>CAVXHP010000008.1:0-176744 GCA_963761725.1 uncultured Cytophagales bacterium | reverse complement strand
AGTTGATTTAAGTTTTAATGAAAAATCAAAATTATGTTCTACTTTATCAAAAAAATGTTGTATAGAATAGTAAAAAATAGTAAATTAATGCAACATAAATTAAACATCTAAAATTTTATTTTTAGCGAAAGGTATAATTTTACTTGGTTCTCTGACAATTTTTGGTAGAAAATAAATCTATCTTATATTTTTTTTAAGTCTGTACCAAAGGTCTGACTTGAAAAAAATAAGCCTTTTTGAAACTTTACATTTACAATATGAGTGTCATTTTTAAGTATATGATTTTCAGTTGCAGAGCAACGTAACCTTTGTAGAATATCAAAAAACGAACTCTATTAAAGCTACAGAGTAGCGTAACCTAACTGTTTTGTAATTAAAATAAAGTTACGCTACTCTGTAGCTTCTGAAATTGATTTTTTATTCTATTCTACAAAGGTTTAGCTACTCTGTAGCTAGTAAATGCTTATTTTGATTTTCAGCGATGACACTCATATTGATTTAAATACATATTTTAAACTGGTCAGATCTTCGGTACAGACCAATTTAAAATACAAGATAATTCTTATAATAAAGGTAAGTTCAAAAATTGTCAGAGAACCACATTTTTTCATAGTAATTGTTTTGCAAATCCATTTTATGAAAAAGTAAGTAGTAAAAAATAGTATTTCAAAAATTATTTTGTTGTTTAATTATTCAATCAAAAAAATTAGGAAAATAGTGTAATACAGAAAAAATGACTACCGAAAAAAAAATAGAAAACTGTCAGAGTCAACTCCAATCTTTAGTCAATGCACTTGATAGAAGTGCCATTGTTTCGATAGCTGATAAAGAAGGAAAAATAACGAAAGTAAATGAAGAGTTTTGTCGTATTTCTAAATGTACTGAAAAGGAACTTTTAGGAAAAGACCACAAAATTGTAAATTCTGGACATCATTCAAAAGAGTTTTGGAAAGAAATGTGGCGAGATATTTCAAGAGGAAAAACGTGGCGTGCCGAATAAACTCATCACACTAAAAGGAAAAATACACACTAAGAAAAAGAGCTCTTATAGAATCTGTGAATGATATTCTAATAACTGTCTTCGACTTGGAATATTCTAGACATAGAAAACCTATAAACGCATTTACGCACATGTGCGCTACAATAGTAGCTTATTCATGTATATCCAGAAAAACCTAGGGTATTTATTCCTAAATAAATCCCGAGTTCATGTTATTATTACCTCCCCTTTTACATTTTAAAGATTTATGAACGCTCTAAAAAAACAACTCTATCAACTTTTAAAAAAGAACGAAACCGTTTTTGATTTTATTCAAGAAGAAGCTGTCAATGGTTTATGGTTTTGGAGTTTGGAAAATTTAGATAAAAAATGGGTAAATCCTGCTTTTTGTGAAGCTCTAGGGTATGATATAAATTGTGTTGATAATAAGGTTTTGTTAGAAATTATCTATCCACAAGACAGAAAAATTTTAGAAGACATTTATACTTCTTTGACCACTACTGAAAAAAATAATAACTCCGAAAAAACAATCCGTTTTTATCACAAAGACGGTTCTATTATTTGGTTTTCGTTTTCATTTTTAGAGGTAAAAGACGAAAATCAACAACCTACTTATTTGCTAATTGGTCATAAAGAAGTTACTCAAAAAAATGTAAATTCGTTAGTCAGTAGGTATGAATCTATTCTTAATAATCACTCTATTTTTATTGTCCGAACAGATTTGGAGGGGAATTATTCGTATGTAAATAATTATTTTTGCGAGCGTTTTAATTTTGATAGAGGAGATATAATGGACAAAACTTCTATGACTGCCATCGTAGGAGAAGACCATCAAAAATGTATTGAAGCTGTGCAAAAGTGTTTTGAAAATCCTTATAAATCTGTTTTTGTGCAACTTAGAAAGCCTATTTTTGATAAAGATAAAAAGCAATTTACAGAAGATTTTATTTATACAGAATGGGAATATTCAGCCATTTTGGATAATCAAAAAAATATTACTGAGATTCAATGTGTGGGTATAGAAGTTACAGACAAAATAGTAGCCGAACAAGGAAGAGAAGAAAAAGCAAAACAGTTGGCTCATACTCAGAGATTGCTTCAAAGTTGTAATGAAAATACAAAAGTTGGGATTTGGGAATTAGATATAAAAACAAATTTTACCAAATGGGATAAGATTATAAAAGAAATACACGAAGTAGATGATGATTTTGTAGCTGATGTAGAAATTGGAGTTTCCTTTTATACAAAGGAAGATAAAGAAAGAATTACAAAACACGTTGCATTGGCTATTCAAGAAGGAAAAAGTTATGATGACCAGTTTCAAATAATTACCTACAAAGGAAACAAAAAATGGGTGCGTTCCATAGGAAAACCAATAATGGAAAATGGAAAATGTGTTGAACTTTATGGTACTTTTCAAGACATAACAATACAAAAAGAAACTGAACTAACACTAGAAGAAAAAATAGAAGAGTTAGAAACTACTTATCATAAACTCACTCACACACAAAAACTATTAGATGCTTCTAATAAAACAGCACAGATTGGAACATGGCTATTTAATTTAGATGAAGGTGTAGTCGTTGGTAATAAAATTACGCAGCAGATACACGAAATGAATGATGATTTTGTAGTTACTCCTGAAAAAGGGATTCTTTTCTATAAAGAAGGATATAGCCGAGAAATCATTACTAGAGCATTTACAAAAGCTGTGGAAGAGGGAGTGTCTTATGATGAACAACTAAAAATCGTTACAGTAAAAGGAAATGAAATTTGGATAAGAACTATCGGAATTCCTGTCTTTGAAAATGGAAAATGTGTAGAAGTATATGGAACATTTCACAACATAGACAAACAAAAAAGTAATGAAATCAGTCTTCAACAAAAACTTGAAGAGCTAGAAATTTCTCAAAACCAACTTTTACGTACAAGTAAATTATTAGAAACCTGCAACGCAAGCGCAAGTATTGGAACATGGGAGTATGACACAAATACAAGAGATATAGAATGGGACAAAATTATTCAATCTATCTACGAATTGCCTGAAGGTGTTGAGCTAGATACACCTGCAAAAATAAGCTTTTTCAAAAAAGGAGAAAATAGAGAAAGAGCAATCCAAGTTGTAAAAGAAGCTAGAGAAGAAGGCAAACCATTTGATGAAAAACTAGAAATCATCAATTTTAGAGGAAAGCATAAGTGGGTTCGTATTATTGGGATTCCTCAACTGAAAGACGGTAGATGTATCGAATTATATGGTACATTACAAGATATTACACCTCAAAAACAAGATGAATTAAACCTCAAACAAAAAGTAAATGAGCTAGAACAATCTCAACAAGAAATACAAGATATTCAAACTAAACTTTCTACTACGCTAGAAAAAACAGGAATTGGATTATGGGAGTATGATTTAGTAACTCATAAAGGATACTGGGACAAACAGATTAGAAAAATGTTTGGAGTTACTGAGTTTGAAGAAATGAATAATGAAATTGCCTCAGCAAAAATACCTGAGGAAACTCGTGTTGTCATGAATCAAATGTTTGAGGATTTAATCATGCAAAAGATTCCGACTCACCACATGAAGTATTGTGTAAATCTTACCAAGGATTCTATAAAATACTATGATTCTAAAGTAGTATTGATAAAAGATGAAAATAATCAGCCTATTTCGGTTTTCGGAGTTACTCAAGACATCACACCACAAACAGAAGCAGAGCTTCAGATACAAGAAAAAGTACGAGAGTTAGAAAAAGCAAAGCAAGAGATTCAAAAAAATCAAGAACGCTATGAGTTTACGTTGGATAATACAGGAATTGGTTTATGGGAGTTAGATATAAATAATCAAGAGGTATATTGGGACAAGCAAGCTCAAAAAATATTTGGTGTAAACGTAACAAATCCTATAGCAAGAACAGTCGCCGGAACTGTAATACATCAAGAAGATATAGATGAAATTGATGATAATATAGAGATGATGATACAAGGAAAATTGGAAAGCTATGAAAAAAGTTATCGTACAGTTCCTATTGAGGGAAAAACTCGTTTTCTTCATACCAGAGCTATTTTGATGAGAGATGAAAATCAAAATCCTATGCGTATTTTTGGAATTATTCAAGACGTTACTAAACAGAAAGAGTACGAACAAATCATTGAAGAACAAAATAAAGATTTAGCTGCTTCTGAACAAGAACTTAGAAAAGGAATTAGGGAAATGTTCCACATGCAACAAGATTTAGCTTATCAAAAACAACAAATAGAACAAATTTTTGATGCCGTTCCTGCCATGATTTATCAGTTTAGAAGAGATAGTGAAGGCAATGTTTCATTTCCTTTAGTCAGTAAAGGATCTAAATTTATCTTGGGAATAGATCCAAAAACGATTTTAAATAATAAATCTACGGAGATTTTTGAAGCCATACACCCAGAGGATTTATTGGGTTTTAAGTCTTCTGTAAAGCAATCTACCGAAACGATGCAAAAGTGGGAATCCGAACTTCGTCTTCTAAAAGATGGAAAAGAAACTTGGGTACATGCTACCTCCAAACCTACTCACATGGACGATGGAGGAATCACTTGGACAGGTATTATGCAGAACATTGATAATTTAAAAGAAACAGAATTCAAAGTACAAGAACAAAATAAAGAACTTCAAAAGACATTAAATCAGTTAAGAGAAACTCAATCACAGCTTATTCATAACGAAAAAATGACAACTCTAGGACAGCTTGTCGCTAGTATTGCTCATGAAATAAATACGCCTTTGGGAGCAATTCGTTCTTCGGCTGGTACTATTTTCAAAATGCTAAAAAGCACATTTTCAGACTTGCCTAAGACCTTAAAATTACTTTCTGAAAAGCAATTAGATGATTTTAATAAAATAATCGAAAAAGCAGCAGAAATAAATAATATATATTCTTCAAGAGAAAAAAGAAGTATGAAGTACAAACTGATTGCTGAGTTTGATGATAGAGATATTCATCAAGCTGATAGAATTGCTGATATTCTAGTTGATACAGGATTAAATGAATACCAAGAACTCTATGAGCCTTTCTTAGAATTACCTCAAGCTATGGATATTTTTCATTCTATTTATAAAATATCTACAATTATGAAAAGTAATGCAACTGTCAGAATTGCAACTGAAAAAGCATCAAAAATTATTATTACACTCAAAAACTTTTCTCGTCAAGACCATACAGGCGAAAAAAAACCTACAAATATCAATAAGAGCTTAGAAAACACATTGATTCTTTATCAAAATAAACTCAAATATGGAATTGAGGTAGTTAGAAAAATGGAAGATTTACCTTTGATAAATGCGTATGAGGATGAGTTAGCACAGGTTTGGACAAATTTACTTCATAATGCGATTCAAGCTATAGATAAAAGTACAACTAGAAAAGGTAAAATATATTTGACTACTCAAAAGCAAGAAAATAAAATTCTTATTTCGGTAAGAGATACAGGAGCAGGAATTCCAGATGAAGTTCAACAAAAAATATTTGATGCTTTCTTTACTACCAAACCAGCAGGAGAGGGAACTGGTCTAGGACTTAATATTGTCAGAAAAATTATAGAAAAACATGATGGCAAAATTTGGTTTGAAACCGAAAATATTGGTGAAAATACGGGAACTACTTTTTTTGTGGAATTACCAATTCAATAGGAAATAATTACGAATTAAAAATTACGAATTACGACTATAGTTTAAAGATATTTACTTTGATAAAGTCATTTTTTCGTAATTCGTAATTTCCAATTCGTAATTAATTATTAAACTCCCAAAAGTAATCTTGAAGGATCTTCAATAAGTTCCTTGATTCTATAAAGGAAAGTTACAGACTCTTTTCCATCTACAATACGGTGATCATACGAAAGAGCAACATACATAATCGGACGAATTTCTACTTTTCCATCAATCGCCACAGGACGCTGAACAATATTGTGAAGTCCTAAAATAGCTGATTGAGGAGCATTAATGATTGGAGTAGAGAGCATTGAACCAAAAATACCACCATTTGTGATAGTAAATGTTCCACCTGTCATCTCATCAATAGTCAGTTTTCCATCTCTAGCCTTTATAGCCAAACGAACTACTTCTTTTTCTACGCCTGCAAATGATAATTTTTCTGCATTGCGAATAACAGGAACAACCAAACCACGAGGAGAAGAAACAGCAATCGAAACGTCAGCGTAATTGTGATACAAAATTTCGTCTTCTTTTTCGCCTGTAATTTGAGCATTTACACCTGGAATTTCCATGAGTGCCATTGTTACAGCTTTTGTAAAGAAAGACATAAAACCTAAACCAACTTCATTTTTTTCTTTAAATTGGTCTTTGTATTTCTTACGCATTTCCATTACTGCCGACATATCTACCTCATTGAAAGTAGTCAGCATTGCCGTTTGATTTTTGGCAGCTACCAAACGTCTTGCAATCGTTTTGCGAAGTGAAGACATACGTTCTGTACTTGTACTGCGGTCGCCTTGTGTTTCGGTAGATGTAACAGGTGCTTTTTGATCTTTCTTAGAAGAAGAAGCAGGAGCTTTTGGTTGAGAAGGTGCAGATGTAGAAGATGATTTCTGTGCATTTTGAGCATCTTCTTTAGTTATTCTTCCTTCTCTTCCTGTTCCTTTTACGTCTTTTGCATCAATTCCTTTTTCTGCCAACATTTTTGAAGCAGCAGGAGAAGCGTGTCCTTTCGCATAACCAGAATCTGCACTAGAATACATATCACTATTTGGAGCCTTTTCTGCACTAGTTTCTTCTTTATTTGAATCAGAAGAACTAGTTGAAGAACCATTTCCACCCATTTCTATTTTGGCAAAATCATCTCCAATAGAAAGTGTAGAGCCAGCTTCTACCATATGAAATACTTTTCCAGCTTTTTCAGCAGGAACTTCAAAGGTTGCTTTATCAGATTCTAATTCACAAATTGGGTCGTCTAATTCTACCTCTTCGCCATCTTCTACGAGCCAGTTTGCCAATACTACTTCTGAAATAGACTCTCCTACTGTCGGAACTTTCATTACGAAGGCTTCAGATTTTGCAGAAGAAGTTTCTATTTTTGACTCTTCTTTTTTACTTTCTGTCTTTTCTTTCTTTGTATCGTCTTCTTTATTTTCTTTAGCATTGCTTTCACCTTCTGCTCCTTCAATTACACAAAGAAGTGCGCCTATTTCTAATGTATCGCCAGCTTCTGCTTTAAAACGTATAATCCCTTCGGCTTCCGCAGGAACCTCAAAAGTTGCTTTATCAGATTCTAATTCACAGATAAGGTCGTCCATTTCTACATGGTCGCCATCTGCTACAAGCCAGTTTGCAATCACTACTTCGGTAATAGATTCGCCAACCGTAGGTATTTTCATTTCTTTTGCCATATCGTATTTGGAGTTTTGTCGTTCAGTTTATTAGTTTTTACTAAATCTATATAGTACACTGCATACAAATTCAGAATTGACTACAATAGTTTTGAATATGCTTCAAAAATACTAAAAAATTGTGATAAATAATAAAGCAATTATTTTTTAGACAAAATATGACTTCCTTTGATGTTGGATTATAAAAACTAATCTTTATCAATTTTTATTTCATAAAGTTGTTTTGATACTTCTTCATATTTATCACCTTCATTCCATCTTGGTGTTTCTTGGTCATTGGCAATATTACGTCCTGCTAAGACATAAGACTGAAAGAATTTTAACAAATAATCATAATCTAATGTGTGTGCTTCATCCGCAGGTCTATGGTAATATTTGGTAAGTTCGCCATCAAATGAAGTAAAACCCAAAGAAAATGTAGGAGCAGGAATTCCTTTTTTGGCAAAGTGTACATTATCACTTCTATCGAACAAATTTTGTTCTGGAGCAGGGTCTTCAATTGCTTTTAAGCCAAAAGTTTCTGCTGCTTTTGTGATATTTTTTTCTGCGGTAGTTCGGGTCAATCCTATGACAGATATCACCGAAGTATCATTATATCCTGCATTATCGCTATTAAAACAGTACACCATTTGATTGAGGGGCAGTACTGGATTTTCTACATAATACTGACTGCCTAACAACCCTTTTTCTTCTCCTGTAAATAAAATAAATAATGCCGAACGTTTGGTGGGATGTTTTGCTAAATTTTCAGCCATACTCAAAACTGTTGTGGTACCAACAGCATTATCTCTGGCTCCATTATAAATTGTATCTTCTGTTTCATCAGGCTCTCCAATACCAACATGGTCGTAATGTGCAGAGTAGATAATGTATTCATTTTTGAGCTTTTCGTCTGTACCTTCAACAATACCAATGACATTTTGTGAGATAATTGTTTCTGTTTGTTTTTCACTAATGGCTATTTTAGTAGGTATAGTTTTGAGAGTGCTAAACTGTTTTGTCATTTGCTCCTCTTTATCTAAAACCCAAATATGTGGTATATTATTTTCTATTTTTTTATCGTTACCCAAATCAACAGTCAGGCTAGATTGATTAAAATTGTGTTCTATAAAAGTCCAAGTACTATCATCTGTATTTAATAATTCAATAACTGCAATTGCACCATTATTTTTAGCTAACTTCTGTTTTGTTTGATATAATCCATAAGTAGCTCTTGGATTACTAGCTTCTGCATTACCTGCTTTGACTACAATTGTTTTACCTTTTACATCTTTATCTTTGTAATCATCCGCCAAACCATAGTTTAGAAAAATGGCATCTTTATCTGATTCAATTGCAACAGCATTGATGAGTGCGTAATCTGCAATGATTTGATTGTCTATTTTAATAGATATATCTTTTGGAAGGGAGCTACTTTTAAGTTTTACTTCTTGATAATAGGTTCCTGTTTTTGGATTTGGTTTTACACCATAACGACGCAAATTGTTTGCTAAATAAGACGCTGCTATTTTTAGTTCTGGAGAACCTGTTGCTCGTCCTTTCAAAACATCATCAGACAGGAAATAAATATGACCTTCAATATCTGCTTTCTTGACAGTTTCTATGACTTTTTCAATTTCAGTTTGTGCATTTGATGTAAAAATACATCCAAAGGTTAGTAAGATGAGTAGTAAGGCTATTTTTTTCATTTTTGTACTGTTTTATTTTTATTCTCTGTTTCTGATTTATGGTAATGGTTTATTGAAATGTAATATAAGTATAATCAATTCTGAATTAGGTAAGTGCTTATTTTTTAAGAAAAATAGGCTCTTATTTAGTATTGGACTGATAATAAATAATTTTCGTGCTTACCAAATAGTATTCTTCAAAAGAATTGTTTTTTCCATAGCACAAGGTTTGCAAACCCTGTGCTATGGAAAAAGCGAAATAATATTTTGCTAATAGATGAATTAACCAAGTTTTTATTATCATCAGTCCAAAACCTAATTAAGAGCCTTTATTTTTATCAATAACACTCATGTTGTCAAAAATCAAAACTAATTTTTATTAAGCATACAAACTGTTTGTAAATTTTGAGTATATTTTTTATTTATTGTTCTCTGCTTACTCAGCTCTTTTCAGTTTTTGCATCTTCTCCACTTACTACTCTTGAAAACCTTCTTTTCATTTGAATAAAATAGTTTTCAAAGAAAACATATGAGATATAGAAAGTCTTAATTGGTAGCGTTTTGAATATTTTGTTTATAAAACGTACATTTCAAATATATCCTCTAATGCTTTTTTTGGGTCGCTTTCTAATCCAGAATAGGTTTTGGAACTTTGGATTATTGTGCTTCTACTTGCTGTCAGCCAACCAAAACGCTCGGATAATTCTAACTGACCTATTTTTCCACTAGCAGATTTTCCTTCACAAACTAACTTCCACGCCTTCAAATAATCATCAAATAATTCCAATTTTATTTCAGATGAAAATGCTCTTAACTTAGCTTCATCAATTTTGTATTTTATATCCAAAAATTTCTTTCTTTTACAAAAAACAATGACACCGACATTAAAAAATTCTTCTCGTTCTACCTTTGGAACAATTCTGATAATTGCGTATTTGAATACAAATTTTTCTTGCATGTTTTGACTATCTAGCATGAATAGCTTCTTTAACTAATAAATCAATATTGGAAATCTTGGTGGTTATAAATTCGATGTAGGCTTCTCTCATTTCGGAAGGAGTCATAGTAGTGGATTCTATAATCAACCAGTCTTCTGGAATAGCTGATACAATATCGCTAATTACCTCTTTGCTTAACAAGTTTTTAATTTCTATTGCAGCTTCGTTTAATTTTTCAGCTTTCTGTAAAAGTACATGATCTTTGATAAGTGGAAAAGTTCTAGTCAAATGAGTTTCCCAATTATCCCAATTGTGATGAAAATAAAAACTTGCTCCATTATCAATTATCCACAACTCATTATTCCAATGTAATAAATTCGTATTTTTATCTGTTCGGTCAATATTACTGATAATGCTATCTAATAAAACTATTTTTGAAGCAATCGTAGTATCAACAGTATTAACAAGTGGGTCGTAAGTAATGGCAGAAGACAAAAATTGCAAACCAAGATTGAGACCAACACTAAACTTTAATAAATCTTGAATTTCTTCATCAGGCTGTGTTTTGCTAAAGGACTCATCAAGATTCATAAAAACGAGTTCGGGAACCTTTAGACCGATGGCTCGTGCCAGTTCGCCACCCACAAATTCTGCTATTAATGCCATTTTGCCTTGTCCTGCACCTCTAAATTTTAAGACATACAAAAAATCATCATCCCCTCGGACGATAGCAGGAAGTGAACCACCCTCTCGTAAAGGTTGCAAATATTGAATAACATCTATGAGTTCGAATGTCAAGTTTTTTCATAGACAAAACTACTCAAAATAGTTTGAACTATTGTCAAAGAATGATTATAGACTATTGACAAAGTTTTTCTAAAAAAATTCCTCATTCCTTTTTTTGATTGGAATGAGGAATTTTCAGTTTATCCTATAAAAAATTTGAAAACTCTAAGCAGGAATATCTTTAGCTACTGCCTCACGTTCCCAGTTTCAATGATTTGCGATTGCTTCTATGAATTCCTTCGGAGCAGCATTTACAAAAACAGCTTTATCGTCTTTGTAGTCTTTCACGTGTGTCTGATTGAGAAGTTCTTCACCTTCACCTGCTACGGCTATTGCTTTACAGTGCTTAAAGGCTTCATTGACAAACTTCTTAAACTTCGCTTTTTTCATTAATTCATCAACAGACTTTTTGCCTGCTGGAATAAATACAGCATCAAAAAGTACACTCTCTGTTGTCATAATAGCAGCATCTACTTTGTGTTCCATTCCTTCATTACACGTAATTGTTCCCCCATGAGGAGCAACAATCTTCACCATCGCATTTTCCTTTTTTAGTGCGTCTGACATCTTCTTGAAACTCTTCATATCAAATCCATCGGCAGCCAAAACAGCTATTTTTCGGGTAGCTATACTTTTCGTTTTGATATGGGTTTGACTTAATGCGTCTGACTTTTCTAAGTAGTTTTTCTTTTTTGGTGGCTGGTGTTTTTCCACGTCTGCATCTGCTCCTAAGGCTTGATTAATAGGTCTTTGAATATCTTTCGGAACATCCATTCCTAAACCTTCAGCTACTTTTTGAGCCAAATTTTCATCAATCTGTGAAATAAGCCAAAGCATTCGCTCTTGAATATGAGGGTAGGTACATTTTCCCAACTCAAACGTATAGGCTTCTGCAACATGGTCTTGTTCCCATTTTTTCAAACTTCTATAAAAAAGTGCTGGCTGCGAAAAATGGTCTGAAAAACTCTCACTTCTAGCTCTGATTTTCTTCCCATCTATTCGCTCTTGATATGACTCAAATCCTCCTTCTGCTATCTTTGCCAAATGTGGACAGCCACCACCCAAACTATTAGGAAAATAAGCCGTTTTTCCTTTCGGAATATCGCTCTGCATGTGTCCATCACGCTGATTATTGTGAACAGGAACGATAGGTTTGTTGATAGGAATCTGGTGATGATTGGTTGTTCCCAAACGAGAAAGCTGCGTATCTCTATAAGAAAATAACCTTCCTTGTAATAAAGGGTCGTTCGAAAAATCTATTCCTGGAACTAAATGGTCGGGTAGGAAAGCTACTTGTTCGGTTTCTGCAAAGAAATTATCAGGATTGCGATTAAGCGTCATTTTTCCTACTTTCTGAACAGGTACTAGCTCTTCAGGAATAAGTTTTGTGGCATCAAGTAAATCAAAATCGTATTTGTGTTCGTCGGCTTCTGGCACAATCTGAAAACATAATTCCCATTCTGGAAACTGTCCTGCTTCGATAGCGTCCCACAAATCTCTACGATGAAAATCCGAATCAGCACCGTTTATTTTGACAGCTTCGTCCCACGTTACAGAATGAACGCCTAGTAGAGGTTTCCAATGAAATTTTACGAAATGTCCTTCTCCTTTTTCATTAATCAAACGAAAGGTATGAATGCCAAAACCTTCCATCATTCGATAACTACGTGGAATTCCTCTATCGCTCATTAGCCAAATTTGATTGTGCAATGTTTCGGTAGTCAGAGAAACAAAATCGTAAAATGTATCGTGTGCCGAAGCTGCTTGAGGAATTTCTCTATCGGGTTCGGGTTTGACAGAATGAATAAGGTCTGGAAATTTCATCGCATCTTGAATAAAAAAAATAGGCATATTATTTCCTACCAAATCCCACGTTCCTTCTTCGGTATAAAACTTTACTGCAAATCCTCTTACATCACGAGCCAAATCTGGCGAACCCTTCGAACCTGCAACAGTAGAAAAACGAACAAAAACAGGCGTTTTTCTTGAAGTGTCCGTAAAAATTCCTGCCTTCGTATATTTCGATTGACCTTCGTAAAGTTCAAAATGACCGTGTGCTGCACTTCCACGAGCATGTACAATGCGTTCTGGAATTCTTTCGTGGTCAAAATGACTTATTTTTTCTCTCAATATAAAATCTTCTAACAGTGTAGCACCTCGTACTCCTGTTTTCAATGAATTGTTTGTGTCATTGACTTTCAATCCTTGATTAGTCGTCATGACCTGTTCTTGAGGATTGACCTTATGAGGTTCTAAAGCCTGTTGTTTTTTGTTTTTCTCTGGTTTTTTGCTCATAATTGATTTTTTAAATTTTTTGTACTTTAAGATTAAAACTAACTAGAGTTGCTAAATAAAACTCTATTTGTGTTTAATGCTTTATCAACATTTAATTTGAAAAATAGTTATATGATTGAACAAAAGACTGGAAGAAAATTTCGCTATCACAACTTTGTAAATAGTTTGACTAAGCAAACTCTGATGATTGCAACTATTGTGTTTTTATAAAAAAATTCCTCACTCCTTTTTTTGATTGGAATGAGGAAATTTTGTTTTAAAATAATATTAAAATGAAGTTTATATCAGATTCAGATTTTCATTTCCCAACTCAATTTTAAAACTGATTTTTGCCTTCAATGCTTCAAAAACTCTAAGAACTATATCAAAACTAACACCTTTCAAATCACTTTCTAGTATAGAAATTTGAGATTTTTGAACGCCTATTAATTCTCCTAACTGTTCTTGTGTTAGATTACTTTCTTCTCTAGCTTGTTTTATGGCGTGTGCAATGGCATCAAGTCGTAACTCTGTTTCAAATTGTTCTCTTTTGGAAGTTCCTTTTTCTCCGATGTATTTATCTGTTACTTCTTCTAATGTATAGGTTTTCATATTTTTTTTATTTTTTAGCTTCAAAATAAGCTGCCATTATTTTTTCTGTTTTAGCAATTTCTTTAGTTGGCGTCTTTGCCGTTTTTTTGATAATTGCGTGAGTAGAAATAACGACTGTATTTGATTTATCCGTCTTATCCCAAAACGCAAAAAGTCTGTATTTAGTTTTATTGTGAAATGTTCGAAACTCCCAAACGTTATCATTTAACTTTTTAAAAAGCTCGTTATCGTTTACTATTTGCGCTTTTCTAAGATTGTAAATAATTTTATCTCTAGCTTTTTCGTCTAGCTCATTTAAAAACTCAACAACTTCTTCTAATAATTCAACCTTAAATTTTTCATTCATAAATAATCTTTTAAATCGGTATTTCTATCAACATGTAATTTAAGAAAATTATCATCAACTACACAAAACACCAAAAAAATTCCTCACTCCTTTTATTGATTGGAATGAGGAATTTTTGGTTTTATAAATACTTTTAAAGCGTGATGCTTAAATACATTTATAGGTTCTTAGTGGGAAACTACGAATAGGTGGGTTAAATTCTTTTCTATGACATCCAAACGCTATGTAGTTGAATAAAGTAATTTACTAATCTTGATTCACGTATTATAAAGACTTGTTTAGTGTGATCCCAATCATCTACAATTGCCCAACCAAGCAATACTTCAGGTAATCTATCAGGATATTCAAAGATTAAAAAATTAATATGTGGGAGATTGCTATTCGCAATCATCTTATACTTAAACCGTCCTTTTGTATTATAATCTGTAGCATATTTTTCTAATTTTTTCATATCTGCTTCATATTTTCCTGTTGATGCCACAGAATAATCTGTTCCATTTTTCATTGCTTTTTTCATCAATTGCTCAAATTTACTTTGTCTCGATTGAAGGGAAATATTTATGTCATCTCTAATAGAAATTTTGGTGTTGTATATTCTATTTGCTTGGTTTATAGCTCCTAACATATAATCAAACGCATCATGTGAATTATCAAGAACAATGATAGCTTCGACTTGTGGGATGGCTTTTATCAAACGTACCCCTAATTCATCAATATCTTTCTTATTTTGAATCAAAGTTGTAATTTTATCTGATATAATAAATAAAACAATTGGGACAACAATAACAAATAATAACTTAATCTGTGGGTCTGTTATTCCGTAAAGTCCACGTGTGATTGCAAATAATGCTAAAGTGCCACTAATGGAATATGCGATTACTACTCTTTTAATCATATTTTGAAAATAATTCTACTAAATCGTTATGCAACTCACAAATACACTGAAATAATTTATGGGTATCTGCCTTTATGCTTTTCTTATTTTTATAAAAATAAATATCTCTTGCCAATTCTTCAACATATCTATTTTCAGAAGATACCTTTAGTAAATCTTCATAACTAATTATCTTTTTACTTGGTAGCAATTTTTTAATTCTAAGGTATTCCTGTAACATATATCGCCCAACATAACATAATTTGTTTAAAATTTCTCTTTTGGGTATAAAATCACTTCCACTATATAAAAAATAAGTAATGGCAATATTAGAATACTGTAAAACTGATAATAATCGCTTATTTGGCAAATGCAAATCTGATACATAGTCTTCAGAAAAATAATTTTGATAATCTTGAAATAAGGTTTTGTTATTTCCTCTAATAAAGTTTCCACTTTCATATATAGAAGCTAAAAAGGAAGGTTGTTCCCACATCCTTAATAGATCTATACTGGGATAATATACTAAATGAATATACGGATATTCACAATCGACAAAGTATCTATGATGGTCAGTATGAAATAATTTATAATTTAAATATTGTTTCATTGAATCAATAAAATTGATAATCCTTTTTGGGTTTAAAAGAAGACTATTTCTATTATCTAAGAAAACAACATCTATTTCATTTCCTATTCGGCTACCCAGCAAAATTATTGAATAATTTTCACTTAAACTGTCGATGAAAGGTTTTATAATCAGTTCTGATTGTGTATCAAGCATTTTGAAATATTATTTTTTTGATTTGTTCCAAATTATCTTTCAAATTTTCGTTTGTGTATACTACATAGTCGGCAACACTTGAATAAAACTCAGCTTCTTGAATATATCGTTTTTTCTTTTCTTCAATAGAAATTTTATAATTCCTTTCGATGTGCCTACTAACGGAAACATCTGCACCTAAATGGTGATCTTTATGAGTTAAAAGACAGATAAGATAATATTTTTCAAGTAATAGTTCTTTATTCTTTTGCGCTATCTCATTGTTAAAAGAGTTGATTAAAGTGCTAGGAGGTAGTGTTACCAAATACCTTTCTCCCTCACTAAAATTCTGTAAAATTTCTTTAATAATAACATTTATTTTTAGTAAATATTCTTCCCATTCATTATTATTTGCAAATTCTATAATGTCTCCATATTTACTAAAGAAAATTTTATCTATTTCAAAAACAACAAATTCATTTGTTTGTTTTTTTAAAGATCTACTGATTGTAGTTTTACCTACACAACTCGGTCCGACAAGAAAATACACATTTTCAACTTTATTCATTTTTCAAAATTATTAACCTCTTATGGTCTGATTTTGGAAATCTTATGTCGTGCAATTTCAGTCCATTTTTCAATGCAAAAGATATTAATTCTGTTTTGCTTATTTCTGCAATATTAACAATATATTCGACTGTTTTTTTTTCAATAATTCCATGTATTCGCATAGTTGCTCCCAATTTGTCAAAGTTGGTATTTATATACAATTTTTTGTTTCTATCTTCAATGAATAAATTATTAGAGTTTGCGTTAATTTTGTTTTTTAAAGCACTAATGTCAACAAACTCAAAACAAATACTTCCCTTTTCAATTAATCTTATTAGTACCTCTAAGCGTTGAAAAAAGTTATTCTTATTAGTTTGTTGTAAAACTGTATACATTATCAAGATTAGATCATATTTTGGATAAGGCATATTCCATAAAAAACCATCTTTCAATAATACTTCTATTTTTTTGTTATTGCAGAATTTTTCTTTCAATATTTTTATCGCTGATAAATCAGTATCAATTGCTGTATAATTTCCAATCAAATGTTCTAGAACTGCCTCACAGTGCAATCCTGTACCTGCTCCTATTTCTAAAATAGAGAGATTATTTAAGGGTACTTGATTTGCAATCTCATTTACTTCTAATCTATAATCACGTTTAGAGGCAAAAATTGAATCATAATATTTATAGTACCACCAAGGATGTTTCATAGTTTTTGAAATGAAATTGTTGCAAATTTGGAATTAAACAAAAAATTTGTTTGAAGAACTTGTACTTTAGAAATATTTATTGCAAACCATTTCGATATATTTTTCAACCTCTCAATAAAGCCAAGATCAACAACAATTCCTTCATATTCAAGAACTTTGAATCTATTAAATTTGAAAAACAAAGTTTCTATATCCCATTCTGTAAGATGTTCGTCTATTTTTACCCAATTTTCTTTAAAAAACAACCGTTCTACTTTTTTTAATATTGTATGATTATATATGGGGTAGCTAATTATTGCCAAACCCATTGGTTTTAAGATTCTGTATATTTCAGCAATTACCTTTTCTGGATTAATAACGTGTTCCAATACTTCAATACAAGTTACTTTTGTAAATGAATCATTCTGATAATCTAATTCTTCAATATTTCCTTGTTTAAAATTTATGGTTGTATGATTGCAATCTTTAAACGCTATTTCAGAAATATCAACACCATATAAATTAGAACATTTATCTGTTAAAGACATCAAAAAATTACCATTACCACATCCCAAATCAAGTAAACTATCATTTTCGTTCAATTTCAATAATTTGTTCACACTATTATGTCTATGATAATGATAGAAATCTGAAATGTTAAATCCTTTCACTCCAAAACCATTTATATATCCCCCTTCGGAATATTTTTTATCATAATACTCTTTAAGTTCTGTTTGGTTTTGAAACATATTAATCTATTTTTTAATTAAAAAAATGTGTCAATGTGTATTTTTCTAAATGCTATGTTTATTAAAAATAAATAAACATTTCAGTAGAGAACATATTACCCTGTTTAAAAAGTTATCTTATATTTTTTATTTTCAGAATTGACTTTTTCATAATGTGTATTTAACTTGTTTCTAGCTATTTCACAAGAGAATTGCCAATTTATTAGAATTTTGTTTTCCATTCGTTGTTCAAAATAACTCATTACTTGTTCTGTAAGTTGATTTATAGATGAAATCCTTCTTTTTAGACATTGTCTTGATAAAGCAGAAAACTCTATCTCTATCATATTTAACCAACTAGCAGATTTTGGTGTATAAATAAATTCAAACTGCTCTGTCAAACTTTGAGCTGTTTGTGCATCAAATACTTCATAAAATGAATTCGGTGTATGTGTATTGAGATTATCTAAAACCACACAAATTTTTTCTGCATTTGGATAAGTAGCAGCCAAGTTTTTCATAAAAACAGCAAACTCTTTTTTTCTTCTATATCTGCGAACATGAGCCAATCTCTGCCCAGTTTTTGGTTCAATAGCAGCTAAAATGCTACAAGAACCGTGTTTGCTATACGCATAGTTCTCTTTAGCAGGACTACCTTTTTTCATCTCAATACCTTCAACCGTGTCGCCTATTAAAAAACACGGACGCTCGTCAAAACAGACTACTGGACGAAGTGGGTTATAAGGCAAAAGATATAATCTAAGAATGATTTCCATCCGACATAAAAACTCTGCTGTCAAACTTCTTATACACCATTGTCTTTTTCTATGAGGTTGTAATTCGTTTTTTTGAGTATTAATCCAACCATAGAATAGGAAATATCTTCAACTAATTCCAGTTCCACCACACGGTCTGCTAATAAACGTAAAGACCATTGAGAATAACCCTCAGGAGCATCACTACAGGCTAAAGCTGTTATTTTTGCTCTTGCTTCACCATCAAATTTAATAGGACGACCACTTCTTGGGCGTTCATCTAAAAAAGAAAGTCCATCGGATTGATAAGAACCTGCCCAAGCTGATACAGTTACATAACTTACGCCTAAGAGACTACTAACTTCTTTATAACTTTTACCTTCGTTCAGATAAAGTAAACCTTTAATTCTTGTTTGTTTACGAACTTTCATTGAACCTTTTGTCAAAGAACTTTCCAAAATTAATTGATCTGTATTGCTCAAAGTGATATGTTGTTTTTTCATATATTTGTAGAAGTTGAAGTGTATTACAAAGATACAAAATAACTTTTTAAACAGTGTAATATGTCGTATACTCTGCATGCAATATAATAAAATAAAAACAAATTACAAAAACCCACCTGTATAATTCTCCTTCAGTTCAGAAAGTTCCTTCGGTGTTCCTTCAAAACAAAGATGTCCACCATTTTTTCCTCCTTCTTTTCCTAAATCAATTACCCAATCGGCTGCACGAATAACCTCTACATTGTGTTCGATGACGATGGCAGAATGTCCTTGTTCAATAAGTGCATTGATAGATTTTAAAAGTTTGGAAATGTCGTGGAAATGCAAACCTGTTGTGGGTTCATCAAAAATAAATAAAATATGTTCTCTATTAGCTCTGTCGCTGGCACTTTTGGTAAGAAAAGCAGCTAGTTTTACACGCTGTGCCTCACCACCTGAAAGCGTATTGGAAGATTGTCCCAACTGAATATATCCCAAACCAACATCTTGCAATGGCTGCAAACGTGCCATAATCGGTTTCGAATCTTTGAAAGTAATCAAGGCTTCATCAACCGTCATATCCAACACATCAGCGATATTTTTTCCACCAAATTCTACCTCCAAAACTTCGGTTTGAAAACGCTTTCCTTTACAGGACTCACACGTCAGATAAATATCAGCCATAAACTGCATTTCTATCTTAATTTTCCCTTCTCCCTGACACGTTTCGCAGCGTCCACCTTCTACATTAAAAGAAAAATAAGCAGGCGTAAAACCTCGCTGTTTCGAAATCGTTTGGTCAGAAAATAAGGCACGAATGTAGTCATACGCCTTTACATACGTTACAGGATTTGAACGAGAAGATTTACCAATCGGATTTTGATCAACCATTTCTACACTCGTTACTTTCTTCAAGTTTCCGTCTAGTTTGTCCATTTTTCCACTTTCGTCATTATGATTTCCCAAATGTTTTGCAAGTGCAGGATATAATAATTGACGTACCAAAGTAGATTTTCCAGAACCCGAAACGCCTGTAACTGTTGTCAAGATTCCCAATGGAAACTTTACCGAAATGTTCTTCAAATTGTGTTCTTTTGCTCCCACTACTTCAATGTATTCGTTCCATTTTCGTGGCGTTTGAGGAATAATTACCTGCATTTCGTCACGCAAATATTTTGCTGTATAACTGTCCGAATCGTTTTCTAATTCTTGTAATGTTCCTTGAAAAATAAGATGTCCACCGTGCGCTCCTGCATCGGGTCCGATATCAATAATTTGGTCAGCAGCTCGCATAATTTCCTCTTCGTGTTCAACAACAATAACTGTATTTCCCAAATCACGCAGCTTTTTTAAAACTTTTATCAAATTTTGCGTATCTCGTGGGTGAAGTCCAATACTCGGCTCATCTAAAATATACATCGAACCAACCAAAGCAGAACCCAAAGAAGTAGCTAGTTTTATACGTTGAAATTCTCCACCAGAAAGCGTTGCTGTTTTTCGGTTTAAGGTCAAATATTGCAAACCAACTTCATTGAGATATTGCAAACGGTTTCTAATTTCTATCAAAATTCGCTTCGAAACGCTTTCCTGATGCTCTGTAAGTTCTAATTGATTGAAAAATTCTATTAGTTCATCTAAAGGAAGTAAAACGAGTTCTTGAATCAATTTTTCGTCAATTTTTACATAACCTGCTTCTTTCCTGATGCGTGTACCGATACAATCTGGACAAATTTTTCTACCTCTATATTTTGAAAGCAAAACACGATATTGAATCTTATAACTTTCACTTTCTATAAAAGAAAAGAAATCATCTAAACCTTCAAAATGCTTATTTCCTGTCCAAACAAGTTTCTGTTGTGCTTCTGTTAAATCTTGAAAAGCACGATGAATAGGAAAATCAAAATCAATTCCTTTTTTCAAAAGTGGACTAAGCCATTTACTCATTTTCGGTGTTCTCCATGGAGCAATCGCACCTTCATAAACCGACATTGTTTTGTCAGGAATTATCAAATCTTCATCAATTCCCAAAACAGTTCCGAAGCCTTCACACGTCCTGCACGCACCATAAGGACTATTAAAACTAAAAAAATTGATATTCGGTTCTTCAAACAACATTCCGTCAGCTTCGAAACGGTCTGAAAAAGAGGTCGTTTCTACTTCTTTACCCTTTTGATAAATTTCTACAACACAATCTCCTTTACTTTCATAAAATGAAGTTTGAACAGAATCAGCAATACGAAAACGATTTTGTTCGTCGCCTTTTTTGATTACACCTCTATCAATCAAGATAAATAAAGGTAATTTATTAAGCCTTTTTAGTTCGGCAGTTTGTTCTTTTGTAAGTCTTGAAACAGGCTCTTTTTCTTTTGTAGCTTTTTTTGCTGGCTTCTTTCCTGCTTTTTTTAGCTTTTTCTTTTCTTCTAAATAATCCTTTTGATTTTCGCCTTTGTGTTCTTCTAAAAAGTTTTCTAAGTTTTGCTCTGTTTGGTCTTTTCCTTTTTGAAGTTCTGGGTCAATCTCTTTTGGTAATAATTGTTCTATAAAAATTACTTCTTCTCCTGCTTTTATACGTGTAAAACCTTGCTGCAAAAGTATGTTTAATTGCTCTTCAAAAGTTCGTTCTTCTGGAATTACCAAAGGCGCAAGAATCATATATTTTGCGTTGCTTTCTGTTTCTTTATCGCCATAACTTTCAATAAAATCAACAACATCAGAAACATTATCCTTCTTTACAGCTTCTCCAGAAATAGGTGAATAGGTAATTCCAATTCTTGAAAAAAGAAGTTTTAGATAATCATAAATTTCTGTTGTTGTGCCTACCGTAGAGCGTGGATTGCGAGTATTTACCTTTTGTTCAACAGCAATAGCAGGCGAAACTCCACGAATCCAGTCGACATCAGGTTTTTCCATTCTACCCAAAAACTGACGAGCATAACTACTCAAACTCTCCACATACATACGCTGACCTTCTGCAAAAAGCGTATCAAAGGCAAGTGATGATTTTCCAGAACCCGAAACGCCAGTAATTACAATCAATCTATTACGAGGAACGGCAAGACTAATATTTTTGAGATTATTTACTCTTGCTCCTTTTATTACAATATTATGTTTGGTATCGTAATTTTCTAATTCTTTTACTCGTTTTTCTTCTGCTTCTTTTGCTTTTATTTCTTCTTTTGAAAGTGCTTTTTCGGTGGTAGTTGGCATTTTTCTATAGTATAAAGTACAACAGACATCTCTGTCTGTTAGAATTTGTGTTTATTTTATCATCTATGCAACAGACTTGGAAGTCTGTTATACAAAAGAACTAGCAAAAATAACCAATTTTAGCCAAAAAAGTTAGCAATTTGTTAGATTTTGTAATACGTTATATTTACTGCTAAAACTTATATGAACAATAAACGCCATAATTACCTGAACCAAATTGAGGAACAATAGAAATATCTTTTGACTTTCTATTCAACTTTTTGAAAGGATTAAAATTTTTCAATGGTTCGAAATGATAAATAATTTCAGTTGCCAAAATCCCAATTCCTGCACCTGCCAAAACATCTGAAAACCAATGTTTATTATTTATCATTTGAAACGTTCCTGCTGTTGCAGCAAAAGCATAGCCACTATACGCCAGCAAAACAGAACTATCTTTAAACTCATTTTTCAAAACTGTTGCATTGGTAAAAGCTACCGTCGTATGACCAGAAGGAAACGATAAATTATTTCCATTGGGTCTTTCTTTATTTACAATTTTTTTGATGCTGTACGATACGCCAGAAGAAAGCATATTTGACATAAAAAGGTATTTCGTTTGGTCAAACCAATGGTTTTTACTTTTTGCTCCCAACAACGCATCTGCTAGATATAATTGAACAACAGGTGCATAAATTAGGTAATCATCAATCTTAAATTCATAATCGTTTCCTACTTGGTTTCTCAACCTTGTTTTGATATTTTTCTCAAATTTGCTTTCACTTATACTTGTTCCTGCAACAATCAAGATAGTAGGGAAAACAGATTTTTTGAGTAGGGAATATTCTCTTTTTGATTTTATTTTTTGTTGTGTGCTGTCATTTTCAATACTAATATTTTTAGAAAATAGAAATGTAGTTTTGAGAAATAAGCAAACCAAAAGAATAAATAGGAAGGTAAAATTTAGTTTGGTTGTAGGAAAAAATGGTTTGTTCATGAAATGAATTTAGTGTAAAAATTGATGAAAATTGTAAAATCTAATTTGATAAAAAGCCAAAAAATCGAACTATATTTGAAACTGCAAAAAATGAAAACAGTTTAGACCAAAACCATTTTGAAATACATTACTCGTGCCGTCTGGATTCTGTCTTTGATTAGTCTTTTTACGGATATGGCAAGCGAAATGCTCTATCCAATTATGCCTATTTACCTAAAAGAAATAGGTTTTTCTATTGTTTTGATAGGGATTTTGGAAGGGTTTGCCGAATTTATTGCAGGAATTAGTAAAGGCTATTTTGGCAAACTTTCCGATAATTCTGGCAAACGAACTCCTTTCGTACAAATTGGTTATGCGTTTAGTGCGATTTCAAAACCACTAATTGCACTTTTTGTATATCCTGCTTGGGTTTTTATGTGCCGAACCATTGATAGAATTGGAAAAGGAGTCAGAACGGGAGCGAGAGATGCACTCCTTTCTGATGAAGCTACTCCAGAAACGAAGGCGAAAGTGTTTGGTTTTCATCGTTCAATGGACACAACAGGAGCAGTTTTAGGACCTGCATTTGCACTTTTGTATCTTTACTATTATCCAAAACAGTATCAAACGCTTTTTTTTATCGCTTTCATTCCAGGAATTTTAGCTGTTTTGGCTTCTTTGTTTTTGAAGGAAAGTAAAAATAAAACAGTAGAAATAAATCAAGAACATGAAAAAAAAGAAAAGGTAAAGATTCCAACTCCATTTTTTTCATTTTTGAATTATTGGAAACAAAGTCCAGAAAAATATAGAAAATTAGTAATAGGACTTTTAGCTTTTACGCTTTTTAATAGTTCTGATGTTTTTTTGCTTTTGAAGGCAAAAGATGCAGGTCTTGATGATACGTATGTCATCGGAATTTATATTTTTTATAATCTTATTTTTGCTCTTTTTGCGTTTCCAGTTGGTATTTTGGCTGATAAAATTGGGTTTAAGAAAATGATACTTTTCGGTTTTTCTATTTTTTCGGTTGTTTATTTTGGAATGGCTTTTACTCAAAATATGTACATTTTTGTAGGTTTATTTTTCTTATATGGAATTTATGCAGCAGCAACCGAAGGGATTTCGAAGGCGTGGATAAGTAATATTTCGGATAAAAAAGATGTAGCGACAGCAATAGGTTCATATTCAGGTTTTCAAAGTATTTTTTCGATGCTCGCTAGTGCTTTGGCTGGACTTATTTGGTATCAGTTTGGTGCAATGGTTACTTTTTTGGTTTCTGGTGTGGCTGCAATTTTTGTAGTGATTTATTTGAGTATTTTTGTGAAATCTGATGTTGATAAAGTATAGTAAATTAAATAATCCTAAATAATTGATAGTTTTACTATTTATAGAAAAAAGTATTACTAATTTTATATTAAGGTATAAAGTATTTTATTGACACTACAAAATAAGGGGAGAGCGTAATTTTTAAAATTCATTTTTACCAAAATTTACAATCTCATGCAATCAAATCAATTATTCAATTTTAGATTATTCAAAAACGCATTTCATTTTATTGCTTTTTTGAGTATTTTTTCATTTGTCCTAACTTCTTGTGATAAAAAAACAGAAGATGTAAAACCAATAGAAATTCCAGAGCGATTAGAAATTTCTCCAGCTACTCAAAGCGTTTCCGTTGGAGAAAATGCTACTTTTACACTTTCCTTTTTTGATAATATGGGAAATACCGTTTCTACGCCTTCTGATATTGTTTGGACAAGTAGTGATTTGTCGGTTGCAAACGTAAATCCACAAGGGACAGCGACAGGACTTTCAGCAGGACAAACTACCATAAAAGCAACCTACAAAACAGCAGAAGCAACAGCACTTTTGACAGTCGTAGCCGATAATAATCAAGTTGCTACCGTAACAATTACTCCATCAAATAGTGAAATTACACTTACAGAAATGGCAAATTTGGAGCTTTCTGTAAAGAATAATTTGGGTGGAGAAATTACAGGAAAAACAGCAACTTGGACAAGCAGCAACATCGAACTAATAACTGTAGAAAATGGAAAAGTAACAGCAGAAGGTTATGGAACAGCCAATGTTACTGCAACTGTTGATGGAATCCAAAGCAGCCCAGCAACCGTACAAGTAATCCGAAAAGGAACATTTACAAATAGAGGTTCTGGAAGTGTAAAGTTAAGGATTACAAATGATGTTTTACAAGTCGTTTTGGGAGATGATTTTTCTACTTCATCTTCTCCTCCAGATTTGAGAGTATATTTGGGAGATGCCAACAATAGCGTAAATGGAGCAGTAGAATTGGCTTCTTTAGATTCTTCTAGTGGTTCGCAAACTATCAATGTTTCTTCTCAAATTTCGATTACACAATATCGCTATGTGATTATTTGGTGTAAACAATTTGGTGGAGTTTATGGCGTGGCTGATTTGGGAGAATAATTTTAGTTTAAAATTTGTCTAACTTTGATAGGATAGTACTATGAAAATACTATCCTATTTTCTATTTAATCGCATCAAAAAATGAATTTTAAAACTCGTTCCTACAAAAAGGAATTAATGGACGACCTAAATCTGGCTTCCGAAGACCTCAAAAAAAATCTTGATGAATTAGAATTTATAAATACTACTTTAGGAGGCTACAAAGTTTTGACTTCTGCTTTGAATTCACTTTATCAAGAAAATAAAATCACAACTAATCAGAATCATCAAGAAAATCAAAAATTTGTAACTCTTGCTGATATTGGAAGTGGAGGAGGCGATACTTTGAGGGAAATTGCAAAATGGTTTGATAAAAAAAATATAAAAGCAAAACTTATAGGAATTGATGCGAATGATTTTATGATACATTATGCTCAAAATAAATCTCAAAATTTCCCTCAAATTAGTTATGAAAAACTAAACGTTTTTGATATTGACGCAAAAAATGAAAATAAATACGACTGGGCTACTATGTCGCTTTTTTGTCATCATTTTACAGATGAAGAATTAATTTCAATTTTCAAAAACGTTTTGAAACTTACTTCAAAAGGATTTATAATTAATGATTTGCATCGCAATCCGATTGCTTATTACAGTATTTATTTTCTGACACGCCTTTTTAATGGTTCTTATTTAGTGAAAAATGATGCTCCACTTTCAGTTTTGCGTGGCTTTAAAAAACAAGAATTGATTGTTCTTTTAGAAAAAGCAGGAATAAAAAATTATAGAATAAAATGGCAATGGGCATTTCGTTTTCAAGTTATTGTAGAGAAATGATTTAAAGTATAAGGTAGTTGATAATTTAAAGATAAATAGCCTGTATATATTAAATTTTGTCATTAAAAAAGTCTCCTTCTAAGAAAGAGACTTTTCATTTGAGATAAATAAAGCTATTGTAATTTCATTAAAATCTACCTTGTATTCTGTAAAATATAATGACAAATATTTATTAATTCATGTATTGATTCAAAATAGGATTATCTCCTAAAATAGCAATTCCGATCATCCAAAGTACAAGTATAACAACCATAACAGTCATTGAACTCTTAAATTCAAATTCTTTCTTCATTACATTAGCAAGCCCTACAATCATACTTATTGCAGCTCCTAAAAGTGCACTACCAATAGCAATGACTGCTACTCTACGAATTAGAGTTACTTCTGGGTTGCCGATTATTGAATGAAGAATTACTACTTCAATTCCTGTTGCTAACAAAAATACGATTGCACTTGTCAGCATAAGACGCATAATAAAAGCAGGTGCTTGTCCTGCAGGACGTGATTCTATTTCATCAGATTCTACGTTGTGAAGTTTTGCTTGTGCTTCTTCTTGTGTTTCGAATTTGGAGTCTCTGTCCATTGGGTTAGGAGTTTCTTGTTGAGAATTTGCCATAAGAGTAAAAAAATAAGTGTGAAAAAAGTTGAGTTGAAAAAATAGATTTTTCAAAAAATCTAATTGTGTATCTGTCTATATAACCTATGATTATTTAGAATGTTTTGTAGAATTAACTTTTTTTGATTAATGAATGTTTTCAATATTTTTAAGATGGATTATAATTTTGCATTTAATTTTGGTTTTATTTTATGGTATCTTTGCAAAAACTCATTATATATAACTCAACTATATTTTTGTAATTCTAGTAAGAATCTAGTATAGAATTTGAGTAAAACGATACGAAACAAAACCACTATAAAAAAATAAAATTAATATGGCAGTAATTACCGATAACAATCGTGCACCTCACGTACACATATATGTAGAAGAAAATCCAAATCCTAATTCAATGAAATTTGTGATGAGCTTTATGCTGATGGCTGATGGAATAGTGAAGGATTATGCAAGTAAGGAAGATACCCATGATTCTCCTTTGGCTGCTGCACTTTTCAATGAATTTGATTTTGTAGAACGAGTATTTTTGAGTAAAAATTTTATTACAGTTACAAAAACTCAAAACGTAGAATGGGTAGAAATCAATTCTATTATTCGCAATTATCTAAAGGATTATTTTGAAGCTCAAAAGCCTGTTTTTTCAGAAGATTTACCAGACTCAAAAGTAGAACTCAATGATAACCCAACCATTGCAAGAATAAAAGATATTTTAGACCAGTACATTCGTCCTGCTGTAGAGATGGACGGAGGAGCAATTTCTTTTTCTCAATTTGAGGAAGAAACAGGAAAATTAAGTGTTCTTTTACAGGGTTCTTGTAGTGGCTGTCCTTCGTCTGCCATTACGCTAAAGGCAGGAATTGAAAATTTGTTTAAAAATATGATGCCTGAAGTAAAAGAAGTAGTAGCTGAAAATGGTTAATCTGCAATTAGGAATGGTAAATTATTAGCGGTAAGTGATAAATGAACACGAATACCTAACTATCAATAAATTACTAGTCCAACAATGGTAGTCTATTTAATTTCAATTTCTTGCTAGTTGATTTCTTTAATGAACACGGTTGTGTTTTCACTAATTATTCGTTCATAATTGATAACTCGCCATTTCTTATATATTTGTATTCATTCATCATTTATAATTAATAATTTCCCATTCCTCATCTATATTTATGGCTAAATCACTTCCAGAAAAAGAAAAATTACATATTTTCAATACTGAATTTATGCCTCATGCAGATGCGATGTACAACTTTGCTTACAAACTTACCTTTGATGGAGACGATGCAAAAGATTTGGTACAAGATGCTTACCTAAAAGCCTATCGTTTTGTTGGTTCTTATGAAGTAGGTACAAATGCAAAGGCATGGCTTTTTCGTATTTTGAAAAATGGTTTTATTAATAATTACAGGAAAAAGACAAAAGAACCTTCAAAAGTAGATTATCAAGACGTAGAAAATTATTATAATTCTGCTTCTGTAGAAACGGCTGAAATGAGCCATACTGTTGATTTGCGTAGCTCAACGATGCAAAACAAAATTGGTGATGAAGTTACGGGTGCCTTGAATTCTCTGCCTGTTGATTTTCGTACTGTAATTATTCTTTGTGATTTGGAAGGATTTACGTATGAAGAAATGGCCGTAATTTTGGATATTCCTATCGGAACAGTTCGTTCTCGTCTGCATCGTGCTAGAGGTGTCTTGAAAGAAAAACTTATAGAATATGCCAAACAATTTGGCTTTGATGTAGATTAACTAAATACCAAATCAGGACTTAACTAATAAAACTTAATTGAGAAATTAAATCTTTATCAATACATAAAATTTATCATTAATATTTAATATTATAGTGGCAACTTCATCAACAACTCTAGAGAAATTACAAAAATTTAGCAATAAACATCAAGAACTTGCAAACACTATTACACACGGATTGGGTGCAGTATTGAGTGTTATTGCTCTTGTACTGCTTGTCATTTGGGCAAGTGAATCGAAAGATGTATGGAAGATAGCGAGTTTTTCTATTTTCGGAACTACTCTTGTTTTACTTTATACAGCTTCTACGCTGTATCACGGAGCAAAGACAGCTAAACTAAAACAGTTTTTTGAAAAAATAGACCATATGGCAATTTATCTTCTAATTGCTGGTTCTTATACTCCTTTTACGCTCGTTACTTTGCGTGGTGTTTGGGGTTGGACATTATTTGGGGTCATTTGGGGAATTGCTTTTTTAGGAATTATCTATAAAATGTTCTTTTTAGGAAGGTGGAAACGTTTTTCTGTATTTCTTTATGTGGCTATGGGCTGGATGGCTATTGTAGCAGTACAACCTTTTTATGAAAACTTAGAAACGGGTGGACTTATCTGGCTTGGAATCGGTGGACTTTCTTATTCATTAGGCGTAGTATTTTTTGTATGGGATAGATTACCCTTCAATCACTCTATTTGGCATTTATTTGTGCTAGGAGGAAGTCTGTGCCATTTTCTTGCTGTAGGTTTGTATGTTTAAAGAAATCAAACACTAAAAATAAATAGTTTGTAAATTAGAAAAAACAACTAATTTTGAATCCGAAAATTACGAAAGTAGTTTTCGGATTTTTTATGAAAAATAATTTCGCATTCATTAATCACTACAAAATGGGTTTTATACAAGAATTTAAAGATTTTGCAGTCAGAGGAAATGTTATTGATTTGGCTGTCGGTGTAATTATTGGTGGAGCATTTGGGAAAATTGTTACTTCGCTGGTTAGTGATATTATCATGCCTCCTATCGGAATTCTGACAGGAGGAATTGATTTTGCAAATCTAAAATTTGAATTGAAAAGTGCTGTTTTAGACGAAGCAGGAAAAGTAATTCAAGAAGCTGTTTTTATTAATTATGGTAATTTTATTGATGTTAGTATTCAGTTTTTGATAATTGCTATGTGTGTTTTTGTAGTGGTAAAAGGATTTAATTCATTGAAGAGGAAAGCCGAAGACCCAAAAAATCCAGAAGCACCGACACCAAAAGATATTTTACTTCTTACTGAAATTAGAGATTTATTAAAAGGAACGCCTCCAGAAACTCTAAAGAAAAAAAATAATCCAGAAGTAGAATAAAATCAAACGGAAATAATAGTTAAATAAATTAAGTTTTTTAAATAAAAAAGTGTTTCTTGTATAAGAATTCAGATTTTGATTTCTTTACTTATAATTACTACTAAAACTTATTTTTGATTTATGGGATTAGTTAAAGAATTTAAAGACTTTGCTGTAAAAGGCAATGTTATCAACCTTGCCGTTGGTGTAATCATTGGTGCAGCATTTGGAAAAATTGTTACTTCATTTGTCAATGATATTGTAATGCCTCCTATCGGACTTCTTACAGGAGGAGTTGATTTTTCAGAGCTTAAATATGTAATGAAAGATGCCGTTGTAGATTCGGCAGGCGTAATAGTTGCAGAAGCTGTGTCTATTAATTACGGTAATTTTATAAATATCATCATTCAATTTGTAATTATTGCTCTTTGTATTTTTGCGGTTGTGAAAGGATTTAATTCTATGAAAAAGAAAGCTGAAGACCCAAAAAATCCAGAAGCACCAACACCAAAAGATATTTTACTTCTTACTGAAATTAGAGATTTATTGAAGAAATAAAATTTCTATTCTGCTGAAAATAAAAAAGTCTAATTCTTACAAAGAATTAGACTTTTTTTGATTATGAAAAAACTTTGCCGTTGTTGGTGTCTCCACCAACGACATATATATTAAAAAATTATCTAAAAAGCTCATAATAAACATATTCTTTATGAATATAATCTTGCTCACTTTTCTGAAAACCTGCTCTTTGGAGCAATTCTATTGTTGCAATATTTTCTTTTGTGGTATAAGAAAGAATATAATTTTTATCCAACTGATTAAAGATAGCTTCCTTAAAAGTTTGGATGGCTTCTAAGGTATAATATTTTTCTCTATGTTTTTCTGTTGTGGCAAAACCTATTGTACAACGCTTATGATTGTCGTTTAATGTTTCTTTACTCAAATCAAAGAGATTAAAAACACCAATATATTCTCCTGTTTTTTTGTCTTTATAAAAAAAATCTGCTGCACCTCTTTTAAAAGAATATTTAGCAAAACCAAGCTGATAATCAATGTATTCTTCTAATTGGTCTATTGATTTATAATCATGCATAACAAAATTACTTTTGTCTTTTTCAAACATACAGAGTATTTTTCGGTAATTATGCCAGTCTATTTGTTCATACTCCAAACGTTCAGAATCTTCTAAAATAGGAAGGGTAATCGGAATTGTTGTTGTCGCCATTTTCTTTCTAGTTTTAGTTTTTCTATGATTACTTTCTATTATAAAATGATTGCTAAAAGAAAAGTTTTGATTTTTAAAATAAATTTTGTCTGTCAGACACTTTCATAAGTGTCAGTACAATTAAAAAAAGAATTATCTGACACTTATGAAAGTGTCCGACAATATCAAAAAAATTGAAAACTAAAGTTGTCTTTTTTACTCTTCTGCAATTTTCTTTACCAACCAATTTATAGCCAAAATACTTCCAATAAAAATCACAAAAGTAATTCCAAAAAGTGTCCATTTAGAAAAAATGGCATATCCGATTACAAATAGAAAGCTATATCCTAAAGCAATTCCCACAAACCATGCTGCAATCATATACGGTAATTGATTTTTTGGTTTTGGTAAATTAAGTGAAATTCGGATTGGTTTCCAGCTTCCTTGTGGTCTTACTCGCTGATAAAATTTTTGTAGCGTTTGCTCGTCTGTTGGCTTTGTCAGAAATGTGATCAAAATCCAACTCACTGTCGTAGAACCTAAAATAAAAAATAAAGAATAAGGAGATTCTAAATGCAAAACAGTTCTATTCAAAAGTATTCCAATCATTGGTGTAATCGTTGCAGCCAGTTCGCTAAACACATTTATTCTCCACCAATACCAACGCAAAATCAAAACTGCTCCCAACCCTGCACCTGCTTCTATCAAAAACTCAAAGGCATCTTTTAATGAAGTTACTTGTGTCGTGGCATAAAGACCAACAAGCATAATAATGAGCGTGGCAACTCTTGAAGCTGTTATGAGTTCTTTTGAGCTTGCCTTTGGTTTGTAAAAACGCTGATACAAATCATTGATTACGTAACTTGCTCCCCAATTGAGTTGAGTAGAAATTGTACTCATGTAGGCAGCAAAAAAAGCAACTAATAAAAGTCCACGCCAACCCGTAGGCAAAAATTCTTTCATTGCCATTACATACCCTAAACCTTCTTTTCCCTCTGCTGGATTGGGATATAAAATAATGGCAGAAAGTGCCACCAAAATCCAAACCCAAGGACGCAAACCGTAATGAGCCAACTGAAAAAATAGTGTTGCTTTAAAAGCATGTTCTTCGTCTTTTGCAGACATCATTCGCTGAACTACATAACCTCCACCACCAGGTTCTGCACCAGGATACCAACTTGCCCACCATTGAATCCCAACATAAGCAAAAAAAGTAGCCAAACTAATAGTGAGCATCTGAACCCCATTTTGCACTAATCCTGCACCAGCAGAACCACCGATTTGAGGAAAAAAACTAAGTGTATTTGCAGGTAATTTTTCTACAAGACCAGCAACACCACCAATTTTTGGACTATCCAAAACCAAATAAGTAAGGACAATACAGCCAGCCATCGCCAAAACAAACTGCAAAACATCCGTAATCGCAACACCCAAAAGACCAGAAAGACTAGAATAAATGACCACAATTACCATCGCAGCAGCTACATAAAAAATGGTTTGTTCTTCTGGAATATCAAAAAATACATGCAAAAGAGCAGCAAGAGCAAAATTTACCCAAGCGATAATAACAGCGTTGAAAAAAAGTCCTAAATAAACAGCACGGAAACCACGTAAAAATTCGGCAGCTTTTCCAGAATAACGCAATTCTATAAACTCCAAATCTGTAATCACTTTTGCCTTTCGCCATAGCTTTGCAAAAAGAAAAGTTGTGAGCATTCCTCCAATTAGTCCATTCCACCAAATCCAATTTCCACTAATTCCATTTTTTACCACTAATTCTGTGACCAAAAGAGGCGTATCGGCTGCAAAAGTAGTTGCTACCATCGAAGTACCTGCGACCCACCAAGGAAGATTACGACCACCCAGAAAAAAATCTTCAGTCGAGCCACTTGCTTTTTTGGTATAATAAATTCCGATTCCTAAAGTGAGAAGGAGAAAAGAAATGATGATAAGCCAGTCGGCAAGTTCAAGTACCATGTTGAATGGGAAATGGGAGTTAGGAAATGGGGAATTAAGTATTTTGTAAAAATACAAAGTTAATTTATTTTAGCTATAGAGTTTATAGAATTTTGTTTTTTTATTCAAGCTGCGTAATGTTTGTATAATTCCCCATTCTCTCACTCCTCGTCCCTTATTATTTCAACTTCTCTATAAAATTTTTCCCTATCAAAATCTTTATTCCTAAAATAATTGTCTTTTTATTATAACCTAAATACGAAACCATTTTCCTCCAAAAATCAAAGGCTTGTTTTCTGTTTTTATCAATATAAGAATGAACAGCACAAAACTGATAAGAATAACCTTTCAAAACTTTGAGTTCTGAATCCGAAAGTGTTACTTCATTTTCCAGAAAAGTAGTCGCTTCTAATCTTGCCAAAATAACTTTCTGATTATCTGCCATCGAACGGTTTGGATGGTCGTTTACTGTAATTGTTGTTTTGTCAATTACGTAAATTGGAATATTGTGGATATAAAGATTTCTAAACAAAAAAATCCAATCTTCACAGATAGTAAACTCTACTGGAAAGGGTTGTAAGCCTATTTTTGTATCAATCAATTTCCTATCAAAACAAACTAAAGTACCAAAATAAGAACCTTCCAGAATCAATTTGTAATCATAAAAACCTTCTTTGAGGTGTGAAATATGAGAGGAAAATATTTTCCTTTCTCCATTAACTTTTGCTTCAAATTCAAATTTTGTGGATAAAAATTGTGCTTCTGGATTTTGTTTTATGGCATTATATAGAGTTTGTAAATGATGATTTTGCATAAAATCATCAGAATCAAAGAAGAGAATATAATCTCCTTTTGCCTTCGAAATACCAAAATTTCGTGCTGCCGAACGCTCTTCATTTTCTTTTTGAAAATACCTTAAACGAGATTCATATTTAGAAGAATCTGTATCTAAATAAGTAGTTTCAATGACTTCTCTTGTGTTGTCGCTGCTTCCGTCATCTACTACAATTACTTCATAAAAAATAGATTCAATTTCTAGTCTTTGCTTAAAAATCGAATCTAAAGTAGCTACAATCAAATTTGCACGATTGTAAGTAGGAATAATAATAGAGAAAAAAGGATTTTTGATAGGATTGAGAAGATTTTGAAAATGATGAATCAATATATCTATATGTGTAATAAAGCAATGACAAGAAATATAGGAACAAAAACTAAACCTAACAACAGCAATAAAATACCAAGTAAAACCTGTCCCGTTGCAAGTACAATAATTCCACCTATCAAGCCTGCTAAGATAAGCAAAACTGCAATCAAAACCGTTCCGATAACATCAAGTACCTTAATTGATTTTGTAGATTTTGTTTTTTTGGCTTGCTTTTTTTGTACTTTCTCAATTTTCTTGTTTATTAATTTAACAGCCAAACGCTCTTTGAAATTGAGCTTTTTCTGACTTTTGATGAAGCTAACTTCTGATTTTTTGGAAGTAACAAGAATTGTAGTGATCGCCTTTTGAGTTGAGCTTTTTGAATCACTTTCACTGGCAACAACATTAAGCGAGAAAAAGAAAAATAGAAGAGCAATGAAATAAGTCGTTTTCATAATTTTGTAGTAGTTGAGTAACATAATGGTTTGTATTTGACCTTTTAGATGTTACCTTTTATAAAAACGTTGCATTGTATTGCTCAATTTGAGTACAAACTCAACTTAAAGAGCCACTTCCACATCGTTTCATCTTCATAAGCAGGCTTCCAACTTCCATGTTTGACGTTTGGATATTCAGTATAATGAACCTCTGTGTTTCCTGTTTTCTTCATAGCTTTTATCATATTTCGGCTGCGTTGTGGTTTTACAGTTTGGTCTAAAGCACCATGAAAAACCCAAATTGGCATTTTTTCTAAAGATTGAGCTGTTGTTTCATCTGCACCTCCACAAATTGGAACTAGTCCAGCAAATTTTTGAGGAAAACGAGCTGCCAAATCCCACGCTCCATATCCTCCCATTGACAATCCCGTCAAATAAATTTTGGTTGTATCGATAGGTAATTCTGTTTCTAATTCATTCAATAATTGAACAGTCAGATCCATATATTTACTCATTTCTTTGAGCTGCGTATGAGAATCGGCTGCCCAATCTACTTCTACCCATTTGTTATTTTTTTCGCATTGAGGAACAAGTACAAAACACTCATAATTTTCTCTATTTTGCTCTTGTAATGCCCAAGCTCCTATATGTTTTACGGTTTTGGAACTATCCCCACGCTCACCTGCACCGTGCAGAAACAAGACTAAAGGATATTTTTTATCATATTTTTCTTTGTAATCTCTGTTATAATTTTTAGGAAAAAGTAAACGATAAGCCATAGAATCCGTTTGATTAGTAAAACTATTATGCACGACGAACAACTTATGTTCAAAAAGTTCGTATCTTAGTAGTTGAGGTTCTGTTTGTTGTCCGTAAGAGGATTCAATAGATAGACCAAAAATAAAGAGACACACAAAAACAGAGAAAGAATATATTTTATTTTTCATAGAAAATAGTATTTAAACCCTAAGGGTTTTCAGAAACCCTTAGGGTTTGAAAGCTACTTAGAAAATCAAAAATTAAATTATGAGCGAAATTCAAGCCGATTCTGTTTCTTTTGCAGGACAAGACTCAAAAGAAGATTTTAAAAAAAATATAGACGCTATCTTTGAAGCACAACAAAACAATCGTTGGGCAGTTGCCAAAACGACAACAAAAGAACGCACCGAAAAACTCAAACGTTTGCAAGATGCACTTTTTAATTATCGTGCTGCTTTTCATAATTCTTTGAGAGAAGACTTTGGAAAGCCAGAAGCAGAAACTGATTTATCAGAAATTTATCCAACATCAAACGAAATAAAACACGCTATTTCAAATCTTGATAAGTGGATGAAAGACGAATCGGTAAGCACTCCAACAGCTCTTTTGGGTTCGAAGTCATATATTCGTTATGAGCCAAAAGGAGTTTGTTTGATTATTGCACCTTGGAATTATCCAGTAAATTTAATTCTAATTCCTTTAATTTCTGCCATTGCAGCAGGAAATTGTGCGATATTAAAGCCTTCTGAAGATACGCCACACACCAATAAAATAATGGCACAACTTATCAAGGAAGTTTTTCCAGAAAATGAAGTTGCTTTTATAGAAGGCGAAGTAGAAGCATCAAAATACTTGACGCAGAAGCCATTTGATCATATTTTCTTTACAGGAAGTACAGCCGTAGGAAAATCAATTATGAAAGCTGCTGCCGAAAATCTAACTTCGGTAACACTTGAATTGGGAGGAAAATCTCCAGTAATTGTAGATGAAACTTCTAACTTAAAAGAAGCAGCCAAAAAAATTGTTTGGGGAAAATTCTTAAATGCAGGACAAACTTGTATTGCTCCTGATTATGTTTTGGTTCATGAAGATATTGAATACGAACTTATCCAATTGATGCTCAAATATTTGAGTGAGTTTTATGGACAATCTTCAGGAGAGCGTTTGGATACGCCAGATTATGCACGTATTATCAATAAAAAACAATACGAAAAATTAGTTGAATTTATTGGAAAAGCAAAAGGACAAGGTGCAGTGATTCATACAGGAGGAACTGTTGTAGCAGAACAGCGTTATATTGCTCCTACAATTATGTCAGAAGTTCCATTGGATTCAGAAATTATGCAACACGAAATTTTTGGTCCAATTATGCCAGTTATTCGTTATAAATATTTGAATGATGCTTTGGATTTAATCAATAGAAAAGATAAGCCTTTGGCGTTGTATCTTTTCTCACAAGAACGCAAAACCATTGAAAATGTACTTGCTTCTACTTCTTCAGGTGGAGTTTGTATTAATGATACTGTCATTCACTATTTCCAACATAACCTTCCTTTTGGTGGTGTAAATCATAGTGGAATGGGAAAAGCACATGGTATTTTTGGCTTCAAATCGTTCTCAAATGAGCGTGCTGTTTTGGAACAACCTACTCGTTTTAGTGCACCTCAATTGATGTACCCTCCTTACAAATCAGAAGTACAAAGTCTTATTGATTTTACGGTAAAGTGGATTTGAGATAGTTTGAGGTCGTTGGTGAGGACACCAACAACGGTAAGACATTTTTATAAAAAACCTATTCTTTCTTTTTTGGAGGGAATAGGTTTTCTGTTTTTAAGGAATTTATCTAAATTTGTTTTTACACTAAAGGAGCAAAATCCAAACTTATCTACTCTGATGCTACAAAAAACAGTATATTTTATCTTCATAATCACTTTTTTATTTTCCTGTAAATCAACTACAGAAATAAAAGAAATTGTATCAATTTCGAATGAAGAAGTTATAAATTACGATGACCGAATAGACAGTTTAGCAAATCGCTATCTTGAATTAGATCGTTTTAGTGGTAAAATTCTGATTGCTCAAGATGATTCTATTATTTTTGATAAAAGTTATGGTTTGGCTGATTATATTACCATAAAAGAATTTACAGATAGTACGGCTTTTAAAGTTGGTCATCTTTCAGAGCTTTTTACAGAAGCAATTATTAGAGATTTGATAAACCAAAATTTGATAGAATTAAATGAAAAAGTAGCAACGTACATTCCTCAAATAAAACAAAATTTCACAATAGAAGAATTGATAAATCATCACTCAAAATTTCAAACCATTGCTCAAATACAAGAGGAAAATCCGAATATTCCTTATTCTACATTAGATTATGTCAATTTATCAAAATCTGTTGTTAAAGGTGATAAAGATTTTTTTACTAATTCTGAATTAGATTATAATATTCTAGGTCTTCTTATTGAAGAAATTACGAAGAAATCTTTTTCAGAAGTTTTGGAACAGTACGCTCAAAAATGGAATTTGGAAAGTACTTATTTTCATAAAACAGATACAACACATCTTGCAATCGGTTATTTATTTTTCAATTATCGCAATCAAGGATTAAAATTAAAGCCTTCGCCAAAATATCAAGATAGTATGGCTTTTAGTAGTAGAGGAATAAAATCAACAACAAAAGATGTTTTTGAATTTACTCAACAAATTTATAATAATAAGGATTTAGATAAAGAAGGATATTTAATAAATGATGGTTTTAGTTATTCCATCAAAAAGGATGATGAGAAGCATCAAACAATCCTTATTTTGAGCAATCGCAAACATCCAGTGGCAAGGGAAATGTCTGAAAGTATAGAGAAAATATTGAATGATGAAGAATATGAACTTCCTTTGCCTCGTCAAGAAATAGCAATAAATCCAAGTTTATTGAAAGAATATGAAGGGACTTATTCAATGAATGAAAAAATGAACTTAACTTTTGTAGCTGAAAGAGATAGTTTGTTTGTAATCATGGGAGAAAATAAAGTGGAGCTAAAACCACAATCTGAAAATCAGTTTTTTATGGCAGAAAGTGATGCCTCTATTCGCTTTGAAAGAGACGCTAATAATAAAGTTGATAGAGCTCTTTTATTAGATGGTTTTTTGGAGGGAAATACGATTTTGAAAGTGAAAGAATAGTTTTAATTTAAAAAAGTAGGGAGGGACAAGAGTTATGCTCTTTTCCCTAAAAATTAAAAATTATCACGGTTATTTTTGTAGATCAGTCTTCCAGACTGACCAAGATGAATAAAAGCTGTTTTTAATGTTCAGACAAGATGTCTGAACTACGTGTAACAAATCCTGATAACCTTATTGAATTATACTTTGAGTAAATTCTTGCTACTTCTTAGAAACAGAAATATGCACAACTGCAAAAAGCATAATAGAAACACTTATTCCAAAAAAATCTTATCTGTTAATTAATAAGGTTCTCTGACAATTTTTGCACCTACCTTAATTATGGAAAATTATCTTGTATTTTAAATTGGTCTGTACTGAAAGTCTGACCAGTTTAAAATAAGCATTTAAAGCTCTAAAAAGGCTTATTTTCCCTAAGTCAGACCTAAAGGTACAGACTTAGGCAAAATATAAGATAGAGTTATTTTTACACTAAAAAATATAAAAGTGCAAAAATTGTCAGAGAACAATTAATAAGAACCAAAAGTATTTATTTCTATGGAGTATATTTTACTAAAAAATCACCATAATCATTATTGTATCTCAAATAAAGTTCTCCTTTAAAAATAATAGGACTACCATAATAAATTAGATTTACCTTTTCTTCATTATTTTTCACATAGTCTCCATTTATTTCTTCAAAAATAGCGTTCCCATTTTCATCTAGGTGAAATTTTATTAAGTGAGGTAAATAATACATTTTTTCTTTAGTATCTCTACTATCATCTTTAAATTGAAGCTGTTTAAACTTTTTTATTTTTCATAAAGTATTCCCAAAAAGTGTTATTTTTAAATAGACTAACATTTAAAATTACTACACTCATGGGAATACTTGGCAAAGATATAATTGAAAAATGGATTTTACCTCATTTACCAGTTGGAAAAAGAGGTTTTAGTATTGGAGTTCCTTTGGAAGAACTTGTTGAATGTATCTTGCATCGTTTAAAAACAGGTTGTCAATGGCGAGAACTTCCAACAAGACAATTTTTTGTAAGTGGTACTGTTTTAGACTGGAATACAGTTTATTATCACTTCAATAAATGGTCTAAAGCAGGTTGTTGGAAGCAAATTTGGCTTTCAGTTCTGATAGCTCATCGTGAGTATTTAGACTTATCTTCTATAGAATTAGATGGAAGCCACACTCCTGCTAAAAATGGAGGAGAAGCTGTTGGCTATCAAGGACGAAAAGGTTGCAAAACAAGCAATGCTTTGTTTATGTCTGATAGTCAAGGTGTTATGCTCGCCATTTCTACTCCTCAAGAAGGACAGCACCACGATTTGTTTGAAATACAAACTCTTTTTGAAGAGTTATGCACTATTTTAAAAGAGGCGAAAATTGATTTAGAAGACTTGTTTTTGAATGCAGACCCTGGATTTGATTCAGAGAATTTCAGAGAAGCCTGTAAGAAAGAGAATATATTTCCTAATGTGAAACCAAATCCGAGAAATAACTCAAAAAATGAAGATAGAGAACCTTATCAAAGTGGAACACATATTTTTGATGAGCAACTTTATAAAAAAAGAACAGTAATTGAACATGCTAATGCTTGGTTAGATGGATTTAAAGCTCTTTTAGTACGATTTGAGTTTAAAAAACAGAATTGGGTAGCTTTACATTTTATCGCATTTGTAATTATATTTTTAAGGAAAATTAAGAAACTAAAAAAAGTTTAAACAGCTTCATTGTAAAAACATTTTATCTTTATACTTTATAGCATCGCTTCCTGAATATATAGAATTATACTTAAAATTCGGTTTCCTTTTATAAGGATAAGCTGTAGCTCCTGAATATTTGACTATGGTAAGGTCTATCCCTTCGCCTTTGGACTGTCCTAAATACATACTACTATTAAAAATAAATTGACCAATAGGACGCACAGCGTTTTCATAACCTTCTGCTAAGGGATAAATAAATTTTTCTCTCTTGTCTGTAGTATACATCATTGGTTTCAGTCCCATTTTTGTGGAGTTAGATGATAGTTTCGTCTTTTGAAAATAGATTAGGTTGTTGCCTCCTGCACTATATATATCAGCGCTACGTATGCCATCAGCATAATACGTACGGCCATCGCTATCATCTATATAAAGTAAGCGTTTACTACCATCACGATAATACAACTTATCGCCACACGAAAAAGCTGCATAAGGAATTTTAGAATAATCGTCATAGTATTCTATTTCTTCAAACTTTTTACCATCATATGTATATAAGAAATAAGACTTTCCCGATTCATTGGTATAGAGAAGGTATAATTTGTCTTTATGGACAGTAAGAATTTGTTCAAGAACAAGATAGCTTTCAGGATTGTCTATTTTTAAGAGTCTATCATTATGAATATAAGCTAGACGATATTTTTTACCATGTGCAAACTTCATATATAACTCATCATTAAATATAGTAGGCTGACCTAGGTAAGAATGAAATGTTTTGTATTTACTATTAGTAGTAAAAGTAAAATGGCTAAATTTCTCTCCATCGTAGCTAACAAGAGAGTATGCACCTGTAAGTTTATCATTGAAACGCAAATACAATATATCTTTATGAACGATTGGATCACCAGTATAGCCTTGGCTTATGTCTTTGTAGGGTATTGGTATATGAGTAAGTTTAGATTCACTAGATTGTGCTTGACTGAATTGAACATTAAAAAGTAGTAAGAAGCCAAAGGCTAGTGTAAGAATAGTTTTCATTTTATAAGTAGAGTTTGAATTGATATTTATTACTATTCAAAATAACTTAAAATAAAGCGTGTATAAAATCTTTATTTCATAAATGGTAGGTTTTACTTCATAAAAAGTAAGAAAAATTTACTTTCTAATTATTTCTTAACAACTACAAAATGAACTACACAAAAAAGCAAGATAGAAACAGTTATTCCAAAAAGATTTGCATCTAGTTCATAAGGCAATTTTAACCCTTCTAGCTTTTGTAATAAAATCAAAATTAGCGTGGTTGTTCCTCCTCCTATCATTGCAACCAAAGCAGCAGCAGGACTTGGGTTTTTGATAAAAAGCATTGCCAAAACAGGCACAAAAAGACCAGAAACCATAAAAGCATACGAATAAAGCATCAGTTCTAAAACGTTTTGCATATGTAGCGCAAGCACAATCGCAAAAGCACCAATAACAAAAGTTAGAATCTGAGAAAGAACCAAATTACTCGCCATTTTCTTTTTAAAACGACCAATAATATCTGTCATAAGGTTTCCAGAAGCTGCCATCAAACAACTATCTGCTGTTGACATAATTGCTGAAAAATAAGCAGAAAGCATCAAACCCATCAAGCCAACAGGAAGCATAGTACGAAGCAAAAGAGGCAAACCCATTTCGGCATCTAATGGATTTGTTCCAGCCGTCGCCATCGAAAAACCAGCATCAGCAAAAGCTCCTTGCAAATAAGCTACTTTGGCAAACATTCCCAACAAAACACCCATAAAAGCCATAAATGGATATTTGAAAATACCTGCAATTCTCCACGCACGAATAGCCGTTTTTTCGTCTTTTGCTGCATAAATTCGTTGATACAATGTCATTCCGACAAACCAAATTGGTACAATCGTAATAAACCAGTTTATGGCTTGAGAAACTGTAATATTTCTTAGTGAAAGCATTTCAGGTGGAAGATTTTCTCTTATTCCTTCCATTCCACCCACGAAAAAACAACCCATCGGAAGACCAATTCCGACAAGTCCAGTAAGCAGAATAATCCATTGCACCTTATCGGTATAAATAACGGCTTTTATTCCACCAAAAACAGTATAAAGAACAGCCACAACACCCATCGCTCAAACAGCTTGCTCTAGTGTAATAGCCGTTGGAAAGGTCGCAGAAGCCAGTTTTGCACCAGCCAAAATCTGACTACTAGAAAAACCTACGTAACCAATCAATGAAATAATACCTGCTGCCAGCGCAACATCTTTCGTATAATAATGCTCAACTGCTTGTGGAAAACTAAGCAGTTTTTTCTTTCTAGCAATCGGATAAACCTTAGGAATCAAATAAACAGCACTCAACCAAGCACCCAAAAGACCAGTAAATAACATCCAACTTCCTGCAATACCAATTGAAAAACCCAGTCCTCCAAGTCCAATCGAAAAACCTCCTCCTACATCTGTCGCCACTACGGAAAGTCCAATATGTCCTGCTGAAAGTCCACGCCCACCAACATAATAATCTTCATCTGACTTGTTGGTGCGATAAAAATAAAAACCAATAGCTAAAAGAGCAATAAAATAAATAACAAAAATACTAATATCTATCCAGTGTAAACCCATTAAAACCTGTTTTTGATAAGTCTGAAATTCAAAATTTTAAAGGTAAAGAAAATGGAAGGGAAATGCTAGTTTTGTATCTTCTTACTCTTTTGGTTGATACGACCAGCCTCTTTTTGTTGCAAAACTTTTTAATCGTTTTGCTTTTTTAGAAACTTGATTTTTTGATAAATCTTTGAAGTCAATATATGTATGTCCATTAAAGGGAATATTATCTTCTATACATTCTAATTCTATTGATTTACATTCTTCGATAATTACAGAAACAACTCCTTTTGATTGAAAATTTTGAGTGTAATGATTGTAAGATTTTTCAGCATCATATTTTTCTCCATTATAAACAGATAATTTATTTTCATCTTTTGGAGTAGGATTAAAGACAGAAGAAGCTATTGAAGGTTCGTTTTCAAAAACTTGAGAAGAAACTACGTTATTTATAACAAAACTAGGGTGTACTTGTCTATGTAACAATGTTTTTTCAGTCATTTATTGGTTTAGATTAGGATAAAATAGGTAATAATATTTCATTTATTTTTTTCCATTCAGATTCCATAGTTATTTGAAAGGATTTTTCTACATCTTCATTTGTATTTAGGTTAAGTATCTCTAAATCAGCTTTTTGGTCTTTTAAATTAACCAATAAAGATATTTCATATTCTTCTTTTACAGACCATTCTAGTTGGACATTACCTTCAAACGTTGGAAATATAGCTGGTAAGGGAAGAGTTTTATCATAAAAATTTTCAAAAGCATTTCCAAATTGTTGTAATCCTTCTTTAGAAGGTGCAATTCCTTCAGAGTTGTACCAGCCATCTTCTAACTTAGCTAATTCATTCAAACGCACTCCAACATCAAAAGGATCTAATAAATCAATTTGCTGTACAGATTCTATACGTTTTAATTTATCTTGACTAGTGTAAATACCTACTCCTTTTAGAGCTACAAGGGTCTGTGTTTCATATTCCTTAAAACCAATATTGATTGTATCAAAATGTAATTCATTTATCGGTACTGTGAATCTCTCATCATCTAACTCTACTATAAAAGTCTTTTTGCTTTTATCAATAGCAGGAATTAAAGCATTTATAGAAAATGAATCTGTGTATTCACTTTGATTGACAGAAAGAATTATTCTTTTTCGAATATCTTTATCCAATTTGGCTTTTTTGATAGCATTGGGTTGAAAATAAATGACTTCATTATTTTTTAGATTTTTCCCCAATCGCAAAAAATAACTTAGATAGTCTTTTATTATAGCTTTTTTATTTTCTGCATCATTTAACACCTCAAAAATTAGATCTCTTGCTTTTTCAAAATATACAATGTCACTAGATGGAAAATTGAAAATTGAAAATTCTGAAGTATTACTTTCCAGAACAAAATTTGGAATAGTACTCCCCTCTTCAATAGAACTTAATTTTAATGAGAATGTATCAGTAAATCCTTTTGGAACTCTTTGTCTTTGTGGGTTCTCTTCTAAATATACTTTCTTAGCTAATTCGAAAAGCAACTGTTCGAAAGCAACAAAATCCTCCATTAATTCTACTGGAAGAAGATGATTGTCAAATCGCTTTCCTTCAATTTTTGGAGCAAGAAATATTTTTTTGTTTTCCACTATTATAGATGTTTTTTACTAAAAATAGTAATTAATAAATTAAACTCAAAAAATAATGAAACAAAAATCTCATTATTTTTGCAAAATAAAAATATCCTTAGCAAGTTGTTTCATTTCTAAAGAAAGTGTTCCGTTATAAATTCCTCTGATGCGTTTGTTTTGATCGACTAAAATAAAATGTTCGGTATGTAAAAATTCGGTGCTGTCTTTTGTAAAACCGATGTCTTCTTCTGCAAAATAAGATTTTCTAGCTAAATCATAAATCGTTGCTTTATCGCCTGTCAGAAAGTGCCAGTTTTTGTTTTTTATATCTTTTCGTTTTTTGTAGGCTTTCAAAACGTGAGGTTTGTCTATCCAAGGTGTTACTGAAAAAGATAGAAAAACTACATTTTTATCATCTAAAAACTGCTCTTCGACTGTTTTTAAGTTTTCTGTCATCATCGGACAAATACTTCCACAATAGGTAAAAATAAAATTTGCTATATGAATTTTTCCTTCAATCTCTTTTTCAGTAATTAATGAACTATCTTGATTGAGAAATGAAAAATCGGAAATTTGATGAGGTATTTTTGATGAAATTTGATTTGTGCCTTCATAATTCTCTAAAAAAATAGGCGTAAAATCAGGTGTGTTGTAATAAGGCAGAATTATTTTTTCATTATCCTCTTCTTTATTATTTTCATTATTTTGGCAAGAAATCAAAAACAAACTATTTGCGATTAGTAATAACATTAAAAACACTATCTGATACATTTTCACAGTTTTTTGTGCCGAGTAATCCATATCTTCTTCCGTCTTTGATGACATAATTTGCTTTAATTTTTCCATTGTCGTACCACACTTTTTGAGAACCTTGTCCTTGTCCCAGATGATAATTCATATCACTTATTAATTTTCCTTCTTGAGTCCATTCTTTATTATTTCCTTCATAAACATCGTTTTTGAGATGATACGAAAAACGCTTTTCTCCATTTTCCCAAAAACCAATATGTTCGCCTTCTTTTTTTCCATTAACAAAAAAACGCTTTTCCTTTAAAATATGATTTGGATAATATTGAAACCAATATCCATTTTCTTTTCCATTCGAATAATTTTCAATCTTAAAGGTATCTCTTGAATTTGGATATAAATAATAAATCATTCCAGAAAAAATAGAATCATTGACATACAAAAAACCCTTCTTTGATTTTATAGATTTAATATTCTCGCCATCTGCATCAATTTTTCTATCAGAAATATTTTTTTCTGTAAGGGAATTAGAATCAACTGACGCAGAATTTTGGCAAGAAAAAATCAACAAGGATAAATTTACTAGTAATAGGATATTTAAAAATGAGGTTGTTATCAAAATCTTATCTGTTTTTGTCGGTCTGACCTAACGGTACTGACCTTAATTTGGAAGTAAAATTATTGTGTACCCGTTCCAGCAGTTCCATAAAAACCATTTCCATTTATGTAAGGAGCTGCATCTGTAATATGATAATGATAAATTCCGTTTGGATAATCTTCTGTTTCATGTGTGTGTCCGTGAAACTCATCTAAATCCGAATTTTGAACCGTTACGCCATTTTCAGTAACTCCATAAACAGGGAAACCATCTAAAAGAAAACCTAATAAAGCATCTTTTCCTTTTGTAGCAGTAAGATAAAGTGGTTCGATGTGATAATGATACATGCTTGTTCCTGTTGGGTGTCCGTTGTACTGGTCAAACGAATTTATTTCACTTGTCAAAGGCTGATTATTAGGTCCAGCATATTGATTGAAAAAAGCTACTCCATTCAGAGAAACTCCTATTGCACCCAAACGTGTTGCAGCATTATTAGTAGCTTTTACAGGATTTAAAGGAATTTTGAAGGTAAAATTAAATGAAGAAATTGTATTCGGATTCTTATTCCAATCTGGATTTGTACCATTATAATCTTCATATTTTCGAAGCATCTGTATAATAAGGCGATTTGTGGTCTGGTGTTCCATTAGTTTTGATAACTACAAAATCTCCTTCTAAATAAATATCTGATGCGCCATAGATTTTTTTATAAACGTTAGGAACTCCATTTTCATCAGTACCTGTATTGATTGTATCATCTGGCGTAGTTTCGTCCTTTTTACAAGAAGAAAAAGTAAAAAATAGAGCTAGAGAAAAAAGTAAAAATACTCTAAAGAAATTGCTTGAAGAATTTATATTTTTCATAAAAAAAGTTTTGGCAGTAAGTTAAGAAGTTAATTATTTTACTTCTTAGATACTACCAAAACTCAAAGGTTTAATTGAAAAACCTTTTTATTTAATTTTTATAAAAAATGACTATACATGCAAATCTCCTTGTTCGCTCAAATCAGGTTCATCTCCTGTAATTGCACCAACACCCATTTTGAAGATAGTCACTATTTTTCCGTGTTTGGTATCCCAATAATGTGCTTCTTGTGGTCTGACTTCGATAGCCGTCAAGTTTGGGTCATCTACTCCCTCAAACCAATTATCATCAGTAGAGCCGTATAATTCTTTCAAGATAGCTTTATCTTTCGTAATAACTGCCTGACCATATACAGTCATAAACTCAAAATCTTTTGGTTGAGAATAAATAAGTTGCGCTCGTCCTTCTTTTCTGATGTCTGCGTTGTGTTCGCTATCGTGTCCACTCAAAAACCAAATAGAACCGTTTTCGTCTACCTTTTTTGTACTCATCGGTATTGTGTGAAAAGGTTCGGCTTTCAAATCGGTTGCCATCATTGCAAAATCAATTGACTCTGCTAGTTCTTTGATTTTTGCTTTTGCTTCTTTGTTATATAAATTATTAACTGCCATAATTTTGAAATTGAATTAAAAAATAAAAGTTAGAAAAATGAAATAATACAAATTGCATTATTCAAATTCCTAACTTTTGTTTTATCGTTTTTGTTTTTTGAAATGTAATTTTCCCATAACGTTGGGTTTGCAAACCCAACGTTATGGGAAAATACAGTAATTACTATTTTTGCTTGGTAGAAAGCCATTTTTTACGCTCCTCTACTTGCTTTGCTTTTACAATCGGTTCATTTTCAGCCAAATAAACCAAAGCACGATACGGAGTTTGTTCTGGCATTACTTCTACGGTATTCTTCTCTCCAAGTCTCTCAAAGGTAACAGCAACTTTTTTTCCTTCTTCCAAAGTCTGCAAAACTTCTCTATAATCAGCAATAGAATTAATAGATTTGTTGTCAATACTTACCAAAACATCGCCTTTTTCTAATCCTGCATCATAAAATGGAGAACCGTAAAGCATATAATTTGAAATAGTAGCGTTTTTTGATTCCTTCTTTTCGTCAATGTCTAAACCTACTTTTCCAAACCACACTTTGCCTTTTTGAGTAAGCTGAAAATCCATTGCAACCGTAGAAAGTAAATCGTTGTAATCTGGCAATTCATTTCCCTCAATATGCTTATTGAAAAAATCTTCTGCAAATTGCTTATCACTCGTTACTTCTGCCAAAATACCACGAAGAGTATACATATTGTAAGGCTTTTCTGTCTTGCCAAATTGTTGCCATAAAGCCTGCATATAATCATCAAGACTTTTATCAAAACGCTTTCTCATTTCCAAATCCAGAGCCAATCCCATAACTCCACCATAATAATAATATGTAATAAAAGTATTGTAGTGAGAAAGTGGGTCATTTGCTGTTGCTGCATCTGCAAAAGCTGCTTGCTGGCTCATTTGAGCAGGAGAATGGAAGTTATGACCGGGAGAAGTCAAAACATAATTCAACATTCCATTCATCAAATTTGCATACGTAGTTTCGTCGATTAGACCAGCACGAAGCATAATCAAGTTGGTATAATAAGACGTAAAACCTTCGCCAAACCAAAGTTCAGAACTCATATTTGTAGTAGAAAAATCAAACGGTTCTAACGATTGTGGTCTAAGTCTTTCGATATTCCAAGCGTGGATAAATTCGTGAGCAACTGTAAATAAATGATCATCGGCTAATTTTTCAGCATCTGTAATAATGGTAGAATTTCGGTGTTCCATTCCATCTCCATGTGCTGTTGGTTGATAATTCAGAAGAAAAGTATAAATTCCGTAATCAAAATTAGGAGCTTCTCCAAAAAGAGCAATTTCTTCTTTTACAATTTTCTTAATTTTTTCTACATATTCGGTCGCTTCTTCGTCTGTTGTTTCTGTTCCAGTTTTGTTCAGAGCAACTCTAAAATTTTGACCTGCTTCTTCCCATTCGCTCCAAAATAAATTTCCTATCAAAACAGGAGCATCTAATAAATAATAATAATTTGGTGCATAAAAAACAGAATCATTGAGTTGTGGTAATTGCGTTGCAACTGTCCATTTTTCAGCATTCGAATCATTATAACCTTCTAAATTGTTATTCGAATTAAGATAATTTTGAGGCAATGAAAAGGTAACTTTTATAGTTTGTTTTTTGTTGTTTTCTTCCGAATTTCGTTTTATCAAATCATTTTTTTCGAAATTCTCTTCATAAAAATCTTCTACCAACAAATAAGTAGCAGGAGCATTCAGATGTGCTTGAATGGTGTTTATTCCCGAATAAGTGCCGTCTGCATAATCTGCAAAAAGTGTATATTCTACTTTCATATTATCAGTTGGTCTCAAAACATTCCAAGAGTAGGGCGAAGTACGAACAACTTCTAATTTCTTTCCTTTTTCATCAAAAGCAGTTACAGAATAGACATTTTTGGCAAACTCATGGATCGCATAACGTCCTGCCGAACTTCTACTCATGCGTAATTTCAAATACTGTTTGTCCTTAACTTTTGGAACAGAAATAGTAACTTTTGTAGTGTGATGAACACGATTAGAAAAATCAAAATGATAGGCTACCTTAGTTTCGTTTTGAGTAGTATTTTCTGAAGTGTCTTGAGCCAGACAGGCAGAAATAGTAAAATTGATAAGTAAAAAAACGAGTAATAAAAACTGTTTTTTGTTGTTTTGTAGGGAATGTAAAGACATATTTTTCTTTGAATTAGTGTAATGTACGTGAATAGTAATTACAAAGATACCTTTTTTGATAATTAGTTTATAATTTTTGTGATTACTCTGCTTTTTCTCAAAAATTAAATTATCTTTTTTTACCTTCGTACATTCCGATAATAAAATTTTACTCTGTACTATTTTCCTATCTCCACAAAAAACACTTTATTAAAGCAATTATTTTTAAATTAAAAATTACTCAAAATCAATTAATTATTGTCGTAATTTTTAATTCGTAATTGATTCTTACATTATGAAAGTTACAGACAGTGAACAATTATTAGTAAAACACCTTCAAGGAACACTTTCGCCTTACGAGCGAACTATTTTGATGCGTGTAATTGAAGAAAGCGAAGAAGCAGAAGAAAAAAATAAAGATGGCGATACAGAAAATATAAAATTATCTTCTCAAAAAATATTAGCATGGGAAGAAATTTGGCAACGAACAGGTTTAGAAATTCCGAATTTTGATAATGAAACGTTATCTTTTGAAGAAATTGTAAATCAAATCAATCAAAAATTAGGATTCGAAAATGTAGCTACACAAAAAGAAAAAACTAAAAAAACACAAAATACGCCTTCCAGAACTGCCTTATCCGAACGAAAAGAGTATGAAGAGTTTGAACAAAGCGAATTTGAAAAACGATTAAAACGTAGAAAATCAAAAAATGGGTGGTTTGCTTTTGCTGTAATGATGATTTTTGCTGTTGGTTTGGGAATTGGTTTGGAATATTTGAATCAATATGTAAAAAATCAACCCAAAGATTGGACAAACAAAATACTTTCAGATAGCTCAAAAGTGCGTTATACAACAGATTCTCGTTTTGTTTTTCCGACCGAGTTTAGAAGTGATGAGCGAGCCGTTCAGCTTGTAGGATATGCAGAATTAGAAGTCGAAAAAAAATCTAATTTCTTTTGTTCTTGATGCAGGAAGTTTTAGAGTAAAGACAAAAGAAGCTGTTCTTGCTATTTCTAGTCAAGATAGTTTATTTGTTTTTGTGAAGAAAGGAGAAGCTACCGTTTATACGACGTATGATACGCTGGCAAGATTAAAAGAAAATCAGTTTTTGAGATATTATCCGAAATTGAAAAAGTGGGAGGTTAGGGAGGTTGAGAATTAGGGAATAAGAATAACAAGTAATATTTAAAATAAGACAGATTTAAAAATTATGAAAAAACAAAAAATAATAACTATGAATAGAATACTAAATTTTGTATTCTTCTTTATGTTTGTTCCTGTAGTATTTTATCTTATCATTTTGCTTTTACGCACGATATACGCTCATTTTTTCATTTCATTTATTATTCTATTCTCTTTCTATGTTGTATTTGGAACATTATTTTTAGTGTTCATTATTCATTTATTCTGGAGATTTCTTTTAGGAAAATACGCCGTGTTCTACAATCTATCCTTAATTCCTCGTTTTTTCAAAAACAAGAAAGAAATAGGGAGTTTTGAGGTAACAAAAAATTACTTTTTAGGAAGGTATTATTTTGACAAAGCCGATTATAAACAGGCAGAAATCTATTTTATAAATTCTTTAAATTCTCTTTTTTATAAACAAATTATTTTAGACGACTTTAAGATTGGATCACAATCTTATGACGATAGAACAAAAAAGAAGATGAAAAATAAAGTAGATAAATTATACGAGGAAAATAATGGTTCTATTGCGTTTTTCAAGACTATAAAATTATACTTTTTGCAATTTTTGAGTATGGCAGAAGAAGGAGTAGATTGGTTTTTATTAGAAAAAAAGCCTATAATTTATTTTATTAAGACAAGAAAAATCAATTCTATAAACTACGGGTTTTTACACAATTTTAATGAAGATGAAGAACGTTTTAAGGAAAATCAGCAAGCTATATTTGAAGATAATAATATCTCAGAACAAGAGGAAAAAGAAAAGCGATTTATAAATACAGTTAAATCTTTTGATGAGACTGTTGATTTTATATGTATTACATCTATTATTCTATTAGAATTTAATAAACTTGAGTATTACAAAAAGGCTATAAAAAACTGTACAAAATGTATTGATGAATTAGAAAAAGCCACCAATCAAACTATTTTATGGCGATTATTATATGTTCGTGGTTGTGCCTATCATAAACTAGGAGAGGCAGATTTGGCTTGTAAAGATTGGAAACGTGGAATAGAATTGGGAGATGTAGAATTTAGTCAGGAAATGTATGATGAGAATTGTAAATAAGTTTTGTAAAACTAAAATTTCTTATCGTTTTTTGCGTAAAAAATAGCCTAATAAATTATAGAAAAAATGAACACTCAAAACATACAATTAGAAAACATAAAATACGTTTATTTCATCGGAATTGGTGGAATTGGAATGAGTGCACTAGCTCGTTGGTTTGCTCATAATCAAAAAATGGTAGCAGGGTATGACAAAACAAAAACACCTCTTACTCAAAACCTTGAAAATGAAGGCATCAATATTCATTTTGAAGATAATGTTGATTTAATTCCATCAGAAGTAAGAGAATTTCCAGACGAAACGCTGATTGTAATTACGCCTGCCGTTCCTGTTTCCCATTCTGAATTACTTTTTTTCCAGCGAAATCACTATACTATTTTAAAACGAGCTGCCGTTTTGGGACTTCTTACGCATTCATTCAAAACGATTGCCGTTGCAGGAACACACGGAAAAACGACTACTTCGACAATGATTGCACATTTATTAAAAGAAGGTGGAATTAACTGTACTGCTTTCTTGGGTGGAATTTCGGCTAATTTTAATTCAAATTTAGTAATTCATAATAAAAATACTGATATAAATAATCCTTTAAATGATAATAGAGAAATTTGGGTAGTAGTGGAAGCTGATGAGTTTGACCGTTCGTTTTTGCACCTTTTTCCAGATATTGCAGTTGTTACTTTGACCGATGCCGACCATTTGGATATTTATGGAGAAAAATCAGAACTTGAAAAATCATTTGGTGATTTTGTAAGTCAGATAAAAGAAAATGGTCTTTTGTTGGCTCAAAGTGATATTGCCAATTCTGTGAAGAATTCTATAAAAAATGAAAGTGTAGAGGTAGTGAATTATAGTTCTGATGACAAGGCTTAGATTTATGCTCAAAATATTCGTTTGGATGAAAACCAAAAAGATTCTTGTCGTTTTGATTTTGTAGATACTACTGATTCTACAAAAATAGAAAACCTACAGCTTTTTATGCCAGGCTTTCACAATGTAGAAAATATGTGTGCTGCCATTGCAGTAGCTAGAAAATTGAGTATTCCAGATGATATAATAAAGAAGGCAGTAGCGAGTTTTAAAGGCGTAAAAAGACGCTTTGAGTATATTTTTAGAAGCGAAAAAATTACTTATATTGATGATTATGCACACCACCCGACCGAAATATCGGCTTTGCTTTCCTCTATTAAACATTTATATCCTGACAAAAAAATAACAGCTATTTTTCAACCTCATTTGTTTTCCAGAACACGAGATTTTCAAGAAGATTTTGCAAACAGTTTGAGCTTGGAGAATGAAAATGATGAGCTTGTTTTGCTCAATATTTATCCAGCTAGAGAATTACCCATTGAAGGAATTACTTCGACTATTATTTTAGAGCAGACCAAAGCTAAAAATAAAATTCTACTTTCTGATAATGAATTACTTAGCTATCTTGAGAATAAAATTAATAACAACGAAATAGAGATTTTGCTTACAATTGGAGCAGGCGACATCGACCGATTCGTAAAACCCATTTCTGATTTTCTGTCTGAAAAAGTAGCTTTATAGTTGAGTAAAAATTAATCTTACCAGTTTTGAATAAAATAAGTTGCTTATTTTAGATTTTATCAAACCTTTTTCAGAGATTGACGTTATTTATATAAGCAATGACCTTCTAATAAAGAGTCATTTTTATTATTGCTTCATTTTTTTAAACTATAATTTTTAAAATTCCTATGAAATTCCAAAAAGAAGTCAAACAAGCAAAATCTAGAGTTGAAGATACCGTTAATAACTTTGATTTTGATAACGTAAAGAAAGAAGCTAGACATTTAGCTCACGACGTTCAAGATTATGCAATCCACAAAGCTGAAGATGTAAGAGAAACATTATCAGATAGCGTAGAAAAATTTATTCCTTTAGCTCTTGCAGCGTATGGCGGAATCAAAACTTTTTACGGAAACCAAAAAGATAGATATACCGATAATGATAATAGCAACAGTGCTGTTTCTAGCACTCTTTTGTTTATAGCAGGTGCTGCAATCGGTGCAACTGTTGGTATTTTGTTAGCTCCAGCAAAAGGTTCTGAAACTCGTGAACGTATCTCTGGTGAAACTAAAAAAATTGTTTCTAATGCAGAAGCGAAAGGCAAACAATTAGCTAATGAAGCTCAATCAATTATCAACAAAAATACAGACGCAGTAAAAGAAAAATTTCAAGAGGGAAAAGAAAAAGCTAATGCAATGGCTAATGATGCTAGGCAAAAAGTAAATTCTAACTCTGGAAAGAACTAAGAAATTTCTCTATAAGAAAAGTACAAGTCAAGATTTATGATACCATAAATCTTGGCTTTTTTTGTGTTTGCTAGTTTTTTTTTAAATAGAGTAATTTAATGAGTTGATAAAATGTTGATAATTTGCTTTTTGCTTTTTTTGCGATACACTTCCAAAATTATGGATTGATTTTAGTGCATTATACTCCAAATAACCATCCTATTATTCACATAATTATTTCTGCTCTATGAAAGGTAAAAAATTACTCTTCTTATTGTTTTTATGTTTTAATTTATTTGCTCTATCTTCATTTAATTTTTGTTATTCCGAACTCAGTAAAAATTTTAAAACTAAGGAGTTACTTCTTGGTTCGATGTTAGAGGACAGAAATTGTATCATAGAAAATTACCAAAAAATAGAACTCTGTTTAATTGAAACATTCAGTAAAGAATGGTATGATGATTTGTGTGAGCAAGATAAAGCAAATAATCACCGTTTTTATTTTCATATAATTGCCAATTCTCAAGGAAAAATATTGAGCATACAAAAAGATAGACTATTCAAAGGAATGACAGAGTTTGAGTTTGACCAGTTTGCTATTAGCTTCAAGAGAAACTATGATGTTTGTATTTTTCCACCTAGTGGAAGTACTCTTCAAGAGTTCAAGGAAAAACACGGAAATCGTTTGCCATTTACTTTTCTCTACTTTCCCAACAAAACACGTACTTTTTTAGAAGGATGGAGATTAAATAATGGATAACTTATGAAATGGTGAACGGTAAATTATGAGTGGTGAATGAATAAGCTACACTAACTTTCAGCTATGACTATAAAAGAAAATTTTATCAATCCTTTTAGTTTATTAGATTTTTTTTATATTCCTCTGTACCCTGCCGTTTCTTATAGGGTAGTATTGGTTGTATTTGTTAAGGATTAGTAGGATTGAAAATACAGATAACTGAAAGTTGACGAAGTCAAATACAATTTTTTATTTGGATAAATCAATTTAAAAACAGTTTATTTTTAAAAATTGTATTTTAGCTACGCTGACTTTCAGTTCATTCTCTGTGTTCTCTGTAACTCTGTGTTTAATAAAAAAAGTAGGGTTACAGTACAAAAACTATCAATTCCTCCTCCAATTATCACAAATAATAGCCGTAGCGATAGCAGCATTTAAAGATTCTGCACTTTCTGTATTATTTCCATTATCTTTTGAAAAACTAGGAATTGTAATTTTGTGAGAAATTTCTTTTCCTAGTTTTTCTGATATTCCGTGAGATTCACTTCCGATAACTAACATTCCTGTTTTTGGAAATTGGGTTTGATGTACATTTTTTCCATCTAAAAAAGCTCCAAACGTATTTCCTTCTGCTAGTTTTAAGAAATCAAATTCGTTTCCATAATGTACATTTACACGCAAGAAAGAACCCATTGTAGCTGAAAGCGTTTTTGAATTGTACAAATCAACCGTTTGTTCTGAGCAAAAAATATCTTCTATTCCATACCAATCTGCAATCCTTATAATCGTTCCCAAATTACCAGGGTCATTGATGTTTTCTAAAAGTAAAGCTAAGTTTTCTAGTTTTTTGGGAACTGTTAAAATAGGAAATTCTACCACAGCAATTGCAGCATTATTTGACTTTAAAGAACCTGCTTCACTTAATTGATTTGAAGTAGATAAAATTATTTCAATTTCATCATCTAAGTCTTTTACTTTGTTATTCAAAATATTCTGATTTTCTAAATCATCTAAAAAATCTTGTGTAGCAAAAAGCTGTTTAATTTTATAATTTGAATTCTTAGCTTGTAGCGTTTCAATTACTATTTTTTTACCTTCTATCAGAAAATAATTATTTTCCTTTCTTGCCTTCTTTTGTTGAAGAGAGCGTAAAAATTTTCTTTGTGTATTTGTCATTTTGGGTAATGTGAGTAGTGTTTTTATTTGAGTATATCAGCAATATCATTTTTAGAAAGCGTCTTTACAAAACTAGATTCTGTTGTGATTAAATCTTGTGAAAGAGCAATTTTTTGTTGTTGAAGAGCTAATATTTTTTCCTCTACCGAATTTTGAGTGATAAATTTATAAATAAAAACTTTGTTTTCTTGTCCAATTCGGTGTGCTCTATCAACAGCTTGTGCTTCAATGGCAGGATTCCACCAAGGGTCTAACATAAAAACATAATCGGCAGCCGTTAGATTTAGTCCTACACCACCCGCTTTTAGAGAAAGCAAAAATACCTTTATTTCTTTATTATTTTGAAAATTTTCAACTTCGGCTTTTCGGTCTTTTGTTCCTCCATCAAGATAAGAATACTTGACATTATCTTTGTCTAATTCTTTCCGAACTAAAGTAAGATGCCTTACAAACTGACTGAAAATCAAAACTTTATGTCCTTCACTCAAAACGGCTTGTAGCTTTTCCCACACATCGGAAAATTTACCCGAATCGCCTTCATACTCTGGATCGACCATTTTTGGGTGATTGGCAAGTTGGCGTAAACGTGTTAGACCTTGTAAAAGCATAATTTGAGATTTTCCCATTCCTTGAATTTCGATATGCTTCAAGATTTCATTTCTGTAATATGATTTCGCTTCTTCATAGACTTTTTCTTGTGCTGCACTCATTTCTACATAAATGATATTTTCTACTTTTGGTGGCAAATCAGTTGCTACTTGCTTTTTAGTTCTTCTAAGAATAAAAGGTTTAATGATGGTTTGTAATTTTCTTGCTTTATCCACATCGTTTTGCTTTTCTATCGGAATTTGATAATGCGTTTTGAAGAATTTTTGATTACCCAAAAGTCCACCATTTACAAAGGACATCTGCGACCACAAATCTAGCGTAGAATTTTCAATTGGAGTTCCTGTCAAGATAAGTTTGAAACGAGATTTTAATGTTTTGACAGCCTTTGAGATTGCCGAAGTAGGATTTTTGATGGCTTGCGATTCATCTAAGATTACATAATTGAAATAAAATTCATTCAAAATATCTACATCAATTCGCATTGTTCCGTAAGAAGTCAGGATTACATCATACTTTGGAAAATAACTAACAATATCTTTATTTCGGTCTGACCCAGTATAACGCCACACCTTCAAATTAGGTGCAAATTTCTTAGCTTCGACAGCCCAATTATACAAAAGTGAAGTAGGCATAACGAGCAATGAAGGTGCAATTTCTCCCTCTTTTTCCTTTTGAGATTGTAGAAGTGCAAGTGTTTGGACAGTTTTACCAAGTCCCATATCATCAGCCAAACAACCTCCAAAATTAAAATCTTGTAAAAAACGTAGCCAATTATAACCCGCTTTTTGATAGGGACGCAATGTTCCCTTAAATCCTTTTGGAAGTGGAAAATCTTCTATTTCTCCAAAATTATCAGCATCGTATAATTTCTGTAACTTTCGGTTCATGGTTACATTGGCAAGATTTCCCTGCTCTAAGTTCTGAACTAAAGCTAAATGGTGCTTTTTGAGTGCAAATCGTTCATTTTTAGACTGCATAAACTCAAAGAGTTCGCTATATTCTACAAACCATTCTTCTGGAATAACAGCAATTTCTCCATTTGGGAGTACAAATTCGTGTTGTCCTTTTAAAATATACTGACGAAGCTGCATAAATGGAATCTGATACTCTCCAAAAAAAACTTTTGCATTTATATCAAACCAATCTTTGTTTTCATTTATGGCAATACTGATTTGAGATTTTCCAATAAAGTAATTTTTACCTTCTTCGCTTTTATGTTGTTTTAATTCAATTTCTAACTCTTCTAAAATAGTTTCATTTTTAGTAATCCAAGAAAAAGCCTTTGTACGAGGAAGTGTAGTTTTTCCTTTTTGAATAGACAAACCTAATTCTTTGAGTTTTGAAATAATTGCTTTTTCTATTATTATTTGTCTAACAAACTTTGTGAAAATAAAATTATCGTCTTTATTTTCAAAAACGACATGACTATTTTGGTTTTCGTTTAGTTCTGAAACCTTATAAATTTCAGTAGCATACCTAAAGTTGAGTTCGAAAATTACTGTATTTTCACTTTCATTTCAATTTGCCTTATTAGAAACAGAAGTATCGAAAAGTGAGCCTGTAGAAGAAGATAGAATCTTAAAATGTAATTCTGCTTTTGGGTCGTGCTTTTCAGTTTCGATTCTAAAACCGACTGGAATTACTGTATAAGACGAAACTAGAGAAGCTACAAATTTTCTATAATACGTTTCTTCTACACTTTTATTGACAAGAATAAATTTTTTACGCAAAAAAGGCTTTAGTTTCGCTCCTTCTAATTGTTTGTCAAAATGATATAAAATGTTTTTGTGTAAGAGCCAAGCAGGAGAATTACAAACAATTTTGGCATCAGACTGACGGAATTCTATTGTTTTGTCATTATGCCTAATGGTAGGATAATATTGCGTATTGTCGGGATTTTTATAAATATGAAAATGAATGGTGGCAGCCGTTTTGGGAATTTCTATAAACTCTCCTGTTGGCGTTCCGTCCTTTTGCATGGTATAGACGAGCTTATTTTTTTCTAAAAGTAGGTTTACTATTTTTATTTTTTTGGCTTCCACATATTCTTCAATCAACTTTTGAGTAACTGTATCGCCTTTTTCTTCATTATAAATTTTATCTACAAAATTGAAAATAGTTAGTTTTTTTCCACCTCTTCCTACTTTTGAGGTAATAGTGCTAAATTTTTTGACAATGGCATCTTGCTCAATAGATTCCATTAGTTTTATCAACTCATAATCTGATTCTGAAAGTCCTTTATCAAACTCATGTGCATTGCGAGAAGAAATATTTTGATATTTGAGCGTAAGTTTTCCATGTAAAACCTGCACGACAAAAGACTCAAACAAACACCCCAAAAACTGATGTTCGTACAAAGAATAAACAACCTTAAACGATTCGTTAGGTGAAACATTCATTAATCAATTACGAATTACGAGTTAAAAATTACGAAAAAGACAACTTCAAAAATACGGATTTTTTTCTTATAAAATTCGTTTCTGAGCAAACGAATACACATAAATTTCATTTTGTAATTTGCTTTCTTCCACCAAAAATAGTTGTTTTCATTTTTTCCATTTTTTCAAAAAAATAAACTGGTAAAGTCTTACGCAAACCTTCGACAAAATAAGTCCAAATGATAAGTTTCCAAAGTGAATAACTTGTAGCAAAACTTTTATCGTATTTTTGCACAATTTCTTTAGATTCAAAACGAACTTTTATTTTGTTTTTACTACTCAATCCATCTGTTTTGAAATTGGCTATTGGTTTTTTGAAGTAATAAAACGAAATTCCTTTTTTATAAAGCTCATAAACCTGCTCAAAATCAGAAGTAATATATTTTCCAGAAAAAAGCTGTTTTTTGGCTAAATTTGTTTTGAGAAGCATACTTTGATGACAAAATTTCATTCCTGTCCATGTTTTGTTCAACGGTTCTGCTTTTACTGTTTCTGAAAAGGTTTGATTGATGACGTTGTAATCTCCATAAACAAGGTCTGGAAAATCGTTTTTAGATGCAAAATTTTCATAAAGTTCTGTGAAAATTTCTTCAATAATCGTATCACTTACAAAGGTATCACCAGCATTCATAAAAAGAATATAATCGCTTCTCTTACTTTGATTTGCCATCAAAATCGCTTTATTCATGGCGTCATAAATTCCATTATCGGCTTCACTTATATAATTTGAAATATCATTTTCATGCTTTTTTATGATTTCTAATGTATTATCTTTTGAGTTTCCATCAATGATTATATATTCAATATTTGGGTAGGTTTGGTTAGCTACATTTTTGATTGTTTTTTCCAATTCTGGTGCAGCATTATAACAAACTGTTGCTATTGTGAGAGTTGAGAATTGTATTTTTTTCATTCTGTCTGGCGTTTCTACTTTTATATATTTCCGAAGGCTGAAGCCTACGGTACATTTTCGCACACTAAAGTGTATGCTACATTTTATTACATTATTTTTTTATACAAATCAATATATCTTTCAATAATTTTTTCTAAGCTCCAATTCTCATTTACATAGTCAGAAGTTTGATAGGCATTTTGTCTAGTATCTTCTAAATTTCTACTCAAAACACTTTCTAATTGTGAGAGCAAATCATTTTCATTTCCATTCTCAAATAAAGTTCCTCTATTTTCTGAAAGCTGCTCTACAATTCCACCTGCCGCCGAACCAATTACATAAACGCCTGTCAGCATTGCCTCCAAAACCATTAATGAAAAATTTTCGGCACGAGACGGAAAAACCATTATATCTACTTGATTGTAGAGTTCATTCATTTTTTTTCTATCCGAAATAGGTGCTACTTGTGTTATTTTTCCTGTGAAAGTAGTTTCGTTTGGCAATGATTTTCCTATCAAAAAGAGTTCAAACTCTGGTTCTTTATTTTCTAATTCTAACTTTTGTGAATAGAGTTGCAGAGCTTTTTCAAAAACACTTCCTCCTTTATATGGATTTGAAGAATTGTAAAATAATATGCGTGGCTTTGTCCAATTTCTATTTTTTTGATTCGAAAAAATTGAAGTATCAACACTATTTTGAATGACCTGAACCTCTAAATCAGAATTATAAACAAACGAACTTTTGAAACAGTTTTCTAGCCACTTCGAAACAGGGACAAACGTAATACTGTTTTTAGGTAACTTTCCCAGTTCTTGATAAACTTCTTTTTTTTTCTCTAAATAGGTTTGTCTTCTGTCAATAATTGGACTAAGAAGCGGATGTACAGCTTGATAAGGGGTTTTTCCAATTCCTTTTTTATAGTTTTCGTTTTCGAAGGTATAGGCTTCTCCTCCAGTAATTGCCCACATATCCTGCATTGTCCAAACTACTTTTTTGTCTTTTGCAATTTTGATTAAGTCCTGTAAATCAAAAAAATCATAATGAATATTGTGCAAATGAATAATATCAGCATTTTGATAAAACTCATTTTTTTGCAAATTTTCGTACGTAAAATGAATTTTTTTGAGTACACTCAAATCCGAAAAAAAAGTACGTTTGATAAGTTTATAAAATCCTTTATCTATTTTTTCTAAACTATGAGAAAAAAAAGGACGGTCTAATACTTCTACTTTTGGAGAATCTGTTTTCTTTCTTTTTACCACAAAATGTGTCTTAATAGCTTGATTTTTATACTTTTCACTAGTAAAATCTTGATGCACAAAATCAAAGGCAAATTGTTCTGCTCCTCCTGCTTTGTCGTAGGTATTGATGTGTAAAATTTTCATTTTATAGTTTAATTTTTATGCTCTGTATGCCCAAATTCCCAATTGAATATCCATTCCTAAAGCTGAGTCACGATTGATAAATGGTTTTTTACTCCAAACTCCTTCCGAACGAATATAATATCTAAAGCCTGCATTTTCCAAAATAGATAATAATTGTCCTAATCTTTGGGGAGAATTTTCGAAAGAATGAAACTCTACAAAAAGATTTCCTACCCAATGCAAAGAATCTCTACAATCTTCCAGAACAGTAACTTCTGCACCTTCAATATCAATTTTTAGTAAATCAATTCGCTGATTGAGGTACTTTTGAAGTCTGACAGCTTTTACTTCTATTAGATTTTTACTTTCTGTGTTGGTAATTTCTAGTTCATTACTTCTCTCAATTTTTTCCTTTTCTACTCGTCCACCATCTGCACCCTCACTTTCAAAGAATAAAGTTGTTTCTTCATTCCAAAGAGCAAAGGGATAAAGTTTTAATTGCTCTTCGAAATAAGAAGTATTTTCTTTACAAATTTTCGAAAAGTTTTGGGTCAGGCTCAAAAGCTATAATTTTTGCGTTTGGATAAAGCTGATTAAAATAAATTAAGCTAAGACCAATATTTGCTCCACAATCTATAATATAGGGTTCTAGCTTTTTAGTTTCGAATTTGTAGCCTTCGTGTCCAAAAATATCTAAATACATAGCCACGAAAGAAGCTGAATCTGTAATTTTGAATTTGCGATTATTTAAAGTTATTGTTTTTGATTGAAAGCGTTTTGCCCAAACCAATCCTAAAAAAGAATAGGCTTTTAATCTAAATAATTGGAAAAATTGTTTGAATTTATACATTATTTTATTCTGTATGTCGGACTAGTCTGACGTAAAATTATTTTATTCCTCTAAAGAGGTTTAATCTGCGAATTATCTTTTGTGAAAAAGATAACTTAAATTGTCTGTAATACATCTTCATTTGTTCTACAGCTTGTTTGTTTTCGGTTAATTCAATGGGATTTACTTGTACATAATCAGCTAACTGTTTGTGCCAAAAATAGTCTGTTGTCGGACTTGTATTTCCTGTGCTGTCTGTTCCAATATTCTGAACTAATGAATATTTTGGATGTAAGCAAAGACCATTTTGTAAAAAAACAGAAGCATACCATTTTACTGCCCATGTTTTGAGTTTGCCTGAAATATTGAGTTCTAATTGCTTAGAAAATTTGTATGTTCCGTCTAAATCAAACTCATTTAATAGTTTTTTGGATTGTAGTTCAGAGAGTAAAAACTGGGTATCTGTGTTTATAGTTTTCCAAGCTCTTTGCCACGTAGCCCAGCCCCAACAAGAAGTCGAACGATAAAAAAAAGTTTGTTCTGAAATAGCATCTTCTATATTCGCAGGAAACATATAACCCGAAATGTGCATTACTTTTTCTTCATATTGATAAAACTCCAAACTCTCATTCATAAACTTCAAAAAGCCTTTTGAGGTTACAATATCATCTTCTAAAACGATTACTTTACCGTATTTTTCAATGATTTGATTTATTCCTAACAAAATAGAATCAGCCAAACCCAAATTTTGAGCTTGTTCTGTAATTACTATTTGTTTGAAATTTCCATTTCCTTCTTCTATTTTTTGTTTTTCTAATTTAATAATTTCTCTAGTTTCGTTTATTTTTTCTAGTTGATTTTGAGAAGCATTTGACTTTGCTCCATCACAAAAAACATACAAAACTGAATCTTTTGCTAAGTCATTTTGAGCTAAGGCATCAAGCGTTTTTTGGGTGTGGTCAGGACGGTTATAAACAAAAAGAACAATGGGAGCAAACATTATATTTCAATTATCAATTAAAAATTACGACTGAAGATTACAATCTGTCTGACACTTCAACGATTTTTGACAGTCTAATCTTCTATCTTTTGAGTAGAACTAAATACTTATTTTAAAGGCTACAATATTCTGAAAAGCAAAAATTTCGTCATAAATAGGATCGTATTTTTCTATTTTATGAAGGGAATCTGGAAGCATTCTATAAAACTGATAATTAGGCAATAAGTCCATAAAATCTTTAAAAAAAGTGCGACTGATAATATTCATTGAATTAAATTCAAAATGAATTACTTTTATAATTCCTTTTTCAAGCGTAGATTTTGCACCCTGTAAAACAGCAAGTTCGTGTCCTTCTGTATCAATTTTGAGCAAATCAATTTGAGAAATTTTATTTTCTACCATTAATTTTTCAATAAGAGGATCTAATGGAATTATTTTTACTTCTGTTGCGATACTCTCTTTTTGATAAATATCTTCCATTACTCCTTTATAAAGTGAAGCGTGTGAAGAACCATCATTTTGAGCATAATCATAAATTGTCAGGTTTCCCTCCCTTTCTCCACAACCTACATTAAAGGCATTAAATCCATTTTGAGAAGCTATTTTTTCTAATTTTTGAAATGTTTTTGGGTGTGGCTCAAAAGCATAGATTTCTGTATTTGGATTTACTTTTTTGATATACAAACTATAATTTCCAACATTTGCACCGACATCAAAGACTACTAGATTTTCTTTTTGATTTAATATATTTCTTAAAAAACTCTCTTCTCCAGAACGTTTTCTGCTTTGTGAATTATGAATTCCTAAGCCACGCAAAGCACAATGAAATAATAATTTATTCCATTTGTAGAATAGTTTGTTAGCAAAGAAAGCAGCGTAAAAATTGGCGATTTTATAAAGCATTTTTTTATTTAAAAAGAGTACGAATCAGAATAATCAAATATCGAAAAGGTGCAAAAATACCAAAAATATGCATTTTGAGTAATGGAAAAATTGCAGGAAAAAAGAAACTACACCCAAAAGAAGCAACAGCATACGAAATAATAGTTGAATAAGCAGCTCCTAAAATTCCGTACTTTGGAATCCAGTACCAATTTAGTGCAAAGTTAATAATTGCACCCAAAGAAGTCTGTAAGAAATTATAAATTTGTTTGTTTTCAGCCAAAAGCCAACGACTTCCAGCCACTCCTGTCGCCACAAAAACACCTCCCCAAACATGAACCGAAAGCACAATAGCCGAAGGCAAAAATTCTTTTCCATACGGCAAAATATCTACAATAATCCATTCACTCAAAAACGTGATTGGAAGAGCAATCGCAATCGCAGACCACAAAAGAAAGTCAAAAAGCTGCTGTATTCGCTTTCTATATTTATCACTATTACCATTTTTTTGAAGTTCTACAATCGCAGGAAAAAGCGAACCAGCAAATACCACAGGCACAAAATACCACATTTCACTAATCCTGACAGCAGCACCGTAATAGCCACTGGCTTCATCTCCCAAAAACTGTTTTATCATAATTTGGTCAAGTCGCATATAAATTGAAACAGCAATTCCACTAAAAATAAGAGGCATTGCATCTCTGAGCATTACTTTTGCTATTGGCGAATTCCATTTCCATTTATTCACTTTTTCACCTGTTTTGAAGTACATCAAAAATAGTCCGATGGCTGTCAGGATAGTTTCTATCAAAAGAATACAAGCAAAAAATAAAACAGAATATTCTTTCCAAATTCCGATTAGTTTTAGTATTGCACTAATTAAAATAACTACAATCTGAATTTTGACAATAAAATGAGAGCGAACTTGTGCTTGAAAATGCGAAGTAACTAAATCGCTGACGTTAAAAAATAAATTGAGGGAAAGAATCAAAACAAGCCAGCGTTCCGTAGAATCAGAAGGAAGTGCAATTGGTAAGAGTTTTTTAATGGAATCTGGAGTAAGGATTCCGATGCTATTCAGAAATAGAATAACAAAAATAGCAGCAAAAAAACGCAACCAAAAAGCAGAACCAAAATAGAAAAGTTTGTTTTCTTTATCTGCTACAAGCTGCCGAGTAAGAATAGAATTAAGTCCTAAACTAGCAAAAGGAATGAGTAAAAACACAAAACTAATCGTATATTCGAGCTTTCCATATTGTGCAGCACCCAAATATTTGACAGTTAGAAGCCCAACCCAAATACCTGTAATAAAACGAAGTGCTTTTTCTATTAATAGCCAAATTGTGTTCGCTCCATACTTTTGAAGTCCTTTTTTATCAAAACCCAAAAATGTATTTTTATTAGACATTAAATGATAATCAGTAGAAAAGTCTATGAAGATAGTATAAAATCACTCTAAATCCGAATTTCAATTTTTGTCTTTTCTTATTTCATTTTGTCGCATTGGCATTGCATCAATAATTCCGAAGAGTTTTTCAATACCCAAAATTTCATTTTCTGTTTTTAGTTTCGTTTGCCCATCTTTTCCTACTAAAAAAACAACAAATCTATTTTCTTTATCAAATACAAAATCGAATCGTTTTTTCAACTTATCAATGTCAGAACCAGAAATTGATTTTTGAATAGGACTTACTCCTTTTTCTATATTTTTGTCTTTAAAAATTTGAAAAACAATCAAATCACGTTCTTCTAATTCTTTTTTGTTGTCAGAAAAAAGTTCAATTTGCTTTTGAAGTAAATCATTAGAAGTATCATCTTGAGTAGAAAAGACAACTAAAATGCGATTTTTCCATTGATAATCAGCAAATATATCTTCACTAGTATCCATAAATTTACAAGACAGAAGAGTAAAAAATAGAAATAAAATAAAGGTAGAATAAATAGATAATTTCATAGCTTTATTAACTCTTCTATTCTATTCTTGTTTTAGATTAAATCTAAACTGCTCTTCAAAAAACAAAAAAAGCATATAAAAAAAGCCTTTACAAAACTGTAAAGGCTTTTTTCTATCTTTCAATTATGAAAATCTCAAAGTATCAGAGTCATCAAAAAATGAATACTATTCTGTCAAGATTTTGCTCCTTCTCTTGGGCTCGAACCAAGGACCCTCTGATTAACAGTCAGATGCTCTAACCAGCTGAGCTAAGAAGGAATTTAAACTGGTTTTGTTTTTTATAAATCTCTAAAAGAATTATACTACAAAAGTAATACAACTTTATTTAAAAACAAAACTAATTAAGGTTATTTGCAAATAATTTTAAACATTTTTTGTTTTACATTTTTCTTTTAAAAATGACTTATTTTTCTCATTTGCTGATGCAAAGGTAGTATGTTTTTTCAAACTATACAATAGTTGAAGTAAAATTTTTCTACTTTTTATTGAAAATAATTTAATTCCAGTGCATTGAAAGCGTATTTGTTTGATAAACAGCTACTTATTGATAAAAGTTTCTTTCCTTAATTTTTTGTATTCAATTTATTATTTCTAAATCAAAACCATAGCTTTTTTAATCTATATTGAATATCAATATGAGTATCATTGGTAGAAATCACAATAGGCATTTATTAGCTACAGAATAGCTTTGTCTTGGTAGAACAAGAATAAAAATGGATTTAAAAAGCTACAGCGTAACTTTATTTTTAATTGCAAGGTTTCGCTACTCTGTAGCTCTATTAAAGTACGTTTTTGATGTTCTACCAAGGTTACGTTGCGACTGCAACTGAAAGTCAATACTTAAAAATGACACTTATATTGAATATAGACAAACTAAGTATATCATAACAAATGATTTTGAAGTTATAAATAAAAAAATAGAGCTACTGTATAGTAATTCTATTTGTTTGTTTCGATTGAAAAGATTAAACTGAAATTACAGTTTCAGACCTATGATAGTTATATCATCACGCTGTTCTTCTTCTCCCATATGAGTTCTCATCTCTTCTAGTAATACTTCTTTCTGATCGTGCAAAGTCATTCCTGTAAAAGAAGCCAAAATCTTTTTAAAACGAAGCGTTCCATACTTAATTCGGTCAAAATCATTTTGATCTACATAGCCATCAGTAGTCAGATAAAGAACATCATCAGATTCTAATAAGAGTTGGCGTTGTTCGTATTCTGCCTCAGTTTTCTGTCTTCCTCCAATAGATTTTCTACTTCCTTTTACCTCTATCAATTTATCATTTTTCAAGATAAATAACGGTCTTTTTGCACCTGCAAAATTGACTACACGCATGTTAAGCTCATCTGCATCTTCTATTACACACAAGCATATATCCATTCCATCTAAGTTTTGATAATCTTCTTGATGAAGTGCGTCCCAAATCCCTTGATTTAGATTTTCTAAAATTTGTGCTGGTTCTACTACATTCTGTAGTGTTACAATCTCATTCAAGATTGTATTTCCTATCATTGACATAAAGGCACCAGGAACACCGTGTCCTGTACAATCAACGACCGCCACAAACGTTTTGTCTCCTATCCGAACAGACCAATAAAAATCTCCAGAAACAACAGCTTGAGGTTTGAATAATATGAAGTGGTCTTCGAAGTGTTTGATAAAATCTTGTGGGTCTGGAAGAATGGCATGTTGGATAGTTTCACCATAGCGAATACTATCCATGATAGACTGATTCTTTGATTTAATAAGGTCGTTTGCTCCTTCCAATTGCGTATAAGTACGAGCATTATCTAAGGCAATAGAAATATAAGAAGCTAAAGTACGCAAAATAGTAAGGTCATTTCTTGAATAGGCATCTATCTGCGGACTTTGTACGGTCAGAACTCCTACAATTTTTCCCTCCAAAATTAAGGGTAAGTAAATGATAGACTGATAGTTATCTCCTACATTATCTAAAGATCTTTTAGTAATATATTTGGTATGCTCTTTTACAAAATCATTTATGATAATATCTTCATTACGAGTAAGACAGACTACTGAAAGTTTGTTTTCATCAGTAATTTTATCAAAGCTATCTGGAATTCGCTTACCATTTTCTATAAATCCTCTAAAATCTATGCGTTCTCTTTCTGGGTTGTAAATACCAATACCAAACGCAGTCGCATCAGTAAGTTGGTTTACGTATTCATAAACAGCACTAATAACACTATCTAAATCAAGAATAGAAGTAATCTTTTGCCCAATTTCGCTAAGAACACGAATATTACTGTACGAACGCTCAATTTCTGTTTTTTGATTTTCTAATAGAAGGTTTTGCTGACCTATTTCTGCTGTTCTTTCTCCTACTACCCGTTCTAATCTCTCATTTTGGCGTTTTACTACATTCATTCTATTTTTGTAGAACCCTATAGATAAACCGATAATAGAAAGAGTGGCAACAGTAAGGAACCACCAAGATTTCCACCAAGGTGGAAGTACTTTAATTTGGATAGCAATTTCTTCATTGTTCTCTACCCCATCACTATTCGAACCTTTTACTCTAAAAGTATAATTACCAGATGGAAGATTACTGTAGGTAGCAAAACGACGGTTTCCCACCTCATTCCATTCCTTATCAAAACCTTCTAAAATATAGGAGTAATTCGTTTTTTCAGGTCTTCTATAATTCAAAGCTGCAAATTCGAAAGTAACTACCTTGTCCTCATAGGTCAAAGTCATTTCCTTAGTTTGAGAAATATCAACAGTCAATGGAGATTCTGGATTACCTAAGCTCTGAATACCTACCGAACGATTGAGAATCTTAAAATCTGTCATCACAACAGGCGGAACATAAATACTAGGCTTGATATTTTCTGGATAAAAGGCGTTTAGACCTTGAATACCTCCAAAAAACATTTCTCCATCTTGTGCCTTGAAAAATGCACCAGAGTTGAACTCACTACTTTGCAAACCATCTTTTGGATTGTAACTAGTCATCCGTTTAGAGTCGTCGATACTTTCGTCTCCCAATAGACGCATAAGACCATTATTGGTACTTATCCAAAGATTATCTTTTTCATCTACAAGAATTCCGTAAATAGCATAGTTAGCTAAAGGATTGCGTTCTCCCCAGTGTTCAAACTCACCCGTCTCACGGTTCATCAGGTTAAGTCCATTTGTTGTTCCCACCCATAGATTACCCTTAGAATCTTCTGCAATAGCTCTACTGGTATTATTACTAATTGTCTTTAAATTCTTGGGGTCGTGTGTGTAATACTTAAAATCAATAGGGTCATTATTGTCGTCTCGTGTTACTTTAATTAAACCTTTATTAGTTCCTAACCATAGAATATTATCTATACTTTCATAAATAAACCACACTTGAGCATCTGGAATATAATTTTTGGCAATGTATCCAAATTCATTGCTAGTAGAAGGTACCAGTTTATTGAGACCTGCAAATGTACTCACCCATATATCTCCCCGTTTGTCTTGTATTATTTTCAGTATAGTGCTTCGTAAAGTAGTACTGTCATTACGATTGCTCTTTAGGATAACAAATTTTCTTTCTCCATTAGGTAAAACTCCAACAGAACGATACAAATCAAGACCTGACCCCAACCAAATTTCTTTTTCTTTAGTTTCTATTATACTATAAACATTCACAATACCATCTATTTTCTTATATGTAGCATTGATATTACTTCTATTTATTTTAGCAAGTCCTCCATCTGTTCCTACCCATACTAAACCATCACTATCTTTCAAAAAAGACCAAACATTTCTGTGAGGTAAAGAATTTTTGTTCCCTATTTCATGATAATAATAATCAAACTGACTAATGAGTGGGTCATATTTTACAGCTCCCAAATTACGAGATCCTACCCAAATTATACCTTCTTGTGTTCGAACTATGGTAGGTACAGAACCTAAATCATCAAAAGTGGCACGAAATCGTACTACCTCTTCCTTATCTAAATCAATATTGTATATATAATTTGTTCCACACGCCCAAAGTTCATTGTCTCTTCCTCCTGTTATTGCTTGTATACTATAGCGTCCTCCATTATAAAGAATCCTTTTAAAGTTATCAGTATCTGGAAGGTATTTATTAACGCAAAGTGAAGTACCTATCCATAAATTCTCTTTCTTGTCTATGTATATAGTTTGAGCTGTATTGCCACCTATTGTAGATGTATCAGATGAATTAAAACGATACAATTTTTTGTTTGTTCGACTACTATCCCACTTATTGATACCATTAATAGTAGCAATCCATAGGTTATTATTTTTATCAACAACCAATTTGTTTATATCATTATTCCCTAGTAAAAGGCTATCTTCTTTTTCTGCTACATAATTAACAAATGAATCATTATCATAATCGTATTTACTAAGACCTTCTGAAGTTCCTATCCAAATGAAACCTTCTTTATCCTCCACAATGCTATTAATATCATTATCTACTAATGTATTTTGTTCACCTTCTTTTTTATAAAAAGACTTAAAAGTTTGTGTTTTTCTATCAAATATAGAAATACCAGCTACTGTCCCTACCCAAATATTATGATTAGTATCCTCATAGATTGTCATTACTTGATTATCAATGATAGAAAGGGAATCTTCTCTGTTATGGCGAAAGATACTAACTTCGTAAGCATTATAACGATTAAGTCCATCATCAGTTGCTATCCATAAGTACCCCTCACTATCCTGTATCATTGCATTTACAGTATTTTGTGAAAGTCCTTGCTCGATACCTAATAATTCGGTTCTTAATTTTGGAAGCTGTAATTCATCATCTTGTGCTAACACAGAACTGACATTTCCTACACTAAGTAAGAGTAATAACAGTAAAAATGAACTTCTGAGAAAATTACTTATTATTATTATTTTATTTTTCATAAAGTAGCTTCTGATATATAGTAAGTTGGTCTTGTTTTGCCGATTTGTTATTTTTTTTGCGTCTCTGATATAGCAAGGGATAACAATATGAAATTGAAAAACTTCATATCAATCCAAAAATACAATAAAAAATTAAATTAATCTACTGTTAATAAAGTTAATTATTTGTTCAAATTCAGAATAAGTTCAGAATAGATTCATTAGTAGCAGAAATGTACACTAATCAACAATAATAATCAACAATCTAATATATTTTCATGATATTTCAAAACGAGAACTAGCCTTATTAGTATTTAGCTCTCAAAAACTCCAGCAATTAAATTATCAAAGTACTTATCTTTTAATAATTCTTTAAAAGTACCTTCTTTTATGATTGTTCCATCTTTCATCAGATAGATTTTATCCATTTTTTCTAATAAAATAGGATCATGGCTAGCCGCAAAAACAGACCATGGATATTTATCTTTTTGTAATATTTTATCCAACACTCTGCGTTTGTAACTTCCCTCTAAATTGAAGAAAAAGTCATCAAAGACAATTAAGTTGGGATGAGTAAGCATACTTCTTGCAAAGACCACCTTTTTTTGAAAAGTAGAGGAAAATCCTTGTCCAGAAGGAAGCATATGTGTTTGTAAGCCGTCTTTGAGTGATTGCACATCATCCATCAATTCTACTATTTCCAAAACATGATTGAGATATTCCATATTAAATCCTTCTCTTCCAACGGTAATGTTTTCTAGAAGTGTTCCTTCAAAAACATCTTCGTGAGAAAGATTATCTCCGATATAATCTTGTAGATTTTTGATATTTAAATCTCGTAACGTAAATCCATTGAAGGTAATATGTCCTTTATACTCATCGTAAAGTCCTGTAATTATTTTCATCAAAGTTGATTTTCCTGAACCTTCGTTGCCAATAATCCCAACATATTCTTGAGGTTTTATCTCCAAATTAATGTCTTTGAGTGTTGGTTTATCACTTCCTTGATAGGTATAAGAAACTCCGTGTGCTTTGATATGAAAACCCTCTCTATTAACACTATCAAAAGTATTCGTTTTTTCTAATTTCAAATCTGTTACATTTCCTATTTTCTCTACTGCTGTAAGCGTATCGTAAATAGTATCTAAATTTAGAATCATTTTTTCTACAGCTACAATAACTGTAATAATTACAATCTCAGAAGCTACAAACTGACCTAAAGTAATATTTCTTTCAATCACTAAAAGGCTTCCCAAAATCAAAACTCCACCTGTAATAATAGTCTTAAAGGCTACAAAGGCAGAATATTGAATAACTAAGATACGGAAATGTGATTTTCTTTTATATAAATAGCCTGTGAGTAATTTTTGCATCTTTTTTAAAGGAAGAAGTGTATTTCCTGCAATTTTAAAAACACTCTGATTCCTACCTAATTCTTCTAACCAAAAAGCTACTCTATATTTGTATTTAGACTCATAAAGACTTGTTTCCAAACCTCTCTTTCCTGTAAAATAAAATATAAGAGCCAAAACAGCTACCAAGAACAATCCAAAAAACACGAAAAAAGGATGATAGAACGCTAATAACGTTAATCCAAAGAGAACTTGTAAAAGTGCTGTAATCACACTTGTAAGTAATTTTGCCAGACCTTTCTGTAAGGTTAGAATATCAAAGAAACGATTGGCAAGCTCTGGAGCATATTGTGTCAAAATAGACTCTAAACGAATACGAGGAATACGATAAGCAAACTCAAAAGCAGCACGGGTAAAAAGTCGCTGCTGCAATGTCTCCACAATACTCATCTGCATAATCTGCATGATACCACTAATGAGTGTTCCCGCCACTACAAAGGCAATCAAGACAACAATAGAATTTATAATCAGACCACCTGAAATAAGTCCAATAATAGCCTGAACACCGAGTGGTAAAGTAAGACTAAGCAAACCTATAATCATTGCATAAACATAGGTATAAGAAATATCTCGCTTTTCAGTCATGAGCAAATGCCATAGACGCTGTGATGGGGTGCGTTCTTTTCCTTCTATTTTCTCTGATGTAGCAATAGGTTCGATGAGCATCGGAACAAGACAATAGATTGTATTCTCTTTCGAAAGCTCACTATCTCCATATAAAGATGCTTTACTGGCAAAAGTATTTATGAGTTCATCGTGGTCAATACTATCATTCTCTTTCCAATTCTCGCCATCTTCCTGCATAGTATGGATAGTTTCTTTTTTTCCATGCCAAGCTAAAATAGGAGTTGCATTTCCATCAACGAGTTGAAAGAGAACTAAAGGAAGTGTAGTAACTGAAAAAACCTCATCTAACTCTTCCCTAGAAATTTCTTTTTCAATAAAATGCAAATGAGCTTCTCGTCCAACATCTTGCAAATGCCCAACCCATTGACGCATCTCTCTTTTGCTAGAAACACTTTCTGAAGTAGCAACAGGAGAGAATTTGTAATGTGCTTCGTCTGGTTTCCAACGCTTTATAATTTGAAAAACAATATTTCGGGCAATTTCGTACTGCATAAGTGATGATTTCTTTTTAACTTTTTGAAGACGTGAAGCCTGTAATTAGACGCTTACTAGCTTTTTGATTGGACAAAACTAGTAACTAAAAAAAAAGAAAAGGGTTTTACGTACTTTTCTAATAGCTTTACTATTAACTATTTTTAAAAGAAAATAAGTAGTTGAGAAGAAATTTTGATACTAAATTTATTCTTTTTTCTAAAACTATTTCCTTCTTTTCTTATTTCTACGGTTTTTCTTTGCTCCTTGCGTTCTTCTTCTATTGCTTGCATTATTTGAAGTAGAGAAACGTGAAGTAGAGTTGCGATTAGAACTTGAGCGATTAGAACCAGAACTTTGTCTTTCAGGACGTTGTCTGGGCACACCTCCAAGCTCAAAGAGATTATCTTCCTTTATTACTTCTATATCAATATCTATCTTTCCACCCGAAATTCGTTTTATATCCTTCAAAATTACCTCATCTTCCACACTATCTCTATTCCAAGTTAGATAGAAAGATTTCATTAGTTTTCCAATATCAGCAACAGCATCAATAATTTCTTGTTCATCTTCTAACTGGGCAGCCTTCGCAATTACTAATTCTACATTTCTACCATAATGACGATACTTTACAGGTTCTTGCGTATATCCAATGTGGTCGGGTTTTTTGTTGCGTTCCTCTTCTGTCTGTGGCAAAAATTCATTATCAAATTCAATTTCTCCATCAGCCATTATATACAAATGATCCCAGATTCGGTGTACATTATCACTATTTTCTCTAACACTTGGGTTGAGTTGTTTCATCAAATTAATAAGCGTATCTGCTGCACGAGTGCGTTCTGCTACATCTTCAATTGTTTTGAGATGACGCACCATATTTTGCATATTTCTTCCATACTCTTTCAAAACAAGAGCATCTCTCTGTGTATTATAATCTAAATTCTTGAGTTTGGCTGAACTTTGAGTGCCATCAGGATTTTCTATTTGTTCCAATTCTATATTTTTAATTTATATATTTTAATTTTGTTGTCAATGAGAACACCAACAAAGGTAGAAATTTTACAAAAAATCTGATATTCTATTATCTGTAGTAAAATTTAGTTGTAAATATAAGAAATCTTTACTTTAAAATTGAACTACACCTATCAAAATATCACTTTCTAAGTCTTGATTTTTCAAAAAGAAATAGTTTTTGATATATTTGAACTTTGAAAACGTATTTTTATTTTAAAGATTTAATCAATAGTAGTTTTATAACCATTTAAAAATAATTAAGATGAGTGAGTATTTTGACGACAAGCAAGAGAAAAAAAACGATTATTCTAAACCTAATTATCACAACGAAACTGTTTTTTCTAAAAAGGTACGTGCAGGAAAGCGTACTTATTTTATAGATGTAAAGCCTACTCGTTGGGAAGAAGATTATTATATTGCATTTACAGAAAGCAAAAAAGTATTTGGTCGTGATGGAGGACATTATTTTGAGAAAAATAGAGTCTTTTTGTACAAAGAAGATTTTAATAAAATAATAGCAGGACTTACAGAAGTAGTCGAACACGTAAAGACTGAACTAATGCCAAATTATGATTTTACGCAGTTTGATAAGGAATATGAAGAGGGAACAGAAAACGAAAATCCTACCAAAAACTCTTCGGAAGATGATGAGGTAAGAACTCATCTAAAATGGGACTAGACTTATTCAAATAAACCAAAAAACGCTTTATTTTCGTGGAATAAAGCGTTTTTTTATGTAGAAATTTTATGTTTTTCAAAAATTACAGAAAAACACTATCTTACCCAAAATTTAAAACCTATTTTATTTATTTAAATAGCTACACAAACTCAATAAACTCTTTAATAATTATGAATTTAATTCAATTAAAATCCAAAATTTCTTACTACGGACTTTTGGCAGCCTTTTCTGTAGGTATAGTATTTCTACCTGCTTGTGGCGACAAAACACCAACTGATACCACAGAAATAAAAACTGATTCAGTTACAACAACTGAAGAAGAAATTCCACCTTATGAAGGCGAACGTTTTGCAGATTTGAAAATCTTGCGTTATAAAGTAAAAGGATTTGATGAATTGCCTTTGCAGCAAAAAAAATTACTCTATTATTTATCAGAAGCAGGTCGTAGTGGACGTGATATTACCTATGACCAAAATTACAAACACAATCTTTTGGTCAGAAAAACGCTAGAAAATATCTACAAAACCTACAATGGAGACAAATCTGGCGAAGATTGGCAAAAATTCGAAAACCTATTTGAAAAGAGTTTGGTTTTCGAATGGAATCCATCATCATTATTCAGAAAAAAAATTAGTCCCTGAATTTTCTTACGAATACTTTGAAGATTTAATCATTAACTCTGACCAAAATGGCTTTCCTCTAGCAGAAGGACAAGATATGAAAGCATTTTTGGCAAAATTAAATCCTGTAATTTTTGATGCTGATTTTGATGGAAAGAAAGTAAACAAAACAAAAGGAGATGATTTAGTCAAAACTTCAGCAGCTAATTTTTATAATAATCTTACTCAAAAAGAAGTAGAGAATTTTTATAAAAGTTTCGCTAATCCTGATGATGCAACACCTATTTCATATGGTCTTAATTCTCAACTTATAAAAGGAACACCTCCAAAAAATGCTCTTGTCGGACTTGAAAAAGATGGTATTTATGAATACAAATATGGCATCGGAACAGCAGAAAAACGTGGAAAATACGCAGCAGCACTAGAAAAAATGGTGTATTGGTTGGAAAAAGCATCTACCGTTGCAGAAGATAAAAATCAAAAACAGGTCATTGATTTGCTTATTGAGTATTACAAAACAGGCGATTTAAAGACCTTTGATGAAATGTCATTGGCTTGGGTAAAAACGACAAATACAAATGTTGATTTTATTAATGGATTTATTGAAGTCTATGGCGACCCACTCGGTTATCGTGCAAATTATGAATCCGTAGTTTTTATGGACGATAAAGAAGCCTCAAAACGTATGGCTGTTTTGTCTGAAAACGGGCAATATTTTGAGGATAATTCTCCAATTATGGACGAACATAAAAAGGAAAAAGTAGTAGGAGTTACGTATAGAATCATTACCGTTGTCAATGAAGCTGGCGATGCAGCACCTTCTACACCTATCGGAATTAATCTTCCCAACTCAAACTGGATTAGAAAAACAGGTTCAAAATCAGTTTCTTTGGGAAATATAGAAGATGCTTATAGTGAAGCAGCAGGAGGCAAAACAACAGCCGAATTTTATCCTACCCAAGAGCTACAAAACCGTCAGAAAGAATATGGAGAAGTAAGTGGAAAAATGCACACAGCACTTCACGAAGTTATCGGACACGCTTCTGGACAGTACAACAAAGGAATTACGAAAGACAAGCTCAAAAATTACGCTTCTACCTTAGAGGAAGCTCGTGCTGATTTGGTGGCTTTGTATTATCTTTTAGACCCAAAAATGGTTGATTTAGGTCTTATTCCTTCTTTAGATGCAGGAAAAGCAGAATATGACTCGTATATTATGAACGGTTTGATGTTACAACTTCGTCGTCTTGATCAGGGTGCAGATATTGAGGAAGACCATATGCGTAATCGTCAGATAGTAGCAAAATGGGCGTATGAAAAAGGAAAATCTGAAAATGTAATTGAGAAAAAAATAATTGATGGAAAAACGTATTTTTTAGTCAATGATTATGATAAATTACGTGTAATTTTTGGAGAACTTTTAAGAGAAATTCAGCGTCAGATTTCGGAAGGAGATTATTCGGCTGCCGAAAAGCTAGTTGAAGGATATGGTGTAAAAGTAGATACAGCTATTCTTAAAGAAGTAAAAGAGCGTTATGCACAATTTGATATTGCTCCTTACTCTGGATTTTTGCAGCCTGTTCTTGAGCCTGTTATGGATGGCGATGAAATTATGGATGTCAAAATTCGTTATGCCACCTCCTTTGCAGAACAAATGATGAATTTTAGTGAAAACTATAGTTTCTTAAAAGTACAATAATTGTCTTGTAACTTACGCTTTAGCATGAGAAGAAATTCGTATTCAAATACACAAAAAACCTATTCGATTTAACTTAATTTGAATAGGTTTTTTGCTTTCTCTGAAATAATAATTGCAATTATAATTAGCAAAATTAAAACAAAATTTGCAATTACGAGTTTATTTTATATTAGAATCTCTCAAAAAATATTCACTAAAATAAATAAAGACTATGGATTCGATGAACCAACTGATAGAGTATATGAATGATTTTGTTCTTCTAAGCGATGAAGAATTAGAAAATCTAAATGATGATCAACGTGTTTTGTACAATGAAAAAATGAAAGTCTATAAGGACAATCAACATTTTGTAGATTATGCTAAAGAGCAAGCAAAAGAAAAAGCAGATTTTGGACACGAAATAACAACGCAGATTGCCAGAAACTTTCTCTCTGATGATATTTCGGTAGAAATAGTTGCCAAAAACACAAAACTCTCTATCGAAGAAGTAGAGCAAATAGCTAATTCTTTGGTAGAGTAAAATTATTGATTTAAGTTTTTCACAGTAATTTAGGTTTTTGTTAATAACAATAGTCCATACTATTTTTTTATGTCTAAATAATTTATTGTTTATCTTTGAATTCAAATAAATAAACTCTACTTATCAAATTCATTTATAGACTTCTCTATGTCAAAAGAAACTACTCCCATTCCTACATTCTCACTACAAGAAGCACAAATAGCTCTTGAAAGTCATATCAAAAATCTAAAAACAGAAGGTAAGCCAGCAGATTTGTATGCTCCTATTGAATATATTATGTCCTTAGGTGGAAAAAGAATGCGTCCTTTACTTGTTCTTCTGGGTTATTCCTTGTATGATTCGGAATGGAAAAATGCCATTGCTCCTGCAATTGTAACGGAGGTTTTTCATAATTTTACGCTTCTGCACGACGATATTATGGACAATGCACCCATTAGAAGAGGTAAGCAAACAGCACACGAAAAATGGAGTGAAAATACAGCTCTTTTATCAGGCGATTTGATGCTTATAAAGACCTATCAATGGTTTGGAGAGACAATTCCTTCTGATAAATTTCATTCTGTTTTCAAACTTTTCAATGCCTGTGCGATTGGAGTTTGTGAAGGACAACAGTTTGACATGGAATTTGAAAAACGAAATGATATAGATAATGAAGTACAAATAGAGGAATATTTGGAAATGATAAAACTCAAAACGGCTGTTTTGTTAGGTTTTTCTTTAGAGTTAGGTGCAATTTTGGGAGGAGCAAAGCCATATGAAGCACAGCAACTTAGAGAAGTAGGAATTTCGGCAGGAATTGGTTTTCAGCTTCACGATGATATTTTAGATGTCTATGCAGACCCAAAAACATTTGGAAAAAGAGTAGGTGGAGATATTACAGAAAACAAAAAAACCTATTTGATGCTAACAGCTTTACAAAAAGAAAAAGAAGCTGGAAAAAATGACCTTCAAAATTGGATTAATAAAACTGATTTCGACGAAAAGGAGAAAGTAAGTGCAGTTACAGAGATTTATAACAATCTGAATATAAGAGCGTTTACAGAGCAAAAGATGAACGAATACTTCGAAAATTCCTATAAAACTTTAGAAAATCTTTCTGTAAGACATGAAAAACAAAAGCAGTTTCTGACACAATTTTTGAGAGAAATACAGGAAAGACAGAAGTAATTTTTGGGAATGGGAATTAGGAACTACTTTTTTACATTTATGAAGCCTAAAAAATCAGATTCAGACGAAGTCAAAGAAGAATTGTATATGCAGGTAGAAAATTTGATTTCTAGTTCGAAGCAATCACTCATAAAAAGTGTCAATCAAACAATGGTTTATACTTATTTTGAGTTGGGAAGAATGATTATTGATTTTGAGCAAGAGGGAGAAAAAAAGGCTGAATATGGAAAGGAAGTTTTAAAAAATCTATCTGAAAAATTAGCCGAAAATTTTGGAAAAGGATTTTCTGTCAATAATTTGGAAAACATGCGTAGGTTTTATTTGGCATATTCTCAAAATAAAAAACCAATTTCCGAGAACGTTTCTCGGAAATTGGCAGAGGTAAAAAATGAAATTAGAGTTCCTAATTTTGAATCTGACTTTAAACTAAGCTGGTCTCATTATCTCAAACTTATCCGAATAGAAGACCAAAACGAAAGAGATTTTTATGAGATAGAAGCCATACAAAATGCGTGGACACTCAAAGAATTGCAAAGGCAATTTGATTCTGCTTTGTATCAACGCTTGGCTTTGAGTAGAGATAAAGACCAAATCAAAGAATTGTCTAAAAAAGGACAAATTATAACAAAACCTTCTGATGCTCTCAAAGACCCTTATATTTTAGAATTTATTGGGCTACCTGAGCAAAAAAACTATTCTGAGTCTGATTTAGAGCAAGAGTTAATAGATAAACTAGAACATTTTTTGTTAGAGTTAGGAAAAGGATTTACTTTTGTGGCTCGTCAGAAACGAATTTCTTTTGATGAAAAACATTTCAAAATTGACTTGGTTTTCTACAATCGTTTATTAAAATGTTTTGTGCTGATTGACTTGAAAATAGGCGAACTCAAACATCAAGATATTGGACAAATTCAAATGTATGTCAATTATTATGACCGTTTTGTCAAACTTGATGAGGAAAACAAAACCATAGGAATTATCCTTTGTCAGGATAAAAATGATACACTCGTAGAAATTACGCTTCCAGAGGACAACGAACAAATTTTTGCTAGTAAATACAAAACTATTTTGCCAAGTAAAGATGAGTTGAGAAAATTGATAGAAGATAAAGAATAAAATTAAACTTAAACTTCTCTTAAATATTTGCGTCAAAGTCATAAGAAATTCTTTTTTAATCAAAAAAGCTGTATTTTTGCAGTATCAAATCTGTTTGTCAGAACCTTTTAAATAAATCAAATATGTTAAATACACTTCTCTTTATCGGTGGACTTGGAGCTTGGGAAATTGCTCTTATTATGCTTATTGTCCTTGTTTTCTTTGGTGCAAAACGCATTCCTGAATTAGCTCGTGGAGTAGGTCGTGGAATTCGTGAGTTTAAAGATGCAACCAGCGAAGTTCGCAACTCAATAGAATCAGAAAGCAAAAAAGAAGATACTTCTACAACTAAAAAAGAAACACAAGTATAAAAGTACAACAGACTTCCTAGTCTGTTTCAAATAAGAAAAATATAAATTAATACGAAAGAAAATAAGCAGAATTTTATACATTCTACATTTTCCTTCGTATTTTTGTTTTTGTATTAATTTCTAGTTCAAGCGTCAACGCTTAAACTAGAAACAGTAAAACTCCGTAATTTTTAATTCGCAATTATATTGAAAACTCATATAGATTCCTTTGCTTCTGTCCAAAAAGCCATTCAAAACAAAACACTTACTTGTGTAGAATTGGTTGATCATTATTTGAAAGTCATCCATGAAAAAAACCCTTCTTTGAACGCTTTTTTAGAAGTATATGATGATGAAGCAAAAGCACAAGCAAAACTCGTTGATGAAAAAATCCAAAACGGAACAGCAGGAAAACTAGCTGGAATGATTGTCGGATTGAAAGACGTTTTGTGTCATAAAGACCATAAATTAGGTGCGTCTTCAAAAATGCTAGCAGGTTTTGAATCTCAATTTGACGGAACTGCCGTAGAACGTCTTTTGAAAGAAGATGCTATCGTTATTGGTCGTCAAAATTGCGATGAATTTGCAATGGGTTCTTCGAATGAAAACTCTGCTTTTGGAGTGGTAAAAAATGAAATTGGTACAAACCGAGTTCCAGGGGGAAGTTCTGGGGGTTCTGCCGTTGCTGTACAAGCAGGAATGTGTATGGTTTCTTTGGGTTCTGATACAGGTGGTTCGGTGCGTCAGCCTGCTGCTTTTTGTGGCATTGTTGGTTTGAAACCGACTTATTCACGAATTTCTCGTTATGGTCTGATTGCCTTTGCTTCTTCTTTTGATAGTATTGGAATTTTTGCAAATAATGCTGCTGATACAGCGATTACTTTAGAAGTAGTTGCAGGAAAAGATGATAATGATAGTACAGTTTCTCAAAGAGAAGTACCGAAATATTCAGAATTATTAACTCAAAATTCAGAAAACAAACGAAATAATAAAAAGCCAAAAATCGCTTACATCAAAGAAACTCTACATAGCGAAGGATTAAGCAAAGAAATAAAAGCTGCAACAGTTGCCAAAATTGATAAACTTAAAAGTGAAGGATATGAAGTAGAAGAAGTAGATTTTTCTCTTTTAAAATATGCTTTACCAACCTATTATATTTTGATTACGGCAGAAGCAAGTACAAACTTGTCAAGATATGATGGCGTTCGTTATGGTTTCCGTAGTCCGAATGTTACAGACTTAGAATCTATGTACAAAAAAACACGTACAGAAGGTTTTGGTAAAGAAGTCAAGCGTAGAATTATGTTAGGAACATTTGTTTTGAGTGCAAGTTATTACGATGCTTATTTTACAAAAGCACAAAAAGTAAGGCGTAAAATACAGGAAGCGATGAAGGAATTATTTACAAAATACGATTTTATTATCTCTCCAACAACGCCTACAACAGCTTTTGAAATTGGAAAGTACGAAGGCGAAACGGTAGAACTTTATTTAGCTGATTTGTTTACTGTTCCTGCTTCTGTGGTCGGAATTCCTGCCATTTCTATTCCAAACGGCACAGACAAAGAAGGTTTGCCTATCGGACTTCAAATAATGGGAAATTATTTTTCAGAAGATAAATTATTGGCTTTTGCTGATCAAATGATGAAGTAAGTTTAGATGATACTATTTCAAGCGTTGACGATTGAAATAGACAAATATCTTTAGAAAATCGTTTAAGTAATTACTTGAACGATTTTTTTTTGTTGGAACAAAAAAATCTACAAACCATTTTCTCTTTTTGTTTCGTCTATGATATGCTGCAAAGCTCCTAAAAGTAAATCTAATTCATTTATCAAAAAACGCTTTTCATCTATCGTAATCTGATTGTTTTCATACCTAATAAAACGCCATTCTACTCCTGTAGTAGAACAACCATAGAGAACTTTTACAGGGTTTCCCTCTAGTTCGTTCAGTTTTCGTGCACCAATAAGTTGAGCCGAAACTTGTAGCGTTCCTTGTTCTAAATCTTGCTTTTTGGCTTCCGTAATACAGAAAATAGGAGTTAAGACAAAATCTTGAATCCTACTAAACGAAAAAATAAAATCACATTCTCCTCTCAATCCCAAATTTATATCTACATCTAAGTTTGCACCCGAATAAATAGAAAAAGAATACTTATTTATCTCACTAAGCTCTGTTAATACAGGATTTACCAAACGTTCGGAACGTGATTTTTAGCTCCCAAAACCCATTTGAGTAGATTTTTTTAGTGAGGCAATCAACCATTCGGAAGCTGGAAGAGGAACAAGATTAGGAAATAAATTGGTAGCTCTAAACTTAATTCCAAATTTATTTATTAAATCCAGCGAAGTAAAATCACTATATGCCATATTTATTTATTTTTATTTTTTATACAAGTTAGTCAAAATATCGCATAAGAATTGATTGTATGAATTTTATTTAGTAGGTTTAATCAAGTGAAAATCAACTCTTGATTAGACCTATTTTTTATTCTAACCTTATAAAATAAGAGTTAGGTGAACAGGTAATTGCTGATTATAAGCAACTTCATTATTCGTAATCCATAATCTTTAATTCGTAATTGTTTATTATGCAACCCAAACGCTGGCTTTTCGAACCTTTACCTTCTGATGAAAAAATTGCATCCCTTTCAAAAGAAATTAATGTAAGCCACGTTCCTGCAACTTTACTTTTACAGCGTGGAGTAAGTGATTTTGAAACTGCAAAAGCATTTTTTCGTCCTTCTCTTTCTTATTTACATTCTCCTTTTTTGATGAAGGGAATGGACGTTGCCATTGATAGATTAAAAGAAGCTATAGAAAAACAAGAAAAAATTTTAGTGTATGGAGATTACGATGTTGATGGAGTTACTTCGGTAGCGATTGTGTATGGTTTTTTGAAGAAAATTTATATAGATAATGTAAATAATATAAATGAAATAGACGAAAAAAACCTCCAATTCTATATTCCAAATCGAAATACAGAAGGCTACGGAATCACAAAAGAAGGATTAGAATTTGCAAAAAAAGAAGATATAAAACTGATTATCTGTTTAGATTGTGGTGTAAAAGCAAATGAAGAAATTCAGCAAGCAAAAGACTGGGGAATAGATTTTATAGTTTGCGACCATCACTTGCCCGACGAAGAATTACCTGTCAGTTTTGCAATGCTCAACCCAAAACAAGAAGGCTGCAAATATCCGTTTAAAGACCTTTCTGCCTGTGCGATTGGTTACAAATTTTTGCAAGGATTTTGTGAGAAAACAGGAGTTTCTGAGCGAAATTTACATTATTATTTAGATTTGGTGGCTTTAAGTATTGCTGCTGATTTAGTTCCGATGGTTGGTGAAAATAGAATTTTGAGTTATTTTGGATTAGAAAAAATTAATATTGACCCACTTCCAGGAATAAAAGCACTTTTGAATTTGATAAATGGATATGGTAAAAAAATAGGTATTCGTGAGATTGTTTTTTCGATTGCTCCTCGCCTGAATGCAGCAGGACGAATTGATAGTGCCGATAATTCATTGAATTTGCTTTTAGCTTCATCAGATAAAGAAGCGAATAAATTAGCTAGAGAATTGAATAAAACAAATGACGAGCGTCGTAGAAAGGAACAAATAATGATGCTAGAAATTGATGAAATTTTGGCAACTTCTAATCCTGAACGCAGTACAAACGTGCTTTTCAGTAGAAATTGGCATAAAGGTTTGGTAGGAATTGCAGCATCAAAATGTGTAGAGAAAACCTACCTTCCAACTGTAATTTTGACAAATTCGGATTCTGAAAATGGAGAGTTAGCGGTCGGTTCGGCTCGTTCGATTTATGATTTTGATATTTATAAAGCGGTGGAGAGTTGTTCGGATTTGCTTACTCAATTTGGAGGACACAAATTTGCTTCTGGAATGTCTATGCCTATCCAAAATGTAGCACATTTTCAAGAGCGTTTTGAAAATGCTGTAAAGGGTAATTTGCAAAAAGAGCAGCTCGTTCGTCCTGTTCGTGTGGATATGGAAATTGATTTTTCACAGATTACTCCAAAAATGTTTGCTGTTATAAAACAAATGGCACCTTTCGGACCTCAAAATATGCGACCTGTTTTTGTCGCTCGTAATGTTCAACTGTTCTCTCCCAAAATTATCAAAGAAATTCATCTAAGGGTACAAGTCAGACAGGGAACATCTCTTTTTTCGGCTATTTCGTTTTGGAAAGCTAATTTTTTTAATCAAATTTCTACAAAAAATAGATATGATATTGCTTTCTTGATAAGTGAAAATTTTTATAGAGACAAAAGTTATCTACAGCTTGAGATTAGAGATATTTTGAAGGTGGATTGAAACGTTGATGAAAAAGTTATATGAACTTTTTATTTCGTATTTTTAAGCACTTTTTTTCTAAAAATTTGGCTGAGTAATAAAATAAGACAGACAGAGGAAATATAGGATATACGTAGTTCATTATAAATAAAACTATCATTATAATATCTATTGGAACAAGATATAAAGCTATAAAAAATATGCGTTGCCCTGTTTGGTAATATCCATGTTTTTCCGATAAATGAGTGGACTGTTCAAGCCATTTATAAAAAATTTCTGAATTATCAAGTACCTTCCAAGTAGAACTATCTTTTTTATACAATCTATCTATTTCATAGTATATCTTATCTAAATTCATAGAACATTCTGAGCAAGAAGAAGCATTTTCTATAGTTATACTAATTACCTTAACTCCTTTTTCGTGGTAAGACATTTCAACAAGATAATCTATGCGTTGGCTTTCTATTTGTATATAATCTAATTTATTTATAATATCTGAATAATCTTTCATTTTTTAAGAATTTTATTCTAAACTGTTTGGTGCTATTTTTTGATGTTAATATAAATATTTTTTTAGATAAAAACAGCTTCTATACTACCTAATCTGCTAAAAAAACTCAAGCAAAATCAAAAAAACGTTAGTCTATAAAAATGGAATACTTAGCTCTATTTTAGGATAGAATTATCGAAGAAAATCGTTTATCAAAGAAAATATAACTTTTAGGTTTAGAATTTGCCTTATTTGTTGAGATAAGTTGGAATAGACTTATCAAAATTCTTCCAAAAACTATCTGATATTCATCAACATTTACCGTTTACAAAAAATTATAAAGTTATGTTTCGTTTTATTTTAGCAAGTATTTGTTTTATCTTTTTACTCTCTACCAATTCTATTTTTGCTCAGTCAATGAGTAAAGAGCAGGAAAAAGTGTGGAAAAAAAAACAAAAATCTATGTCAGTAGAAGAATTTAAGCAAAAAGTAGAAGGCTCTGCAACGTCTGGTGATGAAGTCTATAAATTAGAAAAACAAGTAATTTCTACTACACAAGCACTAGCAGAAAGAGAACGCAAAATTGATAGTTTGGAACAAGCTTTGGCAGATGTACAAAAAAAGGACAGTTCGACAAGTAGCGAAAGTTCAGATTCTGATGCTTCATCTGATACAAAAGATGATTATTCAAAAGGTGTAGTTTACAGAGTGCAGGTAGGTGCATTTAGAAATAAAGATTTGATGAAATTTGTAGGACACAGACGTTTTCATGCAGAAACCGACGAAGATGGAGTAAAAAAATATACAATTGCTGCCTTTAAAGATTATTGGGAAGCTGATTTATTCAAAAAATATATGCGTGAAATGGGTGTGAATGATGCTTGGATTGTTTCTTATAAAGATGGTGTTCGTGTTCAGATAGAAAGCGTTTTGTCTGCTGAAAATCAGAAAATTGTAAAGGCGGGAGAGAGTAAAAACAATGATATTGACTAAGTATAGGTTTCAAAGTAATAATGAAAATTCAAAGAAACTTTAACATTATTTTCAACTTCTTAAAAAAATAATTTCTATATTACTTTTTTATTCTAACTTTGTGTTAATTTCGTTATTGCTTATTTCTTAGTATAACTATCAACCTAAAAACTTTTGACTTATGTTTAAATTGAATCTTAATAATATAGCACTTTTGGCTACACTTTTTTTTAGTGTCCTTTTTGTTTCTTCATGTGATAAAGGACCGAGTGAAAATGAGAAAAAACTAGTTATGGAAGTGGAAGACCTACGTCGTGCTAGAGAAAAAGATAGTTTGTATCAAGCTGATTTACAGCAAGAAATGAACGTTATTTATGTCCGTTTGGATTCTATGAGACAGGTGGAAGACAAAATTCGTCGCTTGACTTCGGATATGCGTGGTGGAGATATTGACCCTTCTACAGGTGGAATGAGTATTGATCAAGGAATGCAACAAATTGAACGTCAGATGCAAGCCAATCGTGCCAAAGTAGCTGAATTAGAACGCAAATTAAAAGAGTCTGGACAAGAAAATTCTGCTCTTGCAAATACAGTAGCCATGCTAAGACGCTCTATTGAAGATAAAGATGCAGAAATTACTCAAATGAAAGAGCGAGTAGCCCAACTTGAGACAGAGGTAACAGGATGGAAATCTCGTTATTCTGTGAAAATTGATGAGCTTGATTCTACAAATGTAGTTTTGGAGGACACTCGCACAGTAGCAAACACAGCTTATTATGTTATTGGTACAGAAAAGGAACTCAAAAAACAAGATATTATCATCAATGATAAAAAAGGTTTTGAGCCAGACGGACGTGTTAAAAACAAATTTACGGCTATTGATATTCGTACTACTAGTTCAATTATGATTGGAAGTGCAAATGATGTAAAAGCAAAAAATGTAAAATTACTACCTTCTCGTGCTTCAGGTTCATTCAGAATTGACGAAAGAGGTGGAAATGTATATTTAGAAATTACTAATGCAGACAGGTTTTGGGAAAGTAAATATTTAGCTATTCTTTCTAAGACGAGCTTCTTCTAATGAAATTATGAATTGCGAGTTATGAATTGTGAAGGAATAAAATTCACAATTCATAACTTACTATTCACAATTCAATACTTGTGTTTGCCTACATTCCAACCATCATTTTTCAGATACTGCTTACCTGATTCTATCGCAGGACTTTCCATTTCTGTTCCCATTGAATCATTCCAACGATTGAGATAACCAAAAAGAGCAATAACACCAAGCATTTCTACAATTTCTCCTTCATTCCAATATTTTCTTAAATTTTCAGCTATTTCATCTGTTACTGCATTTGGTATTTGCGAACTTGATAAAGCAAAATCTAATGCTACTCGTTCAGCTTCTGAAAAGGCTTCATTAGTTTTATAACTCCAGATATTTTCTAATTGTGCTTGCTCAGCTCCATATCTTTCGGCTGCCCGAATTGTATGTGCTTGACAATAACGACAACCTGCTGCGTGGCTACTAATATAACCGATAAGTCTTTTTAATGCACTTGTTACTCTCCCTTGATTTTCCATAACTGCTTTATTCATTTCTATAAAAGCATAAGCAATTCTGGGTCTGATGTGCATTGTTTTGACACTATTAGGACAAAAACCTAATGTTTCTTCATAAAATTCAATAAGTTCTTGAAGTTGTGCATCTCCTTCTGATGATTTTGGTTGGACTAAGGGTTTTTTCATTTTTTAGTATTATTTGTTATTTATAGCTTGTAGAATCAACATTCAATATAGGTAAAATTAGTAGAATATACTTTTTGCTCTACTGCATTAAAAAAGGCTACATCCTATTTGTAAATAGAAAGTAGCCTTTTATAGTATCAAAAGTAAAAGTATTTACCAATGAATAAATTTTGGAATATTTTACAAAGTAATCCCCATAAAAGACATAAAAGCAAGTCCCATAAGTCCTGTAATTATAAACGTAATACCAAGACCACGCAAAGGAGCAGGAACATTTGAATATCTCATTTTCTCACGAATAGCAGCAAGTGCAATAATAGCAATCCACCAACCTACACCAGAACCGATACCATACACAACTGATTGAGCAAGGTCATATTCTTTCTGAACCATAAAAAGTGAACCACCTAAAATAGCACAGTTTACGGCAATCAGAGGTAAGAAAATCCCTAATGCACCATACAAAGCAGGAGAAAATCGCTCAATTACCATTTCTACAAGTTGTACAATAGAAGCAATAACAGCAATAAATGTAATAAATTGCAAGAAAGACAAATCTACTTTTACAAACTCTTCACCTAAGAGAGGAGCTAATGCACCTTCTTTAAGTAAATATTCTTGAATCAAATAGTTAGCGGGACAAGTAACAGCTAAAACAAAAATTACTGCAAGACCAAGTCCCATAGCTGTTGATACTTTTTTAGAAACGGCTAGATACGAACACATTCCTAAAAAATAAGCAAAAACCATGTTCTCAATGAAGACCGAACGAATAAATATATTAATGTAATCCATTTTTCTGAATGAAGTTATGTAGTTGTATTTGATTAAAATAAAATAATATGTCTAATAAATTAATGGTCTTCTACATAACCATTGAAATAACGTTGTACCCAAATAATGATACCAATAACGATAAATGCACCAACTGGATTAGTCATAAGTCCATTATTTGGAATAAAACCTAGTCCTATATTTTCCATAATTGGATAGTCAAGTAATGTTCCTGAACCAAAGAGTTCTCTAAAGAAAGCAACTACTAAAATAACCCATCCGTAACCAATACCACTTCCAAAACCATCAAGCAGAGCATCGTAAGGTTTGTTACCCATTGCAAAGGCTTCCAAACGACCCATAATAATACAATTTGTAATAATAAGACCTACATAAACACCAACAATTTTGGCAAGATCATAAAAATAGGCTCTCAAAACTTGATCAACTAAGATAACGAGCATTGCTACAATACCAAGTTGAACAATAATACGAATACGTCCTGGAATAACATTACGCAAAACCGATACAATTACGTTTGCACCAATAATTACTACCATTACAGCAGTCGCCATAACAAGAGTAGGAGCAATTTTAGCAGTAACGGCAAGAGCCGAACAAATACCCAAAACTTGTACTGTAATTGGATTAGAATCGTCTAATGGGTCTGATACCAAACGACGACGACGTTTAGAGAATAAATCTTCCGATTTTTTCTTTACTACGGTAGCTTCCATAGATGTAGCTGTTTCTGTTGCCATAGAATTTTATAGTTGTATTTATTGAAATGAATAATTTCAATAAATTTTATACTGTTTTTATTAACTAAATTTTGAGTGTGTTGAGTGCTTACTTCGCTAAGGCAACATTTTCTAAAGAAATGGAGACAGAAGCAGAAGATTTCTTTACCTTTTGAATATAATTCTCATATAAAGTAAAATAATTCTTCAACATGTCATTTACACCACGTCCTGTAATGGTTGAACCTGATATTCCATCTACCTTGTAACCTTCCAAAGAACCTGGATCTACGTTTCCTTCTCCTTTGATCATCTCAATAGAAGTCAGTTTTCCATCCGCATCATAGATAGTTTTTCCTTTGTAACGGTCTTCTATTTGTGAGTCAGAAATACGTGCACCAAGTCCTGGAGTTTCTCCTTTATGGTCAAATACTGCACCTTTTACAGTAGTCATATCAGGCTCAAGAGCAATGTAGCCCCAGATATTATCCCAAAGACCATTTCCATAAACAGGCAAGATGTAAGCAACTGTTTTCCCTGCATCATCTTTAAATTTAAAGACTGGGAGAATTTTTTCAGCTTCGTCTTTTTTCTTGAACTCCTTGCGAATACTTACCTTTTCTGGAACGATAGCTTCGTTTTTTTCATTGGTTTTTACCTCGTCTCCATTTACATCTACTGCAATGGATTCGATATGTTTGGCGTAATAGGCGTTTACTTGTTCGCCTGTTTCACCTATTTCTGAAAGTGGAACAATAGCACTCAAAATTTGCTTTTGAGTATCTAATTCTACGGCTTGTTTTTGAGCTTCTTTTGTAAACTCTTTTACAAGACCAAGTACAACTGCGATGAAAAGTATCATAGCTATTGTAAAAGAAATGATATATGCGTTGGATTCTTTAGACATGGCTTCTTTTTAATCTACGGTTTTTATTAGCATTAATTACATAAAAATCTATAAGAGGAGCAAACACATTCATTAGAAGAATGGCAAGCATAATTCCTTCTGGATAAGCAGGATTAAATACACGAATAAGAACTGTAAGAAGTCCTATAAAAAATCCATATACCCATTTTCCTGTTTCGGTTTGTGCAGCAGATACAGGATCAGTTGCCATGAAGACAATTCCAAAGGCAAAACCACCCATAATCAAATGATAATACGAAGGCATTTGCATAAATGCAGCAGCATAAGTAGTATCAGCATCAAGCGAACCACCTGCTAAGTTGAATATAAGCCCCATTACAATGGCACCTACAACACCACTTAACATAATTTTCCAACTCGCTACGCCAGCAGCAATAAGAATAATTGCTCCAACAAGAGCCATCAAAGCAGATGTTTCTCCAATAGAACCTGGAATAGCTCCTAAGAACATATTCTGAATACTAAACATAGTTTCTGCTCCTGCCCACGAACTAGTAGCTGTTTGTAAGGCTGCATCAACCGTTGTTCCCATAGGTGCTTCTGATGCAATAGATAATGCCGTAGCACCTGTATAGCCATCAACTGGAGTTTTATCTCCCAAATACGTCCAAACAGAACCTGAAATATCAGTAGGATAAGCAAAGTAAAGGAAAGCACGAGCTGTAAGAGCTACATTTAGGATATTCATTCCTGTACCTCCAAAGGCTTCTTTGGCAATAATTACTGCAAAAACAGTAGCCAGTGCCACTTGCCAAAGTGGAATATCAGGTGGCATAGTAAGTGGAATAAGCATTCCCGTTACCAAAAAACCTTCATTAACAGGATGCTTTCGGATAATTGCAAAAACGACCTCTACAATACCACCAGCAGTATAAGCAACAATTACGATAGGCAATACTTGAATACTACCCACTAAGATAATATCTAAAAGAGCAGCATCAGGATTACCTGTTGCTAAGAAATGTTGATAACCTACATTCCAAATACCAAACAAAAGAGCAGGAATCATAGCAATGACTACTGTCATCATCATACGTTTCAAGTCAATGGCATCACGAATGTGTGCGCCCTTTGCAGGAGTTGTGGTAGAGGGAGTAAAGGCAAACGACTCACCCGCTTCAAAAAGATAGTAAAACCGATGTAGTTTTCCTCCTTTATCAAACATGGGTTTTTGTTTCTCTAAAATATCATGTAAGAACTTCATACTTACGAATTTATAATATATAAATTAACCAAATTTATTTTTGTAAACTATTACAGATTACGAATTATGGATTACGAATGTATCGCTTTACCTAATTCTTTTCTCTATATTTAACACTAGTCAAAATTACTTTCTAACTATTTTTTTTCCTGATTATCTTTTGCAGAAGGTAAAATAAATTATCCTTCACGTAAAAGGTCAATTCCCTGACGAACTATATTTTGAATTCTATGCTTCGAAACATCTACAAATTCACAAAGAGCAACATCCTCTTCAATAACCTCATAAATACCCAAACCTTCCATTCCATCATAATCAAGAGCCATAATAGACTTTATGAGCTGTAAAGGAAGAATATCCATAGGAACTACATTTTCCATTACACCTGTTTCTACAAAAGCTCTTTCTTCTCCATTCAAACTCGTGTCGATGACACGTTCTTTCTTAGGATTGAGGAAAGATAAAAGACCTAAAGCACGATGATAACTCAAACGAGAAGTAGGAGCAAGCCAACCATCACTCAAGAAAAAACGAGCTTTATCACCTTCTGGCAAAACAGTAACTTGATTATCATAAAAACCAATATAATTGTCTTTTTCGATAGCTGTTCCTGTCAATATATTTCCAGAAATTACTCGCACATGTTCTTGTTTTAGATTATTCTTTAAGAATTTATCTACGCTAGAACCAATATATGTTTCGTAATACTGAGGAGTAGTTATCTCTGAACCTACAACAGCAATTCTCTTAGAAGCATCATAACGACCTTCTAAAAATAATTTACCTATCTGAATAACTCCATAAGGATTTATTGTCCAGACAGTTTCGCCTCTATTAATAGGTTCAATATGATGAATCTGAACACCTACGTTACCTGCTGGATGAGGTCCTGAAATAGTATGCTGTTCTACATTACGTACGTTTTGAAAAATAGCCGAAACTTCAGCTTTTCCATCTGTAGTAAGATGAATAGGAACATCAACCATTTTTTTCAACGCATCAATACCTGCCTGAAAGTAGTGTCCGTCATTTTTATAAAGGAAATCGTAATCAGGAGCTAACGGATTTGAATCAAAAGCTGAGATAAAAATTGCACGAGGAGTTTCTTCCGTGTCAGCAACAATACCATAAGGACGTTGAATAATGTTTATCCAAGCACCACTTTTCAAAATCGTTTCTCTTATATCCTCTGCTTTCAGGTTAGCCATATCAGATACGCTGTACTTAGTAAAGTTTTCGTATTCGATTTGCTTATCTGCTAAAATCTTTATTTCTAATAATTTACGTTTATCTCCACGCTTTACCTCTACTACTTCACCACTTACAGGTGAGGTATAAAGAGCCTTTTCTAGTTTTTTATCAAAGAAAAGAGGTGTTCCAGCTTTTACAATATCGCCTTCACGTACCATTACTTTTGGACGGTGCATACCTACAAAATCAGTAGGTTTTATAGCAAATATTTCAGACTGTTCAGCAGTTCCTAATTGCAAGGCAGCTTTACCTGCTAAATTGATGTCGAATCCTTTACGAGTTTTTATGTTCATTGTTATTGGCTGATACCTAATGATTCATATATTTTTGACTCTGCAAGTCTTGCAGAATAATTAACAGCAAAACTATGAAATATATCACAATTTTGCACGTATAAATTTATTTTTATTTGATAAAAATGAATTTAATCTCAAAAAATGTCGTGTTTTTTTCCAAAAAATTCTAAAAATCAAATCAAACTTCGAGAAGAAGTTATTTTGTTCTACAAATTAGTGTACAGCTTTTTTGTTTTGAGAAAAAATAAAAATTATCCCTAACTCTCTTTACTATAATCTGAAACTAGAAGCAACTCTTCTGTTTGTTTGATAGAGAATAGATGATGTTTTATTTTCGGTCTCTTTAATAGGATTATGTTACCTAAGGATCAATTACGAATTAAAAATTACGAATTACGAATTTAATTACTTGAATAACGTGAACTCGGGATTAGAAATAGTCTTTTTATTTGTTTAAAACAGATTAAATATTGTTTTCGGTCTGCTCTAACGAGGCTGACCTAACTTTATCAATGTCAGACCGATAGGTCAGTACCGATACATGAAAAATACACTATAACTTGTTGATAATCAATCAATATAATCCCGAGTTCACGTTTGAATATCAATTAGTTATGGTTTTAAAAGTAGCAGTTTATTTAATTCTTATTCCTAATCTAAAAGAATTAGAGGAATAAATTAAATAGATACATAAAGAATTTTCTTAGTTTCAAAAAACTCTTCCTCAAAATGTTCATTCAAATTATAAATACGAACATAGTGTTTGAAGAGTGCTAGTTCTTCTCTCAAATCTCCTCCTTTTAATGCAAAAATACCATGACGTAATTCGCCTTCTACAATTTCGGTAGCTTTATTTTTTCGCAATGCAGGTTTTATCCAATGGTAGAGTTTCGAAATATCAGTAACGGCACGAGTAACAGCAAAATCATAATTGTTCTTCTTTGCTGTCTCTGCTCTCATTTGCTCGGCTACTACATTATCTAATCCAATTTCTCTTGCTACTTCGGTAGCTACTTTTATTTTCTTACCAATAGAATCTACCAAATGAAATTCGGTTTGTGGAAAAAGAATTGCCAAAGGAATACCAGGAAAACCTCCACCTGTTCCGATATTGATAATTTTATCCTCTGGATCGAATTGGGCTACTTTTCCAATACTCATAGAATGCAAAACGTGTCTTTCATAAAGATTTTCTACATCTTTTCTTGAAATGACATTTATTTTATCGTTCCACTCTGAATATAAATTTTTGAGAGTGCCAAGTTGTTGGAGTTGTTTTTCGGTAAGATTGGGAAAATAACGCTCAATAATTTCCATTAAATAAATTGATTTTGAAGTGATTAAAAAATGAAGTTGAAAAAATAACTAGTAAGGCATAAGTAACAAATACATAACGTATGTGCTACCTACAAACGCCATTAAAAACCAATTGTTTATTCGTTTTCTTCTATTCTTTTCTGATACTCTTTATAATGCTGTGTTACTTTATATTCTTCTCTTAGTATTCCTTTGTTTACATACATATTCCAAATTCCCTTTGCTTTACTTCTTGCTTTTCCTTGTGCCTTTTCAAAATCTTTTTCAAATTTTATATCAAAAGCATGTTTTCTTATCCAACCATAACCTTCCTTTAAAAGCGTAACATTGAGACATTCTCCAGAAGGAAAATAAATATAGGCTAAATGTTTATCAAACTTATCAAAAAGATGCTCATCAAAAATCAAAATTATTTCTTTGTTCTGCGAAAGCCTTTCTGTGATGTAGGCCAATGATTCTTTTCCAAAAGGAGCTTCATCTATATATAAAGAAGCACGGCTTTCGGGCGTATCAACACCAATCAAACGAACTGTCCAAGTAGTTTCGTTTTGAGTATTTACCGAAACGGTTTTTGAGTTTTGTATATTTTTTACATTCTCTCTGTTTTTTTGAGGAATTTCAACTACGATTGTATCTCCTTCCAAAACCTCCACAACTTTTGTTTTGACTGCTTTATCCGAAAAATTCGTCATCAAAAGAATCATTATTTGTTTTTGAAAAACGAGTAAAATAAATAGTACTACAAGAAATGCAGCCAAAATACTTCCGTACAAAATAAAGTCAATAGGTTCTTCCATTTTTAAAATTGATAATGCTAGTAGATGAATAAAACAAAACAGATTTATGCAAATTTATCAAAAATACGTATTTCATTATAAAGTAAATACTATTTGTTGATTAAATTTCTAAATCCTTACTTCTTTAGTGTATTATCTTGCTCTTCTGCATTTGTTTCGGCTACAAAATAAAGAGGACGCTGTTTTACATCTGTATTTATACGACTAATATATTCCCCAATAATCCCTAAACTGATAAGCTGAACACCACCTAAAAACATAATACTAACCATAATCGAAGACCAGCCACTCACATAACCAGTAACAATAATATATTTTGCAATAAAGGAATAAATAATCATCAGAAAGGCAATTGCAGAAACTACAAAGCCAGAAATAGTAACAAATTTAATAGGAATATTCGAAAAAGCAGTAATTCCATTTATCGCCAAATTTATCATTTTTTTGTAGGAATATCCTGTAATTCCTGCATTCCGTTCAGCTCTATCATATTCTACATAGGTTTGATTGAAGCCAATCCAAGCAATTTGTCCACGCAAAAACTTATTATTTTCTTTCATTTGGCAAAGTCCATCTACTACTTTTCTATCCATAATCCTGAAGTCGCCAGTATCGACAGGAATAGGAAACGAGGTAATTTTGGAAAGCAGACGATAAAATGTTTTGGCAGTCAGTTTTTTAAAATATCCTTCTCCTGCTCTTGCCTTTCGTTTGGCATAAACGACTTGATACCCTTCTTTTAATTTGTCCCACATAGGCTCAATTAGCTCTGGTGGATCTTGCAAATCGGCATCAATAATGACAACCGTTTGTCCTTTACAATAATCTAAACCTGCCGAAACAGCAATCTGATGACCAAAATTTCGGCTCAAATCAATAAATTTTACATTTTTGTCTTCAAACGAAAGTGCTTTTACCAATTCTAAAGAATCATCTTTACTTCCATCATTTATAAAAATAAGTTCATAGGTTTTAGCCAAATGACAAACTACATTAGTAAGCCTTTCATGAAGCAAATGAATATTGAGAGATTCATTATAGATAGGAATAATGACAGAAAGCTCAATCATGGAAATGATGAATTATTAATTGTAAATGATGAATGAATGCGAATACAAAAGTACGGATTGTTTTTTAGGTAGAATGGATTTTTTAATAAAACATAACCATTTCGCAAAAAACATTCAAACTAGACAAAAAGCTTTTTTTGTTCGTAAATTTGCAGAAATAATTACCACGACACTAGAATATCAATAGAATTTTTCTCCCCACATTTTCAAAACAAATTACAACAAATCAATGCAACCTTCACATTTCGTCAGTCAAATTAAAAAAATAGCCATAGACGAAGGTCTTGAAAGCTATAAAGAAATTTTTAATACGAAAGATAATGTAACTGATAAGTATTATATAAAGGCAATAAAGTTTTTCAATAATCTTGATACTGAGTCAAAACAAACATTTTTTGAAATTATCAGAGCAGTAGAAGTTGATACTGTATCAACTATGCTTGGTATTTTGGATAGTGCTATTTGGCTTGAAGATCAAGAAAATGATTTTATTTTAACAATGGAAAACTCCAAATCTATCATAAATGGAGATTTACAAGATATGTTTCTAGAAGAAGAGGAAAATAACTCTTCCAATATTTTGTTCGTTTAGAATGTCAGATATAAAAATCTCTGCTATCGCTCACAAAAAAAAGCTCTCACTTGGTTTTGCCAAATGAGAGCCATTTTATTTCTTACAAAGCACAGCAGGGAGAATAACTTAAACCTAGAGCTATTTATTCTATCAATAATAACCTTGCAAAATGCTACGAATTTTGAGTACGTAAATACAATAGCACAAATTAAATCCTGTGTTTAAAATTATAGGAAATTACAATTTAACTTTGAATATCAGATTTATTTGCATTTATGTTATTGTTTTCATTTTTATGTTCTATATTTTGAATATGATTTTCTAAATCTTCAAAGTTTGAGAAAAATTGAATTTGTGAGTTTTCGTTATTTTCTTCTTCTTGCTTTTCTTCAAATTCACTTTCATCTACTTCTTTATCTGTTTTAAAATCATTTTCAATTCCTTCATTTTTCAAATCAAAGTTTTCAAGTTCGTTTTCTACATTAATTTCTGAGATGGTTTCTAAAATAGTTTCTAAAACTGGTTCTAAATTAGGTTCTAAAACAGTTCCTGCACTTTCACTTTCTAAAACTTGCTCTTTTCCACTATTTATTTCTTCTGCATTTTCATTATTAGAATCTAATTCAACGACTTCTTCGATTTTCAGTTCTATTTCCTTATTTTCTGTAACTTCATTAGGCAAGTTTTCATGTTCTTCCATTACACTTTCCAATTCTTCCTCACTATAAATAGGATTTTCTGGGTGCGTATATTGTCTTAGCCAAACTTCTCCCTCTTCTACTGTTTTGAAAACAGCACAATTGACAAGGGAAGTCAGTTTTTCTCCCATTCCATATTTCAACGAAAAAACAGCAAAAATATCTTTGTCCGAAACAACCGTAGCAAAATGCTTTAGACCTGCATCATGAACCATTTGCGACCAAACTTCATTTGCCCAGCGTGGAATATTCGGGTTTGTTCCCTTAAATTTTTGTGCATCTAAAAACAAACATTTTACCTTTGTATGGCGAATCATCGCTACTTCTCTCAATAAAACTTCACGCACTTTTTCCTCACTGACAAACTGTTTCCAAATGACATCGATACGACGTTTTTCTGGAATCCATTTCATAGAAATATAATCGGTTTCGAAATGAGTAGGAGAATCCACAAAATTCTTATAATTGTTTTGAGCCAATGGCTGCTCTGTTGTCTGACGTTTTATGGGAGGAAAAACAGGCTTTGTGTTTTGAGAAGTTCCTGTATTTATAGTATTCTGTATATTATTATGTAGGTTCATATCCGTATCGCTAAGGTAATTAGAATAGAAAAAGTACGACAAAACGAAAAATTACAAACTACTTCTCATTAAAATTTTCATTAGAAAAATGAGCAGTTTATAGCTTTGTCTTGACTATTTTTTATTAAATTATTTGTAGAATAGGATTTTATTATTGTACTGTTTTTAGTTCAAATAGTTAGCCAATAGAATTTTTTTGGTAGGTAAAATTATGGTTTTTGTCAAATTCTAATACTGAAATTTTGTCCATAAAAATAGCTAATTCCTTCAAAAAAGAATTAGCTATTTATTTGAAACATAATTGGTAGTGAATTATTGAACAGGAGTAATTGTGTAACCAGCATCTTTGAGCAGTTGAAGAACTCCTTTTTGCCCACCTAAATGTCCTGCACCAACAGCAAAGAAAGTAGATTTTTCTTCTGCCATTTTTTTCATTACAGGTATCCAGTTTTCGTTTCTTGTAATAAGAAGGTCTTGCTCAAAATTTTCGTACTCTTCAGAACTCTCTTTTATCATTGCGTAGGTATCAGTTACACTTTGTGATTTATAAGCAGCCACAAGTTTACTAAAAACTTCTTTTCCTTCATCAAACTTAGCAATACCATCATATAACATTTTTGCTTGGTCTTTGAAAGAAGTCTTATCAAATGCGTCAAATTGGTCTTTGATAGTTTCTACTCCCACCACTTCTTTTTTCATTTCAGTAGCTTTCGTTACTAATTCTGTTTCATACATTTTTGTTGTAGAACAAGTGATAGCTTTCTGTATTGTCATAGAAGAAAGTATCATAGGTTTGATTACGCCCATCATTTCAAACTGCTGTGCAGGAACGCCCAAAGAATCTATAAAAAATTGAGCTACTGTATTATATTCCTCTTCACTTAATAATTTTTTAAGGTGCATTCCACTTGGCATTACAGAGAGTTGTTGCATAGATGCCATTAGATTAGGATCATCCATGTCTATCTCTAGTGCAATTTGTTGTACTTCTTGCAATGCTTCATCAAACCCTTTTGGAACAAAATAATCTTCTGAGCAAATTATGTGTATAGTTCCAAATAAATAAGATGATTTTTCTAATCCATTACCTGATATTTTGTAAAGTAACGTATTGGGTTCTTTTTTTACATCCTCAATAGAATTATTAGTAAAGCTAGAAAGTGCAAAAATGAGCACAAAAAAAGTAATACCAATCGTGCTAAAAATAAATTTGAATTGTTGATTTTTCATTTTGAATTGAGTTTTTTGATAAATAAATTGAATTTGTAAAATTGACTGAGAACGATTTTTAATAGGAGATAATAACTTTGAAGCTATTGTTTTCTTGATTTTAGGCAAGAGAAAAACAGTATCTTTTCCGTAGAAATAAAATTTTGGATAAAAAATTAGAAATAATAGGATTTGAGTTTTATTCTGAAAGTTGATTCTTTAACGTAATAAGCTGCTCCAAATATTTTCCATACGTTTTTTTGATGTACCAGCTAATAAATTTTTTGATTAAATAAGTCATGATAAATGCAAGAACGATTCCTATAACTAGTAGGACAAGTAATTTGGTATAATGTTCATTTTGAATCATTTCATCAAAATAAACAAGCAAACTCTTACTACTTCCTAACTCAAGTCCTGCCAAAAATCCAATAAGTGTAGAAGGAGCAGCCAACATAATATTAGATTTTGTATAAATACTAATAAATCTTTTAGCTATTTTAATTTGTTCTTCTAATGAGTTATGTAAGCTAGATTCTATTTGGCTCTGAGTAGGAAATTTATATACTAAATTACTCATCCATATTGAATTTACTACATAAATCAGAAACATAATAGCCCATAGAATTGACGAACTATTTTGGGTAATCAGAGCTAAAACGCCAAAGAAAATAGCAAATACTATGGATAAAATTGTTTCCTTCAAAAGCAATTTTCTAAAACGATGACCAATTTGTTTCGAATCTTTTTTGAGAATTTCTTGTAACTGGTTTTTGGTATGTGTTTCATCATTTTCAGAAATTTCCTTGAGAGTCTTCCAACCATTTTTTAAATTATCTAATTCTGAATTCATGATAGTATGGGGTTTAGACGTTTGCGAAGTGAATTACGAACTCGGCTAAGTTTAGCTCCTACATTAGAAATACTGATTCCTAAAATCTCACTCATTTCTTCATAACTTTTGTCTTCTAAATAAAGAATTACTAACGCTTTTTCAATTTTATTGAGTTGTGCAATGGCTTTATAGAGACTCTCTAATTGTTCTTTTTCTACTTCATTTTCCTCTTCTTTTATTTGTAAAATAGTAGTAGAAATAGAGACCGAATTTTTTTCTACTCTTCTTTTATATTTTTTGAGATAGGTAATTGCAGTATTTAAAGCCACTCTATAAAGCCACGTTGAAAATTTGGAATCACCACGAAAACGTTTGTATGCCTTCCAAGCCTGTAAAATTATTTCTTGAAAAAGATCCTCTTGCAAAACAGTATCATATTCATACAATTTACATATCCTGTATATGATACCCCGATTGGATTCTATTTCTTCTAAAAAAATTTGTTGTTCTGCGATTGCCATAGTATTCTTAAACTGATTTTGCACCATAAGTACGGAAGGCATGTACTTCCTTACAGCATTAACAAATATTAATGTTTATTAAGAAACAACACAAAAACAGATTTTAAATTACTAGACATTTTGTTCTTTGACCTCCCCCAACTCCTGCGAAGGAGGGGAGAAAAGACATTCAAAGTCCCTCCTTCGGAGGGATTTAGGGAGGTCTGAATTTTTGTCTAGTGTATAAATAGATTTTCAAAAAAAAACAACTATCTATTTGACTATCAAGATTTTACAATTTATTTTATCTCTTCATAAAACTCCAAAATCTTTTTCGCTAGATTTTCCCACGAATATTTTTCTTTAAAACCTCTTAGATTTTCGCCATAATCAATATTCTTTTTATTCTCAAAAAGTTCTTCTATCGCATTCTGAATAGCTTTTGGAGTTGCACTTTCAGCTATCGTTCCAGCATTGTAAGGTTCAATCAAATCACGAAGTCCACCCACATCAGTAACAACAGACGGCACTTCAAAATGAAAAGCAATGGCAGAAACGCCACTTTGAGTAGCATGACGATACGGCAAAACATTGGCATCAGCAGCCGAAAAAAGCAGATTTACTTCGCTATCCGAAACGTAACGAAGACGAATATCGATATTTTGTTTTCTTGGATGATTGTCTAATAAGTTTTGTAATTCTTTGTTTTCAGAGTCTGACAAATAAGATTCTCCTGCAATAATCAAGTAATAATTATCCTCTTCTTTCAAATTCTCAAAGGCTTCTAAAAGCAAATCTAATCCTTTGTACTTCCTTACGAAACCAAAATAAAGTAAGATTCTTTTACTCTCAATTCCCTTAATTTCTGAAAGTCCTAGTTTCTGTAGTGCTTCTTTTCGCTCTATTTTTTCTCCAAAATGCTCATAAATCGGGTGTGGATGAAAAAAATATTTTGCATCTGGCTTTCTTTGTAAAAGTTCTTTTTCAACCGATTTACTCATTACGATATACGCATCTGTATGTTGAAGAAAATACTTTGTAAAGGCTTCATCAAAAAAACGCTTTTCATGAGGAATCATATTATCTACAATGACAATCGATTTCGTTCCTTTCTTCTTTAATTGTTTTGAAACTGTCGCCAAAGCAGGAGCAAAAAACGGCAACCAATAACGCATTAAAAGCAGATTAGGTTGTTCCTTCGAAATCTTAGAAGCCGTTTGAAGATACGAAACAGGATTTATACTACTAATTGTGCGATTGTTAGGAATTTGGTCTGCATTATCTTCTGAAGTAGAATATTGAGTTTGACCAGGAAAAAGAAACTCTGGATATTGTGTAGTAAAATTATATGCCGAAACAGGAATATTTAATTTCTCAAAATTTCAATACAGAAGTGCATTGAATTGTGCAATTCCTCCACGGAAAGGATAAAAAGTAGATAAATAAGCTATTTTCATTAAAAGTATAAACTTAATATTTTTTAAATTTCATGTATTACTCCCCTCCTTCGGAGGGGCTGGGGGAGGTCAAAAAAAACCATCAATCAGAATATTCTAATTAATGGTTTAAAGGACGGTATTTTTTTCAGTAAATTAAAGTTTTTTGCTAATTTAATATGTTTGATTTATAGTGCTGGAAGAAAACTAGGAGTTTTTGCTTGATTAGGTGCAATCACCTTTGTTTTCGTTGTGGTAATAGAAGAACCTTGATTTGTTTTGTGTTGAAAGTGCATCAGCAAAAGAGACAAAACAATTAGTCCCAAAAGAACTACAAATGTCCTGTTTTCTTTTTGCCTAAAAAAAGTATGCTTTTCCATAATAAAATAAAATTTGATAAAAGTAGAATTGTGTATTTTTTATTTGTGTATTTTAAATATTACTATCTTTTTTCTAATAGTGTTACTATTAATTTATACGCAGAAAAGAATTAATTGTTGCTACAATCATTATTTATTTGCAAAATTTTAAAAGTATAATAGACTTCCCAGTCTGTTGAATTTGAAAACGCACTAATTTCTGAACGCAACAAACTGGGAAGTCTGTTATACATTTTAGCTCAAACCTTCAATAAATCCATTTTTTATATCCATTTGTAATGCTTGTGGTTCTTTCGGAAGTCCAGGCATTCTCATAATTGTACCCGAAACGGCAACGATAAATTCTGCACCACTATTAATTACCAAATCTTCAATATTCAAAGTAAAATCTTTAGCAACACCCAATTTTTTGGCATCGTCAGAAAACGAATATTGTGTCTTAGCAATACAAATTGGAAAATGAGAAAAACCTAATTTATCAATCTTAGAAAGCATTTTTTGAGCTTTATCTGAAAGCGAAATAGCTGTCGCTCCATAAATTTTTTGAGCTACTTTTTTGATTTTTGTTTCTATATTATCTTCATTTTCATAGGTAAACTGTAAAGGTTTCGAAGGATTATTTTGACAAACTTCTACCACCGTTTTGGCTAATTCTGTTGCTCCTTTTCCACCTTCCAAAAAACCATTATTGATAGCAAATTTTACATTTTTTGAGTTACAAAATTCTTGCAAAAATTCAATTTCTTCATTGGTATCAAAATCATATTTATTAAATGCCACGACAACAGACTGACCGAAAGACTGCATATTTTCAATGTGTTTTTCTAAATTTTTCGTTCCTTCTTTTATTCCTTCCAAATTAGGTTTCTTGATTTCAGCTTCTGCAACTTTTCCATGAAGTTTTAAGGCTTGAGAAGTAGCTACGATAACTGTAACTTTTGGCGAAAGTCCAGACTTGCGACACTTAATATTGATAAATTTTTCTGCTCCCAAATCTGCACCAAAACCTGCTTCTGTAACTACATAATCAGCAAAATTCAATGCCATTTTGGTAGCCAAAACAGAATTACAACCGTGAGCAATATTTGCAAAAGGTCCTCCATGAATAATGGAAGCTGTGTTTTCTGTTGTCTGAACCAAATTCGGCTGAATAGCATCTTTAAGTAAAACAGTTATCGCTCCTTCAAAACCCAAATCTTTTACAAAAACAGGCTCTTGTCCTACTTTATACCCTAAAAGAATATTTCCTATTTTAGTTTTAAGGTCTTCTAAATCTGTCGCCAAACATAAAATTGCCATAATTTCGGAAGCTGCTGTAATGTCAAAACCTGTTTCAGTTGGTATTCCATTTCTAATTCCACCCAAACCTGTAACTATATTTCGAAGCGAACGGTCATTGACATCTAAAACTCGTTTCCAAAGAATTTGGTCGAAGTTGATTTTCTGAACCTCTATTTTGAAACTGATAATTATCTAAAAGAGCCGAAATCATATTATTTGCCGAAGTAATGGCATGAAAATCTCCTGTAAAGTGCAAATTGATATTTTCCATTGGCAAAACTTGTGCATGACCTCCACCTGCTGCACCTCCTTTCATTCCAAAACAAGGACCTAAAGAAGGCTCACGAAGTGCTACAATTGCTTTTTTTCCAATTTTCGCAAGTCCTAAACCTAAGCCTACCGATGTTGTCGTTTTTCCTACTCCTGCTTTTGTGGGTATAATGGCTGTTACTAAAATTAAGTTTGATTCTGAGTTTATTTTTTCGCTTTGATTATCAGATTTATTTTTATTATTAAGTAGTTCTAAAGGTAATTTTGCAATATATTTTCCATACGGAATTAGCTCTTCTGTTGGAATATTTACCTTCTGAGCAATTTCAGAAATGGGTAAAAGATTAGTTTGGTGAGAGATTTCTATATCGGATTTCATAGTATTTAGACGCTTGTTAAGGTCAGATTACTGACAACTAGCAAGGTCTTTTTGAATTAGTTGAGAAATATTATTTTTGTTAATATGTTTTAGGTAAATATAAAAAAAGGAACGCAAATTTGTTTTGCATTCCTAAAAGATAAATGAGTTTTTGAAAAACTACTTTTTATTTTCTTCATTTTTTTTAGCCATTTGGTCGTAGTAGGCTTGTGGTAATTTTCCCTTTGCTAAGATTTCTTTTCCTTTTCTTACTTTTTCAGGAAAAAGTGATATACCGTCATATTTATCCAATTCTGGATTTATGGTTATTTCTCCACTTGCTATAAGTTTTTCGATAAAGTCGCTTTTTTTGATTTTCATTTTTTTCGTTGGATTAAAAATAATGGATTTTTTGTATTTGGTTAAAACATATACCATTCATTACCGTCTGTTGAAGTATAAACAAGAAAATCTTCGTTGATTTCCTTTTGGTATTTATTAATTGCCATTCTGTACAACCTTATACGAGATTGAGAACTTCCTGTTACATAGATCCAAATATTTGGATTCTTTTCTGTAAAGATATATATACTAAAAGCCACCGTTGCAAGTATTTTTTCCATATCTCCATTATTAGTAATTATTGTATCATTTATTTCTTCTGTTATTGGATGTTTATTACCAAAACCTAAGTTATAAATTCCTTTTTGCATCTCTTCATATTGTATAGATTTTTCTATTCTACCTAAATGACCTTCGCTTGTAAAATCAAATTTAGTCGAAGCATTACTTATTTCTACTTTGTATTTATCTAAGTGCATATTATTTTTTTGATTGTTCCTTATCCAATAATTCAAAATAAAAATTAAAAAGGAGGTTCATCATCAAAATCAGCTTTTTTAGTATTCTTCAAATCATTATCAATCGGATTCATATTATTTCCCTTGCTTTGAAGTGTCGTAAATCCATCGTCTATTGGAGGAAGATTTGAAAGATTATCGTTTGCATTCGGAAAACCGCTATCATATCCTGTATTCCCTTGAGAAAAACCAGCTTCATCCATATCTTGAAACTTTGTATATTTCCCTACAAACTGTAATTTGACGGTTTCCAAACTACCATGACGGTTTTTTGCAATAATTACTTCTGCCATTCCATGTGTAGGATTTCCCATTTCATCTTGCGTAATCTCGTAATATTCTGGACGATAAAGGAAAATTACCATATCTGCATCTTGCTCAATAGAATTATGAACAATAATATCATTTGCTACAAAATTATGAACTTCTGGTACAGTCGCATCAAAAACATGTTCTTCTTGTAGAGGAATAATTTGAGTGATATCGTCCCAAAAAATGTCAGTTTCTTTCTTTAAGGTATTAATTTTTATTTCTTCTTTCTCTAAAACTGCTACTCAATTTGACGAGTTTTGAGGAGTAGAATAATTTGAATTATTATAATTGAATTTATTTTCAAAAATTATACTTTGTTTAATTTCCTCTTTAGTCTGTTTTTTATTCCTTGGAACTCCAATTCTATCTCCTACTTTTAAGTTTTCTAAAGCTGTCCAGCCTTCTAATTTCAGAAATGGATGATTTGCACTTGCTTTTATTGACTTTCCAGAACGAGTAATTAATTGATAGATTTGTTTTATTCCAGAATAAAAAACTTTTGACATCAAATAAGGTCTAATTTTTTTATCATTTCCTAAAGCTAAACAATAAAAAGGCGTTTGTTCTGTTCGGTCTGCCAGTTCTTTTATGGTAAATAATTTTCCTGTATGTGCTTCTATAATTTGCGTATCTCCTGTAAGACAACCCGACTCTCTCAAATCCGAAAGCATTGGCTTTTTATCTCCACCACGAGTTTCGACGGCACGAGAAAGCTGCGAGAGTGCCATTACAGGAACATCAAGTTCTTTTGCAAGTTGCTTTAAGGCTCTTGAAATACCTGCAATTTCTTGTTCCCGATTTCCTCCTCCTTTTCCAGAATCGCCAGACATGAGCTGCAAATAATCGATGACAATCATATTCAAATTATGCTGTGATTTTAGCCTTCTTGCCTTTGCACGAAGTTCTAGCATGGTAATGGCTGGCGTATCATCAATGAATATTTTGGCTGCTGAAAGTTGAGTAGTTCGGTGGATAAGTTGAGCCCATTCGTGGTCTGCAATACTTCCATTACGCAACTTCTGACTTTCTACTTCTGCTTCCGAAGACATCATACGTGTAAGAAGCTGTTCGGCTGACATTTCCAAAGAAAAAATAGCTACACAATGGTCGTATTTTACGGCTGCATTTGCCAAGGCTGAAAGTACGAAAGCTGTATTGTGAGTAAGTATAAAATCATCAGTTACATAAAGGCTATCAGCACTATCAATTTTGATACAAGCAGCTTCTTTATTTTCAATAAAATCAATTTTGGTAATGTATTTGAAAAGTGGCGAAATACTATTACTGGTAGTTATTTGTATTCCTGTTTCTAAATCAGATAAATTTGCAGGTAATTCAAATTCTAAATGAAAAATAATTTCTCCTTTTTCGTTTTTCTTTTCTTCAGAAAAAACAATTCCACCCAATGAACGAATCAGAAAAATAAAATCTTCTCTTAACCGAATAGAATCTGTTTTATATTTTCCTTTTGAATCTCATCTAAACGACCAGAAAAAGCCAACATTCCTTCTAAAAGTTCGGTTCGTTGTCTTACACTTGACCATAAATATTCTTTGGGAATAAATGGTTGTTCTGAAAAATTGACCATTTGGTCGCCAAAAGCATTTTGCAGTTTTTCATACGTTTCTAGCATTTTTTCGCTCGTGGTAGTCGTAGATGAGAAAACTTCTTTGTTGTCTAAAAGTGCTGTCTGACTCTGATTTGCAACAAAAAGTCCTACCAAATAACTACTCAAAGGTAATTTTTTTTCTTCAAATTGAATCGGCATAACCATCGGAATATAATGATTGGGTTTTCCTGCTCCTGTAAGAAGTGTATTCTTGATTTGAGCTAAAGAACGAACAGCTAATTTATTTTCAGATTGCTGAAAAGTTATCCACAAATGTTCCTCACAACATTCTGTACTTGTTCCATCTTCAAAAGTAACTCTATAAATAGGTTTTTCTCCTTGTGGAAAAACACCTTTTATCTTGTGAAATTTTCCATCACTTCCTGCCAAAACATCATCTTTTTTTATTTCTCCCATCGTTTTCCAACCATTTTGAGAGAGAAGTTTTGCATCGTGAGGTTGCGCTTTTCCCATACCGGGACGAGCTGCCAAGATAATCAAATCGGAACGCTGCCAACCTGCCGTTATTCTGTCTAAAGCCGTAAAACCACTCTGAATTCCTGTAATTCCTGTTTTGTTTTTTCGTTTTTCTTCTAAATCCTTTAATGTCGTAAGATAGACCGAAGCCATATCTGACGTTCTTTTTCTAACATTATCTTCTGTAATCTCAAAAAGCTCACTTTGTGTTTCATCTAAAAGTTCGAAGGCATCTTTTGTATCTTCAAAGGCATTTTCACGAACGGTAGAAGCCACTCCAATCATTTTTCTTTTGATGGCTCGCTCTACAATCTCATGAGCATGATAGACAACATTTGCAGATGAACTCACTTCGGTGGTCAAACGAACAAGTGCATATGCACCTCCTACAATTTCTAAAGTTCCATTTTTTTCTAGCTGCGTTCGGACTGTCAGAAGGTCAATCGGAGAACCTTTTGCAGAAAGTTCTAACATCGATTGATAGATAAGCTGATGAGCATCTTTATAAAAACTATCTGCTTTCAAAATATCAACTACATCTTCAAATGCTTTTCTTTCCAATAAAAGCGCACCCAAAATCGCCTCCTCTAATGGAATAGATTGAGGTGGAAGTTTGCCAAGTTCGTTTGATAAATCACTTGTAAAACCGTTTTGCTTTTTTTTATTGAAAGCTCCTTTTTTAGAGAAATTATTAGTTTTGTTATCCATTTCTATTTTATATTAACAATTATCAACGTCTGATTACAGACGATTGCTAAGGTAGAATTTCTACTTCTTAAACTTCTATTATATTATCTTGCAATTTTATTTCTAATTGTAAAACGTTGATAACGGTCAGTAATCTGACCTTAGCAATCGTTAAAACGTATTGATAAATTTGAAAGCGTTTTTATACAAATTTACTAAAAATAATAGCATAAACTAAAAACTTGTACGTAAATTTGTCTTAATTAATCTTGCGTATTTCAAACTATTGTCAAAGTCTGATTACAGACTATTTGCTATCTTGAAACGACTAAATTCAAGTTATGAAAAAATTATCCTATTCTCTATTCTTAGCTCTTTTATTTATAGTTCTTCTGACAATTTCTTTCAAAAGTCATTCACAAAATATTGGCTTAGGTTTTTTATTCCGTCCTAACATTACTATCGGAACGGCTATTGTTCCCACTCAAAACGTAGAGGATAGTTTGAAGTTTGGAATGAATCGATTTTATGCAAATTTGGTTGTTCCTTTGAGTGGAAAATTGAAGTTGGATATACGAAATATCAATGCTTCTTTTACGCAGCATTTCCTCACGCTCAATACTGGTTTGAGATTGCCACAAGGAAATTTGGTAGAAGAGAATACCAAAATCTATAACTTTTCGGCAGGAATTACAGGCGTTCATGCAAATATTCGTAGTGGTGTTTGGTTTTATACGTTAATGGAGGAATTGTACAAGATGTAGAAAAATTAAATCAGATTAGTCCATTTTTTACGGCTGCTGGTGCATATATTCGTGTAAAAGGAATTTATAAACACAATATTTACGGAGTAGCTTTGCTATATCAATACGAGCGTTTTTTGCCTGTTCCTATTTTGGGGATTAATCGTAGATATAATAAAAAATGGTTTTTAGAATTGCTCTTGCCTGCACAGGGAGCGATGCGTTATCAGTTTAGTAAAAAATTTAAAGCTGGTGTTTTGGTAGGTTTTGGAAGTTTTCGTGCTGGTGTAAATCCTTCTAACAGAATTAGTTTGCCTGATTTAAACTTAGGAAGTAAGGGAAATTTGAATCTAAATTATACTGAACTCAAAATTACTTCGGTAGCAGAACTAAAAATCAAGAATGGATTTTTTTTGAGTGGAGAAGCAGGTATTTCGACGGCTCGTACACTTTCTTTTTTGCGTACTGCTGAAAATGAAATTAGTTTTGGTGCTTCTACTGTTCCTTATGGAGCAATTAATCTACACATTGACTTACAAAAATCTAAAATTAGTCCAATTAGTTCTCGTCTTTTTGGGAATGATTTTTAATGTGATTTAACTGGTTTAAGCATTGACGATTGAACCAGTTGTCTAATTTTTAATTCAATAAATTATAATTTACCTATTACCCAACCCTTCCGAAACAGGTTTTTTTAATAAAATTTTGTAACGAGATTTATTCATAACCCAAGTAGCAATTGTATCAGCCCAATATCTTGAGGACATTCTGGTTGGGTGTGCTCCATCTCTTTCTCTATCAAATTCTAAATCCTTAGATAAAAAGAAAGTATTGGAAGGCATATTTCGTTCAATAATTTCATTAATTCCTGTATCCTCTTTCCAATTTGGGGGACCTACCCAGATAAAAGGCGTATCTCCAGCTTGTGCAATAATATCTTGAATATCCTTTTCTCGCTCATAAATATCAGTACGGAAAAGCTCATTTGCACCTAGCGTAAAAATTACAATTGTAGGTTTATAAATTTCTATCAAACTCTTCAAACTATCATTTTTACTCCATTGAATAGTAAGCGAACTATACCAAATTCTACCTTTTAAAAAGTGATTATTATAATCAGCATAACTCCGAAAAGCAAGATATAATCCTTCTGCCATCGAATCACCAGTCAATAAAATACGCTGTGCCGAAGTATCAATGCTATTTTTGCGAGCTAACTCTAAAGAATCTACAATAAAAAAGGTCTGTTTGGCTAATTGCTGATACAAAAAATCAGTTGAGGGAGCAATGAATAATTGATTTGCATTTGGCTTCTTGATAGCAACTTCAAAATCAATAGGTTTTTCATAATTATCAAGTGCATACAAACCCAAAATAACACATAAGACAACCAACCAAACAGAAAATAAATTACGTAGATTAGAGGTAGAATGCTTTTTTTGATAAGAATCAGAAGGAGGAATAAAATCAGACAATTTGAATACAGCAGTTTATGTACAAGAGACTTCCTAGTCTGTTTGAAACAGAAAAAGAGAAGTAATAAAGTTCAAATTTATTAATTCTCTTATCAATAAGCTACAATTTTTTTAGAAATTCTGTAACCGATACTTTCTAAGCATCATAAAGAAGCTTTTAAGCAGAAATATTAATGTTTTTGTTGTGAAAAGAAAGCCAAACATTTTCTTGGTCTGCAAAAAGAACTTGATGTAATGGACTTTTAGAAAGCCATTTTTCTAGTTTATGAGATTCTTTTTCAGTAATTTGTCCACTTAATTGTTTGGTAATGAGCTGAAGATACTTTATTTTTATTGACATATAAATTTGATTTAAAAAATAGTAAATGAAAGTAAGAGGCAATATGTATTTTTCAAATTGAGACAAAGAGTAAAAAAATAGTTATATTATTTTTATCTTACTTAACGTGCATTGGTTTATGTAATTAATTTTTTCTTAAAAATGAAAGACTCTAAAAACTCAACTAGTGAAAATTTTCAAACAGCTCATTTGACCAAAATAATTGATAAAAACAACGAACTTATCTTTGTCCAGATTTCAGCTTCTCTTTGGAAGGAAATAGAAGTAAAGATAGAACCGCTTATTTATCAATCCCTCAAAGAGCAATTTAAAAAAGCGCAAAAACAAAAGTTAGATGAAGAAAAAGAAGAGTTTTCTCCCTTCCAACATATTGAAACGCTACAAGCCGAAGAATTAAATAACGATACCTTCATTAAAAAGCATTTCAAAGACAGTACGCAAAAGTCAGAGAAAGTGCAGCAGTATCTATATGCTTTACAGCAAAAATTAGCAGAACACAAACCTGTAAAGTAATTACTATCTGCTACACTTTAAAATAGTATTTTTAATTACCTTTGAACTTTATTTTAGAACAATCATTTTTGTTGTTTGTGATTTTACGAACAACTTATACTATATATCTTATGGAATTTGCCTCTTTATCGTCTTGGTTTCCAAACCATTCAAACTGGAATACTGACAAAAACCCCTTATTTATTGCTGGTCCTTGTAGTGCCGAAACGCCAGAACAGCTAATGGAAACCTGCTTAGAAATCGCCAAAAATGAAAAGGTACAAGTCCTTAGAGCAGGAATCTGGAAACCTCGTACACGTCCCAATAATTTTGAAGGTGTAGGAAAAATTGGTTTAGAGTGGCTTTTAGATGTAAAAAAAGCAACTGGAAAACTTAATTACAACTGAAGTAGCCAAACCCGAACACGTAGAAGAAGCTCTCAAACATGAAGTTGATATTTTATGGATTGGTGCAAGAAGTGTTGTAAATCCATTTACTATGCAAGAAATTGCTGACTCATTAAAAGGAATTGATATTCCTGTAATCGTCAAAAATCCAATCAATCCAGATGTAGCTCTTTGGATGGGAGGAATTGAACGTATTCATCAAGCAGGAATTACTAGAATGGCAGCTCTGCATCGTGGTTTTTCTAGCTATGGAAATACAAAATACCGAAACGAACCTATGTGGCAATTACCTATTGAACTCAAAAGTAAATTACCTTCTTTGCCTCTATTATGCGACCCAAGTCATATTGGAGGAAAAAGAGAATTGATTTATCCAATTTCTCAAAAAGCAATGGACCTAAATTATGAAGGTTTGATGATAGAAACGCACCGCAATCCAGATGAGGCGTGGAGTGATGCTTCTCAACAGGTTACGCCAGAGCGTTTAGCCGAAATTTTGGACAAATTAATGGTTCGAACAGGAAATTTGGAAACACTTGAAAGAGCAGGACTTTCAGATAAATTGCAAGAACTTACGCAATCAAATTGATAAAATTGATAGAGAAGTGGTAGAAAATTTTGTAGCTCGTTTGGAATTAGTTAAACAAATTGGAGATTATAAAAGAGAAAATAATTTGCCTATTTTTCAATTAGACCGTTGGCAGAAAGTATTTGAAAGTCGTCCAGAATGGGCAGAGACGATGGATATTAATCCAGATTTTGTTTCGGCAATTTTCAAGCTTATTCATGATGAATCTATTCGCATTCAGACCGAACGAAAAGAAGATTTTTAAACGGACAAAATAAATTAGACTGATAAATTAAAACAGTTATTCCAAAAAATATCTTTTGCTTTCAAGATAATTGAAAATAAAAGGTATTTTTTTTTGATAGAAATTTCAATTCTTATAATTTTATACTTATTTTATTTAGAAATATTCAAAATAAGCAAAAATTAGAACTACATATTGCAATGCTATTTTTTGTAGTGTATCTTTGAATACATTATACCTAAATTTGGTTCATTATGCAGAAATGATAAAAAATGATTAGATAGATTTGCATTTGTTAATCATAATTTACCAATCAAAGATTAAACAAAACCAGTAACAAATTCTTTATTTTATATTTTAACTCAACGAACAAGGATTATTAAAATAATAGTTTGAACGTTAAAAGTTTTTGAAAATCAATAGCTTATAACCATAATTCGCAATTTTTAATTTGTAATTGTTCTTTAATCACTAAAACCAACTTCCTATGAATTGGATTATACGCACCCTGACAAGCAGTGTAGGCAAAAAAGTCTTGATGTCGCTTACAGGGTTATTCTTAGTTACCTTTCTGATTGTCCATATGGTCGGAAATTTTCAATTACTGTATCCAGATATACTGAGTGCAACCGAAAGTTTTAATATCTATGCTGTCTTTATGACGACATTTCCAGTCATTAAAGCTACTTCGTATTTGCTATATGGCTCTATTTTGTTTCATGCACTATTAGCTGGCATCTTGACATGGCAAAATAAACAAGCTCGTCCGACAGGATATGCCGATTGATGGAGCTTCAGAAGTAAATTGGACTTCTCGTTATATGGGAATTTTGGGAACAATAATTCTTGTTTTTCTCATTGTTCATATGGGAAATTTTTGGTATCGTTATCACTTTGGAGAGATGCTTCCTGTCATGCAAATTGACGACGAAATTTATAAAAACCTCTATGCTATTGTAGCAAGCTTCATTTATGGTTTGGTGGTATTCACTTTTCTATATTATTGCTATGTTTGCTGTTGGTTTTCATTTATGGCACGGCTTTCCAAAGTGGTTTTCAAACGCTTGGACTTCGTCATATCAAATATTCCTCTTTTATTTCTATTACTAGCAAACTTTTAGCGATTGGGTTTATTGTTGGTTTTTGCTTCTATGCCTCTATATATGATGGCTCGTTTTGGAATAACAAATGATTTTGAAACGGCTGCCGAAGTAGTAAAAAGAAAATCTATTGAAGCAGGTGTAGAATGGAGAGTAGCTGATTGGTCTGATATGGATAGAATTCGTTCTTGGGACGAATTAGAAGCAGATGCTGTTATAGAATAATTTTTGATTAACGTCTAGGTTTTACTTAGAAAAATTCTAAATTAAGTCTAGTTTTAAAACTTTTTAAACAAACAAATTATTCAGTATCATATAGTTAGAGTAATATTTCAAAAGATTCAGTTTAAATTGAATCACTTGTATTTAATTACCTTTAAAATATAAAAAAACAATTATGTCAGAACTCAAATCAAAAATCCCTGAAGGTCCAATTGGCGAAAAATGGGACAAACATAAATTCAATATTCGCCTCGTAAACCCTGCCAACAAACGTAAATATACAGTTATCATTGTCGGAACAGGTCTTGCAGGTGCAGCCGCAGCCGCCTCTATGGCAGAACTTGGTTACAATGTAAAAGCATTTACTTTTCATGATAGTCCAAGAAGAGCTCACTCTATTGCAGCACAAGGAGGAATCAATGCAGCCAAAAATTATCAAAACGATGGCGATAGTGTTTATCGTCTATTTTATGATACTGTAAAAGGTGGAGATTACCGTTCTAGAGAAGGAAATGTACACCGTTTGGCACAAGTTAGTGTAAATATTATCGACCAGTGCGTTGCTCAAGGTGTTCCTTTTGCTCGTGAATATGGTGGAATGTTAGATAACCGTTCTTTTGGTGGAGCTTTGGTTTCACGTACTTTTTACGCAAAAGGACAGACAGGTCAGCAACTTCTTTTGGGTGCTTATTCTGCTCTTAGTCGTCAGGTAGCAACAGGAAAAGTAGAAATGTTTACTCGTACTGAAATGCTTGATGTCGTTAAGATTGATGGAAAAGCTAGAGGAATCATTACTCGTAATCTTATAACTGGAGAAATTGAATCACATGCTGGTCATGCTGTTTTGCTTTGTACAGGTGGATATTCAAATGTATTTTATCTTTCTACAAATGCGATGGCGTGTAACGTAACGGCAGCGTGGAGAGCTCACAAAAAAGGTGCTTATTTTGCAAATCCTTGTTTTACACAAATTCATCCTACTTGTATTCCAGTTTCAGGCGACCACCAGTCAAAACTTACATTGATGTCAGAATCATTGCGTAATGACGGACGTGTTTGGGTACCTCGCAATCCAGAAGACAAAAAGAAAAATCCTGCTGATATTGCAGAAAAAGACCGTTTTTATTACTTAGAAGAAAAATATCCAACTTTTGGTAATCTTGTTCCTCGTGATGTAGCTTCAAGAAACGCAAAATATGTTTGTGATGAAGGATTAGGAGTAGGAGCAACTGGAAAAGCGGTTTATCTTGACTTTGCAGATGTTATCAAAAGAAACGGACAAAAATATGTAGAGGATAAATATGGTAATTTGTTTGATATGTACAAGCAAATCACAAACGAAGACCCATATAAAATGCCGATGAGAATCTATCCTGCTGTACATTATACAATGGGTGGACTTTGGGTAGATTATAACTTGATGACAAATGTAGAAGGATTGTATGCACTTGGAGAAGCTAATTTCTCTGACCATGGTGCAAATCGTTTGGGAGCAAGTGCTTTGATGCAAGGTTTGGCAGATGGCTATTTTGTTGCACCTTATACTGTTGGAGATTTCTTGGCTACACAACCTTACAAAATTGAAGATACTTCTCATGAAGCATTTGCAGAAGCAAAGGCTGCAGTCAAGAATAGAATTGAAACATTGATGAACATTAAGGGTAAACAAACACCTGATGAATTCCACAAACGATTAGGACACATTATGTGGGATTATTGTGGAATGTCAAGAAATGCAGATGGCTTGAAATTAGCTCGTACTGAAATACAAAAACTACGTGAAGAGTATTGGAGTGATTTGAAGGTAGTCGGAACTGAGAGCCAGCTTAATGCAGAACTTGAAAAAGCTCTTCGTGTAGCAGACTTTTTAGAACTTGGAGAACTCATGATTATTGATGCACTAGACAGAAATGAATCATGTGGTGGACACTTCAGAGAAGAATACGAAATCAATGGCGAAGCAAAGCGTGATGATGAAAATTATTCGTATGTAGCAGCGTGGCAATATCCTGATGAGAATCCGATGGAACATATGAAAGGAGACCCAATTTTACATAAAGAAGAATTAGTATTTGAAAATGTAAAACTTACGCAACGTAGTTATAAATAACGATACTAGACCCTAAGGGTTTTCAAAAATCCTTAGGGTCTTTATACAAGACAATGTTTTTACAAAAAATAAAATTCGAATAAAACAACGTTAGCAATGGTTTGTAGCCAAACCTTGCTAATCGTTTTAAATACATAAAAAATTATGGCAGAACAACATAATTCATATAAAATAAAGGTTTGGAGACAATCCGCTGCAAATTCAAAAGGTGAATTCAAAACCTATTCATTAGATGGCGTTTCGACTGATATGTCATTTTTAGAAATGATGGATTTGCTAAACGCTAATTTGATAACGAAGAACGAAGACCCAGTAAGTTTTGATCACGATTGTCGTGAAGGAATTTGTGGCTCTTGTGCTATGTACATCAACGGACACCCACACGGAAATGTACGTGGAGTTACGACGTGTCAATTGCATATGCGTTCTTTTCCAAACAATACCACTATTACAATTGAACCTTGGAGAGCAAAAGCATTTCCAGTAATTAAGGATTTGACAGTCAATAGAAGTTCTTTTGATAGAATCATCCAATCAGGAGGATATATTTCTGTAAATACAGGAAATGCTCGTGATGCAAATGAAAAACCTATTCCAAAAGAAATTGCTGATGAAGCATTCATGGCAGCAGCTTGTATTGGTTGTGGAGCTTGTGTAGCAGCGTGTAAAAATGCCTCAGCTATGCTTTTTGTTTCAGCTAAAGTTTCACAACTTGCACTTACTTCCACAAGGAAAAGCAGAAGCACAAAAACGTGCTGAAAACATGGTTGCTCAAATGGACGAGGAAGGTTTTGGAGCGTGTACCAACACAGGTGCATGTTCGATAGAATGTCCTAAACTCATTGGACAAGAACATATTGCTCGCTCTAAATAGAGAATACTTGACAGCAAAAGTTACTTCTGATTTTGTAAAGTAGAAATAGTTTAGAATGTAAACATACACTTTAGTAGTGCTAAAGAAATAATTCCCACTGCAAAAAACAATTTTTGTAGTGGGAATTTTTGTTTATGGCTACGATTTAATGAATTACTACTGTACCCTAACATGAACTCGGGATTAGAAATAGCCTTTTTATTTATTTAAAACAGATTAGATATTGTTTTCGGTCTGCTCTAACGAGACTGACCTAACTTTATCAAGGTCAGACCGATAGGTCAGTACCGATACATGGAAAACACACTATAACTTGTTGATAATCAATTAATATAATCCCGAGTTCACGTTGAATAAATAAATTGAAAAACAGTTTATTTTTAAAAACTGTATTTTAGCTACGCTGACTTTCAGTTCATTCTCTGTGTTCTCTTTAACTCTGTGTTTAACAAGAAAAGTAGGGTAGAGTAAAAAATTACTTCACTCGTTTATTATCTTTAGCAGCTTCTAGAGTTTCCGTAATTCTTTTTAGTTTGGTAGGTAAGGTTTTGGCAGTAGAAATCCATTCTAAAATTCCTCTTTTGGTAGAACGTGGGAAATTTTCGAAGTTTTCTTTGGCTTCTTTATTCTCACTTTTATCAAAAAGTTCTTGCATTTCTTTAGGCAAAATCAAATTTTCCACATCGTCTAAGGCATTCCAAGTTCCTATTTTTTTAGCAAGTTCTATCATCTCCAAGCCTGCTTTTTCTAGTTTATTTGCTTTTAAAAGTCTCTTGATTTTATTCTTATTTACTCTACTCCAATTACTTTTTGGATTGCGTTTTGAGAAATATTGATAAAAACTTATATCATCTCTTTTATTTGGTTTGCTATCTATCCAGCCAAAGCAAAGAGCTTCATCAACAGCTTCATCATAATAAATACTTTCTATTCCACTTTCCTTTTTATAAATCACCAACCAAATATTATCTTGTATTTGGTGATTTTCAGAAAGCCATTTTCTCCATTCTATTGCGTCTTTGGCTTTAGTTTGTGGATTATAACTTTTTTGGTTTGGCATTTTGGAAAAATTTTATAAAAAAAAACAAATTCGTAATTCGTAATTCGTAATTCGTAATTCTCTTACAAAATTCTTTCAATTTCTTTCCAGCACGAAATATCATGACTAGCCACAGAATGTTGTGGTATATTTTTCAAGGGATTATAAAATATAGTTCTCATTCCTAACGAACGAGCACCCAAAATATCAGCATCAAAACTATCGCCAATCATAATAGAATTTTGAGGTGTAGCGTTAGAGATAGAAAGTGCGTGATTGAAAATAATAGGATTTGGTTTGGTAAATCCTGTACAATCTGAAGTAATAATATTTTTGAAGAAATGTAGAATACCCGAATGTTCTAATTTCAACTTTTGACTTTCCTCAAAACCATTCGTCAAGATATGAAGTTGATAGCCTTTAGTCTGTAAATAAGTAAGCATTTCTAAAGTAAAAGGTAAAAGATGAGGCTGACGAGGACAATTGTATTGATATTCGTTTTCCAGCTCTTCCAGAAGATTAGAATCTGAGTTTTGATAAATCGTTTTATCAAAAATGTATTCTTTATTTAATTCTTTACTTTTCATGTTGTGCAATTCTTCGAAGATAAGCGTAAAACGACGTTCTCTTATTTTCACTTTATCAACTAAACCCAAATGATGTTGTTTCCAAAGAAATTTAGTTGTAGTTTGGAAGGCTTTCAAAAAATCATCAAAACTTATTAAAACATTTTTAACAAATTTATCAGATAATTCATATTTTTGATACAAACTAGACAATGTTTGTTTAGAATTTTGCTCAAAATCCCATAAGGTATGGTCGAGGTTGAAGAAGATATTCAACATAATGTTCCCAGTAGAAACACTTCGCTCAATATGGCGAGTAGAGGAGAGATTATTCATAGCAAATTTGCGTGGCGTAGGTTATGGATTCATATAACTCATAAAACAATTTCTTACTTAGAACAACTAAAAGTAGGAAAAGTTATTTTACGTCTATTTATTTTTGCTTCTATTATTTTTGGTATTTGGGTCTGTAATCTGATTTGGTTTAAGCCTTTTAGCGTAGAGTTGTTTTATGAACGTATGTTTATAGAATACGGACAAGACGATCCTGAACTTATGAGCCGTTTGCATCTTTTGGAGGATTACGGAATTACGTATTACAATAGTCAATTGACAGATATTTCCGATGCTGAGAGAGATAGAAGGTATAATGAAAGTATTGTTCGTAATTTTGAGATGCTTCGAACATATAAACGCTCACAACAAAGCGAAGAAGAAATTTTATCTACCGAAATACTAGATTGGTATTTGGAATTAGAAATCTATAGAAATTTGTTTCGTAAATACGAATATCCTGTAAATCATATCAATGGAATTCAGGTAGAACTTCCTCGTTTTATGATAGAAGTGCATGAAATAGAAACGCTTGGCGATGCTGAAGATTACCTAGAGCGTTTATCCAAATTTGATGATAAGTTTGATCAACTTATTAATCTTTTAGAATCCAGAAAACAAGAAAATGTAATTCCTCCTCGCTTTATTTTAGAACGTGTAATACAAGAGACACAAGATTTTATTTCAAGAAATGTAAAATACAATGCTTTGTACAAAGATTTTTCTCGCAAGGTAGAATATGCAGACCGAATTTTGCCGCTTGCAAAACATGAATTGAAAATAGAAGCTAAAGAAATAATAGAAGATGATGTTTTTCCTGCTTATCGCAAACTACTGAATTATTTAGAAAATGAAGAGCTAGAAATATCAAATAATGATGCAGGAGTTTGGAAATTGGGTTATGATAGTGCAACTGCTATTATGTATTATAATACAATGTTGATGGTTCACGCCCATATTTCACAAGAAGAATCGGCTGAAGAGTATCATTTTAGAGGCTTGGGAGAGATTAGTGATTTGAGAGAAGAACTCGTAATCATTTTTGATTCCTTAAAATTTCCTCAAAAAGATTCTATTTCACAAAATCTAACCAGAATTAATAATCGCCTGCCTAATGATTTTGCTATTGATGATAATTATAAAGATTATTTGGCTACCTATCAACATTATTCAGACTCTGCTTTTGAGGCATTTGATAATTTTTTCTTACGCCAACCTAAAGAACCACTCAAATTGGTACGTGTTCCTTTACCTTTGGAAAGTAATGCTCCTTTATTGGATTTTCATGGAGGACACGACAAAACACGTCCAGCTTTATATATCAATCTAAAAAATGCCGAACAGCTTCCTCAAAATAAGATTCCTGTTTGGATTTATGAGAAAGCAGGAGGTCGTTATATTCAAGCATGGTACGAACAACAGCTTACTGATATTCCTACCTTTAGAAGAGTATTACAATTTGATGTGTATTATGAAGGTTGGGAAGGGTATTTTGCTGATTTATTAAAAGATGAAAACAGAAATTCTATTGATTATTACAAAGATTTATATACTAGAATTGGCAAAATTCAGCACGAACTTTTTATTACGTCTCTTTTGGTAGTCGATACTGGAATTCATCTCAAACAATGGACACGAGAGCAAGGAATTGATTTTTTGGTAGATAATACAGGTCTTCCAAGAGAAAGTATGAGAGATGAAGTAGATAAAATTGTTGTTCGTCCTGCACAAGCAACCATTTATAAGATTGGTAAAATCTATTTCAAAAATCTGAGAGAATATACAGAAGATGCCTTAGAAGAACATTTTGATCTTAAAGAATTTCATGAAATTTTATTGAAAAACGGACATATTCCTTTGCCTGTCTTGAAAAAACAAGTAGAACATTTTGTTACTGAAAAAAAGAAAATTATCAGAGAAGCAGAAATGAAACAAGAGGAAGAAGAGGCTAAACAGAAAGAAAAATAAAAAAAATAATTAAATAATTTGGCTGACGCTTGCTTTATCAAAATATAATTTCTATATTGTATTAAGTTACAAAACAAAAAGGCACAATCGGTGTTTTTTTATAGAATATTGTAAAAATTATTTTTGAGCTAATTTGTAGTATAAGATTACTTTTGAGACCTTCAAGTCTATTTATATCTATCGTATATATAGGTTTATTTGGAAAGGTAATTTTAATAAAATAGTTTTTTATAATGAAGAAATGAATTTTGTAACTCTTTTAAGTGTAATTATTTCTGACTTAAATTATTCAATCGGGATTATTTAGAGTTTAGTAAAACACTTAATGTATCTTTTGTATTTTATTCAATCGTATTTTATCAGTATTTCTAACTAAAATCTATACTATATGATATAAAAAAATAATTAGATTTGTTTTTTTAGAAAAGTTTATCTTTTATTATTTCATTTGGTTAGTCTATCTAGCAAAAGGCAAGATAAAAATTACTTCAAGTTTTGTTTTGAAAACCAATAGTAAAAAGGCTTAGGTAAAATCTAAGTAAGTTATAGTTGTAAGGATAGTTTAACAAACTACTTGCAAAATCTATTTTAAAACTTTGTTATTTTTTAATAGACTCTTTTTAAATTATTTTCAGTTTCTTGTTTTATGCTAATTTTTATACGTATAAGAAAACGTCCGAAAAATAGTAGTAAATAATAATACAAGAATAACAAAACAATTGTAAAAATTCAAACTAGTAATGTACATTATTTTTACTGATTATTTTATTGGTAAATATATTATTTCCCTTTGGAGAGTAATGAAAATAAAATGGCTTAAAACGCTTATTTATTTTTAACCTCTCACATCAAAGCGATATCATTATCCAGACTTGTTTTAGTCTTATATTTTGAATTTATATAATTATAAGCAAGTGATGACAAACTCATTATAAATTAAGATAAATCATTTATTTTAAAAAAGCATTTCAATCAGTTATTATATTCTAAGTGATTTAGATTCTAATAACGTCTTTGTATCTTTACTTATGTTTTACCTAGAGCTTTACTAAACACTATAAATTTGCTCAACACAATTGTTAATTTTAATCTAAGATGTATTTCTTCTGTTCTAAATTCAGACCTCAACTAATAGTCAGTAAGCCCGCAGGAAATCAGATAGTATATAATTGGAGACAAGTAAAATCTGTTTCATTATTTTAGTTTATCTATTTCACGATAATTCGTCATTTTCGCTTACTTGTCAGATAAAGTGAAATTTATCTAGTTGTATTTTATGTCTGTCTAATCTAAAAATCAATCGTGCTTTTACTAATTGATTATCCATTTGAATTAGAATAAATTTAGGACAAAAAAACAGCGAACAAAGTTAGTTTTATTTATTTTTTATTTAAAATTTGTTCCTTTTTATGAAACCATCTTATATAAGCTAACCCTTATTATTCACAGAATTTTCTGAAATAATAAGGGTTAGTTTTTTTTGGGGTTTGTAGAAATGTTTTAATGAAAAATAATAAAACATTCTATAATAAAACAGGGTTTATAAACTGTATTTATACTTATTTTTTATCAAAAAAAACAAAAAATGACAATCAAAACAATTTTTTTATCTGTACTATTAATTTTTTCAGCTACTCTTTTATTTTCAAGTTGTAAGAGCAATAAAATGGCTAATCTTACCGAAAACGAAAAACTTGCTAGAGTTTGGATGCTAACAGAAATGGATGTAAATGAGGGCAATAGTTTTACAAAAGAAAACTTCACAAAAGCAGGAGCAAAATTAGACCTCTCCAAACTCAAAGAAATCACAACGAGTGTAGATGGAAAAAGACTTGCTCAAGGAAATGCCTATATGGGTTGTAATAATATCTTTTTTACTGTTGCCACAAATGGACAGGCGAATATGAGAAATAATATAGAATTCTTGCAAGTAGGAATGACAAGAAAAGCCTGTCAGGAAAATATGGAATTAGAAACTAGTTTTGGAAAGAACATTTCTGAAATGAATCAATATAATTTAGACGGACAATTTTTGACACTTTCTTCTGCTAATGGAAAGAAAATGAAATTTGTAGCACAAGATTGGGATTAATCAATTTTGAACCTATAAGGTTTCTAAAACCTTATAGGTTTCTTACAAAAAAATAATGCTATTCCGTATTTTGAGCGTACCTTTGTGTTATGCAATTACAATTTTACCTTTCAATTTTCTTAGTTTTAAAGAAGTCTTTTTTGAGTAATTTATACAATTATTTGAGAAAGCTATTTTTTTGTGTTCCTTTTTCTACTCTTTTAATAGTATTTGGTTTGTGTTTTTGTCCTCTTGTTTTGAATGCACAAACCAAAACTACTACTTTATGGGCAAGTAAAGTAATTGATTTTTCTTCTGAATATTTTGATGAAAATAATCCTACTCAACACACTGCACAACAGGTTTTGGGAAAGCCAAATGTATTACCTGCTGTTTGGCAAAGTCCATGTTCGTGGTCGCCAGCACGCCCAGAATCTCGTCAAGACGAATGGATAAAAGTAGAATTTGAAAAAAGTATTTTTGTGAAACAAATCGCAGTTGCCGAAAACTTTGGAGCAGGTGCAATTTCGGCTATCATTCTTTATGATTTAGAAGATAAAGGACATTTAGTTTATAAAAATCAAAGAACACAACCTGCTTCTACACAAGGACAAATACTATCTGTTCTATTAAAAAACAAAACAAATTACAGAGTAAAAGCAGTAAAAATAAAACTCAATACCATTGATGTAGCAGGGTGGAATAATATTGATGCTATCGCAATTTCTGAAAGTGATATTCCTATAAAGGCAGAAATAAACATTACAAAAGATATTCCCTTTAATGAAACTCAACGCTTACCTCAAACTGTAAATTCTCCATACAGTGAAATCTTGCCTGTCATTTCTCCTGATGGCAAAACACTTTTTTTTGATAGAAAAGACCACCCTAAAAATATGCCTTCCATTTCGGCAGGAAAGGAAAATGATGATGTTTGGTTTTCCCGTCATATTTCAGATACAGTTTGGAGTGAAGCCGAAAGACTTGACGAACCTGTAAATAATAATCAGCACAATTACGTGTGTTCGGTTACGCCTGATGGCAATGTTATTTTGCTTGCCAATGCCTATTTGCCTTCTGGAAAAATGGAACAGGGAGCTTCTATATCTTATAAAACCATTGATGGTTCGTGGTCTTTTCCAGAACCTTTGAAAATAAAAGATTTTTATAATACGGATAGATATGCAGAGATTTGTCTTGCTCCTAACCGAAAAGTTTTGATAATGGCAATTCGCAGGGAAGATACCTTTGGTTCGAGGGATTTGTATGTTAGTTTTTTGCAAAAAAATAATACGTGGTCTGTTCCTAAAAATATGGGTTCGATGCTCAATTCGGCAGCTTCTGAAATTACGCCTACACTTTCATCAGACAACAAAACACTTTATTTTGCTTCTGACGGACGTAGCGGCTATGGAAGTTTTGATATGTATGTCAGTCGTAGATTAGATGATACATGGACGAATTGGAGCGAACCAATGAATTTGGGAAATGTTCTTAATTCTGCTGGTTGGGATGCTGGTTATTCGGTTGATGCAAGTGGAGAATATGCTTATTTTGCTTCTTCCAAACATTCTAACAAAACTACAGCTTCAGAATTGGATATTTATCGTGCAAAACTTCATATTGAAGTTCGTCCAGACCCAATTTTACTTGTTTCTGGAACGGTTTATAATTCCAAAACAAACGAACCAATTGGAGCAGAAATTTTTTATGAAATACTATCTTCAGGAAAAGAAGCAGGAACAGCTCAAGCAGACCCACAAACAGGAAATTATAAAATTGCATTGCCACCAAATTCTAATTATGGTTTTTTGGCAAAATCAAGAGGTTTTGTTTCGGTAAGTGAAAATATTGATGCCACAGGAAATGAAATTTATAAAGAGATAAAACGAGATTTGTATCTTACTCCAATAGAAATAGGTCAGAAAATAAGACTGAATAATGTGTTCTTTAGACAAGGAACAAACGAACTTTTGAAGGATTCTTATCCAGAACTAGACCGTTTGGTTGTCCTTATGTTAGAAAATCCTACTATAACTATAGAAGTAGAAGGACATACTGATATTGAAGGAATTCCGACAATGAATATGAAACTTTCTGCTATGCGAGTAAAAGCAATTCAAGATTATTTAGTCAAACAGAGAATTGATAAAAAGAGAATTGAAACTCGTCCGTATGGAAGTACAAACCCAATTACACGACAACGAGATGAGGAAAGTAAAAAATTGAATCGTAGAGTGGAATTTAGAATTTTGAGTTATTAAAATTTATATAAGAATGAAATACATACTAATTCCATTTATTGCTCTCGGACTTGGATTATCCTTAATTGTGGGGGTTGAATATAATTGTATAGGACAAGAAATGTTTCCAAAATATTATGGTAGTCCATTTATCTTCAAACAAAAATCTTTAGCGAGTTCAATGGAATATTATTATAGTATTTTTGGAGTAATTTCGAATATGCTTATTTGGAGCATGATGCTAATTATACTTAGATTAGGCGTTTTAAAATTGATAAAATTCTACAATGACAGCAAAATAGTTAAGACTTTATACAAAATTATTGTTGGATTTTTGATTGTGTTTAGTAGTTTAAATATATCTATGAACTACGTTATGTTAGCAAGAGGTTTCGACAAGAATCTAAATTATTGGTATATGGATTTGGACAAGAAAGCCGATAGTTATGGAATGGACTGTGAAGGAAAATGGGGGTTTTGGATATTTTAAAATCTATTTAATGTTTAATTTATTGAGATTTTTAATAGTTTATCGTATATTGAAGCAGTAAATAAAAAAGCTCAAAGAATAATGATATATTCAATGAGCTTTTTTGTATTTCTCTTACCTAATTACGTTTCTTTGAGTTATTTAACTCAAAGAAAGAGGCTTGATTAGGCATTACATCACAAATATACAAAAAATCAACTAATAATCCAAGTATCTTGAAATATTTAGAATTGGAAAGAATCATTTCACAACCAAGATTAGATAGATATTTAATAGCCTGTGGAAATTCTAAAGTAAAAGCAAAAAAACTCTATAACATTAATCTGCGTTTATCTCAATCATTTTATCCTATTCTGAACTTGTTTGAAATAATTCTTCGCAATGAAATTCATTATAATTTGAGTAGCCATTTTTCTAATACTGATTGGATAATAACAGAAAAAAATGGTTTTATGAATGATTCATCGCTAAATAGTTCTAATTATTTTCTAAAAAAACAAGTAGATAAAGCAGAAAGGAAAATTAGACGACGAAATAGAAGAATAACGACAGGAAAAATTATAGCAGAACAATCACTAGGATTTTGGACTTCTTTATTTGAAGTTCATCATTATCGACTCATTAGAGGTTCAGTAATTAATTGTTTTCCTAATAAACCTCCTCGTATAAATAGAAGAGCTTTAGAAACTCGCTTGTCTAAAATTAGAGATTTTAGAAATAGAGTTTACCACAACGAACCTATTTGTTTTCGTGGAAATTCAATTGATTTTCGACAAGCAGAAAAGGTAAAAGAACATATATTTGAAATTTTATCTTGGATAAATTCAAATACGAAAGAATATGTAGAAATTTATGAAAACATTGATAACAAAATAGCTATTGGGAAAAGAATATAGAATACTGATGTTACGCAGTTTAGTATTCTGTGTGCCAAAGAACACGGTTTTAGCTATTGGAAAAAGAATATAAAATATTATTTATTCAAAAAATGAACGATTACATAAAATACATAGACAGCAATTCGATAAAACTAGGAAAGATAGCCTTCGAAATGAAAGACTATAAACTTAGCCTTTCCAATTACAAAAAAGCAGTAAAAAAACTTAGTCAGTATAAAGGAAATGATAAATATCCTTTGCATTTAATTTCCATTTTGGAGGACAAAATAAAAGAAGTAGAGCAGCAAGAAAGCGAAAATGAAGACACAAAAAAATTAAATCTTCAAAACTGGAAACTCTCAAAAAGCTCTTTTGTCAAAGGAAAACAATGTGTAAAATTACTGTATCTGGACAAGCATAAGAAAAAAGAACGAACGCCACCCAACAAAAAAACGTTACAACTTTTCAAACAAGGACATGAGTTTGAAGACCTTTTTAGAGAGCAGAATTTTGAAAATGGAATTAATATAAAAGATAATTTGGGTTTCAACTTTGGTTATTTTCCTTCTTATACTGATTTTTTATTAGACAGTAATGATGCAATTACTCTTTTTGAAGCTACCTTTATAGAAAGCGATATTTTAGTAATGTGTGATATTGTAGATAAAATAGACGAAAATCTGTATAATTTTTATGAAATCAAATCTCATATTTATATGCAGGAAGTAGTTTGGAATGACTTAGCTATTCAATATTTTATCTGCAAACAGAAATTTGGATATGAAGCCATTAATACCTTTAATGTAGTTTTGAGAGATGAAAATAATGAAGGAAATATAATAGATGTAAAAAATGAGTTAGAAGAAAGAATACAAACTATAGATGAATTGATAGAAAACTTCAAAACTGTTCTTGAAAGTAATGAACCAGTCATAAAAATGGGTCAGCATTGCCTTTCTCCTTATAAATGTGATTTTATGGCGTATTGTGAGAAATTGAAAGCAATATAATTGAGCTTCAAAGCTGTTGTATATCAGTTTGCCTATGAGACTGACCTAATGAAAATTAAGTAAGGTAGTTACCAGATATGAAATAACAAGTTAATATTGAAAAATTGCTCAACTAAAACTTCTATCTTTTCATTATCTACCCTCTACTTCCTAATTCCCTCATTCGTATTTTCCTAGCTCCTAATATCTATTTCATAGCTCCTAGCATTAGCATTTTACTTCAAAACCCTTTATATTTGTCTTATAAATAGAATATTATTATCTCTATCATTTAATAGAAAATGAAAAAATATACATTCGAAACAAAAAACGATACTCGTTCAGGTTTTGGCGACGGACTTACAGAACTTGGCAAAACAAACCCTAAAGTAGTTGCTCTTTGTGCTGACCTTATTGGTTCGCTCAAAATGGGTGATTTTCAAAAACAATTCCCAGAGCGTTTTTATCAAGTTGGTATTGCAGAGGCTAATATGATGGGTATTGCTGCAGGTCTTACTATCGGTGGTTGGATTCCTTTTACAGGAACTTTTGCCAATTTTTCAACAGGTAGAGTCTATGACCAAATTCGTCAATCGATTGCTTATTCGGGTAAAAATGTCAAAATTTGTGCTTCTCATGCAGGTATTACTTTGGGAGAAGACGGTGCAACACACCAAATCTTAGAAGACATCGGAATGATGCAAATGCTTCCTCACATGACCGTCATTAATCCATGCGATTACAATCAAACAAAAGCAGCTACTTTAGCGATTGCTGATTATCAAGGTGCTGTTTATTTGCGTTTTGGTCGTCCGAAAGTTCCTGTTTTTATGCCTACTGATACAAAATTTGAAATTGGAAAAGCAATTACTTTGCAAGAAGGAACAGATGTTACTATTTTTGCAACGGGTCATTTGGTTTGGGAAGCTCTTTTGGCTCATGAAGAATTATTAAAAGAAGGAATTTCTGCTGAAATAATTAATATTCATACAATCAAACCATTAGATAGAGAAGCAATTTTGAAATCAGTTGCGAAAACTGGATGTGCCGTATCTGCCGAAGAGCATCAAATTATGGGTGGTTTGGGAAGTAGTATTGCACAAACTTTAGTAATGAACAATCCTGTTCCGATGGAATTTGTGGGTGTAAATGATAGTTTTGGAGAAAGTGGAACGCCAGAAGAATTAATGGTAAAATATGGACTTACTTCAACCGATATTATCAAAAAAGCAAAAGCTGTTTTAGAACGAAAAGCAAAATTTGCAACTATCTAAAAATCTCGTTGATGGCAACGCCTCAATGACGGTTCAGAATAGAGATAAGATAATTAAAATAGATTATCTTTTTTTTGTAAATTCTGACTTTTCCTCTCAACTACTCACAAAATTACTTATACATGAAAAATCCATTTCCAGATTATCATAAAGATATTGTCATTGACGGTATTTCAATAGCAACAGGAGAAGACAAGCAAATTAATCTCAATATTGCAAAACTTCCTTCACGTACTTCCATTGATACACCTGTTTTTGTCTATCGCTCAAAAAAACCTGGAAAAACTCTTTTGTTGATTGCAGGTATGCATGGTGATGAGATAAATGGAGTAGAGATAATAAGACAACTTATCGCAAAAGAACTGATTATTCCTAAGCGTGGAACTGTCATTGCTATTCCTCTTTTGAATATTTATGGATTTTTGAATTTTTCAAGAGAAGTACCCGATGGAAAAGATATTAATAGAAGTTTTCCTGGAAGCAAAGAAGGTTCATTAGCTAGTCGTGTTGCCAATGCGTTTACTACCGAAATTCTGCCTCACATAGATTTAGGTTTGGATTTTCACACAGGAGGAGGAAGAATAAATAATTTCTCACAACTACGCTGCTGGTTAGATGCAGGAGACAATGAAGAATATGCTCGTGCTTTTGCTCCTCATTTTATTATCAACTCAAAACTTAGAGACAAATCACTCCGTAATATAGCCCAGCAGATGGGAAAGTCTATTCTAGTCTATGAAGGTGGAGAATCTCAACGCCTAAATCGTGCACCTGTGAAAGAAGGAATGCGTGGTGCAGTCCGTTTGATGTATCATTTGGATATGATAGATAAAGAAGATATGCTCAAAATGCGTGGTGCAGATAGAGTTGTAGAACCTATTATTTTGGAACGCACTTCGTGGATGAGAGCCAAATTTTCGGGTCTTTTTAGAGCCTTCGTCAGAAATGGTTCGATGATAGAAGAGGGTCAGATTATTGGAAGCCTAACAGATCCTTTTGGCGAACTTCATCACGATATTATTTGCAAACAGCGTTGTCATGTTGTTGCCATTAATCATCAAGCAGTAGTAAATCAAGGTGATGCTATTTTCCACTTAGGTAAAACAAGTTAAATTAAAAACAGAAGAGAGAAAAATAAAATTTATAGCTTTGTATAACAGAGTTTTACATAAGAGGTTTTTTGTTGAATATTTTAATGCGTATATTAAACAAATATTATACTTCTACGTTAATATAACAAATCTATAATTCTATTTTTAGGGAAAACTTTACAAACAATTTTATTTGGTTTGATAATACAACACTAATTTCCTTTTTTTACTATTAAACTCATCTACTGTGCGAGATACCAACACTTATTCCATACGAGATTTAGAAAACCTGACAGGCATCAGAGCGCATACCATAAGAATGTGGGAACAGCGTTATGAACTTGTAACACCAAAAAGAACAGACACAAATATTCGTTATTACGACTCAGAGGACTTGAAATATATGCTCAATGTAGCCTTGCTCAATAATAATGGAGTTCGTATTTCGAAGATTGCAAAGATGTCGCAAGATGAAGTGTATGTAAAAGTAAGAGAAACACTTTCACGTACTTCGGATTATCAATCTCAAATTAGTGCTTTGACGGCTGCTACTATTGATATTAATGAAGAACAATTTGAACGTATAATGTCGACTAGTATCCTGCAATTTGGTTTTGAAAAAACGATGCTCAATATTATTTATCCTTTTTTGAGTAGAATTGGAATGCTTTGGACAACAAACGCAATTAATCCAGCACAAGAGCATTTTATTACAGGACTTATTCGTCAAAAAATTATTGTTGCTATAGACGGACAATATAGAGACAAATCATCTGGAACAGATAAAAAGTATATTTTATTTCTTCCAAGTGGAGAACTTCACGAAATTTCGCTTTTGTTTTCCTATTACTTATTAAAGGTAAGAGGAAACCAAGTTATTTATTTGGGACAAAATCTTCCTCTAAAGGATTTGCAAGAAGTATATTCTACGCACAAACCTGCTACCTTAGTAACCATTATTACGTCTTCGCCTTCTGCAAGTGCCGTAGAAGAATATTTATTCGAAATTGGAGAGCGTTTTCCAGATGCTGATGTTTTGGTTTCTGGTTTTCAAGTAATGGGGCAAGATTACAAAACTTCTAAGAATGTACAGGTTTTGCAAAAACCACAAGATTTGATTTCTTACTCAGAAGATAAAGCTGCTGAATAAATCCATCAATATATACACAGAATTTTATTTAAAAAATTGGAGAAGAGTTTGAAATAATCAAACTCTTTTTTGTGTTTTGAAATTGTTCTACTTAAAATTTAGAGCCACCCAGATAGGAATATGGTCAGAAATATAACGAGCATCTTTTAAGCTACCATAATCTTTATAAAAATGAATTACTTCTGCCTTTTTAATAGAGAAAGCTCTTGTTTCTACAAAAATATTATCGTATTCTTCATTTAACGGCTCTCCATCTTTCTTTTTCATTCGAAGGCTTGTTTTCTGTCCTTCAAAGGCTGCAACAAAAGAACGGTTTCTAAGTCCATCAAAGGCTTTATGTCTTCCATCAAGATTGAAATCTCCCAAAATCAAAATATTATCCGTTCGATATCTATTCGGTATTTCCTCTAAAAAAACAACTTCCTTTTCAGGGTCTTTACTCTTCGGAACAGCATGAAAACTTCCAATCAGTACCGTATTTTTTGTATTATCTTTCTTAAAATCTATTTCAAAACGTGCCATAAAAGGCTCTCTATCTACTCGTTTTTCTATACTTTCTTCTAACCACGCCTTTTGCAAAGATATTTTGGCATTCATTGTAGTTGTTTTCCAAAAGTAAGCATAGCGTTCTTTTCCATCTCCAGAAGTGGGGTCACTTATTTTGTATTCCCATTTACTTCCTGTTCTGTTTAGCTCATCGGCTAACTTTCCGACAGCACGAATTCCATAAAGAGAAGTCGAAACTTCTTGAATAGCTACAATGTCATAATCTCTTAGTTTTTTTGCAATATATTCAATTTCTTGAGCATCTTTTGACTTTCCAAAGTTGTATAAATTCCAAGACAAAACCTTTATTGTCTCAGCATTAAAATCATCACTCTTATCCGTTTTGTCTAAAGAACCACAGGACGATACAGCAGAAAATAGAACAAATAGAGATAAGAATAAAAGTATATTTTTTTTCATTTTAGGATTGATTAAAAGGCAAATTGTAATATAATTAAACGAACTTTAGCAATTACTTTTAAATTCATTTTTGCTAATTTAATTACAAAATTACTAATTTCTAGCTCCTAGCGGAAATGAAACTTATAAATACTTTTTATTATAAAAGAAATTTACTTTGCAATTCAAAATTATTTTTAAAATTAATCAATCGTAAAAGTAACTCCTACTTGAAAAGAAAGCATATCTGTTCTTGTATTTTTTATATCATAGATAAACTCATCTGGAAACAATGGGTCTGGATAGATAGAGTTTTTGGTTAAATATTTCGTCCTACTTCCTTGTGTATAGACGGCACGAATATCTAGTTTTATCTTGTCAGAAAGTAGGAAAATAAGTCCTCCAGCTCCTCCATAGGCAAAAGCAAATCCATCTTGTTCAATAAAAGCACTTAATTCTTGTCCGTCTTCTTCTTCTGTTGTTCTGGTGTAAATGTATCTGCCTCCCAAAAGTCCATCTACGTAAGGATAGATAAATGATTTTTCCCAGCGAGGTTTGAAACGCACCATTGCAAAACTCTCAAAAATATTGTTATTTGTATTTAATGTATAATCAAAACCGTTGTTGTCTATATAATCCTCTGATTGCATTCCATAAATCATATAACCAGCATCCAAACCTACCGAAATTACACCTTTGCTTTTCTGAATCGGAACGAGAAATGTACCACCAATTCCGAAAGCAATAGATTCGTTATTTTGAGCAAATTCTTCCAAAGGAAAACCTGTTTGTAATCGAGCATTAATTTCTACTTGAGCCAAAACTTCATTAGGAGTAAAAAGAAAAGTACTGAAAATGATAAGAAAACTAAAATAAAAATGAAGACAGAATAAATTGTGTAATTTTGTAGGTAATTTATAGATTGCTAAACGTAAATTTTTCATAGATTGGTAATTAATTTGCAATTAGAAGTAATTATAACAATGATTGTTTTTTGAGGTGCAACTCTTTTTGAGTTTTCGCACTCTATTTTGTAATTGTATGATTTTGTAATAAGGAAGAAAGGAAATAAGAATTATAAATTGATTTTTGAATACAGATGTTTGTCAAATTATTCTCTAAAAAAAGTCCTCGTTCGGATTTAGAACTTATTGAAGCCTATAAAGAAACCCGAGATAACAAATTTGTGGGAGAGCTTTTTGAGCGTTATACCCACTTGGTATATGGTGTTTGTTTGAAATATCTCAAAGATGAAGAAGATAGTAAAGATGCTGTTTTACTTATTTTTGAGAAATTATTAACCGACCTCTTACGTTTTGAGATACAAAATTTCCCTCCTTGGTTGCATCGCCTTACTCAAAATTATTGTTTGATGTATCTACGACAACGTAAAAGAGAGTTTAAGCGAAGTGAAGATTATTTTATCAACCAAGACGAGGAGCGTATGGATTCTGACCCAGATTGGCATCTATACAACAAAAGTGAAAAATATAAAAAAGAAGAACGACTAACAAGTATTGAAGACGCATTAGAAACGCTCAATCCTGAACAAAAACAATGTGTAGAGCTTTTCTTTTTAGAGGAAAAAAGTTATCAAGAAATTGTAGAACTAACAGGCTTTTCCCTTTCTAAGGTAAAGAGTTTTCTTCAAAACGGAAAACGAAATATCAAAAAACAATTAGGTATCTTATCTCTAGTTTTTTGGCTATTGTTTATAGTCTGATGCACTATTTAGAATATAAAATGATAAAGTAATGAATGAAGAAAATATAAATAAAAAACAAAAAATAAGGAGCATTTTAGAACGCTCTTCCAATATTGATGTCCAGACTTTACAAAAATATATAGATAAAAAGCTCACTAAAGAGGAATTACACGAAGTAGAAAAGCAACTTCTCAATTCAGATTTTGCTGCTGAGGCTATTGAAGGTTTTGAAAATGCTGATTTTAAAGTCAATATTGCAGCTACTACCTATGCACTAAATAAAGCAATAAAAAAATATAATGTAGAAAGAGGTTTTTACAAAACAGATTATAGAATATTTTATGCAGCAGCTTCTGTGGCTTTGATTTTTGTAGTTATTTTCGGATTATTTAGAGTAGCAAGTATCAATTTTTCGTCTAATGATTTGGCTACACAAACACAGTCAGAACCTATTATAAACACAAATGCTACTACAGAAAATCAAAATTTGGCACTAAACGAAGAAGTACAATTTGATAAAGAAATAGAAGAGAAATTAATAGACAAATTAGAAAAAGAACAACTTGTAGAAGAAAATAAAAGTAACACCAAAACGGAACAGAATTTAGCTTTAAATAAAGAGAGAAAACAAGACGAAAAAGATTTTTCTACTTCTGATATTTGGATTACCAAAAAAGAGCAAGTGCAATCTGAAAATAATCAGCTTTCAAACTCAACTAATTCGGGACAAGTTATGGCTTCTTCTCCTATCGCAAGTAGAAAAGCAAATTCTGATTCTGTTAGTGTAGTAAACTTGGAGCAATTAGCAGATGATGATTACAATCTCTTTTCAGAAGATGATACGTATAAAAATGAAAAATCTTCAAAAGAAGTATTATTTGATGCCATTCAGTTTTATGAGAATAGAAAATATACAGAAGCCATTATTTTACTTGATACTTATCTAATTACTAATCCAGATGACGCACAGGCTTTATTTTTTGGAGGAATGTCTTATTACCAAAATAACAACTACAGAGAAGTCAATCTCATTATTAGAAAAATTTTTGAAGCAAAAATCAACTATTGTTTATCAAAAAAACAATCAAGAGGCAGAATGGTCTTTGGCTAATTCTTATCTCAAAATCAATCAAAATCAAAAAGCTAAAATTATCTTAGAAAAAATAAGTAATTCTACTAGTAAGTACTCAAATCAAGCTAAATCGCTATTAGACGAAAAGTAATAAATTTACTTATCAAGGTTTTGAAAAGTTTAATTCTCAAAATATTTTTTTTTCTACCTCCTTTTTGAAAATATAGAGAATCCAAGCCTCAAACGTGTAACTAATACAGGCACAAAATGCTATCATTCTTCTAAAATCTACTAATTCTCCATCGTATTCCCTGTGGTTTAATCCATTAGTTGAAAAGAGGATAACTACTATTCCAAGTAAACCAAAAACAAGTTTACTTATTACAAGTAAATTTCTGTTTTCTATTCTTACAACACAATAATTGACAAATAAAATAGAATTAGAAACTATAAATATTCCAAAAGGAGCTGCTCCATCGCCCCAAGTAGTTGTACTAGAACTCAAAGCTGTCAGTCCAAACAAGAAATAAATACAATGTAGAAAGAATACTATTTTGAATAAAAGTTGATTTTCAGGAGTAAATTTTTCTGCTAAAAAGAAAATCAAAATAGAAATAGGAAATAAGTGATTTGTAGGAACATAAGACAATTGAAAGCCATAGATATCCTTCCCTGTTAAATTGAAATAAATTGTATATGGATAATTTTGAACACCTGAAAGTGCAATCATTGTTCCTCCTCTTACTACCTCATCTCCATACTCAGTAGTAGTAAAATTAGTAATCAAATCGTTTGGTAAATTGTTCTTCTTTTTATAATCTAATAAAGTAAATGGATCAGCTAAAATAAAGTAATCCATCAAGTCATTCAATTCTTCTGTAAATTTATATATACTCATATTAGAAAATGGTAAAACAAAGTACAAGTAAGCAAAAAACTCATTACTTAATCAAATTGAATAACGAGTTTTTCTGTTAATTAATTACTGATAACTTTAATTTGCGTATTCTTTTTTAAGTTTGTTTGGAAATACTTTTTTGAGTTTATCTACTTTTGGACTAATTACAAAAGAGCAATAACCTTGAGTCTTGTTATTATTGTAATAATTTTGATGATAATTTTCTGCTACATAAAATTTATCCAAAGCCGTAATTTCGGTAACAATTGGCTTATCAAAAACTTTCTCTTCTGTCAATCTTTTTAAATAAAATTCAGCTTTTTCTTTCTGCTCATCATTGTGATAAAAAACTGCTGAACGGTATTGTGTTCCTACATCATTTCCTTGTCGGTTTAAAGTAGTTGGGTCGTGAGTTGCCCAAAAAATCTCTAATAGTTCATCAAAAGAAATCACTTCTGGGTTGTAGGTAATTTGTGCAACCTCTGCATGTCCTGTTGTTCCTGTTCCAATATCTCTATAAGTAGGATTTAGTGTTTGTCCACCTGTATAACCAGAAATTACTGTATCAACGCCTTCTAAACGCTGAAAAACAGCTTCTATACACCAAAAACAACCTGCACCAAGAGTAGCCATTTCTAAATCTGTATTTGCATCTGTCATAGTATTATTCATATTTGTTTTAGTGGTTGTAGTATTTTTATCTTCATTTGAATCCATAGAATCATTTGCATGAGCGTTTTGTTTTGGAGAGCAAGCACTCACAAAAATGGCTGCAAAGCTCATCAGAAAAAGAATAAGAAAGGGAAATACTGATTTATTTTTCATAATTGTATGTTTTAGTTTTTATATTTGTATTTTAAGCTTTAAGGGTTTGTAATGAGGTTCATTGCACCAAAAAACGAAGATTTTACATAAGTTATTACTTTTTTTATTAACTTTTAGCTACAGAGTAGTGTAACCTTAAAAGTTATAATACAGATACAACAATTGAAAACAACAAGGTTTCGCAACTCTGTTGCTCTAAAATGCTCTTAGACAATTAAATTATCTACAAAGGTTACGTTGCTCTGCAACTAAAAACCAAAAAAACTTCTAAATTAGATGCGATTAACCTAGTTTATAATCTATAAAACGCTTACTCTCAAAACTTTGTTAGATGATTTATTGATTTTTGTGAAAGTAATTCATTAAAAAAAGCTAATCTAAAGTAGAATTAGATTAGCTTTAAAGTAGTTTTGAAAAATAATATTAATGAATAACATTATTTTTCTCAAATAAATATTGAATAATTCCCTCTCTCAAACCCACCTTTGGAACTATAATTTCTTTTATATTAGCTGCCTTCATTACCTTCATATAGATTTCGGTAGCTGGAATAATTACATCGGCTCTATCGTCATTTAGACCAAAATAGATTATTCGCTCTTGGTAATTTCTATCTTTTAATTCTTTGTAAAGACGTTCTATTTCTTTTAGGGTAAGAGCTTTTCCGCTTCTGTATTTTTTAGAAATATCATAGAGTTTATTAATATTTCCACCTGTTCCTACTGCATTAATTGGTTTTGAAAGTGGTTTTACAGCTTTTTGAATCCAGTCTTTTAATACTTTATTCTCTTTTTCTATATATTCTTTGGTAGTCGTTTTTTTGTTTGTGGTAATAGAGCGAACCGACCCCATATCAAAGGAATGTGCATCTATTTTTTCAAAATTGTGATAAATGTTCACTTCTGTACTTCCACCACCTACATCAATATGAACAAAATTATCTGTTGAGACATAACTCAAAATTGATTTATTGATAAGTTCGGCTTCCATATCTCCACTAATTACCTGTATTGAAATTCCTACTTCCCGTTCTACTCGCTCCACAATTTGCTTTCCATTTTTGGCTTCTCTCATTGCCGAAGTAGCACAAGCCATGTAATCCTCTACCTCAAAGACTCTCATTACATCTTTAAAAACGTGCATCACTTCCAAAAATTTCTCTTCATTTTGAGGACTAATCTTATGAAAACGGCTAAAAACATCAGTACCCAAACGAAGGGGAAAACGCACTTGTTCAATTCTTTTAAAACTTGGTGTACCTTCTTTTTCCGAAAAACGAACTCTACTAATATGCAAACGCAAAGCATTCGAACCAATATCTATAGCTGCCAAACGCATATCTTTCTTATCTTCTAAATCAAAAATCATAGTTTTAGTTAAATAGGTTTTACCGATTTTTCGAAGTTCTTTTTTACAAAAATTGAATAAATTATTCATTCTCTTTGAAGGAAATATCACTTTCTTTTTTGAGAATAATAGGAATAGGCTCTGGTTTGTACATCTTAATTTCTTGAATATTTGCTGGAAGTCCAAATTTATTTTCAAGAAGATAATTCTTGACTGTTCGCATAATTTCTGTTTTGGTTTCTAAGGCAGAAATTTTATAATCCAGCGTATTTACCCAAAACATAACTTTCAAATTAACACTGCTGACTGCAAATTCATCTATCAAAACAAGCGTTTTTTCATTTTGTAAAACTTCTGAATTTGCATTTACTATTTCTGTAATTCCTTTTATTGCTTCTTTTATATCATCATCATAATCAATTCCTATCAAAAAATCCAGACGTAAAAGTCCATCTTGCGTATGATTATAGACCTCATTTGTGATTACCAAAATATTAGGAATATAGACATCTCGCCCGTCAAAAGTTTTCATTTCTGTTGTTCTGAAATTAAGAGAAGTTATTTTTCCCATATTTCCCTCTACCGTAACCGTATCGCCTAAATTAAAGGGACGATCAAAAACCAAAATTACTCCTGCCAGAAAATTTTCACCAATCTCTTTGAAGGCAAAACCCAAAATTACTGCACCAGCTCCTGCACCTGCCAGAAGTCCTCCAGCTATTCCTGTAAGCCCCATTGTATGCAATCCCAAAATTATCCCTGCCAAAATAAGGAAAAATTTTACTAATCTGACTACATAATCAACTACAAGTTTGTTTTCTGCTTTTTGCATCATCTTCTGACGAAAAAGTTTGGTCAGTCCGATAGCAATAAGAATAAAAACTGTTGTTACGATAATAGAAAGAGCTATTCTTGGAACGCTTTCTAAAAGTATGTGCCAATAAGAGACGAGCTTTTCTTGTATTTCTTGAGTTGCGTCCATAGATAAAAATGATAAAAACAGGAGATTAAAAAATAGTTGTATGTAAAAGTCTAACAGATATAAAAAAACTTAAACACCTTTTGAAAGTAGATTGTTTGAAGAAATATTTTGTTTGACAAAATTTCAAGATACAAGTAAAAAAACGTATTTTTGAAAAAATACTTATTTTTTATATCTTTTTCTAAAATCTCAAAACTACTTTACACTTATGAAAACAAATAAATCAAAATCCATTCAACTAATTATTTTCTCATTTCTATTATTTGGCTTTTTTTCTTGTCAATCAACCGCAAATTCTGATGCAGAAACAAAAGAAGTAGAAGCAACCGAAAATCAAGACATTGAAATTACAGAGGAAAAAAAAGATATTGAAGTTTCCTTTCTGATTTCCAATATAGAAGATGACATTAATGGAAACCGAAGCACCATTTCAGCTACCATTAATGGAGAAAATACAGAACTCGCAAAGGCAGCAAACTGTAATAGAGTAGAAGAGGAGAGTTATGAGTTGATGAATATTCCAACCAATGCAATATGGGCATGTGCATGTTGGTGGGCAGGTGCTGGAGAAAATTTTTATGCTAAAAAAGAAGGAAATAAAGTAGAATTTTATAGAAATGAAATATATGAAGAAATGGAGGAAGAGGGAGAATGGAAACTTACAAAAACATTAGAATAATATTTTATGATTTAAAGATTTTGGAAGGCACTTTTTAGAGGTGTCTTTTTTATTTATTACAAATCTATTGAAATGGAAATTTATCTCATCAGGCATACTACTCCAAAAATAGAAAAAGGTATCTGTTATGGTTTTTCAGATTTGGAAATAGCAAATTCTTATCAAATTGAATTGGATAATTTATTAGAAAAATTACGATTTCAATTAGAAAAAAAGAAGGAAACAGTAAAAGTAGTAGATAAAGAAATTTTAATTTATACAAGTCCTTTACAACGCTGTTCTGTTCTGGCAAATGATTTGAAAATTAGCCTTCAAAAGAATTATAGTTTTGTTATAAAAGAGAACGAAAATCTAAAAGAAATGAATTTTGGGGATTGGGAACTCAAAAAATGGAATGAAATAAATGAAACAGAACTCAAAAAATGGACAGATAATTTTGTGACAGAGTTTGTACCCAATGGAGAGAGTTTTGAGGTTTTGAGTCAGCGTGTAATAGATTTTTGGAAAGAAAATATAGAACCGAATAGTAAAAAAAATAGCAAATCAGAAAAAAATAAAACAGTTTTTATTGTCTGTCATGCAGGAGTTATTCGTTCTATTTTGTGTCATGCTTTACAAATTCCTCTTCAAAAGGCTTTTTCAGTTTCTATTGATTATGGAAGTATCAGCAAATTGAAAGTTTTTGATACGCACATACAAGTAGAATTTTTGAATAGATAATAAAAAAAACCTACAAGGTTTTGGGATTCTTATAGGTTAAGGCTGTATTTTTTGAATAATAGTTTAGATTAAACCTCTTCTTGTTTTCCTTCCAATACTTCACGTACTGTGTAGGTCGCAATCATGAATTCTTCTCCTTTGTGCTGCCTTATCTTGTCTATAATTTTTTCCTGTAAAGTAGGATTACTTTTCAACTCATCGTAGAGCTTATCCTCATTCGAAATGAGAGAACCTGAAAGAGCAATTTTTATTTCTGGGTGTATGGCTTCGCATACATAATGAAAACTACTGTATCCCGATTTGTAATTTACATCACAGGGTTTCATTGGTTTTCTTGTGATTGGACAAATGTTTCCTCTTAGGAGTTCGTCTAATCGTTCTGCAAATAATTTTGAATTATAGTATCCCATAGCTTTCTGGACTTTTTGGTTGTTTAGTGTTTTAGATTTCTCAGATCTGTTCAGAGTTACTGACAAAGACTGAAAACCTTTTTTTTTAATTTAATTATTAAAATTCTTTAGACAGACACTAAATTTAAACTATAAAAAAGAATTTTGATTGTTCTCGTTCTGATTGTTTTTCAATTTATGTAAAGATACATTTTCTTGTTATAAAAACAAACTACTAATTAAACAAATTTGTTGCTTTGTTGATGATTTATTTCGTTTTGTTCAACTTTTGATGTGAAAAACTATACAAAACAAATTTATTTAAATAGCTATGCAAACAAAAAGAAAGTAAGTGTAGTGTCTTTGATAGTATTGAAACGCAAATGAATAGCATTACTATTTTTTACAGAATCTACTGATAAACCCAATAGAAGTTAAAAAATTATTTTTTGTCTATTTCTTTCAGTTTATATGCAACTCTTTTATTTTATAGCTGTCTTTACTTTCAAAACAAGGTATAATCAAACTATAATTAATATTCTCAACTAATACTCCCAACTTTTATGAAATTACTTCTCACTCCTGTTGTATTTTTTCTTCTCTTTACATTTCCCGTAGTAAGTTTTGCTCAAGACACTGACCCTATAGATAATCCTGAAAATGATAAATTAGAAGAGAAAAACACTCGCACAGACACAAAAACAACCACAAAGACAAATCGTAATCGTGTAATTATTATTGAGCAAGATGATCTGAATCAGATACAAAGAGGTCTCAAATCTGATTTAAAAGTATTAAAAGAAGAGCTCAAAAATGCTTTCAAAGAACTTGAAAATGTGAATTGGAAGGAAGTAAACCAAGAAATCGAAATCGCTATGGAAGAAGCAAGACAAGGATTAAAAGAAGCCAACCACGAATTATCAACCATCAGAATAGAAATTGATGAAGATTTGGATGAAGATTTGAATCAGCTTAGAGAAGATTTAGATGAAGTTCGGATAAATAATGGCTCGCCACGTATTCGAATCATGAACCAAAACAGCCGTCCTTACCAAGGTAATAGAAAAGTAGAACGTAATTTTTCTGAATTAAATGTAGAGAAAAACCCTGCTCTGTCTGATAAAATGAAAAAAGGAGCGGCTACATTGTTTGATGAATCTGTTCAGAATTCTGTAAAAATAAATCCACAAACAAAAGAAGGGAAATTTATATTAAATTTCTCGCTTTCAGAAAGCAAAACTGATAAGAAAACAACTCATATAGAAGTATATGACGAAGAAGAAAATGCAATTTATTTTGAGTCTTTAGTTGATTTTTCTGGGAATTATCAAGGAGAAATTGATTTGGCGGTCAATGGAACAGGTACTTATACACTTGTTGTTCGTCAGGGAACAAATTATTTGAGTAGAAAAATTAATTTGAAGTAGAAAACTTAGTTTATCAAAAAGTAGAAAACGGCTTTAACTTTTGATAGTTAGAGCCGTTTTTTTTACTACACTTATTTGAGTAGGCTTTTGTATTAATCTGTATTTTCAATCCTATTAATCCTGCAAATCCTTAACTAATCATATACTACAAAAATAATAGGTAGAGTGTAAATTAGCCTTACTTTCTGTAAATTTTCTCTCCTGCTTTTATTTCAATATTCAGATTACTTTCCTGTGGTGGAATCGGACAATCGTATTTTTTATCATAAATACAATAGGGATTATAAGCACGATTAAAATCTAAAATAGCTCTAAGTCCATTTACTTCCACATCAATATAACGACCCACTTCATAGGAATTTTTGCCACTTGTAAGGTCAGTAAACAAGACCGTAAATCCATCTCCATCTTCAATTGCTTTATAAATATTCAGCGACAAAGGTTTGCCTTTTAGCCTAAAATCAGCTTTTGCATAGACTTTAAAATTACGGTCTTTCCCTTGTGAAGTCTTGAGCGTTACTACTTTTGGGTCTTGTTGTAGCGTAAGCATCGCAACAGCGTAATAAGAAGAATCTATTGGATAATAATCTAATCCTTCAAAATCCTTTCTCTCGTCGTAAGGAATAGGAGAACCATTTCCCTCCTTAAACATTTTGTCTTTTTTGTTTCTTTCTGTCTGAACTTCTACTTCATATTTTGGGGCGCAGGAAGCTAAGAGTAGAATAGAAAGAATGAATAATGTGATTGTTTTTTTCATTTTTTTTGTTGGTTGAGTTTTCTTATTTTTATCTGTTTTGCCTTTGAATCTGGCTATGCCGACTTTCAATTGTCTATATTTTCTATGAACTCTGTACTTAACAATAAGAATGCTTAGTTAACTTAAGTTGTGGATTATAAGTATTTCAGACTTCCTAGTCTGAATGAATAGGTATTTTTATTCTGAAATAGCCTGTTTTACTGTTCACACAGACTAGGAAGTCTGTGATACGCAACTTGGGTTATTCAATCAAAAAACACCTTGCACTTCTTGATACGAAATAAGCAAAATAGCTATAATTGCAATTGCCAAACCTACTTTATTAATACTAGATAAATGTTCTTTGAACAAAATATAAGAAGCAATCGCAGCCAAAAGGATAACAGAAATATTGAAGACAGGAAAAACTAAAGCTCCATCTCCATCAAATCCACTCAATACCTTTAATAATAAAAAGATAGAGAAAAAGTTAGGTATTCCAAGACAAATTCCTCCAATAATACTTTTTTTAGTCATTTTTATTTTCTTTCTCAAAAATTGAATCGTGAAAATAATAATTCCAGTAGTTCCTGCAATTCCGAAAAGCAAAACACTAAAAATGCCTTGTTGTTCCAGTAATACAATTTCGTATTTAATGGTATAATTGAAAGTTGTATCTATTATTCCACTTACCAAAAAGACAATAATAGGAAGAATAATTGCTAAGTATTTTTTATTATCATCTTTATATTCTGTTGGGTCATTGATTTTGGAAGGCTTGTAAGAAACTAAACCGACAGCCATAATTGCCAAAAAAAGTCCTATATAATTAGCAAAATCATATTCTTTTCCTCCACTTTTCCAAATCCATAGATTTACCAAAACAGGAATTACGAACGAAATACGAGCCGAAAGTGTCGCCACAGCAACTCCAGAAAGCTGTGTAGTAAGCCCCATTATATAAAAAGAACCAATAAAAAAAGCTCCCATTCCACAAGCAACACCTAAAGCAGTAGAAAATTCTGGACTTTGCAATGTTTCGAAGACAGGAGGACTTTCAATCCAGCCCATTGAAATAAACAAGCTTCCCGTCAGGACACAAACCATATAATTTATGACAATAGCAGGAAAAGTAGGTACATCGTAGCTCGCAAAAGCACGAAAATTAATAAAAATCGCAACGTTTGCGAGTACCCAAAGAATAAATAAAAATATCATAAATCAGTTATCAGTAAGCAGTTACCAGTAATCAGTTGAATACAATTACTTTTTCTGAAATGAATAAAACCCTAAAGAGTATTTAAAAAATTTCTTTAGGGTTTCAAAATAATTTTTGAAGAATGCAAAGGTAACAAACAGATACCAGTTATTAGTAAATAGCAACCAGTTAATTACACCTTTTACGTACTCTTATTGTCTTTAAGTACTCAATTAAAATATCTAAGAAGTAGTATTTCAAAACGTATTCTCATTCTCTGTGTTCTCTGTAACTCTGTGTTCGATGAAAAAATACATATAGATAATTATGTTTTAGTACTTATAAATATTTACATCTACCAATCTATTTCCTCTCTTCCCTTTTCTTTCAGGTAATTATTAGCTTGACTAAAATGCTTATTTCCAAAAAAACCAGTATGCACAGAATAAGGCGAAGGGTGAGGTGATTCCAAAACTAGATGCTTTTCTCTATCTATAATTTCTCCTCTCGTTTGAGCATCTTTTCCCCAAAGTAAGAAAACTACATTTTTTTTCTCATCAGAAACAAGTTTCAAAACTGCCGAAGTAAAGTCTTCCCAACCTTTTTTGCGATGAGAGGCAGGTTTGGAAGCCTGCACCGTCAAAACAGCATTGAGCATCAAAACTCCTTGTTCTGCCCAGCGTTCTAAGTTTCCACTTTGAGGAATTTCTTTTCCTAAATCATCATGTATTTCTTGAAAAATATTTTTGAGTGAAGGAGGAACACGAACACCATCACTTACCGAAAAGCTAAGTCCATTGGCTTGTCCTGCACCGTGATAGGGGTCTTGCCCTAAGATAACTACTTTTGTATCTTCAAAGCTACATTTCTCAAAGGCATTAAAGATAAGTTTGCCTGGTGGATATACCTTTTCTTGTTGTACGGCTTGTTTGAGAAATAAAGCTAACTGCTCGAAATAAGGTTTACTAAATTCTTTTTCTAAATGTTTTTTCCACGATTCTGCGATTTTGACTTCCATAAAAAATAAAGGTTAAAAAGTGTGTTTATGAATGATTGTACAAAGATTTATGAACAAAAATTTGTATTCATTAAAAAAAATTATCATTTTAGTAATTAATCATTTCCTTTACTAAATGTTTTATAAAATGTTTGGAGAACTTTTTAGTGCAATTACAAACGGAATTTTGGTGCGTGTACGTACCGAATTTCATCAAAAACACTCCCAAAACGGGAATTTTGTTTTTACGTATTATATCTCTATCGAAAATACTGGAACGCAAACAGTACAGCTTATGCGTCGTCATTGGCATATTTACGACTCAAAAGGAATACACCAAGAAGTAGAAGGCGAAGGTGTAATTGGAAAACAACCTATCTTGAAAGCAGGACAATCACACAATTATGTTTCGGGTTGTCATCTCAAAAGTGATATGGGAAAAATGTCAGGTACGTATTTGATGCGAAATACTGATGATGATACACTCTTTAAAGTCAAGATTCCTGATTTTGCTTTGATTGATCCTGTACGATTAAATTAAAAATTCAATTACTGTAAGGTAGGATTGGTAAATGATTTTTATGATCTATATGATAAATTACAGGATAATACAATGATTGTAAATTTCATTTGTATTAATCCTGATTTTATCCTAATAATCATATGAATCACTCGCTAATCAGTTTTAATAGTTATTACTCCTTTATCAAATAATACTTTTTTAGTTCCTCTGCCTTTCCAATATTTTCCAAAGCTACTTTTATTTCTTTGTCTTCTTGATTCAGAACAGGATAATAGCCTTCGTATTGCCAGCCTAATTTGGCTAAACTTGCTTTCAATTGATTCAAAATAAATGCTCTTGAAATTTGATACTCCGAATTATTAAAAATTACTTTCTGATTTTTGGCAAAACTCAAGAAACTATCTTCTAGCTTTTTATCAATCGTAAAAGTAGAAACAAAATCTTCTAATTTCATTGCTTTAAATTTTTCTTTGTTGATGTTATAATACGTACTTGTCCAATTTCTGACTACATTTTTTGAGTAAAGTGAGTCTACAAAAGGCGTAAAATAAGAAGTATCTCTCGCCACAAAAATATCAGGCATTATTCCACCACTTCCATAAACTGTTCTTCCATGAGTGGTCTTGTAGATATGTTTTATGTCCATTTTTGAGCTGTCAGCTTGATATAATTCGCCATTTGTGTAACGTTCCATAATCTCCAAACTGTAATCTGTTGTGTCGCTGTATGGCTTCTGAATACTTCTACCACTTGGCGTGTAGTATCTTGAAATTGTCAAACGAAGCTCCGAACCATCACGCAACGTGATTGGTTTCTGAACCAGACCTTTACCAAACGAACGTCTCCCAACTATCAAAGCTCTATCATTATCCTGCAATGCACCCGCTACAATTTCGGAAGCCGAAGCACTTCCTTCATCTAATAAAACAACGACTGCACCTTCTTCAAAATCTCCCTTTCGATGTGCTTTTTCTTCACTATCAAAACGGTCTTTTTTTCCATCTGTATAAACAATCATTTCTTTTCCTGCCAAAAGTTCATCTACTATTTTAACTGCCTGATCCATATATCCACCTGGGTTTCCACGCAAATCCAATACTAAATCTTTCATTCCTTCTCTATGCAATTTGAGCAGTTGAGTTTGAAATTCCTTATATGTATTCATCCCAAAACGAGAAACTTTTATATAACCTGTTTTTGGTGTAAGCATATATCCAACCTCTACTGTACTGGTCGGAATTGTGCCACGCTCTACCGTAATTACGAGTTCTTTATTTTGATACGGACGGAAAACAGTCAAATCTACTTTAGAATTTTTCTTTCCACGCAGCAAATCAAATACCTGTCTATTATCAATCTTCACATTTGCAACTGGCGTATTACCTACTTTTATAATTCTATCTCCTGCTTCAATTCCTGCTCGTGAAGAAGGACTATTCGGAATTGGCATAATTACTTGAATAGTATCCTCAAAAAGAACAAACTCAACTCCTATTCCTTCAAAATCACCCTCTAATTGTGAGTTCATTATCTCTACATCTTTTGTAGGAATATAACTGGTGTGAGGGTCTAGTTTGGATAACATTTCTTTTATGCCATGGTCTGTAATATCTGTTAGATTAACGGTATCAACATAATAGTCTTCAATATAAGAAAGTACCTGACGTATTTTTTTGGCTTGGTCAGAAGCACTTTCTTCGGTTTGTAAATCTCCAAAACCACTCAAAGAAGACGAAAAAGAGGTAGGATTTCCACCAAAAAAACGTGCTCCAAAAATCAATCCTACACCCAAAGCAATAGCCGTAAAAATAGGTAATTTGATTTGAGCAGCCGAAATAGATACACTTGATTTGGTTTTTGCTTGATTTTCTTTTGGTGTTGAACGTGTATAAATAAGACGTTCATTTGAAGATTCTGATGAATTAGAAGAACCTGAATTACTTTCTGACATAAAACTATGCTATAAAAATTATATACTTATTTATTTTTCGAACCAATTGAACTACGAGCTGCAAAGGCAGCGAAACTAATCAAAAGTTACAAATCGTACCTTTGTCTCCACCTATGATTACAAAATATACTCAATAATCTTACTAAGATAACTATAATAGACTTTAAAAGATTACTCAAAAACTGATTTAATTGCCTTTTGGTGCTATTTTAATAAGATTTAACGAAGATTTGATGATGATTTGACGAAGTGAGAATTAAGGAATAAAATAATCTAAAAACAAAACCTTTTTGTGAAGAGAATCGTATATATGAACAAATGTTGATATGTTTGTACAAATTAACTTCAAAACAGAATTTCAACTCATTTTTTTATCTTAAATTTAAAACTAAAAATATATAATACTATGGACGTTAAACCTTCATTTCAAGAAATGATTAAATCCGAAATACCTGTTTTGGTAGATTTTTATGCTGATTGGTGTGGTCCTTGTCAAGCTATGACACCTGTAATTACTGATTTTTCTGCCGAAATGGGAGAAAAAGTAAAAGTAATTAAGATAAATGTAGATACAAATCCTGCTGTTGCTTCTACGTTTAATGTACGTGGAATTCCTACTTTTGTTGTTTTTAAGAATGGAGAAGCTGTTGCTCGCCAGTCGGGAATGATGCCTCTTGCTGGTCTTCGCTCAATGGTAGAGCCTCATTTATTAAAATAAATAAAATTATATTTCTATAAAAGATAAAATCCTTTTTTACACTTTTTCATAACAAAGTAGGAAAGGATTTTTTCGTGCAAATGTATTTCTTCTATACCGTTTAGTTTGCAAACTCAAAATGGTAAAAAAACTAGTACTTTGGTTCTCTAGGCAAACAAACAGTAAATCTTGTGCCTTTATCTACTTGACTTTCTACATCAATTTTTCCTCCATTGCTAAGTACAATATTTCTGACCAAATGTAGTCCAATTCCTCTTCCTTCTATTTCTGTATGCTGTTCGTGCAGGCGTTGAAACATTCCAAAAAGACGATTTTTGTCATGTTCCATATCAATTCCGATTCCATTATCCTCTATATTCAAGCAGTAAAATTCATTATGAGGTTCTGCCCAAATTTTTATCTTTGGAGAGCGTTTGGGAGAACGGTATTTTATAGCATTCGAAAGCAAATTCTGTATAATGCTATACATTAAGTCAGGAACAAAAGAAATCGTTTGCTCATCTGTCATATCTACTTCAATATCTATATTAGGCTGATTATATATATCTCTCATATCTTGAATTACCTTTTGAGTAAAACTAGATAATTCAATAGTATCAAATTTAGAACCCGAAGTTTGCTGTTCTACAAGTGTTTTGACAAGTGATTTTAGTTTTGTGTGTAACTTGTCCACTCCTATATGCACTTCTTGCATTACCTGTTCAGCAGTTTGTGTCAAATCATTATGCTTTTTTTCTAACTCGTAAAGCTGAATAGAAGCCTTTATCGAAACGATAGGCGACATAAGGTCGTGAGAAATAATGTGAGCAAACTGTTCTAGCTTTTGATTGTAACCTCTCAAAACATCCATTGCTTTACTCACCTGTTTTTGTGCCTCATTTCGTTGCAGTGCATACAAAATAGCTCTTTCCATTCCAAACTCGTCCAGTGTTCCCTTTACAATATAATCAGCAGCACCCAAAGAAATAGCTTCCAAACCAATATTTACGTCATTGAGTCCTGTCAAGACAATAACAGGCATTCCATAATAATTGTCAATAATTGCCTTACAGGTTTCTAATCCATGACTATCAGGTAATGATAAATCTAAGAAAACTAAATCTATTTGTTTTGTATTCAATTCTTGCAAACCTTGAGCAAGCGTACCAGAAGTAATGAGATTCTTTACAGGAAAAGTAGTTTTTTCTAATATTTCTTGTATCAGAAATTGGTCTGCCAAACTGTCTTCAATAAGTAGGATATGTACTGTGTCCAAATTTAGATTCATTGGTGATAAAATAGTAGTAGGCTATTAAAATTAAAATAGTTGTATATATATTTCTATACTATTACTTAGAAATTAGATACTTAGGAGTTAGGGAGTTTTACGATAGTGAGCCAAAAATTATTTATAGAAGAAACAATTTTGGTAAACTCGTCCATGTTTACAGGTTTGCTAATATAGCTATTTGCGTGGTGCTTGTAGGCAAATTTTACATCTTCTTCATTTTCAGAAGTAGTCATAATTACGACAGGAATAACACGAAGTTCTTCGTGTTCCTTTATTTCTTTTAATACTTCCCTTCCATCTTTACGAGGCATATTTAGATCCAGAATTACTAAATCAGGCAATCTTTTTTTGTCGTTATTCAGATTTTCGTAAAGATATTCCATTGCTTTTTCTCCATCAATGGCAGTATCAATATCCAGATTTAGTTTGCTTTCTAATAAGCTCTCTTGTATCAAAACTGTATCAGCGAGATTATCTTCTACCAGAAGGATTTTGATAGGTTTCATAGTTATAATAATTTTTGTAAGTAAGTTGTCTATGTTTGAGTAAACAAGAAATTACGGTTCTTTGTTTTGTTTAATGTAAAATTCATTAAATACCACAATAAGTGTGTTTTGTTTAACTCTATTGATTTAATTTATTTTTGTTTTTGTTTTTTTAATGTAAAATGTATGGTAGTACCTTTTCCAAATTTACTTTTCTGAGCATCTAACCAAATTCTACCATTGTGCTGTTCTATTATCTTCTGACACAAAGCAAGTCCAATTCCTGTTCCTTCATATTCTTCCTTTGTATGCAAGCGTTGGAATAGTACAAAAATTCGTTCGGCAAAACGTGGATCAATTCCGATACCATTATCAGAAATAGTAAACTCAAAATGCTCTTCTTTCTCCAAAAAAGAAATCTTGACATAAGGAGTTTTTTCAGAACGGTATTTTAGTGAATTTCCTATTAAATTTTGAAAAAGTTGAGTTAATTTTACTTCACTTCCTATCAAATTCAATGTAGGTAGTTCGTTCTGTAACTCTATTTTGGCTTCTGTATCTTGTATCTGAAGAGTAAGATTTTTGATAGCATTTTTGTATGTTTCTCTTAGATTTACTTTTTTAGTGAGGCGTTTCATTTCTATGTAATCTTGAGTATTGAAGCAAATCCATAATCAGATTTTTCATTCTATTCGAACCTTCAATAATAAAGCCGATATACATATTTGCTTTTTCATCTAACTGGTCTTTATAGCGTTTTTCTAAAAGCTGACTAAAACTAGAAATTGCTCTCAAAGGTTCTTGCAAATCGTGAGAAGCAACATAAGCAAAATGCTCTAATTCTCTATTAGTAAGCTCTAAAAGCTGCATTCCATCTTTTAATTGTCTTGAAATTTTCTCTCTTACTAATATTTCTGAATTTAGTTTTTCGTTTGTTGTGGTCAGTTCTTCTGTACGGATTTGTACTTGTTGTTCTAGTTCTTTTCTCCTTATTTCCTCTCTATATTCGTTCATATTTTGAGTAACAATATAGAAGATTTTGGCTTGAATAGACTTTTGCAGTTTCTATTTCTGATTCTGTCCATTTATCTGACTGACATTCTACATTTTGATTCCATTTTGCAAACGAGTTTCTGGGTTTTAATACAAATTCATTTCCCTGTTCAAAAACTGCTTTTTCAGGTTTTCCACCCCAATTGATACTTTGTTGTAATTCTTTTCTAAACCAAATAATACGGCTATTATCTTCTTTTGAAATAAGAACAGCTCAACATACCAGAACATAAATCTGAATTTGTTTTGACTGTTGATATGTCTTTTGTAACGCAATGAGAAGAAAAAACTTCTTTTGGAGAATTTTCTTCTAACCAATTTTTTATTTTATTGATTTGTTTGTCGTTTGGTGTAATGCCTATTTTATGAATTGTCTTGTTGTGTTCCATTCCTGACAAAACAACAAAACCATCAGCTTTCATTAACTTCAAAAATGATTTTCCCTTTTTAATAATTCCTGCATAAACATTTTTTTCCTCATTAAGTGATTCTATAATTCCATCTGCTATCGTCTTTTTCTCTAATTTATCTAACTGAATATTATTCTTTTGCAATCTATCTATCTGTAAAGAAACCAGTTGAGCAAAAAATTCGGTTGTCATGCGAGTGGCATAATCTATCCTTTTAGCAGAATTATGATGACACGAAACAAGTCCCCACAGTTTATTATCAATAATAATCGAAATAGACATAGAAGCAGCTACACTCATATTTTTGAGGTATTCAAGATGAACAGGCGAAACGCTTCGAAGGGTAGAATAACTCAAATCTAAAGTCTCATTTTTGATAGAATTTTCTAATAAAATAGGCGAAGGAGTATAATTTATATCAACAATCAAACGCAACCAGTTTTTGACATATAATTCTCTTGCCTGCACAGGAATATCAGTCGCAGGAAACCACAAATCATAAAAAGGATTCATTTCCTCTCTCTTTATTTCGGCTACAATTTGTCCGTCATATTGCTCATTAAATTTGTAAAGCATTACCCTATCAAAATCCGTAATAGACTGTATTTCTTCTACAATAATTTTGTACAAATCTGTAAGTTGATTAGAAAATTGAAAGCGAATAATTGATTTTTTATTGATTTGATAAAAATTATCCTTCACCATTTCACTCGTTTCGAAGTCAATTGATTCTAACTCCAGCACAAAGCCATGATTACTTTTATGGACAATTCCGTCGAAAGGAGCTTTTTGATTATCTATTTCTAAGAAAAAACGCAACGGACTAATGGTTTTATAGTACGCTGTTTCGTCTTCCAAATCAACGTTTTTCATTTTCTGTTTCAAAAATTCAGTCTGTCTTTCTCCTAACAGATTAGAAATAGACCTATTGACAAGTTCTTCAAACTTATACTTCGTTTGTTCTGTCAGATTTTGACTAACTCCTATAATATTCATGCTTTCTGAAAAAACAATCAAAAAGCCATGAGGCTGTATAGAACCCAAACGTGCAATAGGTTCTTTTGCACAATTTTCAATAGCTAGTTGTAAGTCTTTTTCAGATAAAGTATTGGACATGAAATTAATGGATTACGAATTAGAGATTACGGATTACGAATTATGAATAGCTTACAGTTGAAAAAAAATTCTTTTTTGGATAGAGGTAAATTTTAATACGATAATTGGCTCTATATGACTTTAGCTTTACGATTAGTCTCACTACTTTAGAGTTCATAATTTGTAATCCGTACTTGTTTTCAAACTATTTCTAGCCTTATAAAAACAATTTTCGAAGTAAGTATAAGATTGTTCTGCACCGTTTAGAAACTGTTCTTTTGCATTTTCAGTAACACATTTTTCTTCTACTAATTCTTTTAAGGATTTCCATAATGCAGATGTTTTGTTTGAATAATTTGCATAGAATTCAAATTCTGTAAGTGGAGAAATTTCTTTATTTTGAGATAAAATTTTGTGCATCATCTTTCCTCCTAGCATTGAACCTTCTGCAACATAAATCCAACCTAAAAGATTTTCGAAACTAGAAAATGAAATATTAATATCGTATAATTTTAGTTCCTCAAAAACGGAAGAAGGAAGGAGTGCTTCTAATTCTGTTTTTAAATGAACTGTTTTGATACGATTAACAAAATTTAGTTTTTCTATTTCTTCTTCTGTTGCCTCTAAAGACAAGAAAAGCGAAATATGGTGTTCTAAATGAGAATGAAAAAGAAAATTTGTACTCATCAATAATCTATAATCTTGAATAGAAAAATCACTCAAACGGTCTGAACCAATTAAGTTTTCCATTACATCATGCTTTGAGCGAGTAAGATTTCGAACAGTTTGAAGGATAGACATGTAGCAAGTAAGCGTTTGAAGATAGTTAGTACAACTTAAACATAAAGATACAACGTTTGAAGTAAATCAGCAAATAATGCATTAAATAAGAATTTACCTAAACAAGAATTGAATTATTTTTAGTTGAGATTATACATTTTTCTTGTTCTATTTATTTGCACAAAAAATATCAACGCATTTTTAAAGGAAAGCTATACGCCAAATGAAGCGAAAAAATAGAGTTTCGAACAGCAAATCCAAACTCATCTAAGAAAACAGAATTCCTTCCCCAATAATGACGAAATTCTGCCGAAAACCATCTCCAGCCACCTGTTTCGTATCTAAAGCCAAAACCTGTAAGCCAACCTACATCAAAATCGTGAGTTGCCCAACGCAAATCAATACTCGGATTTTTATCATATTTCGCTTGCCAAAGGTAAGAGGCTGAAAGTGCTGCCGAAACTTGATAGTGCCAATAATCTCCCTCAAAAAGATACGAAACCGAATATTGATTTTCTAAATAATGCAGACGCAAAGACTTGGTATCTGTTCTTAGCTGTCCTACATTTCCTCCCATTTGATTGTATAAAATTTGTGGACGGATAGACCAATTGTCTTTTACTTTTATATCCAAAAAACCTCCTGCACCATATGCCAGACGACGAAAGTTCTCAAGATTTCGTATTCTTGAATAATTTGCCTGCGTCAAAAAACCTGCTGAAACTAGTTGAGCATTTACAAAACTGACACATAAGGAAGAAAGTAATAATAAGACAATTAAAAGTATATTTTTTTTCATAATGTTTGTATTTTAAAACTGTTTGATAGGAAAAGACAAGCCATTTCAAAAATGTATTTGCATTTATCCTGCCTTTCATCATAAATATATAACCATAGCTCGGCGAAGCCAAATCACTCGCTAATCCTACCAAGCAGTCATTAAGCATACAGAACAAAAATAGTCGGCATTTTGTGCAAATCGGGTAGTTCTTTTTTCCATTCAGCAACTGTTTTTGTTTTGATAAACTGATTTTGAGAAGTAATATTTGAGGCAATACAAAGCTGAGTTTTTGGATTCAATACTTTTAAAATATCTTTTAGTAAAGGATTGTTTCGATAAGGCGTTTCCATAAAAATCTGTGTCCGTTTTAGTCTCTGACTTTCGCTTTCTAACTGCTTTACTTCGTTTTGCCTTTTTTCTTTATCAATAGAAAGATACCCATGAAAGGCAAAATTTTGTCCATTAAAACCAGAAGCCATCAGTGCAAGTAAAATAGAAGAAGCTCCAATAAGTGGAACAACTTCAATATTATTTTTGTGTGCATATTCAACTGCCAATGCTCCAGGGTCTGCAATTCCTGGACAGCCTGCTTCTGACATGATTCCTATTCTTGTAGGTTCATTATTTTCATCTTTTGCAGGAATTTGTTTGAAATAATTTTCTAATTCTGATTTTGTAGTTTTTTTATCCAATTGAAAAAGGACTAAATCATCAATCACAATTCCTAGCTTTAGAGTAGAAACAAAACGCCTTGCTGTACGCAAATTTTCTACTAAAAAATATTTCGTTTGCTGAATAATCATTGGTATTTCTTCAGAAAGACCGTTTTTATTTCCTTCTTCTAACCAAATGGGAATTAAATAAATTTTCATTTTATAGATTAATTATATCGAAAAAATAGTAAAATAATGCAAAGATAAGTCAAACTTAAACTAAACTTAACAAATAGTTCATTTACTCGGTATCAACAATGGTTCAATGAAACCTTAACTTTGTAGAAATTAATAAACAAGTTAAACAATAGAATAAGCAAAAATTAAATTGAAGCTACCTCTCCAAAAAAATATTTCTACTCCTCCAACTCTTTTGGGAAACGAAAAAACAACAAATTTCAAAAAATTACTACTTCGTATTTTATATGCAGTATTGATTGTTTGTTTGTTTTTGGTTTCAATAGATATGCTGATGAGTGCTTTTCGATTGTTTGGTAAAGAGGTTGCTGATACTATCTTTCTAGTTGCCTCTCGTCCTTTTGTCGGGATTTTTGTAGGTCTTTTGATTACGGCTATTTTGCAAAGTAGCTCTACGGTTACGGCAATGGTGGTGGCAGCCGTTGCAGCAGGTGCATTGACTATCGAAACGGCTACTCCTATCATTATGGGAGCAAATGTAGGTACAACTATTACGAGTGCAATTGTGGCATTAGGTCATATTTCAAAAAAGAAAGAACTCCGAAAGGCTTTTGCAGCAGCTAGTTTACACGATTTTTTTAATGTCTTGACGGCTCTCATTCTTTTTCCGTTGGAATATTATACTCATTTTTTATCAAATTTGGCTAAACTGATAGCAGATTTTCTTCCCTTCTCTGCTACTTCTGGAAATTTTATTCCTCCTATTATTTCTATTCCTTCTAATTTTGTGGTCGGTCAATTACAAGATTATCCTGTTTTGATTTTGATTTTTGCTATTCTGTGTCTGTTTTTGGCTATTCGCTTATTTATCAATCTTTTGAAAGAACAAATGATAGGAAAACAAAGAAGACAGTTACACGAACTTTTCTTTGGCAGTATTTGGAAATCCTTCGGTTGGGGATTTATTACTACGGCAGCTATTCAATCTAGTTCGGTTACTACTTCTTTGGTCGTGCCATTGGTGGCTACTCGGAAAGTAAATATTCAAAAAGCCTTTCCTTTTATTGTAGGAGCAAATATTGGCACTACGCTCACTACACTTTTGGCAGCACTTTTCAAGTCGGAAGCAGCCATTACGATTGCTCTTGTTCATATTTTATTTAATATTATTGGTGCTTCTATTTTTCTGATTGTTCCTCTGATGAGGCAAATACCTATTTCACTTTCTCAGCGTTTGGGAATGGCTGCCATGAATAATAGAAGTAGTGCTTTAGCCTATTTATTAGTTGTATTTTTTGTCCTTCCTTTCGGAATGATTTATAGTTCTTTCCAACATAATGATTTAGATTTGCAGAAAGTAAGCAGAACAACGAAATAAAACAAGATTCTTCTTTTGTTGAAATAAGAGCAAATATTTTAAAAAAAGAATAACTAGATAGTATTGCTGCTATTTTATAAAAAATAATTACGCATAAAAATGGATTTACACATATTGTTTATGATTCTGGGTTTTAGTTTTGCTGCCTATTCTGTAGTGGGTAATGATGTTATACAAACATTGGGAACATTTATAAGCTCAAACGGAAAAACGCCTTGGTATCTGCTTTGGGCTTATACAGGAATTATTTTGATAAGTGTTCTTTTTTATGGTTGGTATTCTGGGCAAGGTGTAGCTTATGGAAGGCTAAATAATATTCCTTTTCCCGAAGTATTGCAATGGTGGCACGTTTTGCCTCCTTTAGTCTTGCTTATTATTACTCGTTTTGGTATTCCTGTTAGTACTACTTTTTTGGTTTTGAGTGTTTTTGCAACCAAAAATATTACGAGTATGGTTACCAAATCTGCTTTAGGTTATTTGGTTGCTTTTGTTTTTGCTATTGTTGTCTATTTGTTTGTAAGTCGTTTTTTTGAGGAGAATTTTATAAAAAAAGAAATAAAGAAAAATGAAAAGACGAATTTGGACAGTTTTGCAATGGATTTCTACTGGTTTCTTGTGGTCGCAATGGTTGATTCAGGATTTGGCAAATATTTACGTTTATTTGCCTCGTGGAAACGACCTTTCTACTACTTCTTTCATTCTTTCAATGTGTATGCTTGTAGCTCTTTTGGGTTACATTTTTTATAGCAAAGGTGGCAAAATTCAGAAAATTGTTACTACAAAAACCAATACTACTGATATTCGTTCGGCTACAATTATTGACCTTATCTACGGAATTGTTTTGTTTATTTTCAAAGAAATGAATGATATTCCAATGAGTACAACGTGGGTTTTTGTAGGTCTTCTGGCAGGACGTGAACTAATGATAAACTTGCGTGTAAATATGGAAGCTGCTTTTCAATCTCGCCTAAAAAATGAAAAGAAAGTAGCAAAACGTAAGGGAAAGTGGGTAGAAGAAGACCAAGTTGATCCTATTCATCATCCACTTTATCCACGTTATACAGGCTTAGAGAGTATTTTGAGAATGATTGGAGGAGATTTGCTGAAAGTACTAGCTGGTTTAGTGGTTAGTTTGCTTTTAGTTTTAATAATTAGTTTTGTGAGGTAGATTAGGGATTAGGGATTAGGGATTAGGGATTAGGGATTAGGGATTAGGGATTAGGGATTAGGGATTAGGGATTAGGGGGATTAGGGATTAGGGATTAGGGATTAGGGATTAGGGGAAATTGCTTTCTGAATTAATTGTTTTAAAATTTTATAGAAAGTATCTTTCATTCTCTTTAAACTCTTTATTCTCTGTGCTTAAAACGTAGTTGTACTTATTGCATAAACTTAGTATTTCTTAAGTAATTGAAAAAACCTTCCTAATTCTATCAAAATAGAAAAATGAAGGTTTTTTATTTTACCGAAATAAAATCGGATTTTGGAAGAGAATGCTTTTTCCTAACTCATTCTTTTTAGCTTATTTGTCTAAATAAGAAGAAAGTTTTTCTACTAAATCATCAAAATTTACAGGTTTTTGCATATAATCGTTAATTCCTACAGCAGTAAAATCTTTTGAGGTATAATTACGAGCATTACCTGTAATTGCAATAATTGGAATTTTGGATTTTTTGGGGTCGCTCATTGCACGAATTTTTTTGGCACATTCCATTCCGTCCATTTTTGGCATATTAATATCCATTAATATAGCATCAAAATCTCCCATTGCCATTGCTTCCAAAACTTGCAAACCATCTTTTGCTGTTTCAATTTCGTAATTTTGAAATTGTAAGACCTTACGTGTAATGTTTTGAATTACAGAACTATCTTCTGCAATAAGTATTTTTTTAGAACCCATAATAATATATATATGTTGGAATGATAAAAGTGATAAATGAAATTTAGAAGAAAATAATAATCAAATCAATGGTACGATAATCAAATACCTTGTTGAGTAATTATTCATTAAATTCTCAATTTTTTATTTTTAATACCTGTAGTTTTTTAAAGCCAAATCAAAATTTGATTTCTTTGTACTCAAATCTACATTACTTTTATCAAAATGCAAAATTTTTTATTTGATTATTCTAATTAATTACTACTAATTACTACTAAAATAAGCAGAAGAAAGCATTTTCTTTAAAATTTTTATTATTTATGAATCACAATTCCTAGTTCTTTAGAGATTTGAATTTCTTGAGTTTTGAGTTCTTGGTAGATAAGTAATAATTTTTCTATTTCTTCCTGACTTTGATTATTTGCTTTCTTTATTTTTCGTAGATTTTCATTCAAAATTCCTTTCAAATAAACTCTCTTCAAATGCAAAATCGTTTGAGGAATAATGGTAGATAACTGCTTTTCTTCATTCGGAATAACGAGTTGCATACGTTTTTCCCAGTTTGGACTAATCTGTGAAGAATCGGTCAAAAATCCTGTTACAATTTGTCTCAACTTTTCATCCTTCTGAACAAAATCGGTCAGTAGTTCTTGATAGGAAATCTTAATGTTATTAATTCGTGCATTTTCATAAATAATTCGAATTTGTGAGTAAGAAGGATTGAGCGATGGAATTTCACTTATTTCTTCCAAAATATAATCACAAATATATTCTCCTCCTGCAATCGTTTGGTGTCCATAGCGAATCAAAAGACGTGTAATTTCATCTTCATACTGACGAAAAAAAGCAGTGTTTTGCTGTTCTTTTCTTTGTTGAGGATTAAGTGCCGCTTCTAATTCTGACAAATCAATGGCTTGTCCTCCAAACTCTTCATAATGGCTTAATTGATTTTGTCCTTGTTCATACTCTGAAGGTGGAAAATAGCCAAATTCGTTGGCATTCGAATTATCTTGACCAAAGTTTTGATTATCTCTATTTTGATTTTTGTTTTGATTTTTGTTTTGATTTCTTTCTCGCTGCTGTCTATTTTGTTCTCTTTCCTGTTCTTTTAATTTCTGTTCTGCTTTTCGGTTGATAAATTTATTTGTTTCTAATATTACGTCTTGCTCACTTATTTCCATCCAATGTGCCAACTCTTTGGTGAGCAATGAACGCTTAAAAACATCTGGCACAACAGCAATTGTCTGACAAAGTTCTTTCAACGCACTTGCTCTTGCCATCGGGTCGTCTTTATCTGGAACTAAAACTTGATACTTAAAACGCAAAAAATTCTGTGCTTTGCTTTCCAAATATGTTTTAGTTTTCTCACCTCCCTGCTCGGTTACGAATGTATCAGGGTCGTGTCCTTCTGGCAACACAACGGCTTGCACATCTAATCCTTGTTCTAAAATAATATCAATTCCACGAATGGCAGCCTTCAAACCTGCTTTATCGCCATCAAAAAGTAGCGTTACTCGGTCTGTATAGCGTTTGAGTAAGTTTATTTGTCCATCTGTGAGTGAAGTACCCGAACTTGCCACTACATTTTCAATTCCTGCTTGAGCCAGTCCGATAACATCGGTATAACCTTCTACCAAATAGCAGTTTTCTTCTTTACGAATAGCATTTTTTGCTTGAAAAATTCCGTAAAGAACATGACTTTTTTGATAGACTTCTGTTTCAGGACTGTTAAGATATTTTGGTTGTTGGTCTTTTTTTAAGGCTCTTGCACCAAAACCGATTACTCTACCCGAAACATTATGAATTGGAAACATTACACGACCTCTAAAACGGTCATAATGTCTATCTTCCTCTTTTTTTATTATTAGTCCTGTATCTTCTAAGTACTCTTTTGTGTATCCTTTTTCTGTGGCAGCTTTTAGGATAGAATCCCACTGATCAAAGGCATATCCTAACTCAAATTTCTCTTGTGTTTTCTGTAAAAACCCTCTTTCTTTGAAATAACTTCCCCCAATTGATTTTCCTTCCTCTGTATCTATTAGATTTTGAGTATAGAATTTTTGAGCAAACGAAAGTACAATCAAAAGGCTTTCTCTTTGCCTTTGTTCTTCTTTAGCTTCATCACTGGCTTCTCTCTCTTCTGGAATTTCGATATGATATTTTCCTGCCAAAAAACGCAAGGCTTCGGGATAACTCATACTTTCATGTTCCATCACAAAGGTAATACTGTCACCACCTTTTCCACATCCAAAACATTTGAAAATCCCTTTACTTGGCGTAACAACAAAAGAAGGGCGTTTTTTCTTGATGGAAAGGACAACATGCCTTAAAACTAGCACCCTGTTTTTTGAGTGTAACAAAATCACCCACTACTTCTTCAATATGGGAACTCTCTCTTATTTGGTCAATGATATGGGATGGAATGGACATACTACAAAATTACAAAAAAAATAAATCCTTTTTTTAAATTCTCTTCAACAAAAAAAGTTTGATAAACTAGTTATTAAAACTAGCTAATCAAACTCCGTTTTTCTAAGAAATCAGAAAAATTAACTGTTTATCATATCAACAGACTTGTAAATCTTATCAATAAGTTCTTTTTTATCCCAAGGTTTTGATAAGAAAAACTGCATGTTTCCTTCCTTAAATGCATTTTTGAATAGCTTCATCCTCTGCTTGTCCAGAAAGCATTATTTTGGCTACTTTAGGAAATTGCTTATTTATTTCTACTAAAAGTTCATCACCTTTCATTTCAGGCATTAGCCAATCTGTAATGACTACTAGTGTATTTATGTTTCTCTCTGTCAGAAAATCAAGAATCTCTAGTGCTTCATCTCCACTTTCTGCTGTTTCGATAATAAAATCATCATTAAACTCTTGCATCAACTGTATTTTGAGACTTCCCAAAATAATATGGTCATCATCTACACATAAAATTGCCTTTGTCTTTTTCACTTTTGCCATAAACTAGTAATTTTGAATGAGTTTGGTATAAGAGTAGTTTTGCCAAAGTTAGCTAAATTTTCCATCTATTAAATAAAAGGTGGATTACGATAAAATAATCGCTTTTTTACTTTCAAGAGGAATAAAAAAATGTAACTTCTGGATTAGTTATTTAAATTTTGAATTTTCTATATCGGTAGTTCCACAAAAAAAGTAGTTCCTTCATCAATTTTGGTTTCAAACCAAATTTTGCCATCGTGTTTTTCAACAATTTTCTTGGTAATATCTAAGCCTAAACCACTTCCTTCTCCTTCTGCTTTGGTAGTAAAAAAAGCATCGAATATTTTATCTTGTATTTTCTCTGGAATTCCTGTTCCTGTATCTGCTACGGAGATAAGCACTTTCTTAGTATTGTTTTGTGTGTTGAGCTTTGTAGAAACGGTTAGTTCTCCTTTATTTCCCATTACCTGAATGGCATTATAGATAAGATTTGTCCAAACTTGCACTAATTCATCTGGATAACCCATAAATTCGGGAATTTCTTCAAAATGAGTTTGTAGGTCTATACCGTGCTTAAATTGATTTTGATAAAGAGTAAGTGTGCCTTCAATACCACTGTTGATATGTATAATTGATTTTTCTCCTGTTACATCTTGGCGAGAAAAGTTTTTGAGTGCGAAAATAATTTTGGACGCCTTATCGGTAGCTAGTTTTATTGTTTTATTATTTTTAGCAATTCCAGATAATTGATAAGCTACTTTGAATGTATAAGAAGGGTCTGGTGTATCTAATAAAGGTTGATAGATTTCTGGATTTTCATAAACACCTAATTCTACTATAAAATCAGCAATTGTATTTGCATCATTGATATTTTGCTCTTCTAGCTTTTCTATCAAATCGTATTTCGCTGTACGTTTTTCTCTGGAAGAGAAGTTATCTTTTAGAGTAGCCGAATAGTCTATTAAATAATTGAAGGCGAGTGATTTTTCTTGTGATAATCCTTGCAAAAACCCAGCAAGACGAGGAAGAAGTTCGTCCATTGTAACTACAGAATTATCAGCAGAACTACGAATTGCTCCTAAAGGCGTATTTATTTCGTGTGCTACGTTTGCAGCAAGTTTTCCTAAAGTAGCCATTTTCTCTGTCTCAACAAGTTGTCTTTGTGCTGCCTGCACCTTTCGCATCTCTTCCTGTAAATCTCTAAATTTTAGACGAAGCTCTAGTTGTGTAACCACCTGACTACCAAGTGTTTTTAGAGCAAATTTTTGTGCTTCAGTCAGTTTTTTGGGTTTATCATCAATTACACAAAGCGTTCCTAAATTTAATCCTTCTGGATTTTTGAGAGGCATTCCTGCATAAAAACGAATCTGCAAACCATCTTTGTCTGCGACTAAAGGATTATCAAAAAAACGTTCGTCTTCAATTGCATTTTCTACCTCAAAAATATCATCTTGTAAAATAGCATGAGCACAAAAAGCTAAATCTCTATGTGTTTCGGGTGCATCTAAGCCTATTTTCGCTTTAAACCATTGACGTTCAGAATCTATTAAAGAAACCAAAGAAATTTCAGATTCACAAATTTGAGAAGCTAACTTTACCAAATCATCAAATTCTTTTTCAGCTTCTGTATCCATTACTTCATAGCGTAGTAGAGCTTGTAAACGTTCGTTTTCATTGAGTGGTAAGGGGGCAGAAATCATAAAATAGTAATAATATAATAATGAAGCGTAAGGGAAGTAAAAACGTTATCTAGTAATATTCGTAGCTGCTCGTAATAACAGGGAGATTGTTAGACAAATCTATATTATATTAGTTTGATAAATGTCAGTTCAATTAAATATTTCTTCAATACCTACTGCAAAAAATAAGCCTAATTAGACAAACTATTTTTATATCAGATGAAGAGCTATTTTTAGAAATAAGTGGTAAAGTGTTTTTTTGTAAACTAGAAAACTGACAAATAGTTATCATTATAGATAAAGAACAAATTACTTAACAGAAACGACTATTGATAAAATATAAACAAAAAATAGATTTTGTTCAACAAATTTAAAAAAAAACAGTACAAAAACCAATTTTTGGATAAAAATGATTATTTTTGTTTAAACTTTAAATTTATTGATACTTATTTTATGAAATTTCAAATTACCTCTAATTACCTCTAATTAAAAAATATATAATAGCTACTTTTTTACTTAAGACAGAATAAAATATGAGAACACAGATTGCCAAACACCAGAATTATGAAATTCATGTAGATGTAGAAAAAAACAGGATTTATGTTATTTATACAGGTAAATGGCTTGGTAGAGATAAAATAAAAGACTTCTTTCCTGATTGGAAAAAAGCAGAAAGTTATATGAAAACTAATTTTACTATTTTTGCTGACGTTCGTCTAATGGGAAGTATGTCAAAAGATGTTGAAAGATTACACCAAGAAATACAGGTTTATCTTGTTGAAAAAGGACTTTTAGCAACTGCTCAACTTGCTTCCTCAGACGACCTTGCTGATTATCAAATTCATCGTTCAACACAGCGATCAAATCTACATATTGTAAAATTTACTACTAGTGAGGAAGCAGAAATTTATCTTGATGAAGCAGCTTCTCAAGCTGAATAAATGCAAGAGAAAAAACTATTAAACATTATCACGGTTACTTACAGTATTGATTATCAATACGTTACTAGACGCAATAATGTCCTTATTTTTCCATATAACTGGGTTTGCAAACCCAGTTATATGGAAAAATGAACATTACGAAATTAACCGTGAGAACCTTTATTAATTATCAGAAATTAATAATTTTTTACATTTATTTCATTATGATTCATCTGAAAACTCTTCAGTATCTTCATTTTCCTCTTCTACTTCTCTCTCTTCCATTGGTTCGTCTTCCAAATCACTGTCTTGATTTTCGGTAAGTTCGTTTGTCAAAATTGCTGTTACACTTACTGCCGTAGCTATTGCAGCAGCCTGACCAACGTCCATATCATCATCTTCATCGTCGTATTCTGTGTCATCGTAATCCTCTTCGTAGTCGTCGTCAAAATCATCATCAAAAAAATCTTCATCGTCAAATTCATCTCCATCAATAGACTTTGACTGCTTATACATCGTTCTGACTCTTTCAATATCTCCCTTTATCTTCAAAGAATCCGCTACACCCAATTGAAGGTCAATTTCTATTTGTTCGATAAAATCCATTTCACTTTCAGTAACGATATTATCCTCCATTACCCTATCGATTAGGTTTTGCAAAACTTGAATCTTTATACTATTAAGCTCTGCATCAGACATGCCTAGTTTAGACTGTAGAGTTCTGACATCTGACATTTCTTCAGCAGTAATAATACCGTCATCACAGGCTTCTAAAATAGCTGCAAAAAGTTGTTTTCTTGCTTGTGTAGCCCTAGAAGAATCTGGAGTAGGAGCCGCCGAACCGCTAAAGAGCTGTTGGAATTTGTTAATAAGATTTTTGAGCAAACTCATGAGTGTATTATTTTTTTGTGCAAAAGTAAAAAGACAATAAAACTATTTTTGAATGGTATCACAAAGTAGCATTTTTTTTCTAAAATCTTAGTATTCATTCTATAAGTTATTCAAATTTTGCATATATCGTCTTTATGAAAATTATTATTTTTGTAAATACAAACTATATCTATTACACTGTTTCAAAAGTTTTCTTATATTTTGTTGTGCATTCAGTTCCTCAGAACTGAATGTTTCGCTTCTGAGGAAGTGTTTCATTCGTTTTTGAGAACGGTGAAACCCTCAGCGAAGCTAAAACGAACGCACAAAATACATGATAATAAATTTATGTTACACGGTACTATGTTAAACTAAAGAGTTTTGAATCAGAATTTTATGTTAGATAAGTTTTGCTCCTACAAAAGCAACTGATATGTTAATTACTTTTGATGTACCAATTTATTTATTTTCAAACTTTCTCTTTGTACACTTTCTTTTCAGAAAAAATCTATTAATCTATGCTATAATAATTAGGTTAATCGCACCAAAAAACGAAGGTTTTACATAAATTACTCCTTTTGTTTATTGACTTTTAGCTACAGAGTAGCTCAACCTTTGTAGAAGAATGAAAAAATGATAATTTATTTAGCTACAGAGTAGCGTAACCTTAAAGTTTATGATACATTCAACTGAAAATAACAAGGTTTCGCAACTCTGTTGCTCTAAAATGCTTTTAAATTGTCAAACTATCTACACCCGATAGGTCAGCGAAGCTAAAGGTTACGTTGCTCTGCAACTAAAAACCAAAAAACGTCTAAATTAGATGCGATTAACCTATATAATAATCTAAAATTTAATAAAACAAGTTGTAGGTCGTATATTTGTAGTCTACTAGAAAAATAAAAACATATTTTTACGGTTTAAAATAGAATTAAACTAACAAGGTTTTTATTCTTTGGTTTTTATTCTTTGGTTTTTATTCCCTATCGTTTTACTCTAAAAAAAACAGCATTGAAAGTAATCGAACATTTGAACGCCAATAAAGGCAAAACTCTTTTTTCATTCGAACTTATTCCACCACTTAAAGGAGAAAGTATCCAATCTATTTTTGATGCCATGAATCCGTTGATGGAATTCAAACCTCCTTTTGTTGATGTTACCTATCATAGAGAAGAATATGTTTATAAGATGCGTCAAGAAGGACTTTTGGAAAGAAAAGTAACTCGTAAACGTCCTGGAACGGTTGGTATTTGTGCAGCTATTATGAATCGCTATCAAGTAGATGCAGTTCCTCATATTATCTGTGGAGGATTTTCGAAAGAAGAAACCGAAAATGCGCTGATAGATTTATCTTTTTTAGGGATTGAGAATGTACTTGCACTCCGTGGAGATGCCGTAAAATCAGAAGGTTCTTTTATTCCAGAAAAAGATGGTCATAATTATGCTGTTGATTTGATTGGACAGATTGTAAATATGAATGCAGGAAATTATATTGAAGATGATTTGCAACATCCTATTCCGACAAATTTTTGTATTGGTGTGGCTGGTTATCCTGAAAAACATTTTGAAGCACCCAATCTAAATAGTGATATGGCTGCTCTAAAAGCAAAAGTAGAGGCAGGTGCAGAATATATTGTTACACAAATGTTTTTTGATAATTCAAAGTATTTTGAGTTTGTAGAAAAATGTAGAGAATTCGGAATTATGGTTCCAATTATTCCTGGTTTAAAGCCTTTTACTACACAAAAACAACTTAGCGTTTTGCCTCGTATTTTTCATATTGATATTCCAGATGATTTGGTAGCTGCCGTTACTGCTTGTACAGACAATAAAGCTGTTGTGGAAGTAGGTATAGAATGGGCAGTTCAGCAGTCCAGAGAATTAATGGATAGAGGTGTTCCGTGTCTGCATTATTATACAATGGGACGTTCGGGAGCGACCGAAAAAATTGCAGCACAGTTATTTTGATTTCAAATAGATAAGAAATATAATAAACCACTTTTAAAAGCTATTTTTGAAGTGGTTTTTCAATTTTAAAACATTTTTTGATTGATTTTGCTTAAACACATACTTATTTGAATACATTTTATTCAATATCAATCACTTCAAATTATTCATTATATTATGTCAAATTCTATTTTACCTGTTTCTGTTTTGCCTAGTATTGAGGAGCGTTGGAGTCCAAGAGCTTTTTCTTCAAAATCTGTTTCTAAAGAAAATCTAAATCTACTTTTTGATGCTGCAAGAAAGGCAGCTTCTTGTTTTAATGAACAGCCTTGGAGGTTTGTTTATGCTAGAAAAGAAGACAAAGAAAATTTTGATTTACTTTTAGATTGCTTAGTAGAGGGTAATCAAGTTTGGGCAAAAAATGCTTCTATTTTGGTAGCTACAATTGCAAAGAAAACATTTACTGAAAGTGGAAAACCAAACAAACACGCTTGGCATGATGTCGGGCTTTCAATAGGAAATATGAGTGTACAAGCTACTTCAATGGGAATCTATTTACATCAAATGGCTGGTTATGATACAGAAAAAACAATTAAAAACTTAGACCTTTCAGATGATTTTGAACCTGTTAGCTTTATAGCTATTGGTTATTTGGGGGAAAAAGACCAATTACCTAAAGATCTTAAAGAAATAGAGAAAAAAGAATCTCCTAGAAAAGAAGTAAATGAAATTACTTTTGTGGGCAAAATGGGAGAATAATTTATTTAAAAAAAATTTCTGTTTCTTATCCTGATGAAAAACCTTCTTCTCAAATCTTCCTTAGCTGTTTTGCTCCTTTTTTCGCTGTTTGTATTTTTTGATACAACAGGATTTTATGAAAAAGTAGAATTGGTTTCTCTTTTGGTTCGTCAGTATTTTGGACGTTTTTATTTGTATTTAGGTCTTTTTTGTGTTGTCTTTATTTTGGGAATTGCTTTTTCTCCTTTAGGGAAAAGAAAACTAGGAAACTTGGCAGGAACAGCGAAAAAAGATAATAAAGAGATACAACCAGAATACAATCTTTGGGCTTGGATAGCCATGCTTTATAGTGCAGGAATGGGAGCAGGAATTTTGCTTCGTGCTGTCCAGGAACCCGTTTTTATGTATCAAAATCCACCACTTCAAACAGGTATTTCGGCTGATGTTTTGGCATTAGAATATACGTTTTATCAATGGGGTTTTACGGCTTGGGCATTTTACGGACTTTTTGCACTTTTGGTGGGTTATTATTTTTTTGAGAAAAAGAAACCTATTTTGGTAAGTGCTACTTTGGGAGATTTACCACAAAGCAACTACTCAAAATTTATTACTTTACTAGTTGATATTTTGGCAATTCTGACGACTATTTTTGGTTTGGTAGGAGCAATTGCATTAGGAACAACACAAATAAATGGTGGGCTAAATCATCTTTACGGAAATTTAGTTACTAACGGTTTTGGTTTTGAGACTACAATTATTCTGACACTTCTGATTTGCGGATTGGCTTTTTTATCCGTTTGGAATGGAATTGATAAAGGAATAAAAATTATTTCGAAGGCTAATATTGGAGTTACCATTTTGTTACTTCTTTTTGTAGTCTTTCAAAGTGATTTTCTACATGTAACGAGCATTTTTTTTCAAGCATTTTTTCATTATATCATTGATTTTATTCCTCTTAGTTTGGCTATTGGAAAGTACAATGCAGGAGAACAATTCTTGACAGATTGGACGTATTATTATTGGGCGTTTTGGTTGGCTTGGAGTCCGTTTACAGGAATTTTTATTGCTCGCATCTCACAAGGAAGGACTATTCAACAAATGCTTTTGGGAGTTTTGATTTTGCCTTCGCTGGGTACTTTTATTTGGTTTGCTTTCTTTGCTGATTCTGCTTTTTCGTTTATTGATAATTTATCAACTTATAACAATGAATTTGGAAATGTATTTACTTCCATTTTTGTTTTTTTGAGTAATTATCCTCTTTCTAGTTTTACTAATTTTATGGTTTTGGTGTTATTAGTTAGCTTTTTGGTTACTTCTGTTGATTCGGCTGTCTTTGTTTTGAGTATGTTTACAGATAATGGAAAGGCTGAACCTAAGCGTTCGCATCGTCTTATTTGGTCGGTTTGTATTGTTATTTTTGCTATCGCAATTTTACTTTTAGGACAAGCAAAACCCGATATTGATGTTTTGGTAGCTCTTCAAAAACTACTCATTATTACTTCTCTTCCTTTTGCTTTACTGATGCCGATTATGAGTTTCGTTTTTTTGAGGAAAATTTATTTGGATAGAAAAAATAACGTTAAAAGTTAAAACAGAAAATGAACGTACAACATATTCAAAAGTAAAAAAAAACGGAAAGCCAATGAAGACTTTCCGTTTTTTGATTTTTATAAAAAGGGTTTTAAAATAGCAATTACTCTACTATCAATTTTCTAATAACAATTCCTTTTTCTGTTTTGATTTGAACGGTGTACATTCCTGAAGCATAATTTAATAAATTCAAATTATGTGAACTTGCTCCAAATGGAATCATTTCTGTTTGTGTCAAACGTCCTAAAGCATCCATTACTGTAATAGTAATTCGCTCTTGTGTTGCTCCAAATTCAATTTGTACTGTTCCATTACTAGGATTTGGATAGATACGCAATGTTTTAGCTAATTGCTCATCTATTCCTGTAACAACATTTAGTGTTACCGTTACTGTATTTAGTGTTCTGGTACAGTTAGTTGCATTGGTAGCTACTACTCTAAAACTAGAAGTTGCGGTAAGATTTCCAGTAGGTAAATTTATTGTTCCTCCTGTTCCAGCAACTGCTGTCCCTACATTTGTATTTGCAGGAGTAATTTGGAGTTGATAATTGACACCTGTTTCAGAAGCTGGAACTTGAATGTTACTACTATTTCCAGTCGTAACCGAAGCAGGATTTGCTACAACTATTTTATCAGCAGGTAAAGAAACTGTGATATCAGCCGAAGAACTACTTGTCGTGGCTGGATTAGAAGCTCTTACTCTAATTTTATATCCAGTCCCAACTGTTGTAGGTACAGTCAAAGAAATTGGACTTGTACCTGTTTGGGAAGCTGTGATTGTTCCAAAGTTTCCACTTGCATTAGATAATTCTGCTGTAAATGTATTTGTAGCATCAAATGTTCCTGTTATAGTAAAAGGAACACTAATAGTAGTACCAGCACAATACACAGTCGGACTGATTGTACCGAGTGTAAGTGTTGGTGTTGGTTCTGGTGTTGTGGTCGTAATAGTTACCTCTACTGTATTTAGTGTTCTGGTACAGTTAGTTGCATTGGTAGCTACTACTCTAAAACTAGAAGTTGCGGTAAGATTTCCAGTAGGTAAATTTATTGTTTCTCCTGTTCCAGCAACGGCTGTTCCTACATTTGTATTTGCAGGAGTAATTTGGAGTTGATAATTAACACCTGTTTCAGAAGCTGGAACTTGAATGTTACTACTATTTCCAGTCGTAACCGAAGCAGGATTTGCTACAATTGTTTTATCAGCAGGTAAAGAAACTGTGATATCAGCCGAAGAACTGCTTGTTGTGGCTGGATTAGAAGCTCTTACTCTAACTTTATATCCAGTCCCAACTGTTGTAGGTGCAGTCAAAGAAATTGGACTTGTACCTGTTTGGGTAGCTGTGATTGTTCCAAAATTTCCACTTGCATCAGATAATTCTGCTGTAAATGTATTTGCAGCATTAAATGTACCTGTTGTAGTAAATGGAACGCTAATAGTAGTACCAGCACAATATGTAGTCGGAGTGACTGTACCTAGTGTAATTGTTGTTGTTGGTGCTGCTGTCGTAACGGTTACCTCTACTGTATTTAGCGTTCTAGTACAGTTAGCTGCATTTGTAGCTACTACTCTGAAACTAGAAGTTGTGGTAAGATTTCCAGTAGGTAAATTTATTGTTTCTCCTGTTCCAGCAACGGCTGTTCCTACATTTGTATTTGCAGGAGTGATTTGGAGTTGATAATTGACACCTGTTTCAGAAGCTGGAACTTGAATGTTACTACTATTTCCAGTCGTAAGCGAAGCAGGGTTTGCTACAATTATTTTATCAGCAGGTAAAGAAATTGTAATATCAGCCGAAGAACTACTTGTTATGGCTGGGTTAGAAGCTCTTATTCTAATTTTATACCCAGTTCCTAGTGTTGTAGGTGCAGTCAAAGAAATTGGACTTGTACCTGTTTGTGTAGCTGTGATTGTTCCAAAATTTCCACTTGCATCAGATAATTCTGCTGTAAATGTATTTGCAGCATTAAATGTACCTGTTGTAGTAAATGGAACGCTAATAGTAGTACCAGCACAATATGTAGTCGGAGTAATTGTACCGAGTATAAGTGTTGGAGTTGGGGTTGGGGTGGCAGTATTTTGTATGGTAATAGTGTAATCTTCTGCTTGTCCTGAAAAAACAGAACACGAAGTAACTGTTCCATCTCCAGTAAATGAAGCAACCACACGCATGCGTAAAGGCTGATTAAATGTAACTCCAGTAGTTGGAGCTATATAATTTGTGGTAAAAGTAAATATTCCTGCTACTTGTGCAGAAGTGCCTGAGGCTACTTCTTCTCCTGTATCTTCAAAATCTCCATCGGCATTATAATCTATATATAATTTTACGTTATGAGGATTTTCTACTGTCGTTTCTACTTTCAAAGGATAGGTTGTACCTGCACTTACAGTTGTTTGTTGTGTACATGTACGGTTTACATAATTTCCCTCTGGAGAAGAAGTTACAGATGGAAGATTGATTGTACTCAAATTAAAGCGTGTAATACCCGTAACATTATCTTTACCTGTTGCAGTAGGTGTACAGGCTGCAATAGGTGACGTTCCAGAAGGAGCTGTTGCACCTAAAGAAGAAATAAGTCCTCCTCTTTGTGTCTCTACAGTTGTACGCATGCGTGTTACCTGATTAGGGGAAAATCGATCTTGTCCGTCACAGTAAGACATAAAATTTTTGTTTGTAGACTCACTAACTGTTCTACCACAATTAGAGGTTGTACAAGTACCTAATTCATAAGGCTGAGGATCTGTATCACAAATCAAATCTCCTTGTGTAGCACAATTATCATTGGCAGGACAATCATTAATATCTTTACTGTCCTCTCCTGTTTCTGCTTTGTGAAAAGTATGTTGAAGTCCGAATGCATGACCGAGTTCGTGAGTCATGGTTGTAGATGTTCCATTCACTTGAGTTGCCAAAATTACTGTGCCATCTACTGCTGGACTTCCACCAGGAAATGTAGCGTATCCTGCTGTAAATTCACCACCTGTTCCGTCTTTTCCATCAGATTTACTGACTATCCAGATATTATAATAATCTGCATTTGACCAAAGACTCAATGCTTTTACTTGTTCGTCTGTTGCTCCTCCTACGCCTACTCCTCCTGCTGTATAATTAGCTAACACAGATCCATTTACTCTATTAATTCCAGTAGTAGGATTACAGCTAGGGTCTCTTTTTGCCAAGACAAATTCCATTTCTACATCTGCACCAAAAGCTGCATTTCTAAAATCGCTATTAATTTTGGTTATCATGGCATTGATAACAGCATCAGTAGGATTATAGATACTACCTATTGCTCCTCCATCATGGATAACGTGTACCACAAGAGGAATTTTGTAAAGAATAGCCTCTGTTCTTTGAGAAGCTAAATTGGCTTCTTTTTGAGCAATACGCTGTTGTAATTCAGACTGCATTTTCTGAAAATTAGCCTTATAAACAGGGTCAGCTAAATATTTCTGATGCATAATGTTAGTAGCACAAGGCTCAACCTGAGCTTGTAGAGATTCTGCTCCTATCAAAGTAAAGAATAAGAGAAATAACCCAATTAGATAATCATTTTTCATACGTAATAATAAATTTTAAAAGTAAAGTGAACAATATATAAAGTACATTTAGAAAATAAGTGATGTTTTTTTTTATACTTTTTAGTTTAAAGTTTTTTAAAATAAAATAGTAAGACGAGAAAAATATGTTTTTTCTAATACTCGGAATTAGATTATCACTTATTTATTTGATAAACAGCACATATTCTTAATAGCAGTTTACTAATATATAAAAAACTATTCAATTTTAGCCAACATTTCTTGATAAAAAAAAGAAATTTTTAACTATTTTTTTAAAAAAATAGCCTCACATTTCTGTGAGGCTATACTTTGTTAGGAAATTAACTTTAAGATATATTTTTAACTTTTATAAGTTTTAGTTCTCTTCTTCTATAATACTATATTTTTTCTGAATAATTACACTTTCACTATACTGATAAGGTGCCGCCATCATTGTATTTTCTCGTTGTACTTTTAGTAGGTTTTGTACTTCTTGTAAACCATATTTTATTTCGCTTACCCAAAATTCTGAATTTGGTGCAGAGGTTTCAATATCTATAACTGCTCCCGAATCTGGTAAAGCCCAAATATTGAAGTATTTGTATCTAGCAGGAAATCTATCAAAATTAATACGAGTAGTATCGTCCCAAATAGCTTCTAATACAGGACTATGAACCTGAATCCATTCTCCCTTCCTAGTAGGCTGTATGAGTAGTTTGTAACGATAGGTCGTATCATTTATCATCGAATCGGAAACTACAGAGAGTAAGGGTGCATTGAATTTGAATGAAGAATCTAATTCTATTACCTTACTTTCTTGTAAGAAATTCCAATTGCCATTCAAATTTTTTGTTCGTAATGGATAAAGACCTTTTGCAAGAGAATCAAAGGCAGCCGAATCACTAAAAAACTGGTTTGTAAAGTCGTCAATTTCTTCGTCGTAGGAAATCCAAGTTTGTTTGTTTTCATCCAGATTATAGAGATAAAAAATACTATTTGGCTTTGGTTCTTCTGCTGTAAAATTAGCTTCTAAAGCTCCCCAGAATAAAATTCCTATTCCGAGTAACATAAAAAATAAGGAAAGCGACCAACGCCAGCTCTGTGTAAGAAGTTGCATAAGAGGAACCAAAAAACCTCCCAAAAGACCAATAAGTGCAGCCATTAATGCAAACCCATACAAAACAAAACTTCCTACCTTAACCGCTTCAAGAGCTTCTGGAACAATTGCCAAAACAGGAAAAAATATATAAATAGTAGGAACGGAGAGAAGTAATAACAAGATGGCATCAAAGGGATGAAGATAAGTAGCATTATTGCGAAGAAGTAAATAAAGCCAAGCAATAAGCATCGATAAAGTAGGAATCACGAAAAGATAGGCGGCAGGACGCAAATCCATTCCTAGCCAACTTTGACTAAAAACAGTCAAGGCACTTAGAGCAATCCAAAAAGGCAACACTCCCAAAAGAACAGAAGCAGGTTTCTTACTTCTAAAAAACATAGAATAAACAAGCAAAGAAATACCTACAAAAATAAGTGCAAACGCAATTTGATACCAAAAAGCAAAATAAGTAGTTCCGTAAGGAATCCAAGAATAAGCTGAATGGGTTGCCAAAATCCCTTTCCAAAGAAGCGTCGCCAGTCCTCCAATAGCAAAAACAATAATCAAATAACCAAAGAAGCTGCCAAAGACCAGTTTCCAAGACCAATAACGCAAACCAGATAAAAACAGCAGTACAAAAAATGCAAGCATTCCATAAACTACCCACGCCAAATGTTCATCATTAATATCTATAACCAAAATATCTCCAAAGGGAATACCCAAATAAGTAACATTTTCATCCGAAGTAATTTGAGTTTTGAGGTTTTTTAAATCACCAAAATAACGAATAAGAGCAAGCATATAATCGCCATGCTGTTGAAGCGAACGTTTATCCAAATTTTCAGGTGTATCTAAAGGCGTATGATAATGAGTATGTTGTCCTATAAAAGCAAAATTTAGAAACGGAATATTATTCGCTCCAAAAACACTTGCATCTGTACCATTAGGCATATTTTGATAGACAAGATTGGCTACCGAAGTACCGAAAGTACGTAACTTGCCTGTTTTTTTAGCCTTCTTGAAAGCTGTCTGAGTGTGATAAAGAAGGTTTTGGTTTTTATCAGAAGTTTCGAAAAGTATTGACATTCCTCCTGCTCCTCTCGCTTCAAAATTAAAGGCTACACCAATTTCTTTTGCCCAAGGGTGTTGTTGCATAAATGCTTGTGCTCCTAAAAGATCTATTTCTTCGCCATCAGAAAAGAGAAAAATTATATCATTTTCAAAAGGAGAATTTAGTACCTGTGTTTTGAGCATATCCATTATTTCCAAAATTGCTCCTACGGCTGCTCCATCGTCGGCTGCTCCTGCTGCATTGCTACGAGAATCATAATGACAAGCTATTAAAATAGTATTTTTTGGTCTTGCTACATCTACCAAATTAATTGTAGAATCTACTGAAACAGAATCCAAAACCATCAAATTTTCTACTTGGTCAATAGAATTTTTACCCTTTACTCGTACTAAAATATTTTCTAAAAAAGCAACTTGAGGTGCTTTGCCAGCATTGGTAAAACGAGTCGATTGTACTTCAGTCTGATAACCCATTGCCCTAGCTTGAGAAACAATATAATCACGAACATTATCGTGTGCTACCGAACCTGTTGGATGAGGTTCTTTAGCTACTTTTTGGACATAGGTAAAAGCTCTAGTAGCCGAAAAATTTACATCTGTATTTTGTGGCTGGATAGGAGTAATTTGGATAGCCGAAATAATCAAAACGGCTGTCAGGATACAGAAAGTAATAAAGGTAGAGACCGATTTCATAAATGAATAAAGAAATAAGTTAGAATAATTTTATAAGCTAAATGTATTCATTTTTTGTAAGGATTAAAAATTATTCTTTGGTATATGTCTTTTTATCTTATTTCTTCATAATCAAAAGGTTTTGATTCTTTATTCAAATTACCAGAAAGCATCTGGTAATTTGACTTGGTGTACTTATAACTAAAAAAATTACTGTATCTTGTTTTCTATTTTAAAAAGCTACTTTTTACTCAAAAATCTACTATGGAACTCCTTTATCTTTGGATTGAAGACTATAAAAATATCAAACAACAAGGATTTAATTTTAGTCCTTTGTATGATTTTCATTTTGAGCCTACATTTGATGAAAATGATACGAAAAAGGAAAAGGTAATTGGTGGAACTTTGACAGATAAAATAACAGAAGAAGACCGAGAAAAGAAAAGAGATTTTTATAAGGACTTTTTTGGAGAAGGAATAAGTCAATGTTACGGCTATTGTTGGAGAGAATGGAGCTGGGAAGAGTTCGGTTTTGGAAATGAACTTTAACCTTTGTGTTTACTTATTTGAAAGTAAAATTTATTATTTCAAGGCTAACTCTATTTCAGTTAAAACAAGTATAAAATATAGAAAAATTGAACTACACAAAGAAAAAAGCCTATTCGTCTATTACAGCAACGATACTAACTTTACAGATACTTCTTCACAACTTCTTAATAAAGATATTTCGTCTTCCAGCTTAATGGAAAACAATCTTTTAATGATTGACGAAAAAGGTAGTATAGAAAAGTTTAAGAACTATGATATGATTGCTCAATGTGAATTTGTTTCTAGCTTTATAAACTATGAATTACCTTTCACTCTACCATCTACTGTAAAAATTACAATTCCAATTTTTAAAGAGATTTCTAAATTCAACTCTCTAATAGAACGTTTAGAAATGGAGACAAATACCTTTAGGAAGTATTCTGATATTTACAAAGAAGATTTAAGGATAGCTGTTTTCTTTGTTTCAAAATGCAAAAAAGAAATACTACACGTTTTAGAGGAAAGAAACGATAATAGTAAAATCCTTTTAACTATTTTAAAATGGGCGACATTCCTAAATTTCTTCAACTCTAATTTACCTACTGGTAATGGACACTTTGAGATTATAGAAGATACTTCACTTTATAAAGAAGAAATAAATGACTGGTTTTATACATTCTTTAGTTCAAGAATACGTGAATACTACTATGAACTCTATTATATAGGCTCTTCGGAATGGGATGAGATGTATGAAGGATGGGATGTACATACCGAATCATTAATACGTTTTATGGAGGAAAATATAACTAATCGCTTTGTTTGCTATAGTTACAATGAATATTTAACTCAAGACAAAAACTATAATAATGCAGATTTCGATATGTTATATGAAGGGTATGTGAATAATATAGGTAACAAGGAATCTGTGGATATAAGTATCAATTTAAGTATATCCAACAAGGATGAATTAAATATAATGAACTCCATAATTGG
>CAVXHP010000007.1:0-130279 GCA_963761725.1 uncultured Cytophagales bacterium | reverse complement strand
ATTGCCACTAAAAGAATGGCTACGACTTCCGTATTCTTCTGAATGCTGGTTTTCTTTCTCAATCAATCTTTCAAATTCTCTTTCTTTGTCTTCTTCATTTTGATATTCTACAAAATTTTGTTCTACTCTTTGAGCTAGTTTTATAAGTTTTTCAATGGCTTTTAGTTTGTCATTGTCTCCGATTTTCGAACTCTCTACTGCTGTTTTGAGAGTCATAATGGTTTTATCATAAATTTTGGTCGGAACAGCAAAAGGTTTTGAGTTTTTCCCTCCGTGTGCAAACGAAAAACGAGCAGGGTCATTAAACCGTGAAGGCGTTCCGTGTATGACTTCGCTCACTAAGGCTAAGGATTGTAGCGTCCTTGCTCCCAAACCTTTTAAAGATAAAAGCTCTTCAAAATTAGTCGTTTCTGATTCTTGAGCAAGCCACAAAATAGCTCCCAAACGCTTGAAATCAATATCTTTTGGATTTACCTTACAGTAGGAAGGAACTAACAAATGAGGTAATCCTTTCAAAATTTTATCTGGGTGTTCTTTCGTAATTTCTAGAATTGCCTTTTGAGTAGGTAAAGCATTTTTATCGACCAAATTGATTATTTTTCCTTCGTTGATTCCACAAATAGCTGTATGAGGTTCTTCTACAAAAGATTTCAGATTATTTGAATGCCAATGATACCGTCTTGCTTTCTTATTTTGGGTATGCATTCCCTGCTGAATAACTGTCCATTTTCCAGTATCGCTTACTACAAAAGAATGCAGATACAAATTAAAACCGTCTTGAACGGCTGTATTATCTACTTTTGCACTTAGTTTGCTCGCCTTTGCTAGATAATTTCCATCTAAACCTGTTTTGTTTCCGATTTCTATAAGTTCAGCAGGTGTTTGTAGAGATTCCTTTCCTTTTCCTCCACAAACATACAAACCAAGCTCCTTACTCACTGGATTGATGGCTTCTTTTAAGGCTCGCATTACTGCCGTTGTTACACCCGAAGAGTTCCAATCCATTCCAATAACAGACCCAAAACTTTGAAACCAAAATGGATCTGAAAGGCGCTCCAAAAAATCATCTTTTCCAATTTGAAGAACAATCGCTTCAACCATCGGCAGAGCAAGTAATTTCATTCTATCAAAAAGCCAAGACGGAATTCCTCCACCATACAAAGCCAAATCTGCTGTTCCTGAACGTTTCATAGGTTTTTATTTATTATCCAAAAATAATTCAACTATTTATCATCTATCCGTTAAAGAATTATCATTTATCTAGTAAATACAAAACGGCTGTTGAGCGGTACGGTTTCCAGTTTTGAGAAATTAATACCATTTCTTTTTTGAGGTTTTTCTTGTTCTCCAAATTGAGTTCATAAAGATTTGCCATTGCTTTTTTGAGATGAAAATCATCAATCGGAAAAACGTCTTGTCGTTGTAATGTAAAAAGCAAAATCATATCTATTGTCCAGTTTCCAATTCCTTTTATTTGAGAGAGAAGTTGCCGTATTTGTTCGTCTTCTAATTCTTGCCATTTTATTTTATCAAGCTCATTTTCTTCCCAAAACAAAGTCAGATTTTCTAAGGCTTGGTATTTTTGTCTTGACATATTTATTTCTGCAATTCCTTCATCTCTGATTGAAAAAATATTGTCAGGAGTAATGGGCTGGTTATTTAATAACTTTTTAAGTCGTTTGTAACGAACGGCATTTCCTCTAAAACGGAGCTGCATATCTAAAATACAACTGACCAAATCTTCAAAAACAGTAAATTCTGAATTGATTTTGAGTTTTGATAAGTCGTTATTTAGAATGTACTCTTTTAGTTTTTCATCTGAATTGTAGATGAATTCTAGTGCTTTTGTCATCATAAAAATTTGATTATTTAAAATATTTGTATCTTCGAACACAAATAAATTTCTGCTTATATTTTCATTCCATTTTATCAAAATCCCTTCAATACCATAAAGTTAGAATAAAAAAAGGCAACCTAACATAAAAATTAGATTGCCTTTTCAAAAAACTATAACTCAATAAAAGTTACTTTTTCAAGTTTTCAATAATGATTGCCGAAGCACCACCACCACCATTACAGATAGCAGCCAAGCCGTATTTACCATTATTCTGACTCAAAACATTAGAAAGAGTAGTTACAATTCTAGCTCCCGAACAACCAAGTGGGTGTCCTAAAGAAACTGCACCACCGTTTACGTTTACAATCTTAGGATCAATATCTAATTCTTTATTAAATGCCATCGTAACAGCCGAAAATGCTTCATTTACTTCAAAAAAGTCAATGTCATTTTTTGTAAGACCTGCACGTTTTAGAGCTTTTGGTGCTGCAATTGTTGGTGCAGTTGTAAACCATTGTGGCTCTTGTTCTGCATCTGCAAAATCTACAATTCTAGCAATTGGCGTAAGTCCTAATTCTTTTACTTTCTCGCCACTCATCAAGATTGCTGCTGAAGCTCCATCATTAATTGTAGAAGCATTTGCTGCCGTAACTGTTCCATTTGGTGTAAAAACAGCTCTCAAAGTAGGAATTTTATCAAAACTTACTTTTTTGTATTCTTCATCTTCACTTACGATTACTGCATCTCCTTTTCGTTGTGGAATTTCTACAGCTACAATTTCGTCTTTAAATTTACCAGAATCTGTTGCATTTTTTGAGCGAGTATAAGATTCTATTGCAAAAGCATCTTGCATTTCACGAGTAAATCCATATTTTTCGGCTGTCTTGTCAGCACTTACACCCATGGCAGAGTTGTCATACGCATCAGCCAAGCCATCACGCATAAGTCCGTCGATAAATGTTCCATGTCCGTAGCCATATCCACCAAAACGAGCTTTATCTAAGTAAAAAGGAATATTTGTCATACTTTCCATACCACCAGCTACAACTACATCCGAATGACCAAGCATAATACTTTGAGCAGCAAACATCATCGCTTTCATACCCGAAGCACATACTTTATTAACCGTCGTACATTGCACAGAATACGGAAGACCAGCCAAAACAGCCGCTTGGCGAGCAGGAGCCTGACCAAGATTTGAAGAAATTACATTTCCCATATATACTTCTTGTACTTCTTTTGGGTCAAGATTAATTTTTTGTAATGCTCCTTTTATCGCAGTTGCACCAAGCTGAGTAGCTGCAACGGCTGCCAAAGAACCATTAAAACTACCAATAGGAGTACGAACTATTGAAACTAAAAAAACTTCTTTGATTTTCATATAATTATTTTCTATGTGTAAATGTTGTATTAAAAAAATTACTGGTATGTCTAAAAATACAGTATTTTAGTGGCTTGCAAGTTACAAAAAAAAGAAATTACTTAGACTACTTGATTTTTTGTAGCCTACTATTATTTATCTAAAATTGAATAAAATTTCAAAACTTTATAGTTCGTATTAAGTAAAATAAAAAAAATATCAATTTATCTAACTGAAAATCAAGCCTTTGTTATTCTATTTTAATTTTTTGAAGGTATGTTTTGAATTATTTTTTGCGTAATTTTGCAACCTTATTTCTAAAGAAGACAAATCCATTAGCTATTTTTATTACAGAAAATCAGCTTCCAAAATATAACAGTAAATGAAAACGGGTACAATCAAAAAAGATAAAGTAAATATAATCACACTGGGTTGCTCCAAAAACCTTGTAGATTCTGAAAATATACTTACGCAACTTCGTGCAAATGAAATTGATGCACACCATCAGTTAGAAACTAAAAAGAAAGTCGAACAGCCAAATATTATTATTATTAATACATGTGGTTTTATAGAAAAAGCAAAGGAAGAGTCTATAAACACAATTTTGGATTATTCAGCAGCAAAAAGTAGAGGCGAAATTGATAAATTGTATGTAATGGGTTGTTTGTCGCACCGTTATAAAGACGAACTCTCTAGCGAAATCAAAGAGGTTGATGATTGGTTTGGTACATTGGATATGCCTTTGATTTTGAATAGATTCAATGTCGATTACAAGCATGAGCTTTTGGGACAGCGTTTGACAACGACATCTCAACATTATGCGTATCTCAAAATTTCGGAAGGCTGTAATAGAGCGTGTTCTTTTTGTGCAATTCCGTTGATGCGTGGAAAACACGTTTCTCGTCCGATGGAAGAACTGGTTCAGGAAGCCAAAAATTTAGCTGCTAGAGGAACGAAAGAAATAATGCTTATTGCACAAGAGCTTACCTACTATGGAATTGATATTTATAGAAAACGAGTTTTGCCAGAGCTTTTGGAGAAATTAGCAGATATTGAGGGAATTGAATGGATTCGTTTGCATTACGCTTACCCAACAGGTTTTCCTTTGGAAATAATTGATGCCATGAAAGCACACGATAAGATTTGTAATTACTTAGATATTCCTCTTCAAAGTGGTTCGAATAAAGTTTTGAAGGCAATGCGTAGAGGAATAAAGCGAGAAGCAACAGAGGAATTAATTGATTCTATTCGCCAAAAACTACCAGAAATTGCTATTCGTACAACACTTATTGCAGGACATCCACACGAAGAGCAGCAAGACCACGAAGAAACTCTGGATTTTGTAGAAAAGATGCGTTTTGATAGATTGGGTGTATTTTCTTATTCTCACGAAGAGGACACACATTCTCATTCTATGCCAGATACGCTTTCAGAAGAAGAAAAACAAGAACGTGTTTCGGAAATAATGGAAATACAACAAGGAATTTCTTTAGAACTCAATCAAGAAAAAATAGGTAAGATTTACAAAACGCTTATCGATAGAAAAGAAGGAAATTATTTTATTGGCAGAACTGAATACGATTCTCCAGAAGTAGATAACGAAGTTTTGGTAGATGCCAGAAAAGTTTATTTACGAATAGGTGATTTTGCTAATGTAAAAATTGATAAAGTAGAAGAATTTGATTTGTTTGGAGAAGTAGTTTAGGCAAAGCAATAAATTTTGAACTTTTCTTTTGCAAAGTCAGTTTAGTATTTGTAGATTTGCATTCTCTAAAATATATGTTTTAGGGAATGCAAATAAAAAGGTTGCGTGGCCGAGCGGCTAGGCAACGCTCTGCAAAAGCGTGTACAGCGGTTCGAATCCGCTCGCAACCTCATAACACTTGTAAAAAAGACTTGTCAGTTTGGCAAGTCTTTTTTTTGTAACCTCTTTTTTCGCATAGAAAATTTGTAAATTATGTTTCTTTAGATACAACCATCAAATTTATAAGAACTATAATGAAATCAATAGTCAAAATTTTAAAAATAGTGTTTTTGAGTATTGCCTTTTTAGTAATTCTCATTGTTTTACTTTTCGGTTATAGAGATATTCCTTTAGAAGAATTGAAGGTTAAATATGCGCCAATTCCTTCTAGTTTTGTTTCTGTTGGTGAAATGGATATTCATTTTCGTGATGAAGGAAATTCGGAAAATTTAATTCCTATTGTTTTGATTCATGGAACAGGCTCAAGTCTGCATACTTTTGAAGATTGGACTGTTCAATTAAAAAATGATTATCGTGTAGTTAGAATGGATTTACCTGGATACGGACTTACAGGAGCTTTTCCAAATAGAGATTATTCTATTGATAATTATGTAGATTTTCTTAGAGATTTTTTAGTTTCTCTTAAAATCACAAAATGTGTACTTGGAGGAAACTCATTAGGTGGAGGTATTGCTTGGAATTTTGCTATCAAATATCCTGAAATGGTTGATAAATTAATACTTATTGATGCAACTGGATATCCATCAAAAGCTAAAAGTCTTCCATTGGCATTTCAAGTTGCTCAGACACCTGTTATCAAAAATATTTTCACATTTATTACACCCCAATTTGTTGCAAAAGCAAGTGTCGAGAATGTTTTTGCTGACAAAACAAAAGTAACTGATGCACTTGTAGATCGTTATTTTGAGCTTACCCGAAGAGAAGGTAACAGACAAGCATTTATTGATAGATTTGATGCAAAAAAAGATACAACTGCTCATAATCATATCAAAACAATTAAGCAGAAAACACTTGTTCTGTGGGGAGAAAAAGATGAACTGATTCCTGTGGAAAAAGCCTATCAATTCCATACTGATTTACCAAACGATACTTTAGTTATCTTGAAAGATGTAGGTCATGTTCCAATGGAAGAAAGTCCAACTGAAAGTTTAGAAGCTCTTATTTCGTTTTTGAAAAAGAAATAAAGATTACAGTTTTTACATAGAATTAGATTTATAAATCTTTATTCTATGGAAAAATGAAGATTCTTGAATAAGTGATATATTTAACTCAATTCTTTCTTCAAAATTTTTCCTGTGGCACTCATCGGTAGAGCGTCCATAAATTCAATAATACGTGGATATTTATAAGCTGCAATATGGTCTTTTGTATAAGCGATAAGCTCTTTTTCTGAAATTTTTGCATCTTTTTGTAATACTACACACGCTTTTATTTCTTCTCCCGATTCTTCGTTGGGTACGCCTATTACTGCCACCATTGATACGGCTTCGTGCTTCATCATTACTTCTTCAATTTCTCTAGGATATACATTTAATCCCTTTCGAATAATCATTTCTTTTGTACGATCTACAATAAAGAAAAAGCCATCTTCGTCTTTTATTGCTACATCTCCAGAATGTAACCAGCCATTTTTTAGCGTTACTTTGTTTTCTTCTGGTCTATTAAAATAACCTTTCATTACATTATGACCACGATAAATCAGTTCTCCTTTTTCTCCTATTGGTAGTTCATTATCATTTTCATCTACTATTTTCACTTCTACTCCCCAAACAGGAGTACCTACCGAACCCGCTTTTTTACCAACCGATTTTTGATTGAAAGTAACGACTGGCGAACCTTCTGACATTCCATACCCTTCTAATATTGGTACTTCAAATTTTTTCTCAAATTCTTCTAATACATTTACTGGCAAGGCTGCACCACCAGAAACACATGTTTTGAGGTTTTTGGCTATTGCTTTTAAGTCAAATTTGGTATTTTCATAATTTAATAATCCCCAATACATTGTCGGAACTCCTGCAAAAATGGTAATGGTATGTTTTTGCATTAATTCTAATACAGTTTCGGCATCAAATCTTGGCAAGAGTACACTTGTAGCACCTTTATACAATCCTGCATTCATCAAAACTGTCATCGCAAAAATGTGGAACAATGGCAAAACAATAAGCTGTTTGTCATCACGATTTAGGTCTGTAATATCCGTGGAAAGCATTGCATTATGAATCAAATTAGAATGCGATAATTCAGCACCTTTAGGCTTTCCAGTAGTGCCAGAAGTATAAATAATTAGAGCTGTATCGTCTGCTGAGGTTTGTACATTTTCGAAAACAGGCGACTGATTAGCCATTAATGAACCTAAAGTTTTTGTGTTTTCAATAGGAGAGGAAGCAGTAGGATTTCCTGTGATTACATAAAATTGTTCACAACTATTACAAGCATCAAATCCTGCTTTGCCTTCAATCGCCATAGGAAGTTCTGGTGTACCTTCAAAACAAAAATAGGCTTTTGCTCCAGAATCTTTCAAATGATATTCAATTTCATCTCTCTTTAATAATACCGAAAGTGGAACTACAATAGCTCCAGCTTTAAGAATACCAAAATAAGCAATAGGAAAAAATGGCAAATTCAGACAGCTTAGAGCAACTCTATCTCCTTTTTTTATTCCATTTGCGACCAAACCATTTGCTACTTGATTAGCAGCAGAGTTTATTTGGTTATAACTGAATTGTTTGTCCATAAAAACGAAAGCATCCTTATTTGGAAACTTCCTAGCACTATCTTCTAAAATAACAGAAAGATTAATCATAATTTGTATATTGGTCTTTATAAAATTGTTTGTGTTGTTAAATTGATTTTTAGCAAGATATTGTTTGTTAAGATAACAATTATATAAAACATTAGCTCTAAGAATAATATCATATTTTATAATGGTATTATTATATTTAAAGAAAAAAACATACAGGTTGTTCTCCTAGGAATAAGAATTAAATAAACTGCTACCTTTCAATATGAGTGTCATTTTCAGATATTGACTTTTAGTTGCAGCCGCAACGTAACCTTGGTAGAACTGAAAGTCAACGAAGTCAATATCAAAAACGTATTTCAATAGAGCTATAGAGTAGCGAAACCTTGCAATTGGCAATTAAAAATAAAGTTACGCTACGCTGTAGCTTTTTAAATCAATTTTATTTTGTTCTACCAAGGTAAAGCTACTCTGTAGCTAATTAAATGTCTTTTTTGATTTTTGCCAATGACACTCATATTGACCTTTAAAACCATAACTAATTGATATTCAAGTAATTAAATTCGTAATTTTTAATTCGTAATTGATCCCTAGTGTATATCAGAAAAAGAATTTACGTAAACTCTAGCTTTATATAGACTTATTTTTATGGAATCTAATTTTCAGCTATCCATTCTAAATCTTCATCTAATCCTTGATTTTGTTTTTTTTCTTTATTCTCATTCTTGGATTCAAATCTACGCTTTATTGTTCTTCTCATTTTTTTAGGCTTTTTTGTTCTTCTATGAAATAATCTTGAATCTTTACTCAAATCTGAATAAGCCAAAAAGAAAAGTACCAAAAGCAAAGCAAGAGGAATAAGTATCAAATAAAAAGCTGTATAATCTACAAAGTAATCATACGATTTATTAGAAATAGAAGTAAAAAGAAGTTTTCCTAGCATTGTTACACCTAATAGAAGTCCTATAACTAAGGGTTGCTGCCTTTCAGAAGCCTGTGTAATTACTACCGCATAAATTAAAGGTAAAATGGGGGCTAAGAAAAAAGCGGTTGCAAGAAGAAGTAAAGAGTAGGGTGAAATATCATCAATAACAGAAGCAGGATAAATAATGTGATTACTAAGAATATCACCATTCCATAAAACTAGAGACATAAGTCCAATTATACAAAACACAAAAGTCATAAAACGCCCTATTCTTTGTAAGAGCATTCCGATAAGTAAGCGACTAATTGCCATTACTAAAAATATAATGGCTAAAGCACCCAAATCATAAAACTGTCTGTTTTTCAAATCTACAAGTTTGACAACAAAAACATTTGCCCATTCCTCAAAATGAACATAGATAATAGAAGCAATAAAAACGCAGAAAATAGACAGTAAGAGAATAGAATTGATTAATAATCCATTCAATGACTTGCGAGCATGACGAAATTCGTTTTTCCAAGATTCTGGAACAGAACGTAATGGATAATGATAATGTAAAAATTGAAATCCGATAGTAATGGCAATGAAAGGCAAAACAATCCAATACGCTTGTGTCCAAGAAGAGTCAATATCTTGAATGTAAGGAAGAAATAAAATATAACTTAGAGAAACACCAAATAAATACATTCCCTCCAAATGCATTACTCGCCTTGCATGCTGCCCTTTCTTCTTTGATTCCAAACTAATAAGCCAGTAAGCAGCCAAACGAACTAAGGCAAAAGAACCTCCTGTCAGAAAAAACAAAACCTCAGCTAAAGCAAAGTTGTTAGTTTGAAAAGATACAGCAACTGCACAAATAGCCATTAAAGACAAGCAAGCAACAATTATATTGCGAGCCGACCAACGAGGAACAATAATAGCTCCTACAATTGTAAAAACAATATAACTTATATCACGAATATTCATTAAGATAACTGTCTCACTACTACTTCTATCATATGAAAATACGGCACCCAAAACAGCAAATGAGGCAGCATGATAAAGAACACCATATATTAAAAAAGCACTTCCCAAAACAGCCGTAATTGGAAGTTCGGGACGTTTGTAGATTCTTCTTAGACCTTGACTACTTTTATCCAAAGAAAGTAAGGAGATAGTAGTTGAAGTCTCTGTAGTGTTTACTATTTTGTCTGATGTATTATCCAATGTAGTTGCGATGAGGGAAAGTAATATAAAATTAGCTCCTAAGTTTTGATGCCATATTATAGAAAAAACTAAATGAAGCACAAAATACATGATTTTGATAGATTCTCAAACCTTGTTTTCATCAAAAGCAATCCAACAACCAAAAATTGTTGCTTTGAAATTAAAAAAAAACATTTATACGAATAATAAAGAAATAAGTTTGGTTAGATTAATAAAAATTAGCAAAAAAAATAAAATAAAATTTGCATACTGTCTTTTTTCTTAATTTATTTGTAGATAGATTAAAGTATAAAAGATACTTTATTCAAAATTACATATACTTCAGAGAGGTGTCCGAGTGGCTTAAGGAGCTCGCTTGGAAAGCGAGTATACCCCAAAAGGGTATCGGGGGTTCGAATCCCTTCCTCTCTACAAGAAAACAAGATCATCGAAGTTAGACTGTAAAAAAACTTTGATTATATTAAACTAAAATGTTACTTTTAGGACATAAAATCTATTCTTAGTTTACTGATACTATTATATATGTTATTTGAGTCAGTAAATTTGAAAAGAATATATAAACGTAGTAACCCTTTTTTAGTTAATATGAATTTTAAGATTTTTGGTAAAAAAATTTAGTCTGTACTAAAAAAATACAAAAAAGATTATTTTTTCTGATTGAAATTTTATTACTTTGTCAAATCGTATCTAGTTTTTAACTAGAAAATTTGTTTTCACTATTAAGTTAAAATTGAATCGCTTTCATTTATTTATCAAAAGATAATAAAGTTTGTTTAATTTTAATTTAATGTATTGTCAATTTTAATTTTACAACCTTAGACCGAACTTCTAAACCTACTATCTTAACTATTAAGATTATTTACTCGTAAATCACTCAGACTAATATGAAAAAATTATTTTCTCTGCTTGCCCTAATCTGCTTTTTCGCTATTGGTACAACGCACGCTCAAGATGATGCCATGATGGTAAATCAAGACTCAATAGACAGAGTTCAAGATTCTATCGCTACTGCTCAAGCTGAAGCAGACCAAGCTGCTGCACAAGCTAAGTTAGATGCAGATGCTGCTGCACTTGCAGCTACTCCTGTTCAGGAACAAACGACTCACGAAGCTATCAAAGAAAAATTTATTGAAGGTGGATGGCAATTTATGTCATTGGTACTTATCTGTTTGATTATCGGTCTTGCAGTTGCTATTGAGCGTATTATCGTTCTCAATCTTGCTACTACAAACAAAGACAAATTATTAGCTAAAGTAGAAGATGCTCTTCGTGAAGGTGGTGTTGCTAGAGCACAAGAAGTATGTGCTGCTACTCGTGGACCAATTGCTGATATTTTTGCACAAGGTTTAATGAGTGCTCCTCGTGGTATTGAAATTGTAGAAAAAACAGTTATGTCTTCTGGTTCGGTAGAAATGAGTAAATTAGAAAAAGGACTTATTTGGATTTCACTTTTTATTGCTCTTGCTCCAATGCTTGGGTTTATGGGTACGGTAATCGGTATGATTGGTGCATTTGATGCTATTCAAGCAGCAGGTGATATTCAGCCTTCACTTGTAGCAGGTGGTATCAAAGTAGCCCTTCTTACAACAGTAGGTGGTCTTATTGTAGCAATTATTCTTCAAGTATTTTATAATTATTGTGTCTCCAAAATTGACTCAATTGTTACAGATATGGAAGATGCTTCTATTTCTCTTGTAGATTTGCTTATCAAACATGACCTTTCTAAGTAAGTAGTTGAAGAAGAACTAAAATAAAAATTGGGTGTGTCTATTTAAAAAACGATACACCTACTCTATTTTAAGTTTCAATTACATAATTTGATTTATCAAAATACTTAGAAATTAAATTCATTACCATTTCACATTAGAATATTAAAAAGAATTATGCAAAAATATCTTTCTATAATAGTCTATGGCATAGTACTCGTTTTATTTGTTGCTTTTGGAATTTATGGCTGTTCTGGCTATCCTGCACAAAAAGAATTAGCATTAAAGCAAGCCGTAGAAGAAAAAGGTTATACAGAAATCACTGATGACCTTATGGACAAAGTACAATTACCTACAAAGGTAGAAGAACAAATTACAGGTAACGCAGTCGCAGATTGGTTTATTCCTCTCTCTTACGTACTCATTGGATTTGCTATGGTGGTAGCTATCGTACTTCCTTTGATTTATACAGTTACTCAAGACCCAAAATCACTTGTTAAGATAGCTATTTCATTAGGTGTTTTAGTTGTTGTCTTCTTTATTTGTTATGCCTTTGCTGAAGCAAAAGCTGTAACAACGCCAGATGAAGATATGAGTGCAGAAGGTGCAAAATATATTGGAGGCGTACTCATCATGACCTATGTTATGATTGCAGTCGCTTTTATAGGAGTTATTTTTGGAGAAGTAAGTCGTTCATTTAGATAAAAAAATTATTATGGGAAAGAAAAAACGTGACGATGTAGGCGTAAACGCCAGTTCGATGGCAGATATAGCCTTTCTATTACTTATCTTTTTCTTAGTAACTACACGTATTGCTTCCGAAAAAGGAGTTTATAGAGATTTGGCACCTAAGCCTGAAGGAGAAGTTCCTCCAGTTGAGCTTAATAAGCGAAATGTTTATAAAATTATCATTAACTCTAGCAATGAGTTGCTTATTGAAGGAGAAGAAGGCAAAATGAGTCAGATAAAGAAGGAAATAAAAAAACACGTATCTAATTACGGTGTTGATCCTGAACTTTCTGTAAGTCCGAAAGATGCTATTATTTCAATCAAAACAGATAGAGGTACAGATTATACAACCTATCTTACTGTTTTAGATGAAGTTTTGCAAGGTTATAACGAACTTAGGGCAGAGTATCTAACTAGAGAATTAGGTGAAAAAATTACTGTTGATGATTTCTTAGAAATTTCTAGGCAGGATACACAAGTAAATAAAGACCGTTATAAATTAGCTAAAGATAAATATCCTCTCAATGTATCTGATGCAGAGCCAACAGGTAGTGGAGGAGCACAGTAATTAGTTTTTACTAGCAATTTTTAGAGTTAGCTATATTATAAATAAAGATTACAGAAATACCATTTCTAAACCAGAAATAGCATGCCTTTCAAAAAGAAACCAAAACCGAATCCAGAAATACCTACTTCTGCTTTACCAGATATTATCTTTATGTTGCTTTTTTTCTTTATGGTTTCGACTGTAATGAGAGAAAATACACTTAAAATAAATGTCCTTTTGCCACAAGCAAATCAAGTACAGAAAATGGAAAAAGCTAACTTGGTAGCCAATATTCATATTGGTAAACCAAAAGAACCAGACCAGTTTGGTACAGCTCCACGTATTCAAGTGAATGATGTATTCATCAACTTAGACCAAATTCAACAGTTTGCAGTAGAATCTATTGCTAATGTACCCGAAGTAGATAAAAATCGTTTTCGTGTGGCTATAAAAGGCGATGTTGATTTGGATATGGGTATTGTAATAGATATTCGTGAAGAACTTCGTGAAACAGAAGCTCTCAAAATATACTATGCAGCCTCTAAAGAAAGCAATGAGTAAAGTTCATACTTTATAAATCAAAAAAGCCATTTTCAATTTATTGAGAATGGCTTTTTTTGTGCCTTCATATTTCCTATTTAAAAACTAACATTTATAGTGAAATCTTGTTTCCATTTAATAATCAACAATTAATTAACACCTTTATCAAACATGAAAAAAAAATTATTAGCTACTGTAGAAAATGAACTAAAAGAGAAATTTGCTCATATCTATCAATTAGAAGATTATCCTCATATTATTTTACAAGAAATAAAAGGATTTTGCTTACCAGAAGACCTCAAAAAACTACATTATGAGATAATTGATTTAGTTACAGAATATAAATTTACCCATCTTATTTCTGAAATTACAGAATTTGAAGGAGCTTTTGATGAAATGAATGATTGGTTTACTAATGTCTTCAATCCCAAAATGGTAGAATTAGGAATGACTTATGAAGCAATTATACAAGGAACAGACCTTTTTTCTCAACTCTCAGCCGAAGAACTCGCTGAAAATACAGAGCTTTCAGAAATAGGTTACCATCTGCGTTTGTTTGATTCTGTGGAGAAGGGTTTGGAGTGGTTTGAGGAGGAGAAAGGTAAGAAGTTATTTTAAAACTGATTGCTCTTTTTTCTACAGAAAACAAAATTACAGATAATTGCGTACTACTAATAAAAGAAATTAATAATTAATAAAGTTATGACTTTACAATTTGAAATACCTGAAAGGATAAATATCGAAGCCTTAGAACTTAAAATGATTATGGCTGGAGAATTATATGAACGTGGAAAAATGAGCTTAGGACAAGCTGCAAAACTTGTAGGGATAAGCAAATCTATGTTTATTGAAACAATGGGAGATTATGGGTATTCTGTTTTTGGTTCGAATGAAGAGGATATTTTGAATGATATTAAGAATCAACTTTAATGGATAATGAAATAATTATTGCTGATACAAGTTGTTTAATACTTCTTACCAAAGTAAATGAATTGAATGTTTTAAAAGCTGTTTTTGATAAAGTATTTATTACTGCTAAAATTGCCGAAGAATTTAAACAAGAATTGCCTAAATGGATAAAAGTTGTAGATATACCTTTCGAAGAATATAAAAATATAGCTGAGATTATAGATGAAGGAGAAGCAAGTGCAATTTCAATGAGTTTGAATATGCCAAATTCTTTACTGATTTTAGATGATATTCGTGCTAGAAAATATGCAAATTCATTAGGAATAAATATAATTGGAACATTAGGAGTAATTGTAAAAGCTCAAAAAGAGGGTAAAATAGATTCAGCTATGGTTGTAATTGAGAAAATGCAAAAGACTAATTTTAGAGTTTCGGACAAATTAATTGAACAAATAAAAAGAGAAATTAACAGCATTTTGTAAAATAAAATCTAAACAAAATCCACATCAACCACAACTTGAATTTTCTTGAACGATTTATCTTTATAAAGTTCATCAATTTGAGATTGAATAAACTCTTTTGTTTTGCCCAAATCAAACTGGTTGCGTTCTAATTTTATCAAAATGGCTTGTTGAAATTTATTTCTAATTCGTTCTATAATTGGAGCTTCGGGACCCAAAACACGTCCAGCACTAAGTTTGGATTGTAGTTTTTTTGATAAAATAATAGCTGCTCTTTGTGCCATTTCTCGCTCTTCATGACGAACCATAAGTTTTATAAGTCGTGCAAAAGGAGGATAACTATATTGCTGACGTTCCGTAATTTCTTGATTATAAAAGGTTTGATAATCATGTAAGCTAATAATGGCGAAAAGAGGATGCGATGGCGAATTGGTCTGAATAACTACTTTTCCGTGTCCACTTCTACGCCCTGCACGTCCACTTACTTGCATAATAAGTTGCATAAAACGTTCGGAAGAACGAAAATCTGGAAAAAATAAAATTCTATCAGCATCAAAAACACCTACTAGATTTACCTTCTCAAAATCTAATCCTTTGGTTATCATTTGTGTTCCTACCAAAATATCAACTTCATGTTTTTCAAAGGCATCAATAATTTTTTCATACCCTGTTTTGGTTCTTGTCGTATCTCTATCCATTCTTGCAATCCTACTTTCTGGTAACATCACTTGCAAATCTTCTTCTAATTTCTGCGTTCCGAAACCTATCGGATATACTTTTGTGGAACTACAAGCCGAACACGTAGAGGGAATTTTGGTAGAAAAACCACAATAATGACAACGCAATTCTTGTGCTCTTTGATGATAAGTCAGACTCACCGAACAATTTTGACACTCTGGAATCCATTCACAGACCTCACAAGACATATAAGGCGCATACCCACGACGATTTTGAAAAAGCAAAACTTGTTCATGATTTTCTAAAGCCGTTTTCATTTGCTCAAAAAGTTCTAGCGTAAATTGTTCTTTGAGTTCTTTTCGCTTTTTGGATTCTCTCACATCTACCAACTGAATTTCTGGCAAACTAGCTTCTCCAAAACGCTGCAAAACCTCTACAAAACCATACTGTTTTTGCCGAGCTAAATAATAACTTTCAACAGACGGAGTGGCCGAACCCAAAACAACTTTTGCATTGTGTCTGTGAGCCAAAACAAGAGCTGCATCACGAGCATGATAACGTGGAGCAGGGTCGTATTGCTTGTAAGAAGGGTCGTGTTCTTCATCGACAATTATCAAACCCAAATGCTCAAAAGGCAAAAAAACAGATGAACGAACACCAATCACAAAATTAATATCTCCATTCAAAACACCTTTCCAAACCTCCACACGTTCATTATCTGAAAAACGAGAATGATAAACACCAACAGCATTACCAAAAATTCGTTTTAAACGAACCACAATCTGACTAGTAAGAGCAATCTCTGGCAAAAGCATCAAAACCTGACTTCCACTTTGCAAAACCTGTTCTATCAAACTAACATACATTTCTGTTTTGCCACTTCCTGTAACGCCATGTAAAAGAACCGTAGATTTATCTTGAAAATGCTCAAAGATTTGATGAACAGCTTTTTCTTGTATTGAGGTTAGATTAATTACTGATTCGGTCTTTGCCCAGTCTTCAAACTCAAAACGAGAAAGTGTCTTTTCAAATTCCTCAAAAATTCCATTTTTTATCAAGTTCTTTAATGAACTTGCTGATAAATTTTCTCCTAATAATTCCTTTTTCGAAATGCTTTTTGGATAATTCTTTATTGGATTTTTGGAAAGATAAGTCAATAAAATTTCTTCTTGTTTTACGCTTCTTGTTGTCTTTGTGAATGCTTCGGCTACTCCTTCTTGACTTGCATATTTTTCAGCAATTCTGATTTGTTTTTCCTTTAATGGACTATATTTTTCTTTTAATTCCTCAAAGATGATTACAATTCGTTTTTGTGTAAGTTTTTTTATAATTTGGTAAACATCAACTAAATCTAATTTTTCACCTGCTTGCTCATAGGTCAATGAATTTTCTAATTCTAATAAATCAATTAAACGAAGTTCGTCATCTGATAAATTATACTCTATTATAATTTGCTGATTTTGTTCCTCATTTTTTTCTATTTCTTCATCTGTTTTTTTAGCTAATTTATTTTTCCAATCTGGGTGTAATTGTAATCTACTTGTACTGCTTAACTTTAGACCAGAAGGCAAAGCAGCGTTCATTACTTCGCCAATTGAACACATATAATAACAAGCAATCCAAGTCCAAAACCAAATTTGAGTTTGTGTAACTAATGGTTCTTCGTCTAAAAGTTCTAAAATATATTTTGCTGAATATCCTTTCGGTGCTTTATCTGTAATATTTTTTACAATTCCTGTCAGAACTCGCTTTTTACCAAAAGGAACAACGACACGAACTCCACTTTGAACAAAATCATTTAATTCGAAAGGAATACGATACGTAAAAGTAGTTTTTAGAGGAACAGGAATAATTACCTCTGCAAAAAGTGTTTGTCTTTCTGTAGAAATGACATTTGAAGTATCAGAAAAGGATTGAAATAAGGACAAAGTAAACGAAAATAATATAGAGGTGAAACAATGAACACAGAACATTAAACACAGCAAAAAATGCTTTCAAAAGTAATTGTATCTACAACTATAATTGAGTTTTTTGGCGATATAATCATACAAAGTTCGGTATTTTTTCTGACAAAGACTGATTTTAAATAAAGATGTTTTTAGAACTTACTACTATTTTTAGCAAAAAGAAAATATAACGTTTAACTTTTATGGCAATATTTAACTACTTTTGAGAAACATGTGTTAGACAAAAGTTATTTTTGATTCAGTTTATTTCTTAATTTTTATGAAAACAGTATCTTGTCCGATTTGTAAAAATAATCTATTTTATAATTCTTACTATCCCAATGAGATTTGTAAAAGATGTGTAGGACGTGCAACAGATGGACATGGACGTTATTTGAAATTTTATAATCGTACTATTTCTAATGGATATATTTCCTTCTATGCAGACGCAGATGGAAGGGAAGAATATTGCAGTACTATTTGTTTTGTGAGTAAACAAAAATGCCAAGCTAAGGAAGCTCGTTTTGGTGGAATTGTAGTTGAGATAATCAAGCTAGAAAACAATGAAGACAACAAAAAAAGTAAAAATAACTCGTGACATGACATGAATCGTAAGTGGCAAGCTAAAATAACACAAAAACCTTTAAGTACTAAGATTAAGATAGAGCTTTCTGAAAATAAACTAAAAAAAATCTAAACAATTCAAAAACTTTTATTTAAAACTTGCAACCTTTAAAAATAAGTTGCGTTAGTATAGATAAGCTACACATAAAGAGTTCATTTTTTATAACTCTCAATTTAGCTTTATGAGTTTCAGTTTTACTCAAACTCAATTTTTTAAACTTAATGTTTTTCTTCTACAAACTCTAAATAATTAAACTCCTTTATTCCTTTCAATTTTTGTAACCTCTATAGTTTAGTTTAGCAATCTTAAATAGTTTGGATTTATCCTAACAAAACACTATATTAGATTTACCTAAACAGGATTTAGAAAAATAAATGTATAAACAACTATATTGTTTAACTTTTTTAACTAAATAATTAAACAAAAATTTGGAAAACTGTTTAAGAAATACTAGCTTTGTATTAAACAAGAAAACAAAAATAAATACCTCCAAACTTCAAAATTTTTTTATCTATGACAGCCTTCGAATTTGGATTTGCATTACAAAAAATAGCTTACTCTTTGCGTCCTTTCGCACTTAAGCTCACTAAAGATTCTGATGAAGCAAATGATTTGCTTCAAGAAACAATATTGAAAGCTTTTTCTAACCGTGAGAAATTCACAGAAGGAACAAACTTGAAAGCATGGTTATATACCATCATGAAAAATACGTTTATTACGAATTATCAGCGTTTGGTGCGTCGTAATACATTCATTGATACTACCGAAAATTTGCACTTCCTTAATTCTTCTAATCACGTAGCTGCAAATGGTGCGTATGGAGATTTTATGATGCAAGATGTAGTTCGTGCAATAGACAAATTAGATGATGCTTACAAAGTTCCATTTATGATGCACTTTAGAGGTTTCAAATACTACGAAATTGCAGAGCGTTTGGAGATTCCAATCGGAACAGTAAAAAATAGAATTCATATAGCTCGTAAAGAACTGAAAGGTAATTTGAAGGTCTATTCTTCAAAAAATTAATTTATTTTACTAGTCTTTTTCAGTAAGTGAATATTAATTATGAACTTTATATAGAAATATTCATAAAAACGCACATTTTTTTCAAACAAAAGTGTGCGTTTTTGTATTTTGCAAAAAGTATATACATATTACTCTCTTTCTTTCGTTCTATTGATAATAAATAGTAGTAAAAAATTTTACACGCTATTAGAAAAACTTACTTATAAAGTTCTTATGAATACTATTGCATCTTCTACTCCTTCAAAAGCAACTGAAACTATTTCAGATTCGATGGCACTTTATAACACAACTGCCTTGAAATGTAGTAAACTAATTACTCAACATTACAGTACTTCTTTTACATTAGGTATTCAGACGCTACACAAAAAATTACATTTTCCTATTTATGCTATTTATGGATATGTACGGTATGCTGACGAAATTGTAGATACTTTTCACGACAAAGATAGAGCTAGTTTGCTTTCTCGTTTTAGAGAAGATACATATCGTGCTATCGAAGAAAAAATTAGCACAAATCCTGTTATTCACTCCTTTCAACTTGCCATAGAACGTTATTCTATTGAAAACGAGCTTATAGAAGCCTTTTTGAATAGTATGAAAATGGACTTAGACAAAAAAGAATATACAGATAATAAATACAATGAATATATTTACGGTTCTGCCGAAGTGGTAGGTCTTATGTGTTTGCGAGTTTTTTGTGAAAATGATAGTGAGCTTTATGATAGTTTGAAAGCAGGAGCGAGGAGTTTGGGAGCAGCTTTTCAGAAAGTAAATTTTTTGAGAGATATGAAAAGTGATTTTGATGAACGTGGCAGAGTTTATTTTCCAGATGTTGATTATTCAAAGTTTGATGCTAATGCAAAACTTGAAATAGAAAACGATATTCAAAAAGATTTTGATTCAGCTTATGAAGCTATTCTACGACTTCCAAAACCTTCACGAATGGGAGTTTATTTAGCCTATGTTTATTATCTGAAATTATTCAATAAAATAAAACAATCATCTGCTCAAACTATACTTTCAGAAAGAATTCGTGTTCCTGATAGTAGAAAAATGTTTTTACTTTTGGAAAGTTATGTGAAGCATAGATTAAATTATATGTGATTAGTGATTAGTGATTAGTGATTAGTGATTAGTGATTAGTGATTAGTGATTAGTGATTAGTGATTAGTGATTAGTGTTAAATTGTGTTTAATATAAAAGGTTTCAAAAAACAACGTTTTTTGAAACCTTTTTTTCTGCAGCGTGGAAAGCTATCGATTACATACAGCATTTCAAAGAAATTAACTGATAACTGTTCACTGATGACTGGTAAATGATAACTAACTAATTATCATTCTTGATTCGTTCTTCTACATTTACCAAATTCCACGCTGTTGCAAAGACCAAACGAGTAATTTCTTGCATTTTACCAAAATGAATTTTATCTACTTCATCGGTATGTTTGTGATAATCTGCATGAACACCATTAAAATAAAAAATTACTGGAATATCATTTTTTGCAAAATTATAATGGTCTGAACGGTAATAATAACGATTTGGATCGTCTTTATCATTATACGTGTAATCTAATTTTACATTTGGTGCATACATTTTGGCAGACATTTCACTCAAATTATGTAATTCTGTTGAAAGCATTGTTGAGCCAATGATATAAACATAATTTGGGTCTTCTTCATGAGCCTCATCCATTCTACCAATCATATCAATGTTGAGATTAGAAACTGTATTTTTAAGAGGAAAAACAGGGTTATTAGAATAATAACGAGAACCCAAAAGTCCTTTTTCTTCTCCCGTAACTAGCATAAATAAAATACTTCTTCGTGAAGGATTTCCTTCTTTTTTAGCCAATGCAAAGGCTTCTGCAAGTTCTAAAACGGCTGTTGTACCAGAACCATCATCATCTGCACCATTATAAATTTTGCCATCAATGATTCCAATGTGGTCATAATGAGCTGTAATTACGATAAGCTCTCCTTTCTTATCTGTTCCTTCCAAGTAACCCAAAACATTTTCAGTTTCTACTTTTTCAACTTTCATTTGAGAAAAAACTTTAGCTTTGGCTTCCAAAATAGTTTCGTTTTTCTTATTCCATTTTTTGAATCTTTTTTTCCATTTTTTGTCTGTGTATCCCAAAAGATTTGGTAATTTGTTAGTAGTAGAAAGAGCTATCAAAAATTCTGGCTTTTCGGTTTTTTCTTCAGAAGGAATACTCCATTTTGGTTCTTCAAAATAATGTCCATACATTTGGTCAAAGAGCTCATATTCTGAAACTTCGGTTACAAAAATAATTCCTTTTGCTCCTTTTTCTTTCGCTAGTTTTGCCTTAAAGCTCATTTGTAAATATACTGATTTACGGGCTTCTTCATTCGGAATTAATTCTTCTTTTCCTTCTGGAGTTCCCATTATGATTACAGCAATTTTATCTTTTACATCAATAGAATTGTACGAAGAATAGCCATTTTCTTCTTCTACTCCATATCCAGCAAAGATAATATCAGTTTCTGTTTCGTTCATCTCTTTTTGAAATGGACTGACTACAATAATTTCGTCTTTTGATAATTCAATTTTTCCTGTTAGCGTTTCAATTCTGAATGCTCCAAGAGAAGTTTTGTCGAGTTGGAATTTTTGTAAATAAGAATTTTGACCTCCATCAGAAACAGGTGCAGTAAGTCCTATTTCTTTGAAATGATTTGCGATATATTCGGCTGCCATTTTCTGACCTTTTTCGCCCGTGTTTCGTCCTTCATATTCATCAGAAGCCAGAATAGAGAGGTGTTTTTTCATATCTGCTTCATCAATATATTTCAGATAATTGATTAACAAGCTATCTTGCTGTTGAGCAAAAAGAGAAGATGAAAGAACAAAAAACAAAACTGAAAATACAATTTTGTAGGTAGTAGTTTTAAACATGTTTGTTTGTATAAAAGTGAGATTTAGAAATAAATAATGCAATTTAATGAATTATTACAACTTTGATTTTATAAAAATTTCTAAAAGAATATATCAGTAATAAATAGTAAAACACAAATGGTTTGCCTAAAAAAACAATAAACCCATTTTTTTTATAGAACTTAGCACTAAAAGTATTCTGATCTTTATTCTGTTTTTGATTCTATACTGTTTTATTATGGAACGTTTTATAGATTATTTGGTGGTCTTTGCAATGAGCATGTTCAAATTTGTTTTTGGCTGTGTAGGTGGTGCTGTGCGTAATTTTTCTTTTTTAGAAACTGTATTAGTTACTATTTTAGGAATGATGACTAGTGTAATTATCTTTACCTTTTTTGGTCTTGCAATTCGAAACTGGTTTTTTATTGCCTTTAAAAGAAAGAGAAAAGTATTTTCAAAACGCAGCCGTAAAATCGTGAAAATATGGCGTAAATATGGTATTGTTGGAGTTGCTTTTCTTACGCCTATATTATTTTCACCGATTGGAGGAACATTAATAGCTGTTTCTTTCGGAGAAAAAAAACAGCGTATTTTCTTTCATATGCTTTGGAGTGCTATTTTTTGGGCTATAATCTTATCTTACATTACTACTCACTTTAATATAAATTCGATCAGTGAATTGAAGAATTACTTTTTTAGTGATTAGTGGTAAATTATTAGTGATGAATGAAAGACAAAATTCACGAACTCTGAATTTCAAATAAATTTTTTAAAAGACAAAAAATAGTGTTCTCTATTTATTAATCATTCATTTTACAGAATTACTCATTCACTAATAGTTAATAATTTATCACTAACAACTACTTATTCCATTTCTCTCAATTTCATAATAAGTTCTGTTTTAAGGTCATACAAACCTTTTTCAAGTCCAACAGGATAAGAGTGTGGATTTGTGAAACGTTTGATACTTCTGTGCAAAGTATTTAGCTCTTCCTTTACTTTTGCCTGAATAGTTTGAAGGTCTGGTTTTTCATAAACACATTTTCCATCTCTAAAAATAGGCGTTAAAAGGTCTTTGTAGTTTCCTTCTATACTTGTCATTTTCTTTCTTCTTGTCATATCCATTGGGTCAATAATTGTCCAATTATCTGAAGTTGGCTTGTTTTCTTCATCAAAAATAGCATCACCAATACATTCTCCGTTTGAGTAAAAACGACGAATTTGCTGAATTCCTGGTGTAGAAATTTTGATGGCTTGTTCGGATAATTTTACTTTATAATCCCACGCTGTATTTTCCTTATTACGTAAAGCTGATAATTTATAAACTCCTCCAAGTGCTGGTTGATCATAAGCAGTAACCATTTTTGTACCTACTCCCCAAACATTAATTTTGGCATCTTGCTGTTTCAAACTGTCAATAATATGCTCGTCCAAATCATTACTCGCTACAATGGAAGTTTCTGTAAAGCCTGCCGCATCTAAAAGTTCTCTAGCTTTCGTACTCAAATAAGCAAGGTCTCCAGAATCAAGACGAATTCCTGCAAATTTATAGCCTTTTTCTTTTAATTTGTTTCCTACTGTAATTGCGTGTTTTACTCCCTGAACAGTATCATAGGTATCTACCAAAAAAATACAATTATTCGGCAATGCTTCGGCATAGGTTTCGAAGGACTCAATTTCAGACTCAAAGGACATAACCCAACTATGAGCGTGCGTTCCCTTTACAGGAATACCAAAAAGTTTGCCAGCCAAAACATTTGAAGTCGCAGCACAACCACCAATATAAGCAGCACGACTAGCAGCCAAACCACCATCAATTCCTTGTGCTCTTCGAAGACCAAATTCCAAAACGTCCTCTCCTCTAGCTGCCAAACAAATACGTGAAGATTTAGTAGCAATTAAAGATTGAAAATTTACCATATTCAAAAGCAGTGTTTCCAAAATCTGACATTGAATCAGCGAACCTTTTATACGAATAAGTGGCTCTTGTGGAAAAACGACCGAACCTTCTTCTACTGCATCTACATCACACGTAAATTCAAGATTTTGTAAATACTCTAAAAATTTTGGGTCAAAAAGTGCTTCGTTATCGTTTCCTTTTAGTGTAGAAAGGTAGGCTACATCTTCATCAGAAATATTAAAATTTTCCAAAAAATCAATTACATAACTTAGTCCACATGCAATGGCGTAACCACCTTTGAAGGGATTTCGACGGAAAAATAAATTGAAGACGGCTTCTCTTTCCGTCATTCCTGCTTTCCAATAGCCATACGCCATGGTAAGTTGATACAAATCGGTAAGTAGCGTAAGGTTGCTGCTGTATAAATTTCTAGTAATTTTCATAAAAGATGATTTGATAGATAATTTTGAATAGTGTATCACAAATATAGTAAAATTATCTTAGTGTACAAAAAACACTTAGTTAAAGTTTTGAGTAAATTAAAGTTGTTTTTTTTTATTTAATCAATATTCAACTTTTCTTCAAAAATAACTAACCCTTGTGGGTCAGAGACTTCTATATAATAATCTTGATTAGAATTGAGAAATAAATTTACAGGATTTGTGTCTTTTATAGCTATTATCTGAAAAGGAACAGCTTTTCTAGTAACTTTCCATTCTTCCAAATTATATACTTTTAGACTTCCTTTATATTCTGTTCTTTCAATATTTAATTCTGTTTTAAGGCTATCTGAAAAAGTATATTTTATTTCTTTTTTCTGTTGAGGAAAATTATAAAATGAATTTGCGATTTTAATATCTACTTCAATAAATCCATTATAAACGCTCGTATTGACAATAGAAAGCCAATTATCTTTTGCCATGTTCATATATTCTACTTGGTCAATCGTCAGAGGATTTATTCCTGATAGAAGTTCAAATTCAACTGCCATCATATTTCTTTGCTTATCTGTCTTTGCTTTTTTCTCACTAATATGTCCAAAACCTGCAAAAACAAGCACTTTTGCGTCTTTATCTTTTGCTATCGTTTTGTTAAAAATAGTTGCTGCTTGATTTTTTTCTCTGTCTTTACCATAATCATCATACCCAAAAATGTAAAATCCTATATCGTGAGCCTGACGAATTAAATCTGCCATATTTGGTTCTCTTGTATAATAACCAGAATTCTGAACTATAAATCCTCTTTCATTAATCGTTTTCTCATCTTCTCCAAGAGCTTCTAAAGCTAAAAAACGAAAGCCTTGTTGATACAATTTTTCTAATAGATGACTAACCAACAAACGATGCTGAGGATCAAAATGAACTTCATTAAACATAACTACTTGATTTTGGCTACATTCTTTTAAAAGAAAATCTACTGCTTTTTCATTATTTGCTAAAAAAGGAGGTAAAGTATCTTCTTCTATTTTTTTAAAATAAGATGAGTTTCTCCATTCTTGCCAAAATAAAGGTAGTTTTTTAGAACGATTAATGAAGGAATGATAAGTAGCTGCTGTTTGTATAAAGTTGAATTTTTCTCTTTCAGTTTGATAATTTTGACTATAATAATCTAATTTAATAAGAGGTAAAGTATAATTCCCAGCCGAATCTTTTTGTTTTAAAAATGCTTCATTGGCTATCATAAAAGGGCTTTCTGGTGTTGCAACCTTATAGTTTTCACCTACTTTTATAGATTCAAAAACCCATTTGTAAGTATCTACAAAATATTTCATAGTGAAGTTTTCCTTATTTCTAATACAGTTAATATAGAAATGAATGTAGTAGTCTTTTGTAGGATGTTTATAGATTCGTTCTATTGAGCGATTTGTAGAATCCACTCTTTCTAACACTTGATTTTTATTCTTTTCTGTAACTGGATACACAAAGATATAGTGCTGTGTAGTACTAGCTTTTAGTAGAGGAAAGTGAGCACCAGTCAAAAACATTTTTTTAGAAAAACGTTTTCTATCCTTTTTGGGCATGTATTTTTTGACGCTATCCCAACTAGCCAATGGCTCTGAGTTGCCCCAAGCTGTATATGAAAATTCATATTGGTCGTTGCTGTACTGTGTCAAAAATTCTTTTACTACTTTGTGAGCTTTTGGGTCATGTTGAGAGCTTTTACAACTTATAAGAAATAGAAATGAAATAAGAAGAAAATAATTGACTTGAGATAAATTAAACTGACTTTTCATAACTACATTTTATAAATAGGACTATTGAAAAAATAAAATTCTCTTGGAGAGCTCTGCTCTACGAGGCTGACCTTATTTTTTGTTTTTAGGTCAGCTTAATCAAGCAGTACCGAAAACACATAAAATTTTACAAACTATTGACTTTGTGAAGGTTATAATCAAAATGAGATAAAAAAATTTGTTTCTTCTTTGATTTTAGATAACCTTTATTTTATATAATTCAGTTTTTACTCTCTGTACCCTACTATTTATTTTTTATAGGGTAGTATTGGTTAAAGATTAATAGGATTGAAAATACAGATAAATACAAAATATTATTAAAATAATTTAATTATAATTTTAAAAATCCGTATTTCATCTGTCTAATCTGTAAAATCTGTGTTCTATAAAAAAGTAGGGTACACTAGTTTTTACTAAAAGGTAACAATATTTTTTATGAAAACAATATTTTCTCAAAAAAACAAAACTCTTGAAAATCTAAAAAAAAATGAACTATTCAGTAAAGAACAATTCATTTTTTTCTTATTTAGTAAAAACAAGATTTACATTTTATTTCTAAACCAATTCCAATTCATTCTTAGGCTTCTTTTGGTTTGTTTTTTTGGAAACAATTATTTTTCTCGCTTCTGTATATCTTCTCCACATTGCCACCAAAATACCTAATGTCATTACGATTGTTCCGAGCCAAAGCAAACTGATGTAGGGTTTTTCTAAGGCTTTCATGATTATCCAATCTCTTTGAGTCGTTCGAATATTAAATGTAAATTGTTCGGATTTTGGGTCAATATTAAGCATCGTAAATTCTACACCTGCCGATTCTATAATTTCAGGAACACCACGAACTTCATTTCCTTTTATCTGGAAAACAGGTTTTGCTGTATAAGTTTCTTCTCTATCCAAAATCCTAATTTCGGCATACACCATATAATCTTCATCTGCTAAAGGCTTTCCACGATGCACACCATCCAAAATTGCCACAAAATCATTGACAATAAAAGTATCTAAAGGAGACAAAACTTTCATTTCTGGCTTGCTCCATGTTCTTTCTTCGGCTGGGTCTGGAAGACTACTTAAATGCGTATAAAGATCGCTTTTTATAGCTTGTGAAATATCTGGACTTACCACGAAACCCATTTGTGGATTCTGCTGTACACGAGGAAAAAGTGTGAAAGTTTCCTTTGTGAGCGTATCTACATAATCAATTTTGTAATAGGTATTTTCTTCAAATATTCGAATTGTATCGCCTTGTTTTACCTTTACTTTGTCTTTGTAAATCAAATCTTTTTGAGCTACTACCTTGTGAGCATAAGCCGTTCCTTTTACATCTTCTTTATTTACATAGGTTGGATAACTTGGAGAATCCCAATACTGACCTTTGTAGGTAACATTATATTTACTCATTTTGGTAGGCTGGCTGCGGAAAAGCAATACATTTTCCCTATTGACTTCATCAGAAAATTCTTTATTATAGAGAAGTCCTGACATATTCATAGATACAATATCATCATACCCAGAAGAAGACAAAATACCAAAAAACATAAGTGCAACGCCAATATGAGCCAAAGCACCACCTGCTAATTTTGGATTAAATTTTATAGTTCTTAGAATAGAAATTCCATTACTGACCAGCGAATACGTAGCCGTAAGCACCAAAAGCATATAAGAAGCGTCCTTTATTTGAGCAACTGCAATAATAATAGTAGTAATAACAGCAGTCAGAACAAGAGGAACAACAAAGTTATCTTTGATGGTTGATTTTTCAATTCTTTTCCACCAAAATATTTGAGCAGTTGCAGAAAGAAAAGCAATTCCTATACTAAACCAAAGTTGCCATTTTGTATAAAAACTTTCTGGGTCGGCTGGAGGAGCAACATTTGAATCAATTCCTATAGCATCCAAAACAGCATTATAAACAGGAATAGAAGTAGGAACTAATACTTGCAATGCCGAAAGACCTAAAACCACAACCCCAAGAGTAACCCAAAACTCACCTGAATAAAAACTAGATTCTTCTTTTGATTTTGGAAAATTATTCCAATTTCTAGCAAATAAAATAACTGTACCAATTACAAAGAATGAAAGGTAAATAAGCAACTGTCCTGAAAGACCCAAGTCAGTAAAGGAATGAACCGAAGTATCACCCAAAATTCCACTACGAGTAAGGAAAGTAGCATATAAAATAAGCAGAAAAACCGAAAGCATCAAAATAGATGAAAGTTTTGCCATTGAAGGACGTTTTTGTTGCATGGTCATTGAATGAAGTCCTGCAATCAGGACAAGCCAAGGAATAAAAACAGCATTTTCCACTGGGTCCCAATTCCAATAACCTCCAAAATTAAGCGTTTCATATGCCCAGTACGCACCCATTACAATTCCTACTCCCAAGATAGCAGCAGCTAGTAACGACCACGCAAAAGCAGGTTTGAGCCACTTGGTAGTTTCTTTTTTCCATAGTCCAGCAATTACGAAAGCAAAAGGAACAAGACACAAAGCAAAACCTAAAAATAAAGTCGGAGGATGAATAACCATCCAATAGTTTTGTAATAATGGATTTAGACCTGTCCCATCAACGGGAATATAATTCGGTTGAGATTGAAAAATAGGAGCATCCATGGCATCACGAAGCAAAATAAAAGGAGAGCTACCAATCTTTAATTCTGCAAAAGGAGCAATTACACCCAAAATCATAGAAACCAAAAATGCCTGTACAGTAGCAAACACCATCATTACAGGAGCTTCCCACGTATTATCCTTCTTGTGTTTTACAAAAATTGAACGTAGAATAATTACTGTTCCGATACAGACATGCCAAAAAATCCAAAGTAAGAAACTTCCTTCTTGTCCTTCCCAAAAACAAGAAATCATATAATAATACGGCAGATTATTCGAAGAATGACTCCACGCATAATGATATTCGTATTGATGATTATAAATAATTGAAAACAAAACCACAATAACAGCAAAAACAGAAAATGTATGTACACCGAAAGAAAAGCGAGCCATTTTTTTCCAAGAATGTATTTCTTGTTCCTTATTAGAAGAATTTAGACTATTAGTTTGGCTTGCAAAATAATAAGAAATTGCAGCAATAATAGAAGAAACAAAGGAAATGATGACAAATAAATGCCCTATCTGACCGATTAGTAAGTTCATAGAAACAAAATCTATATAAAACTATTTTATGTGTCCGAAAGCTAAAGCGTTCGGTACTATTTTACTCACTCTAAAGAGTAAGCTACAAGTAAGTTACTTTTATATTGAAGAGGAAATAATTTGTGAGCGGTTTTGTTTTCTATGATTTTCTAAATCAATAGTTTTGCTCATTTAGACTCTTGCAAAGGTACGACCTAAAATATTCATTATCAATACAAACATAAATCAGAAAGTTCTTAGAAGACATTTTTCACTTATTTTAAGTTGTCTTAGAAATTATTTTACTTTTTATTTTCCAACTCTTTTATTTTTTTCTGACAATCCAGCAGTTTTTGTTCTATCTCTTCTTTTTCTTTTAGTAATTGTCTTCTATACTTTCGTTCATTGCCTCCATACTTATTGCCATCATTTCTTCTTGAGAGTTCATTTGTTCGATATACTGTTGTTGTTCCGTATGTGCTTCTGCCAAAAGTTCTTCTCTTTTTTCCACTTCTTGTTGAGCTTCTTGCATTTGTTCCATAGCCTGTTGCATAACATCTTCCTGCATACGCATCTGCTCGACAGCTTCTGCTTGTTCGGTTATTGCTTCTTCCAATTTTATGGCTTGTAATTTTTGTTCTGTAATATCAGTAGCAATATGAATAACACGTTCTAAATTTTTGTAAGCATCCATAACTGGATAATACGTAGCACGTAACCAAAAGGAAGATTTGTCTTTTGCTTGGCGTTCAAATTCCCCTTCTACTATGATTCCTTGTGTTAGATTTTCCCAAAGCTGCATATATTTATTAGATGTTTCGTATCCTTCTTTTAGTAAAACAGTATGAGGTTTTCCTTTTGTTTCTTCTTCTGAATATTGCGAAATTTTCAAATAAAGCTCATTTATTTCAGTAATTATGCCTCTTGGATTTAGTTCTATCATTGCGGCAGCTTGATTGATAGCATTGAGTTGATTTTCCAACTCTTTACTTTTTCTTTCTACCATTTCTTGTGTGGCTTGTAATTCCTCAACGTTCTGACGCATTTCTTCTTCTTGTGTTCGCATCTGTTCGGTCATTTCTTGTGATTCTTTCAAAAGAGATTGAGTACGCTGATTTGTCTTGACAGAAGATAATGTAGAAGCGAAACTTTCAACAATTTTTTCTACAAACTCAATACGATAGGTCTCTGGCGGATTAAAGAAAGCTAATTCTACTACTCCATATAATTTTTGGTTGTATTTCAAAGGAGCAAGTAAAATAGCAGATGGGTTTGTATTACCAAGTCCTGAAGTAATATGAATATAATCATCGGGAACATAGGATAGAAATATAGTTTCACCTTCTTGCCATGCTTGCCCTGTTAGTCCTTCACCTTTTCGAATTTTTTTCTCCAAATATTTTGGTTTATCCCATGCATAAGCAGCAGCTAAGTACATAAACTCACCTTCTGAATCTGGATTTTCTGAACGCACAAAAACACCTCCTTGATTTGCCTCTGTATATTTTACCAAACGTTGAACAATGGCAGCCGCAAATTCTTCTGTATCATCATAATTTGCTCGCAGAATATCTCCAAATTGTGCTATTCCTTCTGTTATCCATGCTCTTCTGCGATCTTCTTCGGCTACTTTTGACAAACTATTACGCATATCTAAGAGTGAATTTCCGAGAATATCGTTTTCTCCCAAAACATTAAAAGCACTATTATATTTTCCACTGCCTATTTTACGAGCAAATTCAGAAGTATTTTTCAGACTTTTTATAAGTTCTTGTAACGAGCTTGTCATCTGTCCTATTTCGTGGTTTCCTATTTTCAGACCAAAATCAGAATTGGGAATAGAGCCTTTAGCGAGTTGTGCTAATATTTCGTTAAGCCTTTGAATAGGTTTTGATACAATCCTCATAGATACAATACTTGCAATTATTCCAATAGCAAATGTAGTAAGACCTAAAATAAGGATAATCCTATAAAGCCAATTTAATGAACTTTCAACGGAATCTCCATCTGTTTTTTTATTCTTTAGTTTATCGCCTTCTAATGTTTCTAAGTTATTTATTAATATGTTACTATTGGGAATAATCATTTCATTGACCAATCGAATTGCCTTTTCTCTTTTGTTTCCATCGCTGTAATCTTCTGAACGGTTAAGAATATTCATTACCTCTTGTTCCGTTTGAAGAATATCATCAAAAGCAATAATGATAGAATCTATACGACTTACATTCTCTTTGCTTTGCCAATCTCTTTTCAAAACACTAATTCTATCTTTTACTTCTGGAAACTGTTCATTATGTAATAAAATTAAATCCTCTTTGTCATCAATATTATCAGGCAAATGAATCCAATTTGTAATATACATCTTCGAACGAGTTACCAATAAAAGCATATCATTTATAGCCTCTACCGATGGAGTAATTACGGTAAAGGATTGATTGAGCATATTTTGACTACGGGTAAGCATAACCAGACTTAACGAGGAGCTAAGTAAAGCAACAATAATAATGATAAGATTACCAGCCAGTACACGCTGACCAATAGTATTGAATTTCCACATAAACACTTTAGTAGTGATTAAAACAATTACGAATTACGAATTAAAAATTACGAATTTAATTTTTGTATTATATTTAATTAATAATTTAAAGTTGCTTTTTTTAATTAAAATTATTTTTCTCTATTTTAAACTGTAATTTTTGATTGTACAACTGAATTGGAAAGATAATCAAAAAGCTACTTAATAAAAAGAGTTTTCGATGGGAATTTGTAAAGATTGGAAATAGACTGCATCAAAAAACCCTTTCAGAAAATTTCTGAAAGGGTTTTGAGTGAAATTATTTATGAATTTAACGATTCGTTACTCTTAATTGAAGATATAACGGATACCGATTTGAGCTCTCCAAGTTTGACCGAAATTCACTTGATCTCTGGTTGAGCTATCAGAAAATTCTGTAGGGAACTCAGATGTTCCACTTACAAAATTTAGACGATAAATAGGTTCGTTATCAGCAGTACGACCACGATAATTAAGTACGTTTTCTTGTACAGGAGTTTGTTGAACACCCCAAGCACTATTGAATAGATTACCAATGTTAAGTATATCAAGGGTAAGCTGGAACTTATGCTGATATTCGTCTCCAAGTAACTTATGCTTTCCAAGAGGAATATCTTGTAACAAGCGGAAGTCAAAACGATTGACCCAAGGAAGTTCAGCACCATTTCGCTCGCTTACTTGCCCTCTAATACTAGATAAGTATTCATCACTATCAATATAAGCATCAAAAGCTTGTTGTTGTTCTTGTACAGTAACTGTACGACCTCCAGCAGTAAACTCTTGAAAGTTTAGTTCGCTAGCGTTGTTAGGAACATATAACAAGCGTTCGGCGTTATCTCCAAAGTTTCCAGAATACACGTAGCTAAAACGTCCATTTGAAGCTCCTTCATAAAATAAAGATACTGTAGTCGTCTTTCCGATATTATAAGACAAAGCACCAATCACACGATGAGGAATATCAAAACGAGTGAATGAAATATCAGGATCATTTCTGTCTGTAGATACGGTAGAAGACCATAACGAGATGGCTTGCGAGCCTCCTTCAAGTCCATAATCACGAGCACGGCTATGTGTATAAGCAAACATGAAGTTTACACCAAAGTCAAAACGTTTTTGAGCTTGTAAAGTAATTGAGTAATAATCTCCTTGTGTATCAGCATTCGTAAGTTGGAAAACATTTCTGAATTGTGGGTCATTAGAATAACTTCCATCCCAATAAGGTCTTTGGTCAGGACCAGCAAGAAGACCATCTCCTTCTCTCAAAACTGGATTTATAGCAATAGGAGTAGATACATCTCTAGTATAGATACCTTCTACTGTTGCTACAATACCACCAGGTAATACATAATCAGCCGCAATGTTTGTACGCCAAACTTGTGGTAACTTAAAATCTGGATCAGTAAGATTCAACTCATTAGTAAGAGCTGCATCTAAGTCTTCTGGATTTGGCTTATATGCATTCACGTCAGGGTTAAATGTAATATCATTATCAATAACACCTTGACCTTCAAAACCTTGTCCACCACGTATCACACCACTTCCATTAACTTGGTTAGAGAGCCATACAAAAGGAATACGACCTGAGAAGATACCCGTTCCACCACGTACTTGAAGTGTTTGGTTACCAAATACATCCCAGTTAGCTGAAACTCTTGGAGACCACAATGGACGAACTGTTGGAAATGTAGAAACGTCAGGTTGAAAAGTAGAACCATCTCTTGGGTCAGTAAAAGTCCTATTTAAAGCCTCTAGGTTTTCGTTTCTTGGCAAGTCAATAGGATAGAAAGGCAAATCTACACGCAATCCACCTGTGATGATTAGATTTTCAGTTGCTTGGTACTCATCTTGAATATACAATCCTAATTGTGAGAAACGAGTTTCATCCGTTGGAGGTGTAGTACCACCATCAAAACTAAATGAATTGGCAAAAGCATCAGGGTAAACATTAGGATTCTGATTGATAACTGCCTCTACGAAACTATCATAACTATTAAATCGGTAGAAACCATTAAAAACAGGGTTAAACGCATTATCAAAAGTCATTGATTCAAAGTTTATACCTCCCGTAAGGGTATGTTTTCCCATAAAATAAGTAGTATTGTTAGTAATGTTTAACACTTTATTTTCTAACAAATTACCTACTGAGAATAACTCATTACCTACTGAAAAAGCATATAATAGATTTCCACTAGCATCTGGCTCAAGCACTTCTATAAACGGAAAAGCTTGTTCGCCAGGTATTCCACGTTTAGGGTCAGTAATAGAAGTATAACCAACATTCAACTGGTTAGAAACGCTATTACCAAACCTTGAAGTCAATTCACCCATGATAGAAGTAATATTATTATCTACTGTATAGTTTGTGTTGCGAAAGTTCATGGCTTCAATGCCTGTTCTGCTCGTATTGCGAAAACGAGTATTAATGAAGCGAATAGAATTTCCGTTAGTAGGTACGTCACGGAATGCAGTATAAGAGTTATAACGTACTGATACCTTATGATTGTTATTGATGTTGTAGTCTAAACGAATATTAAAACGTTCTCCTTCTGAAGCGAAAGCGTAATTTTCATAAGGCCCTGTTTCATAACCATAAATATTACTAAGTTGCTCTCTTACAAAATCTAAATCAGAAGCTGGTATACGAGATACAGTAAGACCATCTGGCACCAGACCGTCTCTTGCTGCCACTTTGTTAAAACTAGGAACAGCTTCTTCTTCTTTCTCATAGTTTATGAAGAAGAAAAGTTTGTTCTTAATGATTGGACCACCTACACGGAAACCTATAATCGTATTTTCAGAGTCTTGAACAGGAATTCTTTCATCACCTACTTTGTCACCAATTAATTGGTCATTACGAAAGAAAGAGTAAACAGAGACATCAAATTTATTTGTACCAGAACGAGTAATAGCATTTACGTTCGCACCTGTAAAACCACCTTGACGTACGTCAAAAGGAGCAAGGTTTACTTGAACTTCTTCAATAGCATCAAGAGAAATAGGATTACTACCAGCAAACTGTCCAGAACCTAAACCAAAGTTATTGTTGTAAATGTTTCCATCCACAGTGTAATTGTTGAAACGATTATCACGACCTGCAAAACTTGTTCCGTTACTTTGTGGGGTCAGACGAGTAAAATCATTAATACTACGATTAATGGTAGGTAATTCATTGATTTGCTCGTTGCTTAAGTTAAGAGAGGCTCCTGTTTTGTCAGAGTTAATTAAAGCATCTCTTTCAGCAGTAACAGTTATTTCACTAAGCTCTACACCTTCTTCTTGCAACTCAAAGTCGACATCTGTTGTGCTACCAAGAGATACATATATATCTTTGCGAACGTTTTCAGAATAACCTATATAAGATACTGTAATTTCATAGGGTCCTCCTACTTTAACGTTAGTAATTACGTAACGTCCATTCAAATTGGTTACGATACCATATTTTGCTCCAGTCGGGGTGTGAACAGCAATAACAGTGGCACCTGGTAACTCCTCCCCACTTGCGTCTTTTATAAAACCAGCGATATTACCAGTAGTAACTCCTTGTCCAAAAACCTCGCTTGTACCTAACATAGCCAAAAGTACAAGGAGTAGTGATAGTAAATTATTCTTACTCATTAGATTAATTAATTTAGTCAAAAATAAAACGTTATAGATAACAGATTTGTGAGAAAAATCTTAACGACTTTTTCGTATCACAAAGGTAACACAGACCTATCAATCTTTACGTTTCAGTATTATTAACAAATTAAGAACAATCATAAATGAGTTCTTCTAAAAATTTACTTCTTTTTGATTATAAAACTATTTTTTTTTAAGCACTTTTATTATACGTTTTTATTAATTATAAATTACATTATTATTATTTTATTTATTTATTTTGAGCTATAGAGTTACTATTTTGCAATTTCTGTGAAGAAAGCTGAATTAAATTATAAAATGTTTCATTGTTTTGTAAGACAAATGCTTTTTTAGCCATTTTTAAGGTTTTGGCAAATTTTCTTTGGTTAAAAAAGGAAACTCCTTGATTAAAATAAAGTAGTGCAGAAGCTTCTTCTAATGTTACCAAATTGTTAAGTTTTTGATTTGTTATAAATAGTGTGTTCTCTTTCTGAATTTCTTCTTCCACTTTATCAGCTTGCTCTCGTAAATAAAACTCAATTCCTCTTCTTGTTGCAATAAATCCTTTCTTTAAACTAGTACTCTCAAAAATTATTTCAGATTTATCAGATAATTCTATTTTAACAAAGACATGAATTGGGTTCTGGACAATCTCATAGGTATAATCAAAATTTCCTTTTCGTTTTATTTCTTCCAACAAAACAGCATATAATATAGAACCTGTTAGGCAGTCGTATGTACCATTATCTATCGTTTGGAAAAAGCTAGAATAAAGAACATACTCTTTCAAAAACTTTTCTTGCACAGCAAAAAACAAATGTCTTATTGTTTTTGCTTCATTATTAGGGGTAATATCAAAACTGTTAGTAAAGTCTATAATTTCTTGCACAGCGTTTTCTTTCATTTCTGGAGTGATAGAATCATGAGAATCCAAAAAACTAGAAAGCCTAGAAAACATTTTTTGCTCATTGTGATGTGTAGGAGAATTCGAAGAAGCAAAACTAGAAGAGGTAGAGCTAACCAATATCGCCAATATGAACAAACAAAGAACAAAGGCTAACTGATTTGGCTTCAGAAATAAAAATGGTATATAATATGGTAAAGGTCGTTTGGTGTGTTTCAAAGCAGTAAAAATTAAAAAGTCATTGAATAAAATACTATATCAGGAAGAGTTTAATGGTTTCTTTGACGTAGATTGCAAAATAAATAGGGATTAAATGAATAAATCTATTAACAATTTAGTAACATTTAGTTAATAGTAACGAAATTTTATGAAAAAATGTTATTCTGTATTTATATAAATTTTTTAGTACTCTCAACATTTCATTTAGTTGAACACAAAAAAGCCATTTCTATCAAAAATGATAAAAATGGCTTTATAGGTTATAAATCGTTTGTATTCTCTATCAATCAAATATCTCCATAAACACTAGATTGTCCACCATCAACAGCTATGGTTTGTCCGCTTACATAGCTACATTCTTCACTCAAAAGAAAAGCAACTAAATTAGCCACTCCTTTTGGCTGACCTAGTTCTAAAGTAGGATTTGCTTTTGCAAAATCTTTCATTGCTCCCTCTGGATCATTTGGACTCATTTTTTTGAAAGATTCTTCTACCATAGGAGTAACGATTGCACCAGGAGCAATAGCATTTGTCATAATTCCATATTGTCCGTACTCTAAAGCTGCATTTTTTGTCATTCCCGAAACAGCATGCTTACTGGCTACATAAGGTGTCTGACTTTTTACTCCTCGAATACCAGCCACTGAAGCCACATTTACAATTCTACCGTAGTTTTGTTTTTTCATGATTGGAATTACATAACGCATTCCATAATAGACACCCATTAGATTAATATCAATTACTTTTTTGAAAGAATCCATGTCGTATTCTGTCAGCAATGCTGTTTCGCCTTCAATACCTGCATTATTGTAAAGTCCGTCTATACGAGAAAATTCCTTGTGTGCTTTTTCTACATAATTCTTGACTTGATCTTCTTCCGAAACATCAGCTATTACTGTTAGGATTTTGGCATCAGAATATTTTTCAGATAAGTTCTTTTTTGCTTCTTTTAGCTTCTCTTCATTATAATCTACAAGAGTAAGATATGCACCTTGCTCTGCAAATAATTCGGCAGTAGCATAACCCAAACCCATCGCTGCACCTGTAATAATAATTGATTTTCCTTTTAAACTAAACATAATGTTGAAAAATTAAATTGAATATATAAAAAATAGAATTACTTAGAATCAATTACGAATTAAAAATTACGAATTACGGCGGTAATTTATTGATTATCAACGAACTAACGATTTATAAATAGTAGTTTATTTAATTTACATTTCTTAGAAATAAATAATTCTATATTGGGAACCTCTATCTTTATTATAAGTTCTTTATTTACATAATTTTAATCTTGCTACATCAAACAATTTCTTACTACAAAAGACTTTTAATTATCAAAATAGAGACTTATCAATATAGGATAGTATATTTGTGTTTAGTCAAATCAAACCATAAGAAAGAAATAGATAAATACGTATGAATTTTTTTAATAAAGTGATTTTTAGTTTTAGTTTTTGTTTCCTTACAGGAATACTATTTTCTGCTTGTAGTGACCCTAATGCAGTAAAAGAAGAAGAATTTAGTATGAAAGCGTGGAAAAATGATAGAAATGGCTGTGCAAATGTTCGTATAGAAATGTTGGATGATTTGGAAAAAATAAAACCCAAATTAGAGGGTTTGGACGAAATAGATTTAAGAAAAGTATTAGGAAAACCTGATTTTGCAGAGCTTTATAGTCGCAATCAAAAGTTTTATACTTATTATGTTGATGCTTCTGAAAAGTGTGAAAACGAAAACTCCCAAAATGTAAAAAATGGAGAACGACGACTTGTTCAGATTCGTTTTGATGCCATTAATGCTGTTAATGAAATTATAGTAACTAGAGAGGAGAGAAATAAGAAGTAATAGGTAGTTAGTCAAAATTAATTTTATCTATCTTTTATTTTAAATTGGTCTGTACCGAAGGTCTGAACAGCTTAAAATATGTATTTGAAGCTCAAAAAAGGCTTATTTTCCCCAAGTCAGACCTTGGGTACAGACTTGAAAAAAATGAAGATAATACTATAAACTAATTAGGAGGAGTTACTTACTGATGTTACGCAAAGTTCTGCTCTGTGTGTCACAGAGCAGGGTTCAAAAAAACTAAAACCGTGTTCTGTGGCACACAGAACACTATACTGCGTAACATCAGTTACTTACTATCATTTACCAATAACATCCATCTTCTACTTGATTTGCTTTTTGAGGTATTTCTTCTGGTAGTGGTCGTGTCCAATAGTTATTGTATAGATTTTGAAAAAACTCTATTTCGTCCCAACGCTTGCCCTTTATTCCAAACAGAATTTGAGTTGCTCCTCCCATATGTATTGCTTTTTTGCCTATTTGCTTTATAAAAGAAGCCAAAGGCAAGCCGTATGCACCTGCACCAATAATAGCAATATCAAAATCTCGTTTTTCTATTTCCTTGCACATATAATCAAAGGCTTCAAACCAATTTTTAAATGGCGTTTCTTGTGTAGCAATAGACTGAACAGCTTGAATGGTTTGTAGCTTAAAAGGAGGTAAAATATCAGGATTGTTGAATAAATGTTCTCTATTTTCAAACTGCTTTTCGATGGATTTTGCAAAAGGATGAATTACCAAAACTTTCTTACTTTCTAATGCTTTTGTCCAAGGAATATCCCCATTTTGAGTAGAATAATAAGGTTCGATAGCTTCTAATTCGAATAATTCAGCAGTAGGACAGTATTTTTTATAAATTGTATCTTCTCCTTCATTAAACCAAATACCCAAACCATCTATATTTTTGGTATGATTTAAGAAATCTTCTGAAAAACGAATTAAATTTTCTGGTGTAGGAGGAAAAACTCCTGATGCAATACTAATATTTTCAACTACAAAATCCCACCATTTTTTTCCTTCTTCTCTTTCATAATTAATAATGCAAGATAACTCTGTACTACCAAAACGAGCTATCATACAGGGTTTTTCATTTTGTAATAAATTGTATATAACTTTATTTCCCTCTTGTATATTATGTATTTTTTTACCAAAATAATTACTCTTTACAATACGCTGAGAAGAATATTTTTCTATACCAAGTGTGCGTTTTATTTTTTTCTTTATAAAATGAAGCATTTTTTTTAGTATTTTTGAAAGTAAAATAGTTTTAATCTAAAAACATCAATCGTTCGTTTTATGTTGCACTAGAAAAGCAACCTAACCATTTTCTAATTCATCAAAGATATTCTTATTTATTTTGATTAGAAAACTACATTATTTTTTATGTCAATCAAAAACTGGTTTTTACTTTCTTTTTTTGCTCTTCTAAAACTTCAAACTCCTTTTTTACTTAACAAGGAATATGGTTTTCATAGAGATGAGCTTTTATATCTTGCTTTAGGAAGAAATTTGGACTTTGGTTTTTTGGAAGTTCCTCCTTTGATTGCTCTTTTTGCATCACTTATTCAAAATACGATTGGAGAATCACTTTGGGCAATTCATCTTGTTTCTGGTCTGGCAGGAATGTTTTTGGTTATTTTGACTGGAATGATAGCACATCAAATGGGAGGGAAAACTTTTGCTATCTTATTTGCTGGTTTTATCGTCATTTTTTCTCCTACTTTTTTGCGTGTTCATACTCTTTTTCAGCCTGTAGGCTGGGATATTTTGGGCTGGGCGTGGCTCACTTACCTCTGGATTCGTCATATCAAAACGCAGAAAGGACGTTATTTAGTAGGAATGGGAGTAATTTCAGGAATTTTCTTTCTAAATAAATACAGTATCGTTTTTTGTGTAATTGCTGTTCTCATAGCTACTTTAGTTTCGAAGGAAAGACAATGGCTTCTCAATAAAAAACTATGGCTTGGTATAGGAATTGGTTTTTTAATTATTCTTCCCAATCTTATTTGGCAAGCCTTTCATAATTTTCCTGTTTTTCATCACATGGAAGAACTTAATGTTACACAACTTCAAAAAATCAATCCAATAGATTTTATTATCGACCAATTTTTGATGCACCTTCCTATTACTTGGGTTTGGATGCTTGGTTTTACGGGACTTTTGAAAAGCAAAACGCTTCAACCTTTTAGAACGATAGCCGTTTTTTTTGTTGTCGTTATTTTGATGCTTTTCTTTTTACATGGCAAAAGTTACTATACCTTAGGAGCTTTTCCTGTGATGTTGGCTGCTGGTGCTGTTGCTATCGAACGTCTTACACAGAACCGTACTTTCTTGCGTGTTCCTGCCGTTGTGTTTCCAATAATGCTTATTTTGCCTTTACTTCCTTTTAGTATTCCTGTCTTGAGTCCAGAAAAGCTCACAGAATATGCTGCTACTTTTACCGAAAAGACAGGTATAGAATCTTTTAATCGTTGGGAAGATGGAAACGTACACGCTATTCCACAAGATTTTGCTGATATGTTGGGATGGAAAGAAATTGCTACTTTGGTAGCAAAAGCCTATTATGAAATTCCGATAGAAGAGAGAAAAAATACGATGATTTATGCTGAAAATTATGGACAAGCTGGAGCGATTGATTTTTATGGAAAAGAATTTAATTTACCTCCTTGTATTAGTTTTTCAAGTAGTTATATGCTTTGGAGTCCTGAAAAAGTAAATCTAAAAAAACTAATTTATATCAACGATGAGTTTAATGATGACATAAAACAAACCTTTGGAAAACATACCTTAATTGGTCAGCTTTCTGATCAATATGCAAGAGAAAAGGGAGTACAAATTTGGCTTCTAGAAAATCCGAATGAAAAATTCAATCAACTTTATGAGCAAAGTAGTAAAGAATCAAAAGCATTTTTGAATGAATAATTTGAAAGAAAATAATCCAAATGAAAATTTAGATGCAACCTATTCAAAAAGATAGTGTCTTTGTAGTAAATAAGCCAAAAAAACTACTCACTAGTTTTGAACTTAGGATCAATTACGACCTGCCAAAGCAGCGAAGCTAATTAAAAATTACGACCTGCTAAAGCAGCGAAGCTAATTACGATTTTAACTACTTGAATATCAATTATTTATGGTTTTAAAAGTAGCAGTTTATTTAATTCTTATTCCTTAACTACTAAAATTAATAATTTACGCTCAAAATTTAATTATAATGAACACTATCAATCATAAACTAATTACTTTCTCTTTTGCTATTGTATTTCTGTTTGCTTTTTCTGGTTCTACTCTATTTGCACAAGAAGTTCGAAGCGTTTCAAGTTTCAATGAAATTTCGGCAGGAGGAAGTTTTGATATTAAAGTCATAAAATCTGACAAAAACGAAGTAGTAATACAAGGTGCAGACGAAGACCTTTTATCAAAATTAGAAACTGAGGTAAGAGATAATGACCTCAAAATCGGAATAAAAAGAGGAATGAGCTGGAAATCGTACCGTTCTGGCAAAGTAACCATTACCGTTTATCATACCGATAGATTAGAAGAATTATCGCTGGCAGGTTCGGGTTCTGTGGAATGGGATGGCGAATTATATAGCTCCAATTCTCAATTAGAAATCAATGTAGCAGGTTCGGGAAATATAAAAGGACGTATAGCTGTCTCCAATTTAGATGTGGATATTGCAGGTTCGGGAAAAGTAGTTTTGGTGGGTGCAGCTACAAAGCAAGATGTAAGTATTGCAGGTTCGGGAGATTATGACGGTGAAGACCTCAAAACGCAAGAAACAGAAATCAAAATTTCGGGTTCGGGAGATGCAGAAATATATGTCACAGATGTTTTGGAAGCCAGAATTTCGGGTTCAGGAGATGTTCGTTACAACACAGGTGGAAATGACCTTAAAAGAAAAATAGTAAAAGTAAGTGGTTCTGGAAATGTGCGTAAAGAATAATTATTTTTTACTTCAAATCAATCTAGTCTTGATTTAGTTCTACTCAATCAGTATATATTCCTAACACAGTATTAAGCTCCTCAAAACTCTATGTAGTAGAATTTTGAGGAGTTTTTTGATTGTATCAAAATCCTTTTTTTATTTATTATTTCCTTAAATTTGGCTTTTAATTACGCTTTTGGAAATGTATTTGAAAGAATGATAAGAAAAAATATCCTTAATAGATAGTAAAGAAGTTAGTCAATTATATGATAAAGATAAAAAAACAAGTAATTTCGTTTTTGATAATTTTAGTTTTAATTCCTTCGTTGGCATTCTGTCAAGATGATTTAAAAGAAAAAACAAAAAGTTTGGAAGATTCTATTCGCTTAATGCTTTATAAAGAACGTCCTTATTTTGAAGTAGTTAATTATGGTGCAAACCGAATTCAGATGAAAGATAGTACTTCTTTGGATTATTTTTTCGAAGCCCTTTACAAATTACAAAATCAGAAGAAAGGAGAAACAAATGAAGAAAAGCGACAAGTAAAGGTTTTGCATATGGGGGATTCTCATATTCAAGCTGATTTTTTCACAGGAAAAGTACGAACTTTATTTCAAGAAGATAAGCGTTTTGGAGATGCAGGACGTGGATTTATTTTTCCTTATTCGGCTGCCAAAACCAATAATCCATTTGATTACAAAACTCGCTATACAGGAAGTTGGACAAATCAAAAAATGGTTAGTAATAAAGACCAATCTCAATGGGGAATTTCTGGTATAAACGTAGAAACAATCAATCAAAAATCCACTATTACGCTTCAACCTGTAGAGAATAATGGACGCAAACCTTCAAAAATAGATAAAGTAAGAATTTATTATCCAATTCTAAATGAAGAGCTTTTTGAAGCCGTAATTATTGCACCGACCAATGAAATAAAATCTCAAAAAATGCACCCAGATGGTTATTTAGAGGTTATTTTTTCTGTCCCTCAAACTTCTATAAGTATTGGACTAGACAAAACAGATGATATTCAGACTCATTTTATTTTACAAGGCATTTCTTTAGAAACAAATGACAAAGGAGTTTTGTATCACGCTGTCGGAATAAATGGAGCAGAAACAAGACATTATTTACGCTGTGAAGATTTTGAAAACTCAGCTCAGAAGTATTCAACCTGATTTAGTAGTGATTTCTTTGGGAACAAATGATGCTTATCCTGTAAATTTTGATGATGTAGCCTTTAAAGGAAATTTATCAAAAATAATTACTCAAATCAGAACCATTAATCCTAACACCTCTATTTTGCTTACCTCGCCAAACGATACCTATCGCTATAAAAAGTATGCAAATTACAATACTCAAAAAGTAGAAGAGCGTTTGCAAGAACTGGTTAGAGAAAAAAATGTAGCACTTTGGAATTTTTATCAGATAATGGGAGGTTTCAAGTCTATTACAGATTGGCAAAAAGCAGGATTAGGACAATACGACAAAATCCATCTTTCTCAAACAGGCTATAATTTGCAAGGCGATTTGTTTTATGAAGCAATCAATGAGCAGTATAAAAAATGGTTGGATAAAAATAGACCCAAATAAGTAATTGTAAAGTATAGGACAAGATGTATCTTGTCCTTACAAACAATTAGGAATAAGAATTAAATAAACTGCTACTTTTAAAACCATAACTAATTGATATTCAAGTAATTAAATAGCTACGCTGAATACTTATTTCGTAATTAGCTTCGCTGCTTTAGCAGGTCGTAATTTTTAATTAGCTTCGCTGCTTTGGCAGGTCGTAATTTATCCTTAGTTAATCACTTTATAAACAGAGCCCTGTTTTGTCTTTGTACTATTAATTAGTTCTATTTCATTACTTTCCCAAACGCCAATTTCTCCTACTAGTATCTTTTTTAATCGTTCTTTTATCGCTTTTTTGGCTTCGTCATCGGCACGAATATAAGCTAAGGTAACGTGCGGATTATAATTTTCAAAATTTGTATTTTCCAGTTCCACGTCCAGTTCTTCTAATTTTTTTGCTACTTCTTTGTATAAATTGGATAAAGTTTCGTTTTTATCAATTCCTACCCAAAGTACGTTTGGAAGTTCATTGTTTTCAAAAGTTCCTAAGTCTATCATTGTAAGTGTAAGAGGAAACTGTTTTGCTGTTTGGTTTACTATTTCTTGTAAATAAGGAATTTTACTTTCTGCTACATCTCCCAAAAAATGCAGCGTAATGTGTAAATTAGAGGGTTCTATCCAATTTTTAATAGTTTTCATTTCTGGATAAGAGGAAAGCCATTCCTGACATTCTTGTAATGCTTCTTTTAAAAATTCTGGAAGAGGAATAGCAATAAATAAGCGAGATTTTTTTTGTAGAGGGGTAGTCAATTTAGAAATAGCGATTTTATAACTGTAATAAAGAGGATTGAATAGTAAGTTTGTGTGAATTTTGATTACAAAACTACAAATAAATTATCAATTATAATAAAAATGTTGATTTTTGGTAGAGGAAAAGGGATTTTTTAAAATAGAAACTAACTGATTACTGACTCATTAATCAGCATAAAAAATTCGTTTTACTCGCTCACTCACATTAGTCAAAATCTCATACGGAATTGTTCCTATTGTATTGGCAAGGTCTGAAACGGTTGGATATTCTCCAAAAATAACTACTTCATCGCCTTCCTTTGCATCTTCAATGTCAGTTACATCAATCATACACATATCCATACAAATATTTCCAACGGTAGGAGCAAGTTCTCCATGTAGATAAACTTTTCCGACTCCATTTCCAAAACGCCTATCATATCCATCGGCATATCCAATAGCAATCGTAGCAATTTTTGAGATACGTTCTACTTTTCCTTTTCTGGAATAACCTATGCTATCGGTTGGATGAACTACTTTTATTTGTGAAATAGTTGCTTTTAGAGAACTAATCGGCAACAAATATTGCTGTGCTTTCTTAGAAGCATCAACACCATACAATCCCAAACCTAAACGAACCATTTCAAAATGAGCATTTTTAAAGCGAATAATTCCTGCTGAATTTACGGCATGACGAAGAAAGGAATATCCTAATTGTTTCTCCAATTCGGCAGCCCATTCCTCAAACTCTTTTATTTGCTGACTCGAAAAATCGTCCATTTCTTCATCGTCTGAAGCTGCAAGATGTGTAAAAACGCTTGCTACTTCTAAGGATTCGCCAATAGATTCAATTAAATCCAATAAAATAGGCAAATCACCTGTTGCAAATCCCAAACGATTCATTCCTGTATCTAATTTCAAATGGATTTTGAAGACATCTTTTACATCTGCTCCAAATTCTGCTAGATTAAGTTCATAGGTTTTCTCTTTTGCATATTCTGCATACTTTTTCAAAGTTTGGACACTATAAATTTCGGGTTCAAGTTTGTAGGCATACATTTTATCAAAGCTATCTACCGACGGATTCATGACCATAATAGGCGTTCTGATTCCTTCATTTCTGAGTGCAATTCCTTCATCTACATACGCCACAGCCATATAATCAACTCTATGATATTGCAATAAATGAGCAACTTCATAGTTTGTTCCACTTCCGTACCCAAAGGCTTTTACCATTGCCATAATTCGGGTTCTGGGAGAAACAAGGGAACGAAAATAATCTAAATTATGAGCCAAATTATTGAGATTGATTTCTAATTTTGTGCCATGTAATTTGAGTTCTAGTGCTTCCACAATTTTCTCAAACTCAAATTTTCTTGCTCCTTTTATCAAAATAGCTTCATTACCAAAACGAATTTCTCCATCAGCAAAATCACTCAAAAAGTCTTCTGTTGTAGCAAAAAACTCTACATGAATTAAAGTATCTGTATCTGGAATCAGTGTTCTTTTGATATTCTCTCCAATAGCAATCACCCTTTCGACACCTTTTTTGGCACATAATTGAAATATTTTTTCATATAATCCTTTCTGATTTTCTTCTGGCATATCCGACAAAATAACAGTTCGCTTTGTCTTATTGCTCTGTTGTAATAAAAAATCTAAAGCTACATTAAGTCCTGCAAAATCATTATTATAGGTATCATCAATTAGGCTACAATTAAAAATTCCTTGTTTGAGTTCAAGACGCATTTCTACGGCTTTTAGTTTGTTGATTCGCTCTTGAATTTCCTTTTCTTTATATTCAAAAAGCAACATCGTAACAATACAATGCAAACAGTTTTCGACGTGTGCAGGATTAGAAAACGGTAAATAAAAATTAAGTTTTTTGTCTGTATGTGGATCATATAATCCTACATTTACACCTCCTACATTTGGGTCAAGATAACGCATATCGACAGCAGAAGGATAAATAGAAATATCTTGCGTAGTCCAACCAAAAAAATGCGGGTCTCCTTTTCGTTCTTTTAGATAGAGAATTGCTGTATTTACGGCTGAATAAATATCTCTTGAAATCAAGAATTTGCAGTGTTCGAATAGTTTTGCTTTCTCGGTTGCTTTTTCTAATCTGTCCTTAAAACCATCATCGTGTGCACTTCCCAAATTTGTAAAAATACCAATATTAGGTTGAATAATCGGTTCTAAATATTCCATTTCACCAGGTTTTGAAATTCCTGCTTCAAAAATAGCAAGTGTGTGTTCTTCAGAAAGTTCCCAAACCGATAAGGGCACACCAATTTGAGAATTATAACTCTTTGGACTTTTGATAATCTGAAAACTATCCGATAAAAGTTGTGATAACCATTCTTTTATAATCGTTTTTCCATTACTTCCCGTAATTGCAATGACAGGTAATTTAAACTGTTTTCTGTGATATGCTGCCAGTTCTTGCAAGGCACGAATAGTGTTCTTGACAAGTAAAAAATGAGCACCTTCTGCCTCTTCATTATTCTTAAAATGCTTCAAAGCAGCTTCTTGGTCTTCAATTATAAAATATTGAACGCCTTTATTATACAGACTTTTAATAAAATCATGTCCATCTTGTCGCTGTCCTTTTATAGCAAAAAATATAGTATCGTGAGGAATAGCTATTTTACGGCTATCGGTTAAAAGTTGTTTGTAACGAAACTCTTTGTAATAATCAGTAATGTAGGCAACGTTAGTAATAAGGAAGGAAGTAGGCATATTTTATTGATAATTCAGTTGGATTTGATTCGGAATGAAAAGATACGAAATTTTGGAGTAGTGGAAAATAAAAAAATCCTATTAATTACCCCCTGATTTTTTAAACGTAAAAAAGAGAAATACCGACCTTTTGACCTCCCCCAGCCCCTCCAAAGGAGGGGGGAATGAAATAATTAGTACAGAATAACGAGTAGAATAGGTTATTTTATAATACTTTTTCAAACTCCCTTCCCTTCGGGGAGGGATTGCTTGCAGCGAAAAATAGTATTTCACTATTTCTTTACCAAAACCCTATACTACAAAATTTCGTTTAATTGCTAAACTTACTATTTGGGTACACAATATATATGAAAGACGACACAAAAAATTCAAAAAAAACGATCAAAAAATCAGATACAAAAGATGAGTTTAGTGATTTGGATTTGAATAGATATAAGGAAGAAAACAAAGAAAATATCCTCATTCCACTTTCCAAAAATTCAAGAAATGGAAATAGTGAAGATGATACTAAAAGTAAAAAAAGCACACACGCAGAACGTGTCTACAAATTTCGTATGCAACGTTTGCAGCACATAAAAAAAGATATTGGAACGACCAAGAATCAAATTGAAAAAAGCTCGTCAGCACGTCCGTAGAGAATTAATGCCAATTATTGATAGAATAGCCACTCAAAAATTTGAATATGTACAGATTTTAGATGAAGCGTATGAAAAGCAATTTTTTACTTTCAGGCATAAAGAACATATCAGAAAACTTATTGAAGATAGAAGTCATCAACTTTTGCAGCAATACCGTTTTGAACCTGCTCGTAAGATGTACAAAAAATACGTTAAGCACAATCGAAATCTGGATACTGATGTTTTTAGTTCGGCTGGTGATGTTGCCAAAGAGTTTGCAGAAGCTGTCAATGATTTGCTTTTTGATTGGAGAAAAGATAGAGAAAAAGATAAGAATAAAAATAAAAAACGTTTTAATATAAACGATGATTCTGATAATCCAGATACTGAAAACGAAGAATTTAGAATGGGGAGTTTGGACAAAGGAAACAAAAAACGAGTAGTTTTTCATTCAGACAAAAAGAACAAACCCTTTGATACTGCACAGGCTTTGCGTATTCTTTATACTCGCCTTGCAAAGGATTTGCATCCTGATTTGGAAAGAGATGAAAAACGAAAAGCAGAAAAAAACGATGTCATGCGTCGTCTGACAGAGGCTTACAAAAGTGAAGATTTGTATGAGCTTTTACAAATTCAGTTTGAATATAATGCCGATAATTCTGAAAATTATACCGATGCACTTCCAGAAGAACAGTTGAGAGTAATTAATGAAACACTACTTTCTCAAATCAAAAAATTACAAGAAGACTATAAAGAAATGACTATTTTCGGAGAAGATGCGATTTTGTACCGTCAATTTTGTGCTCCCAATGACCCAAAAGGAGAACTAACGAGTATAAAAGTAAATCGTCATAAAGAAGAATTAGTTTTTGAGCTTTTGGATTTGAAAGATGAAATGCAAACTGTATTGAATAAAGAAAAATTTGAAAACTATTTGAAGAGTTTGTAAAAAGCTAAACCAATTCATACTGTACCCAACTATTTTTTGTATTGTATGATTGGTTAAGGATTGATAGGATTAATAGGATTGAAAATACAGATAACTGAAAGTTGACGAAGTCAAATACAATTTTTTAGTTGAATAAATCAATTTAAAAACAGTTTATTTTTAAGAATTGTATTTTAGCTACGCTGACTTTCAGTTCATTCTCTGTATTCTCTGTAACTATGTGTTTAATAAAAAAAGTAGGAAGGCAGATAAATTATTTTGTATTTTAATCAAGAACAAAACATTCAAAAAAGAAAAATCAGACAATCTATCTAAAGACTGCCTGATTTATAATTTATCTAAAAAATTTATAACGTTTCAGAAAGAACATCTACGTTTTTACATATGAATTACCTCTCCATATGCCGCTGCTGCTGCTTCCATTACAGCTTCTGACATAGTTGGATGAGGATGAACCGATTTTATAATATCCATTCCTGTTGTTTCTAATTTTCTTGCCACAACAGCTTCTGCAATCATTTCGGTTACATTTGCACCTATCATGTGAGCTCCAAGCCATTCGCCATATTTGGCATCAAAGATTACTTTTACAAAACCTTCTTTTGCACCTGCTGCACTTGCTTTTCCCGATGCAGAGAATGGAAACTTACCTACTTTGATTTCATAACCTGCTTCTTTTGCTTGTGCTTCTGTCATTCCTACCGACGAAATTTCGGGTTGCGTATAAGTACAACCTGGTATATTTCCATAATTTAATGGTTCTGGATGATGACCTGCGATTTTTTCTACACAAATAATTCCCTCTGCACTCGCCACATGTGCAAGTGCTGGACCGTGTACAATATCACCAATTGCATAAACGCCATCAACCGAAGTTTTATAAAAATCATCTACAATTACTTTTCCTTTTTCAGTCTTTACGCCTGCACTTTCAAGTCCAATTCCTTCCAAGTTTGTAGCTACACCGACAGCAGAAAGAACGATATCACATTCCAAAATTTCGTCGCCTTTTTTAGTCTTGACAGTTACTTTACATCCGCTTCCAGAGGTATCTACTTTTGTTACTTCGGCAGAAGTCATTATTTTTATTCCTTTCTTTTTGTACTGTCTTTCTAGTTCCTTTGAAATGTCTGTGTCTTCAACAGGAACGATTCTATCCATAAATTCTACAATGGTTACTTCTGTTCCGATAGAACTATACAGATAGGCAAACTCTACTCCAATAGCTCCAGAACCGACAATAACCATACTTTTAGGTTGTTTTTCTAAAGACATAGCTTTGCGATATTCTATTACTTTTTTTCCATCTACTGGAAGGTTGGGTAATTCTCTTGCACGTCCACCTGTTGCAAGGATTATATTTTTGGCTTCATATGTTTCTTTTTTTCCATCTTCTGTGCTTACTTCTACTTTGCCTTTTCCAGCCAGTTTGCCAAATCCCATTATCTTATCAATTTTATTCTTTTTGAATAAAAATTCAATTCCTTTGCTCATTCCGTTAGCTACATTTCGGCTACGACCAATCATATCGCCAAAATTTACTTTAGATTCGCCTACTTCAATTCCATATTCTTTTGCATGCTTGACGTATTCGAATACTTGTGCAGACTTCAAAAGTGCTTTTGTCGGAATACAACCCCAGTTTAGACAAATTCCACCGAGTGATTCTTTTTCTATTACTCCTACTTTTAATCCTAATTGAGAAGCACGAATTGCAGCTACATAACCACCAGGACCAGAACCGATTACTAATAAATCATAATTTGCCATAAATGTATTGATTGGATTAAGGTTTTTATTTAATGTTGAATATACTTCAAAGATAAGACTTGAAAAGCAATAAAAAAAAATTGCTAATCTTAATTAATTACTTTCCAAATAAGTAATTTTTAAGATTAGCAAAACAAATGGTCAGATAACTAATAAAAAATGATTATTCCATAGAATAAAAAAAACGTTCTTCCGTAATTTTTCCATTTTCTGTTTCATAAACTGCTAATTCTTCCTCTTTACTTCTTCCTCTATTCTTAAAAGTGGCATCGAAACCAATTACACACGAAAAATGATTTCCTGCAACAATAGGTTCGGAAGTAGACGTAGAATGAAGTTCAACGAGATTTTCGTCCCATTGTTTTCCTTTTTTCTCTACTTCTGCCATTCCTTTTACCTTATTATTAGGAAGAATTTCGGGTTCTACACTAATTATATCCTGATGATATAATTCTTTTTGAGCTTGTTCGTATTTTCCTTCTCTACAAAGCTCAACTAAACGGTTTGCAATTTCTTGTGTTGTCATGACTGAATAAATTTTAATAAAATAATAAGTAAATTAGAGTGATTAAAATAGCTGGTTGAAGCCGATGACAAGATATAAAATTATAAATTAAAAAGCTAATAAAAATAGCATTGCTACTAATTTTGGCAATTTAATCTATACTAGTTAGTATAATTTTCGCTGTTTGCAACCAAATTACTTATTGAGCCACCAAAGCGAAAAATTCAGAACACTAGCAAAACTAACCCACAGAATATAAGGAAGCATCAAAATACCTGCTAGTTTATGAATTCTATAAAAATGAATAGTTGTCAGAACAATAAAAACAAGCATCGTAATTATTTCTATAAAAGCAATCAACAAGAGATGATACTTGAAAAATAGAAATGACCAACAGAAATTTAAAATAAGTTGAATACCAAACAAACCTAGAGCAATACGCACTTTATCGCTTCCCATTTCAAAAATTTGTTCTTTTCCATTGTCTGTTCCTTTGTGCCACACTAAAGCTGCTGCAAGTCCCATCAAGAAATAAAGAAGTGTCCAAACAGGAGCAAAAAGCCAACCTGGAGGATTGAAAAAGGGTTTTTCGATAGTTTGAAACCAACTCGTTACGCCTTCTGCTGTTGCAAGTCCTGCAATAATTCCAACGATTTCACAGACAGTAACCAGAATAAGAGCTTTTATAATAAATGACTTTTTGTTTTCCATACTTATTTGAAAGTGAAAATTTGTAGAGTAAACCTTATTAACCCTTCAAAATCACTCGTTGTTTTGATGGATGAGTTATTTTTAAATTCATAACGTTTTATTCTAGGAGTTGAGCAAACCATTTTGTGGCAAATTTCTATTCTGTTATTTTCATTCTAGTAGGGACAATGCATGCATTGTCCTTGCGAAAATTCCGTTTTCAAGAAATAAAGCTAGGCTATTATTTAAAATTACGAAAGTTCTCAATTTATAAATTCACTGTCTATTTTTTTTAAGTAGTAGCAAATTTTCAAAGTATTTTTTGGTTTTGAAATAATAAATACAAAGCTTTGCGTTTTTCAAAAAATTTAATTGTACATACAATTAAATTTTATCACTAATAATAGCATTTAAAGGCATTTAAGAATAAATTATCTCTTTTTTAAAAAAAATTTGATTGTACATACAACTATTATTTTATTCTTGCGTATAACAAAGCAGGAGCGAGACAAACATATAAACTCATCGTTTCTCTAACAAATTTTATTAATTCATTTTACAAAAACATTCATTATGGCTACTACTTGGAACATTGACCCTACACATTCTGAAATTCAATTTAAGGTAAAGCATCTTGTTATTTCTACCGTAACAGGTTCTTTCAAAGAATTTTCAGGAAAATTAGAAACAACAGAAGACACTCTTGCCAACGCAAAAATTTCTTTTGAAGCTAAAATAAACAGTATCACAACAGGAGACGAACAGCGTGATGGACATCTAAAATCAGATGATTTTTTTGGTGCTGACAAATTCCCAACTCTTACTTTTCAATCTACTTCCTTCGAAAAACAATCAGGAGATGACTATCACTTGAAAGGACACTTGACTATAAAAGGCACTACAAAACCAGTTGTTTTGGAAGTTGAATATGGTGGACAAGCAGATGATATGTACGGAAATACAAAAGCAGGTTTTGAGCTAAAAGGAAAAATTAGTCGTAAAGACTTCGGCTTGACTTGGAACGGCGTAACCGAAGCAGGTGGCGTAGTTGTAAGTGACGAAGTAAAATTGCTTATCAACGTACAAGTAACTAAAAAGGTAGAAGCAGTAGCTTAATATCTGAAAAATATTGAACTACTGAACAAAAAAAAACGATATTTCTTGCCAGAAGAAATATCGTTTTTTGTTTCCAAACTAAATAACAGTAAGACAGATTAATTGTACTTGGCTCTATTAAGCGTACCTTGAGTTATTTCGATAGAAGAATTGATAGTACAAACTTTTGAGCTAAAAGTACCTGTAACAGTTTTGTTGGTCTCATCAATTGCTGTAATTACGATTTGTCCGCCTGCGTTAGAAGTACAGAAATTAGAAGCTAATTTAGTGGTAGGATTTATGGTAGGTAATGGACTATAAACCACCGAAGGAACTCCATTTACTCCACTTGTATCAACAGAAGCATTTAGATTTTGTGTTCCCACCTCTGCCTTAAATATTACTGCAATCGTTTTTCCATTTGATGTGCTAACGCCTGTCAGTGTAATTGTATTTCCTGACTTTAAACCATTAGAAGAGCCATTCCAAGGCACTCCATCTAAAAGAGCTGACATAGTAGCTTCAGGGTTTATTTCGGTGTCATCTTGGCAAGACCAAAAAGAAAAGGAAATAACTAGAAGAGCAATAGGTAGAACTGTATTTTTAAAGTTGAATTTCATAGAAGTAAATTTTATTTGAGTAAAATAAGGAAAGCAAATATACAATAATTTCATTTTTGTCTATACGTTTGATAACGGTTTTTTGCTGCTTTTTATTTACTGATTGATTATTATTTAATTATTAGGTCAACATGAGTGTCATTTTTGAATGTTTGGTATTCAGTTGCAGAGCAACGTAACCTTTGTAGAACTTCAAAAACGAACTTTATTAGAGCTACAGAGTAGCGAAACTTTGTAATTTGAGAGAAATTTATAATTAAAAACAAGGTTACGCTACTCTGTAGCTTTTAAAATTAATCTTTTATTGCTTTCTACAGAGGTTATGCTACTCTGTAGCTAATAAACGAAGGATTTGAGTTTGATTGATGACACTCATATTGTTAGGTAGTGCTAAATATATAATGCTGCAATTCTAAAAATCTGTGTTTTATTCGTTTAATCTGTGTTATCTGTGTTCCATTTTTATTTACAGCATTACTTGTGATACATTACCAATTATTATTCTACGAAAACAATCTTTCCAACAAATCCTTCACTTCCATCACGATTGGAGACATAAACTAAATAAACACCACTTTTTGATTTTGCGTTATTATAATCTGCACCATTCCAAGTAGCTGTTCCACCGAAAGAGTTCGTTTCAAAAACCAATCTACCACTAATATCTGTAATTTTGATAGTTGCATCTTGCGTCAGTCCTTCGATAGCCACTACACCACCAAATTCTGGACGAACAGGATTGGGAAATATCTTAACCTTCGAAAAATCAGTTTTTGCTACCGTTGAAGTTCCACGATAAGAAATAATTCCGTTTGGAGTAGCAAAAAATACTTCACCCGTTTGGTCTTGAACTATAATATCTAAGATTTGATTACTAAAAAGAGGACTATTCTCTACTGTAAAATGTAAAAACTGATTGGAAGCATCTTCTGAAAAAAGCCACGCACCATTATTTGTTCCAAACCATTTTCTATTTCCTCCATCTAATGAAATACTAGTAATTGTTTCGTCTCTTAGTAATTGTCTGGACTGAAAAAAAACATCTCTTGCATTCAAATCTTGACTGCGAAATAAACCAAAAATATCAGAAAAAGTACGCACACTTGCACTCGCTTCGGCTGGCGTTCCTATCCACATTATGCCGTTTTGGTCAGATTTGAGAGCAGTTATGGTATTAGAAGATAAATTTCCCTGGTTTACAGATTCGCTCAAAATTTCACTTTCTCCTTCTTCATTAAATATCAAAATTCCTCCTTGTGCAAAATTGCTATTGAGCCTTACCCAAAGATTATTATTCTCATCAGATTCTAAAGACAAAGGAAAATTAGTTTGTCTCTGACTAAAAGTAAATCCTTTCCAAGAAGAAGCAGTATCATCGTTTTCTCTTTTTCTAAAATAAGAGTTTTCTCTTTGATTACTTTCAGACATTGCTACCCAAAGATTACCCAAATTATCTGTCTCTACATCAATAACTCGGTTGTGAGGCAAGGGAGAATTGAATGAGTTGAGAACTGAAAAGGTATTGTCAGCCAAGTTCCAAACCAAAATTCCATCTTGAAGAGACGCAAAATAAACTCTATTTTCGCTTTCTGAATACGCTGCTCCTACCAAATCCCTAACAGCAGGAATGAGTTTGCTAGTAATATCTCTATTTTCAGAATTGTAATTTGTCCATTCTCCATTTTCAAAAACATAAAAACCAGTTGTGCGATTTAATGGTCTAAAATCATCTGTATATCCTCCCGAAAATGCAATGATTTTTCCCTTTGCTTGCACAAATCCCCACGTATTTTGGCTATACGTACCAGATGGAAAAAGAGAAACAAAATTGGTAGTATTTGCACTTCCATTGGTTACTAATCCTGCTCGGTTATCAGCTATCCAAAGTGTACCATTTTCAGAAATAGTTTGGCGAGGAGATTTTATCAACTCATTTTCTATTTTATTTATTTCTAAAGAAATAGAACCTTCAATTTGATAAATTCCTGTTTCAGAGGACACAAAAACGCTTGTTAAATTTGTTTTATCTTCACTAATATCATACACAGAAGTAATCGGAATTTGACTAATACTACTACTTGTTGTACCATTATAACTAAAAACTCCTTCATTCTGAATTGAAAAGAAAACAGTTCGAGTTATTCGAACCAATAGATTCCACTGTTTTATTTTGAGTAAAAGGAATAGTTTGCCAGTTTCGAAAATCATTTTTATTGACCGAAGAATTGAGAGAAATATATCGAACACCTACTTCTGTTGCTGCATAAATAGTATTTTCTTGAATAGTAGTAGCAAATATATGTATTGATTCTCCATTTTCTCCCAAATTTTGATAGGAATTTCTGATTCGTTTGTTTCTTTCGTTTTCTACATCAATCTCTAAAATACCTGCGTTGGTACTTATCCAAACTACATTTTGAAGATAATAAATATGATAAATTTGTTTGTCTAAAATAGCTGAATTTTCGAAAAAAGTAGGGAAGTTTCTAATTTCATTATCCGATAAAAAATCTATATTTCCGTTTTCGTAAGCGATAAGAAGTTGTTCTATATTTGGTAAATACTGCAAATAAGCAATTCCAATATCAGAAAGTCCGTCTATTCTTGAAATTACTTCAAGGCTTGAAAATTCTTTATCATAGAAAAAAAGTCCATTCTGAGAAGCTACATATACTTTTTCATTACTTGTAGCTACACTTTGAGCATCAAAATAAGTAAGATGAGTTCGCCATTCGCCTAAAGCAATATTTTCTTGATTTTGTGCAAATAATAAAGTTTGTAAAGAAAAACTAAAATAGATAAGAAGGAGGAGTAATGAAAATGGTATTCTTTTGTAAATCAGAGAGTTATTCGTATCTAAGTTTCTAGTTATTATACTTTTCATAGTTTTTATATAAACTTATAGGTAAAATTTTCGTAATGCAGAACGCATATTTATCCACGCTTCAAAAAAACAAAATTAATTTCAAATAATCTTTGCTTTTCTAGTTTTTTAAGTTTTATTTTGTGCCTTTAATCATTGGAAGTATTGCAAGGTGTATTGCTTTCTTAACGATTACTAATTTCAGTTCTTCAAACGAATAACTCTTTAAAAACAAAAAAATGAAATTTATCAAAACTCTTGCTTTTGCTTCTCTTGTAACTTTTTCTGCTTTAGCTTTTACAGCTTGTGATAACAAGAAAGCTGAAGGAACAACAGATGCTGATACTACTACTGTGATAATTGAGGAAGATATCCTTGACGAGACAGATAACGCATCAGAAAACATGATGATGCAATCTGATACTACTGCTGTTGAAGTTATGACTGAAGATGGTGGTAACTAAAATTAGACTAGTTATAAATCTGTATTTATAGAAAAACTATAAAAAAGTTATCATTTAGAAAGTGATAACTTTTTTTGTGCCTTTTATTTTTGATAATGGATAGTTGAGCTATTGAATTATAAAATTTTATTTTGTATTTTAGAGTGTAAAATTGATTATATTCAGTTGAAAAGATATAGTTACTAGAAAATAAAATATAAAAATTATGAAATTCTCCAAAAAATTAGGTTTTTTTAGTGCCTTTTCACTTCCTATTATGCTCATTTTGGGTTATCATTTGGGAGGAATGGGAAATTATCTTACTATAGTATTTGTCTTTGGTGCAATTCCGCTTTTAGACCATTATATAGGAACAGACAAAGAGAATGTAGAAAAAGAAGATGAAAAGGAATTAAGCCAAGAATTATTCTTCAAATTTGTTCTCTATTTCTGGGTTTTTGTTCAGTTTGGTCTTTTGATTTGGTCAATGAATGTTATTACTTCCAATACTATTTCTGGTACGCTATTATGGTGGGAAATAATAGGATTTACCATTTCTTTAGGACTTGTAACAGGAGGAGTGGGAATAACGGTAGCACACGAACTAGGACACAAAACTGATAAACTAGACCAGTTTTTTAGTAAAGTCCTTTTATTTATGGTGGGTTATATGCACTTTTTTATTGAACACAATAGAGGTCATCATGTTTGGATAGCTACACCGCACGACCCCGCTACTTCACAAAAAAATGAAACATTTTATCACTTTTGGAAACGAAGTGTAATTGGAGGTTATCAGCACGCTTGGAAATTGGAAAATGAGCGTTTGGAGCGAAAAAATGTAGATAAAAAAAGCACTGAAAACGCAATGATTTGGTACACAGCTTTACCCATCATTGGAATAATTATTTCTACTCTTTATTTTTCTATTTTTAAAGGTAGTTTTGCTTGGGAAATTCCTATTTTTTTGGTTGCTCAAGCAATTATTGGTTTTTCACTTTTAGAAGCCGTTAATTATGTAGAACATTATGGAATTGTCAGAAAAGAAATTGCTCCTAATAGATACGAACGAGTAAATCCATTGCATTCGTGGAATAGCAGCCATAAGGTAAGTAATTTTATTCTCTTTCAACTGCAACGTCATTCTGACCATCACGCTTCTGCCACTAGAGAATATCAAGTTTTGAGACATTTTGAGGAAAGTCCACAACTTCCTTCTGGTTATCCAACTATGATTCTGACGGCTCTAATTCCTAATCTATGGTTTAAGAAAATGAACCCTATTTTAGAACATTGGAAAAAAGAAGTATATCAAAAGGCGAGTTAGTTTTTCTAACTGGTTTAAGCGTTGATGCTTGAACCAGTTGTAGGATAAAGGCTACTAATTAATTGTATATGATATTGTTTCAACTTTAATCAGTATTATAAATCTCAGTATTATAAATCTCTTGTACATTCTAAAACAAAAATTCCCTTCATTCAGTAGAATAAAGGGAATTTTTTAATGTTTTGAAACTAATCGCTAATAGTTAATCACTATCAATTATTATTCTTCAATTACATGTAATTTGATTTCTGGTTGTACTTCTTTGTGAAGATAAACCGAGATTGTATATTCTCCAAGCATTTTGAGGTCATTTGGCATCGTAATATTTCTACGATTGACTTCAAAACCTTTTTCTTTAAGTGCTTCCGCAATTTGAATAGGAGTAACTGCACCAAAGATTTTACCAGATTCACCTGCTTTAGTACGAATTTCTAAAGTTACGGCTTCTAGTTGAGTACCCAATGTTTGAGCATCTTCTTGATGTTTGGCTAATTTACGAGTTTGTTGGCGTTGCGTTTCTTCAACAGCTTTACGATTAGAAGCCGAAGCTACTATCGCTAATCCTTGTGGGATAAGATAATTACGAGCATAACCAGGTTTTACTGATACGACATCGTTCATATCTCCTAAGCCTTTAACGCCTTGTTTTAAGATAATATCCATAATCTATTTTTGAATTATAGGTTTTAATAAATAAAATAAGAAAGAAGGCAGGCTTATTTTCCGTTGTCATCAACAAATGCCAATAGACCTAAATGTCTAGCACGCTTCACAGCTTGAGCTACTTTGCGTTGGAATTTGAGACTGTTACCTGTAATACGACGAGGTAATACTTTACCTTGGTCGTTTAAGAATTTTTTCAAAAATTCAGCATCTTTGTAATCTACATACTTGATACCTGTTTTTTTAAAACGACAATATTTTTTGCGACGCTCTTGTCTTGAGCTGTGGATTGGTTCGTTGATTAAAGTCATAATCTATGAATAAGTTTGTTTTGTAATAAAAAGGAAATGAAGAATAATGGTTAATTATAAATGGTAAATTATGAGTTAAATAAAAATATGCTTAATATATTACATAAATTATAGATTCAACTATACCCATTTAATAAAACTATATTCTTAATAAAAGAAATTCAAAAGACTTAAAGAGCAGAAATTAACTAAATTACTACTACAAAACTCAAAACACGTGTAATTAAACATTCGTAATTTTTAATTCGTAATTCGTAATTGATAATTATTATTTTCTCTTCTTAGGCTTATCGTTTTCTTCTTCTTTAGGAGTTTCTTTCTTTTTATTAAACTCTCCATTACGACGACGCTCATTGAATAGCATAGAATGCTTATCAAGAGCTACAACTAAATGGCGCATTACACGTTCTTCACGTTGAAATTCTGTTTCCAAACCTTTTAAAAGTTGTGGGTCAGCTTCAAACTCAAAGTAGTGATAATGTCCACTATTTTTCTTTTGCATCGGATAGGCAAGTTTTTTCAACCCCCAGTTCTCACGATTGTAAATGTTAGCACCGTTATTTGTCAAGTAGTTGTAGAACTTATCGCTAATTTCTTGCAACTGACTCTCGGACGAAACGGGCGTGAGAATAAATGTTACTTCGTAATTTCTCATACCAAATCAGTTTATAGTGTAAATAAAAATTGAAGTGCAAAGGTAAGATTTTATTTTAGATTTGCAAAGGAAAATTATAAACATTAAAACCCAAATGGCATTTTTTCTCCATACAAGAAATCCATTTTTTCTTTATAAGCGTGTTCTTTCAAATTTCCTCCAAAAATCAAAGAAAAAATAGAAAAGTCTTCTTCTTCTTCCACTTTATATTTCAGAGAATCTTTCCAATTTTTGAGAGAAGCAAATTTAGTTTCGTTTTCGTGTTGGCAAATTTCTTTTTCAGAATTTATTTTGTCTTTACAACGTCTTATAATTTGTCCCAAACGTTGTGGCGAACCTCCATAATAACTGTATAAAAAAGTGTTTTTAATCTCCTTTATATTCATTTTTAAATCTTTTATTTGAGATTTCAAGATTTGATTATAATATTCAATTTCTTGGTCAGCCAAACTAGAGACATCTGCTTTATTTCGTGTTTGATGTTCGATATTAAGTTTTAGAAGCTCAAAAAAATCATTGTCATTGTAGGCTTGTGTGATGCGCTGCATGAGTTCGTTTTTTCGTGCTTGTTCGTCTATATCAGCCTCCAAATCAGGGTGTAATTCTTTTACCAAACGTTTATAAATTCCTTTTAAAGTCTTTGGTTTTTTCTTGTTCCTGTTCTTTTTCTTTATTTTTTTTGTCAGCAAATTTCTCATCTCTTTCCATTCTCTCTTGTTCTCTTTCGCCTTGTTCTTCTTTTTGTTTTTCAAACATGGCTTCCATTATTTTTTTCATTCCGTCCATACTAAAATCAAAATCATCTAGGTCGATATCTTCCAATCCCATTTCTTTTAAGTCATCTTTCATAACACCCAACATGTCTTCTTTTGCTTCCTTTTTGACTTCTTCCATAGTCATATCAGCATGTTTATCATGCAATTCGGTTACTCTTTCTTTAATTTTTTCATCGATTGGATACTCCATAGATTCGCCTATTACCACATCAAGTTCTTCAAAGAACAGATCCATTAGTTCTTCTCTATGTTTTTTTGATAATTTCTGTTCGAAAAAAGCATCTATTTTTTCTAATTTTTCTATACGCAGTTGTTGTAAAGTATCTAATTCTGGAAAAATTTCTGAATGAACACGTTGCTGAATTTTTCTGATTTCTTGTTCTAGATTTTTTACTTCTACTTTTCGCTTATCAATTTCCTTGATATAGCGATTATAGGCTTTTTGAGGAATGGATAAAGCTGCCTTTTTTGAAGGAATTACTAAGATGTCTGTGGCTGAAGTTGCTTTTTTTGTTACTGCTTTTGCTATTTTCTTTGCCATAATGAGTAAAATTCAGAATACTAGGATTAAATAATATGGAGTTTTGACTAACCAATACAAATATAAAAAATAAAATTTATCCTTAAAGCTAGTTTTTCCATTCCAACATAAAACTCAATAATTTCGTATCTTTAATTATAGAAGATGTTGTAAAAATAAGAACTCAAAATTCATCAAAACTATGGGACTACCAAGAGAAGAACAGGAACAGGAACTAGAACCACAAAAATTAACTTTTCAAGAGTACATAAAACTGGAAAAAGAAAACAACCAAAAGTATGAATACCACGACGGTTTTCTTGTTGCAATGGCTGGAGGAACAAACGATCATGCTAGAATTGGTGGAAATATTTTTGGTGTATTATGGTCATCATTCTATTCAAAGGGAGGAGAATGTGAAGTTTTCAATAGTGATACAAAACTAGCTTTTAAAGACAAGAAAAAGTATTTATATCCTGATGCAATGGTCGTTTGTGGAGAAGTAGAGGAATCAGAAAACAAAAATTATGGCGTTACAAATCCAATAATTGTTATTGAAGTCTTATCAAAATCAACGGAAAGTTTGGACAGAGAAGATAAGTTTGGTTTGTACAAACAAATTGCTAGTTTAGAATATTATGTTTTGATTTCGCAAGACAAACCTCAAATAGAAATATACAGAAAAATGAAAGTAGAAAAACAAGACACAAATAAATCCTTATGGCAAATCGAAACCATCACAGGAATAGACAAAACATTATCTTTTCCCACCTTAGATTTAGAAATTCCATTTGCAGATATTTATAGAAAAGTAGAGTTTTAGATTTTTTCTAGTGCAAGATTCTATCTTGTACTTGTAACTTCGCAAGCATATGCTTGCAGAGACAGCTAGTTTTTTAGAATCCAAAATGGCGAAGCGATTTTATCTACCTTCCAAACACTGCCATCACTTTTCTCAATAGATACAATTCCTCTACTAACACTAAAATAAATCTTATTTAAACAACTTGTTTTGCACTCTTTTTTATTCCTCAAATTTTGAAATACTAAAGTATCACTACTCTTCTTATCTATTACATACTTTTCTTCAAAGCCATTTAGTGTAAGTATTAGACTATCAGCATTATTACTTTTTGTCAATGTTATACCTAAATATATATTCAAATTTTTATCATTATACTTATCTGCTTTAAAACCAAATGTTGCTATGACAGAACAATAAAACTCTCTATTTTTATTGGTTCTCTCATTAACCATTATCTCCCAAAAAACATCTAAATTAGTTTTGTAGTTTCCTATATATCCATAATTCTTAAATTCTACGGTATCTGTCAAACCTGTATTTGAATAAAATACAGTAGGCTTTTGATTCTTATAATTAGACACTAATCTCTTTTGTTGTTTAGTTACATTTACTCTAGGATATAAGCAACCACTCAACAGAAATAGTAAAAAAAATAATTTTGCAAAGACTTTCATTTTAGTGTTTTATTAGAATTTGATTTCAAGTAATTACAAATATAGAAAATATGAATAGAAACCAAAAAATCTATCAAAAGCACAAAACCAAACAGATTTAGGCACTAAACAACACTTAATGAAGGAGGTAACAAACTTTTAGTAAGCAACAAGCCAATATCATTTTTTATAAGCTCTAAAATTGTTTCAGAATCTATTTCTCCTCCATCATAAGCATAATGATAAACGCCAAAAGTAATCGTGAATTTGTTTTTTAGATGATTTGAGAATTTTATTAAATCAGAAAACAAAGCACAATGATCAACGTAATTCATATAATCGTTAATTTCTAAACTAAGTATCAACTTCTTTTTTTCTATATTCTTGTTCCATTGCTGAGTAGAAGAATATTTATTTTTACTTTTTTCTTCCCATAAGGCAATTATACTATTCATTTCTTCATTTGAAGCTACATCTGAAAATATTAGTTGGTCATAATTACAATATTCATTAGGTCTTTCTACCTTACAACCATTACTAGAAGAGTTGGTAGATAAAGATGGAAATCCTTTGTGAAGAAATAGTATTTTATCTAAAACTTTTTTGGAGAGTAAAATGCTATCATTATAATAGTTCCATAACATCAAATCTATTTCTCCAATTTCTTGAGATAAACCATACTGCTCCAACTGATTATAATTAAGAATAATTTTATCTAAAAATTTTTCTAACTTTTGTGATAAGTTGTTACCTTCAAAATGTAACATGATGTTGATTGTAGGCAGGTCAGAATTTAACCTAGAGATATTTACTGAAAATTTTTTATCTTCTAAAAATAAAATGAGCTTTTTTATAAAGTTTGCTGTGTTGTGTGTTAGATTATCAGAATCAAAGTTTGATTTCTCTATAGAATTATAAATTTGATTTGTACTCAAGTTCATTGTCTTTTTAGTACTTGTAGAATTTAGGGCTTCATTTGCAACAACAAATCCTGATGTATTAGGCTCTATGTAAAAATCTATGCTAATAATTAACTTGAAATCATTCATATATTTGAGTTTTGTTTTTAAACATTTTAATGTTAGCAAATATAAAACTTTGTCAGTAGTTTTTTGGTAATCCAAAATAACTCTGACAATAGTTTGCAGCAGAACTATTGACAGCCTTCTGAAAGGACTCTCAAAGTTTTTAATAATTGACAACCAAAACAACTAGCATTAATTTTGAGTAATTTATTAGAGAGTTCTAAAACAGAATCATCTAAAACAAAAAAATATATGCGTTTTTTTCTACTTACATTTTCTTTCTTTATAGTTTTTCAAGTTCCTCTTTTTTCTCAAAACACAATTAAAGAAGGATTACAAAATCTTCAATCCAAAAATTACCCGAAAGCCATTTCTATTTTTGATGGATTATTGACTAAAAGAACCTCAAAATACAGCTTTGCTTTACAATCGTGCTTATGCTACATTATCTGCTGCATCAATCCAATAAAGTAATTGAAAGCAAAACGGAAGATTTGCGTTTCAAAAATTTTCAACCTCAACATGATACACTTAAAGTATGCTTATAATTTGGCTTCTCAAGCCTTAGAAAATTATAGAGCATTATCAGAATCAGATAAAAACAAACTGATTTCGGAAGGAATAGGCAATTTTAAAGATGTTTATACTCTCAAAGAAGGCATTGCAACGGCAGCCTCAAATTTGATTGTTGATGCTTTTTATTATGTTCCTTTTCAACGTTTGCCACTTACACCTCCTTATAATCGACCAGAAAATGCAGATACGACGCAAGCATTACGTCATATTTTGGTTTTACAAGCAACTGATTTTCTGGAAACGTATCAAAAAACTCGTCCGTATGAAGGAATCCGAAATGCTCGTCGAAGTCTTTTGAAAGAATTTATCACCATTCCAGATTTACGTGCTAGAGGAACAGGAAATGGTTATTTGTATGAAAAATACTGTGATTGCATTTTGGAAGATTATACAGAAGAAGAACTTCGAAATATTATTCCAGAATTTTATGGTGCAGATTGGAATTTTCCAGAATATGGTTACAAAAATAAAGAAGAATACAAAAAATTAGAAGCCTTTGCCAAGACAAAAAATATGTCCGTTTTGCAGCTTTTTTGTAAACTTAATCTTCATTATAAAGGAGTAATTTATGAAACCAAATCTAATAATACGGTTTGTACAAACTGCGATTTGTATGAAAGTTTTATCAATCAGTTTGCACCTCACCAGCTTGCCTTTGTAGCTGTTCAGAAATTAGCTAGTCCATTAATTGTAGAGAAAAAATGGAGTGAAGCGAGTGCCGTTTATCAGAAATTCAAACCTTTATTTGCTCAAAATAATGAGGAAAAGAGTTTTGGTAATTCTACTGATTTTGATAAAATAATAGCTTTATTAAATGCAAAAGAAGACAATCTAAACTTAAAGAATTTGGGGCAAAACATTAATACAGAAGGCTATGAAACTGCTCCCGTTCCGTTTGTAGATGCCTATGGAAATGAAGGACTTTATTTTTGTAGAATGGATTTGGGAACAGGGCAAGATGTTTTTTATTCTATCTATGAAAATGGAAAGTATTCGAAAGCCATTCGTTTGCCTGATGGCATAAATACAAACACTCATGAAGTTCCTCAAAGTGTTAGTTTTGATGGAAATACGCTTGTTTTGTTTGGAAATTATGGAAGTCTTGATACCTATAAAATTGAACTTCGACAGCAAAATAGTAAGCTAGGAAATGGAGATTTGTTTTTTGCAGAACGAAAAACAAAAGAAGATAATCAAGATACTACTAATAATTTGAATTCTCCTACGTGGGGACGTATAAAAGCTTTTCCATTTCCCATTAATACACCCAATTACGAAGCAGGTTTGAGTTTTTCTGTTGATGGAAATGCCGTTGTTTTCTCGTCGGATAGAGAAGGAGTAATAGGAAATTATTTACCAAAAGCTCCAAAAGACCGTTTGTATTTTCACGGACGAGAAGAATTTAATATTGATATTTTTGTAAGTGAAAAAAATCCAGAAACAGGAGAATGGAACGAGCCGATTAATTTAGGAGAAACAATTAACACACAATTTGCCGAAACGCAGCCTTTTCTGCACCCCGATATGAAAACACTTTATTTTGTTTCGGACGGACATTATGGAATTGGAAGTGGTGATATTTTTATGTCAAAACGTATTAAATCCTACTTCGTGGACAGAATGGTCTGAACCTATTAATCTAGGAAAATCTATCAATACTCCTTTTTTAGATGGTTTTTATATGGGGACTTCTGGAGAATTTGCTTTTATAGTTTTGAAGAATGCAGAAAGTCCGAATCAGAATCAAAATAATTCTTACAAGACCAATTATGATATTTATCGTTTTGAAGTGCCAGAGCGTTTTCGTCCAGAACCCGTTTTGCCTCCTACACTTATTACAGGCAAAATCGTTGATAAAGATGGAAAAGGCATTCAGACACAGATTTTTATAGAAAATTTAGCGACAGGAAAAGTAATTTCGACGACAAAAAGTAAAAGTGATGGTTCGTTTCAAGCTCAAATTTCAAGTAATTTATTACAAAATAATTCTAGTTCTTCTACTTTTTCTATCTCTTCTAATTTGTCAAAAATAGGAATGTATGCAAAACAAGAAGGTTCGTTTTCTACTTCTCAAACTATTTCTATCAATCAAAATGGAAATACAAATCAAGGAAATAAAGGAGGAAATAGTAATAATGGAAATGGAAATAATCAAAATTCTAATTCTCAAAAAACAAACACAAGTTCAAATCTAGGAAACAAAGGAAAACCGACTATTTTCAATACCAATCAAAGCATAGAAATTTATAAAATCTCCGAACTTATAGACGAGCAAAAAACGGTTAGATTGAATAATCTTTTCTTTGATTTTGATAGTTATGCTTTGCAAGAAACTTCATTACCAGAAATAAAACGATTATTCGAAATCTTAAAGGATAATCCAACTTTAAAAGTAAGCATTGAAGGACACACCGACAATACAGGAAAAGCAGATTATAATCTACAGCTTTCAAAAGACCGTGCAAAAGCAGTTTCTGAACAACTTATTTCTTTAGGAATCAATAAAAACAGAGTTACTTATGAAGGTTTTGGTTCTCAAAAACAGATTGCAGATAATTTTGATGAAGAAGGAAGAGCAAAAAATCGTAGAGTAGAATTTAGATTAACAAAGTAATTATTAGGATTTGTGTAGGGAAATGTCTTGCTTTTTCCTATAACAGTATTTTATGTTTTATAGAAAACATAATGCAATTTTAAGGAAAATTCAAATCCATACGGTAGGAAAAGGCAAGCCATTTTCCCTACAATATTAACCTATAATTGCTTAAAAGAACTAGCAATTTTTATCATTTCTTTCTCAAAAAGTGCTTTCTGATTTTTAGCAGTCCATTGAGCAATCTGGTAATAATTATTTTCTCCTCTTATAATTGTAAAACTATAATAAACAGGAATTTTATCTAATGTTTGTCCTTCGATAGTAAAATTTTTGGCAGGCAAGCCATTAATTTCTAAGTCCTCAATTTCAGTTTTTGCACTGATTTTTATGGTCTCGCCAATAGAGTGATTTATAATATCTGTATAGCCTTTTAAGTTTGGAGGATAAACTTCTTCTGCTTTATTGGCTACAATTTTTCTAGTAAATTCTTTTCTATCTTCTTCTATTACGATTACGAAAAGTTCTTTATCTAAGTTTTGATATTGCAAAGAGGCATTTGGGTTGAGCGAATCTGTTGTACTCAAAAAATCAGGTAATTCTAAAGAATAATCGTCCTTGATTTCAATAGTGTTGTTCATAATAGTTCTATTTTTTTAGGTTTTATAAAAGTAAAATTAATCAAATTATAATTCTTTTAAGGATATTAGATGTTTTATATTTACTTTTCAATTCTCTAAGGAATAAGAATTAAATAAACTGCTACTTCTAAAACCGTAACTAATTGACATTCAAGTAATTAAATTCGTAATTCGTAATTTTTAATTAGCTTCGCTGCTTTAGCAGGTCGTAATTGATCCTAAGATCGAATGCAGTACTATATTTTAAAGAATTTCTATTTTCAATAATTATTGATTTTATCCTTAATTTAAAGCTATTAATTATGAAATTTCATTTTGAAGGAAAAAGTAATGCACTAGACAGCAGTCAAAAAGGGTTTCTGTCTATATTTGCGAAAGAAAAATCTTGGATAAAGAAATCTGAATTAGAAGGTTTTCCTAATTATGCTTTGGTTTGGAATAGAGAAAATTCTATTTCTATCAAAATAGATAATGAGCCTTTTTTACTCCTAGGAAAAGCTATTTTGCCTCTTATGGTCAATCAACATGTAGAAATAAATGATGCAGAAAATTTGATTATTTGGGAATTTAATAGAGAATTTTATTGTATCGCTGACCATGTTTCTTTTATGGAATGAGAGAACAGTTTTTGATACAACTAGACGAAGAGCAATGTAAAAAGTTTGATTTGCTCTATAAAATTTTTATAGAAGAATATGATGAAAACGATGATATACAAGGCGAAATGTTTAGAATGCTTTTGAAGAGGTTAATTATAAAAGTTACTCGCCTTGCAAAGCAACAATATCTTGAGAATGATTTGCAAAATAATACTAAATTAGATTTAGTACGAAACTATAATCTTTTAGTAGAACTCAATTTTAAGAAAGAACATCAAGTTCAGTTTTATGCTGAAAAGCTCCACAAATCTCCCAAAACCCTCTCTAATTTATTTGCAAAATATAGTTCTCAATCACCTTCACAGATTATTCAAAACCGACTTTTAGAAGAATCTAAACGACTTTTACAGTTTACTGACAAAACCACAAAAGAAATAGCCTTTGAACTAGGTTTTGAGGATTATTCTCATTTCAGTAGATTCTTTAAGAGAAAGACCAAACTTGCTCCCACTTTTTACAGAGAAAAGTTGTAAAACCTTCAAAACAGCTTAAAATAAATCAAAATAAGTCAAAATAGGGAAAAATAGACAAGTCATAAGGAATTATCTACACGAACAGAAAATGAAAAGCTACCGTTTATGAAAGTGTAAGACACACAAAGGAAAAGCAAATTAAAAAACTTTCCATTCGTGTTTTCGAAACATCTTAATTATTCTCCACTTTAACTGTTTACAAACCTATGAACTTCTCAAAATTATTTATTCTTGTTCTTTTTGTCATTTCATTTTTTACACTTTCTAGTTTTCAGACTGTTCCGACAGAGAGTTTTCGCTTAAAAAACTTCCATCTTGAGAAAGGACTTGCTTTAGAAGGATATGACCCTGTTTCCTACTTCAAAAATAGTCCAAAAGAAGGTTCTACTTCTATTGCAGCCAAATATCTAGGTGTTATCTACCGATTTGCTTCTCAAGAAAATAAAGCTACTTTTAGCCAAAACCCTGAAAAATATTTACCTCAATACGGTGGCTGGTGTGCCTATGCAATGGGAAAAAACAACGAAAAAGTAAGTGTAAATCCTAAAACCTACAAAATTGTTAATGGAAAATTGTATTTGTTTTATAATGCCTACTTTACAAATACACTAACAGATTGGAATAAAGATGAAGCAAATCTTCTCAATAAGGCCAATCAAAACTGGTCAAAGGTAAAGTAAAACTCAGATTAAAACAATCCTCTTTTCCACTTCAAAAATTATTTATTCGTATGAAAAAGCTCATTTATTGGTTACCTCGTATTATTGCTGCTCTTATTTTGTTACAAACTCTTTATTTCAAATTTGGTGCAGCACCCGAGTCTGTACATATTTTTACTGAATTAGGTATTGAACCTTATGGAAGAATTGGTACAGGAATTATTGAACTCATTTTAGCAATTCTTTTGCTTATTCCTAAAACCTCCTTTTATGCTGCTATTGGCACTTTGGGAGTAATGACAGGAGCACTATTTTCTCACTTGCTTGTCTTGGGAATCAACGTCAATGATGGTGGAAATTTATTTGCCTTAGCAATTATAGTAACTATATGTTCTCTTATTGTGATTTACCAAGAAAGAGAACAGTTATTAATTTTAAAAAATAGGTTTTTCCCTTCTCCTCAATAAACAATAACAAAAAAAGCTTCAACCAGCTATTTATCATTCTCTTCAAATTTCCATTTATCTTTTAAAATCATAAATCCGTGAAAAATCTTCTTAAATTAGACCTTATCGGTAATTATATTTCTCTCTATTCTGTTGCTCTTATTTTGTTTTGGTATGGCATTTTCAAATTTACTCCCACTGAAGCTACTGCTATTGAAGGTTTGGTTCGTTCACACCCTTTATGTCTTGGCTTTATGAAGTGTTATCTGTTCAAGGGGTTTCAAATTTAATTGGGATTATTGAAATTATTGCAGCTCTTTTTATAGCTCTTTTTCCTTTTTCAAAAGTCCTTTCTTTTTTTGGAGGAATAGCTTCTACACTTACTTTTCTCTTTACGGTAAGTTTTCTTTTTACGATTCCTTCCATGTTTAAGGTTGTAGATGGTTTGCTTGTTCCTGCTGGTGGTGCTGGTTTTATTATCAAAGATTTGGTTCTTTTGGGAGCATCAGTTTGGGTAACAGGTATTTCGTTTAAAGCATTATATCAAAAAAATGCAGCTTTTTTTAATCGTCTTTTTACTTCTCAATTTACAGAGGTATACAACTAATATAGTTCTAATTTTTACAAGAATTTACAATAAGTAAAGAGTATATCTCAAATAAAAATTCTTGTCTTTTTTCACAATAAGTACATTTTTTTATTTTTCTCAAATCACTTTCGGTTTCCTATCCTGTGTTTTTTGAGCCTTATATACCTATGCCAAAATTGTATTGTATTTGAAAAATAATTATCTGAATTATAACTACTTTTTTAATAAACAAACTCTAAATTTTTCTTCAATTATGATACTATTTGAAAATCGTTATGCTTCTATCCAAAAGAAAGAAGATTGTAACATACTAGAATTAAACTGGAAAAACTTCACGCCTAGTGAACCTTTACGAAATATCCTTTTAGAATTTTCAGGTTTCATCAACAATGTGCTAGTTTTTCATGGATATTTGACCACGCAAAAATGAAAATCATTGCTCCAGAAGACCAAAAGTGGTTATTTGAAGATTGGATAAACCTTTATTGTACTTCCATTTTAGATGCTAAGGGAAAGATTGCCATTATCAATTCAAATGATTTGTTTGGCAAACTTACTGTTCAAAATATTGCTACGCATCTCAAAAAGAAGTGTCATAAGCTATAAGTAGAAATTTTTGTAGATAGCATAACTGCCCAAAAATGGCTAAACAGTAACAAATAAACTCTATTTATTTTATCTCACCTTTCTATAATTTATTTTAATACAATCAAAATTTTTCAATTATGAATGCTTCCCAACTTTCTTTAAATCAACAACTAGAAGATGCCTATACTAAATTAGGTATCAAAAACCTTCCTTCTGAAGTAACTGAAATTATTTCAAACAGTATCTTAGAAGACGAAAAAGGTAAAGTAAATGGATTGCTTATCGGAGAAAGAGCAAAAGATTTTACTCTATATACGTATCAAAATGAGCGATTTTCACTTTTCAAAACACTCAAAGAAAAACCTGTAGTAGTTACTTTTTTACGTGGCGAATGGTGTCCATTTTGTAGCTTAGAATTAGCAGCTCTACAAAAAATATATCCAATTATAAAAGCTCAAGGTGCTGAACTTGTTGCTATTCATCCACAGCGAAAAATTGTATCTGAAAATCTTACAAAAAAACATAAATTGTCTTTTCCAATCTTGAATGATCCTAATCAGCAAACTATGAAAGATTATGAAGTTCATTTTCAAGTTTCAAAAGATGTAGAACAGTTGTATTTGGATACTTTCGGAATGAATTTGAGTAAATTAAATGAAAATGGTAAATGGAATTTACCTGTTCCTGCTGCATTTATTATTGATACTGATTTCATAATAAAAGGAAGGCATTTTTCTCACAGTTACACAGAGCGAATATCTCCAAATTACATTATAGAAGTACTACGAAATCTGCCTTCGACTTCTTTTGATTTCAGCTCTTAAAAGAAGTTATTCTTACTTCCTCTTACCTATTTTACGATTACAGATTGAAATAAAGAAGAATAATGAAAACACTAAAGCTAACAAAAAAACGATATTCCTAAGAAGAAATATCGTTTTTTTACTTTCTATCTCAACTAGTTTTAGTTGCTCTGTTCCAAGTCAAACCAAAATCTTTACGATTGATTTTTCCTTTTAACTCAAAATCTGCTTTTTACTCTATTTCAAGCAAATGCGTTTTTGTTTTTCTAATAAATATCTCTATCTAACTTTAGTCTTTCTTTACAATCCCAGCCGTCAAGACAGCTTCACAAACTAGCTTTCCTGCTACGTAGGCTTGTCCTTTCATTTTGGCAATTCCTCTACGAATAGGAGCAACAAGTTCACATTTGAAAATAATAGTATCTCCTGGCAAAACTTTTTGACGAAAACGACAATTATCAATTCCGATAAAATAAGACCAATAATTATTTGGATCTGGAACAGTATTCAATACCAATATTCCACCTGTTTGTGCCATCGCTTCTATCTGCAAAACACCTGGCATAACTGGATTTTCTGGAAAATGTCCTTGAAAAAAAGGCTCATTCATCGTTACATTTTTTACTCCTACTACTGAATTCTCGTCTAAATAAATAATCTTATCGACAAGCATAAACGGATAACGATGAGGCAAAATTTTGGAAATTTGATTGACATCCAAAACAGGAGGAGTCTTTGGATCATACTTTGGAATCTGAACTCCTGATGCTTTTTGAATTCTTTTCTTTATTTTTTTGGCAAAAGCAACATTTGCAGCATGACCAGGGCGTGCAGCCAAAATTTGAGCTTTCAAAGGACGACCCACTAAAGCCAAATCACCCACCAAATCTAAAAGTTTGTGTCTTGCAGGTTCGTTTTTGTAGCGTAATTCTACATTGTTGAGCGTTCCTTCTTTTTTTACTTCTATTTTTTCTTTATTAAACATTTTTGCTAATCTTGCCATTTCTTCATCCGACAAAATCCTATCTACAATTACGATAGCATTATCAAAATCGCCACCTTGAATAAGATTATTGTTATAAAGAGCTTCTAATTCGTGCAAAAAGCAAAAAGTACGACACGAAGCAATCTCTTTTTCAAACTCCGAAATATCATTCAAAGCTGCATACTGACTTCCCAAAACAGGCGAATTATAATCTACCATTACTGTAAGACGGTAATTATCCAAAGGAAGTGCTGCAATTTCTATATTTTTATCTGCATCTGTATAATGAATACTCGTATCAATTTCAAAGAAGTTACGAGGTACATTTTGTTCTTCTAGTTCTGCTTCTTTCAATTTATTGATAAAATCGATTGAACTTCCGTCCATTATCGGAGGTTCGGGACCGTCTAATTCTATCATTACATTATCGATTTCTAAGCCTGTAAGTGCTGCCAGCGTGTGTTCTACGGTATTTACTCGTGCTTCTCCTTTTTCAATGGTGGTTCCTCTTGACACATCAACTACAAAATCTACGTCTGCATCTACGACAGGTCTTCCTTCAATGTCTATTCTACAAAATTTTATTCCATGATTTGGCTTTGCAGGTAAAAAAGTCATGGTAGATTTTACGCCTGTATGCAAACCGATTCCTGAAACGGTAACGGATTTTTTTATGGTGTGTTGATTGGTTTTCATATATATAAAGACAGGTTTGAAGGCAAGTTATTGAGCCATTTATGACCGTACTATCAATTTTATGATAAATTAAGAGAAATAACGAAAATAGTTTAATTTATTGGTTTCACAAAGGTAAAAACTTCTTTTGAATAATGAATTATTAGTGATAGTTTATTATCGATAGTATCTCTTTCTACAAGGTCTTCGTTTCAAACGCTACCCTTTTCAAATTAAATTTTACATCTCACTGCTGCCGTTTCAAACGGCAGCAGTGAGATGCTTTAAATTTTACTATTTTTCTTTATTTTTGTAATTATTCAAAACAATATAAGAAATTTGTAGGGTAAATTATTGGTTTTGGCTACACTCTTAGTTTTTATTTTAATACTAAATTGTACTATTTTCTGTTTTCAAATAAATTACATATTTTACATTACCAAAAGTATAGTTTTAAAATCAGATTACATTCTATGAAAAAATTACTCCATCCTCTTATTCCATTATTCATTCTACTCATTTTGGGAGGAAAATATGTATATGATGTTTTTTTAATGGAAAAATATAATGAAAAAGAACTGTTACTTTTAGATAGAACTAGAAGAGATGGAGATAATGTATCAAATCTTTTTTCTGGTGTAGCAGATAGAAGTGTGCAGGAAGCAAAAAACTGTTTTGCAGAAGCAGGTAATCCACCTTCACGTAAATATGTATTTGATAAAATTGAACCATTGAATGCTATTTATCAAAAATATTTAGAGAAGATTAATTCTGTTATATCTTTGTATGAAGAAGAAAAAGGATTAGCTCATGCTACTGAAAAAGAAAGAATAGAATTTTATGAAAAGTTTTACAACAAACATTTTTCTATTGAAAATTTGAAAATTCAAACACTTTTTCAAGAATATATCAATGAAATAATAGAAGTAGATACATTAATTGCTCAAAAATATCAAAATTATACATTTCAAAATGGAAAATCTGATGAAGAATTAACTGAAAACTATTTACAAGGAAAAGCTATAGAAATTCTTATTCATGTTGCTAAAGTTAAAGCAGAATTAGCTCATATTTATTCTCAATCTACTATTTTGTTGGCTGAAGAATATGGTTATTTTGAGTGTAGTGGCAACGATGTAAATAATATTGTATTACCTGTAATCTATAAATCAGAAAATAATTATGCAGTTTCAGTAATAGAAGTAGCTCCTTTTATGGATTCTATAAGAAAAAATATTGCAACTAAAGAACATTTTCAAACCAATGTAAAATACCACATTGACAAAAAAGGATTTTTTGTGGTAGATGAAGAAAATTTTGATATAAAAGATTTACAACTAAAATGGTTTCCAGATATAAATCACAATGACAATTACGAAAGAATTTATTTAGAATACGGCATAGACAGAATCCAATATGAAAAGTAAAAAAACGTATTACATAATTTCAGCTTTACTTTGGCTTTTGATAGGATTTATTTCTTATCAATTTTACTCATTTCAAAAACATGAAGAGAAAACTGAACAACCTCTTGTTGATTCTGTAAATGATATTCATCTTTTATACAATTTAGGATTTGATAAAGTAGAGATTTGGAGAAGGAAACAATATAGACGTGAAATTATAATAGAATACACTCATCAAAGAGGTAGAATGTTATTAGACACTATTTCTATGGTAAAAGCTGTTGTTGATTCTTTAGAAACAGAAAAAACCATAAAGTTTTCAAATATAAAGAAGTATTATAACAAGGATTATTATTACGAAAATTATGATATAGATTACTTGAATTTGTTTATAGAAAATGAAGAATTTTACAATCAATCTGAATTTTATGGGTTGTTATATAAAAATACTTTGTTGAAAACTCTTAGAAAAGGAAACTATGATAGATACAACAAAATAGGAGGTATGTGTGGTTTCTATGGTTTACAAAAGCTACATTTATTTGAAAAAAACAAGATAGGTTTAGCACTTGATAAAGGCTATTTTGATATTTTTTACTCCAACTACCCAAAAACTAAATCCACTAATTTTGAATTTGAAACAGTTGTAGAAAAATTAGGTAGAAATCATCAAATAATCCGTACACGCTACAAAACTATACCTCAAAAAGACAAAGAATTAGGAAGGTATGACTATGAAAAAATTGAAACAATTATAGAGAAATAGATTTATTCTAACCATTCATTTTCCTATCCAATTCATCTACTTTTTGTTTTAGAGTAGTTAGATTTTGAATAACTACATAATTTTTGATTTGTTGAGCATGTTCGTTAGCAGGAGAACCCAAAAGATTTCCTCCAGTTTTCTTGTAACTTTTCGTAACTCCAGATTGCGCTGCAATGGTTACTTTATCAGCAATTTTGATATGTCCTACAATTCCAACTTGTCCAGCTAAGATACAATTTTCTCCAATTTCAGACGAACCCGAAACACCACTTTGTGCAGCAATAACAGTATTTTGTCCTATCTGAACATTATGAGCAATCTGAACCAAATTATCAATTTTCACTCCTTTTTTGATAAGTGTAGAACCCATGGTAGCACAATCAATCGTAGAATTTGCACCAATACTGACATTATCCTCCAAAATTACATTTCCTACTTGTGGAATAGCTTCATACGAACCATCGCTTTGAGGAGCAAAACCAAAACCATCACTTCCCAAAACTGCACCCGAATGAATGACACAATTTTTACCGATTTTAGTGTTTGAATAAATTTTTACGCCTGCATAAATAATGGTATCATCATCTATTTTACAGTTATCTCCAATGTAAGAATTAGGATAAATCTTTACATTATTTCCTATTTTGGTATTTTCGCCTACATAACTAAATGCACCTAAATACACATCTTCACCCAAATCACTTGTACTAGATTGAAAAGAAGGTTTTTCGATGCCTATTTTTTTCGTTTGTGTCATCTGTTGATAAGCAGCCAAAAGTTTCCCAAAGGCAGTATAAGCATCAGGAACACGAATAAGCGTAGTAGAAATTGGTTCTTTTGCCTCAAAATTTTCACTTACCAAAACAGCCGTCGCTTTGGTTTCATAAATGAAATTTTCGTATTTTGGATTCGCCAAAAAAGCAATCGCACCCTTTGTTCCTTCCTGTATTTTGGCAACGGTACTTATCTTTGCCTGCGTATCTCCTTCCACTTTTCCACCTACCAGATTGGCGATAGCTTGTGTAGTTAGTTCCATGTGTTATGTATTATTTCCCTCTGTGTATTCAGACCCTAAGGGTTTTGAAAACCCTTAGGGTCTAGTTGTTTACTTGGTTATATTTTCTTTGCCTTTTGCCAATACCTTTCCATTTCGGCTAAGGTCATTTTTTCTAATTTTTTTCCATCTTTTTGTGCTTCTGTTTCCAAAAACTCAAAACGACTTATAAATTTACGATTTGTTTTTTCAAGTGCATTTTCAGGATTTATACCCAAAAAACGAGCATAATTAATCATTGAAAAAAGTAAATCCCCAAATTCGTTTTCGGCTTCTTCTTGATTGATTACTGTATGAACTGTTTCGTCAGAAGTATCGACATGCTCAAATAATTCTTGTTCTTCTTCCTTTACTTTCTCCCAAACATCGGCTGCTTTGTCCCAATCAAAACCCACTCCACGAGCTTTTTCTTGAATTCGGATTGCTTTCACAAGTGCAGGCATAGATTTGGGAACGCCTTCAAAAAGACTTTTTGTTTTCTTAGTAGAATTATCACTTATAGAATTACTCTTTTCTTGTAATTTTATCCTTTCCCAATTCAGTTTTACTTCACTTTCTGTTTCTGCAATAACGTTGCTATAAATGTGAGGATGACGATGAATAAGTTTTTCACACACCGAATTCAAAACATCTGTAACATCAAAATCGTTAGTTTCAGAAGCAATTTTTGAATAAAAAACGAGATGCAGCATCAAATCTCCTAGCTCCTGCTTTATTTCTTGGTTCTTTATTTCTTGTTTTGCATTTATGTTATCTTTAGATAAAATTGCATCAGAAAGTTCATATACTTCTTCAATCGTAAGATAACGAAGCGACTCTAGAGTCTGTTTCTTGTCCCACGGACAGTTTTCTCTAAGGTCGTCCATTACAAAGAGCAATCGTTGAAAAGCCTTTGTAGGTTCGGTTTGGGTTTCTTTTACCCTTTCAAGAAGAGATTCTGATTTAATTTTTTGCAAGAGATTAATTGAAAAAGTGTAAGTTTATGTAATTGTGAAATTACAGTTAATTCTGATTTCTAATTTTTGACTTCTAACTTTATTTATGCAAATTTCTTAAAAAAAAATGGATTGACAAAAGATAGTTAATTATTGATTATCTTTCTGCAAAGAAATCAAAAAGAAACGAGAAAGAAATGATTAGGATTTGCAAAATACAATTTTTAAACAAATCTTTGTATGTAGCCGACAGCTTCCAAGTTGTCGTGAAAAATATAAGAATTAAAAAAAGAAGAATTTAACAAACTCTTCAGATACTCAAATTATAATTTATGACTGCTGAAAATCAAGAACTTAGAGCTAAAATAGAACGTGTTTATACCGAAATGGGAAAAGTTGTCGTCGGACAACATTATATGGTCAATCGTCTTTTGATTGGACTTTTTACACAAGGACACGTACTTTTAGAAGGCGTTCCAGGGCTTGCCAAAACTTTGACAGTCAATACACTTGCAAAAGTATTGGATTTAGGTTTTCAGCGTATTCAGTTTACGCCAGACCTTTTGCCTGCCGACCTTATCGGTACAATGATTTATAATCAAACAAAAGGTGAGTTTGAAGTAAAAAAAGGTCCTATTTTTTCAAATATTATTCTTGCCGATGAAATCAACCGTTCTCCTGCCAAAGTACAGGCTGCACTTTTAGAAGCCATGCAAGAGCGGCAAGTAACAATTGGAGAAACTACTTTCAAGTTAGACAAACCCTTTTTGGTATTAGCAACTCAAAATCCAGTCGACCAAGAAGGAACATACCCACTTCCAGAGGCACAAGTCGATCGTTTTATGATGAAGGTTTTTATTACCTATCCTGATAAAAAATCAGAACTAGAAATTATGCGTCGTATGGCTGATATTAATTATAAAGAAGAAGCACAGCCGATTCTTTCTAGTGTAGATGTTTTTGCGATTCGGGAGGCAATCAATCAAGTAAAAATGAACGAACAGCTTGAAGAATATGTAGTAGAGCTTATCTTTGCAAGTCGTTTTCCAAAAGATTATGGTCTAAAGGAAGAAGCAAAATACGTTCAGTTTGGCGTTTCGCCTCGTGCAGGTATTGCGCTCAATCGTGCTGCAAAGGCATTAGCGTTTATGGAAGGAAGAGATTATGTAATTCCAGAAGATATAAAAGAAGTAATTTATGATATTTTCGGACACCGTATTATTCTAAACTTTGAAGCCGAAGCAGAAGGAATAACAACAAGAAATATTATTGATGGAATTTTGCAAAAAGTAGCTATTAATAAGGTTTAGAGATAATTGAGAATGGAATTTTTTTTTAATTAACAATTAAGAGATTTTAGATTCTAAGTATAAAAGCCATTTTTATCATTTTATCTTGATAAAAATGGCTTTTTTTATTTCAAGTGCTTCATCAGATTTATTTCCTTTATATCTTCTAAAAAAGGTGTTTTTTTATAAAAAACTGGATTATCTTTCAATACTTCAATTTTCTCAAAAACTCCTTTGTATTCAATAATATAATTATTTTCTACAAATGTTCGCTTGTGTCTTCCCGACATAGAAAAATCTTGCCTTCCATCAGTTTTTATGTTTATGGGTTTATTCACTTTCAATTCAGAGAATTTAAAACTTTCTCTTTCCGAATCTCCTATTTTCCAATAATTCCAATGAAAAAATAATTCAATTTCATTAGTGCTTTCATTTTGTCTAATTTTGAAAATATCTTCTAAATCCGTTTCACGGTTCGATAAAGTAGAAAAAATAATTGGTTGTTTTTCCTTTTTGTAATGTCTGTAACGATTGTAATTTGAATCTAATTTACTCAAATGAACTTCATCTTCTTCTGTATAAAAATTACTATCCAAAAGTATTACTAAATTATTTAAAACTCCCTCATGATTCTGATAACTATACTGAGTTACTAGAATAGTTTTATCTTTAATTTGAGTAGTGGATAAAATTTCTTTTTTCCATCTTACCCATTCTTTTCTAGTTTCAAATTCTTTGTATTCTTTATCATAACGATAAGAATTGCTAAAAATTTGAATGACATGAAATGGTTTAGAATTGATTTTTGATTCTTTCATTTTTGGTTGAGATTAAATATGTTTTATCAAAACCGTAATTCGTAATTTTTAATTCGTAATTTGTAATTGAAAAAACTACTCACTATATTTTTTCCACAAATCAGGACGACGTTTTTTAGTTCTTTCCATTGCTTGTTGTAATCTCCAATCTTCAATTTTGGCAGCATGTCCAGAAAGCAAAACTTCTGGCACTTCCATTCCTTCCCAATTTGCAGGACGAGTATAGACAGGAGGAGCTAACAAATCATCTTGAAAAGAATCGGTCAAGGCAGAAGTTTCGTCATTCATCACACGAGGAACTAAACGAATAATAGCATCAGCCACCAGAGCAGCAGGAATTTCTCCACCCGAAACCACAAAATCTCCTACTGAAAGTTCCATTGTAACATATTTCTGACGTATTCTTTCGTCTATACCTTTATAATGTCCACAGATTATCATTATATTTTCCTTCAAAGAATAGCTATTTGCCATTGTCTGATTAAAAGTAACTCCGTCTGGTGTCATGTAAATAACTTCATCGTAGCTTCTTTCTTGTAGTAATTCTTCTATACAAGCCGATAAAGGTTCAGGAGTTAAAACCATTCCTGCACCGCCTCCAAAGGCATAATCATCAATACGACCGTGTTTGTCTTTACTATATTTTTTGAGATCGTGGAGAGTAAGCGTTACAAGATTGTTTTCTTGTGCTCTTTGTAAAATAGAATGACCAATAAAACTTTCGATAAGTTGAGGCAAGCAGGTAATAATATCTATACGCATAAGTTTTACAATTACGAATTAAAAATTAAAAATTACGAATCGAACGGCTGTATAGCTATATAATTCGTTTGTAAACTTATCAATTTATCTCAAATTAAAAAAATTGAAATTTACTGATAACTATTACTGGTAACTAATAACTGTAAAATTGGTACGGTTTTGTTATTTAGAGTAAATATAAATAAGTATTTAGTCTTATCTAAAAGTCCTCTTTAGAGTTTACTTAAAAATGATTTATTTCAAAATCCCTATCTCACTAATATTCCATCAAGCAATGAAAAATTTATTTTATCTTCTTATTCCTTTATTTTATCTTTCTTATTTTACTTCTCAAAAAGCAAAAGCACAAGATTTGCCTCATCCTGATAGTGTAGAGATGCTTATTACTAGTATGGCTGTGCAGATTGAAGCTACACAAGGACTGAATGATATGTATAATTTTGATTTTAAAAGTGCAGAAAGTCAGTTTCAATGGATAAAAAGGCGTTATCCAAAACATCCGTTAGGTTATTTTGTAATGGGACTGAGTAATTTTTGGAAAATGATGCCTAATGAAGATGATAAAAGTTATGATAAAGTATTCAATAATTATATGGATACTACTATTATGTACGCAGAAAAAATATTTGATGAGGCAGAAAAAAAATCACCCAAACAAATAGAAGCTGCCTTTTTTTTATCGGCTGCTTATGCCTTTAAAGGACGTTTGGAGTCAAATAGAAGAAATTGGACGGCTGCTACCATTGCGGGAAAACGAGCTTTAAATTATCTTAGAAGATGCTAGAGGATATGGAGACATAAGTCCAGAATTACTTTTTGGAGATGGATTGTATAATTATTATGTAGAATGGATTCCAGAAAATTATGGAGAACTAAAGCCTATTTTTTGGTTCTTCAAAGATGGCGATAAAGAAAAAGGAATAAAACAATTAGAAGAAGTAACAGCAGAAGGATTTTATACCAAAACAGAAGCACAAACTTTTCTGATTCGTATTTATGATAGTGAATCCAAAACAAATCCATTATACAGAGAAAAAGCATTGAATTTGAGTGAATATTTACACGTTAGTTATCCCAAAAATCCGTTTTTTCATCGCCAATACTTAAAACTTTTATATCTAAATGGCGATGGAAACAAAACCATTGAGGAATCCAAAAAAGCATTAGAACTCATAGAAAACAAAGCCTTAGGTTATGAGGGAACAATCGGACGTTATGCCGCTTTCTTTTTGGGTTCTCATAGTTTTAGAGTCTTGAAAAATTACGAAGAAGCTAAGAAATATTTAGAACAAGCTGTTGAGTTTGGAGAAAGCTCTGATGCACAAGACTCTGGTTATTATCTTTACTCTCTTTCTTATTTGGGACAAATTGCTCATATAGAAAAAGACTATAAAGCAGCAGAAAGGTATTATGAAAAAATAAAAGACCATGCAGACCGAAAACATCCAACCAAAAAAGAAGCAAAACAGTATTTGAGAGAAAATAGAAAATTATTTAGATAACAGTAATTCTATGGGTCGTGTAGAGAAATGGCTTGCCTTTTTCAGCAAAGTAGTTTATTCCAGTAGTATAAAAAATACATAAAACATCATTTGTAGTTATTGCGTTAAGTTATTATTATTTAGATAGTAAAAAATTATCAATCACAAAAAATTATGAGTCAAGCCAAAGTTCAAGCAGAAGGAATTGTTCAAAAACACGTTTTATGGTCTATGGGAATGGGTGCAATTCCAATTCCTTTTTTAGATACGATTGCCGTTTCTGCGATGCAGTATGAAATGTTGAAGCAAATTTCTAATTTATATGGTTTTGAGATGAGCGAAAATATGGGAAAATCTCTTATATCTATGCTTGCAGGTGGTACGCTTGTCAGAATGGGTGCCTCGGCTGTAAAGACCATTCCTATTATCGGTACTTTCTTGGGAGGTGGTGCAATGGTTGTTTTGTCAGGTGCTTCTACGTATGCAATCGGAAGTGTTTTTGTTCAGCATTTTGAATCGGGAGGAGATTTATTTGATATTGATACCGAAAAATTCAAGAATTTCTATAAAGAAAAATTTGAGCAGGGAAAAGAATATGCCTCTGACATGAAAAATAAGGCGAAAAATTCCATCAATAAAGATGAAAATACAGCAAAAACAGACGTAGGACAAAAGGGAAAACCAGCTATGGAAACTGACCCAAATGCACCAGTTGATGGAAAATACGAACATCAGTTTCAAAACAAAGCGGGAGAAACAGGCGAATCTAAAATTCCAGAAACAGAAAACAAAGAACAAGAAAAAGCCAAACAAGAAAAGGAAGATAAGGCATTAAAGGAAGCCAAAATTGCCGAACTAGACGACCTCAAATCGAAGGGAATTTTGACAGATGAAGAATATCAGCGTATGAAAAATAAAATTATAGGATAGATCAGATTAGGGTAATCGTACAACTTTTATGTGTAGCGACACAGCTCATTGATTACTCAACAAAAAAAGAATTTGATAACTCTACCATAACTTTACCTCAGTTATCAAGTTCTTGTTTTTTGAATTCTGCTTTTTTTGTTCTTTCATCTTTATTTTTCTGAGTTTTCGTAGCAATCATTTGTATTAATAGAAATAAATTTTCTATCTTATATTCAATAATCTATCTGAAAAAACTAGGCTGAATTAATTTTTATTTTTTCCTTTATATAATTCCATTTCATTTTTATCTAATCTGGATAACCACTTAGAAACAATCTATGTTTTCTTCCATAAAATCAAAACTTACCGTATCCATATTTTTTCTCTTTATTACTACCATAGCTATTGTGATAGGTATTTTTTGGTATGATAGACAAAATACAAAATTACAGATTCTTTATAAGGCTCTTAGCGATACACAAATTCAACTTCAAGAAGCAGACAAAACACAACGAGATTTTTTTAGCTTTGAGACAATTAATCCAGATTTCTATATTTCCAAAGGAAAAAGTAAGTTTTTGGAGAGACATACACAACTTACTCAAAAACTAAAATCGAATATTAATTCTATCAAAAGTTCTCCTTTTGTAGAAGAAAATGAGCATTTAGTAGCTAAATTAGATTCACTTACCGCACAGACTAATTACTATCAAAGCGTCTTTGATTCTTTAGTCAGACTTATCTACAAAAAAGGATTTAAGGATTCAGGAATAGTAGGACAAATGCGAGAACGAATCCATGATATTGAGGATGCTAAAAGCCCTCCTCTTCCTCTGGCTCAAGTATTAATGATTCGAAGACACGAGAAAGACTTCATCATTCGAAAAGATACCGATTATGTCATCAAACTAAACGATGCTGTAAAAGTGCTTGAAAATTCGCTACGCAGCGAAGTCAAAAAACCACAGACCCGAGATTTGTATTTGAAATGGGTAGAAGAATATAAAAATTATTTTGATGAAATGGTGGGTTTAGAATTCAAGATAGGCTATACTAATTTGAGTGGATTAAAAGGAAAAATCAATTTAATTTCTTCTCAAATGAATAAGAGTGTAGAAGAATTAGAAATGCAATTAGAAGAAAAAAGCAATGAGGAAAAACGTAAAATGAGAGTTATTTTGGCTATCATTATTGTTTCTGGACTAATCACTAATGCGGTCTTAGCAGGATGGGTAATTCAAAAAATGGGTCGTCCCATTCGAAAACTTTCCAAATCAATCAATTCTTTAGCTCAAGATGAGTTTAGAGGACAAAACAAAACCGTTGTTTTTAAGGGTAAAGACGAAATAGGAATCCTCTCCAGAGATGTCCAAGCTCTTTTGAATGCCCTGCAAGCACATACCATAAAGATTGAGGAAAAAAGTGTAGCTCTACTTTCTCAAAACGCAGAATTAGAACAACAACAAGAAGAAATTTTGTCTCAAAGAAATCTTTTAGAAAACCAAAATAAGTTTATTACAGGTAAAAATGTGGAGCTAGAAAAGCAAAAACAAGAAATTAGTTTGCAGACTCAAATACTTCAAAATCAGTTGCAAGAAATAGAAATAAAAAATGCCGTCATTGATGAGAAACAAACCAAAATCATGGACAGCATTACTTACGCAAAACGCATTCAAGAAGCCATGCTGCCTGATGTGAGAAGCATAGAACGAGCTTTTTCAGAAGCCTTTGTGTTTTTCAAACCAAGAGATGTTGTCTCTGGAGATTTGTATTTTTTGCATCGCAGCAAAGAAAAAACAATTATTGCTGTTGTGGATTGTACAGGACATGGCGTTCCGGGTGCCTTAATGAGTATGATTGCTTTTAATTTGCTTTCCACTATCGTAATCAATGAAAAACCAGATGACCCCGCTCAATTATTAGAACTTCTCCATCAAGGAACTGTCCGAACGTTGAAACAAAAAGTAACCAATAACAGAGACGGAATGGATGCCGCCGTTTGTATTCATCACAAAGCCAAAAATGAAGTCTGGTTTTCAGGAGCAAAAAGTAAACTCATCTACATTCAAGAAAAAAGAATCTCTACTATAAAGGGTTCTAAACTTCCTATTGGTGGCTTACTTATTCAAAAAGAACGAGATTTTACTACTCAAAGAATCAAAGTTTCTTCACCGACCCAGTTTTATCTATTCTCCGATGGGTATCAAGATCAGTTTGGAGGAGAAAAAGGAAGAAAATTTATGGGTAAAAATCTTCAAAATCTTTTCTATAAGATTAATCATTTGCCAGCCCAAATTCAATATCAGCAAGTAGAAAGTACTTTTGAAAAGTGGAAAGAGAGCCAGCCACAAGTAGATGATGTTTTGGTAGTTGGTTTTAGAATAGAATAAGACGGGGCAGAGAAGACAGGACAAAATCAATGAGAGAAATCATAGAATGGATAGCTAAACCCAAACCTTTGTACCTTCAGTACAGTTTTTACAAATTTCTATTTCTTTTCTGGATTGTAATAATGAATTTCTGAAAGCTGAATAAGTTTCGTTTTGCCAAATTTGATTGAAAGAATATTTCTCTAAATCTCCCAAATGATGAGTCGCATCTTTATCAAAACAACAAGGAACTACTTTTCCGTCCCACGTAATTACACAAGAATGCCACATTTTCCAACAACTATTTTCTAAGTCATTTTTTAAAATCACTTCATCCTTTTCTTTATCTTTTTTATAACGACTATATTTCTCGTTGTCTGGAATAAAATCAGTTTGATTTTCGTAATCATAAATTTGTGCTGTCTTTATTACTACTTTATCAATTCCTAGTTCATTACCAATGCTTTTTATTTGTTCTATTTCGTGTTCGTTGTGCTTAAAAACGATAAATTGAAGCATAATAAATGGCGTTTTGCTATTGTATTTTTTCTTAAAAGCCACTACATTTTCCACTCCTTTCCAGACTTTATTTATATTTCCTCCAATTCTATATTTTTGATACGTTTCTTGATTTGCTCCATCTAAAGAAATAATAAGCCTAGAAAGACCTGAAAGAACTGTTTTTTCTGCAATTTCTTCTGTCAAATAATGTGCATTTGTGGAAGTGGCTGTATAAATATTTTTTTCATTTGCCAGTTTTACCCAATCCAAAAAGTGTTTATTGATATAAGGTTCTCCTTGAAAATAAAAAATAAGATAAGTCAGATAAGGCGAAACTTCATTTAATAATTTTTCGAAAATAGCATTGGTAGCATTTCCAGTAGGACGAGAAAACTGTCTAAGTCCAGACGGACAATGTGGACATTTCAAATTACAAGTCGTTGTAGGCTCAAAGGCGATGCTTATCGGAAAACCTTTCTGGTAATTTTTCTTTGTAATTTTAGAAAGGTAATAACTAAACAAAAGCAAAACGCCATTCCAAAACCGTTTGAAAGTAAGCGTTTTGAGATAAATTATTCCGTCTGTGAGTTGGCTTTTGTTCATATAATTACTTACTTTTTAATTAAAGAACGAACCGAAGCATCCGTTTTCATTATATCTTTTATTTCATTCCATTCAAATAAAAAAATTGGTGGAACCCTAGCATGAGGTACTATTTCGCCTTGTTGGTATTCAAACTCAAGTCCTTTTTTAGTAACTATAAAGTTTTTGGTAAGCTCAATTTCTGCATCAAAAAAACCATACTCTTCTAAAGAATTTGCACCTTCATCTTTGACTAGTTGGAGAGCTTTGTTTTGTAGTTTTTCTCTTAGTGATACAATGCCGCTCTCATCAAAAATATCTTCTAAGGTAAGTTGCTTGCTGTTTTTCAAATCCAAAACGAGGTAAGAGCTTATAAAATTGCTATGTGCTCCGCCTCCATACTCATCTAAATAAAAAGCAATAGTCGTAAAATAATTATCATTATAAACGATGCTTATAGTTTTATTTTGTTCCCAGTTTGCTGACATTCCCATTATCTCCTCCAAATTTGCATCTATATAAAAATCAAAATACTCTTTTTTCTTTTTAGCTACTGCTTCTTTTGCATCTCCAGAATAGTTTTGTTTTTTCTGTAAAATAGCTTGAATAGCTTCCAAATTGGTTTGACTAGGAACTTCTGTAACTACTAAAACCTGCTCTTTAAAAAAAGCTCCAAAATCAGGCATAGAGGGTTCTATTTTTGGCAAAGCAACCGTTCCACTATCAGTAAAAACCTCGTAAGTAATTTTTTTTATTCCAGTATCACCTGCTTTAAGAACTTGATTAGTTACAGAATCAGTTTCATTTGAATCCGTTTGGGAAGTAGAATTTGCTCCACAAGCAGAAAAAAGTAGAATATAAATACAAAGAAATGAAGCAAGAGAATAAATAGGTATTTTCATAAGTTTAGAAGTAGTTATACTAGTTAAAAATTGGTTTTGGAAAAGAATTTAAACGTAGAAATTTGATTTATCAAATTCCAAAACTAATTTTTACTAGGTAGAAGTATGTAGAAGTGTAATAAAATGACTTCTTCCAAAATACTAAAAAATTATTTGCACTCTCTATTTTACTGCTTTTTTAACAAAGAACGAACAGGAGAATCCATTTTTACAAGGTCTTTGAGTTCTTCCCACGTAAACAAAAAAGAAGGCATTCCTGCTGCATAAGGAGCAATTTCGTAAGGTTGATAAACGAATATAATCCCTTTAGCAGTCAAAGAAAAATTATCAGTAATTTCTATTTTATCTACCAAATAACCTGCATCTTTAAGCGAAGTAGAATTAGCGAAACCTGTATAAGCATGTGCCTTTTTTATCATTCGTTTTTCTAAAGTAGCCAGACTATTTCTATCAAAAATATCATTCAACTTTATTTCTTTTCCATTTTTTATATCAATGGCAAGATAGCTTTTTCCAGAAATCCCATGAGCTCCTCCCGTATATTGATAATTAGAGAAAGAAAGTGTAGCAAAATAATTGTTATTAAAAACTACTTCTATGCTACTTTGATTGTTCCAATTAGCAGAATAAAAATATTCTTCTTCTAGGTCTTTGTTTGCTTCCAAATACTCTTCAAAAAATACTTTCTTATTTTCTTCTACATTATTCACTTTTGTTTTTATACCTTCAGAATAGCTAGAAACTAAATTAGATTGGTATTTTTTGAGGATTTCTTTTATTTTAAATAAATTACTTCCCTGAGGAACCTGCTTTACTTCTACAATCATATCTGAAAAAGTAGCTTGAGGGGTTTCTTTCTTGTTTTTGAATAATTTTACACTATCCTTTATGGCTACAAAGTTAAAGAGAACACTTTTTGAGTAATTTTCTACTACTGAAATAGGCAAAGTTTTGGTTTTATCCTTATTATTCCAACTTCCAATAAACGTGTTTTTGTTTATATTTCCTGTTATAAATTCAATTTTTTCACCCTCAGCGTCCATTGTAAATAATTCTATTTCTCCTTTAGCATTCACTTTGCCTTCCAAATTTATTGGTGAGTTGTATTTTTCGTAATAATAAGTTCCTTCATAAGAATTACCATTCTGAATCAAATCCATCACAATAGGCAGATTACCATTTATTGTACCCTCAAAATGACAATAATCTGTTTTTATGGTACTTTGAGATTTTTGTGCAAAAGTTGTAGAGTAATAAAATGTAGCTAAAAAGCTAATCCATAAAAAAACGAAGACAGATTTTACTAGCGTCATAGGAAAATTAAGTATTAAATTTTGATTTTTGTGATGAATTAGTATAATAGTAAACAAATGTTGTGCTTATTTTTGATAAAAAACAAGTAAATTAATAAAAAACGGTCGTTTAATAAGCATAAACAAAAGTAAGGATAAAATTGGTGCAATTTGACTTTATAAACTTTTTGATTTATGAATTTAATCTTTGATAACTTGTTACGCAGCTTAAATATTCTGCCAAACACAGTTTGATAAAATAAAGTAGATAACAAATAGTATAGAAACTGACTTTACAAAATTGAAATACTTTTTTATTTTGGCTAAAATAATACTAGTATAAAAAGAAAAAGTATGTAATGAAAACAAATCATTTTGACTTTAGTTTGTTAGTACATACAAATTCTAATCAAACTAAAAAATATACAATTATGGCAAGTACATTTATAGTCGTCTATAAAAATGGCGAAACAAAAGACTTAGAAGCTCAAAATAAGGCTGATTTAATCGTAGAATATTTTGAAGGAAACGAACAGAAATTCAAAGATGAAGTAAAACTTATTCGTTGGCAACAAGGAACAGTAAGCTATTCAGAAGATGTAGAAAAGGGTGAAATGGACGAAAGTATCGCAACGGCTGACACAAACCCGTATGGGTGGAGAAATGAAGCAAGTGAGGCAGGAAAACCAAAAAAAGCAAGCGAAGATGTTGATAATGTTTCCCAAAAAAGAACAGATAGGTTATAATTTTTGATTAATTTTATAACTCAACTTTATTCAAATTCAAATTCAAATGAGTACCTTTGTAGCACTTTTAGGAAAACATAATTGATTTTCCTTCTTTTCTTATGAAACAAGATAAGAACAAAGATTTTATAATTTATTTTCTGTAATTTTTTCAAACTATCTATGGTGCATACTGCAAACCTCTCTACTGACCGTATTTCTGAACTTTTAGGTCAAGATTCTGAAACACTTCTTAATTTTTCTACTCCTGCTATTTCGAAAGAGCGTCTTCACGTTCCTAGTCCTGATTTTGTAGATAAAATTTTTGCTAACTCTAATCGCAACCCACAAGTTTTGCGTAGTTTGGGACAGCTTTATGGTTCGGGTCGTTTGGCAAATACAGGTTATGTTTCTATTCTTCCTGTTGATCAAGGTCTTGAACATACAGCGGGAGCATCTTTTGCACCAAATCCAGATTATTTTGACCCAGAAAATATTATCAAACTAGCTATTGAAGGAGGTTGTAATGCAGTTGCAACTACATATGGAAATCTTGCTTTGATGTCAAGAAAATATGCTCACAAAATTCCTTTTGTTGTAAAGATGAATCATAATGAACTACTTACTTACCCCAATAAATACGACCAGATTATGTTTGGTTCGGTAGAAGAAGCATGGAATTTGGGTGCAGTAGCTGTAGGAGCAACTATTTATTTTGGTTCAGAAGAATCTACTCGTCAGATTCAAGAAGTAGCTTTAGCCTTCGAAAGAGCCCACGAATTGGGAATGGCAACTATTCTTTGGTGTTATGTTCGCAATAATAGTTTCAATCAAAATGGAAAAGATTATCACGTAGCTGCCGACCTTACAGGACAAGCAAACCATATTGGAGTAACTATTCAAGCCGATATTATCAAACAAAAATTACCTGAAAATAATGGTGCTTTTAATGATATTAAGTTTGCCAAAACACACAAAAAAGTATATTCAGACCTTTCTTCTGATAATCCAATTGACCTTTGTCGTTATCAAGTAGCCAATTGTTATATGGGAAGAATTGGTCTAATCAACTCTGGTGGAGCTTCTGCGGGACAAACAGATATGTCAGAGGCAGTAAGGACAGCCGTTATTAATAAGCGTGCTGGTGGTTCTGGTCTTATTTCTGGTCGTAAAGCATTCCAAAGACCAATTAATGAAGGCGTAGAATTATTAAATGCTATTCAAGATGTATATTTAAATCCAGAAATTACAATTGCGTAATTTTTGAGTTTTGATTTTCAGATATAAAACATAAAACCTATTTATTTCTTTACTGAAATAGACAGGTTTTTTTATGAATGAATTATTGATTAAATTATACTACACAATTATTAACTCTACAAAACAAATTCCCTTATGAAATTTTTAGACGCCTTACTTCCCAAAAAATATATAATTTACCAAACTTCACTTTCATCTCAAAAGGTAGTTCAAAGAATAGAAAGCAAAATTAGTCCAAAGCCTGAGCAAAAATCTATTTTTAGCAAACCTCCCTTGACTTATCATGGGAAAGTAGAAGGAAATAATTTTGAATTTGGAAGACGTTCAAGAGGAAATAAAGACCATCCACCAACTGCTTATGGAATAGTTGAAGAAAATTCAAATAATTCCCTAGAAACAGTTGTAAGGGTAACTATTCTTCCAAATCATAACTTCAAAACAGGAATGGTTTTATTTATTTTATTAATAAGTATAGCCTGTTTACCCACTCTCATTTCTATATTTTATGGTTATTATGATTCTATTGGATTCTTGATTTTTCTACCTATCTTTTTCAGTATTGGTTTTTTGATGAATTATTTGCTTTTTAGAAGCTACAATAAAAAGTTAGCAAAAGACATTCAACAGTTTATAGATGGAAAATAAAAATCAAATGATTATTAAAGAAATATTGACTGGAATATCTTTTGGGGATGCTTTTGGTGCAGGTGTAGAATTTCAAGATAGAGATTGGATAAGACAAAACATAGACTTTACAAAGTTTGTAAATGCTAGAAATGAAATAAAGATAGAAGAAAGTAGGAAAAGGCTATTTACCCATAACTATACAGCTTGGGATTATACAGATGATACAGAGATGACTATCGGAACACTAAAAGCCTTACTGTCAGATGAAGATTTTACTGAACAACTTCTCCTACAAAAATGGACAGAAGAGTATCAAAAAGGAATGCTTCAAAAGGGATATGGAAGAAATGGACATGGTTCGATGGCCTGGTATTATTCAAAAGAAAAAACAATACAAGAAATTAAAAATTTTCAAAAAAACAGATCTAATCCAGGCAATGCTCCTGCTATGAGAGCTATTCTGATTGGATTTGTTCAAGAGAATTTAATCAATACATATGCAGCCATCAACGCCAATGCAACACACCCAAATATAAATGCTATTTTGTCAAGTCAATGTATTGCTAGAGCAACTGAATTTATACTTGTAAAAAAAGGAAACCCTAAATTTATTGTTGAGTACTGTCAAGACAAAATCAAATTTAATCAAGAATATAGCGACTATTTGGAAAAAATCAATCAAATAGGGGATTACGAAAATCTTACAGAAACTCAATTTACGATTCTTTGTGGTACACAACCGATTGAAAAACCTTATTTTTTAGCAGGAATAAAGGGTGTTCCATCTGATTCAAAATATACAGCAGGAAGTGTTTTGTATATTCTAAAACATAGTATGAACACTTTTGATGCACTCAAAAAGTCTATTTATTTAGGTGGAGATGTAGATTCTATTGCATCTATAAGTACAGGAATACTAGCTGGGAAAACAGGACTAGAAAGTTTGCCTAAATTTATGAGAGAAAAAACAGAAAAAATAACAGATCTAGATGAAATAGCTGAAAAATTTGCTCTGAAATTTAACCATAATTCATAATTGAATAAATTAACTTATGATGATACAATTCAAAAATTACCTTTTTTCTCAAAAAAATAGTAACTTGCTTATTCAAAAATTTTCATCGATATTTTTTAAGAAAATATTCTAAATAGACACAAAAAAAGCACAAATGCCAACTTCTATATAAACTTATAATTATGAGCGACGCAAAAAATACAACCAAAACGACAGCAAAAAAGCCAGTTCGTAAAACAACAGCCAAAACTCCTGCAAAAAAGCAATCTTCTTTCTCAAAAGAGGTATATATGAAATGGTACGAAGATATGCAGTTGATGCGTAAATTTGAAGAAAAGGCAGGACAGCTCTATGGACAGCAAAAAATTAGAGGTTTTTGTCATCTTTATATTGGACAAGAAGCCTGTGTTGCTGGAGCAGTTTCGGCACTTACAAAAGATGATAAATGGATTACGGCATATAGAGATCACGCTCACCCACTTGGTTTGGGAACTTCTCCTAACGCAGTCATGGCAGAGCTTTTTGGTAAAGAAACAGGTTGCTCAAAAGGTAAAGGAGGTTCGATGCACATGTTTGATAAGGAAGTTAATTTTATGGGGGGACATGGAATTGTAGGAGCACAAGTTCCACTCGGTGCAGGAATTGGTTTTGCAGAAATGTATAACGAAACGGGTAATCTTTGTATCTGTTATATGGGTGATGGTGCAGTTCGTCAGGGAGCAATTCATGAAGCCTTTAATATGGCAATGCTTTGGAAAATTCCTGTGATTTTTGTTATTGAAAATAATGGTTATGCTATGGGGACTTCTGTCAGCAGAACATCAAATGTAACGGATTTATCAAAACTTGGTTTGTCGTATGACATGCCTTCAGAAGCTGTTGATGCAATGAGTGTGGAAGCCGTTCATAATTCTGTTGCAAGAGCTGCCGAAAGAGCAAGAAGTGGCGAAGGTCCTACGCTTTTGGAGTTTAGAACGTACCGTTATAAAGGTCATTCTATGTCTGACCCAGCAAAATACCGTACTCGTGAAGAAGTAAACACGTACCGTAAAAAAGACCCTATTGAACAAGTAAAAGATGCTATTTTAGAGAAAAAATATGCAACCGAAGAAGATTTGAAAAAGATTGATGATAAAATAAAAGAACAAGTAGAAGAATCTGTAAAATTTGCTGAAGAATCTGACTTTCCAGATCCAAAAGAAGCATTTACAGATGTTTATATGCAAGAAGATTATCCATTTATAATGGATTAATTCAAATAAATCAAAAAAAACCATTCTACTAAAGATTTAAACTTTGATAGAATGGTTTTTTGATTATATCGGAAATAAGATTTTGGATTGATTACTCTACAGAAGTCCAAACTTCTTTTGTTATTTTAAATCCTTTCTCTTCTGCTCTTTCAAAATAATATTTAGCTTCTAGTTTTTGTTTCTTAGCAAGATAAATCTCTCCTAAAAGTTTGTATCCTTCTGCATCTTCTGGATAAATCGTTAAATAATCATTTAAATATACTATTGCTTCCGATAAGTTTGCTGACTGAATTAAGTTATCCTTGTGCATAATAGCTAGATATTTCAAAACTTTTGGCTGCTTCTTGGAAGATACTTTTTGAAAATGAGTGTAGGCAGCTTGGTTGTTTTTCAGGTTCCATTGTTTTAAACCTTCTTCAAAATAATTTACTACAACAGGTTCGTTTTTTATAGTAGGAGTAGTTGAGCTAGCTGTCAATCTAACACTTTCTAATCCTTCTTGACTCTGCTGGTTTTCTAACCAAAGTAAAGCTGTCTTATTGTTCTGTCTTGCAGCTTGGTTGTAATAGAGGGTTGCTAAAGAAGTGTTTTTTTCTGTAACCTCTCCTTCTTGGTACGCTTTAGCCAAAAGAAGTTGTGCTTCTACAAAATTATTCGTTGCTGCTTTTTCTAGCCAAAATTTTGCTTTTATCCAGTTTGGCTTTACACCTGTTTTAGTTTCTAAGTAGGTATTTCCAAGTTCGTATTGTGCTTTTGCATCATTATTAATGGCTAAGTAGAAACGGTACGTAGGCAAGTCTGAAGACAACCAACGTTTGGCATCTATTCGTTCTAATGCCTCACCCGCACGAGGATATTTCCCTCCCCAAGCCTGTAAATAACAACGAGCCGCTTGTTCCATATTTTGTTCTACGCCACTTCCTTTTTCGTATAGATTTCCCAGACGAAAAGCAGCTTGTGCATTTCCTTTTTCTAAAGCACGTTGATATAAATCAGCAGCTTTCAAAAAATCTACTTTTGTTCCTATTCCAAGCTCATAAAACTGTGCTAATGCAACTTGTGCAGAGTCATACCCTAAATAAGCTGATTTCTCGTAAGATTGAAATGCTTTTTCATAGTGTGCTGCGGTAGAAGCTGTCTTTTCTTGTTGCTTTCCTTGTTTATAGGCAATGGTAGCGTCATTCTCTTTTATATTTTGGGCAAAAGAGGAGAATGTAATAAGAAAGGCTGTAAATAAGGTAATCATCATAGTAGTAGTAAACGCTATATTTCTTTTGTTTTTAGTATAAGAAAAAGCTTTATTTAATCTGTATATTTTATAGTGCATCAAAATCTTTTTTATCTATTTTATCTTCTTTTATCTATTTTAGATAAATCAAAACTACTTTACAATTTTCTTTTTATCTCTTTATGATTTAAGAAAAAGTATTTTGGTTAATTTATATAGATAATAGCCAAACTCTATGCCTCTATTTTTAATGAATACGTAGATTAATGTATAGAGTTGGGCTTTTACGATTAAAATCTTGTTTCATTCGGTCAGTATTACTTTAATTTAGATAAAAATTTTACTTATCTTTCTAAAAACAGAACTATAGCATTAAATGGTTTTGTAGAAGTTTTTTAGTTAATTTTCTTAGTTAAAACCTGTTCTGATTCAACTTAACTTCATAAAGTAAAGTTTCAACCCATGATAATTTAAGTACAAAAGTAGCACCATATTGTTTATTTTTCAGTAATCAATAGTAATACTATTTAGTATTTTTTTAAAAAAATAGTACTTTTACACTCTTTTTGTGCTGTGGAGTTTGCATACCTTCGCCGTATTATTCATTTTATCATTCTAAATTACGAAATCAAAATGCGTACTCTATCTTCATCAAAGTCATCAGAGAAAGTCAAATCTTTGATAAAAAATAAATTAGAAATTGAAACTTCTCTTCCAATCATGGAAGCATTTTACACCTTGCAAGGTGAAGGTGTTTTTATGGGACATGCAGCTTATTTTATACGTCTGGGAGGTTGTGATGTGGGCTGTTTTTGGTGTGATGTAAAAGAATCTTGGGATAAGGAATCACATCCAAAACAATCTATTTCTCAAATAGTAAAAGAAGCAAGTTCTTATCCCGCTCGTTTGGTGGTCATTACGGGAGGAGAGCCACTTATGCACAACTTAGATGAGCTGACGCAAGCTCTAAAAAAGGAGGGTTTCAGAATCCATATCGAAACTTCAGGAGCCCATCCACTTTCAGGAACATTAGATTGGATTACACTTTCCCCAAAAAGATTCAAAAAGCCTTTAGAAGATTTTTATCAAAAGGCACATGAGCTAAAAATGGTAATTTATGCAGGTAGTGATTTGAAATGGGCACAAGATGAAGCTAAAAAAGTTTCTGATTCTTGTAAATTACTTATCCAACCCGAATGGAGTAAGAGTAATAAAAATTTACCTCTTTTGATAGAGTTTGTAAAAGAAAATCCAAAATGGCAAGTTTCGTTACAAACCCATAAATTTATGGATATTCCTTAAGAACAATTACGAATTAAAAATTACGACCTGCCAAAGCAGCGAAGCTAATTACGATTTTAAATCATTGAATATCAATTAATTACCAATTTAAAAATAGTAGGTTATTTAATTTACGTTCCTTAACTAGTAAAAAAATTAGTTTTGGAATTTGATAAATCAAATTTCTACATTTAAATTACGTACCGTGTAACATAAGTTTATTTGTATTTTTGTATTCATCAAGATTGCTCTTTTATTTAGCCATTATCAACGTCTTGTTATCTTCGATAACTGACGATTGCAAAGGCAAAATAAAAGGAAACAGAGTTTTATCTCCCTTAGCAATCGTCTATTTTTGAAAAAAATAGACGTTGATAATGGGAAAAATACCAGTTCGCAATATGAACAAACTTATGTTACACAGTATTACGTAGCAGTTTCATTTATCAAGCTGACTTTTCTAAAACCAACTTTTAACCAGTATAAGTAGTAAGAATAAGTAAGTAATTTTTAGGATTGTGATAGTATAAGAACTAAAAAATAAGAAGAGAAACACAAAAGACAATTATTCGTTCTATAAATAGAGCAGCACAATCATTGTGTTATCTTTTGTCTATAAAAATCTAAATTCCTTATTATGCCTAATTATTCTTATCTGATTAGTTTACTTTTTTCAATTGTATTTTTCTTTACTTCTAGTTTTGCACAGGCTCAACTTCTTTGGGAAATAAGTGGAAATCAGCTTACGCAAAAGTCCTATCTCTTCGGAACTATTCATGTAGGGGACGAAAGAGTAATTGATTATGCTTCTCAGGTCTATCCGTATATGGATAATTCTAAAATAGTTGCTGGTGAGTTGGATTTGAACTTTATGACTTCGATTATGGCAATTAGTTATGTTATGTCGCCACGAGATTCGACACTTTCAAAGCTGCTTTCGAAGGAAGAATATCAAGAAATAAAACCTTACTTGGCAGAAAATATAGGACAATTAGCTCCTTTTTTGGATATGGTTCGTCCTGTTTTTATAATGGCATTATTGCAAGAAAAGGAACAAGAACAGCTTGCCGAATCATTACAAAAATCAAAAAAAGGAAAAAGTACAACTATACCAGCATTTCCTCCTCTGGATATGCACTTACAAAACAGAGCTAGAAAAAATGAGCAAACCGTAATCGGATTAGAGACCGTAAAAGAACAAATGACTGCTCTAAACTCTACATTGATAGACAAACAAGCAAGAGAACTCTACAATTATATTGTAGAAAAAAATCAAAGTAAAGATTCGACAAAAGTAGATGTTGATATATCAATAGTTGAAGAAAATGATACAACTTTAATAGAACCAGAAAATTCTATTAATCCAATGGAAAAATTAATTTTGCTGTATTTAAGTGAAAATATAGAACTTCTTCACAATCAAATTTCGAATGAATTTGAGGAAGAAACCTATAAATTACTTATTGTAAAAAGAAATAGCATAATGGTAAAACGAATGGAAGAACAAATGAAAAAAGAATCTAAAAATGAGGATGTAGAAGGCAAAAAAAATACACTATTTGCAGCCGTTGGAGCAGGTCATTTGGGAGGGGAGGAAGGAATGGTAAATCTACTGAAAAAAGCAGGTTATACACTCAAACCACTATTTTTCAATAAAAAAGAAGAGATTAAGAAATAATTTGTAGGACAAATAATACAAACGAAACACAAAAAAACCTTTATTTTTTTAAGAATATTCTCAAAAAATAAAGGTTGTGTATATACACTAGACAAAAATGCAGACCTCCCTAAATCCCTCCGAAGGAGGGACTTTGAATGTCTTTTCTCCCCTCCTTCGGAGGGGTTGGGGGAGGTCAAAGAACAAAATGTCTAGTAGTTTAGGTTGTATATTTTTATATGTTATCTAACCGTTTTTTCTCGCCATTATTAGTACTTCCACCAAAAACTTTAAAAACTAGGCTTAGAAGTCTATATTAATTTTTCTATTCTCGCCTTTGTCAGCATCTTCACTAAAAGGAGCAAAAATATGAAGTTCTCCATTTGTATAACGAGCCTCAATGCCATTGGCATCTACATGAGGGAGAATTGGAAAGGCTTGCATAAAACGTGGAACGCCTTCAAATTCGCTAATTTTAACTAAAGACATGATAATTAAATGCCCTTGACGAACCTCTATTTTGTACGAATTTGGTTGTACAGATGCTGCCGTCAGACGAAGCAAATATCCATTTTCTTCTTCTGAAAGAAACATTTTTGTAGCAACTGTTCCTCCACTAGCTATGTTTTCGGCTTGCGATTGTAAAGCAAGTTTTTTGGTTAGGGTTTTATCTATTGTCATCATAATTGTATTTATTTTTATTGCTTTATCTTAAATAGTTTGTTGTCCAATTTATTGTTTGAGCTTAGATTCAATACTGGTTTATTTATTATATCATAATCAAAACTTAATCCAATTTTCATCCTAATTTTCAAAAGCAAAATCAGCAAAAAAAACAATGTTTTTTAAAGAAAAAAAATACAAAATAGATAAAAAGTAAATACATCTACTTTTAAATAATGACAAAAAGTCAGTTTTGGTTTTTTATCTTCACTAAAACTGACTTTTTATCAGTAAAAATAGCTTAATTTGTTTATTTCTAAATTATCTAACTATTATTTTACGAACAGCAATAGGTTTTTGATTATCCAAAAGAGTAACAAAATAAGTTCCTTTTGCCCATCTTGAAGTAGAAATAGATTGATTTATAGAGTTATTTGAAATCATTTTTCTACCCAAAATATCAGTAACATTTACTTTATAGTTTTGTAGATTTTGATTTTCTAATTGATACACAAAACGCAAATTATCCGAAACAGGATTTGATGCAATTTTGAAGTAATTATTTTCTCCCAAATTATTTTCTATTCCCGTTACCTCATCAATTTTTGAAACTTTCATAACGTATTGTTTGGAAGTAAAATCATCATTCAACCTTCCTAATCTATAAACAATCAGGTACATTTGCTCTGCTGAATTAATATCTTTGACTTCAATTTTTGCATCTGTTCCAGCAGTAGGATAGTTTTTTATTACTCTTACCTGTCCATTAGGTTGAAAACTAACAAACTGTACTCCTATTTCATTATTTACTCCAGCAGGTGTTATTTCTACTTTGAACTCCTTCTCTTGAGTATTCAGTTTTATATAATCAGATGAAAAACGCATCAAACGTCTATTACCTTGAGAACTACTATTCCAGCTCGTACTTTGTCCTGCAAAATTCATAGTTCCTTCTAGCTTTATCGTTTCGGAATCAATGTTTTGTCTCAAATAATTAAGGTAATCGGCAGCACGAGCATACACAAAAGGGTTTGAGGCAGAACTAGCCGACATAACAATATTTGCTACAAAAAAATCTTCAAAAGCAGTATTCAGACTTATATTTTTAGATAGAAGTGCATCATTAAATGCGTCTAATTCAGAATCAGAACGTAGATTTTCCCAAAATGCTCTAATAACTTCTTTTCCATAATTTTCTCCTATGTATTGAAAAAATATCCACGAGCCGTACCAAATATTTTGATTATCAAAATAATCTGGATCATCATCATCAGACAAATCATAATTGAGAGCTACATCTGGTGAACCCAACACACTTTCTAAGTATTGAAAATTATCATCAATACCTGGATAAATTACCTCTTCCATCCAAGAAGCTGAACCCTCCAGAGCAAACCTAGAAGGTGTATTTCTATTATAACCTACTTGGATAGAATGGAAATACTCGTGTGCAGCCGTTACTTTGAGTGCGTCGTTTTGCAAACCAAAACCCTCATAATTATTACGCATTCTCAAAAAACTTGTACTTGCTTGCGTTTCGGTAGCAGAAGAATTTGGATTATCGCCTACTCTTGTTTCAGGAAAAACGTAACCATATAATCCTTGCTGTAAATCTGTAATATAAACGTCATACAAATCTTGTCCACCTCCCCTTTCTCCATCACTTGGAGGAGCTATATAGCCCAAATCTTCAATTTCTTTTTTATAAACATTCTCAAACTCGAAAGCTACAAATTCTATATAATCTGGGATTTGATTATCATTATCATCGATCTGAGAAACTGCATTAATACCTGTTTTTTCATAATGAATACGAAAATGACGTGAATCTACCGAAAAACTAAGCGTAGGACGTTCTTCATACGTTCTTAAAACTCTTTGAAGGCGTGGAGTAAGACGTTTTTTGTTATTTGCTCCTTCCAAAAGAACTAAGGAAAGACAAGAGCGATGCGTTTTTTCATTTCTAGCTACATGAGAATGAGTAGGAGAGGTAGCATGATTTAATTTTAATTCCCATTTTTCGGAAAATACTGCATCTTCTTCAACTAAAGAATTTGATTGAGCCAGTAATGTAGTAGATAAACCAATTGCTCCCAGAGCAAGGACTAAAGAAAAAAAAATGAATTTTGATTTTACGGTAGAATAAAAGTTCATTATTTGAGCGTTTTAATGTAGTAAGTGAACGAAGAATGCACAAAGTACATACGAATATTTTAAAGATATAAAATAAGATTTATTTTATCTAATTTAATTTTATTAATTATCAAAAAAACCCACTTACTCATAGAATTTTTCTACAAATAAGTGGTTTGTTTTTACAATCTCTACAAAAATATTACTTCTTAAAAGCTACTTTCAGACTAACCAAAAGCATCACAATAGCAAAAGCAGCAATAAGACCACCCCAAAACCAATAAGGCAAAATGAGAAGATTTGCAATAGCTTGTGTATCCGAAACACCCAAAGAGCCTGCATTATCACTAAACATATAATCCAAACTCACAAAAGCACTCGCCCACGCCTGAATACCTAAAAACTGAACCACAAAAGGTTTGTACGAATGAGGTAATTTAAAGGCACATGCCATAATAACAGCTCCCCAAAGTCCTACAGCTACAACTCCAAACATAGAACGCACCCAAATAACTACAGAAAGTAATAAAACTCCACCCAGAATACTCATCGCTATTTTTGCACCCCTTTGAGTACGACCAGCCATTATCAAAATTGCTCCGATAATAGGAGGCGACATAAGACCCGCAGCCGCTACCCAAGCTCTTGATAGTGTACCCGAAGTAGCTGTATAAGCTACTCCCGAACCATTTGGAAACATATCCAAATGAGAAAAACGTCCTCCCCAGAGAAGTCCCATAAGTCCGTGTCCCATTTCATGAAACCAAGTTCCTAAAATCAAAAATGGATAACTAACATAATTTCCATAAGGAACATTAAATAAAACTACTGTAATTACGGCAGCAATCAAAAGTCCGATTAAAGAACTATGTTGAGTAGCTTGAGAATTTTTGAGAGAATAATCTTTCTGAAAGTTTGACTTTTTCATGTATTTAATTTATATAAGAGTTTTGAAACAGTTTCTTTTTATTTACTTTGTTTAATACTATGGTATAATTTACGAAAAAAACAACTAAAAAGTTAGAAAGCGAAAATAAGGTCTTTAAATTCTAACGTTTTTTATATCGTTTTTGTATTTTTTAGACTTTCATTATTTTGATAAAAAATATTTTTTCGAATTCATTTTCATTTTTTAAGTAACTTGCCTTATCATCTCAAAAAAATATTCTACCTATCCTAAAACGCAAAATAAAATGACTACACTTACTCCTCTTCAGGAACGAAAAGCAAGACGTATGTTTGAAGTTTTTGATATGAATAATGATGGAACGATTGAAAGAAATGACTTTAATTCAATTTTGGATAAACTAGCAGAAGTAGTTCCTTTCTCCAAACAATCTGAGACGTATTGTGGTCTGAATTATCTCTATCAAAATCGTTGGAAAAAGATGCTTTTCTTTGCTGACGGAATTATAGATGATGAAAAAGATGAGAAAATTAGTATTCAAGAATGGATTGCCTATTGTAATTCTCTGATAGAAAAAAATACCTACGAAGAAGATATTTTACCAATTACGTGTTATGTAATTCGTCTTTTTGCAGACCAAAACAAAAAAGAAGATTTTAGAATAGATGTATCTGTTTTTGAAAAATTTTATTCTGCTTATGGAATTGACAAAAAACTTGCCCAACAGACTTTTGATAAATTAGATGTAGATAAAAAAGGCTTTCTTACAGAAGAACAAATAACTAATTATTGGAGAGAATTTTATGAAAGTGATGATGAAAATGCTTTAGGAAATTGGTTTTTTGGAAGATATTAATAGAGGAGAATGGGAAATGGAGAAGAGGGACGAGGGACGAGGGAATGAAAATACAGAAAAGGCAATTCACTAATAATTAATCACTAAAAACTAATCACTAAAAAGTTGATAACACAAGTAGAAAATCCAGTTTTAGAAATACACGACCTTACCGTTAGTTATGAACGCAAACCTGTACTTTGGGATATTGATTTGTCTATTCCGAAGGGTTCTTTAGTGGGAATAATTGGTCCTAATGGAGCAGGAAAATCAACCCTCATAAAAGCTGTAATGGGACTTTTACCCTTGAGTAGTGGTTACGTAAAACTTATGAACAAAACCCTTGATGAAGTAAGAGATAAGATTAGTTATGTTCCTCAACGAGAATCTGTTGATTGGGATTTTCCAATTTCTGTTTTTGAGGTTGTTTTGATGGGAAGGTATGGAAAAATGGGTTTGATGGCTCGTCCTTCTAAAAAGGATAAAGAAGTTGCTTTACAGTCTTTGGAGCAGGTCGGAATGAGTGCTTTTGCTTCTCGTCAGATTTCACAACTTTCTGGAGGACAGCAGCAACGTGTTTTTTTGGCTAGAGCATTGGCACAAGAAGCAGATTTATATTTGATGGATGAGCCTTTTGTGGGAGTTGATGCCGCAACAGAATCAGCCATTATTACACTTTTGAGAGAAATGAGAGAAGCAGGCAAAACAGTAATTGTAGTTCATCATGATTTGCAATCGGCAGCCGAATATTTTGACTGGGTGGTACTCCTGAATATGCGATTAGTAGCAAGTGGACAAACCAAAACTACACTTACAAAAGCTCTTCTGGAAGAAACATATGGAGGAAGACTGACTGTTTTGTCAGAAGTAGGTGATTTACTCAAAAAGGCTCAATTTCCCTCAAGAGAAGACTGATTGAATTTTGAATGATAAATTATGAGTTATAAATGAAATACTTAATTTCACTAATAACTAATAATTAATCGCTACTACTTATTTCTTAATAGATTCTATAAGTTCGGATTCTATATCCCAATCTTTGGCTAATTTTATCATTGCCATGGCTTCCATTTCAGAAATATATCCTTTTGTCATGTTTGCATTCCAAACTTTGGACAGATACTCTAACCGTTTGGGTTTTTCTAATTCTAACATTACAGGCTGCAATTCTCCTCTAGCACGCTCAAAGGCATTGTAATAATCCTCACCAATGAACTCATTTGCCCATGCTAATTCTTGGTGAGCATTCAGTGCATCTGCTGTTTCCTTCAAAATTTTCTTTTCATCTTCGTCAAGTCCGTGATAATGAAAAATTACACATTTGAGTAAGATGAATGCCTTTTTTTCTTGACTTGTCATGGGAATTAGGGAAACATTGCCTTTCTAAAAACAATGAATAAAAAATATAACTTAAAAATTTTGGATAGTAGAATAAACTCTTTCATTTCAAAAATACGAAAAAAGATGTAACTATCATAAAGCAATTTAATAAATAGCAAAAAACTTTGATAGATAAACGATTTGATAAACGCACATTCATTTCGGTTTTATTCAATTCGTATCCTCTTCTTTCATTTGTTGATAGGATTTCCAACAAAGAAAAGCATTAAATGCACCAGCAAGTAAAAGTCCTTGCCAATAATCATTAGAAGGTTTGAAAAATAAATACCCCAAACCTAAGGCTATCAGTGCATTAGCTGCCACAAAAGTAAGATAATAAGTTAGTCGCATAATTTATTCTATTCTTTAATTTCTTCTTGCTTCGTAATTTTCTGCTTTAGCGTATCGTTTGTGATATCTAATAGATAGGCTTTTTTCCATTGAACAAGAGCTTCTTGTTTTTTTCCTACTACCAAAAGTACATCACCATAATGTTTGATGATAACAGCACTTTGAGTAGTTTGGGCAGCTAAAGCCAAATATTTTTCAGCTTCTTTATAATCCTTTTTGACATACAAAACCCAACCATATGTATCTAAATAAGTAGAATTATTAGGATAAAGTTTGATAAGTCTTGCTCCTAATTCGGCTGCAAGTTCCATTTTTTCCCCTCTCAAAGACAAGTAATACGAGTAATTATTTAAGGCATGAGCATTGTTAGGATTCTGTTTTAATGCTCTTTCATAGGCTGCATCCGACTTTTGAAAATCCTTATTTTTATAATAAATATCTGCTAATTGTGATTCAAATTGGCTTGAAAGTTCAGGATTATTGACAACCATTCGTTTTCCTTGTTCTAAAGATGCAATTGCTTGTTCGTTCTTTTCACTAGACATATAAGCAATACCATTTAAAAACCATAAATTGGGTTGATTTGGAAAAAACTCTAAAGCATCTTCACTTGTAGAAATAGCGTACTCATAATTTCTGGATTCTAAGGCAAGTTGAGTAGTACGCTCCCAAAGTAAATAGTTATTTGGGTCTAATTTTAATGCTCCTTTATAAGACTCAAAGGCTTCTTTGTATCTCTCTTGCTTTAGCAAAAAATCTCCTAAAACACCAAAAGAAGCAGATTCTTGCGGATGAACCTCTGTCAGTATTTGAGCAAGCTCACTACTCATCTGTATTACATTTTTTTCTCTTTTTGTATTTGGGTTTGCATTTTGGTACAATCCCATTAGTAGGTTTAGTTTTGATTCTAATGGAATGTCATTGGATTGAAATGCTTTTTTGAGGCTTTCTACTTCCTCCTCTTCTTTTTCTTGTTGATGATAAATTTGAGCAAGCATTAAATACACTTGTGGAGGAAATTCTTCTTGTTCTCTAGTAATTCCTTCTAAAAGAAGTTGTGCATCAGCATATTTTTTTTGATTTAGTAATAATTCTATTTGTGCTAATTTGAATTCTACTTGATCTGGAAATTCAAGTATTAACTTTTCACCTTCATTGAGTGCAGATTCTGTATCTTCCATCTGTAAATACAATATTTGTTTCTGACGAATTACATTCTGATTCAAACCCAATTCCTTTTCCATTCTATCATAAACTTGAATCGCTTTTTTATACTCACTCATCTGGATATAAAGAGCTGCCAGATTGAAGTAAGTAATCTGATCACCTCCTATTTTTGAAAGTATCTTTTTGTAGGTTTTTTCGGCTGCATCCAGCATTTGCATATCTAACTGAACATTGGCAAGCTGTGAGAGAAAATAAAAATTGGTATCATCCATTTTTTCAGCTTCCATAGCATACATTAAAGCGTTTTGCAAGTTATTCATTCTATAATAACAAAGCGAAATTTGGTAATGTGCTGTTGGATTTTTTGAATCATATTTCAAAGATTCTTCAAAGTAAGGAATTGCTCTCCTGTATTCTTCTTTTATATACTCCTTCATTCCCTCAAAAAATGCTTGTTCGGCTATTATCGTATTATCTACCTGACCATCAATTGGCTCCTTCTGAATTGCATTTTTCTGCTCATTTTTGTTTTTGTTCTTATCTTTTTTGTTTCTGCCTTGTGCATACGCATCTGAAAAAGAGCTTATCAAAACACAAAAAAACAGTAACATTACTATTTTTTTGACAAAATAAGAATTCATAAACTGTATATCATTTTTCATATATTTATTGAATGTATTTAGCATTTTATTTTAGCTTTTGAGTCTCTAACTTATCTTATTAGGTTTGTATATATCAATTTACAAAAATAGTAGCAATTTTCTTCTTAGAACTCAAAAGGCATAGTTTCTTATACAATTTTATGTAAGCGAAACTATGCCACAAACTAGAATTTTAATTTACTTTAGTAAAATACTATAAATCAAACTATTTTTTCACTTCTGAATAATCTCCTAAACTGACATTTTCAGCTTTTCCATTATATTTTACAAAATTACCTAACATAGTATTTTCTAAAAGTGCGTTTTCGACAAGTGTATCTGATTGAATAACAGAATTTTGTACTCTACTATTATGAATATGGGTATTTTTTCCGATAGAAACATGAGGTCCGACAACGCTGTTTTTCAAATGAACGCCTTCTGCCAAAAATACAGGTTTAATAATAATAGAATTTTCAATAGTTGCATTTGGAGAAATTAATGTTTCTGTTTTACGCTCAGTCAAATACTCTAAATAACGTTGATTTGTAAAAACAACAGCATCTTTATTTCCACAATCCAACCACTCTTCTACCTGTCCTGTACGGAATTTTGTTCCTTTTTGTCGCATATTTTCCAATGCCGTTGTGAGCTGATACTCGTCTTTATCTTTGATGTTATTATCAATTATATATTGCAATTCCGAACGTAAATAGTCGCCATCTTTGAAATAATAAATACCAATAATTGCCAAATCAGATACAAATTCTTTTGGCTTTTCTATAAAATTAGTAATTACATTATTTTCATCTAACTGAACAACTCCGTAAGCCGAAGGGTCTGCTACTTTTTGAACCCAAATAACACCATCATTTTCTGTATTTATTGAAAAATCTGCCTTAAAAAGTGTATCAGCAAAGGCTACAATTACATTTCCACTCAATGATTCCTTTGCACACATAATCGCATGTGCTGTTCCGAGCGGTTTGTCTTGATAATAAATTTTACCTTTTGAGCCTACATTTTCAGCTACTTTGAGAAGTGCTTGTTCGGCTTGCTGACCAAAATCACCAACAATAAAAGCAATTTCTTCAATTTTTTCTTTTGAGCTACGAGCCAAATCTTCTACCAAACGCTCAACAATTGGTTTTCCCACAATAGGAACTAAAGGTTTGGGAACTGTCAAGGTATGAGGACGAAGGCGAGAACCACGTCCTGCCATTGGAATAATTATTTTCAATTTATTTTTGTGTTTATGTTATTTTTAAATCAGAGAGTGAAGAAATATAAGAATAAAAAATGAAACTAACTGGTAACTGATAACTGACTACTTCCCTGTACTTCCATAACCACCGCTTCCTCTTTTGGTTTGAGAAAGCTCTTCAATAGTTTGTACTTCTTGCCAGTCTATTCTTTCGTGTTTGGCAACAACCATTTGAGCAATTCGCTCCCCACTTTGAATAACAAATTTTTCTTTAGAAAGATTTACTAACAAAACCTTTATTTCTCCTCTATAATCAGCATCAATAGTACCAGGAGAATTGACAATTGAAATACCATTTTTGAAAGCCAAACCACTACGAGGACGAATTTGTGCTTCAAAACCGATAGGCAGTTCTATAAAAACTCCTGTTGGAATAAGTTGTCTTTCTAAAGAATCTAATGTGATAGAAGTTTCTAGATTTGCATACAAATCCATTCCAGCACTACTTTCTGTTTGATAAAAAGGCAAAGGATTTGAGGATTTATTTATTATTTTGACTTCAAGCGTGTTTTTTATAGTTGTATTCAAAATGAAATTTGAGTATTTTATTTAGAAATTAAAAGCTAAATTTAAGAAAAATCACGTTAGAAATAAAAATTAGAAGCAAAAACTAAAGTTTTCAGTACGTTTTTTCTCATTCTGAAGAATGAGCTACATTTTTTACTTTATAAACTATGAACAAGACAACAAATCTATCCAATTTAATGGTCATCGATATTGAAACGGTTGCCGCTTACTCTACTTTTCGAAGAACTTCCAGAAAACTTAAAACCTCTTTGGGAAAAGAAAGCAAAACGAATTTCTCCAGATGATACAGCAAAAGAAGCCTTCGAAGAAAAAGCAGGTATTTATGCCGAATTTGGGAAAATAGTTGTTATCGGAATTGGTTTTTTTACTGTTCAAAAGAATGATAAAGGAAAAGAAGAGCAGATTTTTAGAGTAAAATCTTTGGCTTCTGATAATGAAAAAGAACTTTTAGAAGATTTTATAAAAGTGGTAGAAAAGTTTGGTAAGAAGTTGCAATTTATAGCACACAATGGAAAAGAATTTGATTTTCCGTATTTGTGCCGTTGAATGCTAATTAATGGGCTTGATATTCCTGATGCTTTGGATATTTCAGGTAAAAAACCTTGGGAAATCAATCATATTGATACCATGCACATGTGGAAGTTTGGCGACTACAAAAATTTCACTTCTCTTTCTCTTTTAGCTGCCGTTTTCGGACTTGCAACCAGCAAGGATGATATTGATGGAAGTGAAGTAAATGGTGTATATTACAAAGAAAATGATTTGAATAGAATTGCCATTTATTGTACAAAAGATGTAATCCTTACAGGACAACTATTTTTGAGAATGCAGAATTTGCCCATTATAAAAGAAGAGAATATTGTTGTTGTGGAAAAATAAAGTTAGAAGTATGAAGTCAGATTTCAGAAGTAAAGGAATAATTACGAATTAAAAATTACGAATTACGAATGTAACTTATTAATTATCAGTTAATTAGTGTGTCAAAAATAGCAATTTATAAACTACTAGACATTTTGTTCTTTGACCTCCCCCAACCCCCAGTGATGTTAAGTTCTATATTTGTTTAAATTGAACGCAGAATAACATTTGGTTATATGGTTTATTTGACAATAATTATAAAGCAAAAATATAATTTTGATAGATTCTATTTTGTTGAAAATTATTAAAATACTAAAACCAAAGAGAACTTAACATCGCTGCCCCAACCCCTCCGAAGGAGGGGAGAAAAGACATTCAAAGTCCCTCCTTCGGAGGGATTTAGGGAGGTCTGTCTTTTTGTCTAGTAGTATAAGCAATTTATTTATTTTGCATTGCAAAGACAAAATAAAAAAGCACTTTAAAAAAATATTCGTATTTATCTCTGTGAACTCTGTGTTTAAAAAAAACAAAAAAATGAACTCAAAAAAACAATATTGGGAAACGGTTTATGAAACCAAAACCCCACAAGAAGTAAGCTGGACACAATCAAAACCTCAAACTTCACTTGATTTCATAACTTCTTTTAATTTAGAAAAAACAGCCAAAATTATTGATATTGGTGGTGGCGAAAGTCTGCTTGTAGATTTTTTATTAGAAGATAGATTTCAAGATATTACCGTTTTGGATATTTCTTCCATCGCATTGGAAAAAGCAAAAAAACGAGTAGAGGAAAAGTTTGGAGAAAAAGCAAATTATGTAACTTGGATAGTGAGTGATGTAACAAAATTTGAGCCTCAAACAAATTTTGATCTTTGGCACGACAGAGCTACTTTTCACTTTCTGACTGACCCAAATTATATCAAAAAATATACTGAAACGGTAGAAAAATTTGTAAGCAAAAATCTAGTTATGGCTACTTTTTTCGAAAGAAGGAGCTAAAAAATGTAGTGGTTTAGACGTTTCACAGTATAATGAAGAAAGTTTGACAAATCAATTCAAGAGTTTTCAAAAAACATCTTGTTTGCAAGAAGACCATACTACACCTTTTGACACGAAACAAAATTTCTTATTTTGTGGATTTGAGAAAATCTAAATTTAATAGGATTGTTTGTGTTTCAATTAAAATTAGTACATTAAGCCGTTATTTTAAATTGATTGACAAACACCAACACACAATTATGTCCACAAACAATCATCAAACACAAATAGAAGGTTTTATAGAGTCCGTAAAAGCCAAACAACCTCATGAAGACGAATTTTTACAAGCCGTTGAAGAAGTAGCTGAATTTATTCTTCCTTTTATAGAGGAAAATCCAAAATACAAAAAAGCTAAATTATTGGAACGAATGGTTGAGCCTGAAAGAGCCATTTTGTTTCGTGTTCCTTGGCTAGACGACAAAAATGAAATTCAAATAAATAAAGGCTTTCGTGTTCAGTTCAATTCTGCTTTAGGACCTTATAAAGGTGGAATGCGTTTTCATCCTAGCGTAAATCTATCTATTCTAAAATTTCTTGGTTTTGAGCAAATCTTCAAAAATTCGCTTACAGGTTTGCCTTTAGGTGGAGGAAAAGGTGGTTCTGATTTTGACCCAAAAGGAAAAAGTGATGAAGAAGTAATGCGTTTTTGTCAGAGTTTTATGACCGAACTTTTTAGACATATTGGCTCAGATACAGATGTTCCTGCTGGTGATATTGGTGTTGGAGCGAGAGAAGTAGGATATATGTTTGGTCAGTACAAACGATTATCTAATGAATTTACAGGAACATTTACAGGAAAAGGCGTAAAATGGGGAGGTTCACTTTTGCGTACAGAAGCAACAGGTTACGGACTTCTTTATTTTGTAAAAGAAATGATGGAACACAAAGGTGATTCGTTGGAAGGAAAAATAGTTGTCATTTCGGGTTCTGGAAATGTAGCTCAATATGCTTGTGAAAAAGCGATTGAGCTGGGTGCAAAAGTAGTAACTTTTTCAGATTCTGATGGATATATTTATGACCAAGAAGGAATTACACATGAAAAATTGGAGTTTGTAAAAGAACTCAAAAACAAAAAAAGAGGTAGAATAAAAGAATATACAGAAAAATATTCTTCTGCAAAATTCTATGCAGACAAACGCCCTTGGGATGTAAAATGTGATGTGGCACTTCCTTGTGCTACCCAAAACGAACTAGAAGAAAAAGGAGCAAAAGCTCTAGTGGAAAATGGTTGTAAATTAGTTGCTGAAGGTGCAAATATGCCAACAACTTCTGAAGCTATCCACATTTTTGAAAAGAATGGTATTTTGTATGCTCCAGGGAAGGCTTCCAATGCTGGTGGTGTGGCTACCTCTGGACTAGAAATGACACAAAATTCTCTTCGATTATCTTGGACTAAAGAAAAAGTAGATGAAGAATTGAAAGCAATTATGAGAAAAATACACGACCAATGTATAGAATATGGAAAAGAAAATAATAAAATAAATTATCTCAAAGGAGCTAATATAGCAGGTTTTGTTCGTGTGGCTGATGCTATGATTGCACAGGGTGTAGTTTAATTTTTCATTTTTCTCAAAAAAGTGAATTGTAGTCTTGTATTGCAATTCACTTTTTTTTGTAAAAAAATCTTAAAGGTAGTGTTCTGTGTGTCACAGAACATGGAAAAGTTAGACCATCATTTATTTTATCGATTCTCTTCTTGGTCTTCTCGTTGCAAAATCCTAACTCTTACTTTCTTTACTCTCTTTCTATCGGCTGATTCTATGATAAATTCGAAAGGAGTAAATTCTTTTGTTTCTCCTCGCATTGGCATTTTCGAAAAAAGTTCTAGCATGAGTCCACCAATAGATTCGCTTTCTCCCTTTACAGTATCAAAATGACTAGCATGTAATTCAAATTCCTTCACAAAATCACTCAAAAGCGTTTTACCTTCAAAAATATATTCATCTTCTGCTGTTCTGACAAACAAACTTTCTGCCTCATCATCAAACTCATCATTAATTTCTCCTACAATTTCTTCAATTACATCTTCTAAAGATACCAATCCAGAAGTTCCTCCATATTCATCCACTACAATAGCCATATGAATATGTTTTGTCTGAAAATCATGAAAAAGGTCATCTATTTTCTTAGTCTCTGGGACATAAAAAACATTTTCTCTAATAAGAGTTTGCCATTCAAAATCACTTCCTTCTCTCAAATGAGCCAACAAGTCTTTTGCATAAAGAAGTCCGACAATACCGTCCATTCTGTCCTTATAAATCGGAATTCTTGAATAACCACTCTCTTTTATCGTTTCCAAAAGATTATTGTACGAAGTAGTATATTCTACGGCTGTAATTTCTGTACGAGAAGTCATAATTTGTTTGGCATTGATTTGACCAAAATTAATTACACCTCTCAAAATCTGCCTTGCTTCTTTAGCAGCTTCGCTATTGGTGGTAAGTTCTAATGCTTTATTGAGCTGCTCTACCGAAACAGGCGTTTTATTCTGTCCTTTCTGAACACTTTTTTCTAATCTTTCACCCATAAAAGCAAGTATCCAAGCAGCAGGCTGAAAGATAGTAATAGCAAAAGCCATTGGACGAGCAACATTTCTAGAAAACGAAAGAGCACGCTGACGAGCAATAACCTTAGGAACTACTTCTCCAAAAAATACAATAGCCGCCGTAACAACTATAGTCAAAATAACAACTATAATTCCCTCTTCCTCACGTCCAAAAATCTGCCACATGATATAAGTAGAACCTATTACGATAGCAATATTGACTAAATTATTGAGTAGCAAAATAGTTGCTAAAAGTAATTTTTGTTTGCTAAGAAGTTGTAGCAATTTTTTGTCCCCCAATTTTTTACTCTCTTTGCATTCCTCAATTTGCTGTGCAGTAAGAGAAAAAAAGGCTACTTCCGAACCTGAAACCAGACCCGAAAGCAGCAATAAAATAAGTATAATAAAAATTTTCGAAACCATACATAAAAAAGCTAGAAGCCTCTATGCTATTTATCTGTACAAGAATATCTAAATTCTGAATAGTGTCTAAAATAGGTATGCTATTCCAACTAAAACTGTCGCTCTCGTTCAATGTCGTAAAAATTAAGTTTTAGATTAGAAAGGTAGATCGTCTTCTGGATTACTAGAGTTACTCAATTCACTTGCTACTTCTGTTTTTTGAGTAGAAGATTGAGTAGATGAAGTAGAATTTGAAGAATCGTAATTGGTTGAGCTTCCACCATAAGGATTTTCTGTTGGACTTGGAACGCCACCTGTATAATTAGAATCTGTTGCTTTTGTAGCGTATTGTAAGTCATTCACAACTACTTCTGTAACATATCTTTTTACTCCATCTTGCTCCCAAGAACGAGTAGTAAGTTTTCCCTCTACATAAATTCTATCTCCCTTTTTGAGTTTTTCTGCTTTTTCTGCTGTCCAACGCCACATAGTCAGGCGATGCCATTCTGTTTTTTCTTGCCATTCTCCAGCTTGGTCTTTATAGTTTTCGCTAGTTGCAATAGAAACAGTTGCTAATTTTGTTCCATTTTCTAAGGTGCGAATTTCTGGGTCTTGCCCAAGATTTCCTAATAAGATTACTTTATTTACTCCTGCCATAATAGTATGATTGCTTTAATAAAAATTAATGTAAAAAATTAGTTTGATTTACTTCGTCCTTTTCGAAAAATAGTATTTGAATGATACCGTAAAAATACAAAAAAATAATAAACTTAGAAAAGATGAGACCCTAAATAATCAAGATATTTACTAATAAGTACAGGTTTGGGAATTTTATCCAGATTTTGCCACTTTATTTCTTCTAAATTATAATTTTCTCTTAGTTTATTCCAAAATTCTTTTTGTTCTTTCGTAGTATTTATTTCTATAGTATAGAATTTTGCATATAATGTTCTGTGTGAAAGCTGATGCTTAAAGATAATAGACTCGTGTGTAGATTTTAATTTGTTTTTTTGTCTTTTTAGTAGGTCTATTATATCTAATTCAGGATTATCTTCCTTTAGTTTTTTTTCTAATTCTTTTATAGGTTCAAAATTTTTCTTATCGGTATCCATAAATTCTATTACAAAAAAATCATTCAAGCCTTGCCAAATATCACCTTCTTGTCTTTGCCTTATTAATACTTTCTTTTCTAAATCAGTTTCATTTTTTTTCACAAAAACAAAATAGTGCATAAAACGGTCTTTTACAAGGGTTTTCTTCATTTTTACAGGAAGTTTTTCTACCAAATTTTTGGCAAAAGCAATACATTTTTTTTGTAATGGACATATTTCACAATTCGGACTTTTAGGGACACATTGTAAGGCACCAAATTCCATTATAGACTGATTGTAGATAGCTGGCTGTTTTTTAGAAATTAATTTTTGTGCCAATTCTCTAAACTCTTTTTTGGCTTCTGTGGAAGTAATATCTTTTTCAATACCAAAGAAACGAGCCAAAACCCGATATACATTTCCATCAACAACGGCTTGCACTTCATCAAAAGCAAAAGAAGAAATAGCTGCAGCCGTATAATCTCCAACTCCTTTTAGTTTTTTTATTTCTGTATAATTATTTGGGAAAATGCCATTTAAATCTTCTGAAATATATTTTGCTGCTTCGTGTAAGTTTCTGGCTCTTGAATAATATCCTAAGCCTTGCCAAAGGTGCAGAACGGTTTGCTCATCTGCCTTTGCTAACTCTTGAACAGTCGGAAAATTCTCAATAAATTTTTCATAATAAGGCGTTCCTTGTGCTACTCTTGTCTGTTGAAGAATAATTTCGGAAAGCCAGATTTTGTAGGGATTTTGAGTGTCTCGCCAAGGCAAATCTCGTTTGTTTTGATGATACCAAGAAATGATTTGTTGAGAGAAAAATAAATTTTTATCTTTTGTCATTTGAGAAAATAAAGTCAGAAGTTGGATTTGAGAAGTTAGAAGCAAATACCGTTTTGTAATAAAAGATTTAAAAGTAATGTAATTACTCACAGCAAATTTTCTTAAATTTACTCTAAATTAGTTTGTTTGTGAATAAAATAAGAATTTAGACGTTATTTTTGTACTACATAGCCAACACTTTCCAAGTAGTATAAGATATAGATATTTTTTATGAAAGCTACAAAATGATAAAATTAAATCTCAAAATGAATAGATTAAAAACTATAATTTGTGTTTTTTGTTTTTGGATAATTTCTATATTCATTACCTCTGTTTTTGGACAAGATAGCCGTTTTACACAGATTTGGAGTGCTCCCATGACAGTAAATCCAGCTTGGACAGGAACAGTTCCGCATTGGAGAGCATCGGTCTTGTATCGCCAACAGTGGTATGGTGTAAATGGAGGAATTCAATCTTTTTTTGGTGGATTTGATTATAATTTTGGAGCTGGAAGAGGAGCTTTAGGAGGTTGGATAAAACAAGATAGAGTTGGTTCTATCAATACAAATAATTTAGAAGTAGCTGCGATTTATTCGTATAAAGTTCAGTTTCAAAATGATTGGCAACTTTCAATGGCTGGACAGTTTAGTTATGGTCAACGAAGTCAGGGAATGGATGGTTTACGATTTGAAGATGCTATGCTTAGTGGAAACATAACGGCAGAAGAGTTTGGAAATTATACAATTCAGTATCCTGATTTCGGAACTGGTTTTGTGGCTTATAATTCTAAAATGTGGCTAGGATTAGCAGCATATCATCTCTTGCAACCCAATATTTCTGTTTCAAGTATTCAAGACCAAATTCCTATTCGTATTACAGCACAAACAGGATATAGGATTTCTCTCAATGAAGAACATACACTTGTTCCTTCTGCAATTTTTCAATATCAAAATCCATTTCTTCAATTTGATGCTGGAGTTAATTGGGAATGGGATTTTTTGTATGCAGGAGCTTGGTATCGTGGTTTGCCTACTCGTAGTGGAACAGAGCTTTTACCTTCTTCTTCACTTGCTTTGGTAAGTGGAGTAAAGGTAGAAAACTGGCAATTTGGAGTAAGTTATGATTTTGCTTTGGCTTCACTGGTTGGTGTGGGTGGAAGTTATGAAATAAGCCTTGTTTATATGCCACAATATGATTTGAGGCGTTCGGCACGAGGAAGAGAAGAAGTAAAATGTCCTATTAATTTTAGGTAATTATTTGATTGTAAAAACACAATTAATAACAGTATAGGATTAGCGAGTGATTCTTATGATTGCTATGATAATTACAGGATAATATCAAAGTCATAAAACAAAATAATAGATTGTGTTTTGTGAAGATATATTTATCTTCATTTTATCTTACAACCGATAGCTTGGTAATACAGCTAATCTTTTGACAAGAAAAACGTGATTTTAAACTTAATAGGACTTTCACAAAACGGAGTTGTTCCCAAATTTCATTTTGTGTTTTGTTCGAGTACTGACCTATCGGTCTGACCTACTGTAGAAATTAAGGTCAGTACCGTAGGTAGACCGACATTCAGTTTTATTCAATCTTATCAGAGAGATATTTTGACAGTTTCTTTAGAAAACCTTCAAGCCTTCACAAACAAGAGTTTCTAATTGCGAATAGTGTTTTGTCCAAGTCAGACCTTCGGTACAGACTTGAACAAAATATAAGCTAGAGTCTTTACAACCACAAGTACATAGAAATATAAATTTATTCCTTCAAATGAAAAACAAAAATTGTTTTATTCCTTTCAAAAAATCAATTACAGGAATAGAATTGCCTACCCTTTTTACATTTCCTTTTTATTATCAGGCTCACGATATTATTAAAGTAGCTGCTAAGCAGTTGCAAGAATATTTGATTACACAGACGGATTGGAAACATAATTTTGGCTTAAATCAGAATGATACTGGATTAATAATTGGAAAAATGTTTGGTGTTTTGGTAGTTGAAAATGAAGAAAAACAGCTTGGTTTTTTGGCTGCTTATTCGGGTAAATTGGCTGATAGCAATGAACATACTTATTTTGTTCCTCCTGTTTATGATATGCTAAAAAAAGATGGTTTTTATAAGGCTGAAGAAAAAATTGTGAGTAATCTGAATGTGCAATTAGAGGAGTTGGAAGATAATGAAGAATACAAAAAATTAAAATTGTATGTAGAAACTCAAAGCAAAACAGCCAAAAACGAAATAGAAATAGAAAAACAAGAACTCAAAAAATTAAAAAGGGAAAGAAAAATAAAACGAAATCTAGCTTTTGAAGAATTATCAGATAGTGATTTTGAGCTTTTGAAGGAAGAGCTAAAAGATGAAAGCCTAAAACAACAATATTTTTTCAAAAAATTGCAGCTTTCTTGGCAACAGCGTTTGGAAAGTTCTGAAAAACAGCTTAAAATTTTTACAGATAAAATAATTGACCTTAAAAACGAGCGAAAAATAAGAAGTAATCAGTTACAACAGCGTTTGTTTGATAATTACAAATTCTTAAATGCAGAAGGAGATTACAAAAGTCTTCAAACTATTTTTACTAAAGAATTAGAAATTGCCCCTCCTGCTGGTGCTGGCGAGTGTGCAGCCCCAAAATTATTACATTACGCTTATCAAAATAATCTAAAACCGATAGCATTAGGTGAGTTTTGGTGGGGACAATCTCCAAAATCTGAAATCCGAAAACACGCTTCTTTTTATCCTTCTTGTAGAAATAAATGCGAACCCATTTTGAGTTTTATGTTGCAAGGATTAGAAGTAGAACAAAATCCAATGCTGAATAATCCAGCAGAAGGAAAAATAGTACAAACTATTTATGAAGACGATTATCTTTTAATCATAAACAAACCTGCCGAATTTCTTTCTGTTCCAGGACGAAGAACAAGCGATTCTGTACAAACAAGAATGCAAAAAAAATATCCTACTGCAATGCTTGTTCATCGTTTAGACCAAAGTACATCTGGTTTGCTACTTATTGCAAAGGAAAGGGAAATTTATCATCATTTGCAAAATCAGTTTATCAAACGAACCGTAACTAAAAGATATATTGCTCTCTTAGATGGAATTTTGAAGGAAAAAAAAGGAGTAATTGATTTGCCTTTGCGTGTAGATTTGGATAACCGACCGCATCAATTGGTTTGCCATGAACATGGAAAAACTGCACAAACAAAATATGAAGTTTTGAGTAGCGAAAATGGAAAAACTCGGGTGTATTTTTATCCAATTACAGGAAGAACGCATCAATTGAGAGTTCATGCAGCACATCAAAATGGCTTAAATGCTCCAATTATTGGTGATGATTTGTATGGAAAAAAAACAAATCGCTTGCATCTACACGCAGAATATTTGGAGTTTACGCATCCCAAAACAAAAAAAAGAATTCATTTTTTAGTAGAAGCTGAATTTTAGAATTTTTCAGTAGCTTAGGCTTTAGCGTGAGAAGTATTTTATAGTTAAAACAAGTATAAAATTAATTATATACTTGTTGAAAATTGGCTTTAGAAAAGTTAGTTTTATAAATCAAACTGTTACGTAATACTGTGTAACGTAAGTTTGTTCATATCGTGTACTAGTATTTTTCCCATTATCAACGTCTATTTTTTTCAAAAATAGACGATTGCTAAGGGAGATAAAGCTCTGTTTCCTTTTATTTTGCCTTAGCAATCGTCAGTTATTGAAGATAACAAGACGTTGATAATGGCTAAATAAAAGAGCAATCTTGATAAATGTAAAAGTACAAACAAACTTATGTTACACTGTAGTAATTCAAATGTAGAAATTTGATTTATCAATTTTTATTACGTATAAAACAAGAATTGGTACAAAAACGTTTCAGTAAAAAATAACTAGCCAAAAAAATAGAATGAAAAATATAAATTTATTCCTATTAATCACTCTTCTTTTTTCTTGCTACAGAAAAAGAAAACTCCAAAACCTGACGAAAAGCTAACAGGAATTTATCCTGCAGAAAAACTACTTTACTTTGGAGATGCAAACCTTCCAACTGATAATATAACTACGTATGAAGGTGTAGAATTGGGTAGAAAATTATTTTATGACAAACGACTTTCTTCTGACCAAACAATTTCTTGTGCAAGCTGTCATAAACAAGAATTGGCTTTTACAGATGGAAAAGCAAAAAGTGTTGGAGTAAATAATCAAGAAATGCCTTTTAGTGCAATGTCTTTGGTAAATCTAACATGGAACAATCGTCTGACGTGGGATGGAAAAGCGACAAACGCTAGAGGAGCAGGCTTTTTTGCCTATGAAAAATCATAAGGAAATGAATCAAAGTGCAGAAATTACAGCTCAAATTCTTTCAAAAACAGATAATTACCCAGCACTTTTTGAGAAAGCATTTGGTAGAAAAGAAATTACTCCTCAAAGTATAACCAAAGCCTCTAGCACAATTCCAGAGAACATTAATTAGTAATAACTCAAAGTATGATAAATATTTGAGAGGAGAATATCAACCGACAGATACAGAACTTAGAGGAATTCAATTATTCTTTACACACCCAGACGCAGAACAGGGAATTAGAGGTGGAAATTGTGGCGATTGTCATTTGGGTTCTCTTACTTCTGGAAGCACTTTAGGCTTTGAAGGTCTGCACAATAATGGATTGGATAATGACCAAAACCTGAAAGAAGGTTTGTTTGCTGTTACTCAAAATCGGTTTGATAGAGGTAAATTCAGAACTCCTTCACTCCGAAATATCGCACTTACTGCTCCTTATATGCACGATGGAAGATTGCAAACTTTAAGAGAGGTAATAGAACATTACGACAATGGAATCAAAAAAAGCCAAACACTTTCTTCACTCATTACGGCAGCGAGTAATAATTTTATCACTGACCCGAATGGAGAAATTCGTTTAGCTCTTACCGAACAAGAAAAGAAAGATATAATTGCTTTTTTGGAAATGCTGACCGATACAGAATTTATTACAAATCCTGCTTTTAGTGAGCCAAAATAATTTACTCTAGAATACTTTCGAAAGCTAAAGCAGTCGGTACATTTTCGCACCTTAAAAGGTACGTATCTACATTTTATCTTTTGCTAATTTTATTGAGCGAAATTGTTTTTTGAAGGCTACACTTAAAACGCTTCAAATCATCTGCTGCTTTCTTGCTGTGTTTTGTACTTCTTCCCTGTACTCGCTTTCTCCACATTCTGAAAGAAGAAGGTTTCATTTCTCTACGCATAAGCGTAATCGTTTCTTTTTCTGTTAAATCGAATTGCGTAAAAATAGCATCAAAAGGCGTTCTGTCTTCCCACGCCATTTCGATTACTCGGTTTTTGTCTCTTTCTGAAAGTGCTTTTAATTTTTTCATAGTTTGTTTATTTTTGTTTAGTTATTTATACAAATACTTAAACATTAAATAATTGGTTAGGAAAAAAGTTTAAATAAATTTTATTACCTATTATCTGTCTTCTTATTATAATAATTACAAATCGTTTTCAAAACACAATTTTCGCAATCAGGTTTTTTCCAAAAACAAACCTCTTGTCCGTGCCAGTAATTGTGTTTGTGAAAGTTAAAAAGGGTTTTTGCATCATTTGGAAGAAGTTCTAAGAGTTCTTTATGTGCTTTCTCGGCAGACATCTTTAGTGGAATAATTCCTACTCGTTGCATTACTCTATGTACGTGCGTATTGAACGGGAAGCAAGGGTTTTTGATAGCTAAAGAGCAAGAGCAAAGTAGCTGTTTTGAGTCCGACTCCATTAAGTTGTAGAAGCCAATTTAGAGCATCTTCTGTACTCATATTCTCTAAAAAATCAATTGTCATTTCTTCTCTTTCTTCATAAATTTTACGCAAAGTATCTTGAATATAGATCGCTTTTTTTTCTGGATAACGAGTAGTTTGTAATTTTTCTATTAGCTCTTCAAGAGGTGCGTTCATTATATCAAACCAATCACCAATCTCATCACGCATACGATTATAAGCTATTTTTTCATCTTGGCGAGTTGTTCTGTGAGAAAGAATTGTGGCTATAAGTTCGTGCAGACGGTCTTTTCGTCCATAAATTTCGGTTTCTCCATACAAATCAGTTAGTGTTTGCCTAAGAAAATTTAGCTTTTCAGCAATGGAAGAAGTAAAGGAAATAATAGCAGACACAGAATAAAATTTTGAAAATTAAACAAAAAAATATCGGCAAAAATTTTGTGAAATTTACCGATATATAAAATTAAAATAACCCTAAATTGAATGCACCTAAAACTTAGGCATTTGTTCCTCATCACTTTCGCCTCTTACTTTCATATCCCGATTGGCTGATTTGTTAGAAAAAAGAGAAATCATTGTATTTCTCTGATTACAAACGACAGCTTTCTTATCAATAGCAGCAATAGGAAATTTTATAAGTTCATAATTGTTTGTCAGAATAGTAGTCCAGCCATTATTATCGTAATCTTTTCCTTCTATTTCTTTGGCGTAATCAGGATGATTTTCATCGAAGAGTTCTATTGGTTCTACTTCTAGCCACTCCAGAAGAGATTGCCACATAGTAGGTGTAATGTTTTTGAATTCCATTTCCTTCACAAAAACTTCCATACTTTGTGCTTCTGTTCGTCTCTCTTCGTAATTTGCTTGCTCTGTGTGATAGATAAAGAGCATTTCTTGCGGTTTGATTGTTATACTTCCCATATTCTGACTATTATAATTAAAAAAAATGTAGTTTAAAAATGCTACAACTTTAAGATATAAAAAATGTTAGTAAACAGCATCAAAAATCCATTTTTTTGCTAAACTTTATTTATTCTTTTATCTCTTTTCCTATTTGGTCTAGTATTTCCTTTGGTCTCAAATACGTTTCTTTTTTGAATAATTTGTATGCTTCAGAAGCATTTGATTGAAAAAGTGCATAATATGACCAATCATACATTTGCCATTTCAAACCTCTAGCAATAGTCATACTATCAATTTCTTTTTCATAAATAGCCTTTCTTTTTTTACTTGTATAGCACCAAAGACGCTGCAAGACCCCACCAAAAGTACGGTTTTGATAATCTACAAAATGACTAAATTCGTGTGCAAAAATTCCAATACTTGCATTAAAAGGAACCTCATCAATCGTTATCATTCCTTCTTTTTGGCTTGTATTGATTCGAACTACATATTTTCTTTTCAATTTAGTATTAAAACATAGAGAACCAATTGTAGGACGTGCATTTAGTGTAGTTTTGATAGTACATTCTTTAAAATCAATAGGCGTTTCGATAAGTTCGGGATAATAAGAAAGAGCTATCAGAATAGCTAATTTGTACTTTTCTGGAATATTTTTATTTTTTCCATAGATAATTTCCAAGCTATCTATAACTGTAAAATGCTGTGAACTATCAATGCAATGAAGATTAATAAAAGAAGAATAACTAGATTTTTCTAAAGTAGAGGAATCAGGAAGATAAGCAGAATTTTGTGAAAAACAAAAAGAGAGAAAACAAGAAAATACAAATTGAATTAAAAGAAGATAAAATATTTTGAAAAACATATAACAGAAATAGAATTTTAGTAAGTGTAAGTATTTGTTTACTAATAATACAAAATTTAGACTAAAAACAAAATTATAATCTGGAATAATAGCTTTTTTTAGAATAATAGTTTTTTACATTTAAAAATCTAACAATAAAGTTAGATTTTTCTAACTTTGCCAACAATATATGCTCTTTGATTACTTGCTAAGAAAAAGCAAACCATTTTAGCTATGTAAATTTTATGGATAAAATAATTGACTTTTTATTATTAACAGAGCCCAATACAAGATACGTCGTTTTGGGTTCGATACTTTTGGGAGTAAGTTCGGCAATTGTAGGCTGTTTTACTTTTTTACAAAAACGTGCTTTGGTGGGTGATGCTGTGGCACATTCTGTTTTACCTGGTGTTTGTGGTGCTTTTTTGATGGCAGGAACAAAGAATCCACTTTTTTTGATTGTGGGAGCTTTTCTTTCGGGTTGGCTCTCCATTATCTGTATGAATTTGATTACACGATATAGCAAATTAAAAGAAGATACGGCTGTTGCACTTATTTTATCTGTCTTTTTTGGTTTTGGGGTAATGCTGCTTACCTATATTCAACAATCTGGAAATGCTTCACAATCTGGATTAGAGAGTTTTTTGTTTGGAAAAGCGGCTGCACTTGTCGGAACTGACGTTTGGATTTTTGGTGGTTTGGCTTTGGTTATGCTTATTTTGGTCGGACTTTTTTATAAAGAATTTATAATTGTCATTTTCCATAAAAGTTTTGCCCAAACGATTGGACTTCCTATTGTTGCTATTGAGATTTTACTTACTACCCTTACCGTTTTGGCAGTTGTGGTAGGCATTCAATCTGTGGGGGTGGTTTTGATGGCTGCTATGCTGGTTACTCCTGCTGCTGCTGCTCGTTTTTGGACAGATGAATTACACAAAATGCTTTTTATTGCTGCTGGTTTTGGTGCTTTGGCTGCTATTGGAGGAGCTTTTGTTTCTTATATTCAAACTCAAATGCCAACAGGTCCTTGGATTGTTTTGGTGGCTTCTGCCATTGCGATGTTTTCGTTTTTCTTTGCTCCCAAAAAGGGAATTGTGGCAAGAAAGCGACGACAATTTTTATACAAAAAACAGATTTTGGAAGAGAATATTTTGAAAGCTATTTATCATGTAGTAGAAAGAAGTAAACCTACAAAGACCATTTCTTCTTTAAAAGATATTGGACTTCAAAGGCAATTTGAACCTCTTTTACTCAAAAAAACATTGAAAAAATTAGTTCGGAAAGAGTTTATAGAAAAAACTCAAAACGGCTGGCAACTTACTCAAAAAGGAAATACAAAAGCCAAAAGGTTAGTAAAATTACACCGTCTTTGGGAATTATATCTGACCGAGTTTTTGCGTCTTGCACCTGACCACGTACACGAAGCTGCTGAAGCCTTAGAACATATCTTGACACCAGAAATTGAGGCACAATTAGAAGCAAGGCTGAAATTTCCCCAAAAAGACCCGCATGATAGAGATATTCCATATTAAAAATAAGTACAATTTGAGGTATAAAATTGCTTCTTTCTTTTATTCTAAAAAAAATTAATAAACAAGGCAAGTACTCAACATGAGTATAATTAGTAAAAATCAGTTTTGGTTAAGGAGCTAGAAAAGACAAATTAATTTATCATTCATAGAAATAAAGTAGGGATTGGTAGAAATAAAGAAACAATACTAAGAAATAGTAAAAAATGGTGTGATTTTTCCTTAAATTTAAAACATCAAAATAAGAGCAAATTTATACAACGGCTATCTATAGAATTATTCCAAACTTCAAAATAAGTTTGGCAATAAATCAAAAAAGTTAGTATCTTTTGGCTACATTTAAAGAAAACAAAAGTTTAGACAACCTATTCTATAGTATTTTCTATAGCATTTAATCATTTTTGAGGCTAAATACATTCATTTTGCCAATTCATTTTTTCAGACACAAATATTTCTTATTCAACTGTAACTTCAAAAAAAATCCTTTTTTGAGGTTTTTGAGTTTGTCTTTAATTGTCTTTCTAAGTTTTGTATTGAGCTTTTCTGCATACGCTCAAAGTTTTGATTTAAATGATTCTACAACCGTTTATTCCTTAGGAGAAAATGTATTTGTGTTGCCAGATTCGGAAGGAACATATACGATAGATGATGTAAGCAAGACAGATAGAGTAAAAGATTTTAGACTTTATAGAGATCTAAAGCCTCTTTATGATTCTGATACCGATATTTATTGGGTTCGTTTTACCTTGAAAAATACATTTGCTAATCGTAAATTATATCTTTTAAAAGTAAAAGATGCCGAAGTAGCTTACCTCTATACACCCACAACAAATGGAATTAGTTATATAAGAAGTGAAGATGGTGTTATCTTTCCTCATCATAGTAGAAATATAAAAATTGACCGTTCGGCTTGTTTTGTAATTACTTTGGATAGATTTGAGTCCAAAACTTTTTTCCTCCGCATCGAACATTGAACAGATTTTGCCAAGCAAAATAAAGAATTACTCAATACTTTAGAACACCTTACGATAGAAGATTTGGCTCGTGCCATCGAACTTTCAAAAGAACGTCGTTATTATCAAGGCTTTTATTTGGGTGCAATGGTTCTTTTGGCTCTTAATAGTTTGTTTGTTTCCTTCCTTTTTAGAGACAAGCGTTATTTGTATTATGTGGGTTTGCTTTTTATGGCTGCTCTTTTGAATATGATTTTTGAGGAATACTTAATAGAATTTTTTATTCCGAATAATCCAGCCCAAATTGGTTATTGATTGTTCCTGTTACTACCCTACTTTGGTTTTTTTATACTTTATTTTTCAGAAGTTTCTTAAACCTAAAAAAGGTAGCTCCTTTTTGGGATAAGTTTTTTATTGGTATAGCTGTTTTGTGTTTGGTTATTTTTGGACTCACTTTTATTGGTTTGTACAAGATGCAATGGATGGTATTTTTATTAGTTTTTACTATTTCTGTTGCCTGATTGTCAATATTGGTATCGTAGTTAAGCTAAAACATCGTCCTGCTTCTTTCTTATTAGCTGCAAATATTGTTTATTTTGGAGGAATTTTGGTTTTTGCTTTGGCACAATTAGAATTCATTCCTAGAAGTTATTTTACTATGCACGCCTCACAAGTGGCTGACATTTTACTGGGTCTGTTTGTTTCTTTAGGTCTTGCTGATCGTGTAAATTATTTGCGTACAGAAATAGAGAGAAGAAATGATGAAAATAGAGTTTTGATAGAGGAGCAAAAAACAAAACTAGAAAAAGAAGTAGCCGAGCGTACACGAGAAATCACCAAGATAAATATGGAACTCGTTACCCAACAAGAAGAGGTTACAAGACAGAAAGAACAAATTGAAAAGGCAAACGAAAATCTACAAGGACAACAAGGAGAACTACGAAAAGCCTATCAAGACATTAATCTTTTGAGTGATATTGGTAGAGATATTACAGCTTCTTTGGATATCGGAGTGATTATAAATACGGTCTATAAACACGTAGATGAGATGATGGATACAACTGTGTTCGGAATCGGAACGTATGATGCCGAAAGGGATATTATAGGATTTAGTCATTTTTATAAAGATGGAAAAATGATTCCATATAGAGAAACTCCTATTCAAGATGATAGACTTTCTACATGGTGTGCTAGAAATAAAAAACCTGTTTTTATAAGCGACTTTGAGGAGGAATATTCACAGTATTTAAAAGAAAAAACTCGTGGTGTATTGATAGAAGAGCGTAATTCTATTATCTATTATCCACTTATTCAAGAAGATCGATTATTAGGTGTAATTACAGTGCAAAGTCCACTCAAAAATGCGTATTCTCGTAATCAATATCGTATTTTGGAGAGTATGGCAGCTTATATTACTATTGCTCTTTCAAATTATGATGCCTATCAAACTATTCAGTTGGCTAAAGATGAAATTGATAGAAAGAATCTACAAATTACAGATTCATTGCGGTATGCAAGAGATATTCAAGGAGTAATATTACCTGGTGAACGCCGTTTTAATCGTGTCTTTAAAGAACATTTTTTACTCTACAAACCTAAAGATTTTGTTTCGGGAGATTTCTTTTGGATAGAAGAATATGAAAATAAAACGTTTGTTGCCGTAATTGACTGTACAGGACATGGAGTTCCTGGTGCATTTATGTCGCTTATCGGAACCATGCAGCTCAATCAAATTCTTTCCAAAACACAAGAACCATCACAGATTTTAGACCAACTTCATATTGGAATAAAGAAAGCCTTAAAACAAGATATTTATAATAATGATGATGGAATGGATGTCTGTTTGTGTTCTATTGAGTATTTGGAAGAAATTAATAGATACAAAATAGTTTTTGCAGGTGCAAAGAGACCTTTATATTATGTAAGTGAAGATTCTTTACACCAATTAAAAGGAACTAGAAAAACAATTGGAGGAAGAGGAAAGAACAACAAACCCTTTGAACAAGAAGAAATCTGGCTTAATGAAGGGGATTGTCTTTACTTTACAACAGACGGATATGTCGATCAATCTTCACCACGTCAGAAGAAAATAGGTACCATGCAATTACTCACTTGGTTGGAACAAATCAATGCAGGCGTCGTGCTTGGCGCGCTCAAACAGCGGGTGCGGTGAAACGTCGCGTCGCCCCTGGACGCGTCGCTGCTCATCTGTGTGACGACCAGGTCGATGTGCTCGGAGGTGTCCTCGAAGGCGGCCTGAAGGTCCTCGCTCAGGTTGCGCACGGCCCCTGTCGGTCACGTAGCCCTTGGACCACTGCTCTGAGGAGAGGTCGCCCCCCCGGCGGCCGCCTGTCCAATGGCCGCGCGCTGTGCTGGATCGGCCTTCGCCTTGATGAGCCCCGACGCCAGCGACTTGGCGTCGTCGCTGCTCGAGCCCGCGCCTTGCAGCTCACGAGAGATTCCGGCCGCGCGAGAGCGCGGGCGTGGTCTCGATGATGTTGTGCATCAACTTCGCGCGCGCTGAAGGGTCGTCGCCGCAGTACGGCTCAAGCGTCGCCTTGGCGGTGGCGGCGGCGGCGTTGACGTCGCGCTTCATGATGTCCTGAATCTTGCCGCACAGCTTGTTCGTCACCTTGTCCCATGATCGCGTCCACCGCCTCGCCGCGCACATCGGGAGGCAGGTGAGCCAGTGACTTGGAGAGGGTGGCGCGTGTCTTGGCTGGATCGTCGAGCATGCCCGCCAGGTCCTTGTAGAACCCAGTCTTCTGCGCGCCCCTGTCGAAAGAAGCTCACGTTGAGCTGGGTGCCCAGCCCCTTTGAGTCCTCACACGTGCTCTCATCGAACACATCCGGCCTGGACAGGGCACCGGCGAGGTCTCTGCAGGCAGGCCCGACCGGGCGCGCTGCGCTGCGACTGGAGGTCGCGCACCGAGACCATGGGGGGCGCTCCGGCCTCGCGGGAGGACTCCTGGCGAGGAGGGGAGGGGGCGTGGCGCGTCCAGGGCCTGCTTGCTCTGGAGAAATGGGTCGTTGGCGGTGACGTCGTTGTAGGGCGAGGAGTCCTGCTCAGCCTGCATCGGCGCGGTGGCCCCGGGCTGTGAGACGCTCGCGCCTTCAGTCGTCGCGGGGTACGCGACTGTGGATGGGGTGGATGAAGAGATGCGATCTGCCATGGGTGCGCCCTTCGGGGTGCGGTCGAAAGAGCCTGTGGCCCACGTGCGCCTCAAGCTTGGCGAGCTTGGCGCTCACGGCAGGTTGGGTCAGGTGGAGGGTCTCGGCGGCGCGGGTCATGTGGCCGATCCTGGCCAGGGCCACGAAGGTCTTGAGGGTGGAGGTGTCCATGCGATGCTCGTGCGGGGTCAGGGAGATGCGTCACGGTCGTGACGACATAAATTGATGGCATCCATAGAATGAATCAATTTCCATGATTGGCCCTCCTCTCGTATAGTCGCCCCATCGTGAAGGTGCGCGCTCGTTGAGATGACCGCGCGCCGATTGATGCTAACCCGATGGTCCAGGAGGACACACATGACTCAGAACACGTTCAACGCAAAAGACAGCATTGAAGTACAAGGCAAATCCTACGGCGTGTTTCGCCTCGACGCGCTCAAGGAGGCGGGCATCGGTCACATCGACCGCCTGCCTTACTCCATCAAGGTGCTGCTCGAGTCCTGCCTGCGCAACTTCGACGATTACGTCGTCAACGCCGAGCACATCGAGAAGCTGGCGGGCTATGACGCCAAGAACGTGGGCGAGTCCGAGATCCCCTTCACACCGGGCCGCGTGGTGCTCCAGGACTTCACGGGCGTGCCCGCCGTCGTCGACCTCGCCGCGCTGCGCAGCGCCATGGGTCGCATGGGCGGAGAAGTGGACAAGGTCAACCCGATGATCCGCGCTGACCTGGTGATCGATCACTCGGTGCAGGTGGACGCCTACGGCACCCCTCAGGCCATGCAGATCAACAGCGACTTCGAGTTCGAGCGCAACAAGGAGCGCTACGAGTTCCTCAAGTGGGGCCGCGAGAACTTCAGCGACTTCTCCGTGGTGCCGCCCGAGACCGGCATCGTGCACCAGGTCAACCTGGAGTACCTCGCAGGCGTGGTGCTCACCTCGCAGGTCGACGGCGAGACCGTCGCGCTGCCTGACTCTTTGGTGGGTACGGACTCCCACACCACCATGATCAACGGCCTGGGCGTGCTCGGCTGGGGCGTGGGCGGCATCGAGGCCGAGGCCGCCATGCTCGGCCAGCCCATCTACATGCTCATCCCCGAGGTCGTCGGCTTCGAGATCAAGGGCAGCCTCAAGGAGGGCACCACCGCCACCGACCTGGTGCTCACGGTCACGCAGATGCTTCGCAAGCACGGCGTCGTGGGCAAGTTCGTGGAGTTCTACGGCCCCGGCATGGACTCGCTCTCGCTCGCCGATCGCGCCACCATCGCGAACATGGCCCCCGAGTACGGCGCCACGATGGGCTTCTTCCCCGTGGACCAGAAGACGCTCGATTACCTGGAGCTCTCTGGCCGCTCCCCCGAGCTCATCGACCTGGTCGAGCAGTACACCAAGCTGCAGGGCCTGTGGCGCAGCGATCGCCACGAGATCGAGTACACCTCCACGCTCGGGCTCGACCTGGGCGAGGTGCAGCCCTCGCTCGCTGGACCCAAGCGTCCCCAGGATCGCATCCTCATGACCGAGATGCAGCCCGAGTGGAACAAGTTCTACGCGCACCTCCACCAAGGAGCGCGAGCGCCGCAGCGCCGCCACCGATTACAACGGCCACACCTTCGACCTCAAGGATGGCGCGATGGTCATCGCGGCCATCACCAGCTGCACCAACACCTCGCAACCCCGACGTGATGATCGCCGCGGGCTTGATCGCCAAGAAGGCCAATGACCTGGGCATCACCACCAAGCCCTGGGTCAAGACCTCGCTGGCGCCCGGTTCGCGCGTCGTCACCGAGTACCTCGATCGCGCAGGGCTCACCGAGCACCTGAACGCCATCGGCTTCTACACCGTGGGCTACGGCTGCACGACCTGCATCGGCAACTCTGGCCCGCTGCCCGAGCCCATCGAGAAGTCGATCGTGGACGACAAGCTCTACGTCACCAGCGTGCTCTCCGGGAACCGTAACTTCGAGGGCCGCGTCTCGCCGCACACACGCGGCAACTACCTGGCGTGCCCTCCGCTCGTCGTGGCCTACGCGCTCGCAGGCACGATCGAGGTCGATCTGCAGAACGACCCCATCGCTCAGGACAAGAACGGCAAGGACGTCTACCTGAAAGATGTATGGCCGAGCAACGAGGAGATCCGCGCCGCGCGTGGCGCAGCCGTCACGCGCCAGCAGTTCATCGACCAGTACGCCTCGGTGTACGATGGTCCCCATGAGTGGCAGGTGCTCGAGGCGCCCAGGGCAAGGTCTACGCCTGGTCCGAGGACTCGACCTACATCCAGGAGCCTCCCTTCTTCACCACGATGGGCAAGGAGGCTGACCCCATCCCCTCGATCGAGGGCGCGCGCGTGCTCGTCAAGGTTGGCGACTCCATCACCACCGACCACATCAGCCCCGCTGGTGTGATCCCCGTGAACTCGCCCGCCGCCGATTACCTGCGCGACCATGGCGTGGAGCTCAAGGACTTCAACAGCTTTGGCTCGCGTCGCGGCAACGACCGCGTCATGACGCGCGGCACGTTCGCGAACGTCCGCCTGAAGAACCAGCTCGCGCCTGGCACCGCAGGCGGCTACACCACGTACTTTGGCCCCGAAGAGGACGCCAAGAACCCACCAGAGTGGTTGACCTATGACTCCGAGGACTCGCCCAAGCATGGCGAGCAGTGCTTCATCTACGACGCCTCGGTGAAGTATCAGAAGCACGGCATCCCGCTGGTGGTGCTCGCAGGCGGTGACTACGGCATGGGCTCGAGCCGTGACTGGGCCGCCAAGGGCACGTACCTGCTCGGCGTCAAGGCCGTCATCGCCACCTCCTACGAGCGCATCCACCGCTCGAACCTCGTGGGCATGGGCGTGCTGCCGCTGCAGTTCCAGCCCGGCGAGAGCGCGGACGCTTCGGGTTCACCGGAAAGGAGACGTTCTCCATCGAGGTCGATGACCCGCTCACGCCCATGCAGCACCTCGACGTGACCGCCACCGACGAGGAGGGCAACACCACCGAGCTTCAAGGTCGTGTGTCGCATCGACACCCCCGTCGAGGTCGACTACTACCGCAACGGCGGCATCTCTCCACACGGTG
>CAVXHP010000006.1:0-739377 GCA_963761725.1 uncultured Cytophagales bacterium | reverse complement strand
TGCATTTTTTTGTAAAAATATAGTTCAAGGAGGACGCTCAAACCTAGCTATTTATAATTTATAAAATTCATTTCTGATTCAAGTGTCCTCGCTTGAATTTCCAAAATAAACAAGTAATAAAAAAAGTCCATAATTTAGTTTATGGACTTTAAAAATAGAATTCTATTAAAAATAAGCAGTTTGAAATTAGTTTATAACTTACCACTTATAATTCATAATTTTTTACTTACGCTGTTGCGTTCATTTTATCAAATGTATCCATTACTTCTTTAACGTGCTGACGAGAAGTTTCTAGCATTGCTTTTTCGTCATCATTAAGGTCAAGTTCGATAATTTTCTCGATACCGTTTTTACCCAAAATTACAGGAACACCTAAATAACAATCACTAATTCCATATTCGCCTTCCAATTTTACACAAACAGGAAATACTCTACGTTGATTTTTTACGATGGCTTCTACCATTTGAGCAGCAGCAGCACCAGGAGCATACCAAGCCGAAGTTCCCATTAATTTAACGAGTTCTCCACCACCTGATTTTGTACGTTCTACGATTGCATCTAATTTGTCTGCATCAATCATTTCAGTTACAGGAATACCAGCAACAGTTGTATAACGAGGAAGCGGCACCATTGTATCACCGTGTCCACCCATCAAAATAGCTTGAATTTCTTTTGGAGAAATATCTAATGCTTCAGCCAAAAATGCACGGTAACGAGCTGTATCTAAGATTCCAGCCATTCCCATTACTTTACGACGGTCTTTTTTGGAAGCTAAATGAGCAGCATATGTCATTACGTCCAATGGATTCGAAACTACAATAATAACTGCATCTGGAGAATGCTCAATAATTTTTGAAGTAACTTCACTCACAATTTTTGCGTTTGTAGAAATCAAATCATCACGAGTCATACCTGGTTTGCGAGGAATACCAGAAGTAATAACTACAACATCAGAGTTTGCTGTACGTTTGTAATCGCCTGTTACGCCTATTGTGCGAGTATCATATCCAATAATTGGTGCTTTTTGCCAAATATCTAAGGCTTTTCCTTCTGCAAAACCTTCTTTGATATCTACCAAAACTACTTCTTGGCATATTTCACGAGTTGCTAGTACGTCTGCACACGTTGCACCTACATTTCCTGCTCCTACTACGGTTACTTTTGTCATTTTAATTTATGTTTTTTAGAAAAAATAGTATTACTATACAATTAAAAATGAAAAGGAAAAAACAAACTACTACCCTTTTCTTATGTTTCAAAGGTACAAAACTTTATAGATTTTTCGGAATTCTGAATTACTAAGAAAAAATAATTTTATACTAAAAAACATAATGTATCCAAACCAGATGAGTTATAATCAAACAATAGACAAATTACAGAGTTGAAATTTCATATATTTTTACTTTATACACTTTTTTAAACTCTCTTTTTATGTCAAAAAAACCTGATTTCTCACAATTGAAAGCTGTCTTTGTAAACTGTACCCTCAAAAAATCTCCTAAGCAAAGTCACACAGAAGGCTTGATGAATGTTTCGATGCAAATAATGAAAAAGGAAAATGTAGAAGTTGAACTTATTCGTTTTGTAGATTATGATGTTGCTTTTGGAGTTCAGCCTGATATGACAAAAGAAGGAGCAGACAAAGATGACTTTCCAAAACTATTTGAAAAAATTATTGCAGCCGATATTTTGGTTATTGGCAGTCCTATTTGGTTAGGAGAACGCTCTTCTGTGGCTACTTTGCTTATTGAAAGGTTGTATGCAATGAGTGCAAAACAAAACGATAAAGGACAATATGTTTATTATGGAAAAGCTGGAGGTTGTGTAATTACTGGAAATGAAGACGGTGTAAAGCATTGTTCGATGGGTATTTTGTATGCCTTGCAACATTTAGGTTATAGCATTCCACCACAAGCAGATGCTGGTTGGATTGGCGAAGTAGGACCTGGACCAAGTTATTTAGATAAAGAATCAGATGCTCAAAATAACGAGTTTACAAACCGCAATACTACTTTTATGACCTATAATTTGTTGCATCTTGCAAAAATGCTCAAAGAAAACGGAGGCTATCCAAGTTATGGAAATTCAAGAGAAGAGTGGGACAATGGAAAACGATGGAGCTTTGAAAATCCTGAATATAGATAGGTTTGTTTAGTTGTCTATGTCAAATGCAGGTGTTTGGCATAGACGGTATTTATTACTCATTCCTTATACTCTTCCCCAATCCACTCAACAGTCTCCTCCAAACTCCTAAAACTTATACCTAATTTATCCTTTACTTTCTGATTAGAATAAGTAACCATCCTGCTGGCAGCTTCTAAAGAATCTTTGGTAATAATAGGCGAACTTCCACTAACAAAACTCCATGCTCTGGCTACTTTCCAGCCGTATTTTTTTATCCAATTCGGAACAGGTTTGTGGGGAGGTTTTTTGTTTAACGAAATAGCAATTTTTGGCATAAGCTCAGAATAAGCAGCCGTTCCACCATTCAAGATATAGCGTTCATTGTGATACTTTTCATTTTCTAAAAGCAAAACAGACATTTCCGCAACATCACGCACATCTACAAAATTACTAAAACCACTTCCATAATAGGGTCTTTCATTTTTTATGTAATCAATCAGAGCCGTACTGCTTCTACCATTTTCATCATATCCCAAAACAAATGAAGGATTAACTATTACTATATTGAGTCCTTCTGCTTCTCCTCTCCAAACTTCTAGTTCTGCCAAGTGTTTGGTGAAAGCATAAGGATTATAACCCGTGTATTCGGGTGTCCAACGTGCTTTTTCGTCTATAAAAGTGAGTGTATGAGTTTTGTTATTAGCTTCTTTTTCTACATTCAAATTTTGTTGTGATGCCAAAGGCTGACCAAGCGATGCTACCGAACTTATCTGACAAAAAATACTTACATTATTTGTTAGAGCTGTATTTATCATATTTTCTGTTCCCTCTACATTTGTTTTTTGCATTTCTTTTTTATCTTTTGGATCAAAAGAAACAATGGCTGCACTATGAATTATTCTATCAACTCCCTTCATTATTTTATCCAAAAAAACGACATCTAACAAATCGCCATCTACCCATTCCAAAACTGAAACTGGATAGTTTTGAAGTTTTGTAGGGATTTTACTAGTTACTCGTTTTAAAGCAATTATTTTGATAGAATTTTCTTTATCCTTATTTTTTCTAATTAATTCTTCTACCAAATAACTTCCCAAAAAACCTGTTGCTCCTGTAATAAAATAATTCATTTATTCTAAATTAGTAATTCTTGTAGCGTACACTTTAGTGTGCGAAATGTACCGAATGCTTTAGCTTTCGGGAAAATTATACCTTTCAATCAGATACTTAAACCGTATGGTTTTACTCATTCTAAAGAATGAGCTACAAAATTACAAAATGAATTTTTGAATGCTATACTTTTTTAGTAGTTTCGGAAAATAACCTTCCGTTGTCGGTGTCTCCACCGACGACTTAATTATTATAACTTATGAAATACATCCTTTTTTATACTGTCAATGGTTTGGGTTTGGGGCATCTTACTCGGTGTTTGTCTATTGCTCGTCAGCTCAAAAAACAAGATTCTTCACTCGTTCCTTTATTTTTTACTTCTTCGGAAGGTTCAGATTTATTGTATAAAGAAGGTTTTGCCTATTATAAAGTTCCCAGCAAAACCATTGCTAAAGAAACTCGGCTTTCAAAGCGAAATCTATCTATTTCATATTCTCAAATTTTGCTTTCTATTATAAACACGTATCGTCCTGTGGCTTTAGTGGTAGATACTTTTCCTCTTGGATCAATGAATGATTTGCTTTCTGTCTTAGCACTAAATTTGAAATGGAAGAAGTTTTTTATTCATAGAGAACAGATAAATATGGATAAAAATAAAGTAGAAGTGCAAAATTTTTATGATTATATTATTGCACCACACAGTAAAGGAAATGCAAAAATTCCTGTTCCAATTACTAAAAAGAAACATTTGTTTTGGAGTAATGAAATCTTGATACGTGAAAAATCAGAGCTTCAATCAAGAGAAGAAATTAGAAAAACGTTGGATATAAAAGAAGATGAAAATCTATTTTTGATTAATATGGGAGGAGGAGGAGACACTACAACGGTAGAAAATTACAAACAAATTTTTGATTTGATTTTGAACTCCTCTTCTTTATTAAGACAGAAAAAAATACGTTTGTTTGTTCCCAAACCTCCTCTAAATTCTACCAATGAATTGAAAGAAGTTTTTTCAAAATTACCTCCTTCTACGCTTTCTTTTTCTCATTTTCCACTTATAGAACTAATGCCTGCTTTGGATTTTGCTATTTCTGCAACAGGTTATAATACTTTTCATGAACTTCTCTCTTGTGGAATTCCGACTATTTTTATTCCCAAATCAAGAGGTTACGACGACCAATATGGAAGAGCAAAACGAGCTTTTGAGGCAAATGCAGCTTTGTTGTTAGAAGAAAATCAAATTCAAACGCAATTAATCAAAAGCATTAAACTTCTTTTTGATAAAAAAACCGAAATTTCTCAAAATACGTTTTCTTTTCTCAAAACAAATGGAGCAGAAAACGCAGCACAGTTTCTACTAAAAAAAATTGGAAAAAATAATTAATGTCCTTCATTAATGAAACTTTATCGAAAAAAATTGCTTTTTAAAATAAAATGAAGTAAATACAATGATTACAATACCATTATCTATTTCTAATTATATCCTCTGACTAAAAAATCATTAACTTTCATTACATTAAATGGACAAACAAATAATTCTTTGTATTGACGATGAACCTATCATACTCAATAGCTTGAAACAAGAGCTATCCCAATATTTTGCAGAATCTATGATTATAGAAGTAGCTGAAAGTGGAGAGGAAGGATTGGAAATAATAGATTTTTTTAAAGAAAAGGGAAAAGAAATAGTAGTTATTATTTCAGATTATATTATGCCTCAAATGCGTGGTGATGAGTTTTTGATAGAAGCACATCATTTGCTTCCCAATTGTATGAAAATTCTTCTGACAGGACAAGCAAGCCTTGAAGGGGTAACCAATACAGTCAATGAAACTAATCTATATCGGTATATTTCCAAACCTTGGAATACAAAAGATTTGATAATGACCATTGAATCAGCTATCGAAAAATACCACAAAGAGAAGACCTTAAAATCTCAAAACAAACAAATAAATTCTAGTATTCGTTATGCAGAAAGAATACAATCAGCTGTTTTGCCTTCCTCAAATTCTCTTTTAGAGCTGCTTCCCCATCATTTTGTTTTCTATAGACCAAAAGATGTAGTAAGCGGTGATTTTTATTGGTGTAGAGAAGAAGACAATAAGATAATTATTGCCGTAGCAGACTGTACAGGACATGGAGTTCCAGGAGCTTTTATGTCCTTAATAGGTCATCAATTATTAAATCGTGCTATATTAGATAAAAAAATATATTCGCCAGAAAAGATTTTGGAAAATATAAACAAAGCAATGAGAGCTGTTTGGAATGGCGAACGCACAAGTATTCATGAAGGAATGGAAGTAGCTATTTGTGTAATTGATAAAGTAAAAAATATACTTTCATTTGCAGGAGCAAAAAGACCAATCTGTATTATTCAGAATAACGAGCTAAATTATACAAAAGGAGATAGAATAGGAATAGATGGAAAAGAAAATGCTATTTACACAAAACACGAATTCGAAATAAAACCCGATACACAAATTTATCTTTATTCAGATGGTTATCAAGATCAGTTTGGAGGAAAAGAAAATGTGCGTTTTATGAGTAGAAATCTAAGAAATTTGTTTCAAAAAATAGCAAACAAATCTTCAGAAGAACAGCAAAAAGAAATTACTACTACATTTCAAAACTGGAAGGGGAATCACAATCAAATAGATGATGTACTTATTTTAGGTGTCAAAATATAAAATCAGAAAAAAGAAAAAGAAAACTTATTTTCTCAAAATCGCTATAATTGGATTACTATTTGACATTCTATTAGTATGTCTGTGTAAAAGTAGTCTGAAATTATGAAGATTAATACCTTTTTTAAGTTTGAAAAGATATACTTTAATTCTGCTCAAAGTTTATTTGACTTTAAAATAAAAAATCTATGAAAGAAATAAAAAACACTAAATGGTTTCAACGCCTAGCATTGGCAGCGTGTTTTGGTCTTATAGGAGCCATATTTGCTACTTTTTGGTGGCAAGAATGGCAATATTTACTACCTACTCCTATTCCAGAGGGGTATCAAGAAGTTTTTGTAGGAAAGCAAGTTCCTCAAAGCGTACTTCATCAGTTTATTAAAAAAGAAAATTCCGTTGAAAAGGAGACAAAAAAACCTATTTTTATTCATTTTTTTAGTCCTTTTTGTCCGTGTTCGAAGTTTAATATTGCACATATTAACTATCTTGTTGAAAGATATAGCGGCGAGGTAGATTTTTATGCAGTCATCTTCAATGATTCAGAATACGAAATGGAATTTATTGATTTTGCAGAAAAATATGATATTCCTATTCCCACTATTTTAGATAAAAATAATACGATTGCTTCCTCTTGTGGTATTTATGCAACGCCTCAAGCTGCCATTCTTACTAAAGAAGGAAAACTGTTTTATAAAGGAAATTATAATGTAAGTAGATATTGTAATGACCGAAATACAAATTTTGCAGAGCAGGCTTTAGGTGCATTATTAGAAGGTAAAAACCCTCCTGATTTTGGAGATTTGTCTGATAAAGCATATGGCTGTGAGCTTCCAGAAGATTATTTTAAGTAATATTGTCTTTTTAAAAAACGAGCTAAGAAATTACAAACCACAAACAAAAAATATCTTTATTTTTCTATGAAAAACATTACAAATTATCGGGATAAAAAACCGACTATCTATACACTGGAGTTGGAGACTTATCTAAACAATGTACAAGACAAAGCTGATAGAATATCTGATAAATTCGTTATCATGTTTTTTGTTTTAGGAATTTGTCTTGCACCTGTTTATGATACTTGGACTTTTACGATTGCCAATAGCGTTATTATAGCAGCACTTTATTTAATGGCTCGTTTTGTCTTGGCTAATAAGTTTTATGCTCGTATGATTATTAGTTTAGTTTATGCGATTTTTATGCTTCAATTTATTGGACAGATGCACGGAATGGCAGAGGTTCATTTTTTCTTCTTTACTAATATTGCACTACTTATTGTTTATCAAGATTGGCGTATAATGATTCCTTATACGGTCTTTGCTATTGGTCATCATAGTGTTTTGGCTATCTTACAAGCAAATCCAGAAGTTTTTCATTTAGAAAACATCAGATTTATCTAATTATTTTATTGGATATGGTGGCACGAACAATGGATGGTGCAGCAGTTGATTATATCACTACTTTTCAGCTTTTCTTTCATTTTGGTCTAGCTGCTATGATGGCTTTTGCTTGTGGCTGGTGGGCTATTATTTTTAGAGAAAATAGTATTGAGTAATGGAAAAACAACTTGCACAACAAGCACAAAATGAAGAATTACGCTCATCAGAAGAAGAATTAAGACAAAATAGTGAAGAATTGCAGAGTACCAACGACCAGATGCAAGTCATTCAACGAGAAATAGAAGAAAAACAAAAGCTATTGAATAAAGCAGAAAAGTTAGCAGGTTTAGCGAGTTTTGAAGTTGATTTGGTTTCTCAAAACCTCTCTCATTCAGATAATTTACCTTTGATTTACGGAGAAGATATACTAAATGATATGGGTAAAATAATTGAAATTACTCATCCAAAAGATGTTCATATAGTAACGGATAAATTAAATCAAGCAGCAGAAGGAAAAATAAACGAATATGATTTTTCATACCGTTCGAAGGGAAAAAATCTAAAAGAATACGAACATTATAGAGTAATTGGAGAAGTAATAAATGATGCCATGGATAATCCTGAACGCCTTGTCGGAACAGTTCAGAATATTACAGAACAAGTAAAACAACAACAAAAAGTAGAGAAAGCCTATAAGAAAGTGCAGACTTCGGAAGAAGAGATAAGACAAAATTATGAAGAATTACAGGCTACACAAGAAGCATTAGTACAAACACAAATCGAACAAGAAAAATTTGTGAATGTAATAAAATATGTAGATGCTTTAGTAGTCATTACGGATATGGAAGGCAAGGCACAGTTTGTAAACGAAAAAGGAAAAGAACTCTCAGGCTTTGGAGAAGATTACAAAGGAAGAGCAATTTCAGAATTTCATAATGAGCAGGGAGCTAGAAAGGCAAAAGAAGAAATTATCCCTACCGTTATGCAAAAAGGAGAATGGAAGGGAGAACATCAATTACAAAACCACAATACCAAACAGATTTTTGATACGCTTGCTAATGTTTTTGTAATAAAAGACCCCAATACAAACCAGCCTATTTCATTAGCTACCGTACAAACTGATATTACTGAAAGAAAAAAATTAGAGAAGTCTATCAAAGAACAAAATGATAGATTGCAAGCATCAGAAGAAGAATTACGTCAGAATTATGAAGAGCTTCAAACTACACAAGAAGAGCTACATTCACAGACTCAACGTTTGGAGCAAATCTTTGATGGCGTTCCGGCTATGATTTATCAGTTTAAGATGACAAAAGATGGACAAATGTCGTTTCCTGTTGTGAGTAAAGGTTCGGAGCTTGCTTATGGATTGCCTCCTCAAATCATTATGAATGATGCAAGTTCTATTATTTCTTCTATTCATCCAGATGACAAACAGATTTTTGAGCAAAGTCTAGGACAATCTGCACAAACCATGACAAATTGGAATTCTGATGTACGAGTGATAATAAGTGGAAAAACGCAATGGATTAGAGGAAGTTCAAAACCTGTTTTGGATAAAGAAGGAAGTATTATTTGGAGTGGAATTGTACAAGAAATTACGGCTCAAAAACAGTTAGAATTAGATATACAATCCAAAAATCAAGAGTTACAAGCCTCAGAAGAAGAGCTTCAACAAAACTATGAAGAGCTACAAACTACACAAGAACTTGTAAATAATGCTTTTTCAGAACTTGATGCACAATTTACAGCCATAAGTACTACACTCGGTTATGTAGAAATGAACATGGACAGAGAGGTAGAACGTGTAAATAAGTTGTTTGCTGATTGGCTGGATTATTCAGTTGAAGAATTGCAAGGAAAGCCACATTTACAATTTATTCCAGATACACCAGAAGAAGTAAAGAAATATGAAAATTTGTGGGCAAAACTCAAAAAAGGAGAAACAGTTACTGATACTTTCAAAAGAATAAATAAAAAGGGAGAAGAAATTTGGCTTTATGGTGCATACTGTCCTGTCAAAAATAAAAATGGAGAAATTGTCAAAGTTATCAAAGTAGCATCTAATTATAATGAACAAAAACGAGTAGAAAAAGACCTACAACGTCTTTCTCTAGTAGCTAGCAAAACAGATAATGCAGTCATTATTACAGATAAAAATGGATTTATTGAATGGGTAAATGAAGGTTTTACGAAAGTAAGTGAATATACTTTCGAAGAAGCAGTAGGCAAAAAACCAAGTACACTTTTACAGAAAGAAGGAACAGATAAAGAGCATATTTCCAAAATTAGAGAAGGGCTAACTGCTCAAAAACCATTTACGCAGGAAATATACAATTACTCTAAATCAGGTAGAGGCTACTGGCTAGAACTCAACATTACACCTATTTTTGATGATGAAGACCAGCTTATTAATTTTGTGGCTATCGAATCTGATATTACGGAAAGAAAACAAACGCAATTACAAATTCAAGAAAAAAATGATGCTTTAATAGCTTCCGAAGAAGAAATTCGTCAGAATTTTGAACAGTTACAAGCTACTCAAAGCCAACTTATTCAGTCTGAAAAAATGGCTAGTTTGGGACAACTTGTTGCTAATATTGCACACGAAATAAATACGCCTTTGGGTGCAATTCGTTCGTCGGCAATCAGTATTGAAGAGATTTTGGAAAAAACACTTACCTACTTTACCTACCTTTTTGAAAACATTAGATGATTCTTCATTGCAGAATTTTAGTCAGTTAGTACAAGAATCGGCTCAAAAATCAGATACACTTTCTAGCCGTGAAAAACGAACTATAAAATATGATTTGATAGACGAACTAGAAACAATAAAAGTACAATAAGCAGAAGAATATGCTGATTGGATTGTAGATATGAATATGTATAAGAAAAAGTAATTTTACCTTCCTTTACTCAAACCTACTAATTCGAAAGAAATATTTAATACTGCCTATCAACTTATCTACTGTTAGTGAGAAGTAACAGAACCGTAAAGACAGCAACCGACAGAGCTGCAAAAATTGTATTTGCACTCAAAAACTTTGCTCGTCAAGACCAAACTGGACGAAAATCAACGGTCAATATCAATGATAGTATTGAAGTTACGCTTACTCTTTATCACAATCAAATAAAGCACGGAATTGATGTTACTAGAGATTTGGGGGAAATTCCTGAATTTATGGGCTATCCCGATGAACTCGTACAAGTCTGGACAAATATTGTTCATAATGCTCTTCAAGCCATGAAAAGTAATGGAAGACTATTTATTCAAACAAGTGTAGAAAATAATAATGTTTTATTAAGATTCAAGACAATGGAGGAGGAATACCCAAAGAAGTGCAAGAACGAGTATTTGATGCGTTCTTTACAACCAAATCTGCTGGAGAAGGAAGTGGACTAGGATTGGATATTACCAAAAAAATCATAGAAAAGCACGATGGCAAAATTTGGTTCGAAACCTTAGAAGGAATTGGAACTACATTCTTTATTGAGCTTCCTATTAATTAAATAGACAAAAAAATTACTACTTATTTTTAAATATCGTTTTTGTAAAAGAACATTTAACTAACTATTTCAAAATTATGGCAAACAAAAAAAACAAAGCAATTCTGTGTGTAGATGACGATCCAATGATATTGATGAGCTTAAAATTACAACTCACTCAAAGTTTTGATGGCGAATTTATCATAGAAACGGCTGAAAGTGGTGAAGAAGCATTAGAACTCATTGAGTTTTTGGGAGGACGAGATATTGATACGCTCCTTATTATTAGTGATTGGCTGATGCCAAAAATGAAAGGCGATGAGCTTTTGGTAAAAGTAAAAAACAAGTTTCCAAAAGTAGGGCAGATTATGCTTTCAGGACAAGCAGAAAACGATGCCGTTCAAAATGCTTTCAAAAACTCTAATTTAAAGTACTTTATTGCTAAACCGTGGAACAAAAACGATTTGGTAGAAAAGGTAAATGCAGTATTAAAAAATTAGATAAACAATAGGAGTAACATTCTAAACTAGAAATAGTACTACCAAATTTTATTCTGTGGAATTGTCTTTTTATTTTATGGAAAAAGCAAACTATTATTTTGCCAAAAGTGAAATGATATGCAGAATTTGATAAATGTTACTCCTATTAAGACAAACAATTAGATAATTCATTATATTTAATTTCTGATAATCAATCCTTCTTTGATTGTCAGAAATTATGTTTTTATAGCAATTCTATATAGTAACTCAATGAATTTTTATAAGACAATTACAAATAACGGAATCCATCACTTATCCGATGAAAAGCAACGGCGAGCAGCTCGTACTACTAATCTGCTTTTCATTATTGTTTTTGTGGCTATAAGTGTTACAGGGATAGTTATTTTCTTTTCAGGAGTAATTTCAAACGTTATTTATAATGTTCTTATCCTTATTGCTTTTTGTATAATTGGTTTTGTAGCAAATAATAAAGGCTATTTTTTGTTTTCCAAAATAGGTTTTTTGATAGTAATGAATCTGATTTCACTTTTTATTACTTTCAAAATAGATTGGGGAGGTTTTGTTCCTTTTACATTCAATATGCTCCTTCTTATTCCTGTTCTTATCTTTACAAAAAAGGAAAAAATGGGGAGATATGTAATGATTGCGCTACCTATTTTGTGTTATGTATTCTTAGAAACGACAGATTACAGTCTTTCATTTATTGAAAAAGAACAATTTGCAGTAGAGAGAATGGAAATCATGAAAGCAAATAATATTTTTGTAGTTACGTTTTGTATTGTTGCACTAGTTTATACATTTGTTACCATTATAGAAAAGAACGAATTAGAATTAGAAGAAAGTATACTAGCTTCGGAAGAACAAAACGAAATAGTAGAAGAACAGCAAAAAGAACTCCTCACAAAATACGATGAATTGCAGGCTTCGGAAGAGGAAATAAAACAAAACTTAGAAGAGCTACAGGCTGCACAAGACGAACTCCAGAAACAAAAAAGTGAAGTAGAAAAAGCCTACAAAGAACTCAAATCTACTCAAAAACAGCTTATTCAGTCTGAAAAAATGGCTAGTTTGGGGCAGCTTGTTGCCAACATTGCACACGAGATAAATACGCCTTTAGGAGCAATTCGTTCTTCGTCAGATAGTATTGAAAATATTGTACTCAAAACTCTTCCCACTCTTCCTCTTTTTGTCAAAAAATTAGATGAAAAAGCATTGTTGATTTTTAGTGAATTTGTAGAAAAATCATCTAATAAAAAATCTATTTTATCTACACGAGAAAAACGAAGAGCAAAATACATATTAATAGAACAGTTGGAAGAATTACAAAGAACAGAAAATGTCAGTATCGAAGAGATTGCAGATGTAGAAGGATATGCAGATTTGATTACCGACATGAATATGCAAGATGAAAAAGACTTGATTTTTTCTTTGCTTCAATTACCTAATTCTGACAAAACAAAAAAGGAGATTTTTCAAACGGCTTACAAACTCTCTACCATCGTCAGAAGCAATCAAACTATAAAAGAAGCCACCAACAGAGCAGCAAAAACGGTTTTTGCTTTAAAGAACTTTGCTCGTCAAGACCATAAAGAAGAAAAAATAGAAGTAAGTTTGAGTGAAACCTTAAATACAACACTTACACTTTATCACAATCAGACAAAATTAGGTATTGATGTAATTAGAAATTTTGATCAAATTCCGTCTTTTTTAGGTTATCCAGACCAGCTTATGCAAGTATGGACAAATCTAATTCATAATGCTATTCAAGCTATGAGTGGTAAAGGAAAACTAATTATTTCTACTCAAAAACAAGAGAATAAAGTAGTGATTTCTATTCAAGATACAGGAGGAGGAATCCCAATAGAAATCAGAGAAAAAATATTTGATGCTTTCTTTACCACCAAAATAGCAGGAGAAGGAAGTGGATTGGGATTAGATATTACCAAAAAAATAATAGACAAACACAATGGCAAAATTTGGTTTGAAAGCAAAGAAGGAATCGGAACTACTTTTTTTGTAGAAATTCCTATTCAAAATTAAGAATTAGAAAATTAAATTACTAACTTACAAGGGTTTGTAAATTTTAACATATTAGAATAATTAAGAAATAAAAATGAAAGAAATAACACTTACTACTGTCAAAGAAATTCAATCTAAAATTGAAAATATAGACTATCAAGAAAAAGAATATTTAGAAGAGTTTGCTCAAAACTTAGCCCAAACGATTCATGAAACCTTTGATTTTTCCATTCTGACACGAGTTTATATTAATTTTCCGTATGAAATTATTCCCCAAAAAAATCAAGAATTTGTAGATAATTTAGCCAAAAGTGTGGAGGTTTTTGATAAAGTAAACAATCAAACGCCTATTCTTATCGCTCATGGGAACGTATGGAAAATTAGAAAACTGGAGAAGCAGACATCTCTCAAAAGGACATGTCGGAATTCCTCTTATTTCTACTGATTTTATCACAAATATTCCGATGATGGCACGTTTACTTTCCGATTTGAAAGTAGATATTGAAGGGTTGACTCAACTTAATCAACAAGACAAAAAAATTACTTCTGATGTTTTTGGAAAGTTTCAAGGTATGTTTTTTATTGATGATGCAGCCGTAGATGAAGATGAGCAAGGACGTAAAATTATTGCAGCACAAGATTTTGTAGAAGAACACAACATAAAAAGTGTTTTTGGTTTTGGTGGACAAGCAAGTATGGACGGCTCTTATTGTGTAGTCGTCGTTTTTACAGATACAGAACTTACCAACCAAAAGGCAAGACTAAATCTAGTATTAAACAATACAATTAGAAAAGTAATCAAGCCTTATTTTGACAATAAAAAAATATTCAAACCAGAAATTAGCGACGCTTACTAAGGTTTGGATTACCAACCATTATCAATGAAGCTGCTTAAAAATCACACATCCTTTGTTGGTGTTTTAGCGAAGCGACACCAACAAATACAAAAAACAAATTCCCCTAGCAATCGTCCGTAATCTGACGTTGATAATGGGGAAATAAAAAAAACGATATGAATTCCACTACTCAAAATATAACTCAATTAGCCAAAAAATTTTACGTTGCCGAAACGACTATTTTTTTAGCTCTTACGCTCATTATTCCAGCTTTAGTTCATCAAATTCCAAGTAATGACAGCGTTCCGATTGGTGCAAAATTATTACCTATTTTTTATGCGCCTTTGGTAGCTACAATTTTATTTCATTATCGTGTTGGTCTTTTTATAGGCATTGCTGCGCCACTCATTAATTTTACCTTATTTGGAAAACCAGCCCTTCCGATTGTAGGTGTTTTGAGCTTAGAATTGGTGCTTTTTGTGAGTATTGTTGCTCTTATTTATACTTCAAAATTTGAGTTTACAAAGCCGTTGCATTTTATTATAGGAGCTTTGGGTTATCTGATTGCCAAACTTATTTCTAGTTCCTTGGTATTTTTATTTCCTCAAATTGTAGCCATTGAAGCGCAAAAATTTCTTTTTCAATCCGTTTCAAATGCATGGTTAGGGTTGATTTTTTTAGCTATAATCAGTACAGTAATTACACTTTTTGATAGAAATAGAAAATAGATAGTAGAAACCGAATTTTGTAGGGAAAAGGCACGCCTTTTCCTATTTTTGATAAAAAATATGATAGAAAATACAACAACTCGTATAGACTTCAAAACAGTAACTCAAAAGTTACAAAACTTAGATTTACCTGCTTTCGACCTTGTCGTCGGAATTGCTAGAGGAGGAGTTGTGCCTGCAACGCTTTTGGCTTCCAAACTGAATTGTGATTTGGAGATTATTCAATTAAATTACAAAGACGACCAAAATAAAAACCAGTTCGAAGAGCCTCAATTTTTGAGTAATTTAGAAGAGAATGTAGTAAAAGGTAAAAAAATTCTACTGGTAGATGATGTTTCTGCTTCTGGAGCTACATTAACCTTCGCCAAAAAAAGCCTAGAAAGTCAAGGAAGTAAAGAAATCAAAACGCTTATTTTCAAAGGAAAAGAAACGGCTGCTGACTATGTTCTTTTTCCAGATATAAAAACGTGTGTAGAGTGGAGTTGGAGAATTACACAGCAAGAAGTAGATAAAACTAAAATTAATAATCAAGAAAAAATAAAAGAATTAGAAGTAAAAATAAAAGACCAAAAAGACCAATTAGAGCAGCTTCTAGCAAATGAAGAAGAAAATCTAATGAATGCTGAAATGCTTTTGATGGTCAATGAACAATTGGAAGAACAGCAAAAAACCATTGAAGTACAAGTAAAAGAAATACAAGAAAAAAATGAAGAACTAAGAGCCTCAGAAGAAGAACTTAGACAGAATTTAGAAGAACTTCAAACTACTCAAGAAGAATTACACCGTCAAAAAGTAGAGGTAGAAAATGCCTACAAAGAACTTCAATCTACTCAAAGACAGCTCATTCAAGCCGAAAAAATGGCTAGTTTGGGACAGCTTGTTGCCAATATTGCACACGAAATAAATACGCCTTTGGGTGCAATTCGTTCGTCTGCTGACAGTATTGAAGTTATTTTATTAGACGTGCTTCCTAATTTTTCTCAATTTGTAAAAAAGTTAGACAACAAAACGCTTGCTGATTTTAATGAGTTTGTAGAATTATCCATTCAAAAAACAGACAAACTAACTTCAAGACAAAAACGAGCTATAAAATATGATTTGATAGAAGAATTAGAGGAATTATCCATTCCAGATGCCGAAAAGTTGGTAAACATAATTTTGGATATGAATATGCAGGAAGAGCGAGAAAAATTTATGAACCTTTTGAATAGTAACTATTCAAATGAACTCAAAAAAGAGTTATTTCAAACTGCCTTTCAACTCTCTACCATCGTTCGCAGTAACCAAACTATAAAAGAAGCAACTAATAGAGCAGCAAAGACTGTTTTTGCACTCAAAAATTTCGCTCGTCAAGACCATACAGAAGAAAAAATAGAAGTAAATCTTAATCAGACCTTAGAAACTACGCTTACTCTTTATTATAATCAAACTAAATTGGGAATTGATGTAATCAGAGATTTTGATGAAAATAGTACCTTTTTAGGTTATCCCGACCAGCTCATGCAAGTTTGGACAAACCTGATTCACAATGCTATTCAAGCCATGAAGGGAAAAGGAGAACTCACTATTTCCACCAAAAAACAAGTAAAAAGTGTTATTGTTTCTATTCAAGATACAGGAGCAGGAGTTCCAAAAGAAATTCAAGACCGAATTTTTGATGCCTTTTTTACTACCAAAATAGCAGGCGAAGGAAGCGGATTAGGATTAGATATCACCAAAAAAATAATAGACAAACACGATGGTGAAATTTGGTTTGAAAGCAAAGAAGGAGTCGGAACTACTTTTTTTGTAGAAATTCCTATTATTTAAAAGGACACAATTTAGTAAATTCCAAAATTTGGAAAACAAAACCCTTTTTTGTAGTTTTGTAACTAATTAGGAAATAATAGAATGGAAGGCAGAAAAGCCTTCCATTTTCGTTTTTTGTATAATTCTGTAAAAAGCGACAGCATATTTACTTCTAAAATCTAACTTCCGAATTCTACCCTTACTCTATGTCTGATTTAAAAACGGAGCAAATCAATTCTATCAAAGAAAAAATAAGTGATTTTATTCAGAAAGCAACTTCTAAAGAGGCAAGTGAAGAAGCAAATGAGCTTTTTGATTTTGCACTCTCATCGCATATTTTTTTATTAGAAATTCAAATTTCTAAAACAAGAACGCCAAAAGTAATTATTATTATTGATGGAGATAATGGTGTCGGAATTGCTGATTGTGCCAACGTAAGCCGAAAAGTAGGAGCTTATTTTGAAGAAGATGATTTGTTTGGAAAGGACGAAAAAGAAGAGCCTAATCCTTATAATTTAGAAGTTACTTCTCCTGGTGTAGAATATGGATTGCATATTTTTAGACAATATCCTCAACATCTAGGACGTACTTTAGAATTTGAATTGAAGGACGGAACAAAAAAAATAGGCAAATTACAAGCTATTGACCAAGTGGAAAAAGAGGGAGAAATAAAAAATATCTTGCAAATCACAGAAGAATACGAAGTAGCCGAAGGAAAAAAAGTGAAATTAAAGATAAAATACAAACCTGCTACCATTGACTTTGAAGAAATAAAGGTAGCACATGTTCAAATATCATTTAAAAAATAAATGTAGTTCACTCTTTAGGGTGAAAAACGTACCGTACCTTTTAAAGTGCGAAAAAATACAAAAAAATGAGTATAGAAACTTCAACATTAATAGAATCCTTTGCAGATTTTGCAAAACTAAAACGTATTGACCGTCCTACGATGATTCGTATTTTGGAAGACGTTTTTCGCACACTTATTCGCAGAAAATACCGTTCTGACGAAAACTTTGATGTAATTGTAAATATTGAAAAAGGCGATTTAGAAATTTGGCAGTACAGAAATATCATTGCCGACGACGAACAAGAGTATGACGAACAAACAGAAATTCGCCTTTCTGATGCAAAAGTCATCGAACCTGACTTTGAAGTTGGGGAAGATGTAGCTCAAGAAATCAAAATTGAAGATTTCGGACGAAGACTTGTTCAGACGGCTCGCCAAACACTTATCCAAAAGGTAAGAGATTTAGAAAAAGATTTATTGTACCAAAAATACAAAGAATATGTAGGCGAAATCGTTACCTGTGAGGTCTATCAGGTTTTGAAACGTGAAGTAGTCTTGCAAGACAGTGAAGGAAAAGAACTTAGTTTGCCAAAAGGAGAGCAAATCCCGAAAGACCGTTTCCGTAAAGGAGATAGTGTTCGTGCCGTTGTTCATCGTGTAGAAATGCAAAATGGTAATCCTAAAATTATACTTTCTCGTACTGCACCTTTATTCTTAGAAAAGTTGTTTGAGTCTGAAATTCCAGAAATTGAAGAGGGAACGATTGCAGTAAGAAAAGTAGTCAGAGAAGCAGGTGAACGTGCAAAAGTAGCTGTAGAATCATTTGATGACCGTATTGATCCTGTTGGTGCGTGTGTAGGAATGAAAGGTTCACGTATTCATTCGATTGTAAGAGAGCTTTGTAATGAAAATATTGATGTAATTAATTATACCGAGAATTTAGAGTTACTTATTTCTCGCTCGCTAAGTCCTGCCAAAACGAGTTCTATGAAAATAGATGAGGCAAATTCTCGGGTAGCCGTTTTCTTGAAACGAGACCAAATTTCGTTAGCTATTGGAAAAGGAGGACAAAATATTCGTTTGGCTGGAAAGTTAGTCGATTATGAAATTGATGTATTCAGAGAGGAAGCAGTAGATGATTTTGAGGACGATGTAGATTTGACAGAATTCAAAGATGCTATCGACGATTGGATTATTGAAGAGTTTCATAAAGTAGGTTTTGATACAGCCAGAAGTGTATTGGAATACAATAGAGAAGATCTTATTCGTCGTGTAGATTTGGAGGAAGAAACGATTGATTTTGTTTTGGAGGTCTTAAAGAAAGAATTCGAATAATTTACTAGTCAGAAAAATAAAACAACTAAATACACTGTTTAAAAAGTTTTGTAATGCTTTGACTGTGCATTCAGTTCCTCAGAACTGAATGTTTCGCTTCCTCAGAAGCGGCATTTATTTGCTTGAATCACGCTTCTGAGGAAGCGTTTCGTTCAACTCTGAGGAGTTGAACGCACGAAATACATATAAACAAACTTTTTAAACAGTATACTAAATCCTAAAAGTATAAATTACTTTTAGGATTTAGTTTTTAATGACTTTTACTAGCATTGGTTAATTATCAACTTTCTTTTTTCTGAACTTGTTGATATCTTCAACAAAGACTTGAAGGAAAATAAATAAATATTTACTTTTTTTACTGGTTTAGACTAATTTTTCTAAAAATTATTGTATTTTTGTAAGATAATCTGTCTTTACTCGTTTAAATTATCTATTCTAACAATTAATAGCATTTTTTAAATAAAAATTAGTAAAAAACATAGATTATAAAAAGTAAACAAAACTTTTACGTTCAATAATTTATATATAGCTGTATCAAATCAGTTTATTCCATCAAAACCCAACATCGTTTCAAAAAAAACTTAAATTAGTTTAAGAACAGAACCTCCTAAAATCACTAAAATAAAAATTATTTAGGAGTCAAAAGCAGGCAACTCATCATTTCAAAATTTTCTTGTAGTTTTTGTACAGAATTTTATTTTAATAAAATGGTATTTAATACAGCTAAAAAAAGGATAATTTTTAAAAGATAGGCTAATAGTCGCCCCAAATAAAATTTATGGCAGAAAAAAAGACACAAATGAGGCTCAGTCAGGTCGCCCGAAAACTCAATATCGGACGAAATACTATTGTTGAACATTTACGAAAAAAAGGACATGATTTGAAAGGCAATCCCAACGAACCTATCAATCAGGAAATGTATGCAATTTTGGAAAAAGATTTTGAATCTTCGCTCAAGAACAGAACAGAAGCCTCTAATATTAAAATAGGAGCTACTTCTGCAACAGGTAAAACTATCGATAAAGATACAAAAGTTAGATCTGAAAGAGAACAAAGCAACAACCAAGAAGAGGAAGACACAGAACAAGAAAAGCATTTGTTCATAAAAGGAAGCGTAAATCCTACTAAACCTATCGATTCAAAAGAAGATAAAAAGATAGAAAAAAGTAAGACAGAGCCAGAAGTGTTTACTACTGATTCGCACAAAATGAAGGTAGTAGGAAAGGTAGATTTGGATAAGTTTAATAAAAAGAAGAAAGGTTCTAATCCAGAAGCAAATTCTGATAAAGGCAAAACTAGTACTCCAAAAATAGTAGAAAGTAAAAAAGAAGACAAAAAAACAGTAGAGAAAACAGTTGTCAAGCAAGAAACAAAAGTTGATAAGCCTAATGAGCCTAAGAAGGAATTTAAAGCAAAATCTACCGAAAATACAACTACTACAAAATCAGTTTCAACTTCTGAAGCGGATAATGCTGGGAAAAAGCATGAAGCGGCAAAAGTAACTCCTAAAAGTGGAAATAATTCAAATAAAGTAGGTAGTAAGAAAGATGAAAAAGAAGGTATTAAATCTTCTTCTCAACAGAATTCTAAAAATCCAACTAAGTCTGTTCTCAAAAGTGATAATAACAAGACAGAAGCTACAAAACAGAATAGTAACAAGAATACATCACAGCCTTCAAATAAAAATTCAGACAGAAAAGACAGGGACATTAAATCAAATAAACCTGAAAATTCTGTAAATAAAGCAAAACAAGATATTGATAGTAAAGAAACAAAAATACCTGAAACGAAAGAAGAAGGTAAAGAATTTGTTTCTTCACAAGGAGATAAATTACCAGGACTTAAGGTAGTCGGTAAAATAGATTTGTCTTCTTTTTCTAAAAAGAAAAAAGCAGCTGATGATAAATCAGATGATGGAACTCGTCGTCGTCGTAGAAGAAGAAGAAGAAGAAGAGGCGAGGGAGAAGGTTCGTCAGATAGCAAACCACAAGATTTGACTAAACTGAACACCAGTGACAAAACAGGTGCAACTACTACCAGTACTACTACTACTACTACTACACCAAAACCAGAATCAGAAGCTAGCAAACGTCGTAAGAAAAGACGTAAAGAGCCTACTGCAAAAGAAGTACAAGAACAAATAAAGGCTACTCTTGCTCGTATGAACACAGGTTCGGGTAAAGGAGGACGTTGAAGAGGTGGAAATAGAAGAGATAAACGTGAAGCTCGTGAAATCGAACAGAACGAAGTAAAAGTAGAAAATAAGTTATTGAAAGTAACCGAGTTTATTCCTGCAAGTGATTTTGCAAATTTACTTGATGTTTCTATCAATGAGCTTATCTCTAAAGGAATTGGCTTAGGTGTAATGATTTCAATCAATTTACGTCTTGATGCCGAAGTGATTACAATTCTTGCAGATGAGTTTGGCTACGATGTAGAGTTTACCTCTGCTGAAGAAGAAACAGAAGTTGTAATAGAAACAAAAGACAATCCAGAGGATTTGGAAGAACGTGCACCTATCGTTACCATTATGGGACACGTAGATCACGGTAAAACTACTCTTCTTGATTATATAAGAAAAGCAAAAGTAGCAGATGGTGAAGCAGGCGGAATTACGCAGCACATTGGAGCATATAATGTAATTTTAGAGGAAGGCAAAGAACTTACTTTTCTTGATACACCAGGTCACGAAGCCTTTACGGCAATGCGTGCAAGGGGTGCAAAGGTTACCGATGTTGTCATTATTGTAGTGGCAGCAGATGATGGAGTAATGCCTCAAACTCGTGAAGCAATCAATCATGCTAAACTTGCTGAAGTGCCTATTATTATTGCTATCAATAAAATGGATAAAGAGGGAGCTAATCCAGACCGAGTAAAACAAGAGCTTGCAGATATGAATATTCTTGTGGAAGACTGGGGTGGAAAGTATCAATCCCATAATATTTCTGCAAAGAAAGGTGAAGGTATAGACGAATTATTAGAAGGTGTTCTGTTAGAAGCCGAAATATTAGAACTTAAAGCAAATCCAAACAGAAATGCAGCAGGAACAGTTGTAGATGCTTCTCTTGATAAAGGACGTGGGTATGTAGCCACTACAATCGTACAGAATGGTACTTTGAAAATTGGAGATGTAATTTTGGCTGGTTCGCATTTTGGTAGAGTAAGAGCCATGATTGACCATTTGGGTAATCGTTTGGAAACTGCTCCACCATCAACACCTGTTCAGATTTTAGGTCTTGACGGTGCTCCACAAGCTGGAGACAGGTTTAATGTAATGAAATCGGAACGTGAAGCAAAAGATATTGCTACTCGTAGAGAACAAATTCTACGTGAGCAGTCTATCAGAGCTACTCGTCGCTTAACTTTAAGTGATATTAATAGAAGACTTGCCATTGGTAATTTCCAACAGCTCAATCTTATTATTAAGGGTGATGTTGATGGTTCGGTGGAAGCATTAGCAGATTCGTTACAAAAACTTTCTACTGATGAAGTAAATGTTAATGTAGTAATGAAAGGTGTAGGTCAGATTTCAGAATCAGATATTAATCTTGCTACTATTTCAGATGCAATTATTATTGGTTTCCAAGTTCGTCCGTCCCGTAATGCTCGTGCATTAGCAGACAGAGAACAAGTAGAAGTACGTCTGTATTCAGTTATCTATAAAGCAATTGATGAAGTAAAATCAGCTATTGTTGGTCTTCTTGCTCCAAAAATTGAAGAGGATATTGTTGGTACAGTTGAGATTCGTGAAACCTTCAAAGTATCCAAAGTGGGTGTTATTGCTGGTTGTATGGTTACAAGTGGTCGTATCAAACGTAACAACAAAATACGTATTATTCGTGGTGGTATCGTTATCCACGAAGGTGAAATTGAAGCATTAAAACGCTACAAAGACGATGTACAAGAAGTCAAGAACGGATTTGAATGTGGTATTTCTATCAAAAATTACAACGAAATTCAAGTTGGCGACGAGATAGAATCGTATGAGGAAAGAGAAGTAAAACGTACTTTTGAAGAACTTAGAAATATGACGCCTACTCCTAAAGAAGAAGCGACCAAAGAAGCTAAGGACGCTCAAGAAAAACAAGAGAAGCAAGGAAAAGACAAGAGAAAAGAGAAAGAAACTAATTAAACTAATTTCTCAATTTATATAAAAATGAAAAAGCATTTCTAATTTTTTAGAAATGCTTTTTTTATTTTAATCCTCGTTGACGGCAACACCTCAACGACGGTTTATTCAAATAGAATCAATGAAAGAAAAATCTACCTTCCAAAAACTAAAAGAACGTATCAAAATAGCTTTTGAAGTCCGTTTGTGTCATTTTATTGATAAATTAGTAATTAATTTTATTACGTATAATAAAAATAAAAATACACTTCTTATCGTTCGTCTTGATGCAATTGGAGATTATATTCTGTTTCGCAATTTCTTAGAGGAATTAGCAAAAGACACAACTTACAAAAATTACAAGCGTGTTTTGTGTGGAAATAATATATGGAAATCTTTATTTGAAGAATGGGATAGAGAAACAGTAAACGCTGTAATTTGGATAGAGAGAAAAAAATTTTATCAAAATCCATTTTATCGTTATCAAAAACAAAAAGAAATTAGAAAACAGGGTTTTGAAATAGCTATTGAACCCACTTATTCAAGATTATTACTTTTTGGAGATGCGATTGTAAATGTTTCTGGTGCAGAAAAACGAATTGGAAACGCAGGAAATACAGATAATTTAATCCAAAAAGAAAAAGAATTAGCAGATAGTTTTTATACGCAATTACTAGAAACTCCTAACAAACCAGTCTTTGAATTTGATAGAAATAAAATCTTCTTTGAGCAGTTTTTGAATAGAAAGATTGATTTGAAATTTCCTTCTTTAATAGATAAGGTTGATATTACAGATAAGAAAAAAAATCAAATTGCTCTTTTTATTGGTGCAAGTGAAATTTATAAAACGTGGCATTTTAAAAATTTTGCAAAACTTATTCTAGAATTATATTCTACGAATAATGAATTAAATTTTGTGTTAATTGGAGGAAAAAATGAACGGATTTTGGCTGAAAGTATAATTAATTTTATCAGAAAAAAAGAAAACAATTTTGATATTCAAAGTAAAATAACTGACCTTACAGGAAAAACAAATCTAATACAACTTACTCAACTTATAGCCGAAAGCCAATTATTAATTACCAACGAAACAGTGGCTTCTCATTTGGGAGCAGCTATAAAAACAAATACTATTTGTATTGCCAACGGAAGACATATCGGACGTTTTAGTCCATATCCTAGTTTAGAAAATACAGATTATAATTTGCCTATTTCTTATATTTTTCCTCCCAAAATTGAAGAAGAATTAAATCAAAACGATAAAGAAATAGTATTTGAGAAATATTGTAATTCAATGGGAATGGATATCAATGAAATAAATGTTGAGCAAGTTTTGGAGGAAGTAAAAAGTAGATTAGAAATTCAATAAAAAACTATAAATTTTGGGTTTTTTGTCTTGTCAAACAATAAATGAAAATCTGACAAAATAAATTGTAATAATAATTCCGTACTTTTGCACCAATTTAAAGACGTAGCTTTACTATAAACAAAGCAATTTTTCGTTTTCCCAATTCATTAAAATACTCAAATCAGTATGGCAGATAAAAAAATTCGTGTAGCAATTAACGGTTTTGGACGCATCGGACGGGTTACGTTTCGTGCCTTAATGAAAAAATCGACTATCGAAGTAGTAGCAATCAACGACCTTACCGACACAAAAACACTTGCTCATCTTCTCAAATACGATTCTATACATGGCAAATTTGACGGAACAATCTCTTCTACTTCTGATTCATTGGTCATCAATGGCAAAACAATCAAAGTAAGTGCAGAAAGAGAGCCTTCAAAACTTCCTTGGAAAGAAAACAATATTGATGTAGTATTGGAGTCAACAGGGTTTTTTACAGACAAAAAAGCAGAAGGACACCTAGTAGCGGGAGCAAAAAAAGTAGTTATTTCTGCACCAGCAAAAGACGGCATCAAAACAGTAGTTTTGGGAGTAAACGATGATATTTTGGAAGATAGCGACACGCTTATTTCAAATGCTTCTTGTACTACAAACTGTCTTGCACCGATGGTAAAAATATTAAATGATAAATTTGGAGTAGAGAAAGGTTTTATCACGACGGTTCATGCCTATACTTCTGACCAAAATATCCACGATGCACCACACAAAGACCTTCGTAGAGCTAGAGCAGCAGCTTATTCTATTGTTCCGACCACAACAGGAGCAGCAAAGGCAGTAGGTTTGGTTTTGCCTGAATTAGCAGGTAAATTAGATGGCTGTGCTATGCGTGTGCCTATTCCAAATGGTTCTTTGACTGACCTTACCGTAATTTTGAAGAAAGAAGTAACGAAAGAAGAGATAAATGCAGCTATGAAATCAGCTTCTGAAAACGAATTGAAAGGAATTTTGGAATATACAGATGAGCCTATCGTTTCGATTGATATTGTAGGAAATCCTCATTCTTGTATCTTTGATTCTGAACTCACTTATGCAAGTGGAACTATGGTAAAAGTAGTAGGTTGGTATGATAATGAATCGGGTTATTCAAACCGTTCGGCTGATTTGATTGAAAAAATAGGTTAATTTTTATTTTTTAAATCCTCGTTAACTGCTGCATTTGAGCCTCAACGACGATTTGTTTTGTAAAAAGTAAAAAAGACTCAAGCAAACTTTTGTTTGAGTCTTTTTTTGTAAAACACAAAAATATGGACGAAATAGAGGAGTTTGTTAGAAAAGTGTTAGCTGAAAAAGGTAAATTTCAACGTATAGAGTTAGGAGGATTATCTGAAAAACAGATAACTCAAATAAATGAAAACTTAAAGATAAATTTAGAAGGCTTTAAAAGAGTTTTAGATAACTCTGGAGTTCTTCATTCTTTTAAAGAACATGGAACTGAAAGAACCGAAAAACCAAGAGGGCAAATACCAATAGAAGTTATCGATTTTAGTAGAATAAAAGAAATAGTTGAAAATCCTGACAAAATAGAATCATTAGGAAAAAATAAATTAGGCAAAGAAGTAATTTTATACGAAAAGAAATATGATTACATTATATGTTATGTAGAAAGTGTTCGTGAAAGTAAAAAGAAAATGCGTAAGGAATTAGTTTTAGAAACTTTGTACAAAAAAAACCCTTCAAAAGATTGAAGGGTTAAACCACCGAGGAGTGCTATTACTTCAATAAATAAATTACAAAGTAAGCGGCTCTCAGAACGTCCGAAACGAGCAGTCATTTTCTTTAACGTAAAATTCGTATAAAAAGTTTGAATTACAAAATGTAATTCTCAATAATAAAATGCCAACCTTACTAAAAAAATCCCTACAATGGGCGCAAAACTTCAAAACCTTCATTTATCTCAACCCAAATGAGATAGATTATCCTCATGAACCTTTTTTACATGTGTTGGCAGTTGGAGAGCAACGAAAAATTTGTAGTAATACTGCTGATAAAACAGAAGGAAAAACGAGTTTTGATGAATTATATAATTTTTGGAGTAATCAAATTCAAAGTAAACCATCTTGGCTTTTTGGGTATTTCAATTATGATTTAAAAAATGAATTGGAAGATTTATCTAGTAATAATAAGGATAATTTAGGCTTTCCTAATTTTTACTTTTTTCGAACCTACTTATTTATTATTTTTTGATGTAAAAGGTAATTTTTTGATTGATAAAACAAAAGAAGAGAATAATTTTGAGGATAAAAATTTATCAAAACTTATTGAAGAAATAGAAAATAAAGAAGCAGAAATTAGTAATTCCAAATTGATTTACAATTCCCTGTCGGTGTCCTCACCGACGACATCAAACCATTTAAAACCAAAAATAAGCTGCCGTTTTACAGAAGAAGAATATTTACAAACAGTAGAGATAATCAAAAATCATATTATTGAAGGCGATGTCTATGAACTGAATTTGTGTATAGAGTTTTTTATAGAAAAACTAGAATTAAATCCATTAGAAGCCTATCAAGAATTATGTAAAATCTCAAAAATGCCTTTTTCTTCTTTTCTAAAAATTACGGTTAATGATTCAGAAAAATATGCACTTTGTGCTTCTCCAGAGCGATTTTTAAAGAAAACAGGAAACAAATTAATTTCTCAACCTATAAAAGGAACAGTAAAAAGAGGTCTAACACAAGAAGAAGACGAAGAACTCAAAAATTATTTGAGAACAAGCGAAAAAGAAAGAGCCGAAAATATGATGATTGTAGATTTGGTAAGAAATGATTTGGCAAGGTCAGCAGAAATAGGTTCGACACACGCAAGCGAAATGTTCGGAATCTATAGCTTTCAACAGGTTCATCAAATGATTTCGACGGTAGAAGCCACTTTACACAAAGATAAAAACTGGTCAGAAGCCATAAAAAATGCCTTTCCAATGGGAAGTATGACGGGCGCACCAAAAATAAAAGCCACTCAACTAATAGAAAAGTACGAAAAGACAAAACGTGGTTTGTATTCGGGTTCTGTTGGATATATTACACCAAATGGCGATTTTGATTTTAATGTAGTAATCAGAACTCTTTTTTATGATAGTTTTTCAAAATATGCTTCTTTTCAAGTAGGAGGAGCAATTACATACGATTCCGAACCAAAAAGTGAATGGGAAGAATGTTTGTTGAAAGCAAAGGCTATTCGGTCTTTGTTTGAGGAAAATTAAATAAAACCTTACCGAATTAGAAAATCTAAAAAAACAATTTCTCAAAATAAAGACATTTTTAGACCAAATACCAAAAACAACTACTCCTACTAACTTTGAGTAAAAAATAATGTTGATGCTCTAAAGATGGCATTTAATAAGGTGTAAAAAATGAAAGGAAAAATTATACCTATGTAACACTATGCAAGGACAAGACAAGTTAAAAACAAAAAAAGGCTTCAGAACATGCTGAAACCTCTTTTTTATAGCCATGAAAAAATTACCAATCTCGTGGCAATCACAATGAATTAATTAGCGATTAATATGCCAAACTATAAAAAGTAGTCGACAAACAAGAGATTAAGTAAGATTAATACATTAATACTTCTACTACAGAATTGCAAATTGATTAACTTTGTATAATACACGATTCTCAACTTTCTGCCTATTACTAATTTCTCTAGATGTATTGATTTTTTAGAAAAGTGTAATAAGTAAACTAAAAAGTTATTTAATTAAAGAACTAGTAGTCAAATAGTTGTATTCGTTCATAATTTACAATTGATAATTCACCCTTCCTCATTATGCCTTACGCTCTTCAACCCATTTGGAATATTGCTCACATTTGTCATTTGCATGGCATCGAAAACGTAATTATTTCCCCAGGTTCTCGGTCTGCTCCTCTTACTTTAGCTTTTGTAAGGCATAAAAATTTGAATTGCAAAGTGGTAGCTGATGAGCGTTCGGCTGCTTTTGTTGCTTTGGGAATTGCACAGCAGACTAATAAAGCTGTTGTTTTGATTTGTACTTCGGGTTCGGCTGCTTATAATTATGCTCCAGCGATTGCAGAAGCCTATTTTCAACAAATTCCCTTGCTTGTTTTTACGGCTGACCGTCCTCCAGAGTGGATTGACCAATACGACGGGCAGACTATTAGACAAACAAATATTTATGGAAAACATGTAAAGGAGAGTTACACATTACCCGTTGATTTGTCGCATCAAGATGCTGTTTGGCATATTGAACGAACTATTTCGGAAGCCATAAATTTATCTAAGACCTATCCTTTTGCACCTGTTCATATCAATGCTCCTTTTCGTGAACCATTTTATCCACCAGTTGAGAATGTAAATGTAGAAAGTACAGAAGATATAAATAATTTTTACGAAAATCAGATAAAATATGATACTGATATAAAGATTATTGAACAAATTCATAGCCGTCCAAAAATAAGAATGCAGCATTGGGAAGAACTTTTAGAAGTTTGGAACGAAACAGAGAAAAAACTAATTGTAGGTGGACAAATGCGTTATAATGGACGTTTAATTTCTGCTCTTAATGGTTTGGAAGTTACGGTTGTGGCAGATGTGATTTCAAATTTACATATCGTAAAAAATAGTATTCAACATCAAGATGTATTTTTGATGAATAGAGAAAGTTTGGAAGAATTACGTCCCGATTTACTTATTACTTTTGGAAAGTCTGTTATTTCAAAAAATCTCAAAAAGTTCTTACGTGAATATCCTGCTATTGAGCATTGGCATATTCAACCTGCTGGAATTGCTGCCGATACATTTCAGTCGCTTACAAAAGTAATTCCTCTTAATCCTTCTTATTTTTTCAGAAAAGTTTTAGAAAAACAAACTTCATTTGCAGACTCTTACCGTCAATCTTTTTTTGTGGATAATTGGCGTGGAACAGATGCAGAAATAAAGAAATTAAATACTACATTCTTCGAAGAGCAACCTTTTTCAGAGTTTGAAGCTGTCAAAAGATTGATGGAAATGTTGCCACAAAATTGTAATTTCCATCTAGCAAATAGTATGAGTGTGCGTTATGCAAATTATCTCAATTTGGATAAAGATGCTAATAAAGAAATTGAGATTTTCTCTAATAGGGGTACGAGTGGAATTGATGGCTCAACAAGTACAGCCATCGGACACGCCATAGCAGACGACGAAACTTTGAATATTTTATTGACTGGCGATGTAGCTTTTTTCTATGATAGAAATGCCTTTTGGAATAAATATTTACCTAAAAATTTGATTATAATTCTACTCAATAATCATGGAGGAGGAATCTTCAAAATGCTTCCAGATGCAGCCAAACAACCCGAATCAGATGAGTTTTTCGTAATCAAACAGCCTTTGAATGCTCAAAAATTAAGTGAAGAGTTTGAATTAGAGTATTCTTTTTGTGAAGATAAAAGTAAAATAGACTTTCAAAATGCTTTACAGAATTTAGAATTAGATGTAGAAAAACGAAACCGAATTACAATTCTTGAAATAAAAACAAGTATAGAAATCAATACAAAGGTTTTTCAAGATTATAAAAAGGCTGTTAAGATTTTGGAAGTGGACTGAGTTTGAATTATTTATGTTCACTATTAATTTCATGAATAATTTACTATTTTAGTAAATCTTTAGCCTAAAAAAATACGTTATGATAGTAGAATTGATGAGTGAGCAGCTCAATTATTTGTATTTTACGCCTCTTGAAGAAATAAAAGGAAAACAATCTGTTTCTCAAAGTATTATCAAACAATTTAAAAAGAAGGTGGGGATTTTACGTCGTATTATTACGCTTTCTGAACTTAATGAAATTAGAAGTCTAAATTTTGAGAAATTGAAAGGCGATTTGAAAGACTATTATTCTATTCGTTTGAATAAACAATATCGTATTATTTTTAAAGTAGATGAACGTACAAAAGACCAAATTAAAATAGAAATAATTCAAATAACTGAAATATCAAAACATTATGAATAAAAATACATTTAGACCCGAACCTATAAACGATAAAGCCCCTGGCGATGCCATACATCCTGGCGAAATCTTGAAAGATGAGATTGATTACTTGAATTTAACTCAAAAGGAATTTGCACAAAAAATAGGAATGCAACCCAATGTAATTAGTGAAATTGTAAATGCAAAACGCTCTATTACTCCAGAAATAGCTATAAAAATAGAGGGTGTCTTGGGTATAAATGCTGAGTTTTGGCTACGTATGCAAGCAGGTTATGAAATAGATAAAATCAGAATTAGATTGAAAAATCAAACTCAAAACTCAAAAATTATTTCTTAGAAAAATAAAGTCTAGTTTAGGATAGGTTTTTATAGTGCAGAATACTACAAGAAAGAGATTAAGATTTTGGAAGTGGATTGATAAAAATATAGTTATCTTCTCAACTTAAACATCTATTTTAGCGTTACTAAATTATATATGTTTATGACTTTCGTAAATCATTCGTAGGACAGAATTTTATCATTTTACTAGCATTCTAGTAAGGACAATGCATGCATTGTCCCTACATAAATACTGGTTTTGAAAAATCAAACTTGCTTGTTTTCTGAAATTGCGAAAGTTCTAACATTTTTATTACAAAAAATCAATCTTATATAATTATGGAAGCCAAAATAAATCTGACTTATGAGCAACTATTGGAAATAATAAAACAGTTTCCTTCTGATGAGGTAAAAAAATTAGTCAAAGACGCACAAAATTTATTACAAGAAAAGAAAGTAGAAGCAAAGCCTTTTACGCTTGATGATGAATTTTTAGCAACTTTACCACCTATGACAGACGAGCAGTACGAAGATTTTTTAAAACATCGTAAACAATCTGCAAGATGAAAGAAGAGATAATTTGTCTTGACACTTCTATTTTAATAGATTTTTTTAGAAAAACGAAGCGTGAAAATTCAGCTTTTCACAAACTGAAACAGAAATATTCTCTTTTTGCTGTATCTATTGTTACAGAATATGAAATTTTTGTAGGAAGTAATGAAGCACAAAGAGAAATTTGGAACAAATTCTTTAAAGAAGTTACCGTTTTAGATTTCAACAAATCTGCAAATGAAGAAGCTATAAAAATTCATAATCAGTTAAAAAGAAAAAGTAAACTCATAGAAATGCCTGATATCTTTATAGCTGCAACGGCTGTTTCTAATTCTATGAAACTAGCTACTTTAAATACAAAGCATTTTGATAGAATTGATAATTTGGAACTTGTTGATTTAGAAAATTCTACCCCTTAATCAACTTATCCCCCAAAGAATTTGCTTTTGAGTCGTTAAATCGTTTCAAAAATCGTCCTAGTTCTGGAAAAGGAACTTTTTTGGGTCTGTATTTTTTGGCAAGTTTTAGATAATCTGTATCTCTAGTTTGAGAATAAAGAGCGACAGCACAAAACAAACGCACATCCTGACGCTGCAAACCATTAATTAACTCTTGTTTTATTTCATCATCGTTATCTAAGTCAGAAAGAGCTAAAATAGCACGCATCTGACGAACCTGCAAGGCGTAATACGTTTTGTTTTTCCATTTAGCAGTCGTTTTTGGAAGTGGAAGATATAGTTCTTTTATAAGTGCTATTTTACTTCTTTCATCATTGAGTTTTGAGAGATTTTTGGCAATATCCATTGACTCTGGCAAATAATCATATTCCAATAAGCCAACCAAAACATCGTGCATATTAGGAGATTTTTTATCAACCAATATTGTTGTTACATCTCTAGTTAGTTTTATTTCTTTCGTTTCTTTCAAAAGTTCTACTAAAAGCCATTGTCCGTAATTACTTTCTGAAAGTATAGAGATGATAGTATTTCGTTCTCTAACCAAAGAATAGTAATTATCAAAAGTACGTAGTAATTTAGAATCAGAGGCATCAGCAGCCAAAACAGTAACTAACAAATTTTGTGTAAAAATACTTTCTTTATTGTCTTTCTGAATATCATTTTGAGAAACAGAATTTGTCAAAGAATCTATTAATTTAGACCAATTTTTTTTCTGACTATAACTTTTTGTCAGTAATCTATCTAAAAGCAAAGCATCTTCTTTTGAAAACTCAAAACGTGCATATTTAGGAGTAGAGGCATAAAAATCTGCTTTTTGAGTAATTTCTAAAGAAGGCAAAGTTGTTTTGTCATCTTCCTTTACTTCTCTATTATTTCTCTCAAAATTTTCCTGCTTTATCAAAATACGAGCTAATTCTCTGTACGTATCAGGATTTTGAGCATCAATTTCTAAACAATAATTCAATCTTTCAATCACTAAATTTTCTAGAGAATCTTGTTCTTTTTTGTTAGAAGTTTTTATTTTTGCTTGATAGATAGCTGCTTTAGTGAGATAATTACTATTCTCTGGGTAAAGTTCTGCTAACTGTTTGTAATAAATAAATGAATTCTCAAATTCTCTATTCATTTCATACAAATCAGCTAATCTTTCCAAAACATATTCTTCATAAGGATAAATTTTGTAAGCAGATTGATACGCATCAATTCCCTTTTGCCAATATTTTAAGAAAGAAGTAGAAGTATTTTTTGTAAAATCTTTTTCATAAAGTTCTAATTTTGCTTCTATATCCTTTTCTGAATAACTTTTCAAGTAGATAGAAGGAGCATTTTGTTCCGCTTTTTCAAAAAAAACATTTCCAATATTCATCTGAAAAATGTAATCTGATGGTTTTCCTTTTAATCCTTCACTCCAAATATCAATAGCCGCTTTCCACTCTCCCAAATGGTAGTTCATTTTCCCTAAAACAGAACGAGAATCAGAATCATCAGGGTCGTATTTTAGATTTTGACGTAATAATGTCTTTGCTTCATTATGGTTTCCCGCATTGAAAAGCGAAATTGCTTCATCTAAAGAATTAGGAGAATAAGGAAGAGAAGCCGTTTGTGCAATTACGGAAAAGGAGGTGAAGTAAAAGCAAAACAGAAAAAGAAAGGTAAAAATAAAGGAATAAAAAAAGTCAGAAGTAAAAGTAAATTTTATATGTTTTATCATTATCAATCAATTCGTCTAAATTAAAATAAGCTTTATAGAAAGCATTTACAAGATAGAAACATAAAGTAAAATCCTGAAATTTGATTTTTTTCAGCCTATTGTCTCTATTTTTTAATCTAAACGAAAATAAACCAATTCTAGTTGCAACGTATAACAGACTTCCTAATCTGTTTCAAAGATTATAAATAGAATAAGAAGTCTGTTACACATAAATCAATACAAATCGTCAAGTCGCATATACAAATACTTGCTTATAGCAAGGTAAGCACTAATTGTATTTATACTTATTCCCAAAATCAAAATGACAAAACCAAGTCCGATAACAGAACCCATATAATCAAAAGCATTTAATTCTGGAATCCATATAGCAAACCCTTTCGCCAAAATCAAAACCAGAATATAAGCGATTATACTTCCAATAATTCCATGAGTGAAAGCACGACGAAGAAAAGGTTTTTTGATAAAAAAGGGAGTTGCTCCCACCAGTTGCATACTTCGAATCAAAAAACGTTGGGAAAAAAGAGCCAGACGAACACCACTATCAATTAAAATAATAGCAGCCACAAAAAATACAATTGCAAAAGCAAAGAAAATATAACTAATCGTTTGAAGATTTTTAGTGATTTCTTCGATGTACTTATCCTTAAAATCTACTTCATAAACACCTTCAATGCTTTCAATTTCTCTTTTTAGAAGAGCCATTTTATCTTTTTGATAATAGGATTCTTCTACATTAATATAATAGGCGTCAGGCAAACGATTTTCTCCTACCAAAAACTGCTCAAATTCTACGCCTGCTTCTTGTCGCATCATTTCAGAAGCCTCTTCACTTGCCATAAAACGAATACGAGGTTTCCCATTTTCATTCTTCAATACAAAATCCAATTGAGTAAGTTTTTTCTGAATACTCAAACGCTGATTTTCATTTACATCTCTACGCAAATACACTTCTACTTCTACGTTTTGCTTTGTGCGAATAGAAAATTGATAGGTATAAATCAGAATCAAACCCAAAAGTCCAGTAATAAAAAGTGCCAACGTAATATTGACCAGCACACCGATATAGGGATAAGAGCCAATACGTTTTTTGGAAAAAGGACGGTTGATGGAAGGAAATTGCAAGGCTTTGAGTGATTAACGTTTAATTATTAGTGATTAATTAAATTCAATTAATCTTTGTTACAAAAATACTAAAAAGTAATTTATTTTTTGCTTTTTTCATTTGCTGGTTCAAGCATTGATGCTTGAGCCAGCAAATGAAAAAAATACTATTCTCACGAGCGACATATTAAATAAAAATTTTAATAAAAAAATCTTCAAATACTTGTAAATCCAAATAATTCCTTAATTTTGTATGGCAAATAGAAACATTACATTATTTGCCATGTCTGAAACAAAAAAACCTCAAAATGGTGCTGCTATAACTAGCCACCCAAATACACAAAGCCAGAATATTTCTGATGCTTTTGCTTCCAAATTCTTAATGGAAGCTCTCACTTACGACGATGTGCTGCTCGTACCTGCTTATTCGGAAACGCTTCCCAGAAACACACAAACCAAAACTTGGCTTACCAAAACGATTGCGTTGAATGTGCCGATTGTTTCGGCTGCAATGGATACGGTAAGTGAGTCTGAAATGGCGATTGCTATTGCTCAAGAAGGAGGAATTGCTTTTATTCATAAAAATATGAGTATTGCACGCCAAGCCGAACAAGTAAGAAAAGTAAAACGTTCGGAAAGTGGAATGATTACCGACCCTGTAACAGTTTTGCCTACTCAAACGCTCTTTGATGCAAACAAAATCATGAAAGAGTTTAAGATTGGAGGAATTCCTGTAATTAATGAAAACAAAAAACTTGTCGGAATTCTGACTAACAGAGATTTGCGTTTTCAAAAAGACCTTTCTCTTCCCATTTCTGATATAATGACTTCTGAAAATCTGATTACAGCAAAAGAAGGTGTTAATTTGCAGCAAGCAGAAGCAATTCTGGATGCTAATAAAATTGAAAAATTACTTATCATTGATGATAATTACAATTTGGTTGGACTTATTACCTACAAAGATATTCTCAAAAATAGTGATAGACCAAATGCCTGTAAAGACGAATTGGGTCGTTTGCGTGTAGGTGCTGCTGTTGGTGTTACTGGCGATACGCTAGAGCGAGTAGCTGCACTTGTAAAGTCTGCTGTCGATGTAATAACGATTGATACAGCACATGGACATTCAAAGGGAGTAATTGAAATGCTCAAAAAAGTAAAATCTACTTATCCAAAACTTCAAGTTATTGTAGGAAATGTAGCTACTGGTGTAGGTGCAAAAGCACTTGCCGATGCGGGTGCCGATGCTGTAAAAGTAGGTGTAGGACCTGGAAGTATTTGTACAACTCGTATTATTGCAGGTGTAGGAATGCCTCAATTATCTGCTGTCTTTGAAGCTGCTGAAGCCGTAAAAGGAACAGGAGTTCCAATTATTGCAGATGGAGGAGTTCGTTTTTCTGGTGATCTGGTAAAAGCTATTGCAGCAGGTGCATCGTGTATTATGATAGGTTCGCTTTTAGCGGGAACAGATGAAGCACCTGGTGAAATGATAATCTATGAAGGCAGAAAATTCAAATATTATAGAGGTATGGGTTCGATTGAAGCTATGGAAGATGGCTCAAAAGACCGTTATTTTCAAGATACAGAAGATGATATTAAGAAGCTCGTTCCAGAAGGAATTACGGGAAGAGTTGCTTATAAAGGAAAAGCTGCTGAAGTAATCTATCAACTTGTGGGTGGACTGAAAGCTGGAATGGGGTATTGTGGTGCTGCTTCGATTGAAGATTTGCAGAAAGCACAATTTGTCAAAATAACGAACGCAGGAATGAGAGAAAGTCATCCACACGATGTCATGATAACTCGTGAAGCTCCTAATTATAGTAGGAATTAAAATTTTTTCAATTATCTTTATTAGGTAAAGTAAATTGTATAAACCCTAAGTAATTTCATATATTTATATTTTGAATTTCTTGGGGTTTTTGTTTGTCAAGACTTTAAATTTTTTACAGTAGTGTTATGTACATAAAAAGAAATATTAGTTTAAAACTTGTCCTTCGTTATGCTTGGATAGTCATTTTACAATCTTTTTTGTGGTCAAGTTTAATTTTCATACTCTATCATTTTTTAGGTTGGCATTTTATTGCTATTCCTTTTCAACCTTTGAGTGTGATTGGTATTGCGGTTGCTTTTTTTACGGGCTTCAAAAATAATCAAAGTTATGACCGTTTTTGGGAAGCAAGAAAAATATGGGGAGGAATTGTAAATACAAGTAGAACGTGGACAAATCAAGTTTTGAATTTGATTAGTTTGGAAGATAATGAAGAATCCACAGATAGCAAAACGCCAAAAGTATCCATCAAAGAGTTAAAAGAACATCAAAAAATACTTGTTTATCGGCATATTGCTTGGATAAATGCACTTCGTTTGCAACTTCGCCAGCCAAGTTCTTTTTCTTTTAAGGAAAATAAATTTGTTGAAACTCTTTTTGACAAACATAGAGAAAATGAATTTATCTGTGAAACAACAGGTATATATATTCCTAATGAAGAAAATGAAGACCTCAAAAAACGGCAAAATGTAGCTACTCATCTAGTAAAAAATCAAGCAATCCATCTCAAAGAAATTAAAGAAAAATACAAACTTATGGACGGTTTTGATTTTTCCCTGTTGATGAATAATTTGGAAGAATTATATAACCTGCAAGGAAAATGTGAACGCATCAAAAACACACCTTTTCCACGTCAATATGCTTATTTTAGTAAAGTGTTTACTTATATTTTTATTTTTTTAGTGCCTTTTGGTTTACTAGATGTCTTTGCTGGACAGATAAAAAGTGAAAATTTGAGTAGTGTTTATATGTTTTTGATTGTTCCTGTTTCTATTCTTATTTCTTGGATTTTTGTTACTTGGGAAGTAGTCGGAAATAATATACCAATGCAGGAATGAGAGAAAGTCATCCACATGATGTTATGATAACTCGTGAAGCTCCGAATTATAGTAGAAATTAGATTTACTTTAAAATTTGATAAATCAAATTACGTAACTATACTATAAAAAGAAGCCATTACAATTCTAAAAATTAGTCTTGTAATGGCTTTTTTAATAAATCTTAAAACAGTATTCAATTACTGAATTACTGAATTTACTACGTGTATTACACCGTTAGAAGCATCTACATCAGCAGTTGTAATAGTTGCATTATTAACACTGATAACAGTTTTTTCATCTACATTTGTAACACGTACATTTAGAAAACTTGCGTTATTAGCGATTAGAGTTTTTCCATTAGAAAGACTTGCACTTTTATTTTCTCCTGCTACTACGTGTCCTAAAAGAATAGCTGTAAGATCGCTAGTTGAAACAGTTTCTAAAGTCAAACCTCTAACAGTCAAAAATGCTTCAAAAGCTGCGTTTGTAGGAGCGAAAACAGTATATTGAGTTGGGATTTGAAAGTTAGAAAGCAAGCCAGTTTTAATCAAAGCTGCTTCTAATGAAGAAAAATCATCATTTTCCACTACAATAGCAGCAATAGATTTTAGCTCTTCTACTGGAATAGGATCTTCTTTATCACTATCACAAGATGTAAAGGTAGCTGCCAAAATAAACAATACCATTGCTAATTTGAACGATATAGAAAAAGGCTTTTTAGCAAAACCTAAGAATTGAGATACTTTCATAATAACTTTGTTTTTGAATTAAATTGTAAAAAAATAGTATCTACAAAGTTAGCTTATCAAGTTTTATTATACAAATTAATCCACTAATTTTTTTATTTAAAATTTAACTTTATTTGTAGGGTTTACTTCTTTTTAAGTAATTGAGTAAAATTAAACATGATTTTAATCGTCTATAGATTTTAGTGTGCTTTATAAGATTTGGGTAGTGTAGTAAAATAAATAAAGAATTTTAATTTTAGAATCGTAAACACAAAAATTCAATCAAAATTAGGTAGTTTTGTAAACTTATAAATTATTCAAATCATTCATTTTATTAGTTATGCAACTCCCTCAACCTACCCACAAAATAAATCCGTTATCAAAAACTGAATTCCTTGTTCGCTTCCAAGATTGTGACCCTTACGGACACCTCAATAACGGACGCTATTTAGATTATTTTCTTGATGGAAGAGATAATCAAGTTACCTACGATTATGGCTGGAAATTGGTAGATTTCATCAATGAAGAAAAAAAAGGCTGGGTAGTACAAAAGCAAGAACTAGCTTATTTGCGTTCTGCTGTGTATGGAGAAGAAATTGTAATTCGAACGGCAAGCGTATTCTATGACGATTCTAATTTGATGATCGAATGCCGAATGCTCAACAAAGATGAAACACAATTAAAATCACTTCTTTGGATGAAATTAGTTTTTATCAATCTTACTAATGGAAGAAGAACAAATCACACCGAAAATATCAAAGAATTTTTTTCAAAAGTAGTTTTAGAAGAGTTTGATGCAGAAAAAATAACGTTTGACCAGCGTGTAAAAGAATTGACTACATTTTATAAAAGTCAGAGACAAAACAAAGAGTAAGTATAGATAGTAAATAAGTAAATAGAATTTATGGTAGTCTATAACAAGTAATGCTGTAAATAAAAAATAGAACACAGATAACACAGATTGAACGAATAAAACACAGATTTTTAGAATTGCAGCATTACATCTTTAACACTACCGAATTTATTTATAATAAAGTCTTGAAGAAATAATTTTGAAGAGATAGGTTTTCTGTTTTTTTATATTTTTGGCTAAATTGAAGCTCAAATAAGATTGAAAAAATGCAAATAAAATTTTTGGTTCGTATTTTGGATATATAATTTTGATTAGAGAATACAAAACACTATTTCTAATTCCATTTTTTAAACTTTCTTATTTCAAACTATTTACTATCTGTTTGATAATTCTAAAAATGTCCTTTAATATACTATGAAAAAATATACTTTATTATTCATTTCTTTTTTCTTTCTTCTAATTTCTACTCAACTTAGTAAGGCACAAGCTATTTACACCTTCCCTATGCTTGTGCAGGAGCAGGTAGAAGTAAAATCACACCCTTTGCCTTCAGGTTTTGATGAGAAAGGAGATACTACACTGACAGTTTATTCGGGTCTGTTTGGAGACTTTTCGGTTTATTTTGTCAATGGACCTCAGTATCATCATATCTTGAATCCAAATCCAACAGGACTTTTAATAAATGGAAAAGAGTATAATTTTTATTGTGATTCTGAAAGAGGAAGTAAGAAAAATATTTCCAACTTTTTAGATATTTATGAATTTGAGTATTTGGGAAGAAAATACCTTTGTTTTTTTAGTTTTAGAGAAGATTGTTTGCATAAAGGTTGTTTGTACCGTTGTTATAATTTGTTTGACGTTACAGACCCAAAAAATGTAACTGCTAATTCTTTTGCAAGTGTTTATGGCGAAACCTTTACATTTGGAGACTACAATAGTGATGGCGTAATGGATTTTATACGTGTAGCTACACAACTTCCTCCTAATATTGCAGAAGACAAAATTCCAACAGAAGATAGATTGCTTTATGGACTTGTTACTGTTTTTTCATTTGATAAGGAAGGAAAAGCAGTTGATTTAAAACGTGAAGGAAACAGTTATTATTTATTTGTAAAAGCAACAGACGAAGAGTTTTCAGGCTTTGAGATTGTACAAAATGATTGGTTTATTCCATTAAAAGACCAATCTGGAAAAATTGCTCCTATTACCCCTTATTTTGCTCCTTATATTTCCTTTGACCCTAAAGAACCCTTTTTGTATGATGCAAAAGGCTACCGAGTAGCTCAAAATCTTTGGGCTGTGCAAGTAGCAGAATTTGATGAAATAGAGGGAGCTTTGGATTATTGCGAATACTTGATGCAAGGAGGTTTGGAAGATGTTTTTGTTTATATAGACCAATACAATAGAGATTTGCATTTTTTAGTTTTGGCAGGCAATTATCAAAATAGAGAAAAAATACAAAAACTACAGCTAGATTTGAAAAAAGCAGGAGTAAATGGAAAAGTGATAAATATGAAAGTGGAGTTCTAAAATACGTTTTAAATACAGATTTCTAAATCTACTATTTAACTTTTATTTTCTATACCATAATCAGCTAACTTAGCGTTTTAAAGATAATACTAAAAAAAGCCTCCTTAAAATTGTTATAATAATCATACTATAAAAATCTGCTTAGTATACTACACATGAAAAAAGCGAAGTTTATGAAAAATATAATCGCATTTGTTTTATTTATTGGTTCCTTTATTTTATTTGTACATTCTGCTTCGGCACAAGATTATCAAATAGGACAGCTTAGTCAAGAGCCTATTACCATTACGATGCAACCTACTCCGTCTCTTCCTAGAGAAAAGAGTGATACTAGTTTTACGGATTATCAAGGGTCAAGTATTCCTCTTTCTCTTTATGTTCTCAATGGTCCACAATTTCATCCAATTATTAATCCTGCTCCAACAGGCGTTTATATAAATGGGCAACATTTCAAATTTTATTGTAGTATTGAGCGTTCGTTGGTTCAATATTTAAGTATTTTTTTAGATGTCTATGAATTTGACTTCTTGGGAAGGAAATACCTTTGTTTTTATACACTTAGCGAAGAATGTATGACAAAAGGATGTCGTTTTAAGTGTTATAATTTATTTGATATTACAAATCCAGACAAAGTAGTTGCTTATGCTTTCAATAGTATTTTACCAGGAATAGAATCATTTGGTGATTTCAATTTTGATGGAAAAATGGATGTACTGACAGCTCTTCCCAAAACCCCTGAAAGTTTTGTAGAATCTCCAGAAGATGACCGCCGTTTGAATATTCTCATTACAGTTTATACACCAACTGTAAATGGAGAGCTTGCAAGAATGGAAAAAGAAGAAGACGGAAATCCCTATTATATCTATGTAAAACCTGTTGATGAAGACATACAAGCATTTTCTGTGGTTCAATACGATTGGTTTATGCCTTTCAAGAAAGACAATAAAGTACTAGAAATTGCAACTTTTTATCCACCTTATCAACCCTTTGACCCTAAAAATGATTTTATGTACGACCATAAAGGACATAGAATTGATAAAAGGCGTTGGGTAATTCATCTAACAGATTTTCCAGAACAAGAAGGAGCTCAAGAGTTTTGTGCAGGACTTATAGAAGCTGGTTACAGAGAAGCTTATATAGAGGTAGACCATTATGGTCCTGATTTTACATTCAAAATCTTGTATGGAAATTATTGGAGTAAAAAGAAAGCCGAACAGATACAACAAATGCTGGTAGAAGAAGGAGTAGTTGATAGGCAAAGACCTGGAAAAGTAATTCCTTTGAATGAATAAAATAGTAATTGGTACTATAATTTTATAGGAAAATAGACTACTTTTTTAGGTAGTGTAATTTAGCGAATGATGTAGTATCTCTGTTTTTTTTGTTTTTCTTTCAAAAATAATTAAAACAGAGAAATGACAAAAAACGACAGAAAAATGATAGACAAACATTTGTTATCACTCAAAATGTCATATTATCAGATATTCTCTTATTGAATCTATAAAACTCAATAGATGACATTTGCTTTTCTCCTTTTCGCAGATAAAGTTAATGTATAAAAGTGGGAGTTTAAAAAACATTTTTCATCAAAATAGATAAAATAAAGTAGCTGATTTTAGCTTGCTAGTAACGTTTCTTCTTTGCCTGCTTTTATCCAATTTATGGCTTCTTCCAATGACTTAGAATCGAATGACTTCATATAAGCATTAGGAACAACACGAGTTGCAGAACTCATCAAGATAGAAATAACAGCTCTTTGTAAGGAATTGGACGAGCTTAGTACTGCACCTCTCATTTTTTTGCCTCTAAGTATTCTATACCCTTTTTTCATAACATAAGACACAAACCAGATACGTCCTTTTACAGTAGATGACTTTTGATTTGTAAGATTAAACACAAAGTTGCTGTACTGGTATTTCTCAACTTCTTCCAAAAATCTAAGATGAGTCTTTGTGTCAAATTCTAGACTCGTATCGCCTCCAATATCAATGTAAAAATAGTTGTCAGTAGTATCTACATATAACTTATAATAAGCATCATTTGGCTTATCATAATCTTCGTAAATAAGTTGTTGCATAAAGTCGTAAAAATAAAAGGTTAAAAAGTAGTTTTTTATGCTACAAATTTCTATCAATTCAAAAAAATAGTAATGGATAGGTAATTGGCAAATGAGAGATAAAAGTCTAAAATCAGAAGGTTCAGAAGAATAGTATTACTTCTATTTTCTTAACATAAAGTATATAAATTTGTTTAATCATTCTTTAAAAAATATTCTATTTATGTTCTAATTCTACCACAAAAAAGGCAACTGTTCCCTTTATTGAACTTGTAGAAAACTTCACTTCATTAGCAGAATATAGTATTTCATTAGTTCTGATAAGTTTATTTCCCAAAATCTCTTCCAAGCCCACTCTCAAATCTCCTCTTCGTTCTCCAAGTTCCTTATAAATTTCATTAATTTCTAAAGGATAACGAGAGTAAATAACGCAAAAATAATCTGTTCCTGCTACGTTATCCATTGTGAGATAATGCTTTTCATCTGGAAATGCAATTTCCCCATTATGATAGGGCAAAAACGGACTTATATAGGCTTTGTGAGGAAATACAACTTGTATATTTTTGGTTTTATCAGTTGCAAAAGCATAAACATAAGCAGGCTCAAAATTGGAAAGATAAAGACGAAAATTAGTTCCTCCATTGAAAATTTGAGACGTCTTATAAGAAGCTATTCCATTCTTTTCTAAGTCAATTTTGTTTCCATTGGCAAGCTCAAAACGCAAACTTCCAGCAAGTAAAGGACGTTCTTTTTTGGGTTTGTAATACGGTACAAGTTCATACGCAAAACGAACAAAATCAGTAAAGGTGTCATACTCTATCCACGTAAAACCACCATTTGCCCAGCCTGTTCCCCAACTATTCATTATTTCGAAAGAACCTTTTTTACCTTTTTTGTCATCAAAACCAATAACGCAAATTGCGTGTCCTCCCCAGCCATTTCCTGCCTTTTCAGTAGGTCGCCAAAATTCTTTTGCATCGTAAATAGAAGGCGGTGCTTCCATCCCAATTACCACAGGATTTCCTTCTGTTAGGCTTTTTTTGAGTGCCAAAATTTGCTCTTCTTGCGTAAAATTGAAGTTCCATAAACGAACATAATCTTTTAATTTATAATTTTCGGCTTCTTTATAGATTTTTTCTGGTACATAATCGACACATTGCTCTGGAAAACTGGCTCGCTTTGCTACTCCATGAACCTGCATTTTTTTGAGTGCATCGGTCATAATTGCACCATAGGTACAATCATTATCTTGTTCTTCTTTTACTAATTTGTAAATAAAACCAGGTGAAAAGATAAGTTCATCAATTTCTTCTTGTGAGCGTAAATCTAACTGACGAGCCTCTAAGATAGTACGTGCAGCGTAGGCTGTCGTCCAACCTACACACGTTCCATATGTTCCCTGATCGCCTGGTGTTGGGCAGTATTGCTTTAAAGAAACGGCAGAAGGCAAACCTCTATAACTCTCTTGAGTTTGTTGAGATTTTAAGGGAATATCTTTGGTTGTTTCCATTTCTGCTTCTAAGTTCAATCCTTTTCCCCGATTATCAAGTGTTGGTCTTTGTTGAGCAAAAAGAAAAGCAGAATTAAGAGTAAAACAAAACAGGAAAACACACAAAAAAGCGTATTTTGAATTATATTTATACAATGGAATTTTCATTTGAGATAGAATTTATAAGTAAAACAGACTTCCTAGTCTGTTAGAAATACTATATTTTTGCACAGACTGGGAAGTCTGTGATACATTTTGTTAGCAAAACGCAAAAGTGATGCCTTCATTGTGTCACATAGCTGACAGTTTCTAACTGTCAGAGTTGTAACCTCCTTAATTTCTGCTTGAAGTTTTTGGTTGAGTTTTTTTAGTGTATATACTAACGTGAACTCGGTATTAAAATAGTTCTTATTAGTAACCGTTTTGTATTTTTTCACCATTATCAACGTCTTGTTATCTGCGATAACAGACGATTGCTAAGGTAAAAAAACACAAAACTCCCTTAGCAATCGTCTATTTTGAAAAAATAGACGTTGATAATGGGGAAATACACAAATGAACTAAATCATAATACCGAGTTCACGTTATACTAGTAAATACAGGACAAGGTGTTGAATATAGATTACTTACTCATTTGGAAATGAGTGAAAGGTATAAAAAAAGCCTATTAAGATTAGAAGCAGGGGATAAACAACTTTTAATTTAAAGGAACACCAAACCAACTTACTTTATAAAACATAGATTTCCGTCCTAATTTACCTTTACTAAAATATAGTGTTAGCCAATCTTGTTGCTCTTCCACTTGTTTTGAAACATCATTTATTGATTTAGTTAATTGCTGAATCATATTAGCTGTGTTTACATCAGGATTTGCAATTCGGTCTAATTTACCTTTTGCTTCTTCTATTTTACTGTCTATAATATCAATCATGCTCTGTATTTCAGGATCAGTTTTACTTGGCGTGAGTTTTTTGTTTCTGTAATTTATAAATTCATTTAAACCATTAATTGCATTATTATATTCAACAATTGCTGAATTGTATAGATTTACAGTTTTTCTTTGTCTGTCATTTTCTATTTCTAATTTCAAATGTTGAAGTTGATCAAAAATCATTGAGTTTTTTACTCCGTTTTTTTCTACACGATATGCTGTAGAAATTAACTGGTCAATATGATTCTGTTTCTCATAAACTTGCAATGTGTCTTTGAAGTTGAAAAACTGCTTAGTTTTGTCTTGTTGTATCTTTCCTTCGTAAAATTCTTGGTTTGTTATTGGATAATTCACAAATTGCCATAAGTAATCGAAAGGGATGTGAGATTTGATGAGTGTTGTTGGATTAGCTTTATAGTATTCATTATTTATTTTTCTAAAAAACTTTCCACCATCTACATAACCTGAACCCCAAGTTGGATCAAAGAGAACCCATGAACTGTCAATTAGTGCTGCACTCCAAGCATGAGGAATATAGTCAGTAAAACCATTTTGCTTTGTATAACCTTCAACTACAAAAGATTTAATACCTGATTTAATACAGATATCTGTAAATAATAAAGCATAATTTTCGCAGATTCCTTTTCTTGTTTTAAGAGGTTTTGCTATTTTTTCTTCTTTTTTTTCGTAAAAATTCATTGCAAACATATTTTCAATGTCATATTCAATATTTGATGTAACCCAAATAAATATTGCTCGTGATTTGTCTTCATCAGTTGCAAAGTTGGAAGTAATATAATTTGCAATAAGATCTGTGTTTTTTGTCAATGAGTCAGGGAGTTCCAATGCTTTTTTATCGATGGCTGAAGACTCATTGGTTATTGGTTTTTGAGCAAGCAAGGTCTGAGTTATCAGGATAAAAAGAATGGTAAATTTTATCAATCTCATATTATAGTCTTCGTTATGCGTTTGTATCCTAGTTTAGTTTCCTGTATGATATTTTCAGGATTTACCAAAGTAGTGAAAATTAGAAACACAAATATACAATGAAATTCTAAATACTCAATCTAGCACTTCTATTATACCTTGTACTTCGACTACCCAAAATAGTCGTCGAAAACTATGGCAAAACCAAATCTAAAAAAAAGAGCAATAGAAAAAGCTAGAAAATATAAAATTGAACTTAAATTTACACTTATTTGCTTTTATTGTATGATTTTTCTGTTCTCTTGAAATGATAATTTTAAAAAATATTGCTACAATTTATGATAAACATAGAAACCCTAAAAAAAGAAAATCTCATCCTCCTAGAAACGCTTGCAGGAAGCAAAGCCTACGGAACAGATTTACCTACTTCGGACACAGATATAAAAGGAATTTTTATTCTACCTAAAGAACAGTTTTATGGTTTGGAATATGTTCCACAAGTAAGCGATGAGAAAAATGATGTTGTTTTTTATGAAATAAAACGTTTTATAGAGCTATTAGCCAAAAATAATCCGTCTATAATTGAGATTTTATATACTTCAAAAGAAGATATTATCTACAAAAATCCAATTTTGGATTTGATAAAGTCAGAAGATATTTTATCCAAATTATGTAAAGATACCTTTGCAGGTTATGCACTTTCACAAATCAGAAAAGCAAAAGGATTAAACAAGAAAATTTTTAATCCAATGCCAGAAAAACGAAAAACAGTTTTGGATTTTTGTTATATTTTGGATAATCAGCAAGACAAAAATACAAGTATTTCATTAAAAAAATGGCTAAAATCAACTAATTACAAACAAGAAAATTGTGGACTTTCGGCTGTCAATCATGTCAAAAATATGTATTTGCTTTTTCATCAAAAAGGTGAAGTTGATTTTTATTATAAAGGAATTTTGAAAAATACAGAATCAAATGAAGTCAGTTTGAGCAATATTCCAAAAGGTGAAAAAGCAGTAGCCTATCTATATTTCAATAAAGAAGGTTACGCTGCACATTGCAAGAAATACAAACAGTATTGGGAATGGGTAAGCAATAGAAATGAGGCACGCTATGAAAACACACTTGAACATGGCAAAAATTACGATGCCAAAAATATGATGCACACTTTTCGTCTTTTAGATATGGCAATTGAGATTTTGGAAAAGCAGGAAGTAATTGTCAAAAGACCTAATAGAGAAGAATTACTACAAATAAGAAGTGGTTTTTTTACGTATGAAGAACTACTAAAAAAAGCAGACCAAAAAATTGAACTTTTAGAAATAGCTTATCAAAATTCTACATTGCCAGAGCTTCCAAATGTAGCTAATTTGGAAAAAGCATTGATTGAAATACGAGAAAGTAGTTTGTAGAGATAAGGCATACATTATCTTTCAAATAATAAAAAACTCATTATTTTTTTGGCAAAGCCATTTTAAAATGCGTTTTTTGTTAGAAATATGATTTGACATAAAAGTTGTTTTGCCTTTCATAGTCAAAGAAAATAATAATCTTTAATTGTCTTTACCAAACTATCGTTTAGCTACACTTATTATTTCGTAATCCGTAATTTTTAATTAGCTACGCTGATTATTTTATAATTCATAATTCGTAATTCATTTATGGCAGCTACCAAACTCGCTTTTTTTCGCTATTTGCTCATCGATCAAATGTTACGCAGCAAATTCAAACCTTTTCCTACTAAAGATGAATTGTTGGAGGCGTGTAGAGAGCGTTTTGGTGTTTCTTCAGCTTCTACCATCGAAAAAGATTTGGCTGCTATGCGTGATGAATTTGATGCACCGATTGATTACAATAAAAAAATGAAAGGCTATTCGTATTCAGATGCAAAGTACAAATTTTTGTCTGTCAATCTTTCTGATGATGAGCAGCTTGCTATGGCTTTTGTAGAATCTCTTTTGGGAGAATTTAGAGAATTACCTATTTTCAATGAGTTTTCTGGTGCAGTAGATAAAGTTTTGGACGGAATGGAAATTGCTAAAAGTTCGGAAATCCAAAAAAATGTACAGCGAATTATTCAAGTCGAACAATCGATCTATAAAGGAAAAGGAACGCACCAGTTAAAGGATTTGATTTATCATATTTCAGAGCAAAATGTAATCAAAATATTCTATCAAAAACACAATGAACCACATACAAAACCTTACAATATTCATCCTTATCTATTAAAAGAATACCGTAATATGTGGTATTTAATTGGGTGGGTAAGAAAATACAATGAAGTCAGAACCTTTGGTTTGGATAGAATAATGGACATAGAACCATCAGATGAGTCCCTTTTCATTACTCCCGAACAAGCCAAATTCAATCCAGAAGAATTTTATCATTACTGTATTGGTGTTTCGGCTCTGAATCAAAAACCAGAAGATGTAGTTTTGAGCTTTGATGTTTTTCAAGGAAAGTATATCAAATCTCAACCTCTTCATCACACACAGGAAGTTTTGGTAGAAGATGATAATGAATATAGAATTCGTTTGCATTTGATTGTAAATTACGAACTCAAAATGATGATTTTGGGATATGGTTCGTCGGTTCGTGTGCTTAGTCCAAATCCATTAGCCAAACAAATACAAGCAGAATTGGAGAATACATTACAGCAATATTAGTAGCTTACACTTTAGCGTAAGAAAATGTACCGAATGCTTTAGCTTTCAACTAAAAAATAGTTTTAAAAATACTATTTTTGTATAAAATTGGTTTCAAAACTCATTTCTCTTCGCCGTTGTTGGTGTCTCCACCAACGACACAACATATATTAAAAGTGAATCGCACTAAACTCATCTCTCAAATAAAAGCTAAAGAATCTTACCTTTGTGTAGGTTTGGATAGTGATATTAAAAAAATTCCGTTTCATTTATTAAATGCAAAAGACCCTATTTTTGAGTTTAATAAACGCATTATTGATGCGACAGAAAAATATGCTGTTTCTTACAAACTAAACACTGCTTTTTACGAAGCTCTAGGAACAAAAGGGTGGGAAAGTCTGCAAAAAACAATTGAATACTTACCTCACAATGTCTTTATTATTGCTGATGCAAAACGAGGTGATATTGGAAATACTTCTACTCAATATGCAAAAGCATTTCTTGAAAACTTGAATTGTGATGCCATTACAGTTGCACCTTATATGGGAGAAGACTCTGTAAAACCTTTTTTAGAAATAAAAAATAAATGGACAATTCTGTTAGCTCTTACTTCAAATTCGGGTGCAGAAGATTTTGAAATGTTAGAACTCAAAAATGGAAAAAAAGTATATGAAGAAGTTTTAGAAAAAAGTAAAGAATGGGGGACAGAAGAAAATCTAATGTATGTTGTGGGTGCAACAAAGGCAGAATACATAGAGAATATTCGCAAAATAATACCCAATCATTTTTTGTTGGTTCCAGGAGTTGGAGCTCAAGGAGGAAATTTAGCAGAAGTATCAAAAGCAGGACTTACAAAAGAATGTGGACTTCTGATAAACTCTTCTCGTCAGATTATCTATGCCAGCAAAGACAGAGATTTTGCAGAAATGGCAGCCAAAGCAGCACAGCAAATTCAGCAAGAAATGGCTTTTCAGTTATCAGTTATCAGTTAGCAGTAATGTAACCAGTTGAATAAAGTTAGAAGTATAAAATTTATTGCTATGCTGACTTTGCAGTTCCTCTCTTAACTCTCTTACCTCTGTGGTTCAAAACTATATTTGTATTTTCCTAATTCCTAATCCCTAATTTCCCTGCTAACTCTGCAGTTCCTCTAATACCTCTGTAATTCAAAACTGTATTTTCCTAATTCCTAATCTCTAATTCCTAATATCCCATTTGAAGTATTTCAAACATCATCAAATAAACAAAAAAAAATGGGATAATTGTATTTCTTCTTCAAAAGAAAATATAATTTATGCCTTTTCGTGGTATTTGGATTGTGTTTCTCCTGCTTGGGAAGCATTTATTTTAGAAGATAAGAATCAAAATTATGTAGCTGTACTTCCCCTTGCCTGTTAAGAAAAAATACGGAATTTTATTTCTTGCAACATACCTCTTTTTGCACAACAATTGGGAATTTTTTCTACTCAAAAATTGTCTAATTTAGAATTCAAAGCTTTTTTAATTTTACTTCAAAAGAAATTTTGATTTAGTTTCAAATTATCCATTCAATACTACAAATTACGAAGAGTACAATGAGATTTTTGAAGAAGTATTTGATAGTAAAGTTTTAAAAAAATACAAAACACATCATCTTTCTTTGCAGCATAAGTATTCTAAAATTCGTCAAAATTATAAACAGAATACTAAAAACAAAATCAATAGAGCTAAAAAACAAAATTTCAAAATTATAGAAGGTAATAATATTGATTTATTATATGGTTTTTTTGAAGAAAGTGTTTTTTTGAAAAATGGAGTATCAAGTCAGGCGAAGCAAACTTTGAAAATTCTTTTCAAAATATTGATAGAAAAAGATTTGACTAAATTGGTTTATATTCAAAATAGCAAAGGCAAAATTGTGAGTGGAATTATGTTGATAAAAAGTGAGTCCTTTTATCAAAAGAATAATCAAAATTACTCTAGTACAAAATGGATTTATCTATTTAATGCAGCTACAAAAGAAAATAGTCAAAAAAATGAAAGCAGAAGGTGGTTTTTAGATAAGTTTATTCAAGAAAAAAGTAATCAAGAAAAGGAACCAATTGGTAATGTATCTAAAATCTTAGATTTTGAATCGGCACAAGAAAAAGAAATAGCTCGTTTTAATACTAGTTTTGGAAGTGAAGAAAAATTATTTTTTGTTTTAGATTACAACAAACTGCCTTTTTATGTAAAACAGGTTCAAAAAATTATTCTTCTAATAAAACAATTTATTAATAAATAAATCATATAATGAATCAATTGTTTGAAAAAGAACAATATTTTGGTTGAGTTTTGAATAGATTTAATTTCGTTTAGTCTCATTTAATAATTTTTTTTTATATTTTTGTAGTAGTCCTTAAATATCCATTTTTGCCAAACCCTTTGGTAATTCCCCTAGTTTGCGTGCTGATTAGCCTATGAATAAAAACTTTACTTATCTTTTGTCTCAACACGTCTATCCAAAAATAATACTCTGATTGTAGAGTAGTTTTAAAAGTATTATTTTCAAATAAAAAAAGATATAACGAGGCTTAATCCCTTCAGCTCTTAACTAAATTATATTAGTAAATTATATTCGAAATTTTATATTTCTAAAAATTAAATAATTGTATGCAGATACGTAAAGTTCTTGCAGCCGTCTTAGGTTGCTTAATAGTAAGTTTTTTCTACTCAAATTTTAATACAGTTTCAGCTCAAATTGGTTTGGATTCTACTGGACGCAGAGTAATCACAACTGCTGTTCCTATTTTATTAGTGGGACCTGATTCTCGTGCCGCTGGTATGGGAGATTTGGGTGCAGCCACTTCTCCTGATGCAAATTCAGTGCATTGGAATCCATCAAAATTAGCTTTTATAGAAAATGATTGGTCGTTTGGAGTTGCGTATTCTCCGTGGTTACAGAGATTAGTAAATGATATGTGGCTGGGTTATGTTAGTGGTGTAAAACGAATTTCCAAAACACAGACGATAGGGGTTTCTTTCCGTTATTTTGATATGGGAAGTCTTCAATTTACAGATGCTAGAGGCGAACCTTTGCAAAATTTTAATCCTCGTGAAGCAGCTATTGATGTTACCTTTGCACAACAGCTTTCCGAAAAATTGAGTATTGCAGGTACGTTTCGTTATATTCACTCCAATTTGGCAGGAAATGTAACCAATAATGGTCCTGTAAATAATGTAAAAGCAGCCAATACAGGTGCAGTAGATGTATCGATGTTCTATAAGAGTAAACTCAACTTTACTAGTTTTGAAGGAGATTGGGCATTGGGAGTAAATATTTCAAATGTGGGTGCTCCAGTTACTTATAATGATGCTGCTCAACAAGATTATTTGCCAGCTAACTTGCGTATCGGAACGGCTTTTAATGGTCAGTTTGATGAATTTAATAAACTGACACTTGCTTTTGATATGAGCAAATTATTAGTTCCTACTCCTGAAAATACAGCTACTAACGGTGCTAACGCTCCTGTATTGTCTTCTATTTTTCAATCTTTCGGAGATGCTCCTAATGGTTTTAGTGAAGAAGTACAGGAAATGATTTTTGCGGTGGGTGCAGAATATTGGTATGCTGATTTGATTGCACTTCGTGGTGGATATTTCCACGAAAACCAAGACAAAGGAAATCGTCGTTATTTTACGGTAGGTTTGGGCTTGCGTTATCAAGTTTTCGGGTTTGATTTTGCGTATCTTATTCCAAATCAACAACAACATCCCCTTGCTGATACCATTCGTTTTTCTCTTTTATTTAATGTCAATAAGGGAGATAAAATAGACGCACCAGATAATACTATGAATTAATTTTTGGTTACAAATCATAAGTTATACTACATCAAAAAAGCCATCTCTACATAAATAGAAATGGCTTTTTTGATTAAAACTGTGTGCAAAATCTATCTCAAACGGTCTGCACTACGAACCATATCTTCGTCCTTTTTAATAAAACGAATAGAAAGCCAATTAAATAAAACTGCTGCTACAGGCAGAAAATAACCCGTACCAAATACTCCGCCTACTTGAGGAGAAAAATTGTCTTGTGCATAGAATGTTAGGAGAGTAGAGGCTCCAATAAAAATAGCGATAAGAAGAGTACAAAAAAGTGAAATTTTCATTTGAAAACGACGATTTTTATAATTAAAAATATTTCCAAAAGAAAGAATAGCCGTTAGAGCTGCAATAATGGCAAGATAAACGGTTGTTTGCTCCATTACTACATCACCTGCTAAAGTCTGTACCATTTCGATAGAGTTCATCTCAATTTTATTTGTTCCGTCTGATTTTCCCCAGATAGGAAGAAAAACAGTAAGTCCCATAAAAATAGAAACCATTAATAAAAAAATACTTTGAATACGTTGAATCATAATTTTATGAATTTATGAATGAATTAAATAATTACGAATTACGACCTGTCAAAGCGACGAAGTCAATTAAAAACTACGAATTAAAATCAATATGAGTGTCATTTCTAAGTATTGAGTTTTAGTTGCATCGCAACGTAACCTTGGTAGAACAGTAAATAATAACCTTCATTAGAGCTACAGCGTAGCGAAACCTTGCAACTTTCATGAAATTAGAATTAAAAATAAGGTTACGCTACGCTGTAGCTTTTCAAATCAATTCTTATTCTTTTTCTACAAAGGTTACGCTACTCTGTAGCTAACAAATACTTGTTTCGATTTTCGCCAATGACACTCATATTGTAAAATTAACTTAAAATATAACTTGTCTATTAAATCTTTTAATTAAGTCATTAATGATTCAATATGAGTGTCATTTTTAAGTATTTGATTTTCAGTTGCAGAGCAACGTAACCTTGGTAGAACGTTACAAACAGCTTTATTAGAGCTACAGAGTAGCGAAACTCTGTGATTTGCGAGAAAATTAAAATTAAAAACAAGGTTACGCTACTCTGTAGCTTTTAAAATTAATTTTTTATTCCTTTCTACACCCGAAGAGCAGCGAGTCACCGAAGCTAAAGGTTATGCTACTCTGTAGCTAATGAAGAGCTATTTTGAATTGAATTAATGACACTCATATTGAATGATTTGAAGATATTTTTTAGTAAAACGTTGTCCTTTGTAAATTAAATAAATTATTTTTGTGGCTGCAAAATTACAGAACCTAATTTTAAAAAGTATCTTTTTTACTTATTTTTTCTCAATTTATTATGAATATTCAGATTTTCGAAGGCACCCCATCAGAAAACTCAGAAAAACTAGAGCGTGCTTTTTCTATTCGCAGGATTGTTTTTATAGAAGGACAAGATGTCCCAGAAGAAGATGATTTGGATGGGTTAGACAAAATAGCTACTCATATTTTAGCAATTGATGAAGAGAAGTATGGCAACGGAAAAGCTGTCGGAACGGCTCGTTTTAGAATAACACAAAAGCATAAAGATAATTCTCCTAAGAGAATAAAATTGGAGCGTTTTGCTGTCTTGGAAGAAGACAGAGGAAAAAAAACAGGACAAAAGATGGTAGAGTTTATTTTAGAACAAATTCAGAAAAAAGAAGAATTCAAGACTGTAGAGATGATTTATTTACATGCCCAATTAACTGCTGTTTCGTTATATGAGCGTTGTGGATTCAAAAAAGATGGAGATATTTTTGATGAAAGTGGAATAAAACACTACAAAATGATTTATAAGGTTTAAATTACGAATTACGAATTACGAATTTTTTCTTGTTATAAAAATTCTAGTTATGATAATTCTCCATTCTCCATTATCCATTCTCCAATTCCCATTCTCCAACTCTCATTCTCCAATTACAGTCTGATTCCAATAAGAGTAATATCATCTCTTTGCTTTTGATTTCCCTGATGGCGGTCTAAATCTTCTTCCAAAATAGTTTTTTGCTCACCCATATCAAAATCTGAACTTTGATTTAATAATTGATGCAAACGTTTTGAGCCGTATTTTGCACCTGCGATATTATTCTGGTCTGTTATCCCATCTGTAAATAAATAAAGAGCATCTCCTTTTTTTGCAGTCATTTGAAGTTGTATAAACGGACGTTTTTTACTCTTTCTCCAACCTCCAATAGACTTTTTATCTCCTTTCAAAATATGAGATTCTCCTCTACTTACCCAAACTGCATGACGTTTTGCTCCTGCAAAAACAATTTCTCGTTCTAATGTATCTTCTTCTAGTGCATCAATTCTACACAAAGAAACATCCATACCGTCGTCATTTCTTGATTCTTCTTGCTTTAGTGCATTTTTCAAACGAATATGTAATTCATCTAAAATTTTGGCAGGTTCAAGTATATTTGCTTCATTAATAATTTCATTGAGCAATCTACTTCCAATCATAGACATAAAAGCTCCTGGAACTCCGTGTCCTGTACAATCAACAGCAGCAATAAAAGTACGTCCTTCTATTTCTCTGAGCCAATAAAAATCTCCAGAAACTACATCTTTTGGTCTGAAAATCATGAAAGAATCATCAAAACTACTTTGAAGCATATCATCGGTAGGCAAAATGGCTTGCTGAATGGTTTGAGCATAACGCAGACTGTCCATAATACGAACACTACTTTCCTGAATTGTATTCTTGGCTTGTCCTAATTCTGAATAATTTTGAATATTATCTAGTGCAATCGAAACGTAAGAAGCAAGACCTTTTAGTAATGTCAAATGACGGTCAGAGTACGCACCCTTTTCCAAAGATTGTACAGTCAGAACACCAACAGGACGATTTTTGATAGCTAAAGGTAAATAAATAAGCGATTTTGGAATTGTAGTTCCTACTGCTACTACTTCTCCAGCTACATATTTTGCATATTCGCTTTGCAAATCTCCTATCTTTACTTCTTTCTGATTTCGGATTGCCCAAGCAGAAAGTAATGTCTTATCTCTTGCTGCGTTAAAATCATAATTAAGTGGTTGTCCTTCAACAGAATAACCTCTAAATTCTATCAAACTTGTTTTTTCGTTCAAAACACCGATTCCAAAACCAGGAGCATTCATTAAACTATTAACGTGCTGATAAAGAACGCCTACCATTTGGTCAAAATCTAAGGTAGCTGTTACTTGCTGACCAATATCAGAAAGAACACGTACATTTTGATACGAATTCTCAATTTCATTTCTTTGTTTTGAAAGGTCATCACGCTGTATCATGACTTCGGTCTGCTTTTGTTTCAAGACTGCATTCATATCCAAAATCTGACGACTTTGGTTTGATATTTCATTATAAGCAGTCTGTAATTTTTCTTTTTCTTCTTCTAATTCATTTGTGCGTTGATGAACTTCCATCGAAAGGCGGTTTTTTTGTTTCTGCATTTCGCCATTTCTCCAAAACCAAAATGAAGCTCCAGCACCAATCAAAAGCATAGCTAATGCAATTCTGAACCAAATTGCTTCCCAATAAGGAGGATTGATATAAATGCGTAATGTCGCACCACTCTCATTCCAATAGCCATCACTATTTGCAGCTTTTACTCTCAAAATATATTCTCTACCTTCTGGTAAATTAGTATAAGAAGCCGTATGATTTCTATACGTTGTATAATGCCATTCGTTATCAAAACCTTCTAGCTTATACATATAAACTGTCTTTTTGGGAAGGCGGTAATTTAGAGCTACAAAATCTACAGCAAAACTATTCTGTCCATGAGGAAGCGTAATCATATCTGTTTGAGCAATATTTCTAGTCAATATTCCTGTTCCATCGCCTGCACGAATATCTCTACCCAATACTTTCAAATTAGTAAGATAAACAGGTGGAATATAATTATTATCCTTTATACTATCTGGATGAAAAACCGTAATTCCGTAAACTGTACCAAATATAAGTTCTCCATTTTTAGTTTTCTCAACAGCATTGTGATTAAAACGATTACTTGGAAGTCCATCATTTACATCATAATTATTAAAAACCTGCGTATCAATATTAAATCTTGATAAACCTCTGTTGGTACTAATCCATAAATGACGGCTATTATCTTGCTCTATGGCATAAATTACACCATCAGGTAATCCATCTTTTTCGGTATAGTGTGTAAAATTATCAGCTTCTTTATGGAAACGATTAAGACCTCCTCCATGCGTTCCTGCCCAAAGTACACCCGTTTCATCTTCAAAAAGAGTAACGATATAGCCATTACTTAATCCACCAGAATCATTATTTGCTTGATTATAGGTAATAAAATCACGACTTTGTTTTCTAAAACGGTTTAGTCCATTGCTTGTTCCTACCCATACTACCCCATATCGGTCTTGTAATAATGCCCAAATAGAATTATCACTCAACCCCGAACCATCTCTTTCTGTATATTTATTGACTTTTTCGGTCTTATCTTTTATGGTATAAAGTCCATTATTTGTACCTATCCATATATCATTATAAGTATCTTGCATCATTGTCCAGATGCTATTATCAGCAAGTTGTAGATTTATCTCTGCTTTTTTGTTTGCCAGATTGGTAAGGTCAAAGGGGATAGCTTCAGTAGTAGAATTTCCTCCAACGCCTAATGATTTGAGATTATACTTGTAGAGACCATCTTGTAATGTTCCTATCCATAGAGTTCCTTTTTTGTCTTCTAAAAGGCTCACTATATGTTTGTTCTTGAGTCCAAGTTTGTCTCCGATTTTGGTAAGTTCCCATTGTGTAGATTCAGGTTTTGGCATATAAACATACAGCCCTTCTTCTGTACCTATCCATGTGTTTCCTAAATAATCTTCTTCTACAGCCCAAACTTCTTTTTGGAGATTACGAGCTACGTATTGTAATGGAATAGGATAATTATAAAAAACTTCTTTTTCCTCATCGTATTTATTAAGTCCGTCATACGTTCCTATCCAAAGAATTCCGCTTCTATCATGATATATAGTTTGTACAATATCATCACTTAAGGAATACTGCTCGGCTTCATTTTGGCGAATAGTTGCAACTTGTCCAGTGGTAGTAATCAAACGATTAATTCCTCCTCCATAGGTTCCTATCCAAATATCTCCCTTTTTGTCTTGCGAAATGGTCTTGACAATATCATTACTAAGTGTAGTTGGGAAACTGGTAGAAGAATATTTTTTTGCTTTTTTTCGTTTTCTATCTAATTTGAAGGCACCTTCTTGCGTTCCTACCCAAAGATTTTGTTGTCTGTCCTCAAAAAAAGTATAGACAGGAAACTGTGTAAGTTGTGTTCCATCTACAAAAACAGGAACAAAAGCTCTACGTTGTCTATCTAATTTATAAAGTCCATTTTCAGTTCCTACCCAAAATGTACTATCATTATCTTCATACAAAGCCAAAACAGGAACTTCTAAAAGACCATTATATTCTTGCGAATATTCGATACTATTATTTAGCTTATCATAGATTTTGATTCCATTTTCTGTTCCTATCCATAATGTTTCATTGCTATCTTGGAAAATACTTCTTACTGTACGAGTATTTAGATTAGAAATTCTGCTTTCTTTAAGTCTATATTGTATAAAACGGTCTTTTGTAAAGTCATATTTATTGATTCCGTTTGTAGTTCCTACCCAAAGAATGCCTTGTGCATCTTGATGCAGAGCAGTTACCATTCCAGCCGAAAGTGAAGAAGAATCTTCTACTATGTGTGTATAATTCTTGAATTCATACCCATCATATTTACTTAGTCCGTCACCTGTTCCTATCCAAACAAAGCCACGAGTATCTTGCAAAATTGCCGTAACATTATTTTGTGCTAATCCATCATCAGAATCAAACCCCTTAAAACGCAATCCCATTATTGCCTGTGTTTGTTGATTTTGCTGTTCTTGTAGTTGTATAGAATTAGTTTTTTGAGCAAATAAAGAAACAGTATTTCCAAAAAAGAAAACTAACAGAATGGCTAAATAACCTATAAAAGAAAGAGCAAAAAAGGATAATGAAAAAATACCTTCAAAAAATAAAGATATTTGCTTTGGTAGAATAATTGAATGGGTTGAAGACAAGAATTTAGAAGATAGGGATTTCATAATTCAAAATATTAAATAGGCGTATAGAATGATAGGATTTTTGTTGTACCTTTTTTTTATACTTTTCAAACTTATATCCATAAAGAAGCTATCTAATCAAAACGCTCGGTAAGTAATCTGAAATACTCAACGAAAAAACAAGTTTATAACTATTTGTAAAGTAGTAGATTTGTTGCACGCTACACAATAAAAAGGCAAGTTATTTGCTTTGATTTGTATATAGCATTAATTTTATACCAATTGACACAAAATTACGTTCTTTAAACATAATTAGGTGCTAATCTAGGTACTGATATAGGTGCTACTAAATTGATCTAGATTTTGTACTTTTGCAGTAGTAGTTTTCATTCTAGTATTACATTCCTACTATTCATATTTCTCCAAAAAAAAGATATTTTATACTTCAAATCCTACTTCTATGAAAAATATTTCAATCAAAAACTTTCGCAGAGCATCGGCAATTATTGGTTGTCTTTTAATAATTACGGCTAGTTCTTGTACTTCTTTCAAAACCTGTCCGACGTATGCAAAACAGACTACAAAGACGGTTCAGAGTTCTGTAAATAGCTAGTTTTTTATACTATGTTTTAGAACAGTAAAATCCCTATTTTTTATGAAAATGAATAGGGTTTTTTTGTTGAATTTGATGTACTAATTTTTGAATCAAAACTGACAAAACGACATTCTAAAATCTTAATTTTGTACTATTTTTTCTTATTTTTCTTAGAAATTGTTAATCCATAGTACAAGGAGTAAAATTAGTACGACTTTGGCAGTTGGAATGAGTATAAGATAGTAGATTACGTATATCAAAAATTAAAATTCAGAACTAAATTTGTATAAAGTAGTTTAGAAGCGAAAGAATATACCGTCTTCTATCAATAGTTATAAAAATTATAAAATCAGTAATTAAATTACAATCAATCAATTTATGAAACGAATAGGATTATTTTTTATCGCCTTATTTTCTGGTGTTGTGGGTGCAACAGTTGCTTTGGGTATTTATCTAAACTTTTTTGCACCAGTTTATCAAAACGGAGCTTTACAAGTCAATCAACCTTTTTTACAAACAGGTTTTGGAAATCCAGACCCTGCAAGTCCAAACCTTTCTCCTCAAAATTTGAATTTTGTAGAAGCTGCCAAACGAGCAACACCAGCCGTTGTTCATATTCAGACCTTTGGAAATCCTTCGGCTATGAGTAATCGTCAGCAACAATCTATGGAAGATCTTTTTAAAGATTTTTTTGGTGGACAAATGCCAGATAGAAATCAGAATAATGGAGAGGTTAGAATGGGTTCGGGTTCGGGAGTTATTATTCAGCAAGATGGTTATATCGTAACTAATAATCACGTTGTGGAAAATGCTACTCGTATTGATGTAGTAATGAATAATCAAAAAAGTTATACGGCAGAGCTTATCGGAACAGATCCAAGTACAGATTTGGCACTTCTGAAAATTGATGCTGATGAAGAATTAAAACCCGTTCCTTTTGGAAATTCAGATGATTTACAAGTAGGTGAGTGGGTACTTGCTGTCGGAAATCCGTTTGACCTTACTTCTACCGTAACGGCAGGAATTGTGAGTGCAAAGGCTAGAAATATAAATATTTTGCGTCGTAGAGATGGTTTGGGAGTAGAAGCATTTATACAAACTGATGCAGCCGTAAATCCTGGTAACAGTGGTGGTGCGTTGGTAAATGTAAATGGAGAATTAGTAGGAATAAATACAGCTATTGCTTCCACAACAGGTTCTTTTGCAGGATATTCATTTGCTGTTCCGATTGGAATTGTGAAAAAAGTAGTAACCGATTTGAGAGAACATGGAATTGTCCAGCGTGGTCTTTTGGGAGTTCAAATCAGAGATGTAACAGCAGAATTATCCAAGGAAATGAATTTGTCTGTTGTACGTGGAATTTATGTAGCAGGTGTAACCGAAAAAAGTGGAGCCATAGAAGCAGGTCTAGAAACAGGTGATGTAATCATTGAAATAGATGGCGTTCAAGTAAACACTTCGGCACAGCTTCAAGAGCGTATTGCAAGAAAACGTCCAGGTGATAAGGTGGCGGTAGTTTATCTTAGAAATGGAAAAGAACGAAACACCAATGTAGAACTCAAAAATCGTTTGGGAACTACCGAACTTGTTACCAATGAAGCTGGGAAAGTAATGAAAATTCAGACTTTAGGAATTGATATCCAGAATATTTCTCCAGAAGATGCTACCAAAATAGGAACAACAGGTGTAAAGATAGCAAGTATTGAGAAAGGAAAGTTTAAGGAGGCACAAGTTCCTGAAGGATTTATTATTACGCATATAGACAAAGAAAAAGTAGATAACTCTGCTGATGTAATCCGACTTTTAGAAGGAAAAACAGGAGGCGTTTTGATTGAAGGTTTTCATCCAACAGGTAGAAGAGGATTTTTTGCTATTGCGATGTAATATTTTTTTGAACTTATTGGTAAATGATTCATATGATGAATGAAGATTAAATGCCAATTGCTTTTTTTGTAAATTTAATTTTAAACTCTTTATTTCTTTTTTATGGAAGGAATAAAGAGTTTTTTTATTAGGTTTAAATGCTACAATGCCGTTGTTGGTCTTTAGTTTCGGCTTGCCGTTACGATGACCAACAACTCAAACATGTGTAAGCTAAGATAAACACTTTTTTCGCATTTAACTTTTTAGTTTTGGTGGTGAGTTCATAAATTGTTCGTGTATGTCTGTTGTTGGTAATCACAACGGCAAGCCGAAGTTAAAGACCAACAACGGCTCGGGAAATAAGGAGTTTTTAGTTTTCAAAATTTTACATCAAGTTCTTATTCAATCCTTCCACTCTCATCTTCTGCTGCTGTCTTGCGTTTCCTAGCTGACTTTACTTGTTTGCTACCAAAATTATAACTCAAATTTATTCTAAACTGACGGCTTTCCCAACCACCATTTCCACGAATAATTACATTATCAAACTCTGTATCGCCACGCCAAGGAGAGGTAAACAAAACATCATTCAGAGACAAACGAAGTGATAACTTATCATCTAAAAACTTCTTCTGTAACGCTAAATTAAGAGAACCCAAAGTTTTTGTTAGATACGTTCCACCCCAAACGGAAGGCGAACTTACCCAACCCGAAACTTCAAACTTAAACTCTTTGGGAAGCGAAAATGTATTCTGTCCATAACCTGTAACTGTACTTTGTGAAACTGACAAAAATGCCTCTGTTGTTCCTTCATAAACACTATGATACGCATTCATACTTGCATAAACATTCCACCACTTGGTAATCTCAAAAGGATAACTCAACGAAAAACTATATACTTCTTGACTAGCTACATTTTGAGTTTGCAGAACACTTCTTCGCTCGTCTTGTGCTTGCGTAACTTGTGCAAAAAAGTCTTGAACATGACTATAACTAATCGAAGTATTGAGCGTGTATTTATAGGTATGCGAAAATTTTATATTATCTACATATTGAGGCTGCAAAAAGGCATTTCCTTTTCTTATACTAAGCTCATCTATCTGCATTTCAAAAGGGTTTAGGTTTTGATAATTTGGTCGCTCAATTCTACGACTGTATGTAAGAGCAAAAGAATTCTGACGATTTAGATTGTAAGTAAGTCCGCCAGAAGGAAAAAGGTTTGTGTAATTTCGTTTTACTCGCTCGTTGTTTTCTACCTGTGTACTTTCTAGTCTTCCATCAGAAACTGTGTTTTCTACACGCAAACCTACCTGAACATTCATTTTTTTCCACTTTCTGTTGTAATTAAAGTACGCTGCATTGATGTTTTCAGTATAAAAAAACTGATTGCTTTTGTCTTCATTGAAAACAGAATTCCCATCCAAAACATCATAAAATTCAAAAGCTATTATCTGTCTTTACTTGCGATGCTTTTACTCCCACAGCTAATTTTCCTTTCAAAAAATTTTGTTCGTAATCTGCTTGTCCTGTCAGAATATCAATCGTAGTAGGCGTAATCATTTCATAAATTACACTACTCAAAACTTGAGCTTCATTTCCATTGAAATACAGATTAGGCTGGTAATTTTGTCTATCCGAATTGTATTTTCCATAATCAAAATCCACATTAAACGAACGTCCCAATGTATCTTCATAACGATAATTGAGGTTTCCCAAAAGATTATAAAAATTAGAGTCGTCTGTATTATCTGCTTTCAAAACTTGTAGCGTTTCGTTAGTAGTTTGATTAATAATTGGCGTTCTAGAGTCTGTTTCTGCATAATTGTCACTCAAATTAGCATCAATCAAAATTCCGAATGTACTTTTTTTGCTGGCAAAAATATCCGTTCCTGCTCTAAAATTATGGCTATTTTGTTCTCTTACATTATCAGTTCTAGCATCAAAAATTAGATTCGTTTTGTTGTCTGTATAAATTGATAAAACTTCCCGTTTTACCAAAACTATTACTATAACTCAAAAAAGTATTTGTCTTTTTTGTGCGATTGTTGAGTGAAAGCGAACCATTCATTCTATTATTATCCCAAACTGAATAGCCAACTCCTATACTTCCATTTGTGCCAAAATTCTTGTTTTTCTTTAATTTGATATTCAAAATTCCTGCACTTCCTGCTGCATCGTATTTGGAAGAAGGTTGAGTAATAATTTCAATGCTTTCAATATCGGAAGACTGTAATGTGTTGAGATAATTGGTAAGTGCTTCACCTTGCAAAATGGAGCGTTTTCCATCTATAAAAATCTGTACGCCTGTCTTTCCTTCTACCATTAAATTATCATTGTTATCTAACATTACACCTGGTGCTTTTCTCATTACATCTAAGGCTGATGAACCTGTTGCTGCGATTGTTCCCTCTACATTAAAAACGGTTTTGTCTGCAAAAACTTCTACCATTGGTTTTTGAGCTTTTATTTCAACGGCATCTAAGACATTATTTGATTTTACAAGTATTTTTTCCAAATCAATAGTTTGATTTGAAGTAGCAGAAACAGTAATTTTTTGAGTATATTTATCATATCCAACACTTGAAATAGTTAGGAAATAATTCCCTTTTTGAATTCCTACTAAACGAAATTTTCCTTCTTCGTCAGCAACGGTAGCTTTTGCAAGAGAAGAATCAGAAGCATTCATTAAGCCGACAGCAGCAAAAGAAATAGGCTCTTCTGTTTCAGACTCTGCAATTCCTATAATAGAATAATTTTGAGCAATAAGAGGAAAAAGAGGAGCAAATGAAGTAAAAATAAAAAGTGCGAAAGTAGAAAAAAGAAGTTTCATAGTGAAAGAGTTTATTGAGTAATTAATTTGTTCGGATTAAAGGTATTTGTCAAATAGGTTTTTGGTTAGACCAATTGAAAATCTATACAACAAATATCTACTTTAAAAAATTCTGTTGCACTTCCTTTCTGATAAGTGGTAAAATAAGCCGTTGAATGAACAGACTGAAATAGATTTGCAGCTCATCGGACTATATTGCACCTTATCGGATTTTATTTATTTTCTGATTGTGTAAAGATTAGTTTTGATAGAAATAAAACGTAATAATTTGCATTTTGTAGGGAAAAGGTACGCCTTTTCCTAAACATGTTGTGCAATTTTGAAAGTACATATAGAGCAAAAGATGTGTCTTTTCCCTACCCTAAAAAATTAAAAAATGCTACAAAAAATACGTTCAAAAAAAATAGCAGGAATTAGAATTGATGAGCTACTTTTTGTATTCATCTTTTATATAGCTTCTGGTTATAGTTATTACATTACTTTGTGGCTCAATCGTCCAGTAGAACGACAAGATTTAAAAGATCTTTTTGACTTAATGGATTTTTTTGATAGTGGTTTGCTTAATTATGGTATCAAACTCATTCTTACTATTCCTATTTGGTGGCTTATTTTTAGAGGTTTAAAAAACTATCCTCTTTGGCTTCGCTTATCTGTTCACGTCATTGCATTACCTATTTTTGCTTTTACTTTTCGTTTTCTTTATTATCAAATTTGCGATTATATAGGATTTTATCATCTACAAGGAAATGGACAAGTTTGGGATATTTATATTCCTGCTCTTTTCTATATCCTACAATTCGGAATTTTTCACGCTTATCATTATTATTCTCAAACTCAAAAACAGCTTAAAGAAGAAGCAGTTTTGAAAGAAGCAGCATTGCAAAGTGAACTCTCAGCACTCAAAGCACAATTAAATCCTCATTTTTTGTACAATGCCTTTAATACAATCAATGCAGCCATTCCACCAGAACAAGAAGAAACAAGACAATTAATAGCCGAACTTTCTGACCTTTTTAGATATCAACTCAAAGCATCAAGACAAGATTTTGTAAAATTAAAAGAAGAATTAGATTTCGTAAAAAGTTATTTGGAGCTAGAAAAAGCTCGTTTCGGAGAACGTTTGGAGGTAGAAATAAATGTAGATTCAAGTATTTTAAACTCTAAAATTCCTCCTATGATTTTACAGCCGTTGGTAGAAAATGCAGTTAAACATGGAATTTCTCCTCTTATAGAAGGTGGAAAAATTACGATTGAAATTTATAAACAAAACAAAAAATTACACTTCAAAATAAGTGATACAGGAGCAGGAATAGACACAGAAGAAAGAGATTCTATTTTGGAAAAAGGAGTAGGACTTGCAAATACAAAATTAAGACTGGAAAAAATGTATAATTCTGTTTTGAAGGTAAATGATAATTATCCAACAGGATTAATCATTGAATTTGAATTGTAATATGTATCTCTTGTTCAAGCATATTGCTTGGACACTCTTTTTCTGCAAGCATATGCTTGCGAATTTACAAGCACAAGATAGAATCTTGCGAAGGAAAATGATTTTATAAAAAAATGAAAGAACTAAAAAAAGTAGCACTCATAGACGACGAAGCTGCAGGAAGAAAATTGATAAATCAATATTTAGAAAAATATAAAAATTTCTTTGTAGTAGCAGAAGCAAATAATGGTGTCGATGCTGTAAAAGTGATTAATGAATTTAAGCCAGATTTAATTTTTTTGGACATTCAAATGCCTGGACTTACTGGTTTTGAAGTATTGCAACACTTAGAAGAACTACCAAAGATTATTTTTTCTACGGCTTATGATGAATATGCTATGCAAGCCTTTGAGGTAAATGCTATTGATTATTTATTGAAACCTTATACCTTAAAGCGTTTTGAAGCTGCCATGAAAAAGCTCAATTTTTCAGAACCACAAAAAGCTCTTCAGCCACTTACTGAAAATTTGATGTTAGAACAAAATACATATCCAAAACGGATTTTGGTACAGCATAATAAGAAACTAATCAATATTTCTACCAGAGAAATTATCAGAATTGAAGCCTACGGAGATTATGCAAAACTCATAACTAACGATGGTATTTTTGTAAGCAATTTTGGAATCGGAATATTAGAACAAAAACTAAATCCAGAATTTTTTGTACGTGTTCATCGCTCTGCGATAATAAACATCAATTTTATAAAAGAAGTCAATAAATACACGAGTAGTTATGATGTAGTAATGGAGAATAATGAAGTAGTGCGAGTAAGTAGAGGATATATGGAAAACCTGAAAAAACTAATGTTTTGACTTATTTTTTTGATTTACTTTGTGAACACAAAAAAAACTCTTCCTAAGTCAATAGAAAGAGTTTTTGCATTTATGTAGCGTACACTTTAGTGTGCGTAATCAAACAGTTAGTTACTATTTTTTAACCATACGCTTCCACGTATCAGTACGACCAAACATAGAAACACCGATATAACCACGACCATCTACAATATTTGTGTTTTTCTTATCCATAGTCATTTCAAAGCTATAATCAGAACCGTTATTTGGGTCATAGATATTTCCATTTTCCCAAACTAAATTCTTCTCATCACCTACAAATTCTAATCCTCTCATATTAGTCATTCCTAATATTTTTTCAGATTGTTTGGAAGCATCAGGATTATTAACATCTACACGAGGAGTTCCATCAGGATTGTTTTTTTCTATTACCCAAACAATACGACCGTAGTATTTATTAGGGTCTTGACCTTTGCTAGTTTCTCCTTTTGAGATACGAATTACAGAACGTCCGTTACTTGGTCTCCAATCACCTAACAAAATATCACCAGGACTATCTTGTGTAGGAGAGTAATATTCGGCTGCTGTCCAGCTAGTCAAAACAAATAAAGAAGCAAAAAGAGCTATAAATAAAGTTTGAAATTTTTTCATAATGAAGTTTTAAAATTAAAGTGTTGTTTGAATAGGTTTTTATTAAACTAGCAATCCAAAAAACTTAGATTGCTTTTGTAGTTGAAGTAATAGTTTTGTTATTTATATATCTAAAATCCAAAAACTATGCCCTTTATGTAAATCATCGTTTCTTGATGAATTATTTTTATTCTAATTATCTAATAATTAAGGACTTACAAAATTAAGACCAATACGGAAATACATTGGTAAACCCAAACTTCCTATCGATACTTCATTATCACTACTTCCAGTTGCTTCACTATCCAAACCAAAACGATATGCAGGAGCTACACCAGCTTGAAGATTCAGACGAATAAAACTAGTAATGGCTTTATTGAGTTCTATGCGAGCACGAATTTCAGATTTTAAAAGCTCATAGTTGTTGGTAGCAAATGTTTCTCTACCTGGTGAGTTTTGTAAAAGGTAACTTTGTCCTTCCAACTCATATCCAAAATTAAGAGAAGATTTAGCCGTAAAATTATAACGCAAAGCACCACGAGCAGGCAACAATAATTCCATTCCCCACTTATTATTAAAGGTTTTGTTCCAGAGGAAAATAGGAATATGCAGAAGACGACCACCACGATAGGTACGAGTAAGTCCTACTGCTATATTTTGGTTATCACTTTTCTTCCAACCATAAAGTATAGAGGCTGTATATTTCATTTTACCAAAATCAGGCTCAACCTCTCCAGCATCAAACGTTCCAAAACTATAATTTCCATTGAGCGAAGTGGCAGCTTGAAAGATAAGAAAATGTTTTTCATCAAGTGGTTTGAATGCCAAGATTCCTAAAGTAGTTGTACGAAGTGGGTTATTGCTTAAGGCAATAGCCAAAGGGTCTCTACTATCAATATTATCAAAATCATAACGACTTTCCCAATACGAAAAAGTAGCATTCAAAATGATATTGCTCTTCAATATCAAAGGAATATTTGCATCTAATCGAATACCGTGATTTAGGTTAATCGGAGAATTGTACATGAAGGTACTATCACTATCTTCTGGATTTGTAGATTCAAGTTCTGCCCCAAACATAAAATCATAGCTAAGTCCGATAAGCGTCGTTGGATTTAGATTGTTGATTTTGTTATTGCAGTATTGCTTAATGACTGTATCATCTGCTTCTTCGAAATTGTCCATACTAAATTCTTCTTCCTCGTCTGGTGCAATTACATCACCTGTATCTACTTGTGCGTTTGCAAAGAAGGAGTTGCTAAAGAAAAGAAAACAGAAAACGAAGGCGATAGCAAATAAATGGTATTTCTTGTAATGTTTTTTGTTCATAAAATAAGAGTTTTGTTGAGGTTTGTGTGTAATTTTGTAATTATAGCAAATAAACAATTTTAAATGTTAGTTTACAATTGATATTTTTCTAATTGAATCACTAATATAGTAGCATTTTTTTAAAAAGCGAAGAATTAAAAACAAAATTTTGAAAAAATGCTGTTTTTTGGTATAAAATTTTGAAAAAAATCATTCTGACTTAGAAATTAGTACATTAATTCAATTTGTGAATTTTACTACCAAATATAATAGTATGCCTATTATTCTCCTAATATTTCTTACACTTTCTTTGATTTTATTTAATACACTTGTTGGTGTTTATGTAGAACGAAAAATTTCGGCTTTCATTCAAGATCGTATTGGTCCTACCGAGACAGGAAAATATGGACTTTTACAAACCTTTGCTGATGTTGTAAAACTATTATTCAAAGAAGACATTATTCCCTCCTCTTCTAATACCTTTTTGTTCAAATTTGCTCCTGTTTTGGTTTTTATGGCTGTTTTTGCTGGGTTTGCGATTATTCCTTTTTCTGCAAATACAGAAACCAAGATGCCTTTAGGTATTCTGATTTGGCTCGGAATTGTAGCCTTAGATGTTATCGGGATTTTGATGGCTGGCTGGGCTTCTTCCAATAAGTTTTCTTTGTACGGTGCTGTTCGTTCTTTGGCTCAAATGGTTTCGTATGAATTGCCTCTAGGACTTTCTATTTTGTGTGTCGTGGTTTGGAATGGTTCTCTGGATTTGCAGGAGATAAGCAAAGCACAAGGAATTTTTGCAGAACAAACGACGTATTTATTTGGACTTTCATTTTTAAACATCGAAACGCAGAATATTGGAGGAATTTTGTCTTGGAATATTATTTCGATGCCTTTTTTCTTTATTGTCTTCTTGATTTTCTTTATTTCAGGACTTGCACAAGCTAACCGAACGCCTTTTGATATTCCCGAAGCAGAATCGGAACTCGTAGCAGGTTTTCAAACGGAGTATTCAGGAATGCGTTGGGCTTTTTTGATGCTTGCAGAATATGGAATGATGCTTTTGATAGGACTTCTGACCAGTATTTTGTTTTTTGGAGGTTGGAATACACCTTTTCCAAACATAGGTAGTTTTGAATTAGCTACTTATACAAGTGGAGAATTAAATCATTTTTCTAGTTATCTGTGGTCTTTCTTTTGGCTAATGAGCAAAACTATTATTTTTATGCTGATTCAGATGTGGATTCGATGGAGTTTTCCAAGATTAAGAGTCGACCAACTGATGAGCATGTGTTGGAAATACTTGTTGCCTTTTTCGCTTGCAATGCTTGTTTTGACGGCTTTTTGGAAGGTGTTTTTGTGTTAAATTATTTTATCTCTAGCGCAAGATTCTATCTTGTGCTTATAATTTCTCAAGCATATGCTTGCTGAAATAGTAGGTACAAGGTAAAACCTTGCACCAGATGACGAGCTTATATTTCGCTCAAAAAGTTTGTCAAAGAAATTACTTTATCAAAACCTTCTTGTATCAAATGAATAGATAATTTTTCATCTTGATGTATGTTCACTCAATTTCTAGTTAATCGCATAAAGCTAAATAAGGACGTATCTTTGGTTCATCTACACCTTGTAGCATAAATTAACCTTTATAATAGCTTTGATTAGAGATTGATAAGATTTAGAACAACAAGCTGCAAACTTTTTGATTAAACGAAGTGTATAATCTCATAAACTTTTAGGTTACCAATTCTGTTTTTGATAAATATCATTTCTTCATATTTGCTTCGCTGAATGTTCTAACAAAGTGAGCTACTCGGGAGCTAAAATTGTATATAAACAAAAAGTCGTACTATTTATTCGTTTACACTAATTTTTCCACTAAAAAGAACATTAGCATCAGTTACAAAATGTTTCAAAGTAAATTAAAGATTAGATAGGAAAGGTAAATTATTCTTTTTGTATTCTTCCCACGCTTGAGAGCGAGCAGTTTGAGAAATTTCATTTGCATCTAAACCAGCATCTTTAATTCCTTCATTAATAGAAGTAGCCAACATACGCAGTTCTTCCCACTCCAACCATTTTTTTATTTTGTTTGTGATAGCTTCTTTTCCTAATTTAGAAACTAAATCATCATTTACATCTAATTGAATATTCATAGCTATACTATTTTTCATTTTTATAAAGTTACAGAATAATCTTGACTTTTGAATAAAACGAAAATAAGAGTTTTAGGTTTGGAAAAATATTTACTTCCTTTTTCGTTGGGAATGCTTGTTTTGACGGCTTTTTGGAAGGTATTTTTATAATTACATTACAAGTAAATTTTCGATTAAAAAAACTAAAACTATAATTCCTAAATCAATCAAAGACCATTTTAAATAATTTATTTTGTCTTTAAAAACTAAGATTCCTATACCAATTCCTATAGAAAATAGGATAGCAGAAATAAATAAAACTGTATTAGGAATCATTAGACAGAATAATATATTTGTAAAATGATATTCATAAAACAGTTTTATATTTTGCAATAAAAATAATGAATTACAAACAATCATAGAAAAACCTATAATTTTTGCTGCATAATTATTTAAAAATGTTTCTATATTCATAATTTTGAGGAATTAGTAAAATTAAGCTAACTTAGTGAAGCATAAATATACTAATTTTAGAACTTTATTTTTATCAAGAACTAAGAGAAAAGCTATCTTTATTAGAGAAAAAAATAGATGAGTTGTTGGGTAAGAAGTAATTAAAAAAATATGAATCAACCAAAATATCTGTATAAGTCAGAACCTTTACGTAAGCACTTTGAATTTGTAAGTGAAGGCGTAAAAGGGAAAATTCGTAAAATGGTAGAATATACTGAAACAGATGCAGAAGGAATTTACAATCTAGGTTTTGGAGATTATGACGAAAAAACTAAAACGATAGATGATATAAATGTTACAAATAATGGGGATAGTCAAAAAGTTTTAGCTACTGTAGCCTCTACGATTTATTCATTTATTAAAAAATATCCGAATGCTACTATATTTGCAACAGGAAGTACAAAGGCTAGAACTAGACTTTACAGAATGGGTATATCTAATAATTTGGAGGAAATTACGAAAGATTTTGAAGTACTCGGTTTTCAAACTGACAACGAAGAATGGGAAAATTTCGTAATAGGAAAAGAGTATGCTGCATTTTTAATTACAAAAAAATAAAATAATGAAATCAGACAAGATACAAGAACTAAATAAATCAAAAACTCCTATTGTAGCTTTTGATAAGGAATTAGAAAAATTACAAAACGTGGTTTTGTTTCCTGAAAAACTAGAAATGGCAAACCAATTTATTAAAAAATATGGTTTACCTAAAGAAATTACTAGGAAGAAAAATGAAAAGACATAAATTATGAAAACTAGAGAACAAGAAATAAAAGAGTTCTGTGATTCTATAAAGAACGCAAAAGTTACTTATAATCCAGAGTTAGATAAACTTAAAGGAATATCTCTTTTTCCCGAGAAAGTGAAAAAAGCAAAAGCACATCTAGCAAAAGTAGGTTTGTCTAAAGAATATTACCAGCAAATGGCAAGACAAAAAGAAGAGGAAAAATAAATAGTTTAAAGAATCGTTTCTCATAAAAAGGCTTTGTATCATTTCCGATGCAAAGCCTTTTTAGTTATTTTTGTAGAATTATGAAAAAAATGTCTTTGAGTGACTTAGAGAAATATATGAAAAAAACAATAGTTATAATTTTATTGATAGCTGTAAATATTCCTCTTTGTTTTTCACAAATAGGTTATAATGAAAAGGAGTATTTTTTGAATGGAAAGGAAGACCTCAAAAATGGAAAGTATAGAAATGCACTTTATTATTTTGAAGAAATAAAAAAGGAAAATAATCTTCATCAAGACGCAAAATATTATTCTGCTATCTGCAAACTTCACTTGCATTTACAAGAACAGGCTTTGAATGAATTGAAGGCTGTCAATACAAATCATCTCAAAGAAAATACACATTATTTTTATTGGTTGGCAGAAGCCTATTTTCTAAATGAAGATTTCGGAAATGCACTTGAGATGCTGAAACTCTATGCTAATCAAAATTCAAAAAATAAAATAGAAAGTTATGATATACTTCTTTCTCATCTCAAAACGGCCTTAGAAATCTATCAAAGACCAGAGAATTATATTGTCAGAAATATGGGAATTCACGTTAATTCTCCCTTTGATGAGTTTGGAGTAAGCAAGATTACGTTTTCTGATAATCTAATTTATAGTAGTAATCGCCTTACTTTTAAAGATAAAATTACTGATGTTTATGATACACAAATATTTACGCTTTACAATGCACAAATACAAAAAGATGGAACAATAGAAGAAATTGAGCAATGGAACAAATCTGAGTCTCTGGATTCTCAATTTAGTGTCTTACAGATTTTGAAGTATGAGTTTACAAGTAGTGATAAAACATTTCTTATCTCCCAGAATGGAGACTTAAAAACTCTAAAAAGAGAAAAAGGAGTTTGGCAAGAACCACAGTTATTTTCACAAACATTGAGCGAAGAAAAAGGAATTCAAGAATATGCCTGTCTGTCAAACGACAAAAAAACACTCATTTTTGCTTCTGATTATAAATCAAAAGGAAACTACGAACTTTTTGTATCAAGAAGAGAAGATATAAAAAATGATTTTGAAAACCCTATTTTGTTAGAAAAAATAAATTCAAAATCAGGTGAAATAACTCCTTTTTTGGATAAAGACAATACGCTTTATTTTAGTTCGAATAGAGAAAATACGACAGGTGGATTTGATATTTTTAAGGCAGAATTTGATACCACTTCCAACGAATGGACAAATCCATTATTACTTCCCTATCCAATTAATAGCGTTGCCGATGAACTCTATTTTAGTATTGATTATTCTAATAATAAAAATAATCAATTAGGTTATTTTGTTTCTAACCGTATAAATGGACAAGGAGGGGACGATATTTATGAAGTTTTCTTTTTTGATTCGATAGAAGTAAAAGGACAATTTAGAGAACGAACACTAGAGAAAAAAGCAGTTCAGAATGCTAACATTATTTTCAAAAGTATAAATTATAAAATAGACAGCACTACTTTTCAAACCAAAACAGATGAAGATGGAAATTATAAAATCAATGTTCCGATTTATTTGAAAGACAAAGCTAAGGATGATTCTAACTCAAATAATTTTTACAACCTAGATAAATCGGTTCAGGAAATTACATTTTATAACATAGAAATTCGTCATAAAGATAGATTAGCTTATCAAGACCAAATTTCATTAAACCCTTATATATTAGCACAAAAAAATTCTAGGAATTATGTAATTAATGCGTATTTGTATGTAGAAGAGGAAAATGTTTATGAAGATGAAAATCAATCAGAAAACATAAAATTATTACAAAAACTAATTGATGATTTGAGTGTAAGTAAAAACGAGAGTATTACGCTGAAAAATATTTATTTTGAAAAAGGAAATGCTATTTTAAAAACAGAATCGCATCAAAATTTAGAAGAATTAGCAATTTTTTTGAATGAAAATGAATCTCTTTCTTTGGAAATAATTGGACACACAGATAATAGTGGAAATGCTTCTACAAATCTCATTTTATCAAAAGAGCGAGCCCAAAGTATTATTGATTTTCTGGTAGATAAAGGAGTAGAAAAGTCAAGACTGAAAGCAAATGGATATGGACAAGAGAGACCAATAGCCAGTAATGATGACGAAAAGGAAGGACGAGAACTAAATCGAAGAATTGAAGTTAGGGTTTTGAAGTAGGATTATGAAACTCTATTTTCTACTTGTGCAGTCAGTAGTTGTACAATTCCTATTTTTACTCAATCGGAATAATATCCTCATATTCTGTAAAACGAATAGGATTAAGTGATGTTACATCTCTATTTACGATGGCAAAACCTGTAATAACGCCATTAGTGGTAATAAGAGGGAAGAATTCCAATTCGTAATAGACGTCTTCAAACTCCGAATTTTTAACGTTTGAAACCATCGTAAAGGATTCGCCACCCAAGGCACGTTCGTAATAAGGTTTCCAATATTCTAGTTGTTCTTGTGTCAGAATCTCTAAAATATTTGAGCCATTCGGAACTTCTGTTCCTTTTAACCTTCGTAACATAATAGAATACGAACGATTTAAGACCTTAATATTATATTCTCCATCAAGAGCCAAAATCATACTTTTTGTACTATTCACAACGGATTCATAATTTGTCAATCGCTCTTTCAAATCTCTCTGAATGCGTTCTAATTCTTCTTGTGTAGTAGTCAGTTCTTCCATACTCTGACGCATTTCTTCTTCTTGTGCTCCCATTTGTTCGGCATACATTTGAGATTCTTCTAAGAGTAATTTGGTACGCTCATTACTTCTCACATTGGAAAGCGTAGCAGCAATACTCTCAGACAATTTAATTACAAAAGCAAGTTGATATTCTTCAATCGGCTTAAAAGAAGCAATTTCAATTACACCATGTACTTCATTATTCGAAATCAAGGGAACAATTAGCAAATAACTTGGCGTTGCTTCTCCCAGACCAGAAGTAAGACGAATATAATCAGACGAAATTTGATTAAAATACAAATGTCCCTTTTCCATAACCGCCTGCCCTAAAAGACCTTGCTGTATAGGAATAGATTGTTGTATAAACTTTTGTTTGTTGTAGGCATAAGCAGCCTTTAAAACTAAATTTGACTTTGTATCATCTTCTCCTTCTTTCTCCAAACTATAAATTCCACCTTGATTGGCTCCTAAATAATGTACTAAATTAGAAATAAGTTGATAAGAAAGAGCTTGCATATCTTGTGCATGCTGACGCAAAATATCTGAAAATTTGGCTGTTCCCTCATTAGACCAATTCCTACGTTTGTCTTCTTCAGAGTTTTGTTTTAAGTCATTTCTCATCTCTAAAAGTGCAAATCCTAGTTTGTCTTTTTTACTTCTGACCTCAAATTCTTCATCAAAATTTCCCTTTCCTACCTGTGTTGCAAAATCTGTAATCTGCTCTAATCCTTGAGAAAAACGACTTAAATCTTGAATCAAATTGCCTACTTCATCGTGAGAACGAGCTGAAAGTGTACGAGAAATATCTCCTGCTGCAAGACGATTAATAAGCTGACGAATTTTCAAAAGTGGGTGCAAAGAAGTCTTTACGACGAACCAATATCCTACACCAATAACAATAGCATTAATCAAAAAAAGTGCAACCATCCAATAACGTAAACGAACTTGGTCGTAATACAAGCGAGTAGAAAGTGAGTTTTCTAAATTTTTGTTGAGTAAAATCAGTTTTTCAGCATTTCGAATAATAAAATTTACATCGGGTGCAATACTTCCATTCAAAACATTATCAAACCGATATTCCATCTTTCTATAGGTACTAGAAAGAACTGTATTTGTTGTATTATCATCAAAGGAAAGTGATAAATCTCCCAAACTTCCTAAGTCGTCTAAATCTCCATCTAAATTGCCCAAACCCAAGTTTCCTAATGAAAATAAATCTTCTTCTACTGGAAGTGGATTGATAGAACCAGTTGTATTTTCTTTTATGTAATAGACAAGTGTACTATCGTGATGTAACTGGCTAGTTGTTCTTATTTTTGTAAATCGTTTGTCAAATTCTTTCCAGAGGCGTTGGAAGGAAAGTAACTGATTACTAATCTCTTCTGAAACAGGTTCTACTTGAATTTTTTCATCAAAACGAAGTTTATAAATACCTCCATTTTGAAGAATATCCAAATTAGAATTAACCAAACCTACTCGGTTGCTAAGGTCATTGAGGTCGGTTTGTTGATTACCATCTATTACATTTCGAAGGTAAAAAATGGCTTGTTGAATAGACATTCCATTGCGTTGTGCAATATCTAATTTTGTTCCATCATCTAAAATAATTGCATCAAGCCTAAAAACTAAAAAATAGTGAAGTAAAAGCATCACAAAAAGTCCCGAAAACAGAATGGCTAATTTTTGACTAATTTTTAGATGTTTAATATTCATAAGTGGTGATGGTAAAATCGTCGGTGAGACACCGACAATGGCGAGGTATTTATGACTCTTTTTTTCCGTTGTTGGTGTCTCACCAACGACTTCCACAAAAATTGTCAGACAACCGTTTTATTTTAAAAAAAGATAATTTGTTAGAACAAAAACTTGCTCTACCGTTGCTTGTATCCCTACGAGCGACACAGAATAAATAAACTAAAAGATACAAAAAGATTTTAGGATTTTCAATTTTGAAAAGTATTTTTAATAAATTAAACTAAAAAATTCCCATAAACGATAGTTTTTGCTTACTTTCACTTAATTATTTTACTAAAAATACTTTATTTTAATTCTGATATATTTCAATATGAGTGTCATTGGCAGAAATCAAAATAGGCATTTATTAGCTACAGAGTAGCTTTACCTTGGTAGAACAAAAATAAAATTGATTTGAAAAGCTACAACGTAGCGTAACTTTATTCTTAATTGCCCAATTGCAAGTTTCGCTACTCTGTAGCTCTATTGAAATACGCTTTTGAGCTTCTACCAAGGTTACGTTGCGGCTGCAACTAAAAGTCAATGACTCAAAATGACACTCATATTGATATTTCAAATAGATTTTAATTGTACTATGATTTGGAACAACGACTTAGGCATTCTTGAAACTGTATTTATTTGTGTGTTTTTACTTTTATATGGTTTGTATATTTTCAGAACACACAAAAAAGCAAAATACTTACGCACTTCTTCAAAATATGTCTGGCTTAAATTTGTGCTTCGAAGCAGCTATTTTATTTTGCTCATTTTGGCTCTTCTTGGTCCTTCTTTTGGAGAAACGAAGCAAGAAGTAAAAAGTATAGGAAAAGATATTTTTTATTTGGTAGATTTATCTCGCTCAATGGATGCAATAGATATTCAGCCTTCCAGAATGGAGCGTATCAAGCACGAACTTAAAGCAATTACGACAGCTTTTTCTTCTGACAGGCAAGGAATTATCATTTTTTCATCGGAAGCATTTCTTCAATGTCCTCTTACAAGTGACCAAAGTGCATTGCGATTAATATTAGAATCTCTGAATACTGGACTTGTACCCAGTGGAGGAACTGATTTTGCACCTCCTTTACAAATGGCTTTAGAAAAATTTGAAAGTGATAAAGATACCAAAACGAATTCGAAAATCATTATTATGATAAGTGATGGAGAAGATTTTGGAGAAGAAACAGGCGATGCAATAGATGAAATTGAAGATTTGGGAATCAAACTCTTTGCATTAGGAATCGGGACAGAACAAGGTGGAAAAATACCATCTGGTAGTGGTTTTAAGAAAGACGATAGAAATGGAGAAACGATTATTACAAAACTAAATCCGTCTGACTTACAAGATTTAGCAAGCCAAACAGGAGGAAAATATTACGAAATTGGAGAAACTCAAAATGATGTTCAGCGACTCATAAATGCCATTCAATCTATTCAAGGAGAAGTAAGAGGTGTAAAACAAATAGACACAACGACAAATAAATATTATTACTTCTTATATGCAACTTTATTTTTAGCAATTATTGATGTTTTATTTACCGTAAAAGTGATTAAGATTTAATAAGAAAATAAATAATTTGTGAATCTATTCCTATAAAATCATAACAATCTATGAATACGTTCACATAAAAGTATAATAATTTGTGAATATGTTCTGTTTTTGTTATATTTAGAGTATGATTGAAAGACTGATAAAAAAACAAGTTATAAGTAAGATAGGGAAGGGAAAGGCTATTATAATAGTAGGACCTCGCCAAGTAGGAAAGACAACTTTTATTTTGGAACAACTAAAAGGTTTGGATTATCAATTCTTTGATGGAGATGACCCAACTGTTCGATCTATTCTTGATACTCCTAATACAGAAAAAATTAAGAATCTGATTGGAGGAAAAAAAATAGTTTTTATAGATGAAGCTCAACGCATCAAAGGAATAGATCTGACACTTAAAATTATTATAGATCAATTTAAAGATGTTCAATTATGGATTAGTGGTTCGTCGTCTTTTATTCTTTTCAATGAACTAAGTGAACCATTGACAGGAAGAAAATGGGAATATGAACTATTTCCGATTAGTTGGGAAGAGTACCAAAATAATATTGGCTATTTACAGGCACAACAACAGCTAGAAAATAGACTGATATATGGTTTTTATCCAGATGTGATTAATAATGATGGAGAAGAAAGAGAGATTTTGAAAAATCTAGTCAATAGTTATTTGTATAGAGATGTTCTTTCTTATGCAGAAATAAGAAAACCAGAAGTATTAGAAAAATTGGTTCAGGCTTTAGCCTTACAGATAGGTAGTGAGGTCAATTATAATGAATTGAGCCAACTTATTGGAGTAGATAGAAATACAATTCAGAGATATATTGAGATTTTGGAAAAGGGATATGTTATATTTAGGTTGGGAAGTTATAGTAAAAACGTGCGAAATGAACTGAAAAAAGAGCAAGAAAATTTATTTTTATGATAATGGAATTAGAAACATGATTATAGGAAATTTTACTGATTTGAGTTTGCGTACAGATGTAGGTGCTTTGTGGGAAAATTTCTTGATTTCGGAAAGAATGAAACAAAATAAATATAAGCTTACTTTATCACAACCTTATTTTTGGCGAACAACTCAACAACAAGAAATTGATTATGTAGAAAGTACGAATCAAAAATTATATGGTTATGAGTTTAAATGGAATCCAAAAAAGAAAGTAAACTTACCCAAAACATTTATAGAAAAATACAACGCAGAAGAAAAACTAATACATAGAGATAATTTTAGAGAGTTTGTAATTATTTAACCAACATTGTAATATTTTACAAAAGATAAATTACAACCAAATTTTATTCTGTGTAAATACTTATTTTTTGTATATTGTAAACACTATTGGTTCTTTTTTTTGAATTGGTGGTAGATTTTTATGTAGTTAAAATTTTGTGTAATCTATAAAACTAAATTCAAATGTCATCAATATATAAAAAATTGTTAGAAGGTTATCCAAGAAAAATAGCAAAAGATATTTTAGCTGATTTTGCAGAACCAAATATAAATGCTTCACAACGTTGGATATGGGAGTTACTTCAAAATGCTAAAGACTGTTCATTTCCTAAGGGTGTCGATATAAAAATAAAGCTAACACCTGAGTATATTGAATTTTCTCATAACGGTAAACCTTTTAACCAAAATGATTTGATAAGTCTACTAACAAAAGATTCATCAAAAACACCAAATTTTAGTGATGATGATAAATTTTCTTTTTTTAAAAAAGCTATAATAAGTGAAGAATTAACAGAACAAGAAATAGAAGAGTATTTAAATAAAACTGGGAAGTTTGGAACAGGATTTATGACAACATACTTATTAAGCTACAATATAGAACTTGAAACTATTTATGCTGATGATAAAAAAAACTATTCTAAATTAGAAATTAACTTAGATAGAGAAGCTGATAATCTTTTTGACATGGAAAAAAAAGTAAATGCTTCCTTTGAGGTATTAGATGTGATTGAAAATCTGAATTCGTCAGATTACATAATAGGATTTGAAGAAAGAAAGTATTTCACAAAATTTAAATACAAATTCAATGGTAAAGAATCAGCACATAGAATTGCATTAAAAGGAATAAATAATCTACAAAATTCAGTTTATTATACACTAGCTTTTGTAGATTCAATAAAATCAATCGAAATAGATAACGACGGGCAGATCACTTCTTATGAAAAGAAATCTGACAATTTAAGAGAAGGAATTAATATAATAGAAATATTGGAAAACGAAAAATCTGTAAAAATAGTAGTAGCATCATCAAAAAACAATATAGTTCAAGTTGCTATTCCTATTTCAGTACAAGAAAATGGCACAATTTCTTTAGAATTTATTGATGATAATATTTCCACCCAATTTCTCTCTTTTCCCTTGATAAGTGATATAAAGTTTGATTTTCCTGTCATAATTAATAGTCCTCTTTTTAATCCTACTGAACCAAGAGATAGTTTGATCATTCAATCAAATGAAGATTTACAAGAAAATGATATTGCTATAAAAAAAGCCAAATTAAATAAATCAATTTATGAGCAGGGAGTTGAACTTTATCTTTCGATACTGTCTCATGGTATAGAAAAGGACTGGAAAAATATAGAATTATTAGCAAAAACGAATACTCCTAAAAATGTTGATAAAGAATGGTTTAGAGATATTCAGAGAAAAATAAGAACAACAATACTTGAGTCTGAAATTGTAAAACCATCAAAAGGAAATAAAAATATTAAACCAATTAATACTCTTTTTCCTATTTATGAAATAGAAGCAGAGTATAAACATTTTTGGGAATTATGTAATGAATTTATTAGTGAAAAAATTCCAATTTTGTCTCAATCTTATACTTGGCAAAACATAATTCATCCTAATAAAAATGAATATAAGAACTGGAATGCTGAAATTAAGTTTGATATAGAAGATTTGCTAAATATCATACAGGGAGAAAACCTAAAACTTGAAAACACAATAGCATTTTTGTTTAATAATCAAAGAATTACAGCTTGTTCTGCTTTAATAAAGGTTATAGGATTTATTGAAAGTAACAAGCTAGATTTATTGATAAAACCAGAAAATTATTTTTGTATAATCCCTAATTACTATGGAGATTATAAGAAAAAAGATACACTTTTTAAGAATGAAAATATACCAATGAAATTAATTGAATGTAGTGAGCATTTCGGTAAAGAGTATGACTACAACAGAATATTAGTAAAAGAAGAATTTAAAGAAGCTTTTATTAGTGATAATAAAAGAACTCTTGTTCAGTTTTCTAATTCAATTCGTTTAGCAATTGAAAATGGAAAGAAAATAACTACCTCAAATGAAAAAGAACAGTTCTTGAACGCAATACTTATATTAAACTCTTACTCAAGTAGCGAAAACGAACAAAAGCAAACTCAATTACATAAGATTGCAAGTTATTTTTTTACAATGTATAGAGAAAAAAATAAGGAAGTAATTATAATAGATAATGCTTTAGATTTTGATTGGTCATTCGCAAATCAAGTATTAATTGACGAGATTCTATCTAACTTTAAGAATTCTAATAATCTTGAAGGCATTTCAAACTTAAATGATTTTAGTGAAAGATTGTTTCATAGACCTTATAGTATTGAAGGCGATTCTGAAATAGATTATTGTATAAATGAAATAATTGAATTTATAGAATGCTATTATGTGGAATTACTTGATAAATACGCAATCATTCCTAACCAAAATAATAATTTACTTTCTTATCATGATGAGATTTATAATGATGTTTTTGATAAAGACAATTATAACATGGAAGAGAATAAAAATAATTATAATAGTCAAAAAATACCTAGTGAATTAAAAATGATATTAGTAGACTTTGGAAAAGAGTTTGATTTCAAAAATAAATTGAGACATCATGGAGTTAATATAATATTGAAAAAAACCTTAGATATTAGTGATATATGTAAAAAGCTTGATGAAACTGTTATGGAACTTAGAGATAATACAGAGCCAGATATAAAGCAAAATATTAGAAAGTTGGATAATTGGATTTCTAAGAAAAGCCAAATGCAAAAAACAGATTTTTGGAATAATAAAAGATTAGAAGATTATTTTCCAAAGTTTTTTAAATTAAGAGCAGGAATTGCTTACAATACTTTAACTATTGAAGAAAAAGAAAAGTCTGGCAATATTATTTATAGTGGATATTTGAACGAATTATCACAAATTACTGAAGTGATAAAGAAACAAGATGATAAAGATAGAAAACCACTGATTGAAGTTATAATGAAAAGTTTAGAGAAAGAAGATGAAAAAATACAAAATGCCAAATTTTATAGGAATTTAGGAAAGACTGTGGAAAATATATTTCAATCTATTACAGGTTCAAATGCAAAAGTTGAAGATAATGGACAAGATTTTTTGCTTTTAAATTCATTATTGGAAATTGGAATTAGATTAGAAATAAAATCAAGAAGTCGGAAAGGAGATTATGTATTAATGACAAAGGCTCAAGCAAAAAATGCTGTTATTTGTACAGAAGAATATGTTCTATGTGTGTTTCCTGATGTTTCCGACTCTACACCAGAAAATTTCAAGCAAAAAGCTAGATTTATACTTGATATAAAATTTTTACTAAGTGAAAAATATTATGAAACTGAAGAGTTTTTCCTAGATAAAACAATTAATGAAAATCAGAATATTCTATTAGAGTTTGAAAATCAGACTTACAAATACAAAATTAATAAAAGTATTTGGGAGCATCAGAACAATAAAAATGTTCTAAATTTTGAAGAATTTGAATCATATATAAAAGGTAAAATTGGTTAGGATTTATAAGATTTTATCCCACCTGTTCGTAGTGTCCACTACGAACCTAAATGTATTTAAGCGTCACGCTTTGTATTTCGTATAATAAATACAGCGTGAAGCTTTTAGTTTTATAGGTTCTTAGCGTGATGCTAAGAACAGAAATAGAATAGTTATTTTACCTCCCAAAAACCAGTTTCTGACATTCATTGTCAAGTGTTCTGTAAAGCGTAAAAAGGCTCGTTTGTTCCGAATAAAAAAGTGCAATCGTTGTGTTACTTTGTATTGGTTTTCCTCCTATCATTGTTCCGTTAGTGTAATAGAGATAGGTTTTTTGTGCGTGCATATCTGTAACAGCAATGACTTCTATACTTGCTCCAAAATTGAAATATTGAATTAGTTTTGTTCCTTCATTGTCATAATTTTTAGAAAACAAGAGTTCTTCTTCCGACGAATAAAGCGTTAGTTTTTTGCTGTCTTGTCGTGCAATTACAAAATTTTGTTCACGCTGTTTGTCGGCTGCAAGCGTAAAAATTGCACCTTGTTCTCCTCTCTCAAAGAATTTTCTATCTACTATTTTTCCCTCCAAATTAAAACGAATTAGTTCGCCAGCTTCGGTCAGCATACTTACTTCTGTTGTGGAAAGTGTGTTGCCATAATCTACATGAAAATCATTGGTAATATCCGAACTAAAATTGAGTGGAAAATTGGAATAACTTTGAGAATTTCGTTTTAGTAAATTGACAATTCCGTTTTGTTCAATCGCAATCATGGCATCTCTATTTCCTGCCCGAACGTGTTCTAAAGGAGCAGAAAGAGCCATGCCAACCTTACGAGGTTGCCAGCCTGGTAAACTCTGACCCGTTTTGTCGTATAAATAAACATTGCCCTGACTAGTAGCTACACTAATTCTATAATTCTTTGAATTGTCATAATCAATGACTGAAAGATGCGTAATAAATGTGTTTTCTGGAAACCAAATCGGAAAACCAGAAACTGCTCTTCCCAAACGGTCAATCAAATAAACCTTTGTAGGCGTAGCAATCAAATACTGCAATTTTCCATTTTTATAAGCATCAATTTGATAAACTTGTGGTCGCATTGTTCCATTTAGATAATAATTCCAAAGTATTTTTCCTTCCTTCGAAACCAAATACAACATATCTTTTTCATCTTGAACCAACACTTCCTGACTTCTATCCAAATGATTTCTAACCAAATAGGGAGGACTTTCTAATCTACTTTTAAAAATCGTTTTGGCTTCTTCTTTCTTGCTTTGAGCTACTAATTCAGCTGTTTTTTGTTGTTGGAAAATAATCGAACTAGCAAAACGCTTTTCTTCTCCTTCTGCTTGCCACGCCAAAAACTCTACTTTCAAAAGATCGTATTTATAGGCTTCAAACGTCTTTTGCCATTCTGGAGAAATATTTGTCATAAGCCAATTCCAAGAGCGAGGCAAATCTACAATTACACTAACTGTTCGAACGAGTTCCGATTTGTTCGAAAAACTGTCTTTGCCTGACTAGTTTTCCCCAAACACGTTCATTTTTATAATCATCAATCAATTTTTGAATAGCCTGAAAACTACTTCCAATCACAATATATTTACTTTCCAAAACAGTGTAATAAGACTGCGAAAATCCACTAAAACCTTCTCCAAACATCTTTTTGGGAAAATCTGCTACTTCAATACGTGTAATTGGAAGTTCTTCATAGATTTCTGTCAATGGTTTGGTTTCATTTTCTTTACCATCTTCACTTTTTACTTGTACCAATGAATTTTCGGCAAGTTGTTTTAATAAGGCGACTGCTTTTTGTTCGTATTTTTCGGTTTGTCCGTCTTCTGATTTTATCTTTAGGAAGGCTAATTTTTCTGGGTTTTTTCGGTTTTCTGGCATTTCCAAGACAGCAACAGCAATTTCATTTCCTAGATTATCCAAAAAACGAGTAGGTGAGAAGCTATAATTATCAATCAAAGTTTCCTTTGCTTCAATCTGTCTTGGTAAATATTCTTTTCTATATTTTTCTAATTCATTAAAATACTTTTCGGGTTCTGAAAGTCCAATTCTATACAAAAGAGCGGTTTCTTGAGGGATAAATTGCTGTAAATCAATAAAATCAATCAATTTTTGAGTTTCTAAAATAGACAAATAATCTCTTTCTGTTCCTTCTTCTTGCGTCAAAACATAGCCATTTAATAAAAGTAAATGTTCCTTCAAGGAAACATCAAGCATAGCTGATTTTGCCCAATTACCAAAACTAGAAAGTAGAGCTGTGTTTTCTTCCTCCGTAAAAAGGGAAAAAAGTTTTGGAATTTGTGAAGCCGAAACATATAGGTTTGCATCGTCATCTTCTATTTTTGTGAGTTTGAGAAGGTCTTTATTTTCTTTAAAAAAAGGCGTCTCTTCATTATTTGCTATTTTACGAACAGCATCTTCTACCAAAAAAGGTGTATAACTTCCTATAAAAAAGTTTTTGTAGATTACATAAGTAAAAATTACGCTTTCCGTTTCGTTTTTGCGATTTGAGTTTTTTCTAGCTTCTATATTTCCATCTTTATCGGTCTTTTCATATTCATATTTTAGCTCGTGAACCGTAATTTCATTGTAGAGACGCTCTGAATGTGTAAAAGGAATATCTTTTTGTAATTTTTTGGATAGACTATTTATAATCCTTGATTGCAAAGACATCGGAACAAAAAACATAATATCAGCACTTGTACGTGAAGTTTGATGCAATGAAACATATATTTTCCTGCCTTTTAGATAATTCATAATATCTAAAGAATCTCTACCAACAGAATCCAAAACCGTTTTGCGTGAGTGATAGGATTGAAGATAAGGCAAATTTTTGAAAGGCTGCCAAAAGGGAAGGGAATCAATTTTTTCTCTCATTCGCTGTGCTTCCGTAGTTTCCAAAACCAAAATGGCATCATTAGGCACAAGTTCCCAAACAGAGGCTTCTCTATTCGTATTCCAAATCACAAAAGCGACTGCAAAAATTAGCAAAACACCCAAAAGTCCAGCCATTCCGACCGTATATTTTTCCTTTTGAGAACGGCTTTTCCATTGATTTTGAAACCACACACGAAAGCGTAAAAGACGCATCTTCAATTTTGTCATAAAATAATTCAAAAGTAGCCGACACTTTCCAAGTGTCAATAAAATACATATCACATTCTGACACTTGGAAAGTGTCAGCTACGTTAATCCATACAAAAATGAGTATAGTTATTCAGAAAGACAAGAAAAAATAATTCTGTTTTTTTTGATATAATGTTTTTTAATAGAAAAACTAATAATTTTCAGTTTTATCTTCAATAAGAAGTTTGTACTGCTCATTTACAAATCTCTTTATGTGTTTTTTATCCTTAATTTCTATTCTTTCTATCTGACTATTTATATCTTGCAATTTTTTCTCAACCTCCTTTTGAGTTTGTTCAATAATTCGTTTTGAAAACTTATCAAATTCTGCTTTACCCAAAAAATTGATTAATACAGGATGTATTTTCAAACTAAAGCCTATTTGTCGCTTTTGTTCTTCTAATTCCTGAACTTGTTTGAGAAGCATTTTATTAAAATATTCTATTTTATCATCACCAAGACTTGTAGTATCAGCATTATCAAGCCAAATAAATTTTATGGATAATAAGGTAAATAAATCGTCATTGCGATAGGCTTCCGTAATTTGCTGAACAAGTGTAGTTTTTTCTACTATCTTAGATTCGTTCAGTTCTTTGTCAGGGTGCAATGCTTTCATTAATTCTTTATAAACCTGTTTTACTATTGCACTGATGTTTTCTAATTCTTGATTTTGTTTCTCTTCTTTTCTTAGTTTCTTCTTACTTTTTTTGTGTGGTTTTCCTCTTTTATCTTCATATAACCTTGCTTTTATTTCATTTATAAAATCTAGATTTGAATCTTTTAATAGCAATTTTTCTCTTTCCTCTTCGGTAAGTTTGAGTCCTAATGTATCTATTATCTGAATGAGTTTTTGCCTTTCTTCTTGCTCAGTTTCTTCCTTAATTTTTTCGATAGTTTTTCCTGCAAAACGCTCATAGAGTTTGTCTAAATCTTTTTGCTGTTTTTCAAAAATCAAGTCTTCAATAAAGAAAATCAAAAGTTTTTTGAAATCTCTGATTTGTTTTTTTTCTTTTAATACATTTTCATCAAAGGCTTTTACTAATAGTTTTATTAATACTACTTCTTTGGTTACTATTTCTGTTTTGATAGGAAAAATTTTGGCAACCGACTCTTGATGATACCATTGAATTTGCTGACGAGCCAAGTTTATAGTTTCTTTTAAATCTTTTATATGTTTGATGCGATTATTAAAAAGATTTTCTAGCTTAGATAATTTCTTTTTATTCTCATCAATAATAGGAATTATTTCTTTGTTTTCAGAAGGATTTTTCATAAAAAAAGAGTTTATAAATAACAATATGAGTGTCATTTTTAAGTATTTGGTTTTCAGTTGCAGAGCAACGTAACCTTGGTAGAACATTATGAACAGCTTTATTAGAGCTACAGAGTAGCGAAACTCTGTGATTTGCGAGAAAATTAGAATTAAAAACAAGGTTACGCTACTCTGTAGCTTTTAAAATTAATTTTCTATTCCTTTCTACACCCGAAGAGCAGCGAGTCACCGAAGCTAAAGGTTATGCTACTCTATAGCTAATGAAGAGCTATTTTAAATTGAATTAATGACACTCATATTGAAATAAAAGAACTAAATTAAAATATATTACACAAAAAACCGAAATTCAAAACTATTGAATTTCGGCTTTCCTATATAAAAATCTATTGATTAGTTCAAGCCTCAACGCTCAAACAAATTTCAATTCTTAAAAATCCTCATCTAAAGAAAACTTCGGAGAATCATCATTTGCATTCATTACACCCGCTTTTTGATACTCTGCAACACGTTTCTCAAAGAAATTTGTCTTTCCTTGCAAACTAATCATTTCCATAAACTGGAATGGATTTGCACTTCCATACTGCTTTTCACAATTAAGTTCGCCTAATAATCTATCAGCTACAAACTCAATATATTGATTCATCAAATCAGAATTCATTCCAATCAAACTTACTGGGATAGCATCGGTTACAAATTCTTGCTCAATCCTTACAGCATCTGTAATGATTTCAATAATACGTGATTTTGGCAATTTGTTCTCAATATAGTTATTATACAAAAGACAAGCAAAATCACAATGCAAGCCTTCATCTCTTGAAATAAGCTCATTCGAAAAACTAAGCCCTGGCATCAAGCCACGTTTTTTGAGCCAAAAAATAGAACAGAAACTGCCACTAAAGAAAATGCCTTCCACAGCAGCAAAAGCTACCAAACGTTCAGCAAAATTATCGCTCTCAATCCACTTCAAAGCCCATTCTCCCTTTTTGGCTACACATTCCAAATTGTCAAGTGCATTGAATAAATAGTCTTTTTCTTTTGTGCCTTTGATATAACTATCGATAAGAAGAGAATAGGTCTCGGCATGAACATTTTCCATCATTACCTGAAAACCATAAAAACAACGAGCCTCTGGAAGCTGAACTTCCTTCATAAAATTAACAACTAAATTTTCATTCACAATTCCATCAGAAGCTGCAAAGAAAGCAAGAACATGTTTTACAAAATGACGTTCATTATCGCTCATGGCTTCCCAATCCTTCATATCATTGGAAAGGTCTATTTCTTCAGCCGTCCAAAAACTGGCTTCTGCTTGTTTGTACATTTGCCAAATATCGTCGTGTTTGATAGGAAAAAGTACAAAGCGATTTGGATTTTCGGCAAGTAATGGCTCGTGTAAAAGTTCTTTTGTATTAGAATTTGTATTTGACATAAAAAGATATTTTTTTAGGTAAAAGAGCGTAAAAAACAACCCTATATAGTGTATATAAATTTATAAGTTAGAATAGTATTTTTTTGGAAGATAATCTAAATAATTATCAAAGAAACTGTTGAGGAAAAGAGTTAAAAAAAATAACAGATTTATTTTTCCCCATTTGAACTAATTAATTTTGATTTTGTAATGGTTGGCTATTTCATAAACGAAAAATTCTTAATAGTATTTTCTATCGTTTTATTAATTTAATTTGCTTCTTTTACAAAGGTCAATATTTTGATTTTATTTGAAGAATTTTTTTGAAATTAATATCAAATTTAATTTTTCTTATTTTGAAAATCACGAAAGCTAAAGCATTCGCTACAAAATACATTCGCACACTAAAGTGTACGCTACAAAAATACTATATAAAACCATTTTGATAACAAAAAGTTGATTTTTGAAAATCTAAAATTCTTTATTCTACTTCTATGAAATTTATTTATTTTACTTTGTTTCTATCTATTTTACTTTTCTCTTGTAATCCAGATAAAGAAAAACGAGTTTCTGCCACTACACCAGAAAATTCTACTACCTATAATTCGGTTTTGTTTTTTAAGAACATGAGAAGTTTGGATTACGATAAAAAAGATGAACCCAAACTCAAACGAGAAATTTATGTCCATGAAGATGCCAATCAAGATAGTATTTCTCCTATTTTGAATATGACAATTGTTTATTTATGGGACAAAGACAAAGCCTATATTATTACAGACCCAAATAAATACATAGAAGATTATTTTGACGAATCTAAAAACGATACGCTCAAAATCAGGTGGAAAAATCCAGAAACCAAAGCACAAGGAACACTTTTTTATATGGCAGGACACGTAGATACACAATATGAATTTGCGACACGACTTTATAATGGAATTTTGGATAATCATGAGTTTTACATGATGCCTAACGAAATTCCTATTTTAGAAACTAGAAAAGAACGAGAAACTTTCCGTATTACAATGATGGATTATTATCGTTTGGTGGGAGTTTTTAGGTAGAAAAATTCTATACGATTTTGTCAATAAAGAAACCCACAATTATAGTTGTGGGTCAAATGTTTAGAGAAATTAATTTCTGATTATCTTAATTAAGTAGTTATGTGCTACAATTTTGTTAAATTTAGTTTTTTAGTTCAATAAACACAATTTTATATTTTTCATGCGTTTCATAGCTACTCTAAGTATTTTTCAAGAACAAGAACTTCGCCGTTATTTATCTAGTACAGATATAAAACTCTTAGAAAGAGAACGTAAACGATTTAGTTCTATTTATTTAAGCTCCAAACATAGATTGACTATTAAGGAGCTTTCCATACAATTTGATGTGAGTGAAAATAGCATAAAAAGTTGGTTTGATAAGTATGAATCAATGGGTTGTTTGGGTCTTTTAGATAAAAACATGGCTCATTCTCAAAGTAGCTTATCTGTTGAGAATGAAGATATTATTTTAGAGTGTGTAAAAAATACACCTCAAAATTTAAAAAGAACTGTTGTTTTATTGAAAGAAGAACATCAAATTGAAACCAATCCCTCTGTCCTCAAACGCTTTTTAAAAAAAAGAATTGGAGCTGGAGACGAATACAAAAATCATTAAAATCTCAACGAGACGAATGGATGCACGATTTTTTTAAATCTGAAATTGCATGGTGGCTCAATCAAGAAACTCAAGGAGAAGTTGAAGTTTGGTTTAGTGATGAAAGTAGTTTTCATCTCAATCCTAATAGTATGTATGGTTGGCAAGAAAAAGCTACTGAAGCACTTAAAAAGGTGTTTTTACCTGCTCAACGAGCTAGAGGAGCTAATATTTTAGGATTTATGCGTACGAATAATGAAAGTGAATTTTATGAATTTTATGAATTTTATCAAGCTATGGACGCAGATACATTTATCGTTTGTATAGATGATTTTATTGAAAAACGAGCAAAAGGACAGAAAATAATATTGATTTTAGATAGAGCTAGTTCTCACAGAAATCATAAAGTGGACGAAGCAATAAAAAAATGGAAAGAAAAAAATGTATTCATTCAATTCCTTCCTTCTTATTGTTCAGACTTAAATTACATTGAAATGCTATGGAAACATATTAAACATTACTGGTTGGATATAGCAGCTTGGACAAATGTAAAAACACTTGAAAAAGCCGTTTTAGAGATATTAGCACAGTTTGGAAAAAAATATACTATAAATTTTGCAGATTCATAAAGTCAAAATAGCACTATTAACAAAATAAAATTAAAAACAACAAAATTGTACTAGACAACTACTTAAATCAATTCCCATTTATTCCTCCTCTTCTCCATCAGCCATTACATTTCGAAGAGAATCTACTCCTTGAATCTTAATTTCTCTATCTTTTATGGTTTGAGGTTTGGAACTAACTTTAGTTTTATCACTTTTCTCATTGTCTTCCTTACGTTTTCTTCTTCGCTCTGCAATTCGTTTCAAAAGACTAGCTGTAATATTCAGAAAATTAGCTTCTGTAATTATTCCAACTAGATTATTATTTGCCACCACAGGCAAACAACCGACTTTGTATTTCCGCATCAAATCCATTGCTTCGTGGATATTTGCTTCTGGTGAAACGGTATAAACATCTTTTATCATCAAATCTTTTACTGTTGTTATATTATTTTTTTGATTTGACTGACTAGGATTTGATTTGAAATGACGCAACAAAATACGAGAAGAAACCAAACCACCCAAAACACCATTTCCACACTCCACAGGAATATAACGGATTTTTTGCCAGTCCATAATATCGGCTGCAAATTCGGGTACATCGTCCTCTGTAACAGTAAAAAGGTCGGTATCCATAAATTCCTCTACTAATAAATCGGACGGTTGCCAATCTGAAATATCTTCAATGGTTGCTAATTTCCATGTATGAATCGGCTTATTACTTTTTTGTTTGGCTGCAATGGCAACGGTAATGGCTGTCATTACTTCCTCTTTTGTAGTCTGTTTGATGAGTTTGGAATAGGATTGTAACATCCAAGAAGAGCCTGTTTGTTCGGATTTTACACGAGCTTCCACAATTCCCATATACTTATCAATATCCGTCTGACTGACTTTTGCTTTTTCTAATCCTTTTCTTGCCATCGGAATTATTTCCTTCAAAAGTAGATTCTTTACGCTCATTTTTTTACCATTTACCCACCTTACATCAACACGCAAACCATGTCTAGCTACGTTCATAAAATTAGCACGAGCATCATCAAACTCCATTATTTCACTCACATCTGGATAAGTGTCTTCAAAAGCATTCATGGCACCAATCCAAAGAGCAGCATTTGCTACCTCATCTACAACTGTAGGACCTGCTGGTAAAATCCTATTTTCAATTCTCAAATGGGGTTTTCCATTCGGGCTTATGCCATAACAAGGACGATTCCAACGATAGACCGTCGAATTATGAACATTTAAAGCACGAAGTTTAGGCGTTTTGTCTTCCTGCACCATCTTTAAAGCATCTTCATCAATATCAGTAGTTAGCAAAACTCTAAAACGCATAATATCTTCACGGTACAAATCTAAAATAGAACCTTTAAGCCATTTATTACCAAACATTACACGAGGACTACGTTCACGCAAATGCTCCGAAGCAATACGAGTATCAACCGATTGACGGAAAAGTGCAATCCGAGTTTCACTCCAAAGACGCTTTCCAAAAAGCATCGGAGAATTACAAGCTGCTGCCAAAATAGGTGCAGAAATAGCCATAGCAACATTATATTTGGCTACAAACTCCTCTGGCTTGATTTGTAAATGAACCTGAAAACTGGTGTTGCACGCCTCAACAAGTGCCGTATCTTGTGTTGTATTTAATTCATCAATTCCTTCAATTTTAAGTTCATAGGATTCATTTCCTCTTAGTTTTTTGAGTGCATTCATGAGAGCATAATACCTATCTAAAGGCGTAATATTATCTGTTGTAAGGTCAAATTTTCGAATGGTGGGAAGTATTCCTGTCAAGACATAATCAATATCATGTTTTTTGGTAACTTCTTCCAATTGCTTCAATAATCCTAATGTTTCGGCTTCCAATTTGGAAAAACAATCTCCTTTAAAAGGTTGAGGTTCTAGGTTACATTCAACATTAAAACGAGCTAATTCGGTTGTGAATTTTTCATTGTTTAATGCTTCCAAAACTTCCAAACAGGTAGCGGAGGGTTTTCCATGATCGTCGACCAAACAAATTTCTTGTTCTGCTCCAATATGCATCTGCTCATTATCAAAGCAATCTTTTTTGAGCATCATATCCAGAGCTTGAATATCTTTTAATAAATGCCTTGTAAATTCATTGAGGTCAAGCTGATTATCTGCTATACGTACATTTAAATCTCCCATAAAATTTTATATATATGTATTTGTATAAATTATTCTATTCTAAATTAATCCAAAATACGAATTTTAATTTATTATTTTAGTTTGTTACCAAATTTTTATAAAACTAATCACTACTTTTCAAATTATGTTTTAAGAAAACAAACTTGATTTTGTATTTTTGTGTAAATTAAAAGTTCTTTATGAATCTGATTGCAACTTGTGTTTTTGATAGGTCTGTACTGAAAGTCTGACCTATCAAAAATAAGTGGTTTTACTTTGAAAAGACTTATTTTATTCAAGTCAGACCTTCGGTACAGACTTGAAAAAATATAAGATTAAGTTTGCAACCAAAATCATATAGAACCACTATTCTCCATTCCCTATTCTTTAAACTCTTTAAAAAAAATGAAAATACTTTGCATTGGCAGGAATTACGCAGACCATATTGCCGAACTTCAAAACGAAAGACCTACCGAACCTGTCATATTTTTAAAACCAGATACTGCAATTCTTAAAAATAATGACCCATTTTATCATCCAGATTTTAGCAGCGATATTCACCACGAAGTAGAACTGCTTTTGAGAATCTGTAAAGAAGGAAAGCATATTGAAGAAAAATTTGCATCTTCTTATTACGACAAAATAGGATTAGGAATAGATTTTACAGCAAGAGATTTGCAGTCCAAAGCAAAAGAAAAAGGTCTTCCTTGGGATATTGCAAAGGGTTTTAATGGTTCTGCTCCTGTTTCTGAATGGGTAGAGCTTTCAGAGATTAGAGATATAAATTCTATTGATTTTCATTTGGAGGTAAATGGAGAAGTTCGTCAGAAGGGAAATAACAACCTTATGATTTGGAATTTTGATGAAATAATAGCTTATATTTCTAAATTCTTTACTCTTAAAATAGGAGATATTATTTTTACGGGAACGCCAGCAGGTGTAGCAAAGGTAAATATAGGAGACAAATTAGAGGGTTTTATAAGAGAGAAAAAAATGTTAGATTTCGAAATTAAATAAATCTAAATCCTTGTTGATGGTTCAGACCTCAACGACGGTTGTACTAATTGAACCAGCTAAAAAAGTATGAGAAATAATTTGTTATTTATTAGATTTTTTATTTTGAATAGTTTTCTATTTTTTATACTTTTTACTGTAAATTTTTTACAAGCACAACCAAAAGTTTACACACAAGCTGTAGAAATGGCTCAAAATGGAAACCCTCAAGATGGATTAAATCTTTTGAGAACAGAATTAAGTGCAGATTCAGAAAATACAGAACTATTATATTATACAGGTTTTTATTTAGAACAATTAAAAAACATTCCAAAAGCTGTTGAACTCTACAAAGAAGCCATTAAAGTAGACAAAACTAATTTTGAAGCCAATTATAGATTAGGGATTTTGCATGAAAAAGTGGATTCTATTCCACAAGCATTTTCGTACTATGAAACAGCATTATCACATGTTTCTAGTTCTGATAAAGAAGAGAAAAGTATAATTTTAGGAAGTATAATTATTCTTTCTGATCAGGTTAGTAAATTTGATAAAAAAACGCTAGGCTATGCAACTGATTATCTCAAAAGTGAAGATATAAATAATATTCCTCCTCCTATTGCTCTTTGTTTAGCGAATATTTTGTATCAAAATTCAGACTATCAAACGGCTCAAAAACTCACAAAAGCTATCTTAGAAAAAACGTCTTCAAACGCTTACCCCATTCAAAAAGCTGCTTTTATTTATACCAGTTGTGCTTTTCGTATGCAAGATTTAGAAGAAATGAAAACGTATTATGCACGCATAAAGGATGAAAAACTTAAAACAGAGTTAGAAAATACGGCACCTCAATATTATTATAATTTGGGTTATGTTTATTTTTTTCTATATGATTTTGATAGAAGTCTTCGCTATCTCCAAACTGCTCTTATTATAAAGCCAGATTATTCGCCTGCACAAATTTTTATCAATCAAGTAGAAGGACGAAAAGATGACAAATCTGATGTGATTAATTTTTTGAGAAGAAAAGTAGAGTATTCAAAGGAGAGAAATGCAAATTATTATGCTGATCTTACACGCCTTTATGTACACGAAAAACGGTATAATGAAGCTATAAAAATGGCAGATTCGTGTTTGTTTTTAGAAAAAAATAAACACGAAATCTACTTTTTAAAAGCTCTTTCTAATTATAAAACAGTGAGAGATAAGGAGGGAATTGTAGTATTAAAAGAACTATTCAAACAGTTTCCAAAACTAGAAAACGAAGACCGTTCGAAATACTATTTTCTGTTAGGGTTATGTTATAAACGAATGGAAAACTACGCAGAAGCACAAAAAGCATTTCAAGAAGCAAACAGAGAAATCTACCAAGATGCTGCAAACTGGGAACTTAAGTCAGTAATCAGTGAACAGTAATCAGTTAATTTTATTATAATTACGAATTACGAATTACGAATTACGAATTACGAATTACGAATTACGAATTACGAATTTTTTTTATTAAAAAACTTTCATTTACAATAATTATCAGAGAAACGCAGTTTCGCACTCTATAACTAATAACTAATAACTGATAACTAATAACTAATAACTGATAACTAATAACTAATAACTAATAACTAATAACTAATAACTAATAACTAATAACTGATAACTGATTATTTATCCATTACTACTCTAAATCCAATCAAATTACTACCAAAACCTTGAGGATTGTAATAGCGATTTGCTGTACGTAGATTTCCTTTATTTCCAAACCAACTACCTCCTCTAACGCAACGATTCAGTCCTTGCGGGACACCTTTAGGATTTTTTTCACGCAATTGTCTATATCGTCCATAATGGTCAGAACACCATTCCCAAACATTTCCAGACATATCATAAATTCCTAATTCATTAGGTCTTTTTAGACCAACAGGCTGTACCATTTCTACTGAATTTTTTTCAAACCACCCTACTACTTCGGCATAATTTGCACCTGCATAGATATAATTTTGAGTTTTCAAACCTCCTCGTGCTGCATATTCCCATTCTGCTTCTGTCGGTAATCTTTTACCTACCCATTCTGCGTACTGACTTGCATCGTCCCAAGTTATACCAACAATTGGATGCGTATCATCCCAACCCCACATAGGTTTTTTGGGCATATCTCTTCCTGTTGCTTCACAAAATTCTCGGTACTGTTTTACTGTTACTTCATATCTTCCAATATAAAAATCATCTAATTCCACTTCATGAATGGGCATTTCATTTTCAAAGACAGTACTACCCATATTGAAAACGCTTCCTTTTACGAAAACCATTCCTGTTGTGTCTTGCTGGGTTTTGAGCAAATGAGAAGGAAATAAAAAAGTAGAAGGAAAAGTAGAGGAAGTGGAATATACTTTATTTTCTTTCAAAGAAATAGGAAAAAAACTACTTCCCAAAATCAGAATAGCTAATCCGAAAGCAGAAAGTAAAATTGAAAAAATAGTAGTAGAAGTAAAACGAGTTTTCATAAAATTCTATCGTAAGGTAAATTAAGATAAATAATGAGAGTGAGTAAAAAGGCTAATTTTTGACTCAAAAATTAAATGTACAAAACTATCACAAACTATAAGGAAAAAATCTTGCCAATATACATTCATTTGGCATATCACAAATAGTATGACCTAAGAACGGTATAAATTAGTTTTTACACCGTTTTTTATAAAAGTTATCATAAAGGTTTTAAGAATTATTTAGCTTTTTTTGCAATTCAATCACTAGTTAGTAATGTTATGAGTTCACTTCTACACAAATTTAGTTTTATTACTCTGCTTTACTTCTGTTTTATTTCCTTATCGTTTTGCCAAAATAAAACTAATAATAATTCAGGTGATTTATCAATCTCACAAATCAAAAATGATAACGCACTTATTTATTTAAAAAACGTAAGTATTGAAGTAGAAAGTGCTGTTATTTTCTAGTACTATTTTTCCTTTCAAAAATTTAGCAACTTCTTTTTCATCTAACATAATTACTACTTTATCTTTAGGAAATAAAAATGTATCAAAACCTATTTATTTCCTATTTTCTTTCTCTTGTTGAGCAACTTATTAATAGAAAAAACTTGTTTTTAGCTGTAACAATTAATTTACAAAATCTTCAAATAAAAATAATTTGACTCTTTTTTAAAATAAAAAGTTATGTTTATTCTTTTATTAATCTAACTTTAAAGAAGTATTTTTTATTTTTAAACTCTATGTTTTATCAAAATTTATAAAAGTGTAATTATTTAGCAAAACGTTTTGTGGTCTTTTAAAGTAGCTTTCTAGTAATTTTGTAACTAAGAATTAAGGCTTATAGAATATGCTTGGCTTACAATTATACTTTTCAAAAATGATTCAAAATTCTACCACTTCTGTTCAGCCAAATAAAAAATTTAGAGGGATAAAAAATAAATTGCAAATTTATTTTAGTGTTTATTTAATTCTTACGGCACTTATCATAGGTTCTATCTTTATGTTTTACGAAAAACGAGAACGTATAGTAAATATTACAGACCTTCTTACACAACTCTATATTGATATTCAGACGCTAAACGGATTAGAAAAGGATTTTTTTACCTACGAAACTATTAATAATGATTTCTACAAAACAGGAGAAAGCCAATATTTGAACACTCGTATTAAGAAATTATATAATGTTCAAAAGGGTTTAATAGCTCTCAAGAGTAGAGAAGAACTACGTAATGATACTATTGACAAAAAATTGTTAAAACTTCAGCAAGCCGTAGGAGAATATGAAGTACTTTTTGAACATCTTGTGCAAATTGTAGAGCGAAAAGGACATAAAGATTTTGGGAAGGTAGGACAGATGCGTAAGTTTATTCACGAGATAGAAAACTCTGATTTGCCTTTCAAAAGAGAAAAATTACTGATGGTAAGAAGGCACGAAAAAGATTTTATGATTCGTAAAGAAGAAGCATATATTGACAAGCTTTCTCTTTCCGTTCAAGAGCTTCGTGCAGATATTCGCTCAACTGTAAAAGATAAAAAACGTAAAGAAGAAATGTTAGACTTGCTTCGGAAGTATCAATATGCGTTTCTGGATATGGTAGATTATGAAAAACAAATTGGACTGAATGTTCATCAAGGAATGCGTCACCAAACGCAGCAAAAAGCCTATCAAATTGCTGATATCATAGCAGAGATGAACGAAGAAGGCAAACAACAAGCGAAAGAAATTACGTTTCGAATAAAATATACATTAGGTGCTATTGTTGTTTTGTGTTTTATTTTGGGAATGTTTGTCAGCTATCTGATTAGTAAGAAATTGAGCCTGCCTGTTCGTAAACTTTCCAAATCTATTCATAAAGTGATAAAAAATGATTTTTCAGAAAATTATTCTATTAGTCCGATTAGTACAAACGATGAAATAGGTTGGCTTTCGAAAGACTTTGGTTTGATGCTCAATAAAATACAGAATAGTTTGCAGGAAAGTCAGGTAAAGACAAAAGAAATTGAACGTTCACAAGTTCAGATTATGGATTCTATTCGCTATGCTCGTCAGATTCAGGATGCTGTTTTGCCTACCGAATCAGAACTGAACGAATATTTTTCAGATAGTTTTGTTATTTACAAACCTCAAAAAGTAGTTTCTGGAGATTTTTACTGGGTATATCGGAAAAAGCGGATAACCTTTGTTGCTGTTGTAGATTGTACGGGACATGGAGTGCCAGGTGCGTTTATGTCAATGATTGGACAAACGCTTTTGAATAAAATAATTGGTCAGAGCAAAATCTATGACCCTGCTATGATTTTGGAAATTTTGCACTTAGAAATTCAGCACGCTCTAAAGCAAAATGAAGGAAAAAATGATGATGGCATGGAAGTAGCAGTTTGTGCTATCGAAAATACAGATTTTGGAAAACAGGTAACTTTTGCAGGAGCACATCGTCCACTTTATTACATTCAAGAAGGTCAATTTTTGAAAATAAAAGGAAATAAAAGAAGTATAGGAGGAAAGCAAAAACAGGAAAATCAACAGTTTGTAACACATACCATTCACTTGAAAGTTGGTGATACATTATACCTCACAACAGACGGATTTGCAGACCAAAACAACATTAAAAGAACAAAATATGGAACTCAAAGATTAGTTCAACTACTAGAGCAAATCAAAGAACATCCTTTTGCTACTCAAAAACAAGAACTTTTGGAAGAATTTGAAACCTTCAAAGATGGAGAAGCTCAACGAGATGATATGACTATTTTGGGTTTAAGAGTTTGATGTAATGCTTCAAAACAAGGAAACAAGAATAGTAGTTTTTGCTTATCTTTGCCAGAGAAATAAATCTACCTCTTTTCTATCCCTTTCTACTTCAAAAGATGACTAACAAACAGCTTGCTCAAGCCTTCAAACTAACAGGTTCTTTACTAGAACTTCACAATGAAAACCCTTTCAAAGTACGTTCTTATACTGGAACAGCTACACGATTAGAAAATCTAAACGAAGAAGCTGCAAAATTATCTCAAAAAGAACTTATCGCTTTAGGTTTTAGTCAGAATATGAGTGATAAAATAGCTTCACTTTTAGAAAATGGAAGTTTTAAAGAATTGAACGAACTTACAGAACAAACGCCAGTAGGAGTTTTTGAAATGTTGAATATTAAAGGTTTGGGAGCAAAAAAAATTCGTGTTATTTGGACAGAACTAGACATTGAAACAGTTCAGGATTTGTACGAAGCTACCCAAGATGGTTCTTTAGAAAAAACAAAAGGGTTCGGCAAAAAGACAGCCGAAAATATAGCTAGTCAAATAGAATTTTTAGGAAAACAGGAAGGAAAACAGCGTATCAATATTGCTTTTCAGTATTCTGATTATATTCTCAAAAGTTTAGAAAGTTTCCAAAAATAGATAAGAAAGAACTAATAGAAAAAATAAGCCTTGCAGGACAAGTAGCAAGGCACGAACCGATTATTGATACGCTTTCTTTTGTAATTGTTTTACATGAAAATAAATCAAGTAAAGAAGTAGTTGAGTTTTTGAATAATTTGGACGGAATAAGTGAGAGTAAAAACAAAAAAGAAAATTCGCCTTTTTTATGGAAAGGAAATTTTGATGAAATTGATTTGAATATCCAAATTCATTTTACCGACAAATATAATTTTTATGGCAAACTTTTGAGAGAATCGGCTTCCATTTCTCATCTTAATTATTCCTCAAATAATCCGAATCATTTAGAAACTTCCTTGCTTTCGGCTTCTTATCAAAAAGCAAATTCAGAAGAAGAAATTTATCAAAAAGTAGGTTCGAATTTTATTCCTGCTTTTCAGAGAAATGGTTTAGAATGATTTACAAGAATGGAAATGGGCAAAAGAAAATAATCAAAATGACCTTTTGCAATTGGAAGATTTAAAGGGAACAATTCATAACCATTCCAAGTATAGCGACGGTCAGAATACTATTGAGCAAATGGCTTTAGCTGCACAAAAGTTAGGTCATTCTTATTTGGTAATTTCTGACCATTCTCAATCTGCTTTTTATGCAAATGGACTAAATAAAGAACGAGTAGAACAGCAATGGAGAGAAATAGAAGAACTTAATAAAAAATTAGCTCCCTTTCGTATCTTTAAAGGAATAGAATCCGATATTTTGAATGATGGAAGTTTGGATTATAATGAGAATGTATTAAAAGGTTTTGAAGTCGTTATTGCTTCTGTGCATTCTGTTTTGGGAATGAGTGAGGAAAAAGCAACGGAAAGACTACTCAAAGCTATTCAAAATCCATACACAAAAATACTAGGACACCCAACAGGAAGGCTACTTTTGAGAAGAGAAGGCTATCCAATAGACCACCAAAAAATAATTGATGCCTGTGCAGAATATAATGTAGCCATAGAAATAAATGCAAATCCGTATCGTCTGGATTTGGATTGGAAATGGATTAATTACGCTATGCAAAAAAATGTTTGGCTCTGTATCAGTCCTGATGCACACACTATCGAAGGCTTGAAAGATACACAATGGGGCGTAAAAATAGCTCAGAAAGGAGGACTTTTGAAGAATCAAAAACGCTTAAAACACTTTCTATTGAAGAGTTTGAAAGTTGGGTAAAAAGATAAAAATAAAAAATGGGAAACACTTCAATGAAATATTTCCCATTCTCTAAACTCCTTTTCTCCTTTCCTCAATTTCTATACAGGTTGTTTGAAAGGTAATTTGATTGTAAAGACAGAACCTTTTTCAAGTTCACTTTCTACACTTATTGTTCCGTGATGTGCCTCCACCATAGATTTTACATAACTGAGTCCTAATCCGAAACCTTTTACATTGTGGACATTTCCTGTGGGAACTCTATAAAATTTATCAAAGATTTTGTTCATTACCTTCTTCGGAATTCCTTGTCCTTCATCAATAAACTTGATTGAAATTCCATTTGAAGTATTTTTGGTTTGAATTTCTATGCGTGGTATTTCGGGCGAATATTTATTTGCATTATCTATAAGATTCGAAACAATGCTAGTAATATGCACTTGATCGCCTTCGAAAAGTGTTTGGGTCGCCTTCAAATCCGTAAAAATTTTACCTCCTCTATTCTCTACTTGGACAGCACTATTACGAATTACTTTTTCAATAATCTGATGAATATCTAACGATTTTATATTTAATTTAAAATCTTTTCTATCCAATTTTGCTGCCTGTAATACTTTTTCTACCTGTGCACTAAGGCGTTTGCTCTCATCTGCAATTACTCCCAAATATCGATTTGTTTTTTCTGGACTCTGCTGAATAGTAGGGTCTTGCAAAATTTCACGAGTAAGAGAAATAGTAGCAATTGGAGTTTTGAACTCATGAGTCATATTATTTATAAAATCATTGGTTACTTGAGATACCTTTTTCTGACGAATAATTGTATAAATAGCAGCTCCAAAACACAAAATAATTACACCAATAAAAATAATAGAAGACGATAATATCATTGCCATTTTCCCCATTAAATACTTGGATTCGGTAGGAAAATAGACGCACAACAAATTGTCTGGATTACGCATATCATTCGGAAACAGCTTTGTACAATAATTCGTTTCAATTAAAAACTCATTACTTGTATTAGGGCTTGCAAAATACCATTTCTTTTGAGCGTGATTAAAAACTGCAAAATCATAATCCAATGCAACACCTTTATTCTGCATTTCCTCCTGTAAAATTGAATCAATTACAGGACGACTAGTACGATGTTGGATAGGTTTTTCTTGATTTTGAAAAAATAATTTTTCGGCAATAACAGATATAATCTGAGACTTATTTATTCTTCTGCGTTTGTTTTCTTCCCAAGCAATTTTTGGATCACGAACATCATATTTTGTCATGGGTTGAAGAATAAGCTCTGTACTTTGGCTACTTGAAGCTAATCCATTCTTTACTTCAAATTGAAGTTCATAGGTATGCGAACCATTTTGATTTTGTGCTCTTGTAATAGAATCTAAAGTAGAGAGAAGTTGTCCACTGATTTGGTCAGCACTACTTTTCATGACATAAATAGCCTCGTGTTCTTCCAAACGAGTGGCGACTTTTTCTAATACTTGATGGACGTTTTGTTTGAAACGAGATTTATTAAGCGTTACGGTGGTGGTTATCCAATAAAACTGTAATCCTATAAGTCCTACCATTGCCAGACTCATCAGTGCAATAATATACCATACTTGTTTTGCACCTACTAATCCTTCTATTTTCATAATAATGTTTACTTTTAAATAGCTAGTTCCTCTTTTATTACTTTATAATAGATAGTATATTTTTTCCTAAGAGGTAAATGTATTTTCGAATAAGTTAGTTTTTATAGAATAAAAGCAGATATGTTTTTGATTATCAAAATTTTTGATTTCAATTCTAAAATTTAATCTCTGCCTTCTAAATTTATTTATGAATTTATGCAAAAAAGGGTAATATTCTTTCCTTAAAATCACACTTAACATACTTTAACCCACTCAAATTGAAGACTTTAACGCTATTTACGAAAAGATACTTAAAAATTAGAAATTTTTGGGTAAAATAGTATTACACAATATTGATTTCGGCTTCGATACGGATTCCAAAGTTATCAAAAACTGATTTCTGAATTTGTTGAGCAAGATTCCAAATTTCTTCCCCTTTTGCATTACCATAGTTTACCAAAACGAGAGCTTGGTTTTTGTGAGAACCTGTATTTCCAACTATTTTTCCTTTCCAGCCACATGCTTCTATAAGCCAACCAGCAGGAACTTTTATTATTGTATCAGAAATAGGATAACCGACAATGTTGGGAAATTGATTCTTTAGTTTTTCAAACTGATTACTATCAATTTCAGGATTTTTAAAAAAACTCCCTCCATTTCCTATCTCTTTTGGATTGGGTAATTTTGATTCTCTAATCTCAATTACTGCTCGGCTGATTTGTTGAATAGTAGGGAGCTGATTTTCTTCTAAATTTAAGGTATTCAAATAATCTTGAATCGCTCCGTAGGAAGTATTGAGGATATGATTTTTGGTAGTCAATCTAAATTCTACTCCAATAATGATATACTTGTCTTTCGCCTCATTTTTGAAAATACTACTGCGATAACCAAACTGACATTGCTCATTTGAAAGCCAAAGTTGTTGCTTAGTTTTTCTCTCAATCACATGTACTCGCTCTACACTATCACGAATTTCTACTCCATAGGCTCCGATATTTTGCATAGGTGCCGCTCCTACTGTTCCTGGAATTAGCGATAGATTTTCTATACCCCCATAGTTATTTTCCAGACAGAAGAGTACTAGTTTGTGCCAATTTTCGCCTGCTCTTACATAAAGATTTATATTTTCCTCATTTTGTTTTACTTTGCTAATTCCTGCAATAGAATTTTTGATTACCAATCCATTGAAATCTTTCAGAAAAAGAATATTGCTTCCACCTCCTAAAACAAAAATAGACGGAAATTTTTCTTTATTTTTTTCTACTAATTCTAAAACTTCTAGTAATTCATCTACTGTACTCACTTCTACAAAGTTTTTGGCTGTACATTTTATTCCGAAAGTATTGTAAGATTGTAAAGGAATGTTTTTTAGGATTTGAGGTTTCATTTTCTTTATTTTATATCGTTCGTGGAGACACGAACAATGGTTAAATTTCTTGAACTAATCAATAAATTAAAAATTTATACTTACTCTAAATAAAAACTAGCTCTACCGTTGCTTGTGTCCTCACGAGCTACCTATATATACAACTACAAAAGTACGAAACAAAAAACCACTACCTCAAAAAAGTAGTGGTTTTTCTATTCACTAAAACAAAATCAAAAATGAAAAATCTAATCTTAACTATCTTTTTTCTCTTCTTTATTCTTCTTCTACAAGTAGCGATTCTGCTTCTTCCTTTGAAAGAACATTCGTAAATTTTTCTATATCTCCTGCTCCTTGGCGGAGTAAAATAATGCTACCTTCTATACAACGAAGAACAGTTGAGGCTTGAATATCTCCCATTCCTGCATCGATAATTAAATCTACTTGATGTTCGTATTCTTCTTTCATGAGTGAAGGGTCTATCATTGGTTTTCCATCTTTATCATAAATAGAAGTAGTTACGATAGGATTTCCTAATTCTTGCACAATCATTCTTGGAATTTTGTGGTCAGGAACACGAATACCAACTTGATTTTTCTTTACTCCTCCTACTTTTGGTACTTTATTACTTGAATCCAAAATAAAAGTAAAGGCACCAGGAAGTGCTTTTTTCATTACCTTAAAAACGTGGTTACTTACTCTATGTGCATACAAACTAATATCGCTCAAATCATAGCAGATAAAAGAAAGGTGCATTTTCTTAGGGTCAATTCCCTTAATCTTACAAACCTTTTCTACTGCCTTTGAATTTGTAAAATCACAACCTATTCCATAAACGGTATCAGTAGGATAAATAATTACACCACCATTTCTGAGTACTTCTACCACTTTCTGAATTTTGCTTTCCTGTGGATTATCTGGATGTATTTTTAAGAGTTCTGCCATATTATTTTAATAAATGTTTAGTAAAAAACTTCTTTTGTTTTTGAATAAAACTACTTGAGAAGTTTTGAAGTATAAATATAATTTTTGTTGCTAAAAACGAAAAATATTTAGTTGTTTTTATTATGCCTTGCAAACGAGTAGAATAAGGTGTAAAGTTTTGCTAAAAACAGCAAATAGTTATAGAAAAAGTTTCTTACTTTTTTATTCTATCCAATAATACATAATTTCTTTGTGTGTTGCAATGTTTTTGATAAAAAAAATAATTAATAAACGAAAAAGCGAAATAGTATTTTGATAATCCCTGTTTTTTCAGAATGTTTCTAAGAAAAATATTTCATCAAAAGTCTAGCTTTTGCGTTTGTATCATAGCGTTTTTGAATTTCAATCATTTTTTATACAAAATAAGATTAGTCTATGCAACCTTATGATAGGTTTGATGGGTCATGGTATAAGAAGACTAAAACTATACGTTTTGATACCTTCTAACTTACAACCTAACAATTTAAACAACTTCCTAAATGTATAATTTAGGAGGTTTGTTTTAAAAAAATAAAACCTGTAAGAACACAAATTTGAGAACTAAACATCTATTTTGAATAAACATTGTAAATAGATTACTTATATAAAAATCTTTTGTTGGCTATGTAATTCTGAAAGATTACAGTAGTCATAGTTAGTGAGTAGTGAGAGATGATGCAGCCTTTGGAAGTATCATCTTTTTTTGTCTCAATTTTTCTTTAGACTTTCTAAAGCTTTTCTAGAAACAGAAAACCCTATTTATCTTTTGACAAATAGGGTTTTGTAGTAAAAGAGAGAATAAAGTTATTTAGAATTACTACTAACTTAGGGTCAATTACGAATTAAAAATTATGAATTACGAAATAAGTATTCAGCGTAGCTAATTTAATTAATTGAATATCAATTAGTTATGGTTTTAAAAGTAGTAGTTTATTTAATTCTTATTCCTTACTTATTTCCTGCTATCTTCTTTTTCATTAATTCTATGTTTTCTGTATCTTCTTTCATGACATACAAATCTTTCAGAATATTATAAATTGTCTTATCGTCGTTGTTTATCTCCATTGCTTTTTTAGCATAAGTAATAGATTTGTCTGCGTTTTCTATAACAGGCTGCATTTTCGGATGAGTTGCATCTTGTTCTTCTCCTTCTAATACATTATATACATCTGCCGCTTGTTTGTAATAATGCACAGCCATTGCGAAAGTAGCATCATAATCTTGCTCATCTAATTCCAATATTTTTTGATAATATTCTACTGCTTTTTCAGGTTGTTCTTCCGTCTGATACATGATAGCAATATTTGTCATGGTTGTTATATTTGGATCTATCTCGTTTGCTTTTTTGAGATATTCAATAGCATTTTTATAATCTTTACGTTTGATATATATATCAGCAGTATTGGTAAGGAAATAAGGTTCTTTTGGATAACGTTCAATACCTTTTTCTAATATTCTAAGAAAATTTGTGCTATCCTCTAGTTTATAATAAGAATAGGCAGCCGATTGATAGGCTTCTACACCACCTGTGTAGCCTTCTATATCTCCAAGTTGTTCATAATAAACAGCAGCTTCATTTAATTTTTCAGCTTTGGTAGCAAAATAACCTGTATAAATTAGATTAGTTGTATCATTAGAAACATAAGTAACAAGGGGAAGCATAGCTTCATACGCATTTGCAAAATCTTCTGCATCTTGATACTTCTGTACTTTAATTAAAATAGAGTTTTTGATACGAGCTTGCAAACCTGTTTCCATTCCATAATCATTTTGAAAAACAGGGTCTTCTATACGTTTGGTATATTTATCATCTCCTTCCGCTTTTTCTATTTCTAGTACTTTTTTTATAGAAGCAAAAGCACTATCAAGAGGATTAGTTACAAGAGCAGCTACTTCTTTGTCTTCTGCACCTGCTTCAAAAATGGCAGCAAAAACTTTTGCTCGTGTGTAATACGTTCTGGCTTCTCCAATAGTTTTTTTATGAAAAGTAGCTTCACGAACTTTCTCTAATGCTTTTTCGTATTTTGCTTCATCAGGAGTAATATAAAGTTCTGCACTAGTGAGTGCACCGTTTTGTGCAACAACTCCATTTGTGAGGAATGAACCTGCTACAAATACAGTTCCTGCAACTATTGATTTTAAGATTGATTTTGTCATTATATAAAATGAATTAGGGTTGGTTTATTGTTGTGTTAATACTCTAAAGAATACAAATTAAATAAATTATTTAAACTACTAGACATTTTGTTCTTTGACCTCCCCCAACCCCTCCGAAGGAGGGGAGAAAAGACATTCAAAGTCCCTCCTTCGGAGGGATTTAGGGAGGTCTGCATTTTTGTCTAGTAGTATATAAATTACTATTTATAAACTAGTAATATACTGCTTATCAGTAAATTACACTCGTAATTCGTAATTTTTAATTCGTAATTGATTTTAAAGAGTGTTTCACATTATTTGTTTTCGAAAAAATAGAAGCTCCATTTTCTTTTACAAAAATAGAACTTCTATATTTAATGCAACTATAATGCAAAAAAAAATTATTTTACGTTTTCTTAATTCTTATCATCCTCCTCATTATCTTCTGAATCATCATCTTGATCATCATTTTCTTCATCCGAATTTGTAGTATTTGTAGGATTTTGAGAACCATTTTTATGAATTCTATCTTCATCATACAAACCTTCTGGAGAAATAATAGCTTCATCGGTTACTTCCGCACCAATGATTGCATCTTCTAATTCTTCCTCTACTTCTTCTATATGTTCAATTTTGGCAACTGATGCAATCTCATCTCCTGCTGCTAAATTAATCAAACGAACACCTTGTGTAGCACGTCCCATAGTACGAAGTTCGGAAACAGCAAAGCGAATCATAACACCTGATTTTCTACTAATCATCAAATGGTCGGTATCAATTACTTCTTTTATGGCAATCAAAGCACCTGTTTTTTCAGTAATTTTCAGCGTAGTAACTCCTTTTCCACCTCTTTTGATAACTCTATACGCATCTACATCAGAGCGTTTTCCGTATCCTTTTTCAGAAACAACCAAGAGATTTGAATCTGGACGGCTGAGACAAACCATTCCAATTACCTCATCACCTTCTTTTACATTAATTCCACGAACACCAGAAGCATTTCTACCCATTGGTCTTACTTGTGTTTCATTAAAACGAATAGCACGACCCGAACCAACAGCCATGATGATTTCGTTTGAACCATCTGTCAGACGAACATCTAAAAGTGCATCGCCTTCATTAATCGTAATGGCATTAATTCCATTTTGACGAGGACGAGAATAGGCTTCCAAGACCGTTTTCTTGATTTGTCCTTTTTTGGTACAGAAAATTAGATTATTATTGTTGATATAATCTTCATCTTTTAGCGTTTTTACGTTAATGACTGCTTGTACTCTTTCGCCTGATTCTATTGAAATAAGGTTTTGTAATGGACGACCTTTTGAAGTCTTTGAACCTTCTGGAATAGCATATACTTTCAACCAATATACTTTTCCTGCATCTGTAAAAATGAGCAAATAATTATGTGTTGAAGCGACAAATAAATGTTCTGCAAAATCATCTGCTTTTGTGGTTGCTCCTTTTGAGCCTTTTCCACCACGAGCTTGAGATTTGTATTCTGATAAAGAAGTACGTTTGATATATCCTTCATTCGAAATCGTAATTACCATTTCTTGCTCAGCAATCAAATCTTCAATATCAATATCCTCTGCACTATGAACAATTTGAGTACGACGAGCATCGCCATATTTTTCTCTAAGCTCCAATAATTCGTCAGTAATAATTTGCATACGACGTTCTACCTTTGCTAGAATATCTTCGTAATCTTCTACTGTCAAGACAAGTGCATCGTATTCATTCTGAATTTTGTTGCGTTCTAAGCCTGTAAGACGTTGAAGACGCATACTCAAAATTTCTCTAGCCTGAATTTCGGTAAAATCAAAGGCAAAACCACTAGGAACAGTAACATCTTTGAAGAAACGACCCTCTGTAATCATTTTGGCTTGTGCTGTCAAGATATTTCTTGCTTCCTCTGCATCTTGTGAACTACGAATCGTTGCAATTACTAAGTCGATGACATCAAGAGCCTTTAACATTCCTTCTAAGATATGAAGGCGTTTGTTGGCTTCTCTAAGGTCATATTCCGTTCTTCTGACAACTATTTCGTGCCTGTGTTCGACGTAATAGCTAATCAAGTCTTTAAGATTACAAATACGTGGACGACCTTTTACAAGTGCCACATTATTTACACTAAAAGAAGTTTGAAGACCTGTGTATTTGAAAAGTTGGTTCAAAACTACATTTGCCATTGCATCACGCTTGATATCATAAACGATACGCAAACCCACTCTATCAGACTCATCACGAATAGCAGAGATTCCTTCAATACGCTTTTCATTGACCATTGCAGCCGTTTTTTCTATCAGCGTTGCTTTATTGGTTTGATAAGGAACTTCAGTTACAATAATCTGTTCACGATTATTTTTGTCGGTATGAATAGTTGCGACGGCACGCATTACAATTCTTCCACGTCCTGTTTCTAATGCTTTTTTTACACCTGTATATCCATAAATAATTCCTCCTGTCGGAAAATCGGGAGCAATTACAAATTTTGTCAATTCTTCAACCGTAATTTCTGGATTTTTGATATATTCAATTATTCCATCGATTACTTCTGTAAGGTTGTGAGGAGCCATATTTGTTGCCATTCCGACAGCAATACCAGCCGAACCATTTACCAAAAGGTTAGGTAATTTGCCTGGTAAAACAGAAGGCTCTGTTAATGAATCATCAAAGTTTGGAATAAAATCAACTACTTCTTTGTTCAAATCTGCCAACATTTCTTCTGCCAAACGCTGCATTCTAGCCTCTGTATAACGCATCGCTGCTGCATTATCGCCATCAATAGAGCCAAAGTTTCCTTGACCGTCGACGAGCATATAACGAAGCGACCATTCTTGTGCCATACGAACCATTGTTTCATAAACCGATGAATCGCCATGAGGATGGTATTTACCCAAAACTTCACCCACAATACGAGCTGATTTTTTATGCGCCTTATTGTGATAAACTCCCAAATCTGACATTCCGTACAAAACTCTACGGTGAACTGGTTTCAAACCATCACGCACATCAGGCAAGGCACGAGAAACAATAACAGACATTGAATAATCAATGTATGCCGTTCGCATTTCGTCCTCAATACTTACAGGAATAATATTACTGTTGCCTTCATTTAAGAGGTCTTCTGATTCGTTTTCTATATCTGCCATATATTATCTAGTATAAAACTATATTTAATTTGAAATTCTAACTGAATTAAACCATCGTTTAGACTTTGCCATCGACGAGGTTTTTGAGTTTTTTCATTGATAAATTTTCAACAGAAATTCTATCAAAAACTACTCTGCAAGATACGAAAAAATAGGGAGTTTAGCAACGTTTTTAGTAGGTGGAAAGTAGAAGTTTAAGAGTAAAATGTATGATTTCAAATCCTGTATTTTGAATTGAAAATATAGATAGTTGAAAACGTTTAAAATAATTAAAACCCACACTCATGAAGTTAATCCTACCGTTAGTGAAAAAGCTAAAGTACGTTTCATTCTTAATTTATAAATTTGTTTTGAACTATTTTTTTATTCAAAAACCAAAACTTCATTTTACTATGATTACGCAAAAATTAAATTATGTGCTTTGTTTGTTCTTATTGGGTTTTACCATGTCCTGTAGTTCTACTACTAAAGAAGACAATGAAGGAACAGAAAATACAGTTGAAGTAGCAGAAACCAACACCACTGAAATTACTTCTACCCAAGATAATACAGAAGCAATAACAAAATTGCGTGCTTACATGAAAAGTGTAGATGAAGGTATTGATAGTGAAGAGTATAAAGAAGATTACAAGAATGAAGGGGGTTATACCGTTTCAAACTACCTCAACAAGGAAGGCAAACTTGTCAAGCGTGTGGTAAATGTATCCAATGAAGGAGAAGACAGATGGACAACCTACTACAAACCAACTTCTGAAAACTCAAGAGCAGCTTATACTATGTATTCAAGTTCGAAAATTGATCCTGTTACAAATAGAACTACATTAATTCAATTTTTAAGTGTGGGTTCGTTAGACGAAAATGCAAAGGAAACTAGAATGCTCGTTGTAGAAGGACAAAACACCATTTTAGAAGGAGAACGTCTTGAAAATTACAACAAAAGATACGAAGAAGCAAAACAGTATATTGCTGTTGTTAAGTAAAATTTTTTGTTATTAAATTGTAAAGTGGCTTCGAAAAACTATTAAAATCAGATGATTGTAGTAGAATTTTGAAGTCATTTTTTGTTTAGAACATATAACTTTTCTTAAAAAGATATACAATTTTCATTTGTGATTTGCCTTGTGGTTTTAAGTTACACTATTTACTTAGAATATTAATTGCTTTTTCTAACTATTTTTTATAAAATTACGTATCAAACTCAAAATTGTCTTCTTTCATCTATTCATCTCAATCTCAAAATTATGAAAATATTAAAAAATTCTGAAGAAGAAGTATTTTATAAATCTTATTTAGATACTGAAATAAATTGTATTCGTACTACTTGGATTGGCTACGTGAATCTAAACAATGTAAAAGCAGGCTGTTTGGCTGGTTTAGACTTGCTTCAAAAACATAAATGTCCTTATATTATTAATGATAACGCAAATTTGACAGGTCCTTGGCAAAAAGCCAATGAATGGATAGAAACTGTTTGGATGCCACAAGCTATTGAATCAGGCTTACATTATTTTGCTCACGTAATTTCTCCTGATATTTTTGGACAACTCTCAGCAAAGGATTTAGAGAAAAAAACAGTAGGTACTTTTAATATGGGTTTGTTTGAAAATATTGAACAAGCTAAGGTTTGGATAGAAGAAGCAAGATTGAAGGACAGTCGTTCTGTATCATAGAATTTGTTTCTTATGTCCTTTAATTTTTTCTTATTTTTACAAATTAGTATAAAACCAAGGAAATTAAAAGCATAAAAAAATGACACCAAACGATATACACGTAGAATCTGCACGCATTCAGAAAGGAATTGAAGACCATTTGGGAATTGATGGAAGTCTAATTTTTGATTATTCACAAGAAGGAACAACTGTCAAATTGAATTTAATTACGGTGAATCCTCGTCATAATCAATCTTTTTTGTTTCATACCGAACATGGAACAGACAAATTAGATGCACTCAAAAAAATGTTTGAGTACGTTCGCAATTATCGTGAACGAGATAATTCGTTTACTATTCAGTGGGTTTCGAAGGAAGATAATGGACAAAGAGAATTACAAACTTCTTACTTTCGTGCAAGAAATATGTATGAAGCATTAGACAAACTTTATTTTGGTAGAGAACTCAATTCTATTACGGTTTATAGTGTAGTTATGAATCCTTCGGCGTAAGATATAATTACGAATTAACGAATTAAAAATTACGAATGTAAATAAAATTTTGTTTTTTAACTATTTTTGTAAAACAATTTTTAAGTAGGGAATAAAAATTAAATACACTGCTATTTTAAAACATTTAATTATATGATAATCAATGAATTAAAATTCGTAATTACTGCCTTTTTAATTCTACTATCATTTTTAGCTTTTTCGTGTTCTGGAAAAAGTTAAAGGATTTTCTGTTCAAACAACAGATGAAAATGAAAAAAGAAAAAGTGAAGAAATAAATCCTTCTTTAGAATTTCGCACTCGTCCGAGTAGTGTTCTTTCAACCAATAATCCTAAATATAGATTGACTACAATTTATAAAGTCAATTATGATAAGGAAAATAAAAATACGTTTATTGGTTCAAATTATTTTCATACAAGTTATGATGAGAACAAAGCAAATAATTGGCATTCGAATTTTATGGCAGGTTTGAGTGCTGTCTATGGATATAATTTGGTCAATGTTTCTCATTATAATACAGAAACTAAAACTCAAAAAACTCTTTTTGAAAAACCTGTTCTGATACGAACGATGTATTATCCAGCTTTTAATTCTGACTTAGAGAAAGATACGCTCAATTATAAAGCAATTGAAAGAAATTATATTTTGGTTTCTGTCTATGATGAAGATACAAACAAAGACAATAAAGTTAATGCAAAAGATTTGAGACGATTTTATTATTTTGATATTGACGGAGATAATAAAATGGAACTTGTACCCAAAAACTATTCTGTTATGAGTTCAGAATATGATACTGCAAATGATTTTATGTATGTATTTGCCAAAGAAGACACTAACGAAAATGGAAGTAGAGAGCAAGAAGAAGAAATACATATTTTTTGGATTGATTTGAGTAATCCTCAAAATAAGGGTAGGAATTATTAAAACTTATCCCCAACCTCCTATAATTCTCAAATCATTGTCATTTTCTTTTCGTAATTGGATGAAGAAAGGAATTTTCTGTTTTTTATAAGTAACAATAACCCCTCTAAATAAATAATAATTATTCAAATAAGAATAATCTACAAAAGTTGCTTCAAAAATGGAAGATAAAACTTGATGGTTATGTTGTGTATAATCCCCTTTTGTTTCAAGTTTTATATTCAGAATTTCATAAATATACTGATCATCATTCATTCCTAAATCTTCTGTTTGAGCATAGTAGTTTGCAGAGTCGCAAAAGGAAATAAAGCTATTCCAGTTTTTACTTTCAATTGTTGAACGTATTTTGCGTAATTTATTTTTTACTTCTTGATTCTTTAGAGAGTCAATTGGGTAAAATATTTCGTGCTTTAGTTGTTTTGCTTGTTCTGAAATAGAATTATTTTTTGAAGAAGAGTTGCAAGAAAATAGAAAAAAAAGACCAAGAGTAATTAATAAAGAAGGTTTCATAATTGGAGTATTTTCTAAAATAGAATGATAAGAAAAATCCCTATCAAAAACTCAATAAAATTGAAGTTTTGGTAGGGATTTTTTAGAATTAGTAGAATTGAATTGCTATAAAAATCCGTAATCCGTAATCCGTAATTTTTAATTGAATTTACTCAATCCCTAATTCTTCTTTCATTTTACGAATATATTGTTCGATGGCTCCTGTCATGGAAGGTGCATTTGGAAGAGGTGCTTCGATATCTAAGCGTAAATTATGATCTCTTACAGCTTGTGCAGTTGTGGGACCAAAAGCTGCAATACGAGTAGTTTTTTGTTTGAAATCAGGGAAATTATCAAATAAAGATTTAATTCCTGAAGGACTAAAAAACGCAATTACATCATAATTTACATTCTTCAAATCCGATAAATCACTAGAAACAGTCGCATAAATCACGGCTTCGGAATGTTCAATTTCATTATCTCGTAGGAAGCCAGGAATATCATCTCTACGAATATCCGAACAAGGGAATAAGAATTTTTCCTTTTTATGTTTGGCAATTACTTTGTTTAAATCTTCTGCTGTACGCTCACCTACAAAAAGTTTGCGTTTGCGAAGATTGATGTATTTAGGAAGGTAAATAGCAGTTTGTTCCGATACACAAAAATACTTCATGTCGTCTGGAATTGTTACTTTTAGTCCTTTGCAAAGCGTAAAAAAGTGATCTACTGCATTTCTACTCGTAAAAATTACTGCTGTGTGATCTAAAATATTGATACGCTGTTTTCTAAAATCACGCAAAGAAACAGGTTGTACTTCAATAAATTGCCTAAAATCTACTTTTACATTATACCTTTGTGCAAGGTCATGATAAGGTGATTTGTCAGTCAAAGGAGCAGGTTGAGAAATTAGTACGCTACGAACTTGCTTAGGTGCAGGTGCTGGGTGTGAGGCATTCGCTTCGTTTGCCATATCGTTGCAAAAATTGGTTTGTTAAAAACTACGACTAAAACTAGTTGCATAAATTAATTTTCATCACTCTACAAATAAATTGATAACCAAATAGCAATTTATTCAAGAAATAAATTATATTTACACAAACTATAAATACAGAATTATATTTTGTCCTAAGTCTGTAAATGGTAATTGGCTTGATTTATATCTTATTTTTAAATCAGTAAGTTCGATAAATTGAACCGAAAATTACATTTGATTGAAAGAGTAGTAATTAGTAGTAATAGGCTTCAAATCGTATCAATACATAATAAACTTAAGAATAAACTAAGCTACCAGAATAATCCATTTTGAAACTATCAATAGAGGAATTATTTCGGTGCCGCAAAGGTACGAAAAAAGATATAACTTATCAGTATTTGTTCGTGTGAACAAATAATAACTAACTAATAAACTGTGAGTTAGAATAGAAATAACTATAATTAGTACAAAATAGTATAGAAAAGAACTATTTGTACTATTCAGAGAAGCGATATAAGAAGTATCTATCCAAAAAGAAAATAGCAGAGTTGTTGTAAAAATGACACTCATTGAAAATGTATTTCCCAAAACAAGAGCTTGTATATGTTGCTCACTAATCTGACTACTTCTAAAAAACAGTTTTCCCATAAGCTGAATCCAAAATAGCCTGAAAACTGCAATACACAGACACAAGAAAGTGGCATAAAACCAACTCAAAATGAAAGAAAATAGGCTGTTGGTAGCAATAAAGTAATTGTTGGTAGTTGAATTATAAAGTTCGGCATAGTTATAAAAAACCCATACAAAACCCATTACTAAACCAAAATAGACTACATAGCCAATTTGTGGTAATAATTCTGTCCTTTTGAATGTTTTGGCAGGTCTGAAAAAATAATTCCATGATTCTCCAAAGGCTTTTTTGCCAATGATTGGATATACAACAACCGAGAAAACAACTAAGATGCCTACCATAAACCAATTCAAAACCAATACCCAATCTGGCAGAAGTAATGTAGGTTTTTGTAGTGTTATAGGATTTTTTACTACCTTTTTGATTATTTCCTGTTTATCAAAACTACCTTTTTTAGTAATAATATAGGCTGAATAAGATTCAAGTAATTGATTTTCAGGCTTTTCTTGATAAACAGTTAGCATCAAAAAACCAGTAGAATTTATGTTTGTTTCTTTATTATAATAAAGATGTATCAAGCTATCAAAAGAAATTTCTATATATTCTTTTTCCAAAACAATAGAAGAAAAACGGGTATTCCAAAATAGTTTTGCATCTTTGGGTAGAGCAATTCCTAAATACTTATTTTCATAATCAGTCAGGTTTTTATTAAAGTCAAAAATTAAATGCAAGGCTCTATACTGACTATGAACAGTTGGCAAATAGGGAACATAGCTTTCCAAGTCTTCATCATAGACTACCCAATCTTCACTCAAAGTTTGATACACCGAATTAGACTGAACAACAGGCAGAGCCATAACAGAACTTTGAAAACTCAAAATAACTGTAAAAAATGAAGTAAGGAAAGGAAGAGAAAAAAATAGGTCGTAAAAACGTTTCACACTTAGAAAAAGAGTTTTAGTGTATTTAGGAATATATGTTGTACTTTTCTCACTTTAAGAAGTGAGTTACATTGATTGCAAAATTAGTTAATTTCTATTTAAAATATGACTTTTCTTTTTTTTAGTGTTTTTTCTTTGGTAGTTCTTTTTTGAGATTGAAATAAGATAACTAAAATTTTTGCTTTTATAATTTTAAATATAGATTTGATTACTTTTGCAGTATGAATTCTATTTACTATTTAGTTTATCTTTTTCCTCTGCTGTCTTTTCTTTTTGCCTTGCTCATTGCTATTTTTTCTATAAAAACGAAAGAATATTCAATGGTAAGTAAAGCAATAGAATATTCTGCTTTAGTTTTTTCTTTTTTTGCTTTACTTGTTACAAGTACACAATTACTTGAAATTTTTGACACTGGCAAAACACTTTCAGATTCTTTCTTTTGGGCAAATACAGGAACACGAGAAATAAATATTCTAATAAAAATAGATTCGCTAACGGCTTGTTTTCAGTTTGTAGTTAGTCTTGTTGTTTTTGCAGTTCATATTTATTCGCTTGTTTATATAAAGAAGAAAAAGGTTTTTTATTATGGAATTTTGGGTCTTTTTGTTTTTGCCATGCAGTTTCTTTTGGCGCAAGATAATTTAGTTTTATTCTTTGTTTTTTGGGAACTTATCGGACTTGCTTCTTACCTTTTAATTGATTTTGACAAAACAAGTAGTTCTTCTCGTTCTTCTACAAAGGCTTTTCTGATTAATCGTGTCGGAGATGTGGGTTTGCTTATTGCAGTCGCTTTACTCTTTAATTATTCGCTTTCCATTTCAGAACTAAAAACGCTTTTTGTTTCTCTTCCTTATTCTACAAAACTCATTATTTCGATAGCTATTTTTGTAGCTGCTTTTGTCAAATCAGGTCAGTTTCCTTTTTCTTGGCTTGCCGATGCAATGGAAGCCCCAACTTCTATTTCTGCACTTCTACATGCAGCGACGATGGTTGCAGCAGGAATTTATTTGTTGATTAGAATGGAATTTGTGTTTTATGAAATGAAAGTAGTAGCTGATGTTATGGTTTATGTAGCTCTTTTTTCGGCTGTCTTTTCGGCTCTGTCTTCTTATTTCACTACTAATTTGAAGAAAGAGTTAGCTGCTTCGACGGTTTCTCAACTTGGTTTTATGGCTATTGCTGTTGGTGTGGGAGCTTGGCAAGCTACCGTTTTGCACCTTTTTACACATGCTTTTTTCAAAGCAACTCTATTTCTCGGTGCAGGCTTTATGATTCAAAAACACGGCTCAAAAGAAATGGCTGAAATGGGAAAGATGAATTACAAAAAATTCCCTGTTCTTTTTATTCTTCACGGTGTTGCTATTTTGGCTCTTATAGGTTTTCCGTTTACATCAGGATTTTTGTCTAAAGAATGGATTTTAAAAACCGTTTTTGGAAAACATTTTTTTGTAGGAATAGGATTACTTTTAGCTACTTTCCTAACTGCTTTTTATGCAGCAAGACAACTTCAACCCCTCTTTTTCAATAAGACAGACAACGACAAATCGAAGGAAAGTTATTTTTCTAAAAAGCAAAAACTGCTTTGGTATGTTCCTCTTACCTTACTTTTTTTGGGTAGTTTTTGGTTTGCTTTTTCACTTGACCCTATCAAAGCAGACAAAAGTTATTGGATAAAATATTTACCCAAACTCTACTCTCACGTTCCCTCTTATTTTTCTCTTATTCCTAAGCAGTTCAAAACTTGGCTTCCTATTATAGCTACTCTAATTACTATTTTAGGATTTATAGTAGGATTTCCTAAAAAACTGAATGAGAAAATAAAGAAAATAAAAATTCTTTCTAACTTTGAATATTTCTTTCTATGGCAAGACCATTTTTTTGTCTATTGTTTCTGGAAACCAATTACTCAAACTGCTTTTTTTGCTGCAAATTCTGTTTCTTTAAAAGAAATTCCTAATTCTATTTCTACAAAAAGTTATTATTATCTAGGTTCTGTTTTTTCTTTATTAGACAGAAAATTAGATAGTTGGATTAGATAATTTTTCCAAAACGATTGTTGTTTTAGGTTATTTCTTGGCTTGGCTTGATAAATATATAGTTGATTTTGTTACGCATTTTGTAGTTTTTCTTATCAATTATTTAGGAAAGTATTTGAAGAATTTACAAAATGGAAAAGTACAGTTTTATCTTTTGATTGTGATTTCTGTTTTGATTTTCATTTTAATCTATCTAATTACGTTGTTCAATTAAAAAAATGTATTTGTATTTATCTTCATTCTATCATATAAATCATATACCAATAAGTTACAGTATTTTCATCTCGCTAATCATAAATTAGTATTTTCATTTAAAACAAAAAAAACTATGAATCCAATTTTGGCACTAATAAAATCACAAGAAGGTAAAAAAATGGGTGCAATGAATCCACCTTTTTCTCAATGGCTTGATGGAAAACTTATTTCTGCAAATGAAGGCGAGATGGAAATGGAATACGAAGTGCGTGAAGAAATGACAAATCCTGTCGGTATTTTGCACGGTGGAATTCATTCGGCTATTATGGACGACCTTATCGGAATGTCTTGTTTTTCGCTTGCTCTTCCTCATGTTTATTTATCAGTAAACCTTACTATTGATTTTTTGGGACAAGCAAAAATAGGCGATACAGTAATTGCAAAAACTATCCTGGTTAGAAAGGGAAAAACGATGATAAACTTTTCGGCAGAAATTCATCACAAAGAAACAGGGCATCTTATCAGTCGTGCTACTTCGAATATGGTAAATTCTGGAATGCAATCGGCTTGGGCGAAGGAAGATAAGGAATAATTTATTTCAGGTGAAAAGAAGAAATAATTTACTTGTTTGAAAATTAATTATACACTAAAATTTTGTATTTTTGAAAAACCTAACTTTCTTCATTCAATATTGAATACTGTGTAACACAAATTTTTGAACAAAATGGTAGTGTTTTATACTCCACCGTCAACGAGGCTAAAGCCGTCGTTGAGGTTTTTGAGTGATAATCCTCGTTGACGGCGAAGTCTCAACGACGGTAGAAAAACACAAATAAATTTATGTTACAATATATTGAAAATAAAACATTAAAATAAAAAAAACACTATGCAACGAGATACTCAAATTTTTGATTTAATAGAACAAGAACGCCAAAGACAAGAACACGGCATCGAACTAATTGCGTCTGAAAACTTTGTTTCGCCTCAAGTAATGGAAGCAATGGGAAGTGTCTTGACAAACAAATATGCCGAAGGATTACCAGGAAAGCGTTATTACGGTGGTTGTGAAATAGTTGATAAAGTAGAGCAGTTAGCCATTGACCGTTTGAAGGAACTTTTCGGTGCAGAATGGGCAAACGTTCAACCCCATTCTGGAGCGCAAGCCAATGCAGCCGTTATGTTAGCTGTCTTGAATGCTGGAGATAAAATTTTGGGCTTTGATCTTTCTCACGGTGGACACCTTACACACGGCTCAACCGTTAATTTTTCTGGAAAATTATATGAACCTCATTTTTATGGAGTAGAAAAAGAAACAGGTCTTATCGATTGGGATAAAGTAGAAAAAAAGGCAAAAGAAGTACAACCAAAATTACTTATTTGTGGTGCTTCTGCGTATTCTAGAGAATGGGATTATGCACGACTTCGTAAAATTGCTGATAGTGTTGGTGCATTACTTTTGGCTGATATTGCTCACCCTGCTGGACTTATTGCTGGTGGAATTTTGGATAATCCGTTGCCACATTGTCATATCGTAACTTCTACAACACACAAAACGCTGCGTGGTGCTAGAGGTGGAATTATTATGATGGGTAAAGATTTTGAAAATCCTTTTGGTTTGAAAGATATGAAAGGAAATTTGAGAATGATGTCTGCTTTATTAGACTCTGGAGTTTTCCCTGGTACACAAGGAGGTCCTTTAGAACACGTAATTGCAGGAAAAGCAATTGCATTTGGAGAAGCTCTAAAACCTGAATTCAAAACCTATATCAAGCAAGTTGCCAAAAATGCACAAGCGATGGCAAAGGCATTTATGGCTAGAGATTACCAAATTATTTCTGGTGGAACGGATAATCATTTGATGCTTATTGACCTTCGTAACAAAGATATTACAGGTAAAAAAGCCGAAAGTACATTAGTAAAAGCTGATATTACACTCAACAAAAACATGGTTCCTTTTGACGACAAATCTCCTTTTGTTACTTCTGGAATACGTGTCGGAACGGCTGCCATTACTACTCGTGGAATGATGGAAAGTGATATGGAACGAATTGTTGAATTGATTGATAAAGTTTTGATGAATGCTGATGATGAGAAAGTAATTACTGATGTTCGTTCGGAAATAAACAACTGGATGAAAGATTTTCCATTGTATAAAGAACTGGAAATGAGCGTTTAAATAGCTATTAGTGATAAGTTATTAATGATTAGTGAATGAATTTTCTAGTCTAAAACTTTGTAAGTAGTTTTTCGGTAATCCGAAATAACTCCGATGCCGTTGTTGGTGTCTTAGCCAAGCGACACCAATAACATCATTTATTAGAGATTTGATTTATCAAATTTTAAATAGAATAAAATTATGGCTATAAAAGACAAAACAAAGCAAGAAAAATTTAGAAAAAGTAAAACTTCTACAAAAGATAAAAAGGAGAAGAAAGAAGAGTTTATTTCTAAAGAGGAATATTTAGACAGAGAAGCTCTAGCAGAAACAAAAAGTGAATATCATAATGGTAAAATAGTCGCCATGGCTGGAGCACAAGAAATCCATAATTGAATTGTAGGAAATTTGATTAGTTGAGAACTTTATGTTTGTCTGAAAACTAAAGAATGTCAAGTTTATCCTAGTGATTTTTTGGTTTATGTTCCTGAGTGTGATGACTATTTTTATCCTGATATTACTGTAGTTTGTGATAATGTAGAAATTGCAGAAGAGAAAAGAAATGGATTAGATGTTTTATTGAATCCTCAAATTGTAATTGAAGTTTCTTCCAAAAGCACAGCAGAATATGATTTGAGTGAAAAAATGGATTGCTATTTGAAATTAAATAGTATTCAAAATTATGTTATTGTAAGTAGTGAAAACAAATTTATTATCGTTTACACAAGAGATAAAGATGGAGATTTTAAGGTAAAAACATATAGTGAAGAAGATGCACTAATTGGAGAATGTAAAATTAAGCTAGAAGATATTTATAAAACAATTGGCTTTAAAGGATGATAAGCAAAAAAATAAGTAGTTTATTTAGCAGAATGCAATCGACTAAACGTTTCGGGAGTCATTCGAAGATAAGCAGCGATATATTTATGATGAATTGCTTAACAAAACTATTTCTTTATTCCATAAATTTGGAGCTTTTCTATCTATTGCTTCTTTGAGAATTTTTAATGGATTCATAATTTCAAGATGAAAATTATTTTTTTAATAAAAGGCAAGAAAAAAAATCATAAAAAAAGACCTTTGTACCAAAAATACAAAGGTCTTTTAAATGTAGAAAAAAATGAACAACTTATTGAGCAGGAATACGCAATACTTGACCTGGATAAATCAAACTTGGGTCTTTAAGCATCGGTTTATTTGCTTCAAAAATTATTGGAAACGCTTGTACATTATCATAAAACTGACCCGCAATTTTGGACAAACTATCTCCCTTTTTGACTGTATAAAATTGAGCTTCTGGTTCGGCTTGTTCTACTTCAATTTTGTCTTCTACAATTGAAACGCCTTCTACATTTCCGATTGCTAAAATAACTTTCTCACGGTCAGCATTCGTTTTTGTTCTTCCTGTTACGGTTACAGCTTGGCTGAAGGCAAGGTTCATGTTTTCGATAGGAATATTCAAGGCACGAACTGTGTCTTGTAATGATTCTAGTTTTGATTTCTCTACTGCTTGTTCCTCCTTTATGTGTTCTGCTATTTGAGGATTAGGAGCTTGTCTTTTTTCTTCTTTTTTGCCAAATACTTTTGCACCTGCTTCTTTGATAAATGAAAATAATCCCATAGAAAAATAAAAATTAAATGTTGAAAAAATAAGATTGAAAAATAGAATTACTAAATTCTATTCAACTAAAGGCAAAAGATAAGAAAAAGTTTTAAGACTATTTATAAATAAGATATAATTTTTGTTTTTACTCCGTTTTCCTCAAAAAAATTTTTATTCTTCAGTTTTGAATTTTTACTAAAACAGTACTAAAAATCGTTTTCGTTGAAGTAGAGGCTAAATAAAAACGATTTTTATTAATTCTACCTTCACAAAGATATTATAATTAAAAAGAATAGATTTATGTATAAAAAAATAGAAGAACCTAACTTGTATTTAATAAAAACAAAAGTAAAATCAAACATTTAAAAAAAATTTTACAAAATCTATTGTTATTAAGAAAACTTTGTTATTTTTGCCATACAAGAAAGTTATTTTATATACTATTTTCTTAAATATCACTTTTATATAAAACATACAAAGTGGTAGTAATTCGGCTTCTAAAATTAACAAAATTAACCCTTATTTATTTTTTGTTGTGTTTTGAAGAAGGATAAGGAAGTTAAACAAAGGTAGATTCATGAAATTTCTTTAAGACGAAAAATACTTAGACTTTCAAATAATCAAACATTCCCTACCTTTTTCTAAAATTATCTTTTGTTTGTATTTATCCAATATAATTTTCACACAAATTTTTTAATGTTATGACAAAATCTGTCAATTTTAGTGAACAACAACTTGCAGAAATTACTGCTCGTTATGAGCGTCGTTTGGCTGCCATAACCAAAGAATCAGAAGATATTCGTTCTGTTCTTGCACGTCTTAAAGGAGAAGAAAGACATAGTAGCCTAAGCGGTAGTAGCGATAGAGGAATGCGTCGTGGACGTATCCAATGGGAAAAGTTCATCCTAGACAAGTTGCAGGAAAGAAACGAACTTTTATTCAAATACGAAATGCGTGATTTAGCTTTTGAAGATGATCGTATTGGTGATCGCAGTGCCATTCAGGTAGATAGAGCATTATCTGCGGCACTTTATAAGCTCAAAGACCGTATTCAGAGTTATAATGTACCTGGTAAAAAAGGATATGCGTATGGCTTACCAGAATGGTTTGATTCAAAAGGGAAAGCAAAAGAAGAATTTGCAGATAAAGAATGGGATTAATACTACTTTGTAATAAATATATTTAAAAAGGCTTTTCAATTTTTGTATTGGAAAGCCTTTTGCTATTTAACTATTTCTTGTCTTTTACTTAAATCAAAACTGTTTTGGTTTGTCAAAATGTTAAATAAGTTATTAATTATTTCAATCTAAAAGAAAATTTAATGATTTACGTATCTTTGTATAAAAGCATTATATCTACTTCAAAATTAAGTAGTTAAGCAAAAAATATTTTAAGCAATCTTTCTTTTTTAGTTATACTATTCATAACTATTTTTTATTCGGTGAACTACATTCTTTATATGTATATAAATTTTATCAAAACCTCTGTTATTTCTATTTTAATGAGCATAATAATGGCTTTGCTGTTTATTAGCTCATCAGTAGTAGCCCAAACTGCTCCAAAATACAGTAATGAATTTTTAGCCATTGGTGTAGGAGCTAGAGGATTAGCTATGGCAGGAACACCTGTTTCGTTTACAGATGATGTAACGGCTGCCTATTGGAATCCAGCAGGACTTTTACGTTCAAAAGAACAGTACGAACTCTCACTTATGCATGTTTCCTATTTTGGAGGAATTGCTAATTATGATTATGCAGGTTTTTCAGCTGCTATTGACTCTACTAATCGCATTGCTTTTTCAGTTATTCGTTTTGGTATTGATGATATTCCTGATACTCGTTTTTTGATAGATGAAAACGGAAATGTAGATTACAACAATGTAGGTTCGTTTGCAGAGGCTTCTTATGCTTTTATGTTTTCTTATGCTCGTGCAATGAGCTTGAAGATAAAAGAAAGAGATGCAACAGAAGAAAAAGAATATAGAGCTGAGAAAAAATATCCTATTTATTTAGGAGCAAATGCAAAGGTAATTCATCGTTCGGCTGGTATTTTTGCTACTTCTTGGGGTTTTGGAATTGATGTAGGGTTTCAGACCCAAATAAAAAATTGGCAAATCGGTATTATGGGACGTGATATTACAGGAACTTATAACGCCTATTCTTTTAATAGTGATGCAGTAAGAGAAACATTTACAAATACAGGAAATGAAATTCCTACAAACTCATTAGAAGTTACACTTCCTCGTCTTACTTTGGGTGCTTCTTATCCTTGGCGTACAAAAGGTAATCAGTTTGGTGTTATGGGAAGTTTTGGGTTAGAAACTACTTTTGATGGAAGAAGAAACACAGTTATTAGAGGAGATGTTGCTTCTGTCGCTCCTACTCTCGGAGTAGAGTTAGATTACAAAAATATAGTGTATTTGCGTGGTGGAATTGGTAACTTTCAACAAGTTACTGACTTTGACCGTAGCAGGTCTTGGACTTATCAGCCCAATTTTGGCGTAGGTATTGTAGTCAAACAGTTTGTAATCGATTATGCTATTACAAATGCCTTTGACCAATCTGTTGTTCCTTATTCACATGTATTTTCACTTCGTTTTTTATTCAATCAACAACAAATCAATTCATTAAAAGCATCTAGTAAAAAAGGACAATAAAATAGAACAAGGAAAGGTAATCGGAATAAACAAAATTACAGCAAAGATAAATTTACGATTTACAAAAATTAGTCATTAAAGTCATCATAGCTATGAAAAAACACATATATTCATTTTTACTTGTAGTGGGAATATTATTCTCTTTCTCAAATAAAGCAAATGCACAACTTTACTTTCCACCCTCTGATTTTAGTCAGTATATGGAATGGGTAGATTACGACAAAGTGTATTACAAAGTCGTCGTTAATCAAGATGGTATCTATAGAATAGGTTTTCAGGAATTAGTAAATGCTGGAATTCCTATTTCTATGAATCCTGCTCGTCTTCAAGTTTACTATCATGGAAAAGAAATTCCAATTCGTGTAGAGGGAGAAGCAAACGGACGTTTGGATTCCTTAGACTACGTAGAATTTTATGGAAAGCAAAGAGATAGCGACCACGACAAATTGCTTTTTCCAGACCCTACTAAACGTACCATTGAGAGTCATTCTTTGTATGGAACCTCTTCGGTTTATTTTCTTACCTACACCAAAACAAATTCTGAGAAAGGCTTACGTACTGAAAAATATTATGAGCAAAATACGCAAGGTTTAGCACCAGAACCTTTTCATATTAAAGAAACCTTACAAACGTTTGTAAATCAGTTTACTAGCGGACCTCTATATCCATTAAGTTTTCTATCTACTTTTGGAAGAGGAGCTTTGGTGAGTGATTGGCAGGAAGGAAAAGGGTTTGCAAGTATATTAATAGCAAATGGTATGAATAATCCTCGTGGAATTCATGGACTTCCAATAGTAGATTATGTAGGTGATAGTTTGGTGGAAGCAAAAATAGGAATGAGAATAGTAGGAAGAGAGAATACCTACAATAAAGTTAGACTGGTTTATTATATAAATTCTGTTAGAGGAGTAGTTGCCGAGCCAGAGTTTAATAATTATGAAGTAGCTGGTAGATCAACCTCTATCCCTGATTCGTTGGGAGTTTTTAAAAATGGTTCGATTTCTTTTTTTACGGAAGATTTGTTTCAAGCATCAGGACGTGGAAGGTTTGCTTATTGTGAGAGTTGGATAAAATATCCACAGGCAACACGCATGAATGGAGAAGTAGAAAAGAAGTTTAATTTGCAATCAAATTCAAATAATAAATCTTATCTTGAAATAGGTAACCCAACTTCACAGGTTCGGTTTTTTGATATAACTAATCCTCAAAATGTATTAGAAATTCAATCAGATAGTGTAAGGGACAAGCGAATAATGATTGTTCCTAATACTAGCCAAGAACGAATTATCTATGCCACTTCTACTATCAAATCTGTTTCTTCTATAACCAGAACTAGTATTGGACCTATCGAAACGTTAAATGCTGACTATATTATTCTTACCTCCAAAAATTTAAGAGAAGGATTTGGAGATTATCCAGATGCAGCAAAAGCCTACGCAGATTACCGTGCGAGCAATGAAGGAGGAAATTATACTCCTCTAATTGTAGAAATAGATCAACTCTATAATATATTCTCATATGGAGAAACTACTCCACTTTCTATTCGTCGTTTTGCAAATTATATGCTCACCAATGGAAACCCTAAGTTTTTATTCATATTAGGAAAAAGTAATGGTATTTTGGTTGGTGATCCAAATAGCAATAGTATTCTTCCTTATGGATTTCCTGGTTCTGATAATATGCTTACGGCAGGTCTTAGAAATAACAGTTTAGATCCTACTCTGGCTACGGCACGTCTTTCAGCCAAAAGTCCGAAAGAAGTTATTGATTATCTAAATAAGGTAAAAGAACACGAAACTATTGAAGGAGACCAAAGTTGGAGAAAAAATATTTTACACTTGAGTGGTGGTTATTCAGTTTCCGAACACGCTAGTTTCAAACGCTATGTGGAAGGGTTTGGAGATATAGCTGATGGACAGTTTTTAGGTGCAGATGTAAAAACAATTGCCAAGAAAACAACTGATTTTGTAGAGTTTATAGATATTTCAAAGGAAATAAATCAAGGACTTTCTCTGGTTACGTTTTTTGGTCATGCGGGTGTAGATTTTACAGATATAGAAGTAGGGCGAGTAAGTAACCCATCTCTTGGATATGAAAATAAAGGACGTTATCCTATGTTTCTTGTCAATGGATGTGGTACAGGAAACCCTTATGGTGGTGTTTCTTTGGCTGAAGATTGGACAATTACACCAGATAAAGGAGCTATTCTTTTTCTCTCTCATGGAGAACTCGGTTTTAGTGGACAGTTGCGTCTTTATACCCAAACATTTTATGAAGAAGCCTTCACAAAGAAAGAAAACATAAACCTTCCAATAGGAGAAGTAATTCAAAGAATGCTTCGAACTTATATGGCAAGAAATGGAGTACAAAACGAAATTGCGAGAGCAGCAGCACAGCAAATTATACTTCATGGTGACCCTGCCGTTCGTCTTATTCCGATTGAAAAGCCTGATTACATGATAAATAATGCTCGTGTAAATCTAGTTCCTGCATTAAATGAGAATTTTGTGAATGCAAATAGTGATAGGTTTAGAGTACAAATTGCAGCTCGTAATTTGGGAATAATGGATTTGCAAAATCGCAGAATAAATGTTCGTGTAAAAAGAACATTTCCTGATGGAACATCACAATTCTATCCAGCAAGAGATTTTCCTTCTATTATAAATGATGATACACTCTATTACGATATTTCAGTAGAGCCAAGTGCAAAGGCAAGGTCTATCGGAATCAATAAGTTTGAGGTGTATTTAGATTTCTTTGAGGAAATCAATGAGTACGATGAGACAAATAATTATGCTTCTTTTGACTTTTTTATGCAACGTGGAACAATGATTACGCTTGCTCCCAAAGAATACAGTATCGTAAACACAACTGCTCCAATTCTTATTGCTCAAAATAGTAACCCATTTACCGAAGTAAGAAGTTATGAATATGAAATAGATACAACTCATTTATTTAATAGTTCAGTCAAGAAATCAATTGTATTACAAGATTATATCACAACAGAATGGAAAGTTAATCTTCCAGTTTTGAGAGATAGTACGGTTTATTTTTGGCGTATCCGATATGCAGAACCTCAAGGAGATGATGACAAAGAATGGGCAACTTCTTCGTTCATTTATATCAATAACAGCCCTGCTGGGTGGTCGCAAAGTCACGTAGCACAATTCAATAAGTCAGACTTCAAGGGAGTAATATATCCAGATGATTCTCGCAAATGGGAGTTTCAACCCTATGAATTAAACTTTGAGATACAATCATCAGGTAGCAGTTCTAGTGAACGAGGAAACTTTTTTATAAATATGAACGGTGCTGAATTGGTAAATAGAGCCTGTTCTGGCTTACTTGGATTAGCCATAGATGACAGAACAGGAACTCTTTATAATCCCTTCCCGAATAGTGGTTGTGGTGCCTCACTGGTTGCAACAAGTATAACTCCTTCGGCTGCTGGTCTCAATAGTTACTTGGGTAGTATTAGAGATGGAAGTTATGTCATTATGCTCAATACAATAGCAGCAGGAGATGGTAATTCACTGAGTGGGTTATCAGCATCTAGGACTTTCCGATGAACAGACAGCTACTCTTAGAGGTATGCGAAATGGTTCTGCATTTGTAGTAGTAGGACGAAAGGGTGCTCCAAAGGGAACAGCACAAGTAGTAAATATCAAAACTCCTACAGATGTAATAAATGAAACTTTTACTATTACAGGAACATCTGATAAAGGTATCGCAACTTCTTCATTAATAGGTCCTGCTGCTGCTTGGGGTACTATGTTTAGAAAAGTTCGTGAAAATGGAAACGATGATTGGAAGATAGATATAGTAGGAGAAAACTTTAATGGTTCTCAAACTACTCTTGTAGAAAATGTAACACAGGATAATTTTGCATTAAATCAAGTTAATGCTAACCAATATCCTTATCTGAGATTACGTGCCACTCTTAGCGACCCTGTAAACAAAACGCCTCCGCAATTAGACCGTTGGCAAGTAATTTATAAGGAAGTTCCTGAAGGAATTCTGTTGTATGATACGCTTTCCTATCGTCAAAACACAAATCTTCAAGTTTCGGCTGGAGATTCAGTAGGTATTCGTTTTCGTTTTCGTAATATTTCTGGGAGTGATTTTGCAAATCCTTTAATTGTTCGTTATACAGTTAGAAATACGACGACAGGAATTACTACAGATTCCTACGATACACTCAGTACACTAGCTAGAGGAGAAGAATTCTCATTTGATGCAAAATTTTATTCCCTAGAATACTTTGGGGATAATCTATTGACTGTCTTTATGAATCCAAGAGTACAAGCCGAACAGCTTTATGAAAACAATATTTTGCAAGCCAATTTTACGGTAGTACCCGATAATGTAAATCCTGTTTTGGATGTTGCCTTTGATGGAATAAAAATTATGGATGGAGATATAATTTCTCCTTCTCCTCTTATTTCTATTCAATTGCGAGATGAAAATAAGTTTTTACTTAGAAAAGATACGGTTGGAATAAACTTATATTTAAGCAAGTGTGATAGCTGTGAGCGTGTCAGACTTAATTATGATGGACAAAATGTACAATATTTTGCTTCGCAGGATAATAATTTCCGATTAGAATATCGTCCCGAACGTTTGGAGGATGGAAAATATACCCTTTCAGTAGATGCTCAAGATGAAAGTGGAAATCGTGCGGGTGCTGAAGAGTACAGAGTGAATTTTGAGGTAGTAAATAAATCAACATTGACGCATTTCTATCCTTATCCAAATCCGTTTTCTACCAAAATGCACTTTGTCTTTACGCTTACAGGTGCAGATGTTCCCGATGATATTCGTATTCAGATTATGACCATTACTGGAAAAATAGTCAGAACGATTACAAAGGACGAACTAGGAGCTATCCGAATTGGAGATAATGTTTCTGATTTTACATGGGACGGAACAGATGAATATGGCGACAAACTTGCCAATGGTGTTTATCTTTACAAAGTAGATATTCGTGATAATCAGCTTAGTTTCGAACACAGAGAAACTGCTAAAGACGATTTATTTAAGAAAAATATAGGTAAAATTTATATTATGAGGTAATCATCTTTATTTTTCTAAACAAAGTAAAAATCAACAAAAAGCACAAAAATTAATTTTGTGCTTTTTTGTATTTTAAATTATCTACTGTAAATGTATTTTACATTCTTTGTGTTTCAAAAAACACATATATAGTTAATTCTCTATTGTTAATTATTTATGTTTTTGTATAAAGTAAAAAATAAATACAAACCACTTTAAACAGAAAAAGTCAGAACTAGGAAAATTTACATTACTGCATATTTCCCAATTCTGACTTTATTTTACTCTAAATTTATATTAATAATTACTTTCCATTATTTCCTCTAAAGCACTATCTTTTTTTACAATATCTTGTATTTTTGAATAAGGAATAAAAATCTCAAATGCTCCCATTGAATGTGCTGCAATTTCTTGTTCATTGAAGCGAAATGTAATTCCACCTTTACTAAGTGCATAATTATCATTCAATGTAAATTTATTTTCTTTAAAATTGATTCCTTCTTTCGAAAAATCTTCAATGTCTTTAAAACCGTATTTATTACGAAAAACATCTTCTGCTACCTTTGTAAGTTGTGGCATAAAATCTTCTTTAAGAAGTTCTTTTAGTTGTATGCGTTCTCCTGTTCCCAAATCAAAATTTACAAAATTTACTTTGTCATTGGCATACGCTCCTCCCTCAAAAACACTTTCTACAAACTCCAAGACTACAATATTATGATTATTGTAATCCAAAATAATCTGATGATGATTATCCCACATCGGCATCTGTCCTTCTACTTTTTGAGCCTCTTCACTTGCCTTTTTATAGCGATTTACAAAGTCATCTAAAAACGAACTATGGTCAGCAAACTGCTTTTTGATGCTCTTTGGGTGGTCATAATTGAGAATATGGCTATTAATAAATTCGTTTATTTTCTCTGCCGCAGCTTTATGTTTCTCCTCTCCCATTACCACATAAACCAAATCAACGGTAGCAGTTCCACTATAACTCCTACCTTCATGAACTACCCAAAAGCTAGAAGATTTTTCTGGATAATTTTCGCTTACTGTAAACGTATTGTATTCTTCGCCATCAAATGAATGCCAAGTACCTGCAATTTCGGTAGGCGACATAAATTTTCCTTCAAAGAAACCAACTATATTCGGTTCTCCTTCTTCTGTACGTCCTTCTATTTCTTCTAAAGAAACACGACCTGTTTCAGAAATATTTCCTCTGATAGTTCCTTTTTCTTCTTTATCTAGGAAATAAAAATGACCTTCTAAGGTTGAGCCAAAACGCATCAGATCAAATTCTATACGTTGGTCGCCAAGCTGTCCGTCTAACTTTTTGTAAAAATATTTTGCAATCTTGACAGGTGTTTTTTCTTCTTTCTTTATTTTTTCAGCTTCACTTTGTGATAGACCTATAAAAGGAAAAACAAAAAGTAAAAAGAAAGCAAGTAAAAACGATTTTTTTGAAATGGCAGAATGAGTAATTTTATTTAACTTCATTGTAAGAAATTATTAAATAGGTGAATTAAAATGATTTTTTATAAACTAGTGGATAAGAAAAATTAATTAGCTTGAAGAGTTACCTTCAATAAAAATAACTACATCATTGTTCTACATACAAATATAAACAATTAACAATCTACTGACTAAAAGTAAGCTAAATAAATAAAGATAATCTACACAAAATCAATAAAGATTCTGTTTTCTCTACATTGTATTTTTTGTATAAAAAATAAAGCTATTTTTAAAGATTAATTAACATACTTATTTGTATTTATTCTAAATAAGACACAAAAAGAACAAATGATTTTCGTTATAGGTTTTTGCGTAGTAATTTTGTAAGATAGAATAAAAATAATACCACTATGCAACTCACTTTCAAGGCTTTAACCATAAATTATAAAACTGCACCAGTAGAAATACGTGAAAAACTTTCTTTAACAGAACCTGAATGTATCAGCTTCTTACAAAAGGCATCTGATATGTTTGCTTTGAGCGAACTCTTTGTGCTTTCTACCTGCAACAGAACTGAAATATATTATAGTATAGCAAATACAGATAATTCCTTCAACCTAAATAATTCAAATATACCAAAGGCGTGTCCATTTTCATCTTCTCATTCTATTTCTGAAAAATTAATTGCTTTACTTGTTACTCAAAAAGGACTTTCAAATTCTGCTACTTATTTTCCTTACTTCAAATCTATTGAAGAACACAAGGAAGCTATACAGCATCTTTTTGAGGTTTCGATGGGATTGGAATCTCAAGTAATTGGAGATATTCAGATTAGTAATCAAGTAAAGAAAGCCTATCAATATAGTGCAGACCTGAATTTGGCAAGTCCATTTTTGCATCGTCTTTTGCATACTGTCTTCTTTACAAACAAACGTGTAGCACAAGAAACTAGCTTTAGAGACGGTGCAGCTTCTGTTTCTTATGCAGCAGCAGAAATGACTTCAGAGTTGGCTCAAACCGTTATTCAACCTAAGGTTTTGATTATTGGTGTAGGAGAAATTGGAGGAGATGTGGTCAGAAACTTAGATGCAGATGATTATCACACCGTAACAGTCATGAATCGTACCTTTGAAAAAGCAGAAGAGCTTGCCAATTTGAAAGGGTTTGAAGTAGCTAAAATAGAAAATCTGAAAGAAGAAATAAGAAAAGCAGATGTTATTATTTGTTCAGTAGCTACAAACGAACCAATTTTGACAAAAAAAATAGTAGAAGAAGTACAAGGTGTTCGTTTTAAATATTTGATTGATTTGTCTGTTCCTAGAAGTATCGAACCAGAAGTAGAACAGATTCCTTATGTAAGTGTATTTAATATCGATCAAATACAAAATCGTACAGCAGAGGTAATAGAACGTAGAAAAGCGGCCATTCCACATGTAGAGTCTATAATAAATGAGGCAATAGAAGGATTTGAGGATTGGAGTAAGGAAATGAGCGTTTCACCTACCATAAATCGATTAAAAAATGCACTAGAACAAATTAGAAAAGAAGAAATAAATCGTCATTTGAAAAACTTAGATGACAAAGAAATAGAAAAAATAGACATGATAACGAAAGGAATTATGCAAAAGATAATCAAACTTCCTGTCATTCAATTAAAGGCAGCTTGTAAGCGGGGAGAAGCCGAAACACTAGTAGATGTTCTAAATGATTTGTTTAACTTAGAACAAGACGAAAAAGCCTAAAGCAACTATTTTCTGAATTATTGATTAACTCTTCATAAAAAAAATCATATTTTTTTAATATTTCTTTAAACAATTTATAAAAAGGGTTGTTCGTTATTACGGACGGTAATAGTTTTTCATAAGTGCATAAAAAAACCTATATTCTTTGGATATAGGTTTTTTCTTTTCCTTTTAAATAGTAGAATAATCTATTATTTGTATCTTCAATTACAGCTCATAAATTATAATTTTGATTAAGCAGTCTTCATATCTAACCCTTTGACTTCCTTTTTAAATAAAAACTGAATAGCAAAACGAATCAAACTAACCATTCTGATAATAAAAATGGTTACTCCTAAGAGTGTAACACAAAGCAAAAGAGATTGAAGAACTACTTTTATATATTGAGAAACAAGTGTTGCAGCTTGCCATTTTTCATAAAATGAAACCAGAATACTAGGTAACATAGGCGAAAATTTCCAGATTATAATTGTCAGGACAGAAAACCAGAAACTAAAGAAAATAACTGTACCGAATGAAAAGAAAGAAAGAGCATAAAACTGTTTCTTTGTTGGTGTAATCTGACGAGCCTTTTCAATTGAAAAAGATTTAAAGATAGCTGCCAAAAACTGATTTGATTTTTTGCGTAAATTAGTTAGTCCAAAACCATCACTAAAAATCCAATAGCCATCTGCTTTCATAAAAGGAACAAAGGAATAAAGAAGACGAACAAAATTAATGACTACAATTCCTGACCAAAGATTTGTAGAAGCAATATTGAAATAATCTAATAAAATAAAAACACTTCCTGCAATCCACTGAAAATAAATTCCTCCCAAATTTATGACCATTCTCTTTTTAGATTGAAGTTTCCACGCTTCACTAATTTGAGTAAAAAAGACAGGATATACTAAATAAAATCCATATCCAATTCTGGGTGTACGAATTTTGTAATGCAAAGCTGCCGATGCATGACCTACTTCATGGAAAACAAAAATGAGAATTATTAGAAAGTAAATCAATAAATATTCTAAAGCAGAAGCCTCTGCCCATATTTTAGATTTTTCTCCAAAAACAGAGTGAGAAGAAAGGTAAAGAATATGAGCAAAAAGACCCATCAAAACAAAAAGAATTACTACCCATTTTTTATAAAAATTTTTGAAGATAGAAGCCAAAAAATGCGTCTGGGATTCGTTTAATAATGTTTTTTGAGTTTTTATAGAATCTGCATCGTAAGTAATTTCTTGTTTTATTTTCCCCTTTTCTTTTTTATCTACCAGAATGCCTAAAGGTATTATTTTCTCATCAATTATTTTTGCTACATCTTCAATCGCTAGTTCTTTGTAAGCTGGATAATCGGTGAGTCTGAAACGAATGGCTTCAAGCGAATCAGTAGCATTTAATCCTACCAAAATTTCCTTAATCAAAAGACCACAATAAAATTGTTGTTTTCCACATAAGACCAAAAATTGTTTGTGTGAGACTTCAAAATCAGTTTTTTTGATTTGTAAAGTATCTATTAAATCATAACTTGAGTCAATCTGCTGCATACTTTTTTGGTAGAAAAATGAATTATAATCTTTGAAAAGCAATATACTTATTTTTGATGGAAATAAAATACTCAAACTAATAAAATGAGAATAGAATAAATTATTTATCAACTAATCGTTATTTTTGTTTTTAATTCTTCCAAAAACTCATTTTTACTTTCTATTTTGATTATGATAATTTCTTTCATCAGCCGAAAAGGTGGAACAGGCAAAACCACCAACATTACGCATCTTGCCACAACACTTGCCAGCCAAAAAAAACGAGTTTTGCTTATCGAAACCGATACAAACTATACCATCTCAACACTTCGAAAAATGGAACTTTTCAAAAAGAAAATAACTGAAAAAGACGCTCCTTTTCCTATTTTGGGTCTGACCGATGAAACTATTATTTCACAAGTAAAAAAATACAAGAAAGATAAAAAATACGATTATATTTTGGTGGATAGTGCAGGAAAAACAACCGATGAAGCTATCCGAAAACTATGTTTGGAATCTGATTTGGTAATTGTTCCGACAAGTCTTTCTCAAAATGATTTGTTGGTAGCCTATCAAACATTACAAGACCTGAAACCTGCCTTAGAAATCAATAAGAATCTCAAAATTGCTATTCTTCCCAACAGAATCCATAACAGGACAAATCCTAATACAGTCAATACTGCACTTTCTAGCTTAGGAGCTACTATTATTCCTACTTTTGTAGTAACAAAAAACAAGATGGCAGAATTTTCTACATTGAGTCCTATTGAGGAATATAAAGAAATTGCAAAAAATATTGTATCTTTGTTGAAATAAAAGATATACAGAATAGGCAATTAGTCATTTCACAACTAACACACAATTAAGCATTTAACTAAACTAAAATTTAGTTCAATCAATCCAAATCCATTTATTTAGTCCCATTTTATATCATTATGGCAAAAAATAGTACACTTGCAGATTTAGATGCTTTTTTGAAAGAACAAGAAACTTCTCCAGTCGCTACAAAAACTTCATCTTATACAAAAGAAGAGTTCGTTAGTGAAAATCCTCATCAAATTATTGAAACTGAAATTCTAGCTCAGGAAAGTAAATCAGAAAGAAAAATTGATACAACCGTTGAGGTAAAAACAGAAAAAAGAAATATAGCTCCAAATCATATCAATAATTTGGTTCCTGATGCAAAAGAAGAAGAATCTACTATGGTTCAATGGTCAAAAGCAATTGATGAAACAGTAAAAGGAAGCGAGATGCTTCGTTCTATTCCTCTTCTTTCTGATATTACAGAAAGCAGCACAGAGCAACTTAAAGCCACTGAAAAATTCTTAGAAACTTCTCAAAATATTTGGAAGAGATTTTGGAGATAGTGAAGCTGTTTGAACTTCCTATTTTAACTGTATTATTGTAGGGAAAAGACACGTCTTTTCCTACCCAGTAGGAAATTTTGTAGTTCAAAAGTAAAGTATAAACGATTATCTATAGGAAAAGGCGTGCCTTTTCCCTACATAGTATCAAATTCGGAAGTACAATAAAAGTTTAAACAGGTTTAATATTTTTGCAAAACAAAAAAAACTTCAATCGGATATTCAAAAGAATATTTGATTGAAGTTTTTTTTGTAAATAAGTTATAAATTCAATTAAAAATTATCGTCATCAAAATCTTGTCCTTGTCCTCTTTTACCTCTGTTTTCTCTTGTTTTGGCTTTTTTCTCTTCTTTCATTTTTTGGTAAGCTATATACTGTTCTGCTGTAAAATATTCTTTTACTTCAGCATCAAATGTTGTCATTACAGCTTTCATTTGCGTTCTTTTCTCTGGACTTTTTTCTTGTTCCTTTAGTGCATCGGTTGCAATAATTTGTTTTTCAAGAGAAGTTTTGAGTTGAGAAGTTTGAGTATCATTTAGGTTAAATTCTGTTTTCCACTTTTGAGAGCGTTTTTCTGCTTTTTCAGTCGGAGTAGCATTATCATTACGCTTTCCTCGTTTTTGAGCAAATGTAGTTGTGATGCCAACAAAAAAGAAAAGTAATGATAAAATAGCAATTTTGCTTATTAAGTTTGAAGTGATTCTTTGAGTTTTCATAATTAAAAGAGATTTTTAGAATTGAAAAATTAGTGAATTTTTGATTGGCTTATTTACATAAGGTTAGATACAAATGAAAAACGAAGGTTTAATTCCTTTTTAGAAAGATTTATTTTTTTTCAAAAAAAATCCCTACTTACTTTTATAGTAAATAGGGAAAATAGTATTTTTTGTAAAAATATAGAACAAAACGATTATCTCAAATCTACTTCTTCTACATTTGGATGCTTCGTTTTATTGAACTGAAAATCTGAATCAGTTACTGAAACATTAGGTTGAAAATCAGCAATTTTGTAAGAATGAACACGTCCATTTTTCTCAAAAATATTCCAACTTGCAAGACTGTAATTTTCCTTATCAATTGTCAAACGAACTTTGAAAAATTGTAAATTCTTATCATTAGGAACCAAATCAATTACCTTGTGTACTCTTCCTTTTACTTTTACGTCTTCCATAACTACATATTTATAACCATTCTTATAAATATCAAAAATATCAGTTGGATTAAGTCCATCAGCTTCATCATAACTTGTAATGGTTACTTCATTAGCATCATCCAAAAATGTCCAAACCGTTTTGTGGTCGTTATAAATCTCCTGACCTTGTGTTTTGAGATGGTATTTGTTTCCTTTCACAGTAATTGTTCCTGTGAGAGATTCGTTGATACTTTCAGACTCACTTGCTAAAGTAGATGTAAAAGTAGCTCTAAATGAATTGTATTTTTTATACTTATTGCTCATTGCATCTAAAAGCGTACGAGCTTGAGCATCTTGAGCATAGGTGAAGTTTGTTGTAACGTTTGCAAATAATAGAGCAATGAAAATTATAAAAATCTTTCTCATTATAAATGGTATTAGTATGTTTTTTTGAGTAGCTTGATTCGATCTAGCTCTCTATTTTTTGTATTTATGTATAGATTTGCTAAAAGCGTACCGAACTACCAAGACAGGATTTTATTTAAAATAATATATCTGCATAGTTTCAATAACCGTTCCAAATGGATAGCAAAATAGTTTTGTGTTTTTTCAAGAATAAAAAAAATAAAAACAAAGAACAGACGATACTAATTTTGATAGAATAGAGTAACCTATTTTTTTTATTTCAGAAAGTTCTCTAAAAAATCGTACCTTTGCCTACTTAACTAATTTAATAGGTAAATTGCTCATAGGGACACGAGCAAGGGTAGAATTTGTTTACCAAAATAAATATCCGTTGCTTGTCTCCCCATAAGCGACCCCATTCAAAAATTATCGTGCAATACTTACTCAATCATATAGAATCGCTTATCTTTTGTTCTCCTTCGCCTATTTCTGTCAAAGAAATTCAAAAGGTTTTGGAGGAGCTTTTTGGTACAGAAGTTCCAAAAAAAGATATAGAAGATGCCCTAGAAGTTTTACAACAACGCTATGAACAAGCTGATTTTGCAATTGAAATAAAAGCAATTGCAGGAGGGTTTCAATTTTTGACTAAATCTGAATTTCAAAGTAGCATAAGTTTATTACTCACCCAGCGAGCAAAACGAAAACTTTCTAAGTCTGCCATCGAAACGCTAGCTCTTATTGCTTACAAACAGCCAATTACAAAATCAAAATTAGAAGCTATTCGTGGTGTAAATTGTGATTATGCAGTAAGTAAATTATTAGAAAAAGAACTATTAGTCATAAAGGGAAAAGACAAAACTCCTGGTCGTCCTCTTTTATATGGAACGTCGGACAAATTTATGCACTATTTTGGCATTAATTCTTTAGAAGATTTGCCGATGCCAGAAGATTTATCTGCTGAGGATGTAGAAACAGCACAAAAACAAGCTCGTTTACAATCCAATTTGGAAGATGAAGAAGGCGATGAGTTTTCACTTTTTCAATTTCAAAGAGGAACAAAAGCCATTCAAGACAAAAAGAATAGTGATAAGTGATAAGTTATTAGTGATTAATGGAATTGCACAAAGAATAAAATCAAATGAAATAGGTTTTCATCAATCACTAAAAACTAAAAACTAAACACTACTAATTACGAGATGCGCTCGTAATTTTATTCACAAACTGAATAGATATTCAATGAAAAATAACGATAAAAAAACAAATAAAGACCAAAATTCAAAAACGCCTTTCAAACAAAAACTTAAATCAACTGAAAAAGAAAATTTGAAAAGTAACCGTTTTGCTAAAGCTAAAAACAAACCCAATCCTCACTTTGAGAAAAATAAAGACGAAAAAATAAAACCAGAAAACAAAAAGCGAGAAAATAAACCAGCTCCATCAAGACAAGAAAGAACAGAACGTTCTGAACGTTCAGAGCAAAGGGAAAGACCAAACAGAACAGAACGTCCAGAAAGTAGAGAAAAACCACAAAAAGAATTTCAAAAAGATAGAAGTTTTGAAGACCGAAAAAGTAAGGACAAAAACTTCAAAAAAATGGACAAAAAATTTGAACGTCCTGAAAGAGTTGCTGCAAAGAATACAAATTCTGATAGATCAAAAGAAAATTCGTATTCCTCAAATAATGCAAATAGTAATACTAATAATGAAACGTGGAGATTGAATCGTTACATTTCAAATTCGGGTGTTTGCTCACGTAGAGAAGCCGATACACTGATTGCAAAAGGCGAAATTAGTGTAAATGGAAAAGTAATGAAAGAATTAGGTTTTAAGGTAAGACCAACCGACGAAGTAAAATACAAAGGAAAAGTTCTTAGAAAAGAAAAACCTGTTTATGTTTTGTTGAACAAACCAAAAGACTTTATTACCACTACAAGCGACCCAAAAGGAAGAAAAACGGTAATGGATTTGGTCAAAAATGCAACTACAGAACGTATTTATCCAGTTGGAAGATTGGATAGAAATACAACAGGATTATTACTTTTTACAAACGATGGCGAAATGGCAAAACAGCTTTCGCATCCGTCGTATGAAGTACAAAAAATATATAGAGTTACTCTGGATAAGCCTTTTTCAGAAGAAGAAGTAGAAAAATTGAAAGTAGGTTTGGAGCTTGAAGACGGATTAGCAAAAGCAGATGGAGCAGCTATTTTAGACCCTGATGGTCTATCAGTAGGTGTAGAATTACATATCGGAAAAAATAGAGTGGTAAGACGTATGTTTGCTCACTTGGGTTATGAAGTGGTAAGACTTGACAGAACTGTTTATGCAGGACTTACTAAAGAAACATTAGGACGTGGACAATATCGCCTTCTAAATGAACGTGAAATTATTCGTCTTCGCTTTTTCAATAAAAGAGGACAGTAAATTTTGGGTTATTTGTAGGAAAAACGGCTTGCCTTTTCATTCCATACAGTCAGAAAAGCATTTTATTCATTTTTGGATAGAATGCTTTTTTATTTCCTAATTACCAAACAACTCAATCCCAAATAATACAAAATTAGCATCGTAACATAAATAAAAATTCCTAGCAAAAGATGACTTTGAGAGTAGTCAATATGAGGAGTCAGAGAAGGGAGAATTTTTATAGAAACTACAATCCGTCCTGTATTTGCAATAATTGTAATAAGCCAAGCTAAACTAAAAACAGCAATAAAAACATAAAAGAAACGCTGAAAGTTAATTACCTTCTTATACAAAACAAAAGCACCTAAAAGCAAAGCCATTAGCCAAAAATTAAGACCCGAACAGCTTTTATCAATAATTGTAATTGGCAAAATTTGCGTACAGACGTACCCTTCATTCTGAATAAATTCAAAATCAAGTCCTGTGATTTGTTCTACCCAAATCGTTGTAGGTTTCAAAAGCCAAACTGAATATTCTACATCAAGATTTGTAAAATACCATTTGAAGGCAAAGCCAATGCAGAAAATTGTGAAAAGGAAAAGTAAGGGTAGTTTTTTTTTCATTTTTAAAACTGGTTTCTATCTTCTTCCTCTATAATTTTTATTTCATCTTCTGTCAAAATTTCTTTACGAACATTCTCTAATTCCTCATTGAGAAGAATATCATAAACTTCATAAATCCATTTTTCAAAACCTTTATCGATAAATATTGACTGTCTAAAATCTCCACACCAAATAGTATGTCCATTTCTTGCTACCCATTCCTTTGGACTAAGTGAAATATCTCCAAATAAATCCTTTATTTCTTGTTCTTGATAAGGTGTTAGCATTTCTTTCATTTGAATTACTGTTTTGTAGATTTCTCTCGTTCAAGCATTTTGCTTGGACGCTCTTTTTAGCAAGCATATGCTTGCGAAAGTATAAGCACAAGATAGAATATTGCGCTAGTTATTATGTTATTTTATCAAAACAATAAAGCTAAATTTGTATTCTTAACCAAAACAAAGTATATCTTCAATTTAAAGATTTTATCACTTATAGTTCGCTTTACCATTTATTACCACTAATCATGTCAAAAATTTACTCCTCATTATTTTTATTACTTCTTGCTCTACTTATTACAAATTTTACTTTTGCTCAAGACAATCCAACAGAAAATCCTGAAAATATAGTCGAAGAAGAAGACCCCACCAAAAAAGAAAAATCTGTAAAAAAAGGAATCGTACAAGGAACAGTCAAGGACAAAGATACGCAAGAACCACTAATTGGAGTTTCTGTAATTGTGCTAGAAAGCGACCCTATTTTGGGAGTAGTTACCGACTTGGAAGGAAATTATAAGCTAGAAATTCCTGTTGGAAGTTATAATTTAGAGGCTTCTTATATAGGTTTTACCTCACTCAAAAAATTTAATATTGTTGTTACTACAGGAAATGCAAATAATATCAATTTTGAGCTTTTTGAATCCGCTTCCAATCTGGACGGAGTAGAAATTGTGGCACGAAAAGCAACTTCGGCATCGCCTACAAAAGTAGAAACACCGCTTTCTACTCAAAGACTAACCACAGAAGAAATAAAAAGTAACCCTGGAGGGAATTTTGATATTTCTCGTGTTGTGCAGGCTTTACCAGGAGTAGGAAGTACAAGTGGAGGAGGAGGTTTTCGAAATGATATTATTATTCGTGGTGGTGCTCCAAACGAAAATGTGTATTATTTAGATGGCATTGAGATTCCTGTAATCAATCATTTTGCAACGCAGGGAAGTGCAGGAGGACCTACGGGAATTCTGAATGTTTCCTTTATTGAAGATGTAACGCTTAGTTCTTCGGCTTTTGAGGCTCGTTATGACAATGCACTAGCCTCTGTTTTTACATTCAAACAAAAAGAAGGAAATTCGGAGCGTTTGCAAGGAAATATTCGCCTTTCGGGAACTGAACTGGCAGCTACTTTTGAAGCTCCTTTGGGTAAAAAAACAACGATGCTTTTGTCTGCTCGTCGTTCGTATTTACAGTTTTTGTTTGCACTTATTGACCTTCCTATTCGTCCAAATTATTGGGATTTTCAGTATAAAGTAACACACAAATTTAACGAAAAAACGACACTTACAGCTATTGGAGTAGGTGCGATTGATGATTTTAGCTTTGAAGCACCAGAAGAATCTACGCCAGAGAGTGAGTATATTTTGCGTTCTAGTCCAAGTATCAATCAATGGAATTATACAACAGGTTTTGCACTCAAAAGATTAGTAAAAGATGGTTTTGTAAATGTTGCTTTAAGTAGAAATATGTTTGATAATCGTCTTGACCAATTTGAAGACAGACAAGAAAGTGAAGAGTTCAGAAACTTGCTTATAGAATCACAAGAAATTGAAAATAAGTTACGCATTGATGTAAATAAATCAAAAAATGGCTGGAAATACGCCTATGGTTTGGTAGGTCAATATGTAAAATTTAATAATGGTATTTTTAATAGATTGAGAAGAGAATTGAGAGATTCGACTGGAACTATCATTCAGCCAGAAGTAATACTAAATTATAATTCTGCTATTGATTTTTTTAAATACGGATTTTTCGGACAGGTTTCCAAGACGGTTTTGAACAATAAATTAGGTCTTTCTTTTGGCAGTTCGTAATGATATGAATACATTTACAGATACAGGAAATAATCCATTAAAAACGCTTTCGCCACGTCTTTCGTCTTCTTATTTCTTAAATGATGAGTGGTCTATTAATGGTTCGGTGGGTCGTTATTTCAAAATTCCGATTTATACCGTTTTGGGTTTTCAGAATGAAAATGGAGACTTTGTTAATAAGTCAAACAAATATATTTCGTCTACGCATTATGTTATCGGAACAGAATTTTTGCCACGAGCAAGTACACGTTTTACAGTAGAAGGTTTTTATAAAAATTATGCAAATTATCCTGTTTCTGTTCGTGATGGAATTTCACTTGCCAATCAAGGAGGAGATTTTGGAGCAATTGGAAATGAAGCGGTAGAAAGTATTGGAGAAGGAAGAGCGTATGGAGCTGAATTTTTATTTCAACAAAAGCTAGTCAGTAAAATTTTTGCTGTCTTTTCTTATACATTTGTTAGAAGTGAATTTTCTGGAACAGATGGCAGAACTTATTTCTTCTGCGTGGGACAATGGTCATTTGATTTCTGCTATCTTGGGAAGAAAATTTAATAAAGGTTGGGAAATGGGTTTGCGTTATCGTTTTGCAGCAGGTTCTCCTTATACACCCTTTGATTTGTTGGCTTCTAGCGTAATTATTTGACGACTGGAAATGGAGTTTTAGACAATTCTCGCCTAAATTCTCAACGATCTAGGAAATTTTAGTCAGCTTGATTTTCGTTTGGATAAGAAAATTAATTTCAACAAAATTACTTTAGATTTATATATTGATATTCAAAATGCTTTTGTTCAGACTAACCACAATTTCCTCGTTATACGTTTGCCAGAACGGCTGATAATTCTGGTTTTCAAACCACAGACGGACAACCTGTAAATAATGATGGCTCAAATGCAGTTCCTTTTATTTTAGATGACAGATGAAGCCTAGCATTTTTGCCTACAATTGGTTTTATTTTGGAGTTTTAGATAGGTTGATAGAAACACTGAAAAGGGTAGAGTATTACTTTACAGACTTTTTTTGCTACATTGATGCAACCGTCACTTTTTTTCCTTGTCTTTAAAGAAAACTAATCTTTACACAAATAAATTACAATAAAATGAAGAAGTTATTCGTACTTACAATTTTCCTTTTAATTAGCCATTCTACTTTCTCTCAAGACCTAACTGTCATAGAAGAAGACTTTGAGAAAGCAACAGTATTAGCCAAACAAGAAAACAAACTCCTCTTTATTGACTTTTACACTATTTGGTGTGGTCCCTGTAAGAAACTAGATAAATATATTTTTCAAAATGACTCTATCAGAAAAATAATGGCAAAGGATTTTATACTACTAAAATACGATGCAGAAAAAGATAGTATCTTCAATATTTCAAAACGCTATCATCTCAATAGTTATCCAACTGCAATAATTCTCAATTCTGAAGGATTTGTATTAAATAGAAAATATGGTTTTGCAGGAGAAGAATTTGAAGAGTTAAACAAAAGTTTTGCTGAATATATAGAGCAGAGCTTAAAACTCAACAAAGAAAATAAAATAATAAAAGGATTTTCTAATAAAAAAGTAAATGTTCATAGTTACCCTCAGTTTTATATAGATTATGTAAATAGGACCAACACAAAAATTAATGAAACTAAGGAATTTGAAAAATATTTAGAGCAAAACCCTGATAGAATGTCACAAGAGTTCTTTTCAGTAGTTACTTATTTTGCAATGAATGTACCTAGTAGTTTGACTGATGAGTATCTGAATTCAAAAAACACTTATATAGAAATGTATGGAGAAGGTAGTGTAGAATTAGCTCTCTACTTTATGAGTATAGGGAAATTTGAAACTTCTATTGACCAAAAGAACGAGAAAATGTTTGAAGAAGCTAAACAGTTTATAATAAAGGCACTTGGCAAAGACGATGCTCAAAATTTGATAGCTATGTTTGAAGAGAAGTTTGAAGAAGTAAAAGAGGAGTAAATATAACTACTCCAAACATCAACAGTTGTTATTTATTAATAAAAAAAGCCTTTCAATTAATTTTGAAAGGCTTTTTATTTCTGGTCAAAAAAGAGTATATTTAGTTACCTTTGAATGAAATTAAATTTTAAAATATGGAAAAAGTAGTAAGAATTGTAAAAAAAGGAGAAGACAAATCTAACCTTTTGTATTGGTTATCTCTTAGTGAAAAAGAACGTATGGCTGAACTAGAGAAAATTAGACAAGAAACTAACTTAGAAAAATATGGAATTAGACAAGGATTTCAAAGAGTTTATTGAATTATTAAACGAGCTTGAGGTAAAATATCTAGCCTTTGTTGCTGTTTTAGCGCAGCGACACCAACAAGTACACACACAAAATCAATTCTTAAATAACTTCAGATAATATAATTTTGAAAGCTCGTTTGTATAAAATAAAAGTCAAATGCATGTATCCCAGTATTGAGGAAGCTAGAAAATTGGTTCAGATTTTTTACAAACATAGAATAAAAGAAGGAGAATACAGAGATTTAGACTATGAGGCAAAATATTTATCTTCAAAGTATTCTATTAGAGGAGTAAATAAATGGACTGCTAACATGGCTATTTCCAATAATATCTATATTCCTATGAAACTATTTAATTACCTTGTCGGTCATCATATATATGTAAACTATGAACTCAAATTGACTGACACAGACCTATTAGAAATTCAGAAGCTACAATTAAAAAAAATAAAAATCAGTTTTGAGTGCTTTGATGTGAAACATATTGATAAATTATACTATTTAGGATAGTTAGGTGTTGTTTATTAACTACGATTTTAGGAACATATTTCCATCAAAAAAGCCTTTCAATTAATCTTGAAAGGCTCTTTTTTGTATCACAAATTTATCTTTAACGATTTTGTATTTTCCCCAAAACAGTATCTAAGGCTGCTTTCATTTTATCAATTGAAGCTGCAACAGCCTTTATCATAGTATCTTCTTGTGCCGAAACAGTAACAGGTTGTTTTCCTTCAAAACGTGCTTCTAACAAACATTTTATATCATTTGGACCATCTTTTTTGCCATTTTCATCAGAAATATGAACTTCTATTCTAGTAATATGAGCATCATATCTGTCTAATTTTTTTGAAATCATCTCAGAAAAATACGCTTGATTATCTGCATCTCCATTAACTGTTTTGTCTGTATTAAATTGAATTTTCATATTTGAGTGTTTTTAAATTAATAATTGATTTTAGCTTTGCTGACTCGCAATTTAACTATTTAGCTTGATAAATCAAGGTGCTAAATTGTTCGAAACATAGAATTAGGAAACATTAAAAGGGAATTAGATTTTCTAAAACATGTTTTAGCCTACTAGTAAAACAAAATTCTCCAAAATAGTTTTTACCAAACCACGCAACCAAAATTTTAATTCTACATCTAATAAGATATAAAAAATATTTCCTTTATTTTTTTAGGGAAACTGGAAGGTAATAATGTTATAATAAAGCGTTTTTAAAAAATAATTCTAGGTTTTTTAGTTAAATTTTTTTTTTATTAGCTAATAAATTACATTTTGGCATAAATTTTTGAACTCAGTTTATTACTCGTCTTTGTTTGAATTAAACCATTGCATATTATTCAACTTAACTCTCACCTAATTTACCTTTTTATGAAATCTAGTACTACAAAATCTTCCGTTTATTTTCGTTTTTTACCTGCTTTCATTATTTTACTACTTATAATATCTGCTTGTTCTTCTGGGAAAAAAGCATTACGACAAGGTGATTACTATGAGGCAACTCTAAAAGCAGTTGATAGATTACGTCAAAGTCCTTCTAATAGAAAAGCACGTCAGACATTAGGAGAAGCCTATTACAGAGCTGTTGAAGAAAACCTAAGAATGACACGCACATTAGACACAAAAACAAACCCTCTCAACTGGGAAAAGATAGCAGAAAGCTATGAGAGGATTAATAAAATGGGAAATGAGATTCGTCGTAGTCCTGCTGCTTTGCGAGTTGTAAAAAATCCAAAGAGTTATCTAACCGAAGAAGTTCAGGCAAAAAATAAAGCTGCCGAAGCTCTTTATAATGAAGGAGTAAGAGCAATGGCATTGAATACTAGAGAAGACGCCAAAAAAGCATATTATCACTTTGTAAAGGCTGATAGATGGGTAAAGGGCTATAAAGATGTAACCACCCAGATTCCAAATGCAAAGCAGGCAGCTACTTTGAAAGTATTAGTTCAACCTATTCAAGTTCCTAATTCCTTTGGTTTGGGGAGAGATTTTGTACAAAGCCAAGTAATGGAATATTTGAATACAAACCGTAGAATGAATGAATTTGTAGCCTTTTATTTGTCTTGGGAAAACCCAAATTATTGTTGTGCTGACCAGCTTTTGATGATGAGTTTTGATGGATTTACGGTTGGGCAAATATTTCAAAAAGAAAAAACGATAACGGCAGTGGATAGTGTCAGACGTACAATTCGTCTGGATGATGGTTCTTCAAAAACAATTACAGATGCTGTAAAGGCTGATTATACGCATCACGAACAATATGTAGTTTCGAATGGCTTGCTAGATGTACGAGTAATTGATGCCAAAACAAACCGAATTTTGATGCAAGACAAATATCCAGGTGAGTTTGTTTGGAGAAATGAATGGGGAACATATCAAGGCGATAAACGTGCTTTGGATAATGACCAAGAAAAAGCAATTAGAGTACGTCCTGTTGCACCTCCACCTCCCCAAAATCTATTTGTAGAACTTTTCAAACCTATTTATGATCAGCTTACAGGAAATATGAGACGATTTTATAATAGGTATTAATGAATTGTGAATTTTAGACCACTCAAACTCACTTATTTTATAGAAAAAATAGGTGGGTTTTTTTGTTTATAAAGGCAAAATAATTTATTTTCACTAATCACTAATCACTAATCACTAATTTAGCAATTCACTATCTGAATAATCATCTCCTTTATCCAGTTCTCTAAAATAGAAAACGATAGCCGCATTAGAAGAAACTTTGAGTTCACAATACCCCTGCATTTGCATAGTCTCTAATACTTTTTTAGATTCTTTTAGGTTAAGGTCTGTTTGCATGGCGAGTTGAGTGGTTGTAAGATGTCCTTCATTTTGGGAAGCTATCCTGAATATTTGTTGTTCGTATTTATTCATCAAAAACTTACGTTGACCTTTTCTAGAGATTATGAAAAGTAATATACCTGTTGCTAAAGGTAATATTCCAAAAATAGCTGTCCCTCCAATTTGTGAAGAACGGTCAGGGTCATCTCCAAAAATAGCTGTGAACATAACTAATATAAAAAGTATTCCTATTAGTATAAGTCCTATTGCTAGTATTTTTCCAACCTGATATTTAAATGCTTGCATAAGTAAGTGAAGATTAATTTGATATATATTCTAATTTTTTCTAAGTTCAATATACATTTTTTCTAAAATCTCTACAAATCATTAACGCTATTAATTTTAATTAATTAATTAATTGAATTGAATTGATTTGTTTGTTTCAAAATAGTTATCTACCTAATAAAAAAACATTTTTACCGAAAGTAGTTGTACATAAAATATTTTTGCCTCAATTTTTGTGTGTTTCTTCATTTAATAAGTAAACTTAACTAATTCTATCAAAATAACTCTATCAAAAATTTAGTCCTCATGAAATACTTGAGATACATTTTCATATTTCTCTGTATTCTACTTGCCTGTACTGTTTCTACTTATTCTTTTGCACAATTTACAGATTTTGGAGATACACCTTTAGAAGCCGAACATCTGAGTATTGATAAAGGGTTGTCACAATCAACGGTGCTTTCTATTTTACAAGACCAAAAAGGTTTTATGTGGTTTGGTACACAAGACGGACTAAATCGTTATGACGCATACAAATTCAAAATCTTCAAATCACAGCGAGGAGATTCTACTTCTCTTCCTGATAACAATATACAAACGCTATTTCAATCCAAAGATGGTACCATTTGGATAGGAACAAAAGAAGGATTTGCGAAATATAATCTTGATTTTGATACATTTACTAATTATTTCTACAATTCAAAAGACAAACAAAGTATTTCTAATGATAATATAAGTGCAATTAGTGAAGATACAACAGGAGTTATTTGGGTAGGAACAAAAGACGGTCTGAACAAATTTGATAGGAAAACCAAAACATTTACTCGCTTTTATGCTGATGGAAAATTAGGTTCTATTCCAAATAATCACATCACAGCAATTCATACCGATAAAAAAGGAAATCTTTGGATAGGCACAATGAATGGAGTAGCTCGTTATCAACCCAAGACTAATAATTTTAAGGTTTTTATGGCTGGTTCTGGCTTTTCCAATCTACCAAATGGACATGTTACTTGCTTTTTTGAAGACCATTTTAAGGCACTTTGGATAGGAACAAAGGACGGAATAGGTAGGTATAATCGACTGGGAGATAATATTTCGGCTTACAGAGCATCTCCTTCTGGAATTGAGGCAATAGAACAAGATGAAGATGGTAATTTATGGATTATTTCAGTTTCAGAACTCGGCAAATTCAATCAAAATAATCATACTTATACAAGACAAAACATAGGAAGTACCTTCGAAAACTATGGTGCTTTTAATGCTATGGCAAAAAGTAAATCAGGTCTTTTGTGGATAGGAACAAATAAAAATGGTATTTTTAAAGTAAATACTCGTACCAAACAATTCAAAACATTTCGTCATAATCCCGAAAAATCGAATAGCCTTCCTCCCGCTTGGGTGTGGAGTATAGAAAATTCTGATCAGAATAATCTTTGGGTAGGAACAGCAGACGGTTGGAGTTATCTCAATGTTGCAAAGGATTCAGCCTTTAATTACAGCACGTTTTTTTCCTCCTTTCAAAATCCGAATAGTAGAGATTTGACGGCTTTACTCAATGAAGGAGATACTGTGCTTTGGGGAGCAGTTATGAATAATGGAATTGTAAGAACAACACTTGATAAAGAAACACATATTCCTTTAGAGTTTCAAACCTTTGTAGCTAGAGAAAACGATAGTTTGCAAAAAGCACCTAGTGGAAACAAAACTTCCGCCATGTACAAAGATAGCTATGGCAAAATTTGGTTGGGAACATTCGAAATGGGACTAAATGAAATTTATGAAGATACAATAGGAAATTATTTGATTGAAATAAATAAACAGAATACAAATAGACGAAATAGAAACAAAACAGAAGAGCCTGTAACAAAAAAATATCGCTTTAGATATTTTATGCACAATAAAAATGACAAAAATTCTCTAGCAGGAAACACAGTACGAGTAATTTTTGAAGATAGAAATAGAAATCTTTGGTTAGGAACAGACGCAGCAGGGCTTAGTCTTGCCAAAAGAGATGGATATGGAAATATTATTTCTTTCGAAAATTTTGCCTACAATGATGACGACCCAACAAGTATTAGTAGTAATTCTATCAAAACAATTTGGGAAGATGAATCAGGGTATCTTTGGCTGGGAACTCCAAATGGACTAAATCGATTTGACCCAAAAACCAAAAAAGCTCTTCATTTCGGTGAATTAGACCCAAAACTAAGTAGAGTTATTCACGGTATTTTGGGAGACAAAAAAGAAAATTTATGGCTAAGTACAAATAACGGAATATTAAAATTCGATATTGGAGATAGCATCGTTTGGGAATTTAATCTTGAAGACGGAATACAGAGCAATGAGTTTAATTCGGGAAGCTTCTCATTTGAGAAAAAGTGATGGAATGATGTTTTTTGGTGGAATTGGTGGACTTACTATGTTTCATCCTGATACCGTAAAATCAAATACATATCTTCCCCCTGTTGTTCTGACTGATTTTAAGATTTTTAATAAATCCGTTCATGTAAGAAGTGAGACCAATAAAGATTCTCCTCTAACAAGTCATATTTCGGTTGTAGATGAAATAATTTTAAATTACGAAGATCAAGTAATTACATTTGAGTTTACGGCTCTTAATTTTTTACATCCAGAAAATAACAGGTATTCTTATCGTTTGGAAGGTTTTGAAGAAGAGTGGAATGAAGTAAATGACCGCCGTTTTGCGTCTTATACCAATTTACCAAAGGGAAGATATAGATTTGTGGTTCGTGCGGCAAACAATGATGGACTTTGGAACAATGAAGGTGCTTCTGTTAAGATTAGAATGCGTCCGCCTTACTGGGCAACATGGTGGTTCAGGATTATTGCTTTTTTGGCTATTGCAAGTGGATTTTGGGGATTCTATTATTTCCGAACAAAGAACATAAGAGAGCAAAATGAAAAACTTGAAAATTCTGTGAAAGAACGCACAGGAGAACTTTTAGAAACAACTGAAGAATTGCGTGTTCAGCGTGATCAGTTGGAGAATGCCTATGCAAACATTCAATTACTAAGTGATATTGGAAGAAAGATTACGGCTCGCTTGTATCACAAAGAGATTATTCAATCTGTTTATGATAACCTTCAAAAAGTAATGCCTGCCGATGCTTTTGGTGTTGCATTATTTGATCAGGAGACAGATAGTTTGAATGTTTCTGATTTTATAGAAAATGGAAATGTACTTCCTTTTCATGTCTTGGATTTAAAAAGTAAAAATGAATTGGCTGTAAAGTCTTTTAATGAGCAGCGTGAAATAATCATTCATAATATTCAAAAGGAATATTCAAAATATATGGAAGAAAAACCAAATCCAGAATTTGGTAAAACAACTTCTTCTGTTGTTTATCTTCCTTTGGTTTTAGGAGATCGGAAAATTGGTGTTGTTACGGTTCAGAGCTATAAAGACAACGCATTTGATGCTACTCATTTGTCTATCTTGAGAAATTTGGCGACTTATATCGTAATTGCTTTAGATAATTCGCAGGCTTACACAAAAATTAAGGCTCAAAAACAGGAAATAGATGAAAATAGAATTGCTCTTCAACACAAAAATAAAGATATTACGGATAGTATAAATTATGCAAAACGAATCCAGCACGCTCTTTTACCTCCTTTATCTATCTTGAAGAATTCTTTAGAATCTTTCGTTCTTTTCTTACCTCGTGATATTGTAAGTGGTGATTTTTATTGGTTCACAGAATTAGAAGGAAAGACCATTATTGCTGCCATTGATTGTACAGGACACGGAGTTCCAGGTGCATTTATGTCCATTATTGCAGAAACTCATCTGGATAGAATTGTTAATGTAATGGGAATTGTAAGTCCTGCTCTTATTTTGGAAGAGTTAGATAAAGCAGTTCGCAATACATTACGACAAAACGAAACTCAAAGTCGTGATGGAATGGATATGTCCATTTGTGTAGTAGATAAAGAAAATAAAAAGGTAACCTTTGGAGGTGCAAAGAATCCACTAATTTATATTTCGAACGGAAATGTAGAACAAATAAAAGGAAATATTAGGGGAATTGGAGGCTATTCAAGAAGGTATTTAAAGAAAACACCTACTTTTAAAGAACAAGTTATTCACGTAAACGAACCTACTTCTTTTTATATGTTTTCTGATGGTTATCAAGACCAATTTGGAGGGAAAAAAGATGAGAAGTTTATGAAAAAGCGTTTCCGTCAAGTTCTTAGAGATATTTATGCCGAAGATATGGAAGCTCAAAAACAGCTTTTAGAACGTGGTTTTGTGCGTTGGAGAGGAAGAAGACAGCAAATAGACGATGTTCTTGTAATTGGTTTTAAGATGGGATAAGAATAAAGTCAGATTTTAGGACACTATTTCATAAAGTTTGTAATTTGTCTTGAAAAAGACGAATTTTTCTAAAACAATAAAGTAAAGATACAATTTATCACTAATCACTAATCACTAATCACTAATCACTAATCACTAATCACTAATCACTAATCACTAATCACTAATTACTAATCACTTTCATTCTACCACATAAACATCTTCGCCTTCTTTTGTCATCAGGTATTTTTCTCTTGCAATTTCTTCTAGGCTTTTAGCATCATTTATTTGGGCCTTTTTTGTTTCTAAAAGGTTAATTTGTTTGCTGTAATATTCTTTTTCGGCTTGTAATTCTTCTAGTGTTTGTCGCATACGGATTTGATTTAATACATCATTTCCATCTAAAAAAAACATCCAAACAATAAATGCTAAGAAAAACCAAAAGTAAAAATTATTAATGCGTTGAAAAAAAGTCATAATCGTAGAATAAATACAGTTAATGCACAAATATTAAAATTATCAAATAAGATTAATTAACGAATTGTAATTAGTTTTATTACCCTTAAAAATCGTAACTAATCACTAATCACTAATCACTAATCACTAACTCATTCTCCTCTCATTATCGCTTCTATTTCTTCATCGGTCATACCCAAATCTTGTGAAGACATAGAACCTAAAGAACCCATTGCTCCCCTATTGCCTCCTCCAAATTCATTTGATTCTACTCGTCGTGTTCTTTTCATAGTATTTAGAGAAGCACCAATACTAACTAAAAATTCCAGTTCTTTGAATATTTCGTAAGGCTTTTCAGGATTTGTAATGTCTGCAAGATACGTATTAAACTCAAACATAGGTTTATCATAGCGAATGGCTACGTACATTTTTCTTCCTTTAAATGAAAAATAAATAGGCTCTTCGATAGTTTGAGCTATTTCCACTGCTTTATCCATAAAATCCTCACTAATCATTTTTTTAGCTTGTTTTGCATCTTTAGCATAAGCTGTAAAATAATTATTAAAATCAGGGTGTTCTACATCTACAAACTGACCGTGCTGCTGATTTGCTTTTTTAGTTTCATAACCCAATCTTCCAAAACTTCCTTTAGAAGCATCAGGAACAATAATCATATCTGGATAACTTTTATTTAGCGTCGAAACCATAAAAATACCATCAAAAATAACATGCCATTGACTTGAATCATTCCCCTTCATATCTTCCCCTTGTTCTTCCCAAGCTGCCTGTATTTCTGAAAACTCTACCTCTACGCCATCTTGATTCGTAATTACCAAATCATCTCCACCATAAAAATCAGGTTCTCGTTTGAATAATTCACTATCAAAAAAATCACTATACGAAACAAAACCATTAGGGTCATATTCTCCTCGTGGTGCCACAAATTCTACTAATTTTGAATTAACTGTTTTTTTATAACGGAGCTTAATATCTGTTCTGTCTGCTAATTTTTTTACTTGCCAAATAGCTCCAGCAATAAGCAAAATAGATAATAAAATAACTACCCAAATAGCAAGGATTTCCATAGCAATTAACACAAAAAAAACACCCAAAATAGCTGCAAGAGCTATTACAATGCCAAATTGTAGAATGTTACGCCAAGAAAGTTCTCTTTTAAGTGCTTCCAAATCAGGAAGTAAGTCTTCATCAAAGAGTGCTTTGAATTCTCTAAAACTACGCATTTTTACAGTTATCAGTTATCAGTAAATAGTTACCAATTAAGTATTGATAGGCTAATTATAGTGTTAATATATTTTAAGTAGTTAGTCAAAATTAATTTTATTTATCTTCTATTTTAAATTGGTCTGTACTGAAGGTCTGACCAGTTTAAAAGATGTATTTGAAGCTCAAAAAAGGCTTATTTTCCCCAAGTCAGACCTTCGTCGGTACAGACTTAAAAAAAATGAAGATAATACTATAAACTAATTCGGATGAGTTACAATGCCGTTGTTGGTGTTTTAGCGAAGCGACACCAACAACCAAATAACCTATCATATTTTTTACAACACCATCATTATTTTTAAATGTACTAAATAATAATTGATTTGTGGTACTAATTGTTCTGTTTCAGGAATATTAAATTATTGTTTTTATTAAACTTGCCGAGCAATTTATCGGCTTGGTCGATAGTTTTGCTTTGTTGGTGTCCTAACTTTTAACTATGTTTAGGCTATCCAAATTATTTGCATTAAATTTGCCTAACTCATACTATAAATCGATATAAAAGTATAAAATAAAAAGACCATTTTTACAAATTTGTCTAAATAATCTACTAAATACTATCTCCTTTAAAAATAAACTGACTTATGCCGACAATATTAATGGTTGTAGATGACGAACCAGATGTGCAACTTTTGATGAAACAAAAATTCAGAAAGCAACTTCGCAGTCAGGAATACGAATTTATTTTTGCTGCCAATGGTTCAGAAGCTCTCGAAAAACTTAAAGATAACCCAAACATAGATGTCATTTTGTGTGATGTGAATATGCCTGAAATGGACGGAATAACATTACTTTCGAAAACAAAAGTAGTCAATCCAACTGTTCAGACGGTTATTGTTTCGGCATATGGAGATATGAGAAATATTAGAAGAGCCATGAATAATGGTGCTTTTGATTTTGTAACGAAGCCTATTAATTTTAATGATTTGGGTGCAACAATTGCCAAAACAATAAAACACGTACAGCGTCTAAAAGAATCTATTTCTGAAAAAGAGCATTTACATCAAAAACTAGAAAGGTATAGTAGAGATTTGGAACAAACAATAGAGGAGCGAACTAATGAAATTACGATTCAGAAAGAGATAATTGAAGCCAAAAATCAAAGTATTACAGAGAGTATAAACTACGCAAAGCGAATTCAGGATGCTGCCTTGCCTCGTGTAGAAGAGATAAAGGAATCTATTCCAGAGTCATTTATTTATTTTAAGCCTAGAGATATTGTAAGTGGAGATTTTTATTGGTTTGTAAAAGAAGAAAATAAAATTGTCGTAACGGCTGCCGATTGTACAGGACATGGAGTTCCTGGAGCATTTATGTCATTGATTGGAAACGATTTATTAAATGAAATTGTAACGGCTAGAGGAGTTATAGAATCGGATAAAATATTGAATGAACTTCATGATAGCGTAAGAAAAGCATTGCGACAAGAAGAAAACAAAAGTAGAGACGGAATGGATTTGGCTCTTTGTGTAATTGATTTAGAAAACAAAAAACTACAATTTTCAGGAGCAAAGAATCCTTTAGTTTATTTCAAAAATGGAGAAATGACACTTATAAAAGGAGATAAATATCCAATCGGAGGTGTTCAGTTTCAATTAGATAGAAATTATACACGCCATGAAGTAGATTTGAGCGAACCAATCATGTTGTATCTTTTTTCGGATGGTTATCAAGACCAATTTGGAGGAGAAAAATCAGAAAAATTTATGAGCAAGAATTTTAGAGCCTTACTAAAAGAAATACACGAAAAACCAGTCGAAGAGCAAAAACAAATCTTAGATGAAAAGTTCAAATCTTGGAAAGGCGACCGTTCTCAAATTGATGATATTTTGGTAATGGGGATGCGTTTTTAATCAAAAAAAATTAACAAAAAAGCCTTCAAAATATATTTTAAAGGCTTTTTTTATTGTATAATTATTCTCTAAATATGTATTTTAACAGCCACATTCTCAAAATATAAGTTTGCAACCAAACTCATAAATAATTAATAAAGAGTTTATTTTAAACATCCAAATTCAATTATAATTTTGAGTTTTCAACGAAAATACTCTAAAATAATTTGAATTAAACCGATGAGTTTGGTATTTTTATCGAAAACAATCTATTGATATGCTTATTGATTGAAAATAAAATTTCTTAGGAGTAATTTATGTAGTAATTCTCCTAAATCACAAAAAAAGTTGTTGATTCAATTTCCTATCAAAAAAAATAAGATATTTGTCTCTTAGAAGAATATAGTTTTGTTTTGAATTTATTATTTAAAATAAAATACTGAAAAGTTATTTTTATACGAAAATATAGTAATATATTTTCAGTCCATTTTCTAACTGTACTGACACTCGTAAAAGTGTCTGACAAAAACAAAAAGTTGAAAATTAACTTGTCTTATTCTTTCAAATTTATCTGTTTAGATAAATGTATAGACAACATTTCTAAAACGTATTATTTTACGCAAACTCGTTTCATTTATGCCAATAAGCGACTCCTCACTAACCGAAGAAGAAAAAATAAGTAGTATGTCAATACAGATAAACTCTACCATCAAACTTTTTTTTGCTTCTGCACTTATATTCTGTACTGCTCATTTTTCGGTAGCACAGAATGGATTAAAATACCAACCTTACAACTTTACATTAAAAAATACGGCTTTCTCAATGTTGCCGAGTAATAATGTAGATGATACCAAAACTACAAATACTAGGCAAAAGGATGTAGAAATAGTGCAAAATCTTACTTTTTCAGAAACTACGTTTCTAACCAACAACAAACCTTTTACTAATCAGACTTTTCAATATTATTCAGATACTCTAAAATGGAATTCTCATCAAATAAGAGAATCTATGTTTGCACCCACTGGTACTCCTCCTTCTATAGAGCGTTTGATTGTAGGAACTCCTCTTACTCCTTCTGATTCTAGTGATTTGCAAGACCAAAAGCGTTTTTCGTATCATTTGTTGGCTGATTTTATTTCTTATATTTCGGGTCAGCCTGTTGAATATCTTAATGAAATAGAAGAAATTGTGAGTGATGAGGCTTTAATGGTAGATGCAGAACTGTTCTTTGATCATCAAGATTCTACTATTGAGATGTTGGAGGGATTAGATTTAGCTAGAAATTTCAAAAACGCACTTTCTGACCAAGAAGTAGCTGCACGTATGAAAGCCATCGAGAAAGAAGTTCCCTTTAATTACACACCTGAAGTAAGAAATTTCATAGAAAAATATGGCGTAAAATACTATACCTATACCAATACATTGATTGCAAAAGCAAATGAATATTTTCCCCTTTTTGAGAAGATTTTGAAAGAAGAAGGAATGCCAGAAGAACTAAAATATTTGGTTGTGGTAGAATCTGCTTTCAAAACACAAGTTCGTTCTCACGCTGGTGCAGTTGGTCTTTGGCAATTTATGCCACGCACAGGAAAAGTATTTGGTCTGGATCAAAATTTTTATATCGATGAAAGAATGGATCCAACGGCTTCTACTATTGCAGCGTGTAGATATTTGAAATATCTAAACAAATTCTTTAATGGAGATTGGGAACTTGCCATTGCAGCCTACAACTGCGGACCAGGAAATGTTAGGAAGGCAATGCGTCGTTCGGGTAAAGATACATTTTGGGGAATCTACAAGTATTTGCCTCGTGAAACTCGTGCTTATGTCCCTCTTTACACTACTTATGCCTATCTTTTCAATTATGCAGAAGATCATGGAATGGTAGTAGAAGAGCCTATTTATGCTATTGAATTTGATACCGTTTTTGTAAGCCAGTATGTAAATTTGGATAAATTAGCTGACGAACTTCGTATGTGTGCAACTGACTTGAAAGCCATGAACCCAGAAGCAAAAAGAGGAATTATCCCAACTTATGCTAAAGAACACCCTATTAGAATTCCTAAAAATAGGTCTAAATTCTTTTGGAACAGTCAGGAAGAGATTTTGATAGCTTGCCAGAATCCAAACTATAAAAGTAGTAATTCAACAGCTTCGCATACAGCTTCTATAAGTAGTTATAAGAATACAAAAACATCAACTGCCACAACCGCACAGAGTTATACAGCTTCTGCAACAACGAGAACTAAAAAGACCTATTCTTCAACAAACTCTTCTGGTAACAAATCCTACCATACTGTACAGAAAGGCGAAACATTAGGAGGAATTGCGGTAAGATATAATACTTCTGTATCTTCTCTTAGACGTTGGAATGGCATTTCAGGTTCGATGATAAATACAGGACAAAAAATAGTAATGTACGGAGTAAAGAAGAGTGCAAGTAACTCAAAGACAGTTGCTTCAAATCAAAATTCTACTACAAAATCTATTACTTCTACTTCAAACAAATCGGGTTCTTCTTTTCATGTTGTCAGACAAGGCGATACGCTTTGGGGAATTGCAAACAACGCAGGAATTACAGTTTCAAGGCTAAAACAGCTTAATAATTTGAATTCTGATAAACTGAATGTTGGACAGAAATTGAAAGTAATGTAGTTGTAATCAAACAAAATTAGAAATCAAAAAGTATCTTTCATTTATTATTCAATAAGTGAAAGATATTTTTTTGTAAACTATTCTCTAATTCTATGAAAATAAACGGTAGTCTATAACAAGTAATGCTGTAAATAAAAAATGGAACACAGATAACACAGATTGAACGAATAAAACACAGATTTTTAAAATTGCAGCATTACATCTTTAACACTACCAAATAAACTAATCATCCTATGAAAGAATTTATGCTAGAAGCTATCCAAGAAGCCAAAAAAGGAAATACCCTTTACGGTGCTGTCTTGGTAGAAAACAAAACCAACAAAATTGTAGCTCGTGCCTTCAATACTGTCAAACAAGATTCAGATGTAAGTGCACATGCAGAACTAAATTTGATTAGAAATTTCTCTAAGCAAAACAAAATTCTAAACTTAGAAAATTATACTCTTTATACTACCTGTGAGCCTTGTCCGATGTGTGCAACTACGGCGGTTTGGGCAAAGGTTTCGAAGATAGTTTTTGGACTAAGTATCAAAGATTTGATAGCAAAAGGAGAATCTCAAATTGATATTTCTTGTAAAGAAATTATAGAAAAAAGTAGTGTCAATATAAAAGTAGAGGAAAGAATTTTGATAGAAGAGGTGAATAAATGGTATGAAGAATTGAAAAGCTAAATATAAAAAAATGCCTATAATAGAGAGATTGAAGTAGATTGAAGTAGTAATGTAATTCGTTTACAATTTACCATTTCTTATTTATTCTATTCCAATAATTACATATTCTACTCTTCTATTTTGAATATGTTCTTCTGAGCTACATTTTACATCATTTGTACATTGATTAATTAACTGACTTTCCCCAAAACCTCTTGCCTTTATTCTGTCTTGGTCAATTCCTTGTTCTATCAAAAACTCTTTTAATGAATTGGCTTGCCTTCGGGTAAGTTGAAGGTTATACTCATCTTCTCCTCTAGAATCGGTATGTGAAGCTACTTCTATTTTTATGCTGGGATTTGTTCGCAAGATATAGGCTAACCTTCTTAAAATAATTTCGCATTCTGGCAAAATTTTATCACTATTGGGCGAAAAATAAACTCCGATTAATTTTTTGACAACACCAACTCTTATTTTTTCTAGTGGAATATCTCTTTTTATATTTCTTCGTTCATCTTCTTTAGCTAGTTGAGAAGGTAGTTTTTGAGTTTGAAGGCGAATGGTATCTGTAGAAAAATAATATTTGTTATATCCACGAATCAAAAAAGTAGTTTCTGGTTCTAAATAAACAAGCGTTTCTCCATCTGATGTCGTAATGGTTACTTGTTCAGAATTATTGCTTGTATTCAGACTTCGTACATTTACACCATCAATCGGTTTTCCTGTATCTTTATCGATAAAACGATAGAGTAATCTATAAGTCAATCCATCTGTTTGAGTTTTTGCTGTCTGTGCAAAAAGAAATGTAGTAGAAAAATACAAAAACAATAGAAAATAAAAATTTATTCTTTTCATAAATAGCTCTCAAAAATCTAAATCAGTTTAAAGTTATCGGTATCTAAATAAACGGCAAATTTCTTTCGATAGTCTTGCAAATCCGTTGCCGAAACTTCATACGACAAAATTTGTGTTTCTTCAAGTTTTTTTTCAGAAAATAATCTTTCTCCTTTAGGAGTATAAATAGCTGAATCTCCATTGTATTCAATTCCTTTTCCGTCTTTTCCAATGCGATTTACACCAATACAATAACAGGAGTTTTCGATAGCACGAGCAGGTAAAAGTGTATTCCAAGCCAAAGCACGAGCAGCAGGAAAATTAGCAATATAAATCAAAATATCATAACCAGAAGTAGCCATTCCAGTTTCATCAACCATCAAATTATTCCTAGAAAAAACAGGAAAACGCAAATCATAACAAATTTGCGGACAAATTTTCCAACCTTTATATTCAAAAATAGGTAAATTTTTACCAGCCGAAAAAACCTCATGCTCTCCTGCCATTCTAAAAAGATGCCTTTTATCATACGTTTGATAATCTCCATTTGGCTCTACAAAAAACAAACGATTATAAAACTTGCTTTCATTCTCTTTCTCCTCCTCTACAATTATACTTCCTATAATAAGAATGTCATACTTTTTAGCTTCTTCTTTCAACCAGTTTAATGTACTACTTTCTTTATTTTTTTCTGCCAAATCTGTATTCATCGTAAATCCAGTTGTAAACATTTCAGGCAAAATTACAACATCTGTCTTTTTATTTGTAGCATTCTGAAAAAAGTTAGCAAACACTTTTGTAAAGTTATTTTTGTTTTGAGTAGAGTTTTCCCAAAACAAATCTGATTCAATGAGGCTTATATAAAGCGAAGATTTCATATCTTTTATTTAATACTATCTGTATTTCTTATTAGATTATTTTTTTGAAAGATACATTTTTTGAACTTAATTTCTAACTTTTTCCATTTATGAAAACTAAATTATTTGTCATACTTAATACAATCACACTGATTTTTACAGTTTTTCTCAATTATTTATCAAACACAGGTTTTTTTGGAGGCAAAACGATTGGAGATATTAGTAAGAAATACGAAACTCTTTTTGTTCCTGCTGGCTATGCTTTTTCTATTTGGGGACTTATATTTTTGATGCTTTTTGCTTTTGTAGGTTTTCAATGGTATGCTCTCCACAAATTTAAGGAAGATAATGCATTATTTAATTATGATACTTCAGAAAATCAGTTTATCAAAACCATTCATCAAACCAGTTTTTGGCTTATAATTGCTAATCTTTGTAATGCTGCTTGGGTGTATGTTTGGCTCAATGAATATGTAGGTCTTTCAGTAGTGATTATGTTTATTTTGTTGTTTTCTCTTATTCAGCTTACTCGTAATTTGAATTTAGAAATCTGGGATGCTCCTGTTCGTATTATTGCTTTCGTTTGGTGGCCAATCGCTATTTATTTGGGGTGGATAATGGTTGCTTCTATTGCAAATACGTCTTCATTTTTGGTAAGTATAGGCTGGCAAGGCGAACCATTTTCTGCTTCTGCTTGGACAGTAATTATGATAAGTATAGCCTCTGGTTTGTATTTGTTTTTGATTGCTAAAAGAAATTTGAGAGAGGTTGCAATGGTAGGTGTTTGGTCTTTGGTAGCCATTACTTACAAACAATGGGAAGCCGAGCCTTTGATTGCCTATACAGCTTTAGGTTTTGCACTAATTGTATTTGTAGCTGCGGGTTATCACGGTTATAAAAATCAAGAAACTTCTCCTTTCTATAAATGGAAACGAGGGGAGATTTAGAACTTGTTTTAAATTAATATTCTCCTAATTCCCAAAACCCATTTCCCAAAACAATGAAATTCCCAAAATCAGTAAATTATCCACCACAAAAAAAAGCAAATGCAATAGCTAAGATTTTGCAAGAATTATATCCAAAACCTGCTGTTCCATTAGACCATGCTGATGCTTATAGTTTACTTATTTCTGTTTTACTTTCTGCTCAATGTACCGACAAACGAGTAAATCAAGTAACACCAATTTTATTTGAAGAAGCAAATACTCCTAACAAAATGGTACAAATGACACCCGAACAAATAAAAAGTATTATCCGACCGTGTGGACTTTCCAACAATAAATCGAAGGCAATTCATAGATTATCAGAAATTTTATTAGAAAAATATAATGGAGAAGTACCTGATAAAATGGAGCTTTTAGAAGAACTACCAGGAGTTGGACACAAAACGGCTTCGGTTGTGGTTTCGCAATATTTTGGGCAACCTGCTTTTCCTGTTGATACGCATATTCACAGACTGGCATATCGTTGGGGACTTTCAAATGGAAAAAATGTAGTCCAAACAGAAAAAGACTTGAAAGCACTTTTTCCCAAGAAAAATTGGAATGACTTGCATATTCAAATTATTTATTTTGGTAGAGAATACTGTCCTGCAAGAAGTCATAATCCCTTGGAATGTCCGATTTGTAGTCAATATGGAAATACAGAATATCTTGAAAAGTATTTAGAAGAACAGGAAATGAAAAAGAAGTAAATTATAAGTTTAAAATGTATTATTATTCTCCTCAAACTCTTTATTTCTCTGTGGTTAAAAAGTAATTCGTATTTGACTTCGTCATCTTTCAGTTATCTTCATTCTATCATAAAAATCATATAAATCACTCGCTAATCAGTTCAAGTATTTCCAAAAAATATTTATCTTGCATTATATCAAAAGCAATTCTCTAAAAAAAATATATAAAATGAATCAAAAAGCAGATTGGAAAGTCATTGAGAAATTAAATAATATCACATTTGAAGATATTACTTACAAAAAGTCAAATGGAGTAGCTCGCATTGCTTTCAACCGTCCAGAAGTCAGAAATGCCTTTCGTCCAAAAACAGTAACCGAATTATACGTAGCTTTTTTAGATGCTAGAGAAGATACTTCAATCGGAGTAGTTTTGCTTTCTTCAGAAGGTCCTTCACCAAAAGATGGCGTTTATTCGTTTTGCAGTGGTGGCGACCAGCGTACACGAGGGCATCAAGGCTATGTAGGTGAAGATGGAATGCCAAGACTGAATATTTTAGAAGTTCAACGTCTTATGCGTTTTATGCCAAAGGCTGTTATTGCTGTCGTTAATGGTTGGGCTGTTGGTGGTGGACATAGTTTGCATGTCGTTTGTGATTTGACTTTAGCAAGTAAAGAACACGCAATTTTCAAGCAAACCGATGCCGATGTTACTAGTTTTGACGGTGGTTATGGTTCTGCGTATTTGGCTAAAATGGTCGGACAAAAAAGGGCAAGAGAAATATTTTTCTTAGGTCGCAATTATTCGGCACAAGAAGCCTATGACATGGGAATGGTAAATGCCGTTATTCCACATGCAGAATTGGAAGATACGGCATATGATTGGGCTCAAGAAATTTTAGAAAAATCGCCTACATCAATCAAAATGCTCAAATTTGCCTTCAATCTTACCGATGACGGAATGGTCGGACAACAAATTTTTGCAGGAGAGGCAACCCGATTGACCTACATGACCGATGAAGCAAAAGAAGGAAGAGACGCCTTTTTGGAGAAAAGAAAGCCGAATTTCAAAGACATAAAATGGATTCCCTAAATCAGTGAACAGTTATCAGTTAAATACAATACAGATTTTATGTAATTATAAAATCTGTATTGTATTTTCATTCTCTCTCAACTCTTTAACCTCTGTGGTTAAAAAGTAATTTGTATTTATCTGTATTTTCAAATCCTATTAATCCTCAACAATAATTTACAGTATTTTAATCATCCTGCCTTTTATCATACAAATCATACAAATCACTCGCTAATCAGTTACAGTATTTTGAATTCAGACTACTACAAAAATTATTATCATTTAGAGCGAAATCATTGGTGGTTTGTGGTACGCCAAGAAATCTTGAAACAAGAACTTCAAAAAATAGCTGTCGTAGAGAAAAAATCCAAAAGAAAAATCTTAAATATAGGTATAGCCACAGGAAAAACTTCTGAAATGCTTTCTGAATTTGGAGAAGTAACATCAGTAGAATATGATGCAGTTTGCGCTGAATTTGTACGACAAAAATTAAAAATAGAAGTAATTGAAGGTTCGATTTTAGAATTACCTTTTGAACAAAATTATTTTGATTGGGTTTGTGCTTTTGATGTTATCGAACATGTAGAGGACGATAAAAAGGCAGTTTCAGAAATGAATAGAGTTTGCAAAAAAAATGGTAAAATTTGTATAACTGTTCCAGCTTTTCAAAGTCTTTGGAGTCATCACGACGAAATAAATCAGCATTTTAAAAGATATACAATGAATGAAATTCAAAATTCATTTGATTTGCAAAGTGATAGATTAAATAATGAAAATTCATTCAAAATTCTACGAAAAACCTACTTTAATTCCTTTTTATTTATTCCGATTTGGCTTTTCAGAAAGCTAAACTTTCTAATTCCTAAGCGGTTCATCAGAAAAGGTTCGGGTTCAGATTTTGAAATTTATAAAGAAAATAAGATTTTAGATTTAATTTTAAAAGGAATATTTAGGATAGAAAGAAAGCTATTTAATAACAATATCTCTTTTCCTTTTGGAGTTTCTCTATTGTTTTTTGTAGAGAAAAAGTAGTTTTGATTTTATTTTAAAGTATGATTTAGCTAATTGCAAAGAGTAGTATTTCATCGCTTATCAATAATAATTTATCACTTATCACTTGAAATTTTATGGCAAAAATCGCAAAAGAACTCAAAGAAGCTATTTGTCAGATGCCTCAAAAAGAAAAAGATAAAATTTTGTTGCGTCTGATTGCAAAAGATGAATTGCTCATTGCACGGCTAGAACACGAACTTTTCGGAGATGAAAACGAAACAAAAGCATTAGCCGAAGAAATAAAAGAAGAAATTGATACGATGGTAAGCTTCAATCACGGAACACCAGGTTGGTTGATGATGGCAATGCGAACCGAAAATGGAGCAATTACTCGTCATGTAAAAATCACAAAGGATAAAAAGGGAGAAATAGAATTGACATTATATTTACTCTCTCAAACCTTCAAAAAACAAGAGAAATTTTTAGCAAAATATGCCTATCGTGCTGACAAATTTGGTGGATATGTTTGTAAAAGAATGGATTTTGTCTTAAAAAAAATTATCAAACTTCATTCAGATTTACAATTTGATTATAAAGATGAAGTAGAATTTATACTTAATTTTTTACATACTTCGAAAGCAACACAAGGCGATGCTGTCTTACAAAACATTCCAGTTGATTGGGAAGATTTCTTAGAAAAATATGGAAAGTAAAAGTTGTTCAACGTTTGCTAAGGTCTGGATTACCAGACCATTATCAACGTTTTCTTAGTATCATTTAGAAAAATTCATTTGTATTTATCCTACCTTTTATCATATAAATCATATAAATCACTCGCTAATCAGTTACGGTATTTAAAAAACGAAACATGAAAGAAAATCTAAACGAAATTTTATCAAAATTAGAAAACACAGAAGCAAAATTAATTGCTGTAACTAAAACTCATCCTTTAGAAAAATTACAAAAATTATACGATTTAGGTTTTAAAGTTTTTGGAGAAAACCGAGTTCAAGAGCTTACCGAAAAGTACGAAAAACTTCCAAAGGATATAGAATGGCATTTAATCGGAACACTTCAAACCAATAAAACAAAATATATTGCGCCTTTTATTTCGATGATTCATTCGGTAGAAAGTTTCAAATTAGTAAAGGAAATAAATAAAAGAGCAAAGCAAAACGAGCGAGTAATTGAATGTCTTCTACAAATGCACATTGCAGAAGAAGACACAAAATTTGGTTTAGATACACAGGAACTCTACGAAATTTTGGAAAGTAAAGATTTAAAGACTTTTGAAAATATAAAATTAGTTGGCTTAATGGGAATGGCAACTTTTACAGACAATCAAAATCAAGTTCGTGCAGAATTTAAGAAACTAAAAACTCTTTTTGATAAAGTAAAAAATAACTTTAATACAGAAAATATAGCTTTTAGAGAACTTTCTATGGGAATGAGTGGAGATTATCCAATTGCAATAGAAGAAGGTGCAACGCTTATTCGTGTTGGAAGTGCTATTTTTGGAAGTAGGTAATTTTAAAAAACTTCTTTTATTTTAGCTCTACCGTACAATACAACTGGAATAATTACTACAAACATTATGATACTATATAAAGCACCAGGAAGTGCCATAGGAAGATTTTCCAAAATACCGAGTGCAATCGCAATGGCTAATGTTCCATTCTGAATTCCTGTTTCTACCGAAATGGCAATTGTTTGTTTGAGTTCTATGCCGAATAATCTAGCTACAAAAAATCCAATAAGTATCATACTAGCATTTAATAAAAGTAAAGGCAATCCAAGTGATGCTATAGAACTGACAATATTTTCACTATTTTGATAAACTGTCACCACTAAAACCAACACAAAAAATACAACAGAAATTTTATTGACAGCACCAATTACCTTACCTGCAAAATTTGGAAACTTAGCATTTATGAGCATTCCAGCACCAATCGGAATAACAGTAACTATCATCACTTTTAGGATAGTAGATAAAAAAGGAATAACGATTGTTGTGGTTTCTCCCATAAAATATTCTATCGAAAAACTCAATAAAATAGGAATAGTCAGAACAGTAATTACACTACTAACAGCCGTCAGCGTAACAGAAAGAGCCAAATCAGCCTTTGCCAAATGACTAATCAAATTAGAGGTAGCTCCTCCTGGGCAAAGTGCAATCAACATAATTCCCACAGCGTATTCAGGACTAAGTGGAAATAACCAAACAATGCCAAAACCCACCAATGGAAGTAATACCAACTGATTGAGTAGACCAATAACTACGGCTTTTGGATAGGAAAACACACGAGTAAAATCCTCTATTTTGAGAGTAAGTCCCATACCAAGCATAATAATAATCAAGGCAATAGGCAAAAAAACAGTGCTGAATAAATTTCCTTCCATTATGATATAGGTTTGGTTAAAATTATAAGGAAAATGGCTTGTCTTTTCCTAAAATAGTATTTTGTATTACATTGAAAGCCTTAAATTACAAAAAAAATAATTACATCAAAGAAGTAAATTATTTTTTCAAATCGTTTAATTTTTTGATGCGAATGCAAAATAGACCAATTAACATAACTATCAGACTACAAAAAAGTATTTCGAAAGAATTATCAAAACACCCTCCAAAACCACAAAAATATCTTTCTTTTCTGAAGAGAATAAAAATTCCAATCAGGAATACTATTGAACCTACTCTTTTATTATTTTTCATATTTATTAAATTTTGCGAAAATTAAACCCTAAGGGTCGCTGAATACCCTTAGGGTTTTGTACTAAACCAAAGGAGCAAGCCATTTTCTCAAATTCTCTTTTTGCTCTTCACTTGCATCTTTCTTCACAGTCAATTTAATATTTGGATATTGATTTTCATCGTATTTTGTAGTGATGGTATGAAGCTGATTATCTCTAAAAAACGAAATTTCAATTTCTTTTTTTCCTTCTTTTACGGCTTTTTGCAAAATTGTATGTGGATTAATTGCATCTAATTTATAGGAATCAATCGCTACAATTTCATCATTTACAGTCATATATTTTGCTACTTCGCTAGTTGGAGAATAACCGACTACAAAATATCCATTGTTCACTCCATTGGTTTGAAAGACTGTTTTTAAGCCTAATCTTCGCTCAATTTCGTTTTCGTTATGGATAAATTCTTTTTCAATTCCGATATAATCAAAGGCTTCTTTCAAGTATTTATCTAAGGCATTTGGCGAATAAATACATTTTTCAAAATAATCTTTGATATGTTCTCCTGCAACAGAATCTACAACATTATGATAATCTTCTAAAGAATATCCAATTCCTACTTTACCAAAATCTTCCCACATTTTGACCATTACATTATCCAATGATTTCTCATTCTTGCTAGACTTTCTGATTTTCATATCCAAAATAAAAGCAGCCATTGCACCTTCCACATAAATCGAAGATTTTCGGTTCGGAATGCCTAATTCATAACCATCAAGCCATAAATCATAAGACGAATCAGCAACAGAAAGATTAAGTCTTCCATTGTTATGAAAATGTCTTTTTAATAGATTTTCAAAATCTTTGATATAATATTCTTGCGACCAAACGCCACTTCTACACAAAATATAATCGCCATAATAAGTAGTCAATCCTTCGGCTACAAAACCTGTCTTGAAATACGTTTCCTTTGATAAATCATACGGCATAAGTTCTTTCGGACGAATACGCATAATATTCCAAAAATGAAAAAGCTCGTGCGAACTAATTCCCAAAAAGTCATTATAACGAGCTATTCCGTCCATATCGTAATCTGCTCCCAAAGTAATAACAGTAGAATGACAATGTTCTACACCGTGATATTTTGCATACGGCAAAATCTGGAACATAAAATGATAATCCGTACTAGGAAAATCTTTAAAAAGTGCAATCTGGTCTTTTGTAAATTTCTGAAATTCTTCGGCTGCTTTATCAAAATCAATATTCCAATCTCCTTGAATCCAAATATGAAAATTTGCGTCTGAATTATCAACCTTATAACTTTTATGTTTTAAGGTATCAGAAGCAATCAAAGGAGAATCTACCAAATGAAAAAAGTTGTCAGCTATCAAAAAATGCTTGTCTTTGTCTTGTGTCTTTTCAACTTTCTGTTCTAAAGCACACGCAATTTTGTACATAGAAGGCATTTCAACTTCAACTCTGTACATAGAATCTGGACGGTTTTTGACTTCCAAGCAGCAACAAATAAAATTAAGATAAACCTGTTTTTCGTCCACATAACAACCACCTGCATCCATTTGGTTGGCATAATAAGTATAATGAACTTTTACTGTTTTTGCTCCATTTGTTTTTACCTTCCAATTATCTTTTGACGATTTTGAGAATTTTAGAGGTTTGCCATTTTCATCAAAAACATTGAATTTGGCTATATTTTTGGCGAAATTTTGAAGTGTATAACGACCAGGTCGCCACGAAGGAAGTTGAAGAGAAAGTTCTTTTTCCATAATATCATCAACGTGATTTATGGTAAGTTCAAGGTCTATGAAATGATGATGTGCTTCTGTGTATGAAATTTTATAATCTAGCATTTTATGATTTATATTGAAAAGAATAAAGTAATTTTGAAAAAATGTAGCTGACACTTTCCAAGTGTCAGAAGTTAATATATAAAACGACAGTTGGAAACTGTCGGCTACTTCTGAAAATATAATGAAAATTCTATTAATACAAACAGCTTTTATAGGCGATGTAATTTTGGCTACTTCGCTTATAGAATCCATTCATAAAAAATATCCCAATGCAAAACTTGACTTTTTGCTTAGAAAAGGAAACGAAAATCTACTTCAAGAACACCCTTTTCTGAATGAAGTTTTGATTTGGGACAAAAAAAATAAATATAAAAGTCTTTTTGAATTGATAAAAAAAGTCAGAAAGTCGTCTTATGATGCCGTTCTGAACTTACAACGTTTTGGAGCAACAGGACTTTTGACAGCTTTTTCGAATTCTCAACTAAAAGCAGGATTCAAAAAAAATCCTTTTTCTTTTGCTTTTACACACAAATACGAACACATAATTACGACAGATAAAAACTCTCCTCACGAAATAGAACGAAATAGTAAAGTATTAGAATGTATAGGAATTAATGTTATAAATGAGATTTCGAAGCCAAAATTATATCCTTCTTCTTCTGATAAAGATAAAATAAAGGAATTTATCAAAAACGATTTTATTTGTATTGCACCTACTTCGGTCTGGTTTACAAAACAATTTCCTTTGCATAAATGGATTGATTTTATAGAAAAGCTACTTTTAGAAACAACTAATAATAAAATTTTACCTCAAAACTTTACCATTTATTTATTAGGTGCGCCGTCAGATTCGGAAAATTGTCAAAAGATTATTGATACAATAGAAACAAAATTAAAAGAATTAAATCAAAATAATTTAAAATTCAAAGTAAAAGAAAAGTTAGATTTTAAGATTGAGAATTTAGCAGGAAAATTATCTTTAATGCAGTCAGCAGCTTTGATGCAACACGCAAAACTTGTCTTGGCAAATGATTCTGCACCTTTGCATTTGGCTTCTTCTGTCAATGCGCCTGTTTGTGCTGTCTTTTGTTTGACTGTTCCTGCTTTTGGGTTTACGCCTTTGTCTTCTACTTCATTTATTATCGAAACGGAGAAAAAATTAGAGTGTCGTCCGTGTGGTTTGCATGGTTTTAAAAGTTGTCCGAAAGGTCATTTTGAGTGTGCAGAGAGCATAAAAACAGAACAGATTTTGGAGGTGGTGTTTCCCATTATCAACGTCTGATTACAGACGATTGCTAAGGGAGGTTAAGAAAATTTTAAAGAATAAAGCTATTTTTCCCTTAGCAAGCCTTCAGTAATCCGAAGGTTGATAATGGGGAAATAAAATGATTAACATTTTTTAATAAAAACTTTTAAAAGTAGAGGGTGATTAAATCCAGTTTTGGGTATAAAGAAGTAAAGACAGATACTTTTCTGTTTTACTAACTTACTCAGGATTTCAAAATCATTACTTATGAAAAAATATTCGTTTATTACTCGTCCCTTTAATTTTACTCGTTTTTCGATTGTTGCTTTATTTGTTTTTGTGGTAGGTACTTTTGCAGCTTTTTCTCCCCTTGCAGATGCGACCAAATGGAAAGTAGATGATTCTCACAGTACAGTTAGTTTTGCGATTGACCACGGTTTTGTTCCTACAACAGGACGTTTTGATAAGTTTAAAGGCGATTTGAATTTTTCCCCAGAAAATCTAGCCGACAGTAAAGCAAATTTTACGATTGATATCAATAGCGTAAATACACAAGAGCCAAAAAGAGATAAGCATTTGAAGTCAAAAGATTTTTTCAATGCAGAAGAATATCCTTCTATGACTTTTGTTTCTTCAAAATTTACGAAAGTAGATGACAAAAATTATATCGCTCACGGAAAATTGACAATCAGAAACGTAACGAAAGACATTGAATTACCTTTCAAAGTTTTAGGAATCGGACAACACCCAGCTAAAAAAGGAACAACCGTAATGGGTATAAAAGCCAAAACTACTATCGACCGTACAGATTACGAAGTCGGAACAGGAAGCTGGACAGCGACAGCAATCGTAGGCGATGAAGTAGAAATTACAATTATTATGGAATTGCATAACTAAGGATCAATTACGAAATGAACATTCAGCGAAGCTAATTACGAATTAAAAATTACGATTGTTTTTTTTAATCAAGAAACTAAAATTCAACCAACTATAAAAAAGACATTTTAAAGAAATTCAAGACTGTATTATCTTTCCCCTTACTGAAAAAAGCACCATTTTTATAAATGATGCTTTTTTGTTTTTGAGATACTTTTAACTGAGTGTGTTTTCCATTTTTATTTCATATTCAATTCTCTTAATCCTTTCCTCTGATTTCTGAATCCTTTTGGTTAGATAATATTTAAAATCTTGTTCTGCCCATTGTTTTTCTTTTTCATTGGGTAGGTCTGAAATATAACTTTGAATAGTTTGGATAATGCATTCAATTTCTTAGTTCTCCATTTGCATTATCTAACTTTTTATATAAATTTTGAATCTGTTGTTTTAACTTCCATAATATTTTTTGATTTGATTTTATTATTTCAATGAATTTTCTAATTTTTTTATTGTACTTACAGAAATAGAAATTTTTTCTAAAAAATAATCTAATTCTACTTGTGTAAGTATCCCAGACGGATTGTGTGAGTCGTAAAATAATTTTTACATTTTCTAACTCTACTTTTTCAAGTTGTAATAAAAGCTCTGTTTCTCTAATAGTTCATTGTTACTTATGTTTCTTTCAGTAGGATTGAATAATAAAGTTATCTTTATAACAACGTATAAATTTTTTATTTTGGTTTCGTAGAGCAAATTCAAGACTGTATTAGTCTTTCCCCTTATTTGAAAACCTCACAGCATTGTTTGTATTGAAAATGATTTTTTGTTTTTATAATTTTCTTTTAGTAACTCTTCATCAATTTTCTTGATAATCCCTTTATGTATGTCAATACTGCTTAATGATGTTTCCAATTTTTTTTGAAGTAATACAATTTTCTTATTTCAGTTGTAAAATCATTTACTTACCTTATCATAATTCTGATTTCCCTTATTTTTTGAATGCATTGTCTTAGAAAAATACTTTTCCATTAATATAAATAATGTCTTTATCATAATCTTTAAATATGTCAATGGATTCCTATTCTCAATTAAAATAAGCATCTTCAAAATGGGAATATAAATGAGTTTTCTCCAAGAATCGTAAAGAGAATCATACATGATTTTCTATGTTTGCTCTTTTTGAATTTGTTTTGCCCAGCCAATAATCAAATTTTCTACATTTCTTTCAAGTAATCTATACTTCGTTTCTTCATAATTTAATCTTTAAAAAAATACCTAATTCAAGCGTAAGCTTGAATTAGTATGTAAAAAAATCTACCCAAATTTCTTCAAATGAAGATTAAATTCTTTAACCTAAAATAAAAATCATTTCGTCCAGTCTTGTAGTTCTATATTTTTTATTCTTTCAAAATGCTTTGTGTTATTTGTTACCATAATCATAGTATTTACAATAGCACTAACACCAATTAGTAAATCAAAGTCATCGATTATCATTCCTTCATTACTTAATCTAGCTTTTTCTATTGCATACAAATCAATAGAACTGAATATAGGTACAATTTGTAGTTGAGAAATAAACTCAGAAATGATAATTCTTTTTTCTTCCTGTCTATCGCTTTTCTCTGCTCCAAATTTGAGTTCAGCAACTGTAATTTCAGAAATATAGCAATTTGTCAATCCTACCTTTTCTATTTTGGTTTTCATATCAAACTTTCCGTTCAAATAGAAAATACAGATATTGGTATCTAGTAAGTAATTCATTCTATAATTCTTCAATATTTCTAGTAAATTTTCTAGCTGCTCTAATTTCTTCTATTTGTTCTTCGGCTGATTTTTCTCCTTTTAGCGCACCGAAAAGTTCTCCAAAACTTCTAGTAGATTGTACAGGTTTTTCTTCTTGCATAGACTTAGATAATTTGGCTATCAACTCCAATTTATGATTGGTACTAAGCTGATTTAGTAAAGCCAAATAATTATCTAATAGACTAAAATTTAGGTTTTCAGATGGCATAATTTGTTTTTTTTGACTGTAAAATGATTGTAATACAAGATACGAAAAAAATAGATTTAAGTTATCTAGGTAAATTACCCATTTCAAACATTAAAGTTCGAAACAGGTAATCATCAAATAAATCCCTACCCCAAATTCTTCTTCAAATTCAGATTAAATTCTGTTGCCCAGTCTAGTGCCTTCTGATAACCTGCATCAGCATGACGAAGTAACGCCCATAGCAGGGTCATTGTGCAATACTCTTTTGAGTCTTTCGTGTGCTTCCTTCGTTCCATCTGCCAAAATTACCATTCCAGAGTGAATAGAATAACCCATTCCTACGCCTCCTCCATGATGCAGCGAAACCCACGTCGCACCACCAGCCGTATTAATGAGCGCATTCAAAACAGGCCAATCTGCCACAGCATCAGAACCGTCTAACATCGCTTCAGTTTCTCGGTTTGGAGAAGCCACCGAACCCGAATCCAGATGATCTCTTCCAATTACGATAGGAGCTTTCAACGTTCCATTTTTGACAAGTTCATTAAATGCTAAAGCAGCCTTTTGACGTTCTCCCAAACTAAGCCAACAAATACGAGCTGGCAAACCTTGAAAAGCAATGCGTTCTTGTGCCATTTTTATCCAACGATGCAACGATTCATTTTCTGGGAATAATTCTAATAAAACTTTATCACATTCAAAAATATCTTGCTCATCTCCCGAAAGTGCCACAAAACGGAAAGGACCTTTTCCCTCACAAAAAAGTGGTCGAATATAAGCAGGAACAAACCCCGGAAAATCAAAAGCGTTTTTTACATCTCGTTGGTCTTTTGCTTGTCCTCTTAGATTATTTCCATAATCAAACGTAATTGCACCTCTTTTTTGAAGTTCTAACATTTGTTTTACGTGGTGCGCCATTGTGTCAAGCGAACGTTCAGTATAATCTTTTGGGTTTGCATCTCTTAATGTATTTGCTTCTGCAACACTCATGTTTTCTGGAAAATAGCCGTTTAAAGCATCGTGAGCAGAAGTTTGGTCTGTCAAAGTATCAGGCGTAATATTTCTATCAATCAATCTTTGAAGTAAATCAATGACATTACAGACTACTCCGATAGATTTATTCTTACCTTCTTTTTTGTATTTTAATGACGCATCAATCGCCTCGTCTATATCAAGATATTTTTCATCTAAATAACGTGTTTCGATACGCTTATCGATTCTCCATTCTTCTATTTCGGCAGCCAAACAAACTCCTTCATTCATTGTGATTGCTAGAGGTTGCGCTCCACCCATTCCACCCAATCCAGCAGTTACATTCAATGTATTTTTGAGCGTTCCGTTGTAATGTTGTCTTGCCAGTTCGGCGTAGGTTTCATACGTTCCTTGTACGATTCCTTGCGTTCCGATATAAATCCACGAACCAGCAGTCATTTGTCCGTACATCATCAATCCTTTTTTGTCTAGTTCGTTGAAATGATCCCAAGTTGCCCAACGAGGAACTAACATAGAATTAGAAATCAAGACACGAGGAGCATCTTTATGAGTTGGGAGAATGGCAACAGGTTTTCCAGATTGGATAAGAAGGGTTTGTTCATCACTCATATTTTTGAGAGCTTTTACAATCAAATCAAAAGATTCCCAATTTCTTGCAGCTTTTCCAATTCCACCATAAACGACTAAGTCTTCTGGTCTTTCGGCTACATCTGGGTCAAGATTATTGTAGAGCATTCTCAAAACGGCTTCTTGTTGCCAGCCTTTTGTGTTTAGTTTTGTTCCTGTTGGTGTTGCTCCTTTTTCGGTGGCGTTGGTAATTGTCATATATAAATAAAGTATGAAGTTAGAAGTCAGATTTTAGAAGTAATACAAACAAAATACGATTTAAATGCAGAGTTACAAAGAACGCAGAGGAATAAAGTAAATGAAGAGTTACAAGTATCAGTATGAAGAACGTATTTTTTGATTCTTTGAATCTTATTTTTAATGAAACATTTTTTTGAATAAAGTTAAATTACTTATTTTATTGATAAATTACAATTCTCCATTTTTTCTACAATTAGCTCAAATAAAGAAATACTATAACTATTCAAATAATGCTTTGTGTAACTAATTTCTATATTCCTTCATCCAAAGAAACGAGTTATTTTTGATCTCAAATTTGATCTAATCCTAGATTATGAACCATTCATCTAAACTTTCAAAAATTCTAAACTTATTTAGCTTTTCTCTGTTTGATACTCATACTTAATACCGTATATGAAGCAGACACTTTTTTACTTTCTATTTTTTATTTTTCTCGGTATCAGTGTTTTCTCTTCTACACTTTCTTTTGCACAACAAAATAGTAAGCAAGATCAAAATACTCAAAACGTTCCTTCTATTAATTATAAGGAGGCGGGTCGTCTTTTTGTGAAAAATTATTCTCCAAAAGAATATAATGCTTCTACCCAAAATTGGGCAATCGAACAAGATAAAAACGGTGTAATCTATATAGGAAATTCTACTCATTTACTTTCTTTTGATGGCAAAACATGGGAACGTGTCAAAATTGGAGGTTCTGGTTTGGTGCGTTCACTGGGTTATTCTTCTATCACAGATAAAATGTATGTTGGTGGAGTAGGAGATTTGGGGTATTCTTATATAGATTCTTTAGGAGTTACAAAGTATATTTCACTGCTCTATAAGGTTCCAGAAAAATATAAGAAATTTGATAATGTCTGGAAAACTATTGTTTTGGAGGAAGAAGTATTTTTTCTTACAGAAGATTTTATATTGAGATATGCAGCAGATAAATTTAATGTAATATTACCACGAGCAAATATATTTTTATCAGCTTTTTTAATGGATGGAAAATTATATGTTCAAGAAGCTGATTTAGGAATCTTTGAGTATAAAAATGATTTCTTAAAAAGTATAGAAAATACGGCTTTTTTGCGTGAAAATAGTGTTGTAGGAATGGTAAAATATTCTGAAAATGTAGTTCTCATAGCTACAAAAAATGGAGAATTTTATAACTATAATTCAATCAAAAATAAGATTTCCAAATTTGATATTGAACAAAAGGAATTTTTTAATAAAAATCAAGTTCATTCTATTGTAGCTCTGAAGAATGAGCAACTTGCTATAGGTACAGCCAATGATGGTATTGTACTACTTGACAAAAATGGAAAATGGAAAAACCAAATTTCAGAATTAAAAGGTTTACAAGACAAAGCAGTTTGGGGGCTTCATACAGACACAAATGGAGATTTGTGGGTGGCACTTAGTAAAGGAATTTCGCATGTTCAAACCTCTTGGGCATATACTTATTTTGGTGAACAAAGTAGATTAGGAAAGGTACATAAAGTAATTCGCTTCAATAATATTTTGTATGCCGCCACTGAGCAAGGTCTTTCTTATCACAATCCTAAATTGCAGATTTGGGAAAATGTAGATGGAATAGTAGGGCAGGTATGGGATTTGGAGGTGTATCAATATAATGATAGAAATTCTGCTTTGCTTATTGCAGGACAAGCAGGTATTTTCGTTCTTAATCCACTTAGAAGAAGAATAGAGAAAGTAAGTGAAGTAGAAGCAAAACACTTTTTAATTGACGAGACTGATACACGAAGAGTGTATATTTCTACTTCAGAAGGACTCAAAAAAATGATGTATTCTTATTTTCAGATAGAAGATACGCCATTAGATGAACCTTTGAAAAGAATAGTGCAGCTAAAAGACAACCAACTTTGGGCAGAAACGCAGTACAAAGGAATCATCAAAATCAAGGTTGAGCTAGGTAGAGAAAAAGAATACGAAACCACTTATTATGATTCCCTGAAAGGTATTCCTAATACAGAAATAAGAAAATTGGTAGTAAGTAATAATCAACTTTTTGTAGCTACTTCAAGAGGGATTTATTATCTGGATACACTCAAAAATGAGTTTGCTTCAGCTGTTGTATTAGATAATACAAAAGAAAATACTAATTTCTCAGCAGAGGATTTTGTTAATGCTGATATTTCTCTTATAGATAAATTTGTGCATTATTCTTTGACAGAAAATGCCTCTATTTCCAAATCTTATTGGGTCGTAAAGGACAAACAGCTTTTCTATTATCAAGATGGAAAGCTGATTGAAAATGCGATTCTTAATCTTCCTACTGCTGATTTTTACTCTATTTATGAAGATCCAAAATATGTTTTTGAAGATGATAATATCAAAAAACCTATTTTTAGTTGGATAGCCACTTCGGAAGGGTTATATAGATATGATAACACACAGACAAAAAATATAAAGACAGATTCTTTGTATATTTTCTTGCGTCATATCCGAATTGGAGATTCATTGGTATCTAACTTTGAGAAACACAGACTTTCTACTAATTTTAGTAGTTTTTCTGTTGAGATGGTAAGTCCTGCTTTTGGAAAAAACGAAAGACTCCTATATAGGTATCGTTTGCTTCCCTCTACAGAAAACTGGTCGCCTTGGACGCCAAAAGATAAAATTGAATTTGCTATACTTCCTTCTGGAGAATATACACTAGAAATTCAAGCAAAAAATACAGAAGAAGAATTGAGTAATACATTATTATTAGATTTTGAAGTTGAAAATGCTTGGTATCAGCGTTGGTGGGCATATATTATTTATGTAGGAATTGTATTCCTAATAGCTGTTGGTTTTACTTACTTATATGACAAAAATCTAAAAAGTAAAAACAGAGAATTAAATGCACTCATTACAGAACGAACTCAAGAAATTAGCCAGAAAACAGAAGAACTAGAGGCACAACAACGAGAGCTTTTAGCACAAAGCCAAGAAGTATATAGTCAAAAAGAAGAACTAGCTTCTCAGGCTGAATATCTAAAGAAAGCAAACAAAGAAGTAATGAAGCAAAAAAGTGCTTTAGAAAATTCTAATAAAAGACTCAAAAAGTTAAGTGATATAACACAGGAGATTACATCTATACTTGACAGAGATGAGCTAATTGATTTAGTTTTCGAAAGGGTAAGAGGACTTATGCCAGCAGAAGGATTTGGAATTGGTTTGCTGAATGAAAGCAAAAATACAATTGACTTTAATAATTTTGTAGAAAAAGGAGAAATTCTTGAGCCTCATGAAGATTCTATGGCAGAGGCGAATCGTCCTTCTGTTGAATGCCTTACAACGGGAAAGACAATATTTGTAAATAATGTAGCTAAGGTATGGAAGAAAAGATTTGAAGAACAGAACATAAAAGTAGAGAAAGGCGATTTGCCTTATGCACTTATTTACGTTCCCTTAATTGCAGAAGGAAATAAATTTGGCGTAATGACAGTTCAGACATTTTATGAAATGGATTATTCTCAACAGGATGTGCTGCTTTTGCAATCTATTGGCTCGGCTACAGCTATTGCACTCTCTAATATAAAAGCATATAGATTAATCGAACAGAAAAATAAAGAAGTAACCGATTCAATTCGTTATGCACAAACTATTCAAGAGTCAATTCTTCCGACAGAAAAAGAAATAAAGCGTTCGATAGGAGACCATTATGTTGTCTATCAGCCAAAGGATATTGTAAGTGGTGATTTTTATTGGATTGGTTATAGTAATGGGTATCAGTATGCAGCTGTTGCAGATTGTACTGGTCATGGTGTTCCTGGAGCATTTATGTCTATGGTAGGAAGTTCACTTTTGAGAGAAATATTATATGAAAAAGATATTACTTCGCCAGCCGATATGTTGGAATATTTAGATGACGAAATTCGCCGTGCTTTACGTCAAACAGGGGAGGAAGGAAGCAATACAGATGGAATGGATGTAATTTTAATTCGTTATTTGTATAGAGAAGATGGAAAAATAGATGTTGATTTTGCAGGTGCAAAACGTCCTCTTATTTACAAAGAAGCAGAAGGGGAAATAGTACAATTACGTGGTACCTCTCGTTCTATTGGAGGAGTGCAACGCAAGAAAAAGCCTTTTGAAGAGCAACATCTTACACTTTTGCCTCGTACAATGCTTTTTCTTACATCTGATGGGTTGATAGACCAACCCAATAAAGACCGTAAAAAATATGGTACAACACGCTTCTTAGAGAAAATTTCTGAATGGGGACATTTACCAATCTCTATGCAAAAAAGTTCTTTATTAGAAGATGTAGAGAATTTTAGACAGGAAGAAGAACAGCGAGATGATATTACAATAATGGCAATTAATTTATAGAAATATATAGTCAATACAATCAAAATAATTAGCTAAAACTCTAAATAAGGAGTAAGTTTGATTAGGTTTTCTTCATCAATGGCTCTTGATTTTCTAATATCTTCTATGCTTTTGTAGCTTCCATGATGTTTTTTGTACTTTATTAAAATGCTGGCAGCTTTCCATTTTATGTACGGATTATTTTTCAGAATTTCGTAATCAGCAGTATTGATGTTTATTTTCTTAATAGGAGAAATAATTAAAGCATATTTTTGAAGTTCCTTAAAAGCCTCTTCTGAAAGAATAGGAACTTCTCTAGTTTGTTCTAGTGAATGAAAGCCTCCCATGTTATCTCTAATATTTGTTATCCAAATAGCAGTTTTTCCTCCTATACCTCTAATTTGTGTTAGTGTCGCTGTATCGGCGGTGTTTATGTCAAACTTTTCTATCACTTTCGGAACGTACTTGACATATTCTTTTTTCTCATAAGTAGAAGTGTAGTTGTTTTCTGAGGTATTGTTATCATAATTTTTGTAGTCTTTATAGTTCTTGCTATCATATTTATTTTTATCATAAGAAGAAGCATATTTATCTGCGTAATATTTTTTTCTATCCACCGAATCTGGCAAATCTATAAAATCTTTTAATCGTTCGTATTCTTCTTTTGGAAAACCACCAAAACGTTCTAAGTCATTTTTTTGAAGAAAAACATATTTTTTATTTATTGCATTTACTACCCTTTTTGCTACCCAAGATTTTACTCCCATTGCTTGCCACTCTTCAATTGATAATTTATTCGGATTAAAAATTGGAATTTTTAATAGAGCTAATTTTGTTTCTCTATCCAAAGGCTGCTGCATCTCCAAAATAGTTAATAAACTATCTGCTTTTTTTGCTTGAAATGCTGTTAATCCTTCATTAATTTCATCTACAGGTTTTACTCTTTCCCAAACTATCATAAAAACAGGCAAAAGAAAAAGGAACGATAAAACTACCATTCCATTTGCTTCTCGTTGCGTAAAATTTGTGTTGTTCTTTACCAATTCTGAAAATTCTATCCTTATGTTTTGTATGAAACTGTTTGCTTTTTTCATTTTAAGTTATATTTTCTGAAATATAATAATTTTATTTTAGAACTTCTCTCTATAAGTAAAAAAGCCTTTCTAAAAACTAAATTTTTGAAAATTTTTTTAAGATTAATAATAAGCTCAATAAAAAATATCTTCTTTAAATTTATCTGTATTCTTTACTTCCACTTTTGGAAAATCTATTTTTGATAAAATTTTGAAATCAGTATCATGGGTTACAATATAGTTTGCATTTGCTGCAATGGCACAATCTACGAACTTATCATCATCTTCATCTTGCAATAATCTGAATCTATAATAAGTAGTAATAAATTCAACATTCGATAAATTTTCAATAGTAGCTAATACGCTATTACTTACTTCATTTCCCATGTGTTGTTCTAAAATTTCTGCATATTCAGCCAAAATATCAGTAGTTACACAAAGTATATATTTCTTTTTCAAAAGAGAATCAAATACCCAATGTAATTTTGACCTTTCAGATATACTCACTAGCAAAACATTTGTATCCAAAACTATTTTTCTAGTTTCCATAACAGATTATTTTTTTGACTTTCTCATTTTGGTAGTAAGCATTTCATCTACGTCATTATTTGTCCATTTTTTTTCGTCCCAAACTTTATTGGCTGCTTCGATTGCTCTTTTAGCAAAATAAGTAGCAATAGTTTCTTTAAATTCTATTAATTCTTGATTACTCAAATTATAAGAAAAGGCTTTCAAGATTTCAAGTTGAGTATTCGATAAAGGTTGATTTATTGATTGCATAATTTTTCTGTTTTTAAGATTGTATTTTCTATTATCAACTCCTGCTCCACTCCTACTTGATATACCGACGAATGATTATTGAAATTATTGTTATTACTATTTACAAATGAGTTTTGCTCTCCAAATCCTACAATATCCTCTGGTTTCATTTCTAATTCTTTACTAATAAGTTCTAAACGAGAATAAGAAATATCTGTATCTCCTCGTTCTATATTTCCATATCCTTGAACTGACATTTCTAATAGTTCAGCCATTTTAGATTGTGATAAACCTTTTCGTTCTCTAAAAAAGCGTATTTTTTCTCCTATATTCATTATTGTCATAAATAAAAAGTAAAGTAAAAGTATATAATTATGAAGTTTCAATATATTGTTCAATGTAAATTAATTTCAGAACTTTAACAAATTAAAAATTCTTTATTTTACATTATTTTTGAAATTAGATGAAAAATTATTTGTTAGTCATATTTTTTTTATTGGTTTGCTCAAGTGTTAATGCTTTTGAACTTCGTGCAGTTTATAGTAAAGTAATTACAGTAAACTCTGTGATTTGCGAGAAAATTAAAATCAAAAACAAGGTTACGCTACTCTGTAGCTTTTAAAATTAATTTTTTATTCCTTTCTACAAAGGTTATGCTACTCTGTAGCTAATGAAGAGCTATTTTGAATTGAATTAATGACACTCATATTGATAATTCTTTAGAAAATCAAATGGAAGTTTATGTAAGTACAGACGGAGATGGCTATTCTCCTTACACTTTTCCTAAACAGAGTTTTTACACTTTATTTCATTCAGAACGTAAGTTATTTATAAAAATCAAAACTAAAGATAGAGGAGAAAGAATATATAATATTGACACTTTTTACAAGTATTACATAACTTATAATCAAGAAACAGGATTATTTGAATTGTTCGAATATTCTTAATTTATTAGAAAACAAAAAAAGCCTTCCAAAAAATAAATTTTGAAAGGCTTTTAATTTATCTATAAAAAATGAACTTAAGAATTAACCTACCGTTTCAGTAGTTTCTTCCTCATTTTCGGTTTCTAAGGCTTCCAAACGCATTCTGTTTATCTGTGCTTCTGTGCGAGTAGAATGTACATTTTCATCAGCTAAAGAGTTTTCCAGTTTGTTGTACGTCTTCTCATCGTAAACGATAAGGTCTTCATACTTACGCAAACCTGTACCTGCAGGAATAAGGTGTCCTACAATTACATTTTCCTTTAATCCCATCAAATCATCAGACTTTCCACGAATAGAAGCTTCACTCAATACTTTTGTAGTTTCTTGGAAAGAAGCTGCTGACATGAAACTCTTCGTACCCAAAGATGCCTGTGTAATACCACGCAAAGTAGGTTTCGAAACGGCTGGTTGTGCTTCACGTACTTTAGCCACCTTCATATCCTTACGACGCAGACTAGAGTTTTCATCTCTAAGCTCACGAGCAGACAAAATCATACCTACTTTGAGTTTGGTAGATTCTCCGATATCAGTAACGATTTTCTTGTCCATAAACGAGTCGTTTTCTCCACGAACTTCAAATTTATCTACAATTTGGTTCGGTAAGAAATACGTATCACCTGGATCGATAATCTCTACTTTTTGCATCATCTGACGAACAATTACCTCAATATGCTTATCATTAATCTTCACACCTTGAAGGCGATAAACGTCTTGAATTTCGTTAGTCAAATATTCTTGAACTGCTGTTGGACCTTTGATAGCTAAAATATCGGAAGGTGTAATAGCACCATCTGAAAGTGGCATACCTGCTTTTACAAAGTCATTCTCTTGTACAAGAATGTGCTTAGAAAGCTGAACCATGTATTTTTTGATAATACCATCTTTCTTAGATTCTACAAAAATTTCTCTATTACCACGCTTAATACCACCATAACTCACAATACCATCAATTTCTGATACTACTGCTGGGTTAGAAGGATTACGTGCTTCAAAAAGTTCGGTTACACGAGGAAGACCACCTGTAATATCTCTACTCTTCGAAACTGAACGAGGAATTTTTACCAAAATCTGACCTGCTCTAACTTCCTGACCTTCATCAATAGAAAGATATGCACCAGCAGGGACATTACTACTTGCTCCATCTCCTTTTTTGTTTACAACAGTAAGAGTTGGATTTCGTGTCTTGTCTCTACTTTCAATAATTACTTTCTGACGGTAGCCTGTTTGCTCATCAGATTCTTCTTTATAGGTAATACCTTCATCAATTCCTTCAAACTGAACTATTCCATCTTGTTGAGAAAGGATAACAGCATTAAAAGGATCAAAATTATATAAAGCAGCATCTTTTTTGACCATTTGTCCATCTTTTACACTCAAAAATGAACCATAAGGAACATTAATTGAAGCCAAAGTTTTGCTAGGATTTTCAGGATCAACGATACGAAGCTCGCCAGTACGTGACATAACTACTTTCGCTTTTTTGCCGTCTTCATCAAGTGTATCTATTGTTTTTATTTCTTCTAAAACAATCTTACCTTCTTTTTTCGCCTTAATAATTGGCTCTGCTGCAATGTTAGAAGCAGTACCACCAACGTGGAAAGTACGAAGAGTAAGCTGTGTACCTGGTTCTCCAATAGATTGTGCTGCAATTACACCAACTGATTCTCCCTGCTGTACTAGTTTTCCAGAAGCAAGGTTTCGTCCATAACATTTTGCACAAACACCAATACGAGTTTCACAAGTAAGTACAGAACGTATTTCTACGGCTTCTACACCTGCTTCTTCGGCACGTTTGGCAGCAATTTCATCTATAAGTTCACCAGATTCAATAAGAATTAATTCTTCATTTTCTGGATGGAAAACATCATGCAATGATATTCTACCCAAAATACGGTCAGAAATTGGTTCAATAATCTCTTCTTGTTCTTTTAGAGCTGTTACTGTCAAACCACGTAAAGTACCACAATCAGTTTGATTTACGATAATATCTTGAGCAACATCTACCAAACGACGAGTAAGATAACCCGCATCGGCAGTTTTGAGAGCCGTATCTGCAAGACCTTTTCTAGCACCGTGTGTAGAGATAAAGTATTCCAAAACGTCTAATCCTTCCTTAAAGTTAGAAAGAATAGGGTTTTCAATAATTTCACCTACCGAACCTTGTAAGTTCTTTTGAGGCTTAGCCATCAGACCACGCATACCACCTAATTGACGAATTTGTTCACGAGAACCACGTGCACCAGAGTGCATCATCATATAGATAGAATTGAACCCTTGTTCGTCATCTTCTAACTGAGTCATTAGCTCATCTGTAATTCTACGGTTTACTTTTGTCCAAATATCAATTACTTGATTATAACGTTCGTTATCAGTAATAAGACCCATAAAGTAGTTTTGCGTAATTGCTGCTACTTCATCTTTTGCTTCTTGAACCAAACGCTCCTTATTTCCTGGAACTGGAATATTATTAATACCAATAGAAAGACCACCGATATAGGCTTGTTGGAAACCTAAGAATTTAATTTCGTCTAAGAATTCGGCAGTACGAGCCATACCGACTTGCTTAACAATTTTAGAAATTACCTTTGTAAGGGTCTTTTTACTTAAAAGTTCGTCGATATAACCTACCTCTTCAGGAACACATTTATTAAATAAAACACGTCCTGCAACAGTTTCGATAGTTTTGTATTCTAATTCACCTGTATCTTCATTCATTACAGTTGTACGAACAAAAATATAAGCGTGCTTAGAAATAGCTTTATGATTGAGAGCCATAACGACTTCTTCTTCCGAATAGAAGCGCATACCTTCTCCTTCAATTTTCAATGTTGGAATACTTCTTCTTCCTTTTGTCAAGAAATAAAGACCCAAAACCATATCCTGTGAAGGTACAGTAATCGGACTTCCACTTGCAGGCGAAAGAATATTGTGAGAAGCAAGCATTAGTAGAGAGGCTTCCAAAACAGCTTCTTGTCCCAAAGGAACGTGAACAGCCATCTGGTCACCATCAAAATCGGCGTTAAAAGCCGTACAAACTAATGGGTGCAACTGAATTGCTTTTCCTTCAATAAGTTTTGGTTGGAAGGCTTGAATACCCAAACGGTGCAAGGTAGGCGCACGATTTAGGAGAACTGGATGTCCTTTCAATACATTTTCCAAAATATCCCAAATAACTGGGTCTTTTCTATCAACAATTTTCTTAGCTGATTTTACTGTTTTTACGATACCACGCTCAATAAGTTTGCGAATAACAAAAGGTTTAAATAGCTCGGCAGCCATATTTTTAGGAAGACCACACTCATGTAATTTGAGTTCTGGTCCTACCACAATTACCGAACGACCCGAGTAATCAACACGCTTACCCAAAAGGTTTTGACGGAAACGTCCTTGTTTACCTTTGAGCATGTCTGAAAGTGATTTTAAGGCACGATTGCCATCACCACGAACAGCGTTTACTTTACGAGAGTTATCGAAAAGAGAATCAACTGCTTCTTGAAGCATACGTTTTTCGTTACGTAAAATTACTTCAGGAGCTTTTATATCTATCAAGTCTTTTCAAACGATTGTTACGAATAATAACACGACGATACAAGGTCATTCAAATCCGAAGTTGCGAAACGTCCACCATCAAGGGGAACTAAAGGACGCAATTCTGGTGGAATAACAGGTACCATTTTGATGACCATCCAAGATGGTTCATTCGGAACATTTCTAGATTTGGCATCACGGAATGCTTCCACTACACGCAAACGCTTCAAGGCTTCAGCCTTACGTTGTTGTGAAGTTTCGTTCATTGCTGCTGCACGCAAATCATACGAAAGTTGATCTAAATCTAATCGAATTGGGTCAAGAAGCATAACAATTGCTTCTGCTCCCATACTGGCAACGAATTTTGTTGGATCGCTGTCGTCTTTTTGCTGTTCTTCACGAGGTAATTTGTCCATAATGTCCAAATATTCGTCTTCTGTCAAGAAGTCTAAACGCTGTAACCCTTCAGCTTCTAATGGACCGGGTTGTACTACAGCATAACGCTCGTAATAAATAATTTGGTCTAGTTTTTTGGTTGGCAGACCGAGCAAGTAACCTATTTTATTGGGCAATGAACGGAAATACCAGATATGCGCCACAGGAACAACAAGTTGAATGTGTCCCATACGCTCACGACGGACTTTCTTTTCCGTTACTTCTACGCCACAACGGTCGCAGATAATTCCTTTATAGCGAATTCGCTTGTACTTTCCACAATGACATTCCCAATCTTTAACAGGTCCGAAGATACGCTCACAGAAAAGACCTCCCATTTCGGGTTTGTAGGTACGATAATTAATCGTTTCTGGTTGAGTAACTTCTCCGAACGAACTATTAAGAATAGATTCTGGAGATGCCAAGCTGATAGTAATTCGCTTGAAATCGTTTTTTAACTTTCTGTTCTTTTGGAACGACATGGGCGATGCAGGTTTGGATTTGGAGTAACAATCTACAAAGTTAAGAAAATATTTTGAAAAATCCTTTTTTTATAAGAAATATTTTTGTAGTTAGTGGTTTTTTTAGATTCCTTGAGAAGAATTTAGTTTTTTTAGAAAATCAATATTTTTATTTCTTTATAATTGGAAATAAGGGGGTTAGCTTTGGATTGAAAGGTATTGTATTGCTAGTAACACGTAACTGTTCTCTCGCTAAGAAACTAAAAATAAAAAGCGTCACGTCTTGCATTATGTGAAATACAAGCGTGACGCTTTAATACATTTAGGTTCGTAGTGTGACACTACGAACAGATGGTTGTTTTTAGATTTATAATTCTGAAAATTGCTTTTTGTTAAAACAATTATCTTTACTCGTTTTTAATAATTTTAAATGTAGTAATTCCTTTTTCAGTCTGAACTCTAATAAAATATAATCCTTCTGAATAAGTTCTTAGAGAAATAAGGTTTCGGCTTTCTTTTAAAGTGGTATTCTCCATAACTTTTCCAATAGAATTATAAATTTGATAGCTCCCTTTTGAGGAAATTTTATTTACTAAAACTATATCAGAGCTTGTTGGATTAGGAAAAATTTGAAAACTATTTTGAAGAAAATAATCATTGGTAGAGGTAATTTCGTCATCATCATTACTTTCATCTGGATTCTCAATATTATAGATACTCAAATCACTTGCTTTTAATGCAAAAGCAAATCCATCAAAAGAACCTGCATTTTGCCCTGTAAAACTAGCCTCAGTCATTCCACCGACATATAAAATAGAATCTTGTAGATACATATATCCACGTTCTTCTTTTTTTGTTCCTAATTGTGTTTTTTCCAGAGGATTGAGGTCTTTATCAAATTTTTGTATAAAAATATCTCCTGAAAAACCAGAGTTATCTTTGTTTTGGGCATCGTAATTTCCATACGTATAACCAATAGCATACAAATTTCCATTTTTGTCAACATCTAATTTTCTAAATTGGTCTGATTGTTCTGTTCCTACCTGTTTGTAAATAGGATTGGTAAGTGATGGCGAAAATTTGACAATGAAAGCATCTCCATTTCCTTTTTGAGTATCTTGCAAATTTCCTGTTGTATAACCTGCTGCATAGATATTTCCATCTTTATCCATTACGTTATCCAAAACCCAATCGGCTTGTTGTACATTACTTTGTATATTGGCTGTGTGTGTACGAGTAGGCTGATTTTCATTCAAATCCTCATACAAACTAATAAAACTATCCGAACCTCCAGTAGTCATATACCAACCTGCAACTACTAATTTTCCCAGTCCTGTAGTTGGGTCTTTCAAATAAGATAATCCTCCCCATGCTTCTGATACAAAAACAGTATTTGCAGAAGGAGGTTCTATTACTCTCCAAATATTATCTAGTGTTTCGGTACTGTGCTTTGCCACCAAATAAGAATCATCTGTACCCTGAACACCTGTTGGACTTCCCTGTCCTGAAACATATAAATTTCCCTCTCCATCTAAGACAATATTTCCATATCCATCAAGACCTGCATTTCCGAACTGGTTGGTATTTACAATTTGTCCTGTTTGTAAATTTAATTTTAATAAAATACCGTCCCAACGTCCTCCACTCCTAAAACCCTGTAAATTTCCTAATGTTCTTCCTGCTGCATACAGATAAGTATTGTCAGTAATAGCATCAAAAATGAGTGTTCCATTTTTTGTTTCTAAAGCAGTTGTCCAAACTCGTTCTCCTTTAGTATTTATTTTAGCTACAAATATTTTATTTTCAGAAATTCCACTTCCATCAATATCTCCATCTGTATTTCCGAAAAGATAGGTGTTTTTATCTTTATCTGCTGTAATTCCTCCAATGATTTCTTTCCCTGTTGTTCCTAACTGGATGATTGCTTTTTCTAAGGTAGGAGTAGAAGAAGCTGGAGTAGCAAACTTAAATTGTGCAGCATTATCCAACCTCAAATTTTTATTCTGATTACAAAGAATTGTAGGATTTCTTGGAGGTCTTCCACTAACAGCTTCTCCCAAAACATCACAAGGAAAGATGAAAGCTATTAAATCAATAGTAGCATCTTTTACATAAAATAAATACCAACCTTCCGTTTTCGCTCCATCTGTTAAGGTAACATAAATCAACCTGTAATCGTTCTTTGTTCCACGTAATTGAATATGTCCAAAATTAAAATCTATGTTTTGAAGAACAGCATAATCATTATCGATTTCATCCCTCCCCTTTGAGAAAAAAGGAACTTCTATCTCATCAATTCCTAGAATAATTCTGTCTCCTTTTGCACCTGAATAGGCTTCTTCTAAATCCAAATTATTTCCTCCACGAACAAGTTTTACTTTATTGCTTCCAGGAAACTCTTCTGAAGGATTGACAGGCATAAATGTATTGTACCCATTCGTTTCTCCTTCCATATAATCGGTATCCAAAATAGTATATTCCAAATCATTAAAAGGAGTTCCTGAGCCAAATGTTATTCCATTCGAAATATCTACAAAAGGAATCAAATCAACGGATTCCTTAGGCATTTTTGGAAACTGAATAGCTACTTGTAAAAGTTCTTGATCTGTTTGTGCTAAAGAAAAATTATAAAATGATAGAAAAGCAGAGCAGAAAAATAGAGTAGTAAAAAATACATTTTTCATAGTATAAAAAGTTTATGTGAATATTATGGCTTTTTGATACGAAGAAAAAGTAAAGGTTTAATGTAGATATAGAAAAAAGTAAAGTTTTATTTTTTTGTGCTTTCCTACTAAAATATAGGGCGAACGCTGCGTTCTTGTTGGTCTTCCACAATCATAAAAAAACACGCCGTTGTTGTGTCTTTAACTTCAGCTTTCCGTTGTGATAACCAACAACAAACAAACACATACAATTTACAAAATTATTCTAAAACTAATTGCTAATTTAAAGCAAAATAATAGTAATTTGCCTAACTTTTTACGTCGTTAATTTTTTATTTTAATAAAAACAACTTACGCACTTTATAAATATATCAAACCTATTAATAATAATTAAAACTAATCATAATGAATTTAGAAATAGCAAAAAAACTAGAAAATAAATATAATTTTATTTACCCTGATATTTATCATGCACTTTTGAAAGATAATATGTTAGATTGGGGTTTAGCTAGTCCTGATTGGTATCATACTCAATTTTACAAACTAAAAGAAAATCCTCCATTACTATTATTTGGACATGATTTTGAAGCTATTTCGGTGGAAGAGATTATTGAAGAAATGGACTATTTTTTAGATGAAGATAGTTATCCACAAACTAAAAAAGAATTTCGCACTAGTTTTGTACCCTTTGCACAAACAGGAGTTGGAGATTTGTACTGCTTTTATTTTAATAGAGAAAAACAAATTTCATCAATAGTTTTAGTTTTTCCTGATGCAAACAAAGTAACTATTCTAGCAAAAAACTTAGAGGATTTTATTTTCAGACAACTGCTTGGCTGTGTAGTAAAACTGCGTGGTGAAGGTTCGATTATGGATGGAGATTTTAAAGAAAATATAGAAAACCAACTTTCCACTCACAAAAAATATTTACCAATCCACTATGTTGAAATACTGACAGAAATATATGAGCGAGAAGTAACAGAAAAAGAGGGCAAAATAGGACTTCTTTCAAGAACTGAATTATATAGTATTTTAGATAGAGAAATCAATTTTGAGGATTTGAATAAATCGTTTGAATATCAAGAAGAATAACTGTTTGACTTGTTATACAGTCATTTTTCAGTTCAAAAAACACTAAAATGCAGTTAAAGGTAAGCCTTTAACCTATAAATACAGTCGTTTTTTGAATTAAAAAACATGTGGGAATTGATAGGCTTTTGCTTTAGAAAGAATTTTAGACGTTCTTGTTAGTATTGCCACAAAATTGTTGTTTAGTGTTGTGTTTCGGATTTTCATTATACTCACTAACAAACGCATACATCACAAATCTATCTACCTGTTTTATTTTTGTCGGTCTATTAGCCTGTGTTGATTTTACAACGTGCGATTTCTTCATGACAACTCAAAAAATAAAATAATATAAAAATGGCTGTAAAAAGTGATTTAGATTTTACCTACTCTACGATTGATGAAATTTTTCGTCTAAGTATGGGTGAAACAGGTGATTATAGTGGTGCTAAATATGACGGAGATTTTTCTATGTCTCTTGAAGAGGCTCAAAAAGCAAAACACAAATTTATTGCTGACAGCTTAAATATCAAAGAAGGCAGCAAAGTCTTAGATATGGCATGTGGTTGGGGTCCGTTCTGTACGTATGTCCAAAATGAAAGAGGAGCAACTGTAATGGGCTTGACACTTTCTGAAGGACAAGCAGAAGCCTGTCAAAAAAATGGATTAAATGTAATTGTACAAGATTGTCGCTATATAAAGCCTGAGGATTATGGAACGTTTGATGCGATTAGTTGTATTGGTGGTTTAGAGCATTTTTGTTCAGTAGAAGAATGGCAAGCAGGAAAACAAGAACAAATCTATGCTGATTTCTTTAAAACTATCTATGATTTACTTGCCATAGGAGGACGATTTTACATGCAAACCATGACATTTAGCAAAAACATGGTCGGTTTTGAAGATTTTGATATTAATGCGCCAAAAGATTCGGCTGCCTATGTCTGTGAACTAATGGTCAAACAATTCCCTGGTTCTTGGCTTCCTTATGGTCATGAAATGGTAATTAGAAATGCTGAACCTAAATTCAAATTAATCTCACAAAGTAGTGGAAGGTTGGATTATATAGAAACGATAGGGCAATGGAGAAAGAAATTTAGAGAATTTAATTTCAAAAAATACCTTCTTTACCTTTCTCTTATTCCAAAATATTTAACCAATAAAGAATTTCAACATCAAGTTGCTATATTTAGAATTAGTCCAAATAGAGTATGTTTCGAACAAGAAATTATGGATCATTATAGGTTAGTATTCGAAAAAATGTAGGAATAATTTTAAACCTTAAACTATTTTTTCCTGCTATTCCTCTTAAAATATAAGTGAAACCTCTGCCGTCTTCGGAAGATAAAAAACGACATCTATTTTATCTACTACAAACCTAAAGGCTTGGCTCTGCCGAGTGAATTATATGTGTTAAAGTCTCGTCCTGAATATAGTGTTACAGGTTTTTAGATAAATTAAATATAAATCAGGCAGTCTTGAGATTGTCTGATTTTTCTTTTTTATAGGTTCTTATTTGAATGTTTTCCTCTTGATGTGTTTGCTCTGGTGTTTGCATATATAAAAAAAATGGGGTTTTTCTTGATTATATATTTGGACACTTTGTTGCACTAGTTGCTTCATCCAAGTCAAATAAAATTGTTGAGTTTCTAGTAAAAATTCTTGTTTTAAGATGCCATTTACACGCTCTGCAACTGCATTTTCATAAGGATCATAAAATTCTGTCACACTAAATAGAATAAATTTCAAGTCGAATAATTTATTTCTATCATTACCCTATATTTATAGATAGTGCTCACTAAGAGACAAAAAACTAAATTTTAACATTCTGAACTATGATAAATTAAAAACGAATCACAAAATTTGGGTAACGGCAAACCGAAATTAAAGAAAATATATTTCACCATTTTGTCAAAAAAGTTCCAACTAAAAAAGAAAATTGAAAATAATTGAGAGTTTTTATAGAAAGTATTTGGAAGTCTGTAAATTATTTGTACCTTTGCATTCCCTAAAGGATACTATACGTGAACAAATTATTGTCAAGTTACTTGATAATAAATAAATTGTTCATTTGCGTACAAGTCCTTTTTCAAAACGCTTTTCTATCGTTTTCTTTATTTTATAATATCTTTATAATATCAAAACGACTAGAATATATTAATGAAATTGCTTTTTAGTAATTTCAGAAATGAATTTTTTGAGAAAGAATCCACTACGTGCGAAAAAGATTTATTCTATCTTTCGCAGCATCTTACTAAGGGATTTGAAAAGCGTAATTTAATCTTACTTCTTTTACTCATTGTAGAAAGAGCTACATTAATTTAAGTTTTTTGAAAAGAATAATTTCCTAATCCGAAGTTTATTCTTTAAAAGAAAACTTTTTTTGTTGTTCATTTTCTAATATGTTTAAGGAAAGAATAAAAAGTGCAATTCATAATTGATATTTTGAAACGATTTGATTTTTAAAGATTAATTCATAATTCAATTATTTATTCTTCTCAAAAATCATTTTCAAATTTATCTTTTTAAAGACCATTAAACGCAAAAGGAGTTATGTTACAGCCTAAGCGCACCAAGTTTCGTAAACGTCATAAAGAAGTACGTCGTACTAGAGGTATTGCTCAACGTGGTTTTTTGGTGGATTTTGGTGATTTCGGTATCAAAGCCTTGGAGCCAGCGTGGATTACTTCACGTCAAATTGAAGCTGCTCGTATTGCCGTTACTCGTGCAATGAAGCGTCAAGGACAGGTCTGGATTCGCATTTTCCCTGACAAACCAATTACCAAAAAACCTGCAGAGGTTCGTATGGGTAAGGGTAAAGGTGCTCCTGAATATTGGGTAGCTCCTGTAGTACCAGGTACAGTGCTTTTTGAAATTTCGGGTGTAGATACACAAACAGCTCAAGAGGCATTGCGTCTTGCAGCTCAGAAATTACCAATCAAAACTAAGTTTGTAACTCGTATTGATTACGAAGCATAAATCTAAGGAGTGATTACGAATTAAAGATTACGAATTACGAATTTAATACATTGAATATCAATTATTTTTTTTCAAAATTAGTATATCGTTTAATTTTTAGTTACAATGATTAAGAAACAAAATTTTATTAAATTAATTACTTTGTAAATAACTTAATAATTATAAATTGCTAATTCGTATTATTATTATTCGTAATTCGCAATTGTTTTAGGTAATTATCTTAATTTTATCCCAAATTTCATAAAGTCATGACAATTAAAGAAACAAAAGACGAAATCAGAGGATTGGACGATTCGGCACTTACTGCCAGAATTAGTGAACAACAAACTGCTCTTCAACGCTTGAAATTTAGCCATGCTATTTCTCAAATTGAGAACCCTTCAAGTATCAGAGATGCAAAACGTATGGTCGCTCGTCTAAAAACTGAACAAACAGCACGAAAAATTGCTAAATCTAAGTAATTACACTTTATTAAATTAAAGTAATTATTTCTAACAGTATTCTGACTATGGAACAACAACCAACAGAAAAACTTGAACGCAAAAGCCGTAAAGAACGTATTGGGATTGTCAAAAGTAATAAAATGACATCTACAATCACTATTTCGGTAGAGCGTAAAGTAAAACACCCATTATACGGAAAGTTTGTAAAGAAAACTTCTACGTTTATGGCTCACGATGAAGGCAATACTGCTAACATTGGCGACCGTGTCCGTATTATGGAAACAAGACCATTGAGTAAACTTAAACGTTGGCGTTTGGTTGAAATCTTAGAACGTGCTAAGTAATTGTATTTATTTTTATTAAAAGATACAGCAAAAAGTAGTTCTAGTTTTAATTTAAAAATTAATTTGAGAATTAATTTAAGATATACATCTTCAGTACTGCAAATCATTAATAATATGTATTGCATTCGTAATTCGTAATCTTTAATTCGTAATTGATTCTTTAAGCAAAACAATCTAAAAATAACGTTACTTTTTTTGATTATTCATTTGATAGTCAATTTTAGTAGCACATCGTTTCACTCTCTAATTATTATTGAGCGATGATTCAACAAGAAAGTCGTTTAGCAGTTGCTGACAACTCTGGAGCTAAAGAAGTTTTATGTATCCGTGTATTAGGTGGAACAGGAAAACGCTACGCTTCTGTAGGAGATAAAATTGTCGTTTCTGTTAAGTCTGCTATCCCTTCTGGAAATATCAAGAAAGGTGCAGTTTCGAAAGCAGTCGTAGTGCGTACCAAAAAAGAGATACGCCGCAAAGATGGTTCATATATTCGCTTTGAAGAAAATGCAGCCGTACTATTGAATGCTCAAAATGAGCCTCGTGGTACTCGTATTTTTGGACCTGTGGCTCGTGAACTAAGAGATAAAAGATTCATGAAAATTGTTTCTTTAGCTCCCGAAGTACTATAAATAGTTGTGAATTGTGAATTATAAATTGTGAATGCAATAAAATAATTAGTTACAAGAATCAATTAAATTAAGTCTTCTTTAAATTATTAAGTGTTAAACATTAAGGAAAAGGATTTTGATAAAATGAATAGGTTGAGATAGTAGTGTATTTATTTGCATTACACTCACAATTTATAATTAATAATTCACAATTCTTCCTAACGTACAAATCCTTACGGATTATGAAAAAGAAAAACACTCAAAAACCAGTCAAACTTCACGTAAAGAAGGGCGACAACGTAATCGTAATTGCGGGCAACCACAAAGGCGAACAAGGAACAATTATTGAAGTAAGAGTAAGTGAGCAACGTGTTATTTTAGAAGGAATCAATATGGTTAAGAAGCATATTAAACCTTCTGCTAACAATCCTGAAGGTGGTATCATCGAAATGGAAGCTCCTATTCACATCAGCAACGTATCGCATGTAGATGTCAAATCTGGCAAAGCTACACGCATAGGTCGCAAGAAAGATGAAAAAACTGGTAAACTTGTTCGTTATTCTAAAAAAAGTGGTGAAATTATTTAAGTTATGGCAACACCTCGTTTAAAAGAAAAATACTTCAATGAAGTAGTTCCTGCTCTTAAAGACAAATTTGAGTTCAAAACAGTTATGCAAGTGGCTCGTTTGCAAAAAATTTGTATTAATAGTGGAGTTGGAAAAGCTGTTTCAGATAAGAAACTCATCGATACTGCCGTAGAAGAAATTTCTACTATCGCTGGACAACGTGCCGTACCTACCTATTCTAAAAAGGCTATCTCGAACTTCAAACTTCGTGAAGATATGCCGATTGGTGTACGTGTAACGCTTAGAGGCGATCAGATGTATGAATTCTTAGATCGTTTGGTAACAGTTTCAATGCCTCGTGTACGTGACTTCAAAGGTATTAGCGATAAAGGCTTTGATGGTCGTGGTAATTACACGTTGGGCGTAAAAGAACAAATTATTTTCCCTGAAATTTCAATTGACAAAGTCAAGCAGATTACAGGAATGGATATAACATTTGTTACTTCTGCTCAAACTGATGAAGAAGGATTGGCTCTTTTGAAAGAATTAGGTATGCCGTTTCGTAGTTAATTCAACTAAACGTAACTACTGGATTCAATCAATTTTGAACAAATCTGACTTCATTTGATTCTATATTTTTATACTAAAACTACTTTAAGTTATTCCTAATAGAATAATATTAAAATAGAAACTTACTAAGTATCGTTTCAGAGCAGAAAGTTAATAAAACGTTCAAATTAAATAAAGTTCAAATCCAAATTAAGTCAATCATACATTATGGCTAAATCATCGATGATTGCACGTGAGCGTAAACGCCAGAAAATGGTGGAAAAATACGCTGATAGACGTGCAGAACTCAAAAAATTGGCAAAGGACGGAGATGTTGAGGCACAAATTGCTCTTGACAAACTTCCAAAAGATTCTTCTCCTGTTCGCTTGCACAATCGTTGCCGTTTGACGGGTCGCCCTCGTGGCTACATGCGCCGTTTTGGTATTTGTCGTGTCGTTTTTAGAGAAATGGCAAATGACGGAAAAATACCAGGCGTTACCAAATCAAGCTGGTAATAATTTTTACAAGAACTAGAATAATTTCGAATTCTTTAGAACCTTTACAACATTTAGGCGATAAAAAGGAATAAAAAATTAAGTTCTTTTTTCATATTTCCTGAATACAAACCTTGAGGGAATGACAACGGATCCTATTGCAGACTATCTGACTAGACTCAGAAACGCAATCAAAGCTAATCATAGAATTGTGGAAGTTCCAGCTTCAAAATTGAAGAAGGAAATGACCAAAATATTATATGATAAAGGCTATATACAAGGCTATAAATTTGTTGATGCTCCTGTAGGTGCATCTATCAAAATAGCATTAAAGTATCACCCTGCTACTCGTACTCCTGCAATTACACACTTAGAGCGTGTAAGTAAGCCAGGTCTGCGTCAGTATCGCAAGGCAAGTGAATTACCTCGTGTACTCAATGGATTGGGTATTGCTGTAATTTCTACTTCGCATGGCGTTATGACTGACAAAGAAGCTCGTACAAATAGCGTAGGAGGAGAAGTACTTTGTTACGTATATTAGTATTGCATTCATTTCATATAATTCGTATAATTCATTTAGACTTTTAATTATTTGATTTATACCATATATCGTAAAAAACGTTTTAACTAATTCTTAAAACAAAGATTACTGTATAGTTATAAATGTAATAATTAAATTATCTAATAAATCTGATAGAAAATGTCACGAATTGGTAAAAACCCTGTTACTATCCCTAGTGGAGTAACGATAAACGTTTCGGAAAACACCATCAAAGTCAAAGGTACAAGAGGCGAGCTTTCTCGCACGATTGACCCAAGAATTACTGCGAAAGTAGAAGATGATAAGTTGATTTTCGAACGTAAAGACGAAGAAAAACAGACTCGTGCTATGCATGGCTTGTACCGTTCGTTGGTACAAAATATGGTGGAAGGCGTTTCTAATGGTTACAAATCTCATTTAGAGCTTGTAGGTGTTGGATATAAAGCAGAAGCGAAAGGTCAAATCCTTGAACTTAATTTAGGCTATTCACACGCTATCTTTTTGCAAGTACCGCAAGAAATAGCTGTAAGTGCTGAAATGCTGAAAGGTCAGAATCCTAAAATTACCTTAGAATCTAGCGACAAAGAATTACTCGGACACATTACTGCCAAAATTCGTTCTCTTCGTAAAGTTGAGCCGTATAAAGGTAAGGGTGTACGCTTTGTAGGCGAACAGGTTCGTCGTAAGGCTGGTAAGAGCGCAGGTAAATAATCATTGAAAAATTGTTTGCTTTAAAACTTGTTAGATACTTTCATAAGTGTCAGACAATTAATTTAATTATTAGATAGTTTAATAAACTTCAAATAGTTAAATAAAATGTAGGTCAATAATTTTGATACGATAACTTCGTGTTCCTTATTTTGAGAAATTTTATAATAAACTAGTATCATGGCAACTACAGCACGTAAGAGTCAGCGTCGTACACGTATTAGACGCAGTATTCGTAAAAAATTAGCAGGAACAGCCGAAAGACCACGTCTTTCTGTATTCCGTAGCAATAAATCTATTTATACCCAACTCATCGATGATGTAAATGGGCATACCCTTGTGAGTGCTTCTCTCAAAGATATTGACGCAGAGAAAAACATCAATCAAGAACTATCGAAACAAGTAGGCAGTAAACTTGCCGAACGTGCTAAAGAAAAAGGCATCGATAAAGCAGTTTTTGATCGTAGTGGTTTCTTGTATCATGGCAATATTAAAGCAGTAGCAGAAGGCGCACGAGAAGGTGGACTTCAATTCTAAACCCTTTGCAACCAAATAAATTATGGCAGCAAACGTAAATACCGTCAAAGCGAGTGAAATAGAACTAAAAGAAAAAGTAGTTACTATTAACCGTGTAGCGAAAGTAGTAAAAGGTGGTCGTCGTTTCAGCTTTGCAGCATTAGTTGTAGTTGGCGATGGCAACGGTGTAGCAGGTTATGGACTTGGCAAAGCCAACGAAGTAACAGATGCTATTCAAAAAGGTATAGAAGATGCTAAGAAAAACTTAGTAAAAGTACCTATCATCAGACAAACCATTCCTCATCCAATTATTGGAAAATTTGGTGCAGCTAAAGTAATGCTTAAGCCTGCAACGCCAGGTACAGGAGTTATTGCTGGTGGTGGAGCAAGAGCCGTATTGGAAGCAATCGGTATCGAAAATGTACTTGCTAAATCTCAAGGCTCAAATAACCCAGGAAACGTAGTTCGTGCTACTTTTGATGCATTATTGCGTATGCGTGATGCTAGAGCAGTTGCCGAACAGCGTGGTGTTAATCTTACCAAAGTTTTTAATGGGTAAGTACAATAAGTGAGAAAATAGTTTTATTTAAATATTTTTTACTTAAAAGCTATTTTCTTTTTTATTATTTTATTACCAAAAACTATCTAGTAAAATGGCGAAAATTCGTATTACTCAGGTGCGTAGTTCAATCAAACGCCCGAAAAAACAACGCCTAACTTTGCATGCTTTAGGGCTCCGCAAAATGCACCAGACCGTAGAACAGGAGAATACTCCTAACATCGTCGGTATGGTAAGGGCAGTATCACATTTAGTAAAAGTAGAAGAAGCGTAAGTATAAAGATTCATTACAGCTATAATTTTAAAAGTTATAGATTAAAATGATTGGAAAAAGATTTTTTTTCCTACCTTTGTATTTCAAGTATTTTACTCAGCAAATTCCTTATTAGATAAGTATTTATTTACTCTGTCTATTTATAAGGATTTTGTCTTTTAAATTCATTATACTTTGCTCAAAGCGTTTAGCCTATTATAGTTATAGAAATAGGATTTTGATTTATATATTATAATTCATCTTCACTATTGAATAGATTAGGAAACAGCGAGTTTTGAGTAAATTAAATCTAATCTAACTAATGAAACTTCACCAATTAAGACCTGCTAAGGGGGCTGTAAAGTCTAGAAAAAGAATAGGTCGTGGACAAGGTTCTGGACGTGGTGGTACTTCCACACGTGGACACAATGGAGCACAATCTCGCTCTGGTTATAGCCAAAAACTAGGTTTTGAAGGTGGACAGATGCCACTTCAACGTCGTGTTCCTAAATTTGGATTCAAAAATCCAGGTCGTGTAGCGTATAAACCAATTAATTTGGATACTCTCCAAGAACTTGCTACCAAGAAAAATACTAATGTTATTACTGTAGAATTATTAGCTGCAAATGGTCTAGCAGGAAAAGGCGATTTGATCAAAGTATTAAATCGTGGCGAACTGACTATGGCTATTGAAGTTACTGCAAACAAATTTTCAGCTTCTGCAAAAGAAAGCATTGAAAAAGCAGGTGGAAAAGTTACTACTCTATAACAACTAAGATAGAAAAGCCGATTATGTCCTACAAGTATATGTAGTTCTTAATTGGCTTATCTTGATTAAAATACAATTTATACTAATTACTACGTCTATTTGCATGCTTTTAGATTATTTTTTAAAAGTGTACAGAATTTAGTAAACTGGAAAAAGAATTATGATGAAGTTTTTTGAAACTATAAAAAATATCTTTTCTGTAAAAGAACTAAAAGATCGTATTATCCTTACCTTAGGATTATTAATGGTTTTTCGCTTAGGTTCTTTTGTTGTTTTGCCAGGAGTTGATCCAGCCAAACTAAATGAAAGTACTGGAGTTCTGGATTTTATCAACCAAATATTAGGAGGAGCTTTTGAGCGTGCTTCCATATTTGCGTTAGGTATCATGCCTTACATATCTGCCTCTATTATTATTCAACTTCTTACTGTAGCTGTTCCTACTTTTCAGAAGATGCAGAAAGAAGGAGAATCAGGGCGTAAAAAATTAACTCAAATTACTCGTGCTCTTACAATACTTATTACTATTGGACAAGGCTTTGCATATATAAAAGGAACAATTCCTAATGCAGCTATCGTTCCTGAAATTAGTCCTACGTTTTTCTTGATCTCTTCTATTATTATTCTTACTTCAGGTACAGTCTTCTGTATGTGGTTAGGAGAAAAAATTACAGACAAAGGTATTGGTAATGGTATTTCACTTCTAATTATGATAGGTATTATCTCTCGTTTTCCAATGGCTATTGTTTCAGAAGCTACATTGAAAGGAATGGGTGGTATATTTATTTTTGTTTTAGAGATATTAGCACTTTATTTGGTGGTAATGGGAGTGGTTTTGATTGTACAAGCTGTACGTTATGTTCCTCTTCAATACGTAAAACAAGTAGCAGGTCGTTCTCAGAAACAAATGCTTACTCAGAAAAAACGTTCTGCATTACCTCTTAAAGTGAATGCAGCTGGTGTTATGCCGATTATCTTTGCTCAGGCTCTTATGTTTTTACCACCTTTGGTAGCAGGAGCTTTTCAACAAGAAGGAGGAGATACACCAAATGCAGATTACATTGCTACTCAGTTTTCTGACTTTACTTCGCTTGAATATAATATTCTTTTTGCTGTCTTGATTATTGCATTTACATTCTTCTATACAGCCATGACTATTAATGTTCAGCAGATTTCTGACAACTTAAAAGATAGTGGTGGGTTTGTACCAGGAGTTACTCCAGGTGAAGAAACCAAAAACTACTTAGGCAAAATATTGGATAGAATTACTCTTCCAGGTGCAATCTTTATTGCAATTATAGCTGTACTTCCTGCTGTGGCTGCTGCTGCTGGTGTAGGTACTCAATTTGCTCAATTCTATGGTGGAACTTCTCTACTTATTATGGTAGGAGTTGTTTTGGATACACTTCAACAAATTGAAAGTTATTTATTGAATAAAGAATACGACGGATTGATGAATACAGGAAACATAAAAGGTCGTCAAGCACAACCAATGAATTATATATAAATCCAAACAAAAGGCTTTATAATTTATTATTTAAGTACGATTTGTTTAGATTTCAAAATCATATATACAAAGCATCAAGAATCGTCTTGGTGCTTTGTTTGTTTTGTGAGTAAAAAAATAATTTCAACTTTAATGAGTTTCAAAAACTCTTTGGGTTTGAGTAAAAAGAAATTAATAAAATGGGAAAACCGATATATAAAACGGCACAGGATTTAGAGAAAATGCGTAAAAGTGCAGATTTGCTAGGACGTACTCATGCAGAAGTTGCCAGACGTGTAATGCCTGGTATAACTACACTAGAGCTTGATAAGATAGCTTTTGAGTTTATAAAAGATAATGGAGCTGTTCCTAGCTTTCTAGGTCTTTATGGCTGTCCTAGTTCATTATTGACTTCTGTAAATGACCAAGTAGTTCATGGACTTCCAAATAATCGTCCTTTGAAAAATGGAGATATTGTTTCTATTGACTGTGGTGTTTTGCTAAATGGCTTTCATGCAGATAGTGCTTATACGTATGAGATTGGAGAAGTAAGTCCAGAAATAAGAAATCTATTAAAAGCGACAAAAGAAGCCTTATATTTGGGTATAGAACAATTAGTTTATGGAAATAGAATAGGAGATATTAGTCATGCCATCCAAAAACATACTGAAGCAAAGGGATATTCGGTGGTGAGAGAATTGGTAGGACATGGTTTGGGAAGAAGCCTGCATGAGGCTCCAGAAGTTCCAAATTTTGGAAAGCCTAAAAAAGGAGAAAAAATAAGAAATGGATTAGTAATAGCTATCGAACCAATGATTAATTTGGGTTCAAAGGCAGTAGTACAAGCCTCCGACGGTTGGACTATTATGACTAGAGATGGAAAACCTTCAGCACATTTTGAACATACAGTAGCTCTAGTGGACGGAAAAGCTGAAATCTTGACTACGTTTAAATATATTGAACAAGCCATTAAGATTTTTCATAGCTAGAAATTTAATTACGAATTAAAAATTACGGATTATGAATGAGATATTTCTCTTCTAATTCCAAAGCAACGCAGTATTTTCTTCTCTGTTTGTGATGCAATTATATTGCTTTGCTCTACTAACTATTTCTAAATGTAAACCTATATTATGCTCATTTCAGAGTACATAAAAAATAATATATCTTCATTAATTTCTAATGAAATAGATGAAAGAGAAAGTCAAACTATTTTGCGTTTCTTGGTAGAAGATTTATTTGAAGTAAACCGCATTGATTTTTCTACCTATTTACTAAGTAAAAAAGAAATAAATGAATTACATAAAGCTATAGAACGTTTAAAAAACAATGAGCCTTTGCAGTATATTACTGGAAAGGCTTATTTTTATGGGTTAGAGTTTGAGGTAAGTCCTGCTGTTTTGATTCCACGACCTGAAACAGAACAACTTGTTCATCAAGTTTTGAAGGATTTTAAAATAAATAATAAAGAAAAACAAGTTTTTTTGGAAGTCGGAACTGGAAGTGGTTGCATTAGCATTACTCTTGCCAAAAATTTGCCTAATTGCAATTTTGTAGCTATTGATATTTCGAAAGAAGCCTTAGAAATAGCTCAAAAGAATGCTCAAGAAAATCAAGTAAATAATATAAAATTTATAGAATTAGATTTTCTAGAAGACGATTTTAGTAAGAAATTAGATGCTATTACTAAGCAGGTACGAGATATAAATTATTTGATTAGCAACCCTCCTTACATTAGAGAATCTGAGAAAATAGAAATGAGTGAGAACGTACTTAATTACGAGCCACATGTAGCTCTTTTTGTAAAAGAAGACAATCCACTTATTTTTTATGAAGCATTAGCTAATTTTTTTACGAATGAAATAACAAATAAAAAAGGTTTATTATATGTTGAAATAAATCAATATCTAGCAAACGAAACAAAAGCACTTTTTAAGCGTTTTGGTTTAGAAAATTGCATAGTTTTTAAAGATTTGCAGGAAAACTCAAGATTTATAAAAGCTAGTTATAAATGAATTTGTAAAATAAAATCAGATAGCTTGTTTTATTTAATTTTTTGAACAAAAAATTGCAACATTTTTTCTAAAAATGTGATTTTTAGTAAAAAAAACATATTTATTTTTATTAAATTTTGTTTTTTTGGATTAAATTTGCAAATAGCTATCTTTGTATTTCCATGAAAAAAGCAATCAGAATTTATTTTGTATAAATTCTAAATAGAATGAATATCAATTATTCTAAGAAAATTTAAACAATTAATTACTGACAAGTAAATAAAATAATGATAATAATAATATTATTTTAGGTAAATTTTTTCTAACAAAATGCTATTATTTTATTTTATTTTAAATAACTTCTTCGGAGTATTTATATACTATAAGAATATGACAAAGACTAAAGTTTATCTTGATTTTGACTAAATTATTCGATAAGTATCTAATTAAAAAGTGTTTCTGTATTTGTTTTTACGTATTTTTGCGTTATATTTTTACAGAGTACAATGTATTTTTAGTACACACCAATACTTTAAAAATAAAAATCAAGTGGAACATGTAAATGATATAATCAAGAAAATATATAAATTTGAGTAAATTAAATTTAAGAACTAAATTCTAGCGATTTTTACTTCTAATTTAGACTCATTTTTAGATTATTTTTTAATAAATTGAGTAAAGTTTTGATTTTTTTTCAAAAAAAAACGCTCTATTTGAATTTATATCAAAATTATTTCAACTTTTTTTAATATAAAGTTGGTGTCTTTTATAGTATTTATTTTCTTTGTAACAACTTAACCTAATCGCTAATCTCAATCTAATACCCTGATTATGAAAAAAGGAATCCGTAACTTGAGCTTATTGCTCATGTTTCTTTTGGCTGGTACATTCGCAAATGCACAAGACGATGCTACAGCTGAAAGCAACGACAAAACAAAAGATGGTGCTACTAGCATCTATGACCAATGGCATGACCCACAACGTTTTCGTTTACCACCTGCCGTGAACCAACTTCTTACTGACGAAGTTTCGCCTGCTATCAGTCGTGATGGCAAAACACTTATTTTCCAATCCAACCGTGGTAAAACATGGAAAGGATACGGTCTTTATATGACTACTCGTGATGACAATGGCAAATGGACTAAACCAATGGCGTTGGAATCAATCAATTCTAAAGCTGGTGACAGTACTGTAATCGCTGGACCATTTTTAAGCTATGATGGAATGAGCCTTTTCTTCTCTTCTAATATGGAAGACTCTAAAGGTGGAATGGATTTATATGTAGCTACTCGTGAGAGTATGGATGGCGAATTTGGAGAGCCTACAAACTTAGGTGATGTAAATACAGCCGATTATCAAGGTTTTCCTACTGTTTCTGCCGATGGAAACCGTCTTTATTATATGCAACGTGCTGAAGGTGCAGAAAATATGGAAGGTAATTCTGAAGCTGGTACTGAAGAAGCAGAGTCTAAAAAATCTAAGAAATCAAAAGTATGGTGTTATACTGCTATGGTTTCTAGTCGTTCAGCTGACAATGTTTGGTCTGCAGGTGAAGAAGTACAAGGAGCTATGAGTGAAGATTGTAGCAAAGCATTTCGTATCATGCCTGATGGTGAAACGATGTATTATACTTCTATGAGAGAAGGTGCTAAAATGCAAGGTAATACAAAAGGTATCCGTGCTGATGCTAAAGATTTTGATTTATTTATGATTCAAATGGGTGAAGGTGGCGAAACTTGGGGTAATCCAATGGCTGCTGATTTTGCTAACCATCTTTCGGCAGAAGGATATGTAAGTGTTGCACCAGACGATGGAGCGCATACAGTTATGTATTTTGATGCAGATATGAACGCTTCTCATGAGATTTTTTGGACATTAGTTCCTCCAGGATTTGCTCCTCGTAGAGTAATGATGGCTCGTGGTAATGTAGAAGATTCTATTACAACAGAACCTGTTTATACTATCATGAAGTTTGAAAACATGACTCGTCCTTCTTTGGGCTATGACCGTTACAACGATGAAGAAACTGGTAAATTCTCTACTGTAATTACAGAAGGAAACAGGTATAAAGTAAGCATAGATCATAAAGATTACTTACCATATACATTTATGTGGGATTTCACAAATGCAGATGAAATTACTAATCTTTATCAAAGAGTACGTTTGGTACCTAAAGGTGTTGAAGTTACTGTAACTATTCTTGATGCGATTGATGAATCTGCTGTAGATGCGAAACTTACTGTAAAAGCTGCTGATGATACAAGTATTGGAGATGTTGAAAAAACAGGAACTGGTAAATACGAAGCTCGTCTTGAGCCAGGTCAAGTTTATACATTGACTGCTGAAGCAACAGGTAATTATATGGAAGAAGTAGATACATTAGACCTTACTCAAGCACAGTTTGGTGATAAAGTAAACAAAATTCTTTATATGCTTGATGCTACCAAAATTAAGTTTGATAACATCAACTTTAGAACTGCTCGTTGGGATTTGAATGGAGAAGCAACTGCAGAATTGGATAAAGTGTATCAATTCTTGACTGATTATCCTAAAATGAAAATTCGTATTGAAGCACATACTGATTATCGTGGTGGTGATTCATATAACCAACGTCTTTCTCAAAACCGTGCAAAATCAGCTTTGGATTACTTAGTTTCTAAAGGTATTCCTACAGCTCGTTTGCAGTCTGAAGGTTATGGTGAAGCACAGCCAACTGTTCCTAATGAAGTAAACGGAAGAGCTAATCAAGCAAATATGGCTATCAACCGTCGTGTAGAATTCAAAATTGTTAGATAATAACGTTTTGTATTGAATTACACATTTTTTAAATTCATTTATTAAGATAAATTGAATTTTAATAGCAAAAGACCAATTATCATTTTTGATAATTGGTCTTTTTTTTGTGCATTGATAATCAATGACTTATAAATTTTTTAGGCAAAAATTAATTTTGTACTTTCGTAACTAAAACATTGTCTATACGTTCATGTATAGTTAGTAATCCTGTAAAAAAGTGTTTACAGATTTTTTATTGTACATTATTTTTAGATTACAAGTAATTATGCAAAATTAAACGTATCTTAAAATACTGTAACTTAAGTAAATGATTTGACTTTGCTAAGGGATCAGTTTTAAGGTAAAATGAAGCTAATTGAAAGTCTGTAAAATTAAATACAATTTCAAATACAATTCATCATTTTAGTATAAATCACTCGCCAATTATTTGCTAAGTACATTTACTTTTGCTCAGTCACTTAGACTACTTATATAAAATTTAGCTACGAATTAGACAGATAAAAGATATTTTTATAAGACAAAGAGACACAACTTAATACTGAAATATGTACATAAATTTACCAAAACTCAATCAGGCTGTTTTTTTATTGGTTACAACTATCATAGTTTTCTTTCCTATGGCAAGTAGCATTGCTCAATACCTTCCTACTAATTTTGAAGATATAAAGCCTTTGCAGAATAAGCTGATGGTGAAAATCAAATCAAATTCTGTTTCTAAATTAGAAGAAGCAAGTAGTTTTTTTAAGACCAAAAAGTTTGAAAGACGATTCAATCCTTCGCCTAATGAAACAAAAGGGTTTTCTCTCAAGAAAATGAAAACGAATACCATTCGTCTTACAGATTGGTACGAAATAGAAATTTCTACATCTACAACAGTTCAAGAAGCTATTCATTATTATCAAAGTCAGGATTTTGTAGAATATGCAGAACCTATTTACCCAAACTACATTTTAGCTCCTCCTTATTACCCAAATGATCCTGATATAGCTTCTCAGTGGCACCTCAATACTAGTCAGTTGTATGCAGCATGGGGTTTGCATAAAGGAGATACTAATACAGTTATTGGAATTGTAGATACAGGTATTCACCCTCACCCTGATTTAAAAAAACAGTTAAAGGTTAATTATGCTGAAAAATATGGAGTAGATGGAATAGATGATGATAATAATGGCTTTGTAGATGATAGTTTAGGGTATAGTTTCGGTTCCATGTCTCCTGCTTATTTTGATTTTCATGGACATGGAACGGGCGTTGCGGGTATGGCAGCCGCTACTACAGATGATGGATCTGGTATAGCAGGAGCTAGTTTTAATTGTCGTGTTTTAGCTGTGTCAGTTATTGACTGGTGGGTTTCAGATTGTAAATATGTATGATGGAATTTTATATGCTGCTGAAAATGGTTGTAAGATTATTAATGTCTCTATTGGTCGTCCTAACTTTTATCTTCAATGGGAACAAGATGTAATTGATTATGTAACACTTGTAAAAGATGTTTTAGTAGTAGCAGCAGCAGGCAATACAAATTTAGAATTAGACTTCTATCCAGCTTCTTACAAACATGTGTTGTCTGTTGCTCAATCTAATCTTGGAGATGGTAGAACTGTATCTAATACTAATAATTATGCTACGTATAGTAATTACGTAGATGTAATGGCTCCAGGAGATTTTGTAAAGACAACAAGTGCAGATAATGGTTATCGTATTCAAGGTGGGTCATCTTTTGCCTCACCTTTTGTTGCTGGTATTGCTGGACTTGTTCGTTCTGCATTTCCGAATCTTTCAGCAGACCAAGTAGGAGAACTTATTCGTGTAACAGCAGACGATAAATATAATTTGCCTGCTAACGCTTCTTTTTTAGAAAAATTAGGTAAGGGTAGAGTAAATGCTTTTAGAGCTTTGAGTGAAGAAAGTAGTGCTAAATCTATAAGAATGGATAATTTTTCTTTTTTTAGCAAGAATGGACAAGCTGCGTTTTCAGGAGATACAATTACTTTAGAAGCTGATTTTATTAATTATTTAAATCCAGTTACTCAAAATAGTAAAATTGTAATTTCCTCTTTATCACCTCATATACGATTTTTAGATAGTGTATTTACAATAGGTGAAATGACTACTATGCAACAAAAAAACAATGCCAATCGTGCATATCGTTTTATTGTTGATAAAAATGCACCTATAAACGCAGAAGTAAAGTTTAGATTAGGTTTTTCAGATACGAATTATCGGGATTATCAATATTTCAGTATTTTAATAAATGCTCCTTATCTGGCTATTCCATTCAATACTATTAATTTTACACTCACAGGAAACGGACGTGCAGGATATTATGATATTTCTAATAGACTAGGAAATGGTATTAAAGTAACAAATTCACAGACCTTACAAGAAGGAGGATTAATTGTAGGAAAATCTGTTACAAACGTTTCGGATAACGTATTGACAAATACGCCGAGTGTTTTTAAAGATGATGATTTCAAAATGATTGATATACCTAGAATAGTGGAAAAAACGCCTTTCTTTACGAAAGCAACTTCAAAATTTGCTGATACTCTTGGTTCAATTGTTCCTCCTGTGGGGGTTCATGTGAAACATACAGTAAAAGGACGAACTAATACACCACATCATCAATATGTTATTTTAGAATACGAATTTACTAATATAAGTGGTGCTTTAATGGATTCTATGAATGTAGGTCTTTATTATGATTGGAATTTAGGAGACTACAACCGAAATTTTGCAGATTGGGATAATGCTCGTCAATTTGGTTATGTGTATGGAACAGGGGCAAGTGGTTATGCAGGAATAAAAGCAATAAGTACAAACAAAACTTATTTTGCTTTAGACTTTCAAAATGTAGGAGGTACTAATATTAATCTACATGATGGTTTTACCTCTGATGAAAAGTATCGTAGTGTTTCGACGGGAGTTTCTCGCAAGCGTGCAGGTTTTAGTACTGGAGGAGGAGATGTCGCTCATGTAGTGGGTACAGTGGTTTATAATTTTGCAATAAATGAAACTCGTAAAGTTACTTTTATAGTCATGTATGCACCTACCCTAAATCAGCTTAGAGATGCACATGATACTGCTGTATTAGCTACTAATTCCTCTTCTTCTATATCTCCCAAACCAAAAGTTAATAGCTCATTTTGTCCTAGTGCTTCTTATACAATTACACCACAGGGAGGAAAAAACTTTAGACTTTACGATATTGCTAACACACAAACTCCTATTCAAGTAGGCACTACTTTTACATTAACTCCTGCTGAATTAGAACGAACCTATTATATAACTAATACAGATTCAGTTCTGGAGAGTGATTATGTAGTTTTTCGTGCAACTACACGTAGTGCAATAGTTGATTTTAATTCCTCCCCTCAGATTGATTTAGATAAACTAAATTTTATTGATTTCAAAGATGCTAGCCAAGATGCAGTATCTTGGAATTGGAATTTTGGTAATGGGCAAACTTCTACTCTCAAAAATCCTTCGATAATTTACGCTAAGCAAGGAGAATACATAGTTACTTTAAGGATTACAGATGCAAATGGATGTACGAACAGCAAATCTAAGATGATTAGGGTAGTTCGAAAATCTCCAAAGCCTATTCTTTCTTCTGTATTCAGACAGTCATGTGATGGTGATTCTGTTGAAGTAGTTCCAAATAATGGTACCAATTTTAAGTTTTATACTGCTCAACATAAACTTTTAGCTACTGGAAGAAGTTATACTGTTCTTTCAAAAAAGATAGATAGTTTATATATTAGTAATGTAGATTCTGCTTTGGAAAGTGATAAAGTATTAATGAGAATCAAATGGATTAATCTTGATGCAAGTTTTGATACAAATATGAAGTACGACACATTACTTTTTGACAATGTAGTATTTCGAAATACCTCTTCTAGTGATTTTCCTATTCAAAGTACAACTTGGAATTTTGGTGATGGTTCTTTTATAAAAGAAGGTGCTGTTGTAAACCATATCTATTCAGCACAAGGTAGGTATAAAGTAGAAATGACTACGACAAATGAACTCGGTTGTTGGAAGACGGTAGAAAAATGGTTTTATGTAGGAAAAGTATCTCCATTACCTTCTTTTCCGTCTTCAATCAAAGTCTGCAAAGGAGAAGAGGTAACTATCCGACCTAGTGGAGGAACTTTGTTCAATTTTTACTCTAATCTAAATGCTCCACCTATTTTTAAAGGACGTGAAATTTCGTTTGATTCAGATAGCTAACATTCCCTCTGTGTTGTATATTACAGGTATAGACTCTTTAATTGAAAGTGAGCCAATAGGAATAAATATTGAAATAATGAGAGTTATACCTAATTTTGATTTTCCTAGAGAACTTTATTTGGACGAACAAAGCGTGGTTAAATTTGAAGATAATACTTCTAATGCTACCTCCTGGCTATGGAACTTTGGCGACGGAACTACTTCAACAGAGCGTAATCCTTCACATAAATACAATGTACAAGGAAATTATACCATTAGCCTAACGGTTCAGACTCAGAAGGCTGTCAAGGCTAAACAGTTCTAAGAATTTGGTTGCATTTAGGCGTTCTCCCAGACCTATTGTAAATAATATAGTCATATGTAAATATGATTCTATTACAGTTGTTCCACAAGGAGGAACTTTATTTAATTTTTATAATTCAGCTACTACTGACCGACCTATTCATACAGGAAGAATCTATAATGTAGGTTTTATAAGTCAGTCAAAAGATATTTGGGTAACAAATTTGGACTCTGCTTTGGAAAGCTCCTGCAGTAAAAGTAAATATAAATTTCAGTCGTCCTGTTTCTAATTTTGACATGAATGTAGATACACTTAATCTTTCTAAAAATGATACTCTATTTTTGAAAGATAAAAGTGAAGACGCTGTTTGGTGGTATTGGAGCTTTGAAAATGGAGAAATTGCCAGAACAAAAGATGCTCAAACTATTTACAAACAGCAAGGAGAATATCAGAATTACCTTAATTACAAGAAATACTTTAGGTTGTATAGATTCAGTAAGTAGGAAATTGGTAGTAATTGATAAACCTGTAATTACTGGAGGAGATTCAAATACTAATTATCAGGTATTGATTTATCCCAATCCTACCTCTGATTATTTAAATGCTTATGTAGAATTAGAGACAAGTGATGAGGTAAGTATTAGAATACATAATTCTCTAGGACAGGAACTAATTACAAGTCCAAAGGAACAGATTACAAAGAAACGTTTCGTTTTTGATGTCCGAATGCTTACAAAAGGTGTGTATTATATTCAGGTAATTATGTCTGATAAAGTAGTGAATAGGAAAATAGTATTAGAATAGACCTCATAAAAAAACTCATTTCTCTATAAGAGAAATGAGTTTTTTGGTTTCTATTATTTTTACTTTATTATCTACTTCTTAATTCACAGCCAAATTTAGAATAGCAGAATAAAAAAGAAGTTGATGTATTTTCCAAGTATCCATTGTTCCCTCAAATCTTTTCTCCCAGTCTTCATCCTGATAATTCATTAACTGTTCTTTTTCCTCGTTAGATAGAGCTTTTACAGAAACATCTTCATAAAATTTCATTTGAAATGGATTCCACAGTTCAGTATCTGAACCAAAAAAATCATTCCATTCTTGTATTGGTTTTGAGTTCCACTCCTTAATTTGCTCCTCAGAAAGTAGTTCTATATTTGGTTTTTCAGAATCAATATTTTGAGCAATAATAGGTGTAACAGCAGTAGTAGTAGGCGTAACAGATGCACAACTAAAAAGACTAAAAAAAATACTTGTATAAAGCAATATGAGTAGATTTTTCTTTAAAGTAGTATTCAAAATAATGAGTGGATTAGAAATGATAGCCTATTTTTTTTAATGAGATTCTAACATATTTCAAGCCAAAGGTTGTATTTATAAGTAAAATAGATAGTGTATAAAAATATATAATGGATTTTAAGTCATCAGAAAAACAATACAATAACTAACTTTTGATAAATTTTGAAACAAAATAGTCTATTTCAAAATTTAGTTTCTATATTAAAGTTTAATCCTTTATTCCATTAAATCAATATTTTTATGCTCGCCTTACGTCTGCTAGAAAAAGATAGTTCTCATACAGATAGAATTCAACTCAAAGACATTGAAACTCCCGAACCAAAAGGAAATGAAGTGCTTATCCAAATGCAAACAGCAGCTCTCAATCGTAGAGACCAATGGATAAGAGAAGGATTATATCCTGGAATTCGTCCTTCTACTTTGGGTTCTGATGGCTGTGGAATTGTAGTAAAAACAGGCGAAAACGCTAAAAAATGGGAATCAAAAACAGTAATCATAAATCCAAATAATAATTGGGGAAATGATGAAAGACATCAATCAGCCGATTATCATATATTAGGAATGCCAACAGACGGAACTTTTGCTGAATTTTTGTGTGTCAATCAAGACAGATTAGATCGAAAAACCAAAATCACTTTCTTTAGAAGAAGCTGCTGCCTTACCACTTGCAGGACTTACAGCTTTTCGCTCTGTATTTTATCACGGAGGAATCCAAAAAGGAAGTAAAGTTTTGATTTCTGGTGCTGGTGGTGGAGTGGCTCAATTTGCTTTTCAGTTTGCTCTTGCAGCAGGTGCAAAAGTGTATGTTACTTCTGGAGATGATGAAAAACTAGAAAGATTAGAAGAAATGGGAGCAGCAGGAATAGTAAATTATAAAGACCCAGATTGGAACAAACAATTGAAAGATAAAGCAGGAAGTTTTGATTGTGCCATTGATAGTGCAGGAGGAGAAACATTTGCAGAAATTATCAAACTTTTAGGACGTTCGGGAAGAATTATTTTTTATGGTGCTACTTTAGGATTACCTCAAAAAATTGATTTATACAGAATGTTTTTTAATCAAATTCGTATTCAAGGCTCAACTATGGGAAGTGATAAAGAATTTGTAGAAATGGTAAATTTTGTAGAAAAACACAAGATAAAACCAATTATCGGTTCGGTTACTCCTTTTTCTGATATCATTTCGGTTTTTGATACAATGAAAGAAGGAGAAGGATTTGGAAAATTGGTGGTTTCGATGAAGTAGTTTTGTCATAAGTACAACAATTTTTTCTCTCAATTATAACTCTAGTTTTTTTGAGAGAAAAAATTACAATTACTTAAAGAGTTTACCTTGTCCTGCTTTTTTTAGTTGCCAAGCATCTTCTCCTACTCTTTCTGCAACATCTTCTAAAACCTTTAAAATTGTTTGTGCTTCTGGAGTAATACCATTCTTAAGTAATGGTAAAATATGTAATACGATTTCATCAAAACTAGATTCTTTTCTTTCTCTTTCCATTCTTCTCAAATAAGAAATTAAATAATATCTAACCCTCAGGTCTAAATCTATATAAGTTTTGAACTTTTGATTGTTTTGTATAGTAAAAAGTTCTGTTTGTTTGTCATAATCAAAAGTTTCTAATAAAAAAGGTGTGAGGTCAGAATATTCTTTTTTCAATAAGTCTAAAAATCCTAATTCCAAACCTTTGATAATCAATTCATCATTGATTTGCTCTAAAGTAGCTCCATTATTCTGTGCAATTACGCCTTCAGTAGTTTGGATAATAATTTCAGCAATGTTCATTCCTAAGGCAGCCTTCATGATAGCTTTAGGTTTTGGTACTTTTCTAAAGTTTATGATGAGTTGTCCAGACAAAACTGTAAAGGGATTTTGACGCTTCTTAAAACTCGTTTGTCCATTTTTTTGAGCTACTGCACCTGCATATTCAAAACCACAACGTTCTGCTGTTTCAACAATCAAATGCCAAAATTCAGGATCTTTATGAGCAAATACAAAAGACATCCATCTATCAAATTTCAAAACACGATACATTTCCTCTATTGATTTTGCCATTAGAGCATTGTACTCATCTTTACTTTTTTTATATTCTCCTCCTTCTATAGCTTCTAATTCAAAATCTTCTTGGGTTACTTCCAAATCTAGCCATGCATTCCACATCGTACTCAAATCTAAATACGGAATTTTTTTGCTGTAAGGTGGGTCAGTATAAATATAATCTACACTTTCCTTCTTTATGAAACTCAAATCGGTAGCCGTTCCTTTTATTATTTGTGCATTTTGAATAGTTTCTTCATTAATAAATGTTTCTATTTCTTTTTTCGCATTGATGATTGCCGATACTTTTTTTGCATAATTAGGCATAAAATCTAATTCTACTTTGTTTGGAGCAATTCTATAACGATAGTATCTCATAGGAGAACTATCACCTGCATTTTTACTGGCAGACTTGGAGTGATGATAAGTAAGATTAATTTTATTAACCAAACTAGAAAAAGCCAAAAGCAATGATTTCTGAATATTTTTATTTTTTATTTTTTTGATAAGGTGTTTTAAAAAGGCTAGTTTAGCTAATTGTTCTTTTGAAAACAAATCTTCAATTACTTCTACGTCTGACCCTTTAGGTAAGACAAATCCTCTAGGATAAGGGTAAGTAGCAAGCCATTTTTTTTGTTTTTCTTTGCTCCAGCTATTAAATTTTTCTACTTCTGATTTTTCATAATCTAATTTAATTTTTTCAAACTCTTTTTTTAAATCACTTACTTTTACAGAAGCCATTAAAGATTCTACCATAAAAACAGACATGGGATTAATATCCACATGAATAGTTTTTCTACCTATCATTAAGCTTTCTATAGCTGTAACTCCCGAACCACCAAAAGGGTCAAGTACAATATCGCCTTTTTGTGAAAAATTCCGAATGTATTCTTGTACTATATTCCAAGCCTGCCGAGTAAAATACCCATGAACACCAAAATGCCTTTTGGCAGCTCTTTTTCTTACATCTATTTCTTCCAAAAAAGGACGCTCTAAATAGTTGAAATTTTCGTCTTTATTGGTTTTTTGAATTTTTGTGTAAGTAAACTGTTTTCCTATTTGAAAAGCAGAAGGAGCAAGTAGGTTTTCTACGTCTTCCCAATGGTCTTCTATATCTTGAATAGGAAAAAACAAAATAGGTTTTTCTACATCCTGTCTAAATAAAATAAACTCTTTTCCATTACAGAGAGCAAAAAATTTAGTTCTTACTTCTGGATGAATAGCATAGGAATAGATTTGTTCTATATGGTCACTAGTATGAATATTTTCAGTAGGAGATTTGGCATCTAAAACCCACGCATAACTTTCTTCTATTTTGAAAAGATAATCAGGAACAATATTAACTTGTCGTTTCTTTGAGCCTACTTTTAAAAAAGAGTGTTCTAGTGTTTTGCTTCGAACAATATTGTTATGATTATATCCAAGCCGATGAAGAATAGGTAGTATAATTACTTCTCTAACACTATCTTCTTTGAAGTCAGGATTATTTAACAATTCGAAATCGAAATCTTTGAAAAGCATATATTATTATTCTTGTGAAAATTAAAACAATACAAACATATCTAAATTTTAAGACATGAAAAAATATTTTTATTATTGTAAGTCAATAATAAATATTTATATTTAAAAAATGTAGACTAATTCAAAATATAAAAATAAATTTGATAATCAAAGTAAAAGAATATAAATCAATTATCTTCCAAATCACAATTTGAATATTGTATAATTATTTTTTGTGCTATTCAATTTCTAACCTATGAAAATCAACAACTTCATTTTCTCAAAAAAGATAATTTCTTATTTGATTATCTTCTCCATTTTATCATTTTTTGTTTTTACTTCCTGTGATGATAAGGGAAGGCAAGCTAGAGCGACCGATACAAACACCATCGGAAATGCTCAAAAACCAGACGACATAACTACAAGTCGTTTGCCATTAGACAAAATAAAGCTACCAGCAGGCTTTAAAATAGAACTCTACGCAGACATTCCAAATGCTCGTTCATTATCACTTTCTCCAGACGGAACTCTATTTGTAGGAAACAGAAAAGAAGATAAAGTATATGCCATTACAGATAAAAATAAAGATGGAAAAGCTGACCAAGTATTTGTAATCGCTGAAAATATGAAAACTCCAAATGGTGTAGCTTTCAAAGATGGCGATCTATATGTAGCAGAAATAGACAAAATTTGGAAGTTTGAAAATATAGAATCTAATCTTGAAAATCCACCAAAACCTATTTTGATTACGGATAAATTTCCGACAGATTTACATCATGGGTGGAAGTTTATTGCTTTTTCTCCAAGTGGAAAATTATTTGTTCCTGTTGGGGCTCCTTGTAATATTTGTGAGAGTGAAAAACCGATTTATGCTTCCATTACTTCTATAAATCCAGATGGTTCAGATTTAGAAATTTATGCAGAAGGGGTTCGTAATTCAGTAGGTTTTGATTGGCATCCAGAAACAGGAGATTTATGGTTTACAAATAATGGAAGGGATAGAATGGACGATACTACACCAGCCGACGAACTCAATATGGCTACTAAAAGAGGACTTCATTTTGGTTATCCGTACTGTCATCAAGGAGACGTAAAAGACCCAGAATTTGGAAATAAAAGAAACTGTGATGAGTTTGTTCCACCTGTTCAGAAATTAGAAGCACACACAGCAGCTTTGGGAATGCGTTTTTATACAGGAAATCAGTTTCCAAGTGAATACAAAAATCAAATTTTTATTGCCGAACACGGTTCTTGGAACCGCTCTAATAAAGTAGGTTATCGAATTACTTTAGTAAAATTGGAGGGAAATAAAGCAATTAGTTATGAGCCTTTCGCAACAGGTTGGCTAGAAGGAGAAGCTAAAGAGAGTGAATTTTGGGGAAGACCTGTTGATGTTATTGTCAATCGTGAAGGTGCGCTTTTTGTTTCTGATGATTATGCAGGAGCAGTTTATAAAATTAGTTATAAGAATTAATAACGAACGGTTCGCTTTGAGCGAACTGTTCGTTTGTTGAAAACGACTTTTTTACCGTTGTTGGTGTTTTAGCGAAGCGACACCAACAACATAACTAATTTTGATAAACATTTAAACTAATTTTTTCAACGAAAAATAAAACGTGCTTCCTTCTCCAAGCTCACTTTCTACCCCTAATTTTCCGTCTTGTGCCTCTACAAATTCTTTGCTGATTGCTAATCCTAAACCTGTTCCTTGTTTGTTGGTGTTGGGAACTCTAAAATACCTGTTGAATATTTTTTCTTGATATTCGGGTGCAATTCCTTGTCCATTGTCTTTTACAGCAAAAATAACTTCAGTTTCGCCTTCTAATATTGAAATAATTATACTAGAGTTTTGATAGGAATATCGAATAGCATTAGAGATAAGATTGGTCAGTATCCACGCTGACTTTTCGGTATCTGCTAAGACTTGCAAATTATCATTTTCTTGATTGATTACAAACTCAACTTGTCTTTGTTCGGCTGCTGTTTTGTTTGTATTTATTGCATATTCTACAATCGTTTTTGCTGGCGTTGGACGAATATTTAATTGAATATTTCCACTTTCTAATTGAGTCATATTCAAGAGTTCGTCTGTTATTTTGAGTAGTCGTGTTGCATCTTCGTCGATACTTTCTACTAAACTGGTTTGTTCTTCATTGAGTTTTCCAATAGAATTATTATTCAAAAGTTGAAGACTCATTCGAATGGCTGCAATAGGCGTTTTAAACTCATGCGAAACCGTGGCAATAAAGTTTGTTTTGGCTGTATCCAATTCTTTATAGGCTGTAATATCCTTCAAAACTACTAAAAAACCTTTTTTAGATTTAATTTTGTTTTGTTGATTTGATTCGATTATAATTTCTTCTCCATTTTCTGAAAGTTGATTATAGACTGAATTCGGATTTTGCTTTGCTTTTCTTTGCTCAATTTGTGCAATTACTTGTTGTGTAGTTAATGGATTTTCTTGATTTGGTTGCTCTTTTATTTCTTGATTTGCTTTATTTTTACCAAAATTAATTTCAAATTCTTCTTCAAAACTTAATTCTTTTTCTGTAACACTGATTTGCTGCTCATCATTTTCTATGGCAATCGTTATTTTCTCAAAAAAACCTTCCTTATTATTTGCATAAATTTTTAAAGGTGTAGTATCTTTTTGAGTTTCAGGGATTTCTGTATTTTCCTCTTTCATGGTTGCCAATTCTTCAAATAAAAGACGACCCAAATCATTTTTCTGACTTAGTTCTTTTGTAGTTTTGCCTATACATTCCTCTTCTTTTAATCCTATAATTTCTAAAGCCGTTTTATTCGTAAAAATAACAATTTGATTTTCATCTAACCCAAAAACAGGGTCTTGAATAGTGCTGATAAGACTCTCTACTCTCTTTTTCTCTAAAATAAGTTGGTTCAAACTACTCTTCGAATATTCTTCTAATTTTTCTGCCATTGAATTAAAGGTAGTCGCCAAATCTCCAAACTCATCGTTTCGTTTTAAATAAACACGCTGCGAATAATTTTGGCTTGCAATCTGTTTTATACTTTCAGAAAGACTCAAAATAGGTTTGGTAATTCGTTTTGGTAAATCAATAAATAAAACTAATCCGATTATTATGCAAATAAGTCCTATACTTACAATCCAAATAATGGCATTTTTAGCATTATTTTGAGCAAGTCCGCTTTTTCTTTCAATCGAACTCATATTGAGTTTCATAAGCTGATGAATAGTCGAACGCATCTGTTGAAGTGCTTTTTTATCTTGATAATCCGATTTCCAACGAGCAAAAAAATAGGTCAGACGATTGTTGAGTTCGGCTTCTCCTGTTTCGGTAATATTTTCACGCTGTTTGTGCAGGTATTCACTAAAAGTGCTAAATGTGTTTCCTTTCGTTTCTTGTGCTTCATTCAAAATACGCAACATACTTCGACAGTAATCTAAAGTATTATAATTTGCCTTTAAGATATTCTCTGTATCGTTTGAAAGTCCATTTATTTTATGAATGCCTACTATCGAAAGCAAAATAATTAAGCTAAAAAGTAAGCCTATTCCCAAAGAAATTTGTGTTTTGATTTTCATAGCTTATTCTAATTGCTTAACGAATGAATAGTTTAAGTAGAAAGTATAATTAAATCAATATCTTCGTTTGCTGTTTTTTGTAATAATTTATTAAAAAGACTTGTTGATAGCATCATTTGAAACCAATTTAATTTTGGTTTTCCCATACATAAGGTAGTAACTTGATGTTGTTTGGCTTGTTCAATAATTGTTTCTACAATATCTTCACTTTGTATTTTGATAATTTCTGCTCCTAATTCGGTAGCCAATTTAAAATTATTTATTAGATGTCTCTGATTGCTCAACGGAATTTTATCAACACTTTCTTTCGCCGTCTGTACATACAAAACAAACCATTTTGCTTTGTAATAATTAGCAAGACGAGCCGTTTTTCGAATAATTATCTTCGTGGTTTCTTCTCTGGAGCTAATGCAAGCCAAAAAACGCTCTCCTCTATGATTGGTTGGAGGAAGCGATGTTTCTACTTTTCGTTCTACTTGCGAAGCCACTTCTTGAAGAGCAAGCTGGCGAAGCTGAAGAATATGCTCGGACTTGAAAAAATTACTAAGTGCAAGTTGAATTTTATCTGGAGTATAGATTTTTCCTTCCTTCAAACGGCTAAGCAGTTCATCAGAAGTAAGGTCAATATTCACTACTTCATCGGCTTTAGAAAGCAAACTATCAGGAATACGCTCCCGAACTGCCACACCTGTAATCTTCAAAACCTCATCGTTGAGGCTTTCCAAATGCTGAATATTGACAGCACTAATAACATTAATTCCGACTTCCAAAATATCCAAAACGTCTTGCCAACGCTTTTCGTTTTTGCTTCCTTCAATATTTGTATGTGCTAGTTCATCTATCAAAACTACTTCTGGACGCATATTAATAATGGCTTGCAAGTCCATTTCTTCTAACAGTTTCCCTTTATAATACAATTTTCTCAACGGAACGAAGGGCAAACCTTCCAAAAGTGCGTGCGTTTCTTTTCTTCTGTGCGTTTCGATAAAACCAATCTTTACATCAATTCCATTTTTGAGAAGTGTGTGCGCTTCTTGCAACATTCGATAGGTTTTGCCTACTCCTGCAGCCATTCCAATATAAATTTTGAACTTACCCCGTTTTGATTTTTTGATAAGTTCTAAAAAATGTTGTGCGTTTTGTTCTTTGTTCATAATGGAAATGTTTTCTTATTACAAGAAGACCCTAAGGGTTTTGAAAACCCTTAGGGTCTGAACAACTCTTAAAATCTAACTGAAAGAGAAGTTCCTAAAAACGTATTTGTTTGAGTAGCTTCATTATTTTTTATAAATATTTCGTCCTGACTATTCAATGTTCTTCCTTCTATTCTCCACCAGACATTGTCCATAATCAAATAATCTAAGTTGAGAGAATAACCAAAAGTTTGGAAACCGTTTGGCGTTCCTGTTCCTATAATTACTCCATTTTCATCTGAATAATATTCAACTCGTGCAGCTAAATTTACTTTTTCAGAAAGTCCTAAACGAGCTATCAAAACAGGAGAATACCACGTATTGTACTCACTGCTTTCTTTTTCTTTTTGCTCTGCACCAATATCAAAACCTGCAATAATTCCAAATTTTTCGGTAAGCTGCATTTGTGCAAAAAAGTTATGAAAATAACGCATTTTTTTCTCGTCTTCTGGATAATCATTTCCAATAAAAGAACTACTATTCAAAGTAATTTTGTCGTTTGGCATATAGGTAATTTGATGACCAAAAGCAGGCGTTTGATTTCCATCTACACGTTGAATACGCTGCCAACCGTTGAGTAAAAGTCCTGACAGAAACCATTTTTCATTGTCGGAAGCATACGAAATTTTTGCACCACTTACATAATAGGGAGAATTTTCTGCTAACATACTACGTGTCATATTCCAACAATTCTGACCTATTGCACTTTCAAAACCGATATGGGAAGCAAAAATACCAGCATCTAACCAAAGATTTTTAGTAGAAGATAATTTTACACCTACATTCGCTTCAAAGATATTTTTCAAAACTCCTTCTTCTGCTGCCAAATTTGCGTTGGCATACGAACCTGTCATTAAAGCTAATTTTCCTCTTACTCTATCTCGCTGATATTCTGCTTGAATAAATCCTAAATTCAGAGCGACTTCATTATGACGATTAAAAGAATAAAAAAAGCCTGGACGAACGTGATTTTCTGGTTCATTAAAATCATAAATGTAATACGTTTCTAAATAGCCGTTTACTTTCAATCCTTCAAGTCCGAAAGACGAAGGCGTTTCTGTCATGTCCTCTCTAATCGTAGAACTGGTAACAGAATTTGTAAGAGTATCGGTTTCTGTTTGAGCCGTCGCCATACTGCTGGCTAAAAAAAAGGCACTAGAAAAAAGTGTATATAAAATGGTTTTCATATAATTAGGGTTTGTTTTATGATTCCCATTAGTAACGTCTTGATTACAAGACGATTGCTAAGGGAAAAATACTTTAAATTTGAATATTAATAATGTATTTGTAGGCTAAAGGATTGCTTTTAGTTCACTAATTTCTGAAATTTTTGTTATTAAAACGTTGCTAACGGTCAGTAATCTGACCTTAGCAATCGTTGTTTATTACTGCTCCGAAGTCAATATTTTACTCACTTCATCAAGAGCCAAATTGATTTTCAAAACATTAATTTTCTCTGTTCCGAAAAGACCTAAAAGAGCAGGTTCTGTATTTTCGGTAATCAGTTGTTGAACTGTTTTTTCAGATACATTTCTAATTTTTGCAATTCGCTTCACTTGTACACTTGCAGCATCAACCGAAATATGTGGGTCAAGTCCACTACCACTAGAAGTAATTAATTCAGACGGAATTTGTGATTTTTCTACATTCGGATTTTGATTCATAAATGTATCAATGCGTTCGTTTAAGGCTGCAATGTGGTCTGGATTTGCAATTCCGTGATTTGTTCCTCCTGAACCTGCTGCATCGTAATCAACTGCTGAAGGACGAGAATTAAAATAACCAACAGAAGTAAACGATTGTCCTACATTGTTGTAGTATTTTTTATCGTTTTTAGTGTAATAATCGCCTTTTCCATTATTGGGAGCTAATTGTGCAACTCCAAAAACAATAGCCGTATAAATTCCCACAAAGAAAACAGCAGAAACTAAAGTGAGTAAAACGGCTGATAAAATATGATTTTTCATTGGATTTTATTTATGTTTAATGTCGCTCGTGAGGACACGAGCAACGGATGTATTTTTTGTGTTTTTGTCGCTCGTGAGGACACGAGCAACGGTATTTTTTAAAGTTTGTAATGAAACGATACGTTTTTGTGTAGAATAATGAGTAAACTTACCGTTGCTCGTGTCCCCACGAGCGACTATTTTCCTTTTTTATATAAAAACAGAAACAAGCATATCAATTAATTTTATTCCGATAAAAGGAACAATTACACCACCCAAACCATAAATAAGAAGGTTTCTTCTAAGCAATGCACTTGCACCAATTGGCTTATACGCCACACCTTTCAACGCTAAAGGAATAAGAATTGGAATAATGATAGCATTAAAAATAACGGCTGATAAAATTGCACTTTCTGGACTATGCAGACCCATAATATTCAGACCTTGCAGTGCAGGAATAGCAGCAATGAAAAGCGCAGGAATGATAGCAAAATATTTGGCTACATCGTTTGCAATACTAAAGGTAGTGAGCGTTCCACGAGTCATTAAAAGCTGCTTTCCAATCTCTACAATTTCGATCAATTTTGTAGGGTCATTATCCAAATCTACCATATTTCCAGCTTCTTTGGCTGCCTGTGTTCCACTATTCATTGCTACTCCAACATCTGCTTGAGCAAGTGCAGGCGCATCATTCGTACCATCACCCATCATTGCAACGAGTTTTCCTGATTGCTGTTCGGCTTTGATATAATTCATTTTGTCCTCTGGTTTGGCTTCTGCAATAAAATCATCAACGCCAGCTTTTTCTGCAATATATTTAGCTGTTAGAGGATTATCGCCTGTTACCATAACGGTCTTGACACCCATTCTACGCAGTCTTTCAAAACGCTCTTGCATTCCTACTTTAATAATGTCTTGTAATTCAATTACTCCCAAAACCTTTTCATTTTGAGAAACTACTAAAGGTGTTCCACCATTATTTGAAATTTCTTCTACTCGTTTTGTAGTCTGAATTGGAAAAGTGTTTCCTGCTTGTTCTACCAGATTTTTGATGGCATCGTAAGCTCCTTTACGGATTCGTTTGTCTTCATAATCAACTCCTGAAGAACGAGTTTGAGCTGTAAATTCTATAAATTCAGGATTAGGTAAATTAACTTCTTTTGCATCAAGTTTTATCTCAACGGCTGCCAATTCTAAAATAGATTTACCTTCTGGTGTAAGGTCTGAAAGAGAACTATAGACGGCACTTTTGATAAACTCCTCTTCGTTTACTCCTTCGGAAGCATAGAATTTTGTTGCCTTACGGTTTCCTATCGTAATTGTACCTGTTTTATCTAATAAAAGTACATCGATATCTCCTGCTGTTTCTACTGCTTTACCTGACTTTGTGATTACGTTTGCTCTCAATGCTCTGTCCATTCCTGCAATACCGATGGCTGATAAAAGTCCACCAATAGTAGTTGGAATTAGACACACAAAAAGTGAAATAAAAGCTGCAATCGTAATAGGTGCATTGGCGTAATCTGCAAATGGTTTTAGTGTAATGGTTACGATAACAAAAACTAAAGTAAAACCTGCTAAAAGGATTGTTAAAGCAATTTCATTTGGTGTTTTTTGTCTTGATGCTCCTTCTACAAGTGCAATCATTTTATCCAAAAAACTCTCTCCTGCTGCTGCCGTTACTTTCACTTCGATTCTATCAGAAAGTATCTTTGTACCTCCTGTAACACTACTTTTATCTCCACCTGCTTCTCTAATTACGGGTGCGCTTTCTCCCGTAATGGCACTCTCATCTATGGTTGCAAGTCCTTCAATAATCTCTCCATCGGTAGGAATAATATCGCCTGCTACACAAACGAAAATATCGCCTTTTTTGAGTTGGCTAGAACTAATTACTTCTCCATTTTTGAGAATAGCTGGCGTTTCTTCTCTTGTTTTTCTAAGACTGTTTGCTTGTGCTTTTCCTCTCGCTTCGGCTATGGCTTCGGCAAAATTGGCAAACAATAAAGTAAGTAATAAAACAAGAAAAACGATAAAATTATAGACAAAACTACCTTGAGAATTTTCTCCTAACAAAATCCAGATGCACACGATTAGCATTACAAATGTTCCTATTTCTACTGTAAACATTACAGGATTTTTGAACATCGTTTTTGGGTTGAGCTTAATGAAAGATTCTATAAAAGCCTCTTTCATCATATCTTTTTGGAGTAAAGATTGATTTGATTTATTTGTGGTATTCATTTTTTATATTTTTTCAAACCTATAAGGTTTCTGAAAACCTTATAGGTTTAGGTTAATTATTTATACAGTAAAAAATTCGGCTAATGTTCCTAAAGTAAGAGCAGGGAAAAAGGCAAGTGCAGCAATAATAAAAATGACTGCCAAAATCATAACTCCAAAAGTAGAAGTATCGGTTTGAAGTGTACCTGCACTTTGAGGGATATATTTTTTCTTAGCTAAAATACCTGCAATGGCGATAGGTCCAATGATTGGAAGAAAACGAGCTAAAAGCATAATAATTCCTGCTGCAATGTTCCAAAATGGAGTATTATCTCCCAACCCTTCAAAACCACTACCGTTATTTGCCGAAGCTGAAGTAAATTCGTACAACATTTCGCTAAATCCGTGATACGAAGGATTATTCAACCAACCTGCATATTCTGCTGGATTTGAAGTATATAAATAACTTGCTAGAGCTGTTCCTCCCAAAATAAAAAGTGGGTGCATAAGAGCGATTACCATAGCAATTTTCATTTCTTTGGCTTCAATTTTCTTACCCAAAAATTCAGGCGTTCGTCCTACCATAAGTCCACTAATAAAAACGGCAAGAATAATGAAAACATAAAAATTAAGAAAACCTACGCCTACACCACCGTAAAAGCAGTTTATCATCATTCCTAAAAGTGCAGCCATTCCACCCAAAGGAGTCAAACTATCGTGCATCGCATTGACAGAACCATTACTTGTTACGGTTGTATTAACTGCCCAATATGCAGAAGCTGCCGAACCAAAACGAGTTTCTTTGCCTTCCATACTTCCCATTTCTTGTGCAATTCCCATTTTATCAATAACAGGAGAACCGTTCATTTCACTTGTAATTGCAATCGTAGCGAGAAGGAAAACACCAATGGTCATTACTCCATAAATTGTCCACGCTAATTTTTTGCGTTTTAACATATAACCCATTGCAAAAATAAGAGCGATAGGAATAAGAAAAATACAAACCGTTTGGACAATATTGGTAAAATAAGATGGATTTTCTAACGGATTAGCAGAGTTTACACCGTAATAACCACCACCATTTGTACCTAATTGTTTGATAGCAATAAAAGCAGCAGCAGGACCACGACTAATGTTTTGAGTTTGATTTCCCTCCAAAGTAGTAACCGTATCTTTTCCATCAAAAGTCATCGGAACGCCACTAAAAGCTAAAATAATTCCTACTACCAAAGCTAAAGGAAACAAAATACGTGTTCCTGTACGAACAAAAAAGCTATAAAAATTTCCTACTGTATTGGTAGTTCGTTCTTTCATGGCTGTAAACAAAACGGCACAGATAGCAATTCCTGTTGCTGCACTAATAAATTGCCAAAGCATCAAACAAAGCTGACCAAAATAAGAAAGCGAAGTTTCGCCAGAATAATGTTGCAAGTTTGTATTAGTAACAAAACTAATGGCTGTATTAAATGCTAAATCGGCTGACATAGAAGGATTTGCATCAGGGTTGAGAGGCAACCAAGACATATTTGTCAGAACAAAAAAGGCAATCAAAAACCAAACAAAATTGATAGTGAGAAGAGCGACTAAATTTTCTTTCCAAGTCATTTCTCTAGTTGCATCTATGCGTGCTATTTTGAAAAATAGATTGTCTATAGGATTGAAAATGGCATCTAAAAAAGTAGATTCGTAGTTGAAAATTTTGCCAATGTAACGACCTAGAAGGAGTGCTAAGCCTAGCACAATGCCGTACATTAAAATAATACCGAGTATTTCTGTGTTCATTTTTTATGAATTTAATGATGAGAATGAATAGTTTTTTACACAGACTAAGAATTCTGTGATATAAGATTAAGCTAAAATTTTTCAGGTTTGAAAAGCACGTAACACATATAAAAAAAGACACTAATAGCAACAAAAAATAAAGCGAGCATAATTGTAAAAATTTGTTTTGATAAATATTTTAGGATAATTGAAGGAGTGATTAGGTTTTATATATTTTCAAACAAGTCAATAGATTTGAACAAAAAACCAAAAAGTGCGATAGCTGTGATTAGCAAAAAAATGTACATCATGAGAATTGAAAATTAAACTGAATAGATAATTAATTTTGTAATTGATTTTTTATAAATCGGTTATGCCATACCTTTTACAATTTTAATGACTTTTTTGTAAGTTTCTGTAAATCAGTTAGTTATGGTTTTATTAAAAAAATAGCATAAAAAAACCCTATCGTTTTGATAGGGTTTTTTGGAGTAAATCATAGCGTTTTGCTAATGTATGTCGGACTTCCTAGTCTGACGAATAAATAGTTTTGCATTACACAGACTGGGAAGTCCGTGATACTAGTTCAAACCATATTCTTCTAATTTTCTATATAAAGTCGTTAAAGCAATGTTGAGTAATTGTGCTGTTTTGGTTTTGTTTCCTTTTGTATATTCTAAAACGGACTGAATTTGTGCTTTTTCTGCACTAGCAAGTGTAAAAGAGTCTAATTCATTAGTAGTTGAAGTATCTTGATTTAAACTCCTTTGCATTTCTGCTTTTTGCATATCTATAGGAAGACTACCAAAATTCAATTCTTGACTGCTTTCTAAAATCATACTTCGTTCTATTACATTTTTGAGTTCTCGTATATTTCCTTCCCAATTGTGATGCTCTAAAGCTGTTATAAATTCGTCAGAAAAAGAGGTAATATTTTTACTCATTTTATTATTAAAAACACTCATAAAATGATTGGTAAGTAATTTTACATCTCCTTTTCGTTCTCGCAGAGGTGGTAAATAAATATCAAAAACAGACAAACGATAATACAAATCTGCTCTAAAATTTCCTTCTTTTATTTCGTTTTTAAAATCACGATTCGAAGCTGCAATAATCCTGACGTTTACTTTTGTAGGTTTTGCTTCTCCTACTTTCAAAAACTCGCCTGTTTCCAAAACTCGTAATAATTTGGCTTGCAATTCCAAACTCATTTCTCCTACTTCATCTAAAAAAATTGTTCCTTTATCGGCTTCTCCAAAAAGTCCTGTTTTGTCTTTTGTTGCTCCTGTAAACGAACCTGCTTTGTGTCCGAACATTTCGCTTTCTAAAAGTTCTTTTCCAAAGGCTGCACAATTTATGGCTACAAAATTTTCGTTACTTCTACTACTAGCTTGATGAATGGCTTGTGCAAAAACTTCTTTTCCTGTTCCTGTTTCGCCTGTCAGAAGTACGGTTGTGTCTGTTAGAGCTACTTTTTTGGCGAGTTCGATAGCTGTTTCTCTTACTATTTTTGAATTTCCGATGATAGCATCAAAAGGACTTTTTGAATACTGTTTTTGTAGAGAATTTTGAAAAGTAGAAAAATCACTTTTTGTTTCTTTATCTTTTTGTTCTGTTTCGTGTGTTTTTTGTTGTGCTAATTTTTGAGCAATAATTTTATTTGCTTCTATTTTTTCGATGGCACGATGCACCAACGGAACAATTTTATTATTATCTGTTCCTTTTACGATATAATCGAAAGCACCATTTTTCATTGCCTGTACGCCATCTGGAATATTTCCGTAAGCAGTCAGCAAAATTATTTCTAATTCTGGATAAAGCTGTTTTATTTTTTGTGATAATTCTACACCGTTTCCATCTGGCAATTTTACATCACACAACATTACCTCAAAAGGAGAACTAGTAATCTGATGCTCTTTCAGTTTTTGGAGTGCTTTTTCACAATTTTCTACCTCGCAAACTTCAAAACCTTCTAATTTTATAATTCTACCCAATAGGTTTCTTAGTTTATCTTCGTCATCAAGAATAAGTATCTTGTGTTTCATCGTATAATTTTTCTGTTGATTTGACAAATTCTGTTTATTTTTTAGGATTACTATTTTTCTACAAACTTGTTTGATTTTTTTATGAAATTTCAGCTTTTTCAGACTAGATACTAATCACAATAATTGTACTTTCTATTAAAAAAATATAATCTACCTCAATACAGAGTAATGTGTTGAGGTATTTATTTGTGCCTTTAACTTTTGTATCGTATTTTGCTATAAGTTAAATGCTAAACAGTTCAAGAATAAATCTAAACATAAATTCAAACTATGTCATTTCTAAAAAATTCAAACTTTATACGCAAAACCAAAAAAATAAGCATGGCTTTAGCTATTGCTTGTACTGGCTTTGTGTTCACAGGTGCTTTTGCACAGCAAGATTCAATACCTTTTCTGCGTTATCCTGCCATTAGTCCAGACGGTCAAACAGTTGCTTTTTCATTTCAAGGCGATATCTGGTCTGTGCCTACTGAAGGTGGAAAAGCTACTCGCCTGACCATCCATGAGGCCTACGAATTTAATCCTCATTTTAGTCCAGATGGAAAAATGATTGCTTTTCAAGGCGACCGATATGGAAACGATGATGTTTTTGTAATGGAAACGGTTGGCTCAATGCCAATGCGACTTACCTATCGTTCTTCTGGAGATAATCTAGCAGGTTGGACAAATGATAATTCGCTTTTATTTACGTCTCGTCGTGATTTTGCACAAGCAGAATGGGCTCAAGAAATTCAGAAAATATCTGCTAGTGGAGGAACGCCAGAACGCTATTTAGATGTTATTGGTTATACGCCTTCTATGTCGCCAGATGGTCGTTTTGTGGCTTATGTTCAAGGATATAATAAGCCAGAACGCAAAAATTATCGTGGTGCTGCCAATCGTGATATGTATTTGTACGATACCAAAACAAATAAATATACACAACTAACCACTTTTCAGGGTAATGATATGCACCCAGATTGGTCGGATAGTCGCACTTTGTTTTTTGTAAGTGAAACAGATGGAAGCTATAATCTGTATAAAACAAATCTGACAGAGGAAGGAGCGATTGATGGAACAACGCAGCAACTCACTACATTTAAAGATGATGGAGTTCGTCATTTTGATGTGAGTAAAGATGGAAAAACAATTGTTTTAGAGCAAGGAACAGGCGTTTTTAAATTAGACGTCAATACCAAGAAAATTACTCCTCTAGAAGTAAATGTAACATATGATTATCGTTTTGACCCAATAGAAAGAAAAACATATACTAACAGTTTGCAAGAATATGCCGTTTCTCCCAACGGGAAATTGGTAACTTTTGCCGTTCGTGGAGAAGTATTTTTGATGGAAAACGATAAAGAAAGCAAACGAACAGTAAGACTTACAAATAGTGCCTTTCGTGAACAAGAAGTTAGTTTTTTGAATGATTCTACCGTTTTGTTTATTTCTGATAGAGAAGGACAGAAAGATATTTTTATGGTAAATTCGTCTGATATAAAAAAGAATGGACTTTTCGAAACCTTAAAGTATAAGACTACAAGACTTACTAATACAGATGCACACGAAGATAATCTGACCGTTTCGCCAGATGGAAAAAAGATTTCCTTTACTCGTTCTAATAAACTCATCATTGCAGATATTGATGGAAAAAGTGGAAAAATAAGTAATGAAAAAATAATTTTGGAAGGCTGGAATGAGGCTAATGGGTTGCAATGGTCGCCTGATAGCAAATGGATTGCATACAGTCAGCAGGATTTGTATTTCAATGCTGAGGTTTATGTTGCAGCAGCAGACGGAAGCAAAAAACCTACAAATATTAGTTATCATCCCCGTAGCGATAGCGAACCTTTTTGGAGTAAAGATGGAAGCAAATTAGGCTTTATTTCGGAGCGTAATAATGGAGACGCCGATGTTTGGTTTGTTTGGTTGAATAAAAAAGATTGGCAAAAAACAAAAAGCGATTGGGAAGAAAAAATATCTTACGACGACCCAAATAATCCAATGGCAAAAGAAAAAGAAGAGAAAAAAGACGATGATAAAAAGGATAAAAAAGAAGAGAAGAAAAAAGAAGTAAAGCCTATCGAAATTGATTTTGATAGAATTCACGAACGCCTCGTACAAGTAACCATGATGAATGGAAATGAGTCTGACTTGGTAATTTCTGATGATGGCGAAACGTTTTATTTTGTTACTAATCGAGGTAGCTGGTCTGCTTCTACTGACGACCAAGATTTGTATTCGGTAAAATGGAATGGAGAAGACAAAAAAGCTATTACACAAGGAAATACAAATCCGTATGGAGTAAGTATGTCGGCTGATGGAAAAGAACTTTTTTATGTGGCTCGTGGTGGTTCGCTTTTCAAAGTTCCTGTGGCAAGTGGAAAAACAGAAGGATTATCTTTTTCTGCACGTATGGAAATTGATTATAAAAAAGAACAAGTAGGAATCTTCAATGAAGTGTGGAGTTTGATAAATGAGCGTTTTTATGACCCAAAATTTCACGGAGAAAACTGGCAAGAACTAGGTAATAAATATCGCAAATGGGGAGAGCAAGCCTCTTCCGAACGTGATTTTGAAGATATGATGAATTTGATGTTAGGAGAACTAAATGCCAGTCATATGGGATATCGTGCAGGAGATAGAGCCGAAACACAAAGAGAGCGTACAGGTCTTTTGGGAACTGAAATTGTCATGACAAAAGAAGGTGCAAAGGTAATGCGTGTCATTCCAAATAGTCCTGCAGACAAAGAATTCAGTAAAATAAATGTTGGAGATTTAATTACTTCGGTGGACGGACAGGAAGTCAAGATGAGTGAAAACTTTTATAATCTTTTTGCTGATAATACAGACATTCGAACTGTTTTGGGTGTCAAGAATGCAAAAGGAGAAACAAGAGAAGTTGTTATTCGTCCAGTTGCTTCACTTAGTAATGAACTCTACAACGAGTGGGTAATGGAACGCCAAAAACTAACCGAAAAATACTCAAACGGAAAATTAGGTTACATTCATATTGAAGGAATGAATTGGGAGAGTTTTGAGCGTTTTGAAAGAGAATTAGCTGCACAAGGTGCAGGAAAAGAAGGATTAGTAATTGATGTTCGCTTTAATGGTGGAGGCTGGACTACCGATTATCTAATGGCTATTCTTGACTACAAGACAACACGCTTATACCGTTCCTAGAGGAGCAACACAAGACCTAAACAATCAAAAAGATTTTGCTGGTTATTATCCATACGGTGAGCGTTTGCCTTTTCCTGTCTGGACAAAGCCTTCTATTGCTATCTGTAATGCAAACAGTTATTCAAACGCAGAAATATTTTCACATGCCTACAAAACATTGGGTTTAGGGACGCTTGTAGGTCAGCCTACCTTTGGAGCAGTTATTTCTACGGGAGGTGCATCTTTGGTAGATGGCTCGTATGTTCGTTTGCCGTTTAGAGGTTGGTATGTAAAGGGTTCGGGAATGAATATGGAAAATAATGGAGCTGTTCCTGACGTTTTGGTAGAAAATTCTCCAAATGCAAAAGCAAATAATCAAGATGAGCAGTTGCAAAAATCTGTTGAAATTTTATTAAAGCAAATTGCAGAACAGAAAACAGATAGTGGAAAACCTTAGTATTTAATTACGGATTACGGATTAAGAATTACGGCTTTGTATCATTTTTTGATGCAAAGCCTTTTTATATTTATTTATTCAACGAATCTGCTATTTCTTGTATTTCTTCAATAGAAAATTTTGTAATATCTGAAAGTATCTCAAAAGAATATCCTTTTAGCAAACCATTCTTTACAGTTTCCAACTGAACATCTTTTAACCCTTCCCATCTTCCTATTTCAAATCCTTCTTCTCGTGCTGTTTCAATTACATTTTTTGTATCTCTATAATTTTTCAAGTTTTCTTGATAATATCCTCTTTCTTCTTTAGTTAGTTTGTCTATTTCCTCTTGAGTCAAAATTACAAACGTATCTAAGTATTCTTGTATTGACATAATTTTATTTTTTCAAAAAATGAATAAATCTAGCTGTAAGGCTTTGTAATAAATTTACAAACTAAAAATTAAAGTAGCTAATCAATGGTTGTGAATTTAGGATTAAAAAAAAGGCTTTGTATCATTTTTTTGATGCAAAGCCTTTTTTGTATCTTTACTAAAACTTAAAAAAACAGAAATAGTAAAAATCAAAGTATGTCATCAACTACTACAAAACAAAATAAATTACCCACAAAAGAAGAGTTAATAGAAAGCATTAATCAAATTGATAATCCTTCTGAACTTTTGCGTTTGAAAGTCTTTCTGAATAATGAAGAAATAGATGAAGAACAAACAAACGAAGGAGTAGATGAATATAGCAAAATGATTGATGAGGTTTTGGCAATCTATAAACAAAAAGATGAACCCCTTTTGATACACCAAGAGCTGCCAAATACCAGTAAGTTACAAGCCTTTGAAAATCGTTTTGCTCCGATTATGTTTTGGTTTAGTATCGTCATGCTGATGCTAATGGGTTTTATTATTATGTTTAGTTTCTCTAGTGAAGCTCGTTTTTTGGTTACGCCTTTGGTATTGTGGCAAATGACTGTTTTGTATGGTATTTTAATGATTATTCCTTTAGCCGAACTTATTTATGTTCTTTATCTAAAAAATAAAAAGGAAAATAAAATAGCCGCAAAAATAGCTACCAATCAACTTATTTTTAGAGCTATTGCTATTCCTCTCATGCCTTTGCGAATGGGTGCAAGGCGACTTTCTGATAATGATTGGATTTGGATTCCGTTTTGGAAATGGAGCAAATGTAACGATGTGCTTTTGGAAGAATTAAAGCGAAAGTTTAGTCTTCCTATGATAGGAATTGCTTTACTTATTATTCCAATTCTTTTTATTGATTTGAACAAAACGGTAGGCGAGCAGGTGGCGGCTCGTATTCCAGATATTCGTCTTTATTTAGAAGGCGTGCAGGCTTTTATTTGGGTTGCCTTTACTTTTGAGTTTATTTTGATGTTTTCGGTTACGAAAGATAAATTAGATTACTGCAAACGAAATTGGATTGATTTATTTATTATTTTGCTACCTTTAGTTTCTTTTTTACGAACTTTTAGAGCCATTCAAGGATTGGCAAGAGTAAATCAATTAGCTAGAGCCTATCGTTTTAGAGGTGTAATTACTAAGGTAAGAGAAGCCTTAGTTTTGGCGGATTTAGTACAACGAATAATGTATCCAAATCCAGAAACACAACTTAGAGCATTACAGAAACAGATACAAAAAAATAGAAGAGAAAAAATACACTTAGAAAAACAAGTAGAAATGTCTGTTGGTAGAATAAAAGGATTTAGAGAAAAAAAAGAGCTTAAAAAAATGAAGAAAGAGCAAAGAAGAGTAAATAAAGAATAAAGTTTCCTTTCAATTATACACAAAAAAAAGCCTTATTTTACTATCAAAACAAGGCTTTTGCAATAATAACAAAAAAATAATTAAGACTCAATTGCATCTAAAATGGTATCTTTATATTGAATATCAAGGTTATGAAATTCTCCGTCTGGATATTTTCTAGCTAATTCTGCTCGTCCTGCTTTCACAGCAAGTGCAAACCACGTTATATTAGGCAAAAGTTTACGGTGTCTTTTCAAACCATATGAGAGAGACATTTCGGTCTTCCATTCTGTAAAATACCATTCCATAGAAGGTTGATGAAACGCTTTTAAAGCTCGCTTATCAAAAACAAAATTTTCAGGGTGGTATTGTGCTACATGGTCAGAGATTTTATTAAACAAAACCTTAAACTCATCTTGTGGCATGTATTCATTTACTGCTTCACAAACTATTGTCTTCTTTTCGGCAATCCAATAAACATTAGCTATTTCATCGTTCTGCAAGATAGTTACATCATAGGGTAATGTATTATATTCGTTAGTTGTTTCCATTGTTTTCATAATTTAGTACGCTTAAAAAATAAAGATTTTAAAAAATAGTTTAATTTAAGTGGACATACTTTACAATATATCTAAAAAATCAGTATTTTTGTTTATTTTTTTGATAAAATAGTAGTTTTTTATGTGAGAAAGCATTCACAAGTAAAATAGTTCGAATTGCTTACCATGTAGTTAAAATAAGAAAAAAAAATATCCTTTTACAAACTTTTTGCGTACACTTAAGCATACACTATGTAGGAATAAACATTTTTTACAAAGTACTCATTTTTTTGTATCTTGAAACTTGATTCATTAGTTAAAAGAGTAGAAAAAAATAATAAATTATTAAAAAATAATAGTAGCTTACTATTTTTACACCCAAACCAAAAAGAATATGAACATCATGAAAGTCGTTAAGATGGCTGCTTTAGTAGTAGTAGCCATTGTAGCTATCAAAATAGTTATCGGATTTGTTGTAGGTACTTTATCTATGGTATTTACTGGAGCTATAATTATTGGAGGAATTTATCTTCTTTATAGCATTTTCAAATCTTAATTTTTAAGAGAAATTACTATAAAATATACATTTGATTTGTTAAAAACCTTATAGGCTAGTCTTATAAGGTTTTTTTATTGTATTTTTAGGGAAAAATAAACAGTAATTTTGAAATAATAAGAATTACTTCCTTCTAAGACAACATTTAAGCATATTCTCATAATTAGAATTTTATACAATTTGAAAAATTTAATCTACACTAGCTTATCCAAAAAACGACTTGTTTTTCTATCGTTTTTATTTACTTTACTTCTTTTAGTAAATTTTTCAGCTTCTGCAACACATATTGTTGGAGGAGAATTAGAGTTTGTACATGTCAGAGGAGATATATATCGTGTCGGAATGGTAAAATATTTTGATGCTGTAAATGGAAATCCAGGTGCAATTGGAGCTTCGGCTATCATAGGTATTTTTTCTAAGCGAACTAATCAACTGGTATTGCGATTAGAGATTCCTCGTGTATCTGATAGACCAGTTCCTTACACTGATCCTGATTGTGCGGTTGGTAATTTGTTGGTTCGACGCATTTATTATGCACGTGATATTACATTTAATAGAAATCTCTTCGATGATCAAGATGGGTATTATATGGTTTGGGAACGTTGTTGTAGAAATAATATTATTAGTAATATAATTCAACCAGAAAATGCAGGACTGACTATGTATTTGGAATTTCCAGCATTATTGGATAGAAATAGAAGACCATTCATCAATTCTGAACCTGAAATTTTTCCACCGCTTAGTGATTATGTATGTGTTAATCAGCCTTTTTTCTTTGATTTTAGTGGTAGAGATCCAGATGGTGATGAGCTTCGTTATCGTCTTACTGTTCCAATCAACGGTAGTAGTACTGCCGACCAACCTCGTCCAGATGTACCTAGCTCGGCTCCTTATTCAACAGTAAATTTTATACCAGGAATAGGATTGAATAATATGGTACCAGGTAGTGTTCCATTACGAATAGATAGTAACGGGATTCTTTCTCTCACAGCATCTAGGACAGGACTTTTCGTTTTTGCAATTGCCGTAGATGAATATAGAAATGGAGTAAAAATAGGAGAGGTAAGAAGGGATTATCAGCTTTTGGTAATTGATTGTCCGACAGCTACAAAACCAAACGTAGCTTTTAAGGCGAATGCAGAGCCAACTCGTTATGTAGAGGGAACAACAATTATTCTTGACCCCAACGAAGATAAATGTGGAAATCTCTTTGTTACAGATTCTGACCCAAATACAGTAATTACTGCACGAGTAAAGCCTATTAACTTTACCGATGCAAGTGGTATTTTGCTGCAAAATGGGGGAAATATAAGTGGACAAGGTGATGAATTATCTCTGAATGTTTGTTTTCCAGAATGTCCTTTAGATCCAAATGATCCAAACAAACCTTATATCATGGATTTCATTGTTTTGGATAATAGTTGTGCAGTTCCTCTTTTAGATACTATTCGTGTAAATGTGCTTGTTCGAAGTCCTCCCAATAGACCGCCTACTTTTGTTACTGATGCTACCTTTGACCCTATTACAAATTGTTATATAAAAGAAGTAGTAGCAGGCAAACAATTGATAATCAATACAACAGCCGATGACCCAAATGGTGATTCTTTGAATATTACCGTAACAGGTTTGCCAGCAGGAGCAAGTTTTACAGGAGCAAGGCAAGGAGTTCCTGTCTTGAGAGGACAAGTTCTTTGGAGTCCTGATTGTAATACATTAGCACCAAACGAAACAGAAAGAACATTTGATGTTAGTTTTACTACGACCGATAAGAGAAAATGTGATGCTAATCAAAGCGTACAAACTTGTCTGAAAATCAAAGTAGTAAAAGATACGATAGAAAATCGTGCACCAAATATTAGTACAAACCTTACTTTCGATGCTGCAACGAATCAATATGTATATGATAGTGTTTTTGTAGGAGAAATAATTGATTTTAATACAAATGCTACTGATGTAGATAATGATAGTTTGAGTATTGTTTTTACTCCTGAAAACTTTACTCGTGCTGGAAGGGCAATTACATATTCTCCTTTACAGGGAATTGGAAGTATAAATTCTAAGTTTTTGTGGAATACAAGTTGTCAAGATTTGCAAGACCCTACTCGTCCACAGACTTTTATTATGGATTTTAGGGTAACAGATTATGATGATTGTGGAAATGCAGATTCTACAAAACAGATTAAAGTGCGTGTAGTTCTTAGTCCTCGTACAAATATTAAACCTACCATTATAGCTTCTATTCCTTATGATTCTGTTGCCAGAATATATTATGATACGCTTACTTTGGGAGAGTCGTATCGTTTTACACTTACAGGTAATGACCAAAATGGAGATAGTATTCAAATTACAGGAAACGGAGTAGGATTTAATTTTACTCAATATCAAATGCAATTCGGAACAGTAAGTGGAAGACCAATTTTGACAACTGATTTTGTGTGGAACACAACCTGTGAACAAACAAATATACCTGTTGGAGTTCCAATAAATCTGAAATTCAGAGTAAGGGATTTTAATACTTGTGAAGGTTCATTAGAAGAAGAAATTGATGTGCGATTGGTGGTATTACCTCCAGATCCAAATAATACAGCACCAGAAACAAGACCAGAAATAACTACTTTTAATGCTCTTGAAAATGTTTTTGTAGATACTGTTTTTGTAGGCGATGCGATTAATTTTGATGTTTTTGGACTTGATGCTCAAAATGACAGTGTTCTTCTGTATGCACAGGGAGTAGGATTTAATCTTTCAGATGTTGGAATGACTTTCCCAGAGGTAAGTGGTTTTGCTCCTATCCAAAGTACCTTTAATTGGCAAACGCTGTGTGAATATTTGGGTAATAATCCTGTCGCAAATCCTAGAAGAGAATTTTTGATTGATTTTATTACTAGAGATTTTAATGAATGTCAAGAATCATTAGGAGATACAGTCAGAGTAAAACTTATTTTAGTGTACGAAAGAAATCCAAATCGTGAACCCGAAATTTCGGCAAATCTTACTTTTGATGCTGCACAAGATTTGTATATTCGTCCTGTTCGGGTAGATGAGGTAGTTCGTTTTGATGTAACTGGAGAAGATGTAGATAATAGTTTTCTTTCTTTGAAGGGAAATGGTGTAAGATTTAATTTTGCTGATTTGAATATGAGTTTTGAGGATGTATTCGGTTCGCCTAATCTTATAAGTGAGTTTAGCTGGCAACCTTCATGTTCTAATCTTGGTTTTCAGAATGCTGATACTTCTTATGTTGCTGAGTTTATTGTTACTGATATTGCTAATTGTGATGTCATTTATACAGATACAATACGAGTTCGTTTTGACTTGACTGTCGATCCAAGAAATACGCCTCCTACTTTAGAGCTTCAAAACATAGATTCAGTTTCTACTACTAATCCAAATGAATTTGTTGTTCGAACAACAATAGGACGAGAACTAATTATTCCGTCTCTTGCCAATGATAACGATGGAGATAGATTGGATTTGTCAGCTCGTGGTGTTGGCTTTAATTTGTCAGATTTTGGAATGCAATATGAAAATAAAAGAGGTTTTCCAATTCTTCAAAGTGATTTTACTTGGACTCCAGAGTGTGATATTTTAGAAGGAACGTTCAGAAAAGAATTTAAAGTTGTCTTTACAGCTTCTGATACTACTCGTTGTGGTTTGCGTGCTTCTACTCCAAAAATACTCACTATTATTGTAGAAGATGCTTCCGTAAATCTTGACTTTAAGCCTGCTAATGTATTTACGCCAAATAATGATGGACTCAACGATACATTTTTTGTTCCAAATCTTCCAGAAGATGATTGTAACGACCAGTTTCAGAGCGTAGAAATTTATAACCGTTGGGGAACATTGCTCTTCGAAAGTAAAGACCGCAATTTTGAGTGGGATGGAGATAATGCTTCTTCAGGTCAATATTATTTCTTAATCAAATACAGAAATAATACCTATAAAAATTGGCTTACTATTTTGAGAGATTAAGATTTGTAAGTAAATAATCCATTTTGATTTTAAAAAAAAGTAACATTTTTCTAGTAGAGAAATGTTACTTTTGTTTTGTGAGATATTTTGACGAAATTAGGGTAAGAGATTAGTTTATAAAATCAACAATAATGATAATCAAATCCATACAAGCCAAAAATCATTTATTAGGCTGGGAATTAGAAGAAATACAGTTTGACACCAATCCTACTTTATTGGTTGGGCTTTCTGGTGTGGGAAAGACACAAATTTTGCAATCTATTTATAATCTGAAAAGAATTATTGAGGGAAAATCTGTAAATGGATTTGAATGGAAAATAATTTTTTTGATAGAGGAAGATGAATACGTTTGGGAGGGTAAATTTTCAGTTATTGAAGAAATACATTATATAAGTTTGAGAGAAAAAAAGGAAGAAGGAAATATTTTATTTGAAAATTTAAGACTCAAGGATGAACTTATCATAAATAGAGATGTAGAAAGTATAAAATTTAATGATAATTTACTTCCTCATTTGCCAGATAATCAATCTCTACTTTTTCTACTAAAAAAAGATATTCATATAAAAAATATAGTTAGTGGCTTTCGTAAAATAATAATGAATGATTATACTAAAAAAGAAATAGGAGAAAAATCATTTGATATTTCACTCTTTAATTTAGAGCAAAAATATAAAAACATAGAAATTGACTTGATAAAAAATAGTGATGAAGATATTTTAATTAAATTGTACTTAGCGTTTGCTTCAAATTTAGATGTTTGCCATTCAATAGTAAGAAGAATATTAGAGGCTTTTCCTCAATTAGAAGATGTACGTGTAGCAGGAAAGTACAAATCTGTTCTAGAAAATTTTATGGAAATTACTATTTCTATAAGAGAAAAAGGTGTTCCAAGAGAAATTGAAGCAAAGTATATTTCTTCTGGAATGCTGCGTACAATTATTCATATTGCTCAAATTTATTTGGCAAATGATGGTTCTGTTATTTTGATTGATGAATTTGAAAATAGCTTGGGAACAAATTGTATGGATATTCTGACAGAAGACCTTATCCACGAAAATAAAAATATACAATTTATTACAACAAGCCATCATCCGTATATTATCAATGCGCTTCCTTATCAATATTGGAAAATTGTAACTCGTAAGGCTGGTGTAATTTCGGCAAAAAATGCTTCTGAATACAAACTAGGCAAGTCAAAACAAAAAGCATTTATTCAACTTACCGAACTTTTGGAAAATCAGTATTAAAAGCTATGAATTTTTACTTTGTATTTGAAGGAAAAACAGAACCCATTATTTACAAAAAATGGTTTTCTATACTTTTGCCTAAACTATCAGAAGTTAAGAGTTATGATGAAGTAACAAAAAATAACTATCATTATCAAAGTGATATGGGGATTCCAAATTGTTATAATATAGTTGCAGATGCTATTCAAGAGATAAATGAGTTTCCAGAATATGATTATTTGGTTTTATTTTTAGATGCTGATGCACTTTCAATAGATGAAAAAAGAGAAGAAGCAAATGAATTTATTCAAAAGATTCTTGATAAAACAGAAAATGAATATGAGTATAAAAACCTTCCCTCAAATTGCAAATTTCATATTATTGTTCAGAAAGTCTGTATCGAAACTTGGTTTTTAGGAAATAGAAAGTTTTTTCCTCGCCAGCCACACAACGAACTTTTGAAAGAGTATATAAATTATTATGATATTTTCAAAAATGATCCAGAAAAATTAGCAAGCGAATTTATAGAAGATGATGAAAATCAAAATCGTATTTTTGGCTACGCTACAAAGGCATTATTTCACGAAAGTTATCTAAGAGAAATTTTCAAAGAACGATTAAAAGGACAAGCTTATCGCAAAAGCAGACCAAAATATGTTCAAGAAGAAGATTATTTATTGCAATTACTCAAACGAATAAAAGAAGAACCGTCACATTTAAAGAGCTTTCAAGAATTTATTGAATTTTGTAAAGAAGTAAAGCCTAAACTCTAAAAAAATCATTCCTAATCTTATATTAGGAATGACTTTTTAAAAATTAAAAATAGGTAAATTTAGTGATTGATTTTAGTTTTTCACAAGTGCATTTTATTTTTTCCTTGCCTTTGTTGGTGTTTTAGCGTAGCGACACCAACAAAAGCACTTTTTATTTAGACCTTATTTAGACATCAATTGACAGCTTTCTACCAATTTCAAAAATTCTGCTCGGTAGCCTTCTGTATCTTTTCCTTTTGAATTTTTGGCTAAATCAATAACTTGATTGTAAGAAGCATTTGATTTGAACTCTGAATTTCTCAAAATCATTCCAAATTCTGCTACGGCAGCCGAAAAACGAAAATTATCAGAAGTTTTTTCTAAAGCAATGTTATCATCTTTCAATGGATTGACAATCAAATTACTGGTGTCTTCATTAGGCTTTTTGTAACGTAATTTTAAGTTTAATAATTCGTCAGAAGAAGCTGCTGCTGAATAAGATTCTTTGATTTTATTCTCTTCTTTATTTCCATTTTTTTGGTAACGCAAATCATCTACCGAAGGCAAAAATTCACTTTTTACACCAATAGGAATGATTTCATACAATGCTGTTACAGTATGTCCAGCACCTAATTCGCCTGCATCTTTTTTGTCGTCGTTAAAATCTTCTTTTTGTAGCATTCTGTTTTCATAACCAATCAAACGATAAGCTGCTACTTTTGCAGGATTAAATTCTATTTGAATCTTTACATCTTTAGCAATCGTAAAAAGTGTAGCTCTCATCTGTGTAACGAAAACCTTTTTTGCTTCTTGAATATTATCAATGTAAAAATAATTTCCATTACCTGCATTACTAAGTTCCTCCATTTGATGGTCTTTGTAATTTCCCATTCCAAAACCACAAACAGTCAAATAAATTCCGTCGTTTCGTTTGGTTTCAATCATTTCTACCAAGGCTTTTGGAGAATTTACACCTACATTAAAATCACCATCGGTACACAAAATAACTCGGTTATTTCCTTCTTTTATCAAATTATCTTTCGCCAAACTATAAGCAAGTTGTATTCCTGCTCCTCCTGCTGTACTTCCACCAGAAGAAACGGCATCTAATGCTTTTATAATTTTTTCTGTTTCACTTGCTGGAGTAGATTCCAAAACCAAACCTGCTGCACCTGCATAAGCTACAATCGCAATACGGTCATTTTTTCCAAGTTGAGAAAGAAGAAGTTTTAAAGAAGAACGAAGAAGAGGAAGTTTATTTTGTGCTGACATCGAACCAGAAGCATCAATCAAAAACACTAAATTTGAAGGCGCAAGATTGTCATAATCTACATCTTTTCCTTGTATTCCGACGTGTACAAGTTTGTGTTTTTCATTCCAAGGTGCAACCGAAATTTCTGTACTTACTGAAAAAGGGTGTTTTCCTGTTGGTTTTTCATAATCGTAATCAAAGTAATTAATAAACTCTTCGATACGAACAGCATCAGGATTTGGAAGCTGTCCAGACTGAATAAAACGACGAGCATTTGAATACGAAGCATTATCAACATCAATAGAAAAAGTAGATAAGGCTTCTTTTGAGACTTCTATAAATTTATTTTCTACTTGTTTTTGATATTCTTCTGTGTTTTGCTGTATTTCATCGGCTATGTACATTTCACTTTCAGCATATTCTATAGCCATCTCTTTTTTCTCTATACTTCTATTTATTCTGGTAGTAGAAGAAGCTACATCTTCCAGAGCTTCATTATTAGCAGTATCAGCCATTTCATAATTACCTGTCTTGTTTGTACTACACGATACAATAAATAAAGTAGAAGTAGCCATCAAAGTGACTTTCGTAATTGAAGATAATTTTATTAGCGATTTTCTTAGATATTCCATACTTATAAAAATTAAAGTGAGGTAAATTTGTTTGTTTGCTAAGTAGATGCACGACCTAACAAAATTCCACACAAAAATTTTTATTTTTTTTCCATCGTCTGTTCTTCAACTTTTTATCAACCGTCAACGAGGTTCAAATGAAACCGTCGTTGAGGATTTATTATGAAAAAAATGGCAAAAAAAAGCACCTCTTTCTTATCTCAAGTTTCCTGTACTTAAACGAAAACTATCATCGATGGAAAAAGGTGCTTCTTTGCAAGTAATGAGAAAGGTATAAAATTAAAGTACACACCTATAACGGAAATGAGTTTGAAAAAGTTTCTTTATTAAAGAAATTTTTTAGCAATTATCAAGAAAATTATCATTGATAATTAATTACTCTACCTTCTTCAATTTCTTAAAGGTTCAATATTCTACCAAAATTGTAACTACTAAAAATAAAACAAGCAATCCGTTTTGAATTAAATGTTTCTGCCAAAAATTTGTCCATTCTATATTCAAACAAACAAAAATAAGTAATGTAGAAATTCCTAAATACAAAATCATTTTCAAAATTGGATAGGGAATAGGTTGATATTTTCAACCCAAAAGATAACACAAAGCAGCCATTACAAAATAACAAGCAAAAGTAGCAATCGCACTTCCAAAATAGCCATAAAAAGGAATCAAAACAAAATTAAAACTAATCGTAATAGCTGCACCAGCCAAACTTATCCAAAGCCCAAAATGAGTACGGTCAGAAACCTTGAACCAAACCGAAAAATTATAATACAATCCCAAACAAATATTTGCCAAAAGTAGAATCGGAACAACAAAAAGTCCTTCGTGATAGGCTTTATTTGTAATAAAAATATTTGCTATCCATTCCATATTCAAACTCACGCCTAGCATCATCAAGACACAAACAATCGTAAAGAAATGGGTAATTGTAGCAAACGTTTTTGGCGAATCTTTCTGACTTGCTTGTGAGAAAAAAAACGGCTCTGCACCATATTTAAAGGCTTGAACTGCCAAAGTAATAAAAATAGAAAGTTTGTAACAAGCCGAATAAATTCCGACTGCATCCATTGAAGTTTTGCCTTCATAAAAATTATCTGGAAGCCATTTTTGTAATAAGGTTCTGTCAATTACTTCGTTAATCGCATAAGCAATTCCTGCGAAAAGTAAAGGGTAAGCATACAAGAACATAGGTTTGAAACTTTGCCATTCTCTTTTCCAATTGAAGGCAAAACTAAAATCTTTAAATTCTTTCCATAATAAAGGAATGACAGAAGAGTTTGCAATTAAATTAGCTAAAAAAACATATCCTAAACCAATTTCTGGGTCATAAATCAGTTTTGCATAATCTTGAAAGAATAAAAACTGTGTTCCTTCTACACTATTTTTACAAAAATAAAGAAAGAAAAAATTGAGAAAAAGAGTAAGAATAATGACAGTCATTCGAAGAGAAGCAAATTTCATCACTTTTCCTTCTGCTCTCAATCTTGCATATGGAATGGCAACAATAGCATCAATAGCAATAATACCAGCAAACCATTTTACAAATAAAGCATTATCTGGATACTCCAAGAAAGTAGCTATTGGCTGTGCAAAAATCCACATTAGACTGCTAAAAATAAGAGAAGTAAACAAAACAGAACTTAAAGAAAGATTATAAGGCTTTCCATTTTTAAGTGAATTATTATCATTATTTTCACCTTCTTGTACATTATTTTTGGCTATAAAACGAAAATAAGTAGTTTCCATTCCGTGCGTATAAACGACATTTAGCAAGGCAGCATACGCATAAAAAACCGAAATGCCACCATACTCATCAGGTAAAAAAATGCCTGTGTAAAAAGGTGTAAGAAAGTAGTTTAATAATCTACCAATTATTCCAGTAAGTCCATAAATGGCTGTTTGAGAAAGAAATTTTTTATACATTTGATTTTTTGTACCTTTTGATTTAGAAGTCAAAAGTAATGAAAATAAAGCAGTATTAAAGTGTCTTTTGTATCTAAACCCTAGGTAACTGTAAGACCCTTAGAGTTTGAAAAGTACATTTTTAATTAACTAATTTTACAAAAACAAAACTGTAAGAATTTTCTAGTTCATTATACTAATTCTATAGCTCTAAAAATATTTCCTTTTACATCAACACACACTACCAATGAAAAAACTGATTTTACCATTGTCCATTGCTGCAACTTTGCTTTCAGCTTGTGGAACAGACAAAAAAGCAACAGCAGAAGAAGAAATGACAAATACTGTCGTTGAGTATCCTGAAACAAAAAAAGGAACAGTTGAAGATGATTATTTTGGAACGAAAGTTTCAGACCCTTATCGTTGGCTAGAAGATGACCGAAGTGCAGAAACTGAAAGGTGGGTAAAAGCACAAAATAAAGTTACTTTTGATTATCTCAAAACGATTCCTTATCGTGAACAGCTTAAAACTCAATTAGAAAAAGTTTGGAATTACGAAAAAATATCTAGTCCTTTTAAAGAAGGAAATTATACCTATTTCTATAAAAATGACGGTTTGCAAAATCAATATGTTGTTTATAGAAAAAAAGAAAATGAAGATAAAGAAGAGGTTTTTATTAATCCAAATACATTTTCAAAAGATGGAACAGTTTCAATGGCAGGACTTAATTTTTCAAAAGATGGTTCTCGTGCAGCTTACCAAATTTCAGAAGGTGGAAGTGATTGGAGAAAAGTAATCGTAATTGATACAGAAAGTAAAAATGCTATTGAAGACACATTACGAAATGTAAAATTTAGTGGTGTAAGTTGGAAAGGAAATGACGGTTTTTATTATTCTAGCTATGACAAACCAGAAGGAAGCGAGCTTTCAGCCAAAACAGACCAACACAAATTGTATTTCCATAAAATTGGAACTCCTCAAAGTGAAGATAAAGTAATCTATGGTGCAACTGCAGAACAAAAACACAGATACGTAAGTGGGTATTTGACAGAAGATGAAAAATACTTGATGATTTCGGCTAGTAATTCTACTTCTGGAAATAAATTATTTATGATGGATTTATCAAAAAGTAATTCTCCTTTAGTAACTGTTGTTGATAATGAAGATAGTGATACAAATGTCCTGACAAATGAAGGTTTGAAGCTTTATCTAGTTACAAACTTAGATGCACCAAATCAAAGAGTAGTAATGACAGATGCCTCAAATCCAACTCCCAAAAATTGGAAAGACGTAATTCCTCACACTAAAAATGTTTTGAGTGCTTCTTCTGGTGGTGGATATTTATTTGCCGAATATATGGTTGATGCAATTTCAAAAATCGTTCAGTATGATATGAATGGTAAAGAAATTAGAGAAGTAGAATTACCAGGTGTTGGTAGCGTTGGTGGTTTTGGTGGAAAAAAAGAAGAAAGTGAAATGTATTTTTCGTTTACTAATTACAATACACCAAGCAGCATTTATAAATTTGATGCCGAAACTGGGGAATACGAATCATACTGGAAACCTGCTATTGATTTTAATTCAGAAGATTACGAATCCAAACAAGTTTTCTATAACTCAAAAGATGGAACTAAAATTCCGATGATTATCACTTATAAAAAAGGTACAGAATTAAACGGAAAAAATCCTACTATTTTATATGGTTATGGTGGGTTTAATATTAGTCTTACTCCTAGTTTTAGCGTAATTAATTCGGTTTGGTTGGAGCAAGGAGGCGTTTATGCTGTTGCAAATCTTAGAGGTGGAGGAGAATATGGAAAGGAATGGCACGATGCAGGTATCAAAATGAAAAAACAAAATGTTTTTGATGATTTTATTGCTGCTGCCGAGTTTTTGATTAAAGAAAATTATACTTCTAGTGAGTACTTGGCAATAAAAGGAGGTTCGAATGGTGGACTTTTGGTAGGTGCAGTAATGACTCAACGTCCAGAACTCATGAAAGTGGCTATTCCTGCCGTTGGTGTTTTGGATATGCTTCGTTATCATACTTTTACGGCTGGTGCGGGTTGGGCATATGATTACGGAACTTCAGAAGAGAGTAAAGAAATGTTTGAGTATATCAAAAATTATTCTCCTGTCAATAATGTAAAAGCAGATGTAAATTATCCTGCAACGCTTGTTATTACTGGCGACCACGATGATAGAGTTGTCCCTTCTCACTCATTTAAATTTGCAGCCGAACTGCAAGACAAATACAAAGGCGACCATCCTGTGATGATTCGTATCGAAACCGATGCAGGTCATGGAGCAGGAAAACCGACCAGCAAAACAATAGAAGAAAATGCTGATGTTTTTGCTTTTATACTTTATAATATGGGATTTAAAGAGCTTCCCAAAAAGTAGGTTAAAAGTAGATTTTAATTTTTGGTTAATCCTCAAAACTGTTTCGAATACTAGTATTTGAAACAGTTTTTTTATTAATTATCTTTCAATGAATTAGCTATTTCTTGAACTTCTTCAATTGGTAATTCTGTAATATCAGCAATCTCTTCTAAATCGAAATCTTATAAGATTAGTTTTTTGGCAATCTTTATACTTCTTTCTTCTTTTGCTGTATCAATTACATTTTTAACATCTCTAGCATTTTTGACTTTTTGATTATATAAATTGAGTTCATTTTTAGATAGAAGAGCTATTTCTGTATCAGTCAAGAAGGTAAAACTAGAATTATTATTTTTCATTTTTATTCTTTTAATGAATTAGCTATTTCTTGGACTTCTTCAATAGAAAGTTCTGTGTTTTTTGCAATAATTTCTATGGATAAACCATCTTTGAGAAAGTTTCTAGCAATCTTTATACTTCGTTCCTCTTTTGCGGTATCAACTATATTTTTAATATCTCTATATTTTTTTAAACTGTCTTCATACGCCATTCTTTCTTTTTTATTGAACTTTGCAAGTTCGGCAGTTTTGAAAACTTTATCAAAAATTCGTTCTTGAAGAGCAGCAGGACGATTTTGGAAGCGTTGTAGATTTCGTATTACATAAAACCATTTATCTTCCATTGTTTCTAGTTCGTGTTCTTGTTTTACGAAAAGTGGAATATGGATTTGCACATAAGTAAGTTTATCATAAAATATTTCCTTCGTTTCGATATCCATCAACATAGCTGTAGTTTTGACAGAGGTATTTTCATCTATCTTTTTCTTTTTAGCTGCGTAAGAATTATCATCGATCAAAAAATCTAAAATAGAAACAGTATAAACTGCTTTTAATTCAAAATTCCAATCTCCAGTTATAGCTTGTTCTTGAATTGGAAAAGTAGAATAAAAAATAGTTCGTTCTTTGAAATACTTCTGTCTTGCTTTTTGCAATTCTACAATAAATTTTTCTCCTTTTTTGTTTTCACAATAAACATCATAAACTACTTTCCTATCTATTTCAGAATGTCCGATATGCTCTGTTTTTAGGTAAGTAAGATGAGTAATTTCTACTTCTTGTGGTAAAATGGAGTTCAAAAAATTAATTAAAACATCTTTGTTTACTTCCGAACCAAATAATTTTTTGAAACCGAAATCAGTAAACGGATTTAAGTATTTTTCTTTTGTTGACATACTTGTTTTTTTTAGATGAACGTAAATGAACCTATTCTAAATTTACAAATAAAATTATAGAATCTCTTTTATTTCATCAGAATTACCATCTATTTTCTTTACTAAATACAAATAACTAATTACAAAATGAACAGCCAAAGCACCGAAAGTATGCCACAAAAAATGTGTTCCCATAGAGAAATATTCATTCGAAATTGCTGTGTTATCTAGTGTGCGAAAAAAAATAGCTATACAAAAAAGTGCTAAACCTACTAAAATTCTATTCATAAAAAGCCAATTTGTTTTTCTTAGATAAGAAAAAATAGGAATGAGAATAACGAGAGCTAGAGAGGTATATTCAATCAAGTTTTTCATCGAACGAGGAAGAGAAGGAATATTCTCCAAAGCAAACATTAATGCAAACGGAAACAAAACCAGCACGAGCATAATAAACCAATGAACACCCAATTTTCTAAAAAAATAAATAACTGCACTTACACTCAAAATAAAAATTGGCACCCAGTCCATCAGAAGCCATATTTCATGACTACGTGTAGCGTGATAAATAGTGCCACCAACGTAACCAATAAATAGAGTAGCCAAAACATAGATAAGAAAACGATATTTACTTAGGTCATGATAAATTTTGATAGACCAATAAATAATTATAAATAAGAACAGTAAATTACTAGCCGTATTGAAAGGCTCAACAGGAAGACGACCCAAGACAGTTTCTTGATAAATAGGACCTGAATCATTAACTGGAAGTCTAGCCAAATTTTGAAGGAGCATAAAATTAATAGAAAGTTATGAATGAAAGAATAGAGCAAAAAAATAAACACTACCAGTAAGATAGTGTTTAGTGGAAAATATTTTTTTAAAAATAAGTAGCTTTTATTCTTCTCCAAATAAATCCAAAGCAGATTGTACCATTACTTTCACTCCTGTTTGAATAGAAGGCTTTGGAACTGGTGCATAAAAAGGAGAATGCAAAGAAGGCAATGGCTTTCCTGTTTTTTTACTTTCTTCTATTTTTTCTGGTTCTACTACTCCTAACCAAAACATACTAATTGGTACATTTTCGGCAGTACGACCAAAACGACTAAAATCTTCTCCTCCCATTACAGGTTCTACTTCAATTACATTTTCATTTCCTAGAATTTTTCTGGCAGAATTAGCTATCTTTTCTGTAAGCTCTGGGTTATTAATTGTGGCTGGACTTGGGTTTCCATCAATTTCTATAAGAGGCATTTTTTCTACGCCTGCTGCCATGGCATATCCTTTTGCCATTCTTTCAATAGATTTTAAAGTATTATTTCTAACTTTATCTGTATAAGAACGAAGTGTAAGTTGAAGTTCTGCACGGTCTGAAATAATATTATGCTTTGTCCCAGAGTGGAAAGAACCAACAGTTACAACGGCTGCATCAGTAGGCGAAGTTTCTCTACTTACAATCGTCTGAAAACCGAGTATCATTTGAGAAGCCAAAACGATTGGGTCTTTTGTAGTATGTGGATATGCACCATGTCCACCTTCTCCAAAAACAGTAATATTTACCATATCTACATTGGCAAGTGCTGCTCCTTTACAATAGCCGATAGTTCCGTGTGGCAAATTTGCATTAGTATGAAGAGCAAGCGCATAATCTGGCGTTCCAAATTCTTTATAAAGATTTGCCTCTACCATTGCTTTTGCTCCACTTCCAACTTCTTCTGCTGGTTGTGCTATCAAGATTAATGTTCCTTTCCAACTCTCTTTTAGGTTTGCCATTGTTTGAGCTACTCCTACCAAAACCGTCATGTGTACATCGTGTCCACAAGCGTGCATTACCGAAACTTCATTTCCATCTTTGTCTGTTCGTTTCATTGTACTAGCATAAGATAAATCTGTTTTCTCTTCTACTGGTAAGGCATCCATATCGGCACGAATAAGAATTGTTTTTCCTTTTCCATTTGTAGGAGGGTTTTTCATAACAGCCACAACACCATAATCTCCAAATTTTTCAGTTACTTCATAACCTAAGTTCTTGAGTTCAGAAGCCATTTTTTGAGAAGTTTCTTCTTCTTGTTCTGATAATTCTGGATTTTGATGCAAATACGTATAAAGTTCAATAAATGAAGGTGTATTTTTTTCTAGTTCAGTATTAATTTGAGGATTTATTTGTTTTTCTACATTTTCCAATGTTTGAGTTTGCATAGTGGTAGTTGTTTGAGCGAATAAATGAAATGAATTACTAAAAGAGTAAATCAATAAACTAATGAGTAAAGTAGAACGAATCATTATAAGATGTTTTAGATATTAGTCAAGAAAAATATAATATACAATTTAATCAAAAATAATTTAAGAAATAAACAAGTACAAAAAAAACAGAACACTTTTGATGTTCTGTTTTTCTCTTTACAAATGAGATTATGACTACTGAGAAATAGAATAATTTATATATTCAGTAGGCATAGAAACATTTTCTACTGCACCTTTAAAGTTCATACGTTGAACCTGTTTCACTTCAATAACTAAACGATCACCTTCTTTAGCTTGCTGTCCTAAAGAGCTGATATCAGCTGTTGGACTATTTGAACTCACAGGGCTTCCAACTACACGACGACCACGAGCTAAAGTAACTGTAAAACCTGTGACTCTGTAGCGAGCATCATTTGGAAGTTGATCTTTAAAACTAGCATCAGGTATCGCATCTACTGTTATAGAACGAGGACATGCACCACCTTGTTTCAAATTTAATCCCCTCGCTTTAACAGTAGGAGTAGGAATAAGTTTAACACTAAACTGCTTTGTTCCAATGCTGTTACCACCACTAGAAACACTAAGAGTAACACTTTTACTATTAGGAATAATAATAATACTTCCCTTTCCACCTTTACCAGCTTGATAATCTCCACCAGTTACGCCAAATGAAGGATTATATTCCACTCCTAGAGCAGGAACTTTTACCTTCAAATCATTACCACACTTTAAGTAAAGTGAATTGATAGTACCCGATTCGATTTCAATTACTGGAGAAACAACTGTATATTCTTGCTTCACAGTAAGAGTAGTATCTTCACCAGCAGCATTTCTGATAGTGATAGATCCTTGCCAAGTTTTCTTAGCACCTTCTGTAGTACCACCTGAAGCAGTAAATTCTACTGTACCAACACCGTCTCCATCTACACGTACTGCACCTGCACCACTAGCCGACATTTTCGGAGCTAATGTAGTAGAAGTAGCGCTAATAAACATTTTGGCTTTGTACTTTGTCCCTGCCGCAACTGTATTTGATTCAGCAGAAGCCATAGCTGATACTTTATCAAATTTGATTTGGAATTCTCCAATACGACCACGCATAGCATCAACAGCTTTAGTTTCTACTTTTACTACATCGTTTTGTAGTTGAGAAAGTACAGCAAGAGCGGCTACCATTGGCGTATTCTGGAAATTAATATGTTCCCATTCCATTCCTTGATACTTAGGAGCTTGATAACGAGGTTCGTCAGCTTTCTCTTTTGCTAAAGGCATTAAGTTAGCTCCTTTCAGGATTGGACCTAGTGTATCGTCAATAGCAGCAATTTTGGCTACATAAGCATTAAGCTCGTCTTGTAACGTAAATGCAAATCCATTTTGACTTTCTCCAGTTCCAAGCATCAAACGATTTACGTCATCGTATTTATCACCTTGTGGATAAGCACCTGTTTCAGGATCCATTGCTCCCATTGCTTCAACGATATTATTACGTATGTCTTGAATACGCTCTATCATCTTAACTGACTCATCTTTTATGTCTTGAGTTTTCTTTAAGATAGCCAAATCTCTTGGATTACTACCAGAATCCTTGATTTGCTCACTCATCGACGTGATGATTTTACCATTGGTACTAAGACCAACTTCTTTTGCATCTTGAAGACTAGCATCTATAAAATAGAACTTTTCTAGTACTTCGTTTTGAACCTGTAGGGCAAGGAGAGCAGTAAGTACTAAGTACATCATGCCTATCATCCGTTGCCTTGGGGTCTCTTTTCCTCCACCTGCCATAGTTTTTTATGGTTTTTGGTTAATAATATATTTAAAATTTTATAGAATGAATTCTAATTTCAGTTTCAGTGAACTAAAAATTAACCTTTCATTGCAGTAAGCATATTACCATATACTTTATTAAGAGTAGTAATATTTGTTGTCAATTTAGACATTTGTTCTTTGAATACTAAAGATTCTTTACTTGCATCTGCCATACTTTCCATAGCTTGAGTAAGATTACTATAGAATTTATTCATTGCTTTCAAGTGACTGTTAGCATCTTTCAATTCCATTTCATATACAGCATTCAAACCAGCAAGGTTCTTAGTGATTGCTTTTACTTGAGTATGATATTCTTTAGCATCTTTAGCAGCATTAGACATCTCGCCCATTGCAGATACGGTAGAAGAATAAGCAGAGTTAAGACTTGTAAGCGATTTAGATGCTTCCTTCAAGTTATTAGAATAATCATTCGTAGAATTTACTGCCTCTGTGATACTTTTCATGCGAGTAGCTGTATCATTTAGAGATTGAATGCCTTGTCCGAAACGCTTAAATGAATCAGCAGAAAGATTAGCCTCTCCCAACATTTTGTCAAGACCAGCCATAAGAGCAACGTCTTTATTAGGATCATCCTTTTTAGCTACAACGGCTTTCACATTTGCATCTACCAAACCTGGATAAACACGTTCCCACTCATAGTGAGGATCAGCAGGTGGAGCAGGTTCGAAAGCACCCATAAGGAAAATGAAAGCTTCTGTAAGAAGTCCTACAGTTAAGAGAATTCCCGCAAAAGGCCAGTGCATAATTTTAAATAATGCTCCTACAATTACTACGGAAGCACCTACACTAGTAAGTTTAGGTACTATGGTACGATAAATACGTTGAGTTGTGGTTTCTTGATTAGCCATAATTCTAATGATTGTTAGAGTTGAGAGTTGATTTATTAAAAAGAAGTTAAAATTTCAATGGATTAAAGATACATAAATAGATTTACATAAAAAAAGTTTTCTTTAATTATAATTTATTGTAATTAATTTTGAATTTCTATTTTTATAGAAATACAAAACAAGCAAATTATAATTTTACTTTATATAAATACCTCATTAGTAAATCAAATTGTTGATAGATAAGTATTTAATCAGAGATTTATCAAGATAATTCTATAAAAAAATAATTATTTAATAGTTTGAATAGTCTAAATAAGTGATTTATTTGCAATGTTCCAAAGTTTTTAAAAAAAAATCCTATAAATTGAATAGTTTTAGTATGATTAATCAGTAAATCAACAAATATTCAACATTCTATGCTAGATAGTATTCCAAATTTATGATATAAACTGCTAAATAAATAGTTTGATACTAAATTAAGAAGGCAGTTTATACTTTGTTAGAACTGATCTATTTTCTATAGAAAAAATATAATTTCAATTAATGGAAACAAACATATTTTACCAAAGAACAATTAGTAATGTAATTGCAAACTACTTAGTCAATAAAAAAAGATAAATCATAAAATAATTTTACAGTTGCATCAACAAAGCTACTAAGTTATTTAATAGTAACATAGTGTTTATATTTCAGCATACTATAAGTAGTAAAAAACACCTTTCTAAAGAATTTTGTATTACACTAACCACAATTAAATTTTATACGTCTTTTACTTTTAAAAGATACTATCCTTAATCACAAATATCATAGCTAATTTGTCTTATTTAAGGTAACAAAAATACTATTTCGTCAAATGCACCTATTTAGACAATTAAATAGGTAGTTATTCTCGGTAAACTATATATTTCTTTTACAGCAAAAACTCATCTTTTAAATAAACCACAATATAGCGACTTAGTAAAAAATGAGTTTTTTGTAATTTTCAAACAAGCTGTTTTTTAAAATTCCATTCCAGAAGAACGACCTAAATAAGTCATTACACAGCGGAAACCTGTATAAGCTGTTACAGAATCTTGATATTGATAGTTACGTGTACCTGTTTCGATGAAGAAAGCAATGTCTTTCCAAGAACCACCACGAACTAATTTGCGAGGCTCACTATCATCAATAAATGTAGGATTCAAATCCCAAATAAGTGGCATTGCATTAGGAGCATACGCATCATTACACCATTCTGAAACATTTCCAGCCATATCATAAAGACCAAAATCATTAGGAAAATAGGCACCTACTGGGTTTGTATATTGGAAACCATCGTCGTAATAATTACCACGACCTGGCTTGAAGTTGGCAAGTGCACAACCTTTAGCATTTCTTGTATAAGGACCACCCCAAGGGTATTTTGCTACATCACGACCACCACGAGAAGCGTATTCCCATTCTGCCTCTGAAGGCAAACGGAACATCGGAACTGGAAACTTACCAGCAGATTCTCTAGCTTCATTCATAAATTTAGTTCTCCATCCACAAAATGCTTTAGAAGCAAACCAACTAACACCTACTACTGGATAATCATCATAAGCAGGGTGAGCATAATAATTTTCTGTCATTGGGTCTCCATAATGATGCGTAAAGTTTGTCATCCAAACTGTAGTATCAGGATAGAAACGTTCCTTAATTTCTTCTTCTGATAAAATTTCTCCATCTACAGAGTCTGGGTTTTCAGTCATTTCATCAATAAACTGGCGATACTCGTTATTTGTAATCTCTGTTTGATCCATATAAAAACCACCAATCGTAATCTGACGGTTCATATTTATTTTTGAAGATAAGATGTCTTGATCAGCTTGTCCCATATGAAACGTACCAGCAGGAACTACAATCATTCCATAAGGAATTTCTTGTCTCCAGCCTTCACGTCCTAAGGCTCCTGTAAGCTCTCCACTTTCTTGTAGCTTGGCTAAATTACCTCCACCACCACAGCTTTGAAGAAAAAGTGCGGCAGTTACACCTAAAAGGACAGCCCAAATTGTACGAGTTGTACGTATTTTTTGTATCATGTTCGTAGTCATGTTCGGTTTTCTTGTTATTAAAGTCAGGAACGCATCTATTTTTAAATTTTCACTACCATTATAATAATGTAAATAAGCAGAATATAGATTTGTTTTGTAATGAGTTTCTTAAAAAATTAAGGAATAGGTCTATTAAATACTTTTTATCAAATTCAGATTAGTTTCTCAGATTAGTTTCTTTTAGTAAACTTAGAATAATAATGCCAAATACAGTCTATTTATTGTCTATAGAGTTAAATCAAAACCAAATTTGATTAATATATAACTATATATAATTGATTATAACCGATTTTAATAGAAAGTAAATGCTATTATCCTTCGTCGCTATTACACTAATAACTACTTTTTATAGAAATTAGTATAGTTTTACCGAAATATTTATCAAATTTATCGAATTTTTTTGTGTATTCGTTGAAACTAAGTAACTTTTTTTAAATCTTTTGTAAAAAAAGTTGATTGTAATGGTAAATTCAACTATTCCAATATATTATTTGGTAAAATATCTGTATTATTTATTTTCTAAGCAAAAATACTGGAATAAATAATACGGATAAATTCTATTTCTATAAAGAATAAAATTAGTTTTATACTATTAGAAACGAAAACGAGGCGTTCGTATTGTAGGAAGAACTCTAGGTTTTGGAGAAGGAAGACGATAGCCTATTGAAATTTCATGTGAAGTAGGTTGCTTTACATCTCTACCACTTGTTACTAAATCCAATGAATAGGTAATTCTAAGGTCTCTATCCTCCAACATATTGACACCCAAAATCAAAATTCCTGCATCTAGCGCATTAGAAGCTCGTGCCGAAATTCCACCAAAATAAGTTTCATCATAATTTAATAAAATACTTCCTTCATAAGATAAAGCACCTGAAGTGTATTTCAAAATTGCTGACGGTTGTAACATAAGAGAAGGAGAAACATCAAAACTACTTCCACTCATTAAATATATATGAGGTTGTAATGAAGTAATATTAACGCCTGTGCTGTAATCAAAATTAGATTGTAATAAATGATTTGTACTCACTCCTATATAATAGCCTTTTATAGATTGATAATACAAACCTACTGCCAAATCAGGTTGAAATTGATTTTCTACTCCAGCACTAGGAATTCTGGGGTCATTTTCTTGATTTGGACGATATTGGCTAAAATCAATTCTTTGATTATACATTCCTCCACGAACACCTAAAGAAATACGGTCTTTATTTTTGAGATTGAAATGATAGGCATAAGAAATTTGCACTTCTGTACTACTTAAAGGACCTATTCTGTCATTTGCAAAATGGATTCCGATTCCACTATTAATACGATTTAGAGGCATACTTATAAAACCAACTTGCGAGCTAGGTGCCCCGCCTTCATCAAAAGTAGGAGAGTAATTTACCCATTGACTCCTATGAAAAACACCCATTCTAGTATAATCTCTATCGCTTCCTGCTGCTGCTGGATTGAAATATAAATTATTAAACATGTATTGGCTAAATTGTGCGTCTTGTTGTGCTAAAAGATTTGTACTTAAAAAACTAAAGAAAAATGTCGCACCGAGAAAAAGGAGACTAAAAAGGGAGCTGAAAATAGAAAGGAAATATTTTTTCATGATTCAATTACATTATAGATAAATGGCACTAAATAAGTTGTGTACAAATTTTACATAACTATAAATTATACGTATTCGGAAAGTTTTTTATAAAAATAGTTACTCTTTTATAATTTTATCTAATCCAATTACACTTATTGTAGAAGTAAACCATAGAATAGATACGCTAAGTTAGCAAACTTTTGAAAAAATAAACTCAAAGTACAAAAGAATCCATAAAAAATTCCACTCTTTAACAATTTAATGTGTAAAAAGTGGAATAGAAAGCCAAAAATATTTTCTTATCTAATTAATATTTTAATATCTAAAATACCTAACTATCAACTATATTATTATCTTATCCAAAATAGGAAATCTGTATATCACCATAAAAACTCTTATCAAAAGTCTTATTAGAATTCTTTAGGCATTACTAGAGCCAAAATAAGATAAATAAGTATAGGCGACCCTACTCCTAAAAATGTAAAGAGAACAAATGTTATACGAATCAAAGTGCTATTCCAGCCAAAAGCCTCTGCAATTCCTCCACAAACACCTGTTATAACTGAATCATAAGTAGATTTGGTAAGTTTCATAAAGAAGATAAGTTATTTAATAGTGAGTAATTTTTTTAGAAAAAAATATGAATTTTTACAGTAATCATACCTTTATGTTTTTTACGAAAAGAAATGATACAAGGTTACGAAAAACACAAATTTCTCCAAATGCCTACTTTACCCTAACATTTGAATATTTAATAGTATGTAATGGCAAAATAGATGACTACTAAATATTTTTTTACTTACTCTATTCTGTATTTTTTTTCATTTATTTTCTTGACGTTTATTTTCTTGACTTTCTTTATTCTGTTTTATCTGAAACTGTTTGGGTGTTATTCCTTCATATTTTTTGAAAACTCGTATAAAATAGGTCATATGATTGTAGCCAAGTTCGTAACAAATATCTGTAACTGATTTTGAAATATCTACTAAACGGTTTTTGGCAACTTCTACACGTTCTCTGTTTATATAATCAATTGGCGAAATATCTAATGTCTCTTTGAAAGTTCTGAAAAAAGCTGCTTTACTCATACTTGCAATATCTGTCAGAGTATCAATAGAAATAGGCTCATTAATATTTTCTTTTATATATTCCAAAACCGCTTCAATACTTGGGTTAATAGCATTCTCTTCGTTTTTAAGCTCATCTAATTCAATTCTATCTCTTGCTGATGTCCTCAAAAACCTCAGAGTAAGTTCTTTAATAGCGAAATCTATAAAGGCATCTTTATTATAGTGTTCTTCTGTAAATAAATCAATTAATCGTGTAATGGCTTTTTTGATACTTGTATCATGAGTAACATTGATTGGAGTATCGCCAAATTGCCAAACTGAATTATTTTCTATTCTTGATTTACAATCGTTTTCTACTGCTCCTGCTTTATTGTAATAAGAAATAGTTTGATTAATAGTTTCGATAGGTACTTGAAGCTCTAGCCAAGAAATACCATTTTTTTTGTTTTTTGATACTTTCTTAGCCTTTTTTTCTGTACTAGTACTTTTTAGAGCCTCCAACCGAACCGCTTTATGAGGAGGAATAATTAATGACTCACCCACTATACATTCTTGTTTGTAATTATTAAAATCAAAATTGAGATTCCCATCTAAAACAACAACCAAAGTAACTTTATTAGTTTGTATATTTTTTGGTTTAATAGAATTAATCAAATCAGTGTCTTTGTTACTAGAGCTAAAGACTGATAAAGTAGTTTTGCCAGATTGATAAATTGTAGATTCTAAGGAAGAAATAGACATAAAGTAAAAAGGTAAATCAATAAAATAATTCAAAAACAGAAATAAAACAGAAAATTAACTTGTTGCATTTTCATAAAACGAAACAATAGTACTGTTTTTTGAATACTTTGAAGTAATAGTTTGGAAAATAGAGAGTTTCGTGTAATTTTTACTGCTAGACTTGTCGTAATTTTGTTATGTGCTAGAAGAAAAATAAAAAGCAAAGCCAAATAAAGTAATTTACAAAATCTTTGCAAGATACAATTATTCTATCACAAAATTGAAATAAAATATAGATAACACCGAACGTAGTTTTACACACCCAGAAATATACATTCACACAAGTATATTTACTGAAAACTATTTTCAAACAACATAAAGGTTTTATAGAGCTTCTAAGGAGATTCTGTTTTGATAGAATTTCTTTCAACTGAAACACTTTTTGACCTTACACACAAATAACATAGCACACACACCAATCATAAGGCTTATTCTACTTGTAGAATGAGCCTTTTGTGGTTTTGTCGCTTAGAAAACTAAAAAGGCTTTGTATCATTTTTGATGCAAAGCCTTTTTTATTTGTTATTTTTCCTCTTCTTTTTGTCTAGCCATTTGTTCGTAATATTCTTTAGGCATACCCACTTTTGCTAGATGTGCTTTTGCCTTTCTTAATTTTTCTGGAAAAAGTATTAAATCATCATACTTATCCAATTGTGGATTAATAGTATATTTAAGATTTTTGATAGAATTAAATTCTTCTTGGTTTATTTCTTTTTTAGTTTTCATAATTTTCGTCGTATTAAAAATTGTTGATTAGTTGTATTTGGTTCAAATGGATACCACTCTTCATCTTCTAAAGAAGTATAGACAATAAAATCTTTATCAATTTCTTCAATATACTTATTTATTGACATTCTATATAGTCTTATACGAGATTGAGAACTTCCTGTTACATAAATCCAAGCATTTGGGTTATTGTTTGTGAAAGTATAAATACTTGCTGCTACTGTTGCAAGTATTTATGTCATATCTCCATTATTGGTAACTATTGTATCATCTATTTCTCCAGTTATTGGATTTTTATCTCCAAAACCTAAATTATAGACTCCTTCTTGCATACTTTTGTAATTTATGACTTTGTCAATTTTACCCAAATGCCCCTTACTTATAAAGTCAAAGGTAGCAGAAGAATTACTTATTTCTACTTCATAACTGTCTAAATTCATACTGAAAATATTTTGTGACTTTACTTTTGTTGATATTTTAGTGAAGTGATACTAATAACTTCAGACGATTTGATATAGACTCTTTTCGCATTTTACTTTTTATTTTCCTCTTCCTCTTCTTTTTGTTTAGCCATTTGTTCGTAATATTCTTTAGGCATACCTACTTTTGCTAGATGAGCTTTTGCTTTTTTTACTTTTTCTGGAAAAAGAGATATTTTACATACTTATTCAACTCTGGATCAATAGTATAGTTAGGATTTTTGATAGAATCAATTTCATCTTGTTTTATTTCTTTTGTAGTTTTCATATTTTTCGTTTTATTAAAAATTCTTGAGTTTTTGTACTGGGTTCAAATGGATACCATTCTCCATTTTCTAACGAAGCATAGACAAAAAAATCTTCATTGATTTCTTCAATATATTTATTTATTGCCATTCTATATCAATCGCTTCTAAATCTACGTCTGGAAAATTATACTTTTCTATCAATATTTTTCTTGAAAAGATTTTGTGTTCTGAATCTATCATTGAACATACTATCATTTTCAACTCCTCAAATTTAGTTTTATCTATACTATGAATTAAGGCATTTGTCTTAGAGGTAAAATATATTCCTATAGGCATACTAGAGATAATTCCACTATTGATATTTATAAATTTGTTAGTTTCTTCTATTATTTTTAAAAAATGTTTGAATAGAAACCTTATTTTTATACTGCTCTTAGCATCATTTTTCAAAATTAATATGGATTCCTCTTGTTCTTCATTTGAAATATTTGATTGAACATATTTTTGCATATCTTCAAAGAGCAGACTTAAATCTAAATTTTCTCTTCTACTTAAAAAACCACCTTCTTTAAAATCTGTCAATAAATCTTCTCCTATTTCAAAAGCTGTCATTAAAGATTTAAGTTGTTGGAATCTATAAAGTCTAGGAGGATTAGAAGAAATAGCTTCTTCATTCCAGTCTGATTGATTTGGAACTAAATCTATAAATTGAAGATAAACTTCTAAAAAGGTTTTCGTTGTGTATGTTTTTTCTGACAATTCCATTAATCAAGTAGGTTTAAAAGTTCTTCAAGAGTTTCGTTTTTGTCGTTTTCTAATGAACCAAAATAAGATATAGCTTTTTCTAAATTTGGAGAGTAAGGAGAGGTTAAAGTCTTTTTTTCTAATTCATCATAAGTGATAGGAATGACAGTTTTTTCCAAACCTAATCCCTCTAACAAAAAGGTGCTTTCTTCATTTTTATTTATAAAATTCTCTATTTCATTATTTGTATCATCTATCTCATTTAAAGAATTTACTTGACTAGGTTTTTCTATTTCTTTACAAACAACACCTAATACACTGTTTAAAAAGTTTGTTTATATGTATTTCGTGCGTTCAACTCCTCAGAGTTGAACGAAATGCTTCCTCAGAAGCGTGATTCAAGCAAACAAATCTCGCTTCTGAGGAAGCGAAACATTCAGTTCTGGGGAACTGAATGTACAGTCAAAGCATTACAAAACTTTTTAAACAGTATACTAACCTACTTGCCATAATTAGCAGTAATTCCAAATCTTGTTCGTTAGAAGATTGTAAAATAAAAGTACGCATAAGATTATTTTTTATTTAGTGGTTATTAAACATACGAAGAAATATGAGAAAAGCGAAATCATAAAAAACGGTTCGCTCAAAGTAAACCGTTTTTCGTTTTATATGATAAAATTAAAAATTACTCTTCCGTATTTTCAGGCAATTTCAAGCTACTCAAAACATTACTCAGTTGTGTTCCTTTCAAAAGGTTTCCAAAGACATCAGCAATTGATTTTCCTCCCAAAATAGCCAATGGTGCCATAGAATCAGCCATTTTTTGAGCCAGTTCTTTATCAGAGAAGGATTGTAAAGCTGCAATCAAATCTGGAGAAACGGCTTTTGCTTTTGCTACAACTGCTTCTACTTCAGTTTGCTCTTCTAAAATAAACTGTTCTAATTCTCTTTGTGCTTTTTCTAACTCAAGATTATTGATAGATTTTTGACGTGAGAGTTCATCATCATTGATTTGATTAAGCGATTTTTGTTCGTCTAATCGTGCTTGTAAATGACGTTCTTTACTGATTATTTCGCTTTCAATTTTTGATAAAGTAACTTCTAAGAGCTTTTTAGTTTCTTGTTTTTGAAGCTCGTAAATGGTTTGTTTTGTTTCGGATTGTGTGGCTGCAATCTGACGAGTAATGGCTTCACTTTCTTGTGTAAATTCTAATTTTCGTTTTTCAGAATTGATACGCAAAGTTTGCATAACAGTATCTTGCTGAGAAGAAATCAACAAATTCTCAATGTTTGCATCTCCCAAACTTATATCCAAAATTTCTACATCATAAATACGCATTCCATTTTCTTCAAAAAGTCTTCCTGTTCGTTTTCCTGTTTTCTTGTCCGACTCTCCCAAAATAGCATCTCTCAAAATAGTAATTCCATTCGCATAAAATTCCATAATTGGGTATCTTCTGACCGTATTTCGAATATAGGAACGCATGTGGTCTGTCAAAAATTTGACATAATTTTCTACATTAAACCATTTATCCGAACTTCCTTCAAAATTGACACGATACGATAAATTAATTTTTACTTGTGTATAATCTGCCGATTCTGCCATTATTTCATCAGAAACTTTATTATACAAAACTCTCAAATATACAGTTTTGATAGAATTTTCTGTCGTTTTTGGAGTTCCTGTTGATAATTCTATTCCCTCTAATTCTTCATCATATTCTAATAAATAGGATTGAGGACCTTCAATAACTTTTCGTTTTCCAGTCTTGCTGACCACCAAGACAGCATAACCCGTCCAAGGTGCAATCGTAACAGCTCCCTCATATTTGGTGTCCAGCGTAATCATGCGAGGTGGCGTATGTGAGTTATCACGATTAAACTCATCGCCAACCATTTCATCAGAAATCTTTGCTTTTTTACGGAGTTGTTGTGGCTGCTGAGGAGCCTGATTTTGTTCTTGTAATTCAAAATCAGTAACAAAATTATCGTTTTTGGCAATGTTTTGTAAGGCTAAATTATACTCTAAGGCTTCATTATTATTGGGAAACCAAAGCGAAGTTTGTTTTTTGGAAAGCACACGACGTACCAAAACAAATTCTCTAGGATCAGGCAAAAACATTGCTGCACCTTTCATGAGAGCAACTGTTCCTGTCTTACGATTGAGATAATAACGCCCTTCTCCTGCTGGAATGGCAATGGCATAATGGCGTTCTTTGTTTCCATAACGCACAACGGCATGTTCTGGACGAGGGTAATAAATCATTTGGTCTTTTCCAGTAATGAAAAGTTCGTCGCCTTCTTTGTATTCATTTTTGCCATCTTTGTAGGGAGCAATTACTTTTACATACAAACCACTCATTTCATTGAGTTCGATGGCTTTAAATTTTTTCATTCCACCTTTTTGAATGAAAACTTCGGTAGGTTTTGGAAAAACGACTTTTGGCCCTTGAATGTAGCGTTTGTTTCCGTCTTCATTCAAAAGAATACAATATTCCAAACGCTCTAAAGTTACGGCTTCACGCACATATTCGTCGTCGTCTGCATATTCATCTCTGACAACTTCAATTCCTGTTGGTGGAATATAAAACGAAACTTCATCGCCACGAATAATCAAAAGTTGTCCCATGGTCAAGGTCTGAGCTACTTCATTTAACTCTTTTGAATCGCCTGCTTCTCCTTCTTTAGTTTTGATGACTGATTTTCCCCAATTCTCTCTTGCTTGCTTTTCATCATAAATACGAACTAATAAATACTGATTTGAACTTAAATTATGACCACGAATAACTCGTGTCATCTGTCCTGCCCAAAGTGCAAAAGAAATAGGTCCTGCAATATTTACTTTTCGCCCCACATTTAGTTCTACTAGATTATTACTCGTTCCTGTTTTTGGTGGATTTGTATCTTTCGAAGGATTTTTCAGAACAACATACCAACCCTCTGGAGCAATTACAAAAGCTCTCATAGCTTCTTCCAAATTACATTTTTCGAAACGCTTTGTAGCATCATCAAACATAACGGGACGGTCAGTATTGGCAAGACTTGTTTTGTAAGGACCAACATAAACATTAATATTTCCCTTCGTTTGGTCAGAAATAAATGCGTATTCGTTGGGAGCTAAAACTAAATCTCGCTCTCGGCTTTCTCTAGTTGTGTCAGACATAAGTGATTATTTTTAAATTAAAATATAGATAAATTTGGTAATATAATCTTTTTTGCTGGCAATTTTTTGCCTTAGTGTAATAAATACAATAAGTGTTTTGTTTTAGTAACGTTGCTTTCTAAATAAAGGTTTCAGATTTGGGAAAATAAGTGTGTTTTTTTTACACTAAGTGTTTTTGTAAAATTGTAATCATTCAATATGAGTGTCATTGTTAGGTATTGACTTTTAGTTGCAGAGCAACGTAACCTTGGTAGAACATCAAAAAAGTACTTTAGTAGAGCTACAGCGTAGCGAAACTTGGCAATTAAAAATAAAGTTACGCTACGCTGTAGCTTTTTAAATCAATTTCTATTCTTGTTCTACCAAGGTAAAGCTACTCTGTAGCTAATAAACGCATTTTTGATTTTTACCAATGACACTCATGTTGATCATTCGAATTTCTATTATTTATACAAAATCATTCCACTGGGTCATATCCACTTCCTCCCCAAGGGTGGCATTTCCCTATTCTTTTGATTCCTTTCCAACCTCCTTTAAAGGCTCCATATTTTTTGATAGATTCGACCATATAAGCCGAACATGTAGGTGTGTAACGACAGCGAGGAGGAAGCATTGGAGAAATAAAATATTGATAAAATCGAACAATTGCCAAGAAAATAAAGGAAAAAAATTGAGGAATAGAGTTGCGTATCACAATAGTAAAATGGTATTATTTTAATAATTAATTTAATTAGAACGTTATGATTCAAATTTGCGTTACTAATTGGTCAGAATTATTTATCGCAGGTTTGTTGTTCTTTCAAATTTTAAGACTTTTTTTATAAAAAAGTGAAAATAAATTGAGTTTGTTCCTCTATCAATTCTTATATTTGATATTTATGTTTAAGGACTTTTTTTCTTATTGTTAAGTTTATAAATTTAACTGTATTCAACAATGATTATTTTCATGAAATAAGAATAAACCGTTTCCATTTTTAACTCGCAACACAAATACTAATTATGAAATCAGTTTTGCACATCAAAATCCCTTCGCTTTTAGAAAATATCCGTATTGTAGAAAGTTTTATCGATAATGCTCGTGACAAGTTTAACTTAAAGATGATATATACGGAAATATTATGGTTGCTGTTACTGAAGCTGTCAATAATGCTATTATTCATGGAAATGGAAAAGATAAGAATAAGGAAGTAGATTTGAGCTTAGAAATAGGAAAAGAAAAACTATTCTTTACAATAAAAGATCAAGGAAAAGGATTTAATCCAGACGCATTGCCTGACCCAACAGCACCAGAAAATATATTGTCTATTGGGGGAAGAGGAATTTTTCTAGTAAAAAACCTGGCTGACAAAGTTGATTTTTTAGATGAAGGAAGAACTGTCAAGATGACTTTTAATGTTACTAATTCAGTACTGAACTAACATCCCAATTACGAATTAAAAATTACGAATTACGGTAAATCAGAAAAAGCAGTTAGTAGAAATTAACTGTCAATTGTTTACTGATAACTGATAACTGATAACTGCAAAGTGGAAAAGATAAATTTAGAAGATTATACCTATCGTTTGCCAAATGAGCGAATTGCTCAAAACCCTTTAGAAAAAAGAGATAGTTCGAAGCTCTTAGTTTATAAAAAAGGTGTTATTTCGCATCATCATTTTAGAGAAATTACTGATTTTTTGGATAAGGATTACACATTGTATTTCAATAATACAAAGGTTATTCCTGCACGTCTTTTATTCGAAAAAAAAGCTACCTCAAATAATAGACATCAAGGACAAAACGGAAAAGGAGCAACTATCGAAATATTTTTGTTGCACCCAGTTTTACCAACGGCTGATGTAAGTGAAGCCATGTTGAGTACAGAGAAATGTACTTGGAAATGTGTTGTAGGTAATTTGAAGAGATGGAAAGAGGGATTGATTTTGGAAAGAGAACTAGAAATTGATAATCAAACTATTCTGATTCAAGCCAAAATAGCTGATAGAAAAGAACTTTTGATAGAATTGGAATGGAAAAATGAAGATAAAAACAATCAGAATTTAGAAATTCCATTTGTAGATATTGTAGAAAAATTAGGTGTTATGCCTTTGCCTCCTTACATAAAAAGAGAAGCCGACAAAAAAGATGCTGACAGCTATCAAACCATTTATAGCAAAGCAGCAGGAGCAGTTGCAGCACCAACAGCAGGATTGCATTTTACAGAAAATGTGCTTCAAAGTCTCAAAGAGAAGAATATAAAAACAAACGAACTTACTTTACACGTAGGTGCAGGAACATTTCAACCTGTCAAAAAAGAGAATGCTGGCGATGTAGCAACTCATACAATGCACTGCGAACAAATCGTAATCACGAAAGAAAATATAGAAAGTATAATGGATTCTCAAAAAGTAGCTTCTGTCGGGACTACTTCTATGCGAACTTTGGAGAGTTTGTATTGGTTTGGAACAAAAATTTTACTTAAAAATAATACGACTTTCTTCATAGAAAAATTAGAACCATACAGTTATGATTCTGAAACAAAATTACCTTCTAAAAAAGAAAGTTTTGAAGCCATTTTGAAGTATATGAATGATTCTAATCAGGATAAACTGACAGGTGAAACCGAAATATTTATTCTTCCTTCTTATACTTTTCGTGTTTGTGATGTGCTGATTACCAATTTTCACATGCCAGAAACGACACTTATTTTACTTGTCGCTGCTTTTATTGGTCAGGATTGGAAGAAAATTTATCAAACAGCTTTGGATAATGACTATCGTTTTTTGAGTTATGGAGATTCTTCTTTGCTTTTTTTATGAAATCTTACCAAAAAAAAACTTACTTCTATTAGAAGTAAGTTTGATAGAATACTAGTCTTGTAATAAATCAAGGAGTAAGAACCACCTTAATACATTTGTCTTTTTTGTCTCTAAAAGTTTTGTATGCTTCTGGAGCTTCGTCTAATTTCAGACGGTGAGTAATAAGGAAAGATGGGTCGATTTCGCCTCGCTCCACTTTGTCTAAAAGTGGTTTTAAATAGTGTTGAACATGTGTTTGACCCATTTTAAAAGTCAAAGCTTTGTTCATAGCTGCACCAAATGGAATACCATCCACTACACCAACATATACACCAGGAATAGAAATTGTTCCTCCTTTTCTACAATTTTTAATGACTTGTTGTAAAACGTAAGGATGTGGACTATGCAAATTGACAGCTTTTTCTATCTTATCTTTTGCATTTTCTAACATAGTTCCGTGTGCTTCTGCACCTACTGCATCAATACAACTTGCAGGACCAAAACCATCTGTCATGTCTTGCAAGCGTTCATATACTTCCTTCTCATTTGTGGTACGAATTACTTCTGCTTTTCCGTATTTTTCTGCCATATCCAAACGCTCTTCTACATCGTCTATCGCAATGACACGACCTGCACCCATCATCCAAGCACTCTGAATGGCAAACTGCCCAACAGGTCCACACCCCCAAACAGCTACCGTACTTCCTTTCTTGATTTGTGCGTTTTCGGCTGCCATGTAACCAGTTGGGAAAATATCAGATAAAAACAAAACTTGATCATCACGTAGCGAATCAGGAACTTTTACAGGACCATAATCAGCAAAGGGAATTCGAACATACTCAGCTTGCCCTCCTGCATAACCTCCTAGCATGTGTGAATAACCGAAAATTCCAGAAATAGTATGTCCTAAATTTTCTTTGGCTATCTCTGCATTTCGATTCGAGTTATCACAAAGCGAATACAAGTCGTCATCACAAAAATTACAATGCCCACAAGCAATTGTAAAAGGAACAACTACTCTATCACCCTTTCTGAAGTTTTGAACAGATTTTCCAATTTCTACTACTTCTCCCATAAATTCGTGACCTAAAATATCTCCTTCTTTCATTGTAGGAACCATTCCAGCCAAAATATGCAAATCCGAACCACAAATTGCTGTTGCGGTTACTTTTATAATAATGTCGCCTTGATCTTCAATAATAGGGTCATCGACTCTATTGATTCGAACATCGTTTTTACCATGCCAACAAAGAGCTTTCATAAAAAATGGGTTTTTATAAGTTTAAAAAATAATTTTGAAACATGATTTTTTTTAAATCATCAAAAAAATAACTCATTTTGTTTATCAATGTTTTGAAAAATAGCTTTCTTACAGAATAATGTTAAACAATACAACTCTTTTATTAAATTATTCTATTTTGGCTTCCCAAAAAGATAACGCACTTCCAAACCAAAGCGAGAAGGAATAACTCCTGTTTTCCATTCAAAATCAGGATAAGAGATTGTCCAATTTTCCCAATAATTTTTTGGATATAATCTCAATACCGAAACAGTCCCGTCCCAAGCCATTAAAAAAGGTAAAATAGGAATTATGTAAGTAAATAATACTCTCCAATAACAAAACGGACGTATAAAAACAGAACGCAAAATTACACCTATTGGAAGTAGAAAAATAGCTGCCAAAACTTCTATCCAACGTTTGCTTGCACCTTCAAAAATTACAATATTCTTGTTTATTTTGAGTTGTTTTTTGTAATAATTGATTTACTTGATTTTCTTTCAGATGATGAAGACAAGAGAAAAAGTGTATGTAATCCTTCACCTTTTAATTTTTCTGACTCGTCTTTTGTAGGAGGGATTTGTAATATCTATTGGCTGAGAAATAAAATCAATATTTGGATTCTGTTTTTTTATCCATTTCCAACTCTCTATTTGTGGATAAATATCGCTAAGGATAATAGAAAAATCGAAGTAGATTTTTCTGTCGTTTGCAGTAATTTCCGTTTATATCATTTTCTAAATGGACAAGCGCACCACCACCACCAGAAGCCATATCTATAATTTTGTGTTGATTTGGTTCTTTCAAGACAGTTTTTTAAAAAGGGAACAACAGGACGATAAACTCCAGTAATTTCAATAAAATCACGAAGCAAATCCATCAAACATTTTCGCAAAATAGAAGGAAACCATTTTAGGTCTGCAAATTCGAATAAATGATAGCGTTTCATAGGTCAAAAAATGGAAAAAGTAAAATTAGTACTGTTTCAGAAATATAATTATTCTACAAACTGATTTTGAAATTGTTTAATCAAAACAAAAAAAACTGTTTATTCTCTATTAAAAGAATAAACAGTTCTTTGTTCGCTAATTTTCACTTTCTAACTTCTAAAATCTAACTTTATTTATCTCTGATTATAATTATCGTCATCATCGCTATTTCTACGTCTTGGCATTTTTTCTTCTGGATTAGCTATTGATTCACGCATTTGTGTATCTGATTGTAAGTTTTGAAGGCGATAATAATCCATTACTCCAAAAGTTCCGTTGCGTATTGCCTCTGAAATTGCTTTTGGAACTTCTGCTTCTGCCTCAATTACCTTTGCTCTTGATGCTTGTGCTTTCGCTTTCATTTCTTGTTCTACTGCGATTGCCATTGCACGACGCTCTTCTGCTTTTGCCTCTGCTACTCTAAGGTCTGCGTTGGCTTGTTCGATTTGAAGTTTTGCACCAATATTCTCACCTACATCAATATCTGCAATATCTATTGACAAGATTTCAAAGGCTGTTCCTGCATCAAGTCCTTTTTCTAATACTAATTTCGAAATTCTATCAGGATTTTCTAATACGTCTTTATGAGAATGCGAAGAACCTACTGCCGTTACGATACCCTCACCCACACGAGCCAAAATAGTTTCTTCACCTGCACCACCTACAAGTTGAGCAATATTTGCACGAAGTGTAACACGAGCTTTTGTGATAAGCTGAATACCATCTTGAGCTACCGAAGTAACTGCATTTGTAGTAATTACTTTTGGATTAACAGAAATCTGAACAGCTTCTGAGACATCTCTACCCGCCAAATCAATTGCAGTAGCTTGTTTGAAGCTCAAATCAATATTTGCTTTATCGGCTGCAATCAATGCCCTTACTACTTCCTCTACACTACCACCAGCCAAAAAATGGGTTTCCAAATCTGATGCTGTAATATCTTTCAAACCTGCTTTACTAGCCGTAATAAGAGGCAAAACAATCTTTCGTGGACGAACATTTCTGATTCGCATGGCTACCAGTTCTAATAAGCCCAAACGTACACCCGAAAAAATAGCCATAATCCACAAATTAATTGGAATATAACTTCGGATAAAAAATATAAGACCTATAACTAAAGACGTTAAGACGACAAATAAAATAATCTGTTCTGTGGACATATTCTTTTTTTAGTAATTGTTTGAATGAAGTAGCAATTTAATCAATTGTAATGAATTAAATTTTATTTTTTTTGAAATAAACGAAAAAACCCTAAGAGTCTTTAAAGAACCTTAGGGTTTAGAATACGAAATACGACAAGTAAGTACTTGAGCAGAATTAAATATATGTAATCGTGATTTTGTTCAAGTCTATACCGTAGGTCTGACTTGGACAAAATAAGCCTTTATGACTATTCAAATACTTATTTTAACTTGGTCAGACCTACGGTACAAACCAAGCTAAAATAGAAGATACACATAAATAATTTTGACTGGGTACTTATTATAAAATATACTGACTCAAATCTCTATTTTTGATAAGTGCTTTCAATTTATCTTGTACCATTTCTTTTGTAATTGCTACATGAGCATTTGGAGGAATAGTATCAGGAATATCAAACAAAATTTCATTCAAAAGATGGCTCATAACGGTATGCAAACGTCTTGCTCCAATATTCTCAAGCTCACTATTAATATGAAAAGCAATATCTGCAATTTCCTCTAAAGCATCATCTTGATAAGTCAGTTTTACACCTTCTGATTCTAAAAGAGCCACATATTGTTTGCTTAGAGCATTTTTTGGGTCTTTCAATATTTTATGGAAATCTTCTTTTGTAAGCGAATTAAGTTCTACACGAATAGGAAAACGACCTTGCAACTCTGGTATCAAATCCGAAGGTTTAGAAACATGAAATGCTCCAGCAGCAATAAATAAAATATGGTCTGTATTCACAATTCCGTGTTTGGTCGTTACGGCACTTCCCTCTACAATTGGCAACAAATCACGCTGCACACCTTCACGGCTTACATCTGCTCCACCTCCTTTATTTCCAGAAGAGGCTACTTTGTCAATTTCATCAATAAAAATAATTCCAGAATTTTCGGCTTTTTTGATAGCTTCTACTTTTACCTCGTCCATATCAATGAGTTTGAAGGCTTCTTCTTCTAATAAAAGAGTACGAGCTTCTTCAATAGTTACTTTACGCTTTTTCGAACGGCTAGGTAACATTCCACTTAACATTTCTTGAAGATTCATCATCGAAACTTCATCGATAGCACCACCCACAACACCAACACCTGGATTATTGCTAGATTCTAATGTGATTTCTATTTTTCGGTCTTCTAATTCTCCAGCACGCAATTTTTCTCTAAAACGTTCTCTTGTACGTTCATTCAGTTCTGCATCTGAAGTAGGCATTTCATCATTCGAAAAACCAACACTAGAAGACGTAGTAGCAGGTTGTCTATTTTTTAAAGGTGGAATAAGAGCATCCAAAATAATATCTTCAACAGCCTGTTCGGCTTTCTGCTTAACAGCATCACGTTTTTCAGTTTGAATAAGTTTTACAGCTTGTTCTACCAAATCACGAACCATACTCTCTACATCACGTCCGACATAACCCACTTCTGTAAACTTTGAAGCCTCTACTTTTACAAAAGGAGCATTTGCTACTTTTGCCAAACGACGAGCAATTTCTGTTTTTCCAACGCCTGTTGAGCCAATCATCAAAATGTTATTTGGCATAATTTCTTTTTGCATGTCTGACTTTACATGCATACGCCTCCAACGATTACGTAATGCAATAGCTACATTTCTCTTAGCTTCGTGTTGTCCAATGATATATTTATCCAGCTCCTCAACAATTTGTTTGGGCGTATAATAGATGTTATTGTCAATCATATATTTTTTTTTCTATTCGTACTTTATTTTATTGGTTTTATTTGTATTAAAATTCCAATAAGATAAAGAGTGTAAATTAGTGCTAATTTATGCTTTAAATCTTAATTCTTAGATTTTAGTTTAATCTAACAAGTATCGTAATTTTTTGTGAGAATAAAAATTGTTATTTCATTTTTATACTCGTTTTAGCTACTTTTAAATTACTTTCTACATTTTACAGAAAATTTATAAAAATAGTATTCCCTTCTTAACGAAAAAGAACCTTTTTAGTTTTAGACCAGACTAGTAAGTCTGTCATACAAAAACACTATGCACCAAAATTTTATCAAAGATTACAAAAAAAGTATTTTTTCTATTCCAAAAAATGATTTCGCAGCATTTGAGACGAAGGCTTTAGAATTGTTTTATTTTCAATCAAAATACAATCCTGTATATAAGGAGTATATTGAGAAATTGAATATTGATTCAACAGAAATAAAATCGATTTACAAGATTCCATTTTTGCCTATTCGATTTTTTAAGTCACATCATGTTCAAATAGAAGGCATAAAGACAAATCAAATTTTTACAAGTAGTGGAACAAGTGACCAAACTAATAGAAGTAAACACGCTATTTCGGATTTAAATTTTTATGAAAAATCTAGTCAATTTATTTTTGAAGAACTGTATAAAGAATACGGAAAATTAGATGATTTTCAAATTTTTGCATTACTGCCTTCTTATTTAGAACGTGATGGTTCTTCGCTGATTTATATGGTAGATTATTTTTTGAAGAATGCACAACCTAATTCAAATTATTTCTTGTACGATTATGAAAAACTCAAAACAGAATTAGAAAAAGTAGTTATAACAAATCCTACAAAACCAGTTTTATTATTAGGAGTTACTTTTGCACTTTTGGATTTTGCTGATTTTTTGAGAGAAAATTATCCAAATTACCGATTACCAAAGACAAAACAATTTGATGATTTAGAAGAAAAAAAAAATGTAAAAAATGAAATAATCGTAATGGAAACTGGAGGAATGAAAGGCAGAAAAAAGGAAATGGTACGAGAAGAAGTGCATCAAATATTAAAAACTGCTTTCGGAGTTTCTGCAATTGATTCAGAATACGGAATGACAGAACTTTTATCTCAAGGGTATGCCATTAAAAATACAGAAAAGAGTAGTAGTAAAGTTAATACTGAAAATGAAATATGGTTTCAAACTCCTTCTTATCTCAAAATTATTATTCGTGATACAAATGATCCTTTTGATTTGAAGAATAATAAAGAATTAGTAAATAAATCTGAAATTCAAAGTGGAGCAATTAATGTTATTGATTTGGCAAATGTGGAAAGTTGTGGTTTTATAGAAACGCAGGATTTAGGTAAAATTAATCAAAAAGGAGAGTTTCAAGTTTTAGGGCGTTTTGATTATTCTGATGTTAGAGGTTGTAATTTGCTTGTGCTTTAGTTCCCATTAGCAACGTCTGGATTACCACACAATTGCTAAGGGAAGATACAAATACTCGGTGGTTATTTTGTTGTTGGTGTCGCTTCGCTAAAACACCAACAACGGCATTTTTTCCATAACGTTGGGTTTGCAAACCCAACGTTATGGAAAAAATGAAGTTTACAGTAATTCCTCGTGTGTTTTCTGTGCTGCTTTTTCCAAAATAGCCAAAAGTTGCAGTTCATATTTTGAATAATTATCCAAATTATCCGAAAAGTTTTTTGCTAATTCTGTTTTTTCCTTTGCCTTTTCTTTCAAAAATTTTTCTGTTTGTGCTTCTATTTCTTCTGTTGTTTTTGATAAAACTTCACTCAAAACTTCTGGATGAATATAATAATTTCTACAAATTGAAACGGTATTTCCCAATTTAGCAGCTACATTACGTACTAAAACAGTTTCTAATTTTTTACGTGGATTCTCTTCTAGTTCTTTCTTTGCATCTTCGAAAAGTTCTAAAGTGAGCATACTTCCACCCCACGTTCTGAACGTTTTGGCAGTAAAATGATGTTCCATTTTCTGCTCTAAATATTCATTTACTTCGTGCGAATTGATGCGATACCATTTGTTATCCTCGCCTTTATATCTAAAAAGTTCTTGTCCAGAAAGTGCTGCACATTCTTTGAGTTTTTTGATAAGTGATTTATTTGACAAACTTACCGTTCTCTGTTTGTTACTTTTTGCTTTGTAACAAAGTGAAATTTTGTTTTTAGTTTCTTCGTCTATTTTTATATGTTTTCGACGAAGTGTTGTAAGTCCGTAGGTTTTGTTTGAGTTGAGATAACGGTCGCTACCAATTCTCAAAAGTCCTTCCTGCATAAGTTCGATGGCAAGTGCGACAACTTTATCTTTGTTCCAATCTCGTTTTCGAAGGTCTTTTTTTAATGATTTTCGAAGATAAGGAAGCGCATAACCAAACTCTTGAAGTTTCAAAAATTTTGTTTTGTTTCTGTATTCATTCCAATCTGGATGATAAATGGCTTGTTTTCGGTTTCGCTCATCTCTTCCAACGGCTTGCAAGTGTCCATTTTTATTTCTACAAATCCAAACGTCTGTCCATGCTGGAGGAATGACTAATTTTTCTAATCGTTCTAATTTTTTCTTTCCTTTTATTGGTTTTCCTTTTGTACTCAAAAAAACAAACTTCTTTCCTTTCTTTTTGCGTGTATATCCTTTTTCAGAGTCAGAAGAAGAATACAAATGAGGAGGATTTTTTGGATAAACGTGATTTCCTATTACGATAATAGGAATTTGTTCTTGATTCTGTATAGAGTTTTGAGATGAATTTGAAGCAGTCGCCATAAAAAAAAATAAAGTTTAAAAAATGGATTTGTATTATCTTCGAATAACTTAGTTTTTTGGAAAATGTTGGAGGATAAGGAATTATAATTTTGAGAATTGATTGTAATTAAACTATCCATTATTTACAATAACGAATATCAAAAGGAATAATTTCGAATTGTGTGCCGTTCCATTTTAAAGTCGTTCGTTCCATAAATTTCCCTCCTCCTTTTCTAGTTTTATTTAGTTCTCTTTCTTCTTCTGACGAAATTGGCTTTAATTTTCCGTTAGGCAAATCAAAGTAAGGATGGCGATTAACATAAAAAGGTCGTGTATTGAAACTAAGCTCTTGTTTCTGTTTGTCGTAAGCAGGTAATATCCAACAAACTCTATAATATTTATCAAAACTTTGCGAAGATTTTCCTGCAATACAATCTTTACAACGTATTGTTTTTCCTTCGTTTATTTCAAAACCTTGTACAACTACAGAATTATCCATTCCTCCTCCAATGTAATCGTATATTACAACATATAAAGGATTCCCCTCTCTTTCAACTTGAAAAACTGTAATTGGTAAAGCCCAAAAATTCTCTTCGCTTATCTCTACCTCCCCTTTTTCATTTTCGTATTCATTTCCAAGTTGGAATGTTGCTATATCTTTTGTTATAATGACAGAATCAGAAGAACGATAAACGCCATAGGCTATTGCAGACCTATTGCTCCAACCTTGATTATAACTAAAATCATAGACACGAAATCTTCCATCATCAGAAATAATAATACCTTCCTGTTCTACATAACGAGGTAAACCGTATGCAAAACCATCAGGTTCTGTCAAGGCTTGTTCTAATAACTCACTTATCATTCCGATAGAATCAGCACGCTCATCATCAACCATAACAGGAAAAACATCTAAGTAAGAAAGTAATTTAGTTTCAATTTTTCCAAGTTTTTCAGAGGGTTCTATTTCACTTTTAAAATTATTCTTTGAAATGTCTTTGTAATGAGCAGGAAAACTATCTACCCAAATCTATTTTTGAAGTATTAATAATCATTCTTACGGCAGCTTACCTACTGCTGAATCCTTTTGATAATTGCGTGATAAATAAGCTACAGTTTTGAATTTTGGATTATTATCTACTCTAATTAAATCATGTAATGCTAAAATAATCCTCTTATATAATTGATAGAATCAATTAACTTACAATTTGCCAACTCTACATGAATTTGTGATAAACTATCCTTTTCTGTAACTGTAAAAGCTGTAGAGTTGTATGTTTTTTCTAATACATCTACTGCTCTCTCTTTAACATCTTTATCTTCTATTTTGGAAAGCCAATGCTCGACAGTTTGTGGCTTTTTTTCTTGACAAGAAAATGAAAAAATAGTTAGTAGAAATTGAAATAAATTTTTGTACTGATTTTTTGATTTTTTTGCTTGAAATTATTCATATTTCCGTTACTGATACTTATTCATAAGATAATTATATTTCGAATTTTCTACATCTATATCTTTTAAAATTCCTGTCCATTTCTCTACAAATTCTAAAGGAGTGATTTTATTTTTTTATCTTCTACTTTAGATTTCGGAAGAACGATTAATTCTACCTCTTGACCTAAGAAAGTTGAATCTTTTGGAAGTTGTATAATACCGTCTTTTGAAATCTTGGTAATAAATCTAAATGCTTCCATATAATTGTGTTTTTTTGAAATTTGATAATCTATTTTTCTATCTATAATCATTTCGAATTTTCAAGCTAAATTCTAAGAAAATTTAAATTATTCATTAACCTAATATTCATTCCCTAATCTCCTATTTCCCAAACCCCAAACCACTCACTCCTTCAACTTCAAATAAATAGTTTTTCCTTTCTGAATTGCTCCACCAGGATTTAAAGATTGTGAAATTATTCTTCCTTTTCCCTCAAAAGCTACTTTCATTCCCAAATTTTCCAACAAATACAAAGCATCACGAAACGCATTCCACGCACATCAGGAACAAGACTGGCAGCAGCTTGATTATCTATCCACATTACTGTATCGGTCGCAACCTTCGTTTTTACCCATTCTTGTACACTTTGATTTTGAGTTTTGATTCCTAATTGAGAACACACCAAATCCAAATCTGGACGATAACCAGCACGAATAAAAGGCAAACGCATATGCAAACTATCCATTGCCGTCGGCTCAACTTCTGAAAGTGGTTTGTGTAAATAACGCTGATAAACTACATCTGAAACCTTACGAAAAACTGGAGCAGCAACTTCCGAAGCGTAACGTTTGTCTGTTTTTGGGTCATCAATGACTACAATACACGAATATTTTGGATTGTCAGCAGGAAAATAACCAGCAAAAGAAGTGTAATGGTCTTCGGTATATTCTCCATTTCTTACCTTTTCGGCAGTTCCTGTTTTTCCTGCAATTTGATAAGTTTTCGTATTAATTTTCTGAGCTGTTCCATTTTCTACAGCTCCACGTAACATAGTCTGTAGAATCTTGACTGTTTTTTCAGAAATGGTTTGATTATTTAAAACTTTAGCTTCAAAGTTTGTAAGCACTTTTCCTGCCTGCCTTGTTTGGCTTACAATGATTGGCTCAACCATTACTCCATTATTTGCAATCGTATTGTAGAAAGAAAGCGTTTGAAGAGGAGATAATTTGAGTTCGTAACCAATAGACATCCACGGAAGCGTACTTCCACTCCATGAAGAATCAGAAGGGTTTTTTATATATGGTTGTGCTTCTCCAGCCATTTGAAAGCCTAAGGGACGAGAAAGACCAAATTTTTTGAGATATTCTACATACTTTTCAGGGTTTTTACGGAAATATTTCCAAATTAAGAGCGACATCCCAACATTGGAAGACTTTTCAAAAACTTCTTGTACGCTCAATTTTCCTAAGGCAGAAACATCACGCATAATTGCATCATCATAATATTTATGAACGCCATCACCTGTTTGGACACTATCTGTCAGTGAAATAGGAATTTCTTCATCTTCAAAAAGTGCAGCCATAGACATGAGCTTAAATGTTGACCCTGGTTCGGCAAGTCCCATATCTCCGACAGCATAATTATTATTTTCTACATACAAACCATTCGAATTTATTCCCAAATTCACAAGAGCTTTTATTTCTCCTGTTGCTACTTCCATCAAGATAATCGAACCATAATCAGCTTTGTACTGGCGAAGTGCATTTTGTAGAATTTGATGAACTGTATCTTGTAGATTTATATCAATCGTAGTCTGAATATCAGTACCTGGTTTGGGTCTAACCTGTGACATATCATCGACAGGTTTCCAAAAACCACCTGCAATAAGTTCGTATAATGCCTCGCCAGCTATTCCTTGAAGTTCAGCATTAAAACTATATTCTAATCCTCTACCATTTAATGATTGAGTAGTATCTTCGTCGTTTACAAAACCGATTGTACGCCTTGCAAGTTCTCCAAAAGGTAAAAAACGTCTGTCTGTTTGTTCGTAAATTACGCCCCCTTTGTTTCTACCTTCTCTAAAAATAGGGAATTGGGATAATTTTTTATAATTCTCGTGGTCTATGAGTTCTTTACTAATTACGTAATATTTCTTTTTATCTTTTCGATATTCTCGCAAAAGATTTACATAATAAGTTGGTTCATGCTCTTTGTAGAAATTGGATAGAAGAATTCCTAAAGAATTGATTCCACTATTAAAAACGCTACTATCTGCAACGGTTGGGTCAATAGCGACACGATAAAAAGGCAAAGAAGTAGCCAAAAGACTACCATCATCTGCCAAAATACTACCTCTAGTGGGTTGTACATCACGCATTTCTACACCTCTCGCTTTGCTGCTCCATTTTTCGCCTTCCACTATTTGAATGCTCATCATTTTATAAACAATCACTAAAGCAGCTAACGAGACCACCAAGAAAGCAATTCGGACACGAGCGAGTATATATTTTCTTATTCCTGTTTTTGCCATAAAATCAATTACGAATTATTAATTACGAATTACGAATTATTAATTACAAATTTAAAAATTGAGAATTACGATAAACTATTATACATATTGAAACTTCATAGTCGTAATTGACAATTCGTAATTCGTAATTGATTTACTCATTAATTCTTACTAAGGGTTTTTCTCTTTCTTTTAGACCTAATTTTTCAGCCTTTTTGGCTACTACTTGTCTTCTGCTATCATAGACATAGCGAGTTTGAAGTGCGTGATAATCGATTTGATATTCTTCTACTTCTTGGCGAAGCTGCGTAACTTCTCTTACTACTCTTTCGGTATAATGGCGATTTGCAATATAGATAATTCCAAAAAAAGAGACGTACAAAACATAGGGCATTATTCGAAACAAAAAATCTTGGTCAATTGTAAAATCCCATTCTGCTAGGTTTCTCCAAAAGCCTCTTTTTGTAGGAGTTTTGATTTCTTTTTCTTCCTCTACATGTTTGAATGTATTCTGAATTTTTGCCATAATTTTTTCAGTTACCAGTAAATAGTTATCAGTTACCAGTTTAATAATTTATTTAATGGTTTTAAACTTTAGATAAAATGTTTGTATAAGCAAGGAACATATAAAAATTATTGAAATGAAAGATGGATAAACTATGAAAAGCCATTCATCTGGCTCTTCAAAAGCAAAAACCCATTTCCAAGCTTTTTCTCCTCCTGTAATTGATGTAAATCCTATGAATGAACTTACTCCACAAACCAATAAAATGATATTTAGAACTTTAAATTTTAGAGTTATTTTTATAAATAACATGATCAATCCAAAATATCCAGCTATTCCACCAAGGAAACATAATATTAAAGAAATATTTTTACTTTCGAAATCTATTAGCATTTCAAGTAGAAAAACTAATCAAGGTAATAAGAGTAGAGTTGCAAATGCAATAGCGAAACAGTTCCTATGATTTTAAGTGTATCTTGAATTTGTTTCATATAATGCATTAGAGTAAAATTAATTGATTACTACTTACTAATAATGTTTTGAAATTGCATTTGAAATTAACTGATTATGGTAGTACTGTACTATTTACTGGTAACTGCATGTCCACATCCTTCCCACATTTGTTTATTATACAAAAATGAAACGTGATATTCGTAGTCATTATCTGACATTCCATCAGAACAAGGACAATTTTCTCCTTTTTTTGCTGCTAATTGTGCAACTTTCCCATTTTTATCTTCTAAAAAGTAAGTCTTAAAATACTCTACAGGACGGCTAACAGCTTCAACAGGTTCTAAATAAGTGAATAAGGTAGAATCTTTCCAAAATTAGAAAATAAAATACCACTTTTACGTACTTCTACACTCCAAAAAGGTTCTGTTCCAAAACTTTTGAATAGAATATCGTCCGTTCCGATATCAATAGATTCATTTTTGATTTCTTCGTTTTTCTCTTGAATCTCTTCCTTGTTTTCGTTTACATCTACTTCTGGATTAGTAAAAGAAACATCTGTACTTGTATCTGATTTTTTTGTTGATGAGAATTACAAGCAAAACAGAAAGATAATAAGAGAATATAAATTGTAAATTTCATATTTTTTTGAATGATTGATGAAAATACTGTAACTGATTAGCGAGTGATTTATATGATAAATAGCAGGAAATACAAGTACGTTTTGAATTTGAAATTAACTGGTAACTGATTACTACTTACTGGTAACTGCTAAAAGCCTAATGCTTGTTGAAATTCGGTTACTCGTCGATCTTTTTCTTGATTTCTGATACTTCCATTTTTTGTTCAATTTCTAATTCAAGTTTTACTTCTTCTTCAAACGCATTTTTCAAAACGGTTAGTGATTGATACGCATCTTTACGAGTTTGAATGTTAGAGTTTGTTTCGGCTTGATAAACTAAATAAGCGATTCCTTTTTTCTGAATTTCTTTAGGTTGATTGATAAGATACTGCGTAAAATGATTTAGGAAATAACTCATTTCTGAACCTGAAATTCTATTTAAATTTTTCTCAAACCAATCGTATTTATTTTCAATTCCATAAACAGAATAACATTCAGCAATCGCATAAACTAAATGCCTTTCTTCAATATTTTCTAACGGTTCGATTTTATCTAATGCCTCTGCACCGTAAACATTAATAAGAGAATAAACTGTATTACTCATCACAAAATAAGAAGAATCTTTCAATGTTTGTTCCCAAAGTTCTGGAAATTCTCCATACTGCGAAACAATATCAATAGCCGAAGCACGAGTTAAATTATCTTTATCATCAATAGCCATTTCTTTAAGTAAAGATACAATTTTTGTGATGTTTTGTTCTATATTTTCGCCTTCTTTATCTTCAATTTCTTTAAGATTTTCAACATTATATTCTCCCAAAGAACGAATAGCCTGCGTTCTGTACGCTGCAAAATCATCATTTTTTGCTACTTCCATTAACAAATTAAAAGTAGTATCATTTTCTACCGAACCAGCCAAATTATACAAAGCAGACATTTTTGTAATGTAATTTTCGTAATATTTTGCTTGTAAACGCCATTCTTGAGAAGTTTTGTCATCTTGATTTTTCATAGCCAAAAGATAACCAGAAGGGTCAAAGACAACTAATTCTGGTTTTACAGTTTTGCTTTCTGTCTTGAAATCAAAAATTTGTTCGGTTTTATCTAACGTAACTTTGTGTTTCGTTACTTTTCCATTTTCCCAAACATCAATCTCTAAAGGCAAGCGATAGGTAGGCGAATAACGCAAATCTTGTGTTTGAGTAATGGTCATTTTTAGATTTCCATTTTGGTAATCTTGCATAATATTTAGTTCTGGATGACCAGCTTCTAAAAACCATTGATTGAAAAACCATTTCAAATCTTTTCCTGTAACTTCTTCAGCGATTAATCTCAAATTATCAATCTCAACTGACTTAAACGCATTTGCTTTTACATATTTTTGAAGTGTAATTTTGAAGGCTTCATCGCCAATATGATAACGCAACATATTCAAAACTACTGCTCCCTTTGCATACGAATGAGAATCAAACATATCGTTTTCGCTAGTATAAAAATAACGAATAATCGGCTCTCGCTTGGCTTGTGATTCTCTAAAATAACTTGTCTTTTCGTTCGAAATATTTTGGTCTGCTTCTTTTTTTCCTTTGCTATGTTCTAACCAAAGATATTCTCCATAATCTGCAAACGATTCATTTAAAGCCAAGTTTGCCCAAGATTCGGCAGTCATAAGATCTCCAAACCATTGATGAAAAAGTTCGTGTGAAATAATTCCTTCCCAGTTGTGGTCTTCAAGCGAACGTTTATCTACCATAAGTCCTTCCATAAAAACAGAAGCACCTGTATTTTCCATTGCCCCAGAAGTGTAATCACGAACAATAATTTGAGCGTATTTTTCCCAAGGATAAGGATAATCTAGATAAGTAGAATAAAATTCAATCATTTCAGGCGTTTTACCAAAAACATCTTTTGCATACGGTGCGTGCCATTTTTCGGTGTAATAATACAAAGGAATATCTTTCCATTTGTCCTCAATAACGGCAAATTCTCCAACGGCAACCATTGTAAGATAAGGCGCATGAGGCTTTTCCATTTTCCAATAATCGGTACGAGTTCCGTCTTGATTTTTTTGAGAAGAAACTAGTCGTCCATTTGAAAGCGTTTGAAAAGTATCGGCAACTGTAATAAAAACTTCTTGCGTTCCTCTAAAATTTGAACCTTCAAAAGTAGGAAACCACATCGAATTATTTGAAGTTTCTCCTTGTGTCCAAATCTGTTTTGGTTTTCCTTTTGTTTTGCCTTCTGGATTGATAAAGAAAAAACCTTCCTCTTCAATATCTGCAAGAACACTATTTGTCCAAATTGCCTCATTTGGTTTGGCTATATAATTTATCTCTACCGTTATTTTCTCGTCTTTTGTATATTTTCTATCCAAACGAACAGTAAGCAGCTTTCCATCATAATCCCAACGCAAAGGCTTTGTAGTATTGTTTTTCGAACTTCCTGCCAATAATTTTATAGATTCGATGGCCAATCCTTTTGCATCTAAATCAATTTTGTTTTGCTCATAAAAATAAGGACGAACAGTCAAAGTTGCAGTTGAATAAACCCATTGATTCTCCCAGTCTGGTTTCAGATTTAGTTTTGTGTGGATTAGATCAAATTCTTTTGTTTTGGAGGCGTGGTAATTTCCTTTTTTTGGTTTCCAAATCGGTTCTGGAGTTCCTTTTTAAACTGATTTTCAGATTCCTCTATCGGAACAAGAAATTCATTTGCTGTATTTGTTGAGTCTTTTGTGGTAGAATTGTTGGTTTTAGATTGCGTAGGCTTACAACTAGACACAAAAAGCGAAATAGAAACGAGGAAAAATACTGCAAAAAATGTAGGCAGAAAAGAAGACCAAAGAGAAGAGAAATATAGCGATTTGTGTACTGATTTATTCATATCAAGATTGAGACTGAAAAGAAGTTTTTATAAAATTTTATACAACTTACAAAAAAACTCAATTTTAATGAATAAAAAAAATGGATTTTCTTAATTTTAGTTCTAAAAAGAATATAAATTGATAGATTCTATGTATTCAAAATCTTTTCGGTTATAGGTATAAAGAGGAATATTTTTTACTAACGAAGTGGCTGCAATTATAGCATCTGGAATTTGTAAGTGATTACTTAATTTGTAAAGACTAACCAATTCTACTGATTTTTCTGAAATTTCTTTGTCTATATGAATTACATCATAAAATTTTAATCGCTTCTTCATTTTAGCTAATTCTTCTTTATTACCCATTCCTTGATATAATTCCATCAAAGTAATAGAGGAAATAATAATATTATCAAGTCCAATTTCTTCAAGATTTTGAATTGTATCTTCTCTTCCATTAAACGCACTAATAAAAATATTTGTATCGCAAAGTATCATTTGTATAAAATTATATTTCCCAGTTACGTTTCCAGTTTTGGTTTCTTATTTCTTCAATACTTCTAGGTTTCTCTTTCCAAATTCCAAATAACGCTCTTGGGTCTTGTGTTTTATCTCCCTTTTGAATGCTGTTTGTAGGTGTAGTATTTGAATAATTTACTTCTATTTTTTCTAATTGCATAGATTTAAACAATGAAATTATTCTTTCTAATTCTTCAAAACTGTTTGTTTCTAATGATACTTTCATTTTTGTATTAAGTTTATTTTGAAAAGATATATTTATGTTTTTCTTATTGCCAAGCAAGATTTCTAGCTGTTTGGTATTCTTTATCATTTTGAAGGTTATTTTGAAAATTAGTAGTTTTCAAATCTTCCAAAATATCTTTTACTGCCGATTTTAGAATTAATTTTTTGGTAAACTCTTGTAGAGATCTTTCTATTTCTTCTTGTCCAAATATTTTGACAAAATTTTCCTCTAATTGTATCTTAAATTCTATCCTAGTTTTGTAATTTTGATTGTAAGTAACAGGGCAGAATTAAATATATGTTATGTTTTTTCAAACACAGAGTTCACAGAGAACTGAAAGTGTAGCTAATAAAACCTGATAAAGCAGCGAAGCCAAATACGTTTTTAGATATATTTAATTCTGCTCCCTTACTTATATTCATCAAAATGGTCTAAAGGCTCATCAAAATCATCACTCATTCTGAATTTTCCTTTTGCACAACCAAATTGAGGAAGTTTCTTTGTTTTAGTTTCTGCAAATTGTTTTGTGAGTAAATAATCCATAAAATTTAATAATTCTTGTTTTAAATTTTCTGAATTGAGTAAAAATAATTTTGAATATATTTCTTGGTCTTTCATATTTTTTCTGGTTTGTAAGTACGTTCATTTTCTAAATAAACGTACTTTTAATTCTTTTGGTTCTAAGACAATTTATTCTTAAACATTTCGTAACCAATTTCTCTAACTAACTCAAATTCATTGCTTTCCTTCCAAATTCCAATAGAAGGATGTGGAACGCCATTAAAGGTAGAAGTTTTGACCATCGTATAATGAATCATATCATCAAAAACGATTTTATCATTTATTTTTAATTCATTTTCAAAAGCATAATCTCCCATTCCGATAAAATCTCCAGCCAAACAAGTAGAACCACCAAAACGATACACATGTTTTCCTTCACTCTTCGAACTCGTGGTAGCATCTTCTGCATTCCAAATTTTAGGTTTATAGGGCATTTCCAAACAGTCTGGCATGTGAGCCGTAAAAGAAACATCTAAAATTGCTACTTCAATTCCTCTGCTATCCATCACATCTTGAACAGAAGCCACCAAATAACCTGTTTGCCAACCTACAGCTTCCCCTGGTTCTAGGATAATCTGAACATTGTATTTTTCTTTTATTCTATTCAGAAGTTTTACCAAAAGTTCTACATCATAATCTTTTCGTGTAATGTGATGTCCACCTCCCATATTTAGCCATTTGCACTGGTGCAAAAGATGACCAAATTTTTCTTCTACGTGGATAAGTGTGCGTTCTAATGTGTCTGCACCTTGCTCACAAAGCGTATGAAAATGCAATCCTTCAATTCCTTCTGGAAGATTTTCGCCTATTTTATCAAAGGTAAGTCCGAAACGAGAACCAGGAACACAAGGATTATATAAATCTGTTTCTACCTCTGAATATTCTGGATTGATACGCAAACCTGCTGATATTTTTTTGCCTGTTTTCGCTTCATTTTGAGCTAGTTTATCCTTAAAACGATTATGCTGTGAAAGAGAATTGAAACTAATATGATTTACATAAGTCATAATTTCGTCAAATTCTTTTTCTGTATAAGCAGGTGCGTAGGCGTGAACTTCCTGTCCAAATTCCTCAAAAGCCAAACGAGCCTCATAGAGCGAACTAGATGTACAGCCATGTAAATATTGGCGCACTAAAGGAAATGTACTAAACATCGAAAAGCCTTTTAAAGCACAAATAATATGTACTCCTGTACGTTTTTGGACACTATCCAAAATTTCTAAATTTCGGCGAAGGAGTTTTTCTTCCAAAACAAAACAAGGCGAAGGAATTTGAGAAATATCTATCATTATAGTTTATATATTTTAAAATTGTCTGACACTTATGAAAGTGTCTGACAATGCTAGATTTTATTTTTTCTGTAAAGGTAATTTTATTTGAAATAGTTTGAAAAAAATCTCTGTTTCTTTTTTTAAGAAATAGGGAAATAGTAAAAAAATTTCTATTCAAAAAATGAAGGTGTACTATAAAAAACGGTATCAATGAAAAACAACATTTCGCTAGAAGTAAGTACATTTTCATCGTGTAAATCTTCCAAAATTAGACCTAAATCTGAATTGTAGTAATCGTTATTTTTCTTAATAAAGAAATTATTTTTGTTCAAAAAATGCTTTACATTTTCTAAATCTGTTAGATTATCAGCTTTTACATACTTCTGTTTTACAACAGCACATAATTCATTTGAATCGTAATGAAAACCTACAAGTTCGTAAATTGTGTCAGGAAAGAAATAATTATGAAACAGTAAACTATGAAAATAATCTATCCAAAATTCATAAAAAATAGTAGTATTTAATTTCAAAACATGAGTTGCATTTTTAGATAAATATACTCTCTGTTCTGCTCCTTCGGATAAGTAAACGTAATTTTCTAAATCATTTATCCACAAAGAATTATCAGAAATATATTTTACTAAATACTCTGTTTCTTCTTGCTTTGTAAACTCCCTTTTTTGAGCATTTCTACTTGTTTCTTTGCTTCTTCTAAGGTAGTTGGCAATTGTTTGGATAGAATTTCCTTCGCTAACTTGCTTCTTTCCTGAAATGATATTTCGTAATTCTGTTTTGATTTCATGATTCATTTTTCGTTTAAATTTTCGAACTTTCTACAAACATTACGCAGCTACGCAGCTAAATTTCAAACTCTACAATTAATGTATGACTAATTGAACGCAATAAAATAAATTTATTTTACTTGCAAAAGTTCCTTTGCACTATTATACGTACTCGTACTTGGCGTAGAACCTCCAATCATTTGAGCAATTTCTTTTACCCTTTCGTCATTCGATAGTTTTTTGATTCTTGAAACAGTACGGTCAGACGAATTATCTTTATAAATAAAGTAATGCGTACTTCCTTGCGATGCAACTTGTGGCAAATGACTAATAATCAAAACTTGGTGTGTTTTGGACATATCTTGGATTATTTTACCCATTTTTAGCGCAATTTCTCCAGAAATACCTGTATCAATTTCATCAAAAACGAGTGTAGGAAGTGAAATATGTTTTGCCAAACGGTATTTTATACACAACATCAAACGAGAAAATTCTCCACCAGAAGCAACATCTTTCAACGGTTGAGGCGAAATTCCTTTGTTTGCAGAAAACCAAAATTCTACCAAATCAGCACCAGATGGACTTAATGGAATAGGTGTAATTTCAATTTGAAAACGAGCATTCGGCATTCCCAATTCTCCCAAAAGGTAATTTATCTGGCTCTGCGTATCTTCTACAACTGATTTTCTTTGCTCGGTTAGTTGATTTGCTAAATCTGTCAGATAGGCTTTACTTCTCAAAATCTCTTCTTTTAAGTCTTTCAAATCATCATCAAAATTCTCTACTTTTCTTACTTTGTCCGAAATATCATTGCGAATAGTAATTAATTCTTCACTACTCTGAACATTATGTTTGTTTTCCAAATGATACAAAGCACTCAAAATTTGTTTTACAATTCCTGCCGTTTCTTCGTCTGTTACTAACTGTTCAGATTCTGCTTCAATTTCTTTTGCAATATCTTGAATTTCTATCATCGCACTATTCAGACGATTATAAAGTGTTTCGAAAGAAGGCGAAAAAGATTGTGTTTTTGAAAGCGCATGAACAGCTTCTCTCAAAATATTTTCAGCCGAATATTCTTCATCAGACAAAGAATTAAAGGCAATCAACATTTGAGTTCGTATAAAATCTACATTTTCTAAGCGTTCTAATTCCTGTTCTAATTCCTCTTTATCAATTTTTTCTAAATCTGCTTTTTCTAATTCTTCCAAAAGGTGCATATTATAATCGTACTCTTTTCGAAGTCTTATTTCTTCATTTTTTAGTTCTTCATATTTTTTTATAATCTTTCTATACTGCTTAAATTCTTGTCCATACATTTCTATAAGTGTCTTTGTATTTGCGTACAAATCCAACACATTTCTTTGATAATCATTCGAAAAAAGTTGCATTGTATCGTGCTGGGCGTGAATATCCATCAAATGAACAACAATGCGTTTGAGTGAATCCAAAGGAACAGGCATATCATTAATAAAAGCTCTTGAACGACCATTTGGCGCAATTTGCCTCCTTATAATACAGGTCGTATCATATTCTACATCTTCTTTCTCAAAAACTTTTTTGAGTTTATAATTGGTAATATCAAACGTTCCTTCGATGACACATTTTCCATCAGGATTGAGGAGCACTTTTGTATCTGCTCTGTTTCCTGCTAAAAGTCCTAATGCACCACGCAGAATAGACTTTCCTGCACCTGTTTCGCCAGTAATGACATTGAGGTTAGAATCAGGCTGGATTTCTAAATGCTCTATGAGCGCATAATTATCGATAAGCAAATGTTTGAGCATAGTATTTTTTATCGTTTATGATAACGGTTTTTGGAAAATTCTTTTAAGTAGCCGACAGTTTCCCAACTGTCGTTTATACTTTATTTCTGACAGTTGGAAACTGTCAGCTACGTATTACACGAAAATACAAAATTATAAATTCAATTTTATAGTAATTGTTTTACCTTTGCAAAATTGAAAGTTAGCTTAGCTAAAAATATATTTCTGCTCACAAAATTAGCAAAAAAGTAGTAAAATCTACCAAATGCAACAAATAAAATCAATTTTTTCTTCAATTTTGTCTTACTTTTTAGTAATTGGGCTACTTTTAGTGTGGAGTATGCCAATTTTGTATCTTTTTACGGCTTTTGATTTTGGTGGATAATGGAGAAAGTAGCACGGCTTGGAAACATATTTCTGAAAATTTGTTGCTTGATTATACTTTAGGTTCTCTCAAAATGCTTTTTGGTGTCAGTTTGGGAGTTCTTTTTTTGGGTCTTCCTACGGCTTGGCTAGTTTCGGCTACAGATTTTTTTGGACGTAAATTTTTTGAATGGTCATTGATTTTACCTCTTGCCATTCCTGCTTATATTTTGGCTTATACCTATGCTGCAACGCTTTCTTATACAGGTGGAGTTGGAATTTTTTTGAGAGAAAATAGTTTGCCTTCTGTTCCAATTATGTCCGATTTGGGTGGAATATTTATTCTTTCTTTAGCTCTTTATCCGTACGTTTATGCAGTCAGTAAAACAGCTTTTTCCAATCAGTTGGGAAGTGTTTGGGAGGCTTCAAAAATGCTGGGGAAATCTTCTATTTATACATTTTTCAAAATTGTTTTGCCACTCGCTCGTCCTTTTATTTTTGGTGGACTTTTACTTGTTATGATGGAAGTTTTGAATGAATATGGCACTTTCAAATATTACGGAATACAAACTTTTACGACAGGAATTTTTAGTGCGTGGGCAAAGTTTGGAGATGTAAAAGCTGCTTTGAAACTAGCTTTATGTCTTTTAGGAGTGATTGTTTTGTTAGTGATTTTGGAGAAAAATCAGCGTGGTAGAATGGCTTTTTCGGATGATAAAAATACGGCTCAAATGCCACGAAAAACATTAAATGTCTATCAACAAATTTTTGCTTTTTGTTATTGTGGAATTATTTTTTGTTTTGCTTTCGGATTTCCTGTTTTGCAGCTTATTTTATGGACAATTAAAGAATTTGAAGACAAAGGAATAAGTAATGTTTTGAATGAAGAAATTTATTACTTGGCTTCTCACACAATTACATTACTTTTTTGAGTGCTTTTGTAGTTGTGATTGTAGCTGTTTTGTTGGGACTTTATCAGAAAAATATTGGTTTGAATGTCGTTGGTGAGGACACCAACAACGGCGAGAGTGGTTTTAATGTCGCTCGTGAGGACACGAGCAACGGCAGAGAAGATGGTAAGAAAGGAAAATTTGATAAATCAAATGGCTACATTTTTTTTTGTTCTATCAAAAATTATCCTTTTTCTTTATTTTTTCAACAGTCAATTAGTAGAATTGCTACAATGGGTTATGCCGTTCCGGGGGCTGTAATTGCTGTTGGAGTTTTGGGTGTTTTTCTTTGGATTGATAAAAAATTATATTCTTTTCTATTGAATAATTTTGATATAAAAATTGGTTTATTTGTTTCTGGAACTGTCGTTTCTTTGATTTATGCTTATTCTGTTCGTTTCTTGTCGGTTGGTTTTCAGCCTATTGAAAGTCAGTTGATTAAGATAGGAACTTCTTTAGAATCGGCTTCTAGAATGTTAGGAAAAAATGCTACACAGACTTTTTTCAAAATTACATTTCCTCTTCTTACGTCCTGCAATGCTAACGGCTTTACTTTTGGTTTTTGTAGATGTGAGCAAAGAATTACCTTTGACACTTATTTTACGACCTTTCAATTATGATACTTTAGCGACAAAGGCGTATGAATTAGCAGACCAAGAATTTGTAGCTCAATCGGCTTTACCTGCACTTTTGATTATTTTGATAAGCCTTTTACCTGCTATTTTGCTTTCCAGAATTGGTAAGAAAAAATAACGAATAGTTAGAAAAAATACTGTAACTGATTGGCGAGTGATTGATATGATCTTTATGATGAAATGCAGGATAAATACGAATTACTTTTTTGAAAATACTTTAACTAATTTGTTGAAAATTTGTAGGACTGATAGTATTTTAGAATACAGATAATTGCAATTACATAATTTGCAGGAAAATAATTTTAATCATCTTTTTATAAAAAAAATAAAACAAAATGACAACTACCGAATCAAATTCATTTTATACAGATTTAGAAAAAATGTCTGTCAAAGATTTATTATTCAACATAAATCAAGAAGACCAAAAAGTCGCCTTTGCCGTTAAAGAAGTAATTGAAGATATAGAAAAATTAGTAGTAGAAATAGTAATCCGAATGAAAAAAGGAGGACGGCTTTTTTATATAGGTGCAGGAACAAGTGGACGTTTAGGCGTTGTAGATGCTTCCGAATGTCCTCCTACTTTTGGAGTTTCTCACGATGTAGTGGTCGGACTTATTGCTGGTGGAGATGCTGCAATCAGAAAAGCCGTAGAATTTGCCGAAGATGACAATAATCAAGCGTGGAAAGATTTGGCAGCTTATAATCCAACAAAAAACGATACACTTATCGGAATTGCAGCTTCTGGCAGAACGCCTTACGTAATTGGAGGATTAGAAAAAGCGAATGGAAACGGACTTTTGACAGGTTGTATTGTTTGTAACAAAAATTCTGGAGTTGCAGCAGCAAGTCAGTTTCCGATTGAAGTAATTGTGGGAGCAGAATTTGTAACTGGAAGCACACGCATGAAAGCAGGAACAGCGCAAAAGTTAGTTTTGAATATGATTTCAACTTCTGTAATGATACAATTAGGAAAAGTAAAAGGAAATAAAATGGTAGATATGCAGCTCTCTAACCAAAAACTTATTGAAAAGAGGAACACGTTTTTTGGTAGAAGAATTGGAGATTTCGGAAGAAAAAGCAAAGGAATTATTATTAGAATACAGAAGTGTGAGGGAAGTTTTGAAGTTATATTGAAGGGAGAGTAGGGAATGGGGGCGAGGAAATGGGAAATACGAATACTTTTTAACCACAGAGGTTGAGGAGTTTAGGGAGAATACAAATGTATTTTGAGAATAAATTCAAAAGAATTGTTTCATAGAGCAATTTCCACTAATCACTAATTCCCCAAATCTTCGCTGCTGCTTCTGCTTGTCCGTGTAGCATTTCCAAACCACTTTTGATTTTTGCATTTTTTGCCTTTCCTTTTTTCAAAAAAGCAGTTTCTTCTGGATTATAAACCAAATCATACAGAAAATAATGTTCATTAATTTTATTATAATTTTCTTCTGATAAAGGTGGAAAATCATCAATATTTGGAAACATTCCTAAAGGTGTTGTATTGATAATTAACTTATAATTTTCGATATTAATTTTTGAATAAGGAAGTGTTTTGTAAAAATCATTTTCTTGAATTGCTTTTGACGAAGAAGTGATAGAAGAAGAAGCAAAATCAAATTTTATATTCAAATCTTCTAAAGCTACTTTTACGGCTTGTGCTGCGCCACCTGTTCCTAAAACTAATGCTTTTTCTTCAAAAAAAGTAGTTGAATTTATATTTAAAAATTTCTTTAAACTATTCTTGAAACCAATATAATCAGTATTATAACCTATTTTTGTTCCATCGTTTTCTATTTTGATAGTATTTACTGCACCAATTTTTTGAGCAGTTGGGTCAAGTTTATCTAAAAATGGAATGATAGGTTTTTTGTAAGGAATGGTTACATTAAGTCCTCTCAAGCTTAATTTTGAGCTTGATTTTGAGGTAGAATTTTCTTTGATTAAATTCTGAAAATCTTCTATTTCATCTAATTCAAAAAGCTCATAAACATAACCGTCTTTTGGAGAAAGACCAAGTTTTTGAAATTTTTCTGTAAAATATTTCTTAGAAAAAGAATGCGAAAGTTTTTTACCAATTAGTCCAAACATGAAAAACAGGGAATTAGAAATTAGGGTTTGGGAAATAGGGAATTACAAATGAAATGAAAAGCAATGAATCTCTTCAGAATATAAGATATTTTTCAAGTATTATTCATGATAGTTCCTAATCTCCATTCTCTAATTCCCAATTCCTTAAAATTTACATATTCAATTTCTTAGCATCTGCCAAAAATGTAGCTAATCCTTTGTCTGTAAGTGGATGATTTAGAAGTCCCATAATTACGCTTGAAGGACAGGTAACCACGTCAGCACCTACTTCTGCACACTGCAAAAGGTGCATGGTATGACGAACAGAAGCTGCCAAAATTTCGGTTTCGAAGCCATAATTACCAAAAATATCTACTAACTGTTCAATAAGTTCCATTCCATCAGAACCAATATCATCAAGACGACCAATAAAAGGAGAAACATAACTTGCTCCTGCTTTGGCTGCCAAAATTGCCTGACCTGCCGAAAAAATAAGCGTACAATTAGTACGAATTCCTTTGTCTGAAAAATATTTTATAGCACGAACCCCGTCTTTTATCATGGGTACTTTTACTACAATCTTGCTATCAATTTCGGCAAGTTCTTCGCCTTCTCTGATGATTTCTTTGTATTCTGTACCAATTACTTCTGCACTTACATTATCATCTACAATATCACAAATAGCCTTATAATGACTAAAGATAGCATTTTTTCCAGTAATTCCTACCTTTGCCATGAGAGAAGGATTAGTGGTTACACCGTCCAAAATTCCTAATTCTTGACATTCTCTGATTTCTTGAAGGTTGGCTGTATCTACGAAAAATTTCATATTGTTTTAGTTTATAATGATAAAATATTTTTGATTATCTTGCCTAATTTCCATAAAAACTAAATCTAATTAATTTCGTTTTCTAGTTAGATGAAGGGGATAGAATTATTTTACAAGATTATTTTGCAAAGATGCGTTTTTTCTCTCAAAAAATCTTTTATTATATTATATTTTATCACAAGAAAAATAAATTTGCTTTCTGCATTTTTGTGCTATTTTATCTTACTAATTCTGATTTCCTAATCTCTAATTTTTAAATTTAATTTTCACTCCCTATTTTCTAATCTTCATTTCTCAATCTCCCATAAAATGCACAATTTCCCTCTACCTACAGATTTTTTAAGAAAACACAACCTTCGCAAAACGCCTTGTCGAATGGCTATTTTAGAGTCTTTTTTGGAGTCTCAAACAGCTCTTTCTCATCAGAATATCGAAGAACTTGTAGGAGAAGAATTTGATAGAGTTACTATTTACAGAACATTGACTTCATTTGAGGAAAAAGGAATTTTGCATAAAGTTCCTGATAGAGCAGGACAGACGAAATATGCACTTTGTGAGAGCAATTGTCAGGAACATCAGCATAACGAAAATCATGTCCATTTTAAGTGTCAGAAATGTGAGCATGTATATTGTCTTTCTCAAATTCAACTTCCAGATTTGAATTTACCACAAGGATATGAGGTAGAGGAGGCAGAATTTTTATTGAGTGGAACATGTTCAACGTGTAATTTATAAAAAAGAAAAATAGGCAATTAATTCGGTGGATTTGGGGTTTTCTTCGATAAACGTGTCTTTTTTTGCGATAAAAGCAAATTTTTTGTATCTTTAAGTAGTCGAATATACTACTTTAGTAGCAACTGCGTTAATAAGGTAAATAATTTGAGTTGATATGTAATTCAAATCAGAAAAATTTCCGATAAAGAAGGTTCTGTACAAGTAGTAATACAAAATTAAAAAGGACTTTTGAAAAAGATTTAATACCATGAAACAACTATTTACTTATACCTATTATATCAGAAAAGCATTTCGTTTCCTCTTGTTAGTGTTAGTTCTTCTTATAGCTCTTCCTGCCATCGAAACTACACAAGTAGAAGCACAAACAACGAAAAAAGGAAATTTTTTTACTAAAAGATTTAAAAGAAAAAATAAATTTAATAGAAAATCTAAAAACAAAACTGCTTTTCAACGCAAGCCTTTTAGTTGTGGAGATATAGGAAAACAAAAAGTAGAACAAATAAAAGTATCCAAAAAACAGCTTCGCAGATGGGAAGAAGAACGTTTGGTAGGAATGGAACAGGAAAGATTAAAAGAAGAAAGACAAGCAAAAACCCAAAATAGTAAAAGTAGTACCATCGAAGAGAAAGTAATTTTTTCGGCTTCTTCAGAAAATAATTTAGAAGAAGTAGCTATCAAAAAAAATAGCTTTATTGAAAAAAAGACTTCAAATAAAACAGAAAAACAAAAAGAAGAAAACAAAGAAGAAAAAGGCTGGTACTCTTCTGAAAAAGCCGACGCACCAAAAATTTCGCCTATTCTAATTAATCAAAAAAACGAAATTACGCAGAGAAGTAAAAAGGAACTAGAAATTGCAGCCAAGTATTCAAGGTTAGGTTATTTTATTGTTTTGGAAAGTAAGTATGAAAAGCAATCAGAAAAAATCAGAGAGTATTTGATTTCCATCGGAACAGATAATGAAACTATCAGAATACAATCTTCTGAACAATTAAACCAAAATGAAGTAATTATTAAAATAGAAAAATAAATAATTGTAGATGAAAATGAAATTAGTAAATATCCTTTTGTTTCTTTTTATAGAAATAAAGGGATATTTTTTATGAAATTATTTTGAGATGCAAAGTAAAAGCATATAGCTTTTATCTAACAAATAAGTTAAGAAATTAGTACCTTTGCTTTTTAGTAGGTTATTCTGAATTTTTCAGAAATACACCATTAGGATATAGAAATAGTGCATAAAAATAAGACACAAAAACAAACTAATTCTCTGAAATGATTTTATATAATGTTACCGTAAATGTAGAAGATGCCATTCACAAAGATTGGATAAAATGGATGAAAGAAGTACATATTCCAGATGTTATGAATACAGGAATGTTTGTAGAAAACAAAATATTGAAACTCTTATCTACACTTCCAGACGAAGAAGGAACAACATATGCTTTTCAGTATTTTTGTAATTCGTTGGAAGATTTGGAACAGTATCAACAAAAATTTGCTCCCAAATTACAACAAGACCACACTCAAAAATTTGGAAACAAAGTAGTTGCTTTTCGCACAATTTTGGAAGTCGTCTGATAGGAAATGGGAGAATAGGAACTAGGACATGGAAATGATGAAATACAATTCATAATCCTAACTTCTCATTCTCATGTCCCATGTCCTCATTCTCATTTCCTAATATCTAATTCCCACTCCCTAATTATGGCAGAAATCCGTCCTTTTCGTGCTTGGAGATATAATTCTTCATTAACTCCTCAAATTCAAGAGTTTACCTCTCCTTTATTTGATGTTGTTTCTCAAAAACAGCGAGATAAACTATACCAAAATCCATTAAATAGTATTCATTTGTCTGTTCCTTTGGGTCAAAGTCCTGCTGATGATGCCAGAAAAACACTTATAAAATGGATAGAAGACGGAACAATTGAGCAAGACGAAAAACCAACTATTTATGTTTATTATCAATACTTTATGCTTCCTACACGCATTTCGAAAAAGAAAGAGTATTGTAGAAAAGGTTTTGTAACACTAATAAAGGCGTATGATTGGAAGGATAATATAATTTTAAGACACGAAAATACCATTCCTGCTGCTGTAAATGATAGAATAGAATTATTAGAAAAAACAGGATTGAATGTAAGTCCGACACATGGCTTATATGGAGATGATAAGTTTGAGCTAGAGCAGTATATGGATGAGGCAATTAAAAACCCAATTTATGAAACGGAAGATTATCAAGGTGTAAGAGAAGTTTTTGCAAAAATAGACGACCCGAAGATTGTAGAAAAATTTGTACAAAAGTTAGAAGACAAGACTATTATTTTGGCAGATGGACATCACAGATATGAGGGTTCGATGGTTCATCGCCAAAAATGTAAGGCAGAAAATCCAAATCATACAGGCGATGAATTATATAATTTCCATTTGATGTATCTGACTAATTCTAGCTCAAATGACCTTCGTATTTTGCCTACACATAGATTATTGACAGATTTAAAGTTAAGTGAAGAAGAGTTTATAAAGAGATTAGAAGAAGATTTTGTACTAAAACAGGTAGAAAATACGTCAGATTTAGACCAAATGATTTGGGGTAAAAAATGGACATTTGGAGTTATATTTTCAGAAAATGCTTACAAAATCCGTCTAAAACCCGAAAAGTGGGAAACTATGGAATGGAAATTTCCAGATTCTGTCAAAAATCTTGACCTTACTGTACTTCATTATTTTATTATCGAAAAAATAATTGGAATAAAAGGAAAAGACCAACGCAAAAGTACAAAGATTCAATTTGAAAGAAATTTTACAGACTGCGTAACCAAAGTAATTCGAAAAGAAGTCGATGTAGCCATAATTACGAATGCCGTTACGATGACAGAAGTAAAAGATGTCTGTAAATCTGGTTTTACAATGCCACAAAAATCAACCTATTTCTATCCAAAAGCAATTTGTGGTTTTTGCTTTGCTAGTGTGAAAAACTAATTTTTAAACAATAATCAAAAGATGACTAAATATATTTTTTTAATTTTCGCAGCTATTTTTCTTATTTCTTTTACGGCGAAAGCACAAAAGGCTACTATAAAAAAAGAGTTGGATGCACACGTAAAATTTCTTTCTGAAACAAACACTCAAGTCTGGAATCTAAGTTACGAACTCAAAGACAGCGAGCCTTTTAGTGTGTTACAAAATGATACTACCTACCATATAGATTATTTCAATCCCTCCTTAGATTTAATATTGTTTGACAAATTATACACTTCAATTCCTATACGAAATAGTGTTTTGGGAGCTAGTTCTACATCTTTGAAAAAAATAAAGGAACAAACAAAGTTAGGTTTTGAGAAGATAGCTGAAAGAGTTAAGAGGTTAGAGATTTACTATAAAACTAAAAAACATGAACAAGATAATTTTGATGAATATCATTCAATTTTAGATTCTCTTTTTAAACTATTTGATATTCACGACGAGCTTGCTTATGAATATCAAACTAAACTAGAAAATATTGCACAACAGAAATTAGTCAATACTTCTAGATTTAAGGACATTGATAAATTAGTAAGAGAGCATATTTTAGAAGAGAAATTGCTATTGAAGCCTTTCTATTTCAGTTACTCGCCACTTCTCACACGAACAAATACTTCTGCGTTCATCGAAGCAGTAAATAAAAGTTATCTACACAACGAGAAATTGCTTATGGAGCTAAGAGAGGATAAGTTTTCTACTTACAAATCAGATTCGTATATACTGGAGAAATTGATTAGCAATTTGGAGCATCATCAAAAGGAGAAAAAAGAAATCATAAATAGTGATGATATAGAAACAACAGACAACGATGAATATTCTAATTTTGCTTTAGCAAGATTGAGTATTGCTTTGGATATCCTTACTTCTGATTACTCCCGACTTCTAGAAATGGGAATGGAGTATGGTCATTATAATTCTTCTGTTCCTTTAGCTTTTATACCTTACAAGAGAGCGAAAAGCAGTAGCAAATTTTCTGCTGAGTTCTCTTATTACAAAGATATTCCTTATCAAATCTGTGATTGTTCTTCTTCATCTAAGTCTTGGACTGAAAAGGAATTTGAGGCATTTTCAACCTATATGTATTTTTTAGAAGAAGTAAAACAGGGGCATAAAAGATTTAATGTAGAAACAATCGGTTATCTTAACCATCCTGATTCGAAGTACAAGATAGAAAGTATCTCTAAAATGGTATCTGAAAAAATTTTGCCAAAAGAAAGTTATTTGAAGGTAAAGCTATATAGCGATGCGCTACCTAAAAACTGTAAAGAAAGTTTATTGCCTCAAGTAGAAAATATATATTCTATTTCAGAAGAACTATACTCTATACATAAAAGAGCATATTATAGTGAAATGTTTGGTACTACGACACAAGGTGCTATGAAAGAACGTTTTGACAAGTTTGGTACTACTACAGATTCTCTTGAGCGTATGAAAGAACGATATTTCGTGCTTTCTGACTCTCTTTTGTCTCATCACTCAAAGCTAAGAGAAGATATAACAAATTCCTATTATGCCAAAAATGTTGTTTCTAAAGAGAGTTATTGGTATAAATCTGTAAAACAGATGCAAGACCTTTTGTTGCAACAGAGAAAGTTAGCTCTTGAATTACATAATAGGTATCTGTTAGATAATGATGAGATTCCTAGGATAGATTCTCTTAAAAAAGAATACGAACGATATGTAGGTTTTAACATAGACAGAAAAAGAGAACCACCTAGAAAAGAGATAGAGCAATCACATTATTATTATGACTATATAGAACAAACGGCATCTGAAATAATATATGGGCTGTCAGATAAATTTTACGATGAACATAGTTATTACAGTCTATATAAAAGATCTAATTATACATTTAGTTCAAATTTCAGACTATATGAAAATTCAATAAACGATTACAATGGATTTTTAGAGAAACTACCTTACCGATTTCTTCCTGACGTTTCATTTATAGCTATATCTCGTAGAGGTGTGATAGAAAAAGAAGCTATAACCTCAAAAGTTGAGAAGACACAAGAAACCAGCAAACCTATAGAAGTTGCTGAGAAAAAAACTAAATCCAATGCAGATTCGAATAAAAAATCAAAAGAAAAATCTACTGTTTTAAGAGATACTATTTATATTTATCAAAAAGATACACTCTATTTGGATAACTCAACAGTAGATGAAAAATTTTATAATTTGGATGGATATGCTCCTAACAATTTGGTTGTTTTGATAGATGTTTCAGGTTCGATGCAGCGAGCCGACCGTTTGCCACTTTTAAAGAAATCTTTGAAACTATTTGTAGCCAATATGAGAGCCGAAGACGAAGTTTCTATTGTGGTATATTCTGGAAAAGCAAAGGTAATGTTATCTCCAACTTCTGGAAATGAGAAAGACAAAATCTTAAAAGTTATAGATGAATTGGAATCGGAAGGTAAAACGAATGTAGAAAAAGGAGTGAAAATAGCCTACAAAACTGCCAACCAAAACTATAAAAGAAAAGGAAACAACAAAGTAATTTTGGTTACTGATGGCGATTTTGAAGTAGAAAATTCTTTACTAGAATTAGTAAAAGAGAATGCAGAAAATGATATTATTCTTTCTATTCTAAATTATTCTACTCAAAACGCAGAAGATTCTCTTAATAAACTAATCAAAGTTGGAGGAGGTTATTTTAGACATATTACATTTTCTAATGCAGATGTGATGTTTATGAGAGAAACAAAAGTTAAGAAATAAATCTACTAAGGAACGAATTTTAGAAAATTAGAATTGTAGTAAAACACTTGTCAGAATCTCTTGTTTTAAACAAAACTAAAAAGGATGCAGTTTCATAAATTGACAAGATTATAAAACACCACACTAGCCTTTCTATACCTAAAAAAAATATATGCTAGATACTCAAAATACAAAACCCGAAACAGCCGTTTTGGTAGGAATTGTCAATCAAAAACAAAATTTACAAAAATCACAAGAATATTTAGATGAACTAGAATTTTTGGCAGAAACGCTGGGGATAAAGTGTGTAAAGCGTTTTACGCAGCAATTAGATACGCCAGATACGACTACTTTTGTACGAAAAGGAAAGATTGAAGAAATTCAGGAATATATGATTTCGAAAGAAATTGACACTGTTATTTTTGATGACGAACTTTCGCCTCGCCACGTTCGAAATATTGGTAAAGAATTCGAAAACAAACAAGTTTTTGATAGAAGTACACTTATTTTAGAAATTTTCAAGCACAGAGCCCAAACTTCACAAGCAAGTACACAAGTTGAACTTGCTCGTTATCAATATCTTTTGCCACGTCTTACCAATATGTGGACTCACCTTTCTCGTCAGCGTGGTGGTGTGGGTCAGCGTGGAGCTGGTGAAAAGGAGATTGAAACGGATCGTCGTATTGTTAGAGATAGAATTACGCTTTTGAAAGAGCGTTTGAAAAAAATTGAAATGCAGGACGAAACTCGTCGCAAACAGCGTCATAAAGTAGTTCGTGTTTCTTTGGTGGGTTATACCAACGTTGGAAAATCTACCTTAATGACTATTTTGAGTGGTTCGGATGTCTTTGCTGAAAACAAACTTTTTGCTACCGTTGATTCTACGGTTCGTAAGGTTTTTTGGGAAGGAATTCCGTTTTTGCTTTCTGATACGGTTGGTTTTATTCGCAAATTACCTACTACGCTTATTGCCAGTTTTAAATCTACATTGCAGGAAATTGTGGAAGCCGATGTTCTTATTCACGTGGTAGATATTTCGCATCCAGCTTTCGAAGAGCAGATAAAAGTAGTACAAGAAACGCTTAAGGAATTAGGAGCAGCCGAAAAGCCTACACTTTTAGTTTTTAATAAAATTGATGCTTATACAAATGATGTTCAGGTAGGTCAAAACTATTTGGTTTGTCCTCCTACTTTGGAAGAACTCAAAGAGTCTTATTTGGGAACGGATACAAAAAATACTGTTTTCGTCTCAGCAGCCAAAAATGAAAACTTAGACGAACTAAAAGAAAAATTAATTGAACTTATTGCAGCTCGTCATTTTCAGATTTATCCTAATTATGTTCGTCCTAATCATTATGCTGAAGCAAAGGATTTTAATAATGAAGATTATGGAATAATTGAGGAAAATCAAGATGAGCAAGAGTAAGAAATAATAAATTTGAAAAAAAGTTTTGGAAATCAAAATTCTAAAACTTTTTTGGTTCTTCCGACTTTCTAGCGAAAAAATATATTTTGTATTTTGTTCAAGTCTGTACCGAAGGTCTGACTTGAACAAAATAAGCCTTTACAAATTGCAAATGCGTATTTTAACTTGGTCAGACCTTCGGTACAGACCAAATTAAAATAGAAGTTAGTTTTTAGAATACGAAAATCGCTAGAAAGTCGGAAGAGCCACTTTTTTATATAAAATAAATTTCACTGACACTCGGTCATTTTTAAAAGAAAAATTCAAATAAAATAAAAATATAATTTTATCTAATTAAAATGCAATAACTATATAATCATCTGATAAAAAGTAAGTTACAAATGTTAAACTTAAAATTATTTCTACTTTTTTACAGAAAATAGTTGTAAATCAAAACCTTTCTAGTATATTTGTATTCATATAATGACTGCTGGTCATTTTAAACGAACACACAATCTAGTTAGAATCTAAATTTCAGAACGCTTAGATGGGAATAGCAGAACGCAAGGCACGAGAACGAGTACATAGAAAAAACGCAATCGTAGATGCAGCCGAAGATGTAATTTTTAAGCATGGATTTTCAGTTGCGACAATGGCACAAGTAGCCAAAGCAGCCGAACTTAGCAAAGGAACATTGTATCTTTATTTTAAGAGTAAAGAAGAGTTATATAGAGCTATTATTTTAAGAGGATTTGTTATTCTTAGAAAAATGTTGCGTGAAGCTACAAAAGAAGGAAAAACAGGTTATGAAAAAATTATCATTGTAGGAAAAACGTATGTAGAATTTTCAGAAAAATATCCAAATTATTTTACTACTATTTTGGATTATGAAAACGATACATTCAATCTTTCTTCTGCTGAATCTGAATCTTTGCAAGCCTTAGAAGAAGGAAATGCAGTAATTACAATTTTGGTAAAAGCACTTAGAGAAGGAGCAAAAGATGGAAGTATTACTCAGCAGGGAAATCCATTTGAAACTGCTTTTGTGCTTTGGAGTCAGTTTACAGGAGTTTTGCAGGTAATAAAACGCAAAGCAAATATAATCGAACATTATTTCTCCCTAACCAAAAACGACTTAATTACCACACATTGGAAAATGGTAGAAAGAATGTTGAAATAGGGAATGGAGATTAGGAGCGAGGAACGAGAGATTGGGGATTGGAGAATAAAAATTTCTAATATATTGGAACGAGATAATGAGAATTTCAGAAGTAGGGAAAATGGCTTGCCTTTTCCTAGTAAAATTAAAAGAAAAATATTTTTTAGTTTTTCACAACTTATTTCGAATATAGACGTTTATAGATAGTATGCAAGCCGAGTATTTTTTTAAAATATTTTATGGCTAGAAAAATTTTAACAAGCAATTTGTAAAAATCAAAGAAAGTAAAGTTCATTAAAGTCAATTGTAATTCGTTTATAGTCAATCATTGATAATTAACCATTAAAATACTATGTCAAGAATAACCAACAAAATCGTACTTATTACAGGAGGAGCTAGTGGAATCGGCAAAATTATGGGTCGTAAGTGTATGGAAGAAGGTGCTTCTGAGCTTGTAATTTGGGATATTAATCAACAAGGGCTTGATCAAACAGCTTTAGAATTTGGAAACAAAGGTTATAGAGTTCATACGTATAAAGTGGATGTTTCAGATTTGGAGAGCATTCAAGATGCTGCTGCAAAGGTAGCAACAGAAGTAGGAACAATAGATATTTTATTCAATAATGCAGGAATTGTAGTAGGAAAGCATTTTGAAGACCATACGTATGAAGAAATTGAAAAAACAGTTCGTATAAATGTTTTGGGTGTGATGCACATCGCTAGAGCATTTGTAGCTGGAATGATAAAAAAAGGAGCAGGTCATATTATTAACATTTCTTCGGCTTCAGCATTTACGCCAAATCCTCGTATGTCTGTTTATGCAGGTAGTAAATGGGCAGTTTTGGGTTGGTCTGAATCGCTTCGCTTGGAAATGGAACAGATAAACGATCGTCAGAAAACAGATTTGCATGTAACAACAGTAATGCCTGGGTACATTGATACAGGAATGTTTAATGGAGCATCTGCACCACTTATTACACCACTTTTAGTTCCTGAAGAAATTGCTGAAGAAATTATAAAGGCTGTTAAATCAAACGAAATATTAGTACAAGAACCATTTATGGTAAAGGTATTGCCATTATTAAGAGGAGTAATGCCAGCTAGAGTTTATGATTTCCTTGCAGGAAATATTTTTAATGTATATAATTCAATGAGCAAATTTACGGGAAGAAATGAAGTTTCTTCTAACTCTACTCATTCTACTCAAAGCCATTCAAGAAACTTGGGAAGCGCAACCCAAGAGCAGGAAATTCCTGCTATCAAATAGTGTAACATATAGAGTTTTTATTCTCTTTTGAGTAATTTCTCTATTGTTTGTGTTTGTGTGTTAGGTTCGAAAACTCTTTCTCTATGAGAAAGAGTTTTTTTTAGTTCTGCTTTAATTCTGTTTTGGTTTTTTAGATTCAATAAATTATGGTAAATTTCTGAATAGTTCCAATTAAAAATCAGAAATCAGAAAACAACTATATATACTGCTACTTTTTAAATGAAAACTTCTATTTTCCATTTTTATTTATAAGTAAACGAGATAAATGAGTTTTACTAAAAAAACATGGCAAAAAATTTCTTCTCTTGGCATAGATAATTCTATGGAAAGAGGGGAACGCAAACGTGTGCAAATATTGAATCAAATTAATTTTTTGATTTTATTTGCTGTACCTGCTTTTTTTGCTTTATATATTTTTATACAATGGCAGTTGTCTATTTTGGTAGTCGGTATTGGTGCTGGATTTATTTTCAATCTATATCTTAATTCAAAAAAGAAATTTGCTATCTCTCGTCTTTCTACTTATTTCCTATTTTGGTTTACAGTAGTTGCTTTTATTCCTTTCTTAGGCAAAAATTCTGGAATTTCTCATGTTTTTTATTTAGTAGCTATTATTCCTTTTTCTATATATTCTATAAAAGACAACAGAAACACAATTATTTTATTGGGCACTTTTACTCTTTTATCTGCACTCGTATTTTACGGCATAGAACTGAAATACGGTTTGGAAGACTGGGGAATTCTTGAGCCTTTACAGCAAAATATAATTCATGCAGCCTTATTGTTTCTCATGTTTCCTATTATTGCGATGCTTGTAGGTTCGCTTTCTATTAATAATGAGAATTCAGAAAAAGAGTTGTTGGTAATACTTAAAGAAACCGAAGAGCTAAATGCCATAACACAAGAACAAAATGAAGAACTTGCTACTACTGAAAAATCTCTTCAAATGGCTTTGCACAAATTAGAAGAAGATAAAAAAGAAATGGCTCTCAAAAATAATGAGTTGCAGACACAAGAAGAAGAAATGAGACAAACTGTTGAGGAACTCACAAGCGTAAACGAACAAATTACTCAACAAGAACAAAAATTATTAGCAAAAATAGAAGAAAACAGATTTCAGCTCCATCAGATAGAAGAACAGGAAGAAGCAATGCGTAATTCTTTTGAAGAACTTCAAGAAAAAACAGAGCAAATGGAGGCACAAGAAGCCATCATGCAACAAGCAATGGAAGAAATGAACCGTATCAACAAAGAGTTACAAACATCAGAACAACGATTAGAAAAAGAAGTAGAAAGAAGAACACAGCAAATTGGAGCACAAAATAAGGCTTTAGAGTATTCTTACCTTGCACTAGAATCTAAAACCAAAACACTACATCAGAGTATAAATTATGCAAAACGTATTCAAAGTGCCATTCTTCCTCCTACTGAAATAGTAAACGCTCTTTTCCCCAAATCTTTCATATTATACAGACCAAAAGACATAGTTTCAGGAGATTTTTATTGGATTGATAGAAAAATGAGTAGTAATGGAAATATGCGTATAGCTATTGCTGCCATAGATTGTACAGGACATGGCGTTCCTGGAGCAATTATGTCTATGATTGGTTATAACCTTTTGAACCAGTTTTCAAATGAAGCTACTTTAGAAGAACCTAATTTATTAGTTGAGAAATTGCACAAAGGAGTTATTCAGTCTCTTCAACAAGAACAAACAGATAACAGAGATGGAATGGATTTGTCTATGTGTGTTTATGATTCAGAAAAACAAACGATTGATTTTGTAGGTGCAAAGAATCCTCTTATTTATATTCAGGATAATCAATTACACGAAATAAAGGGAACTAATGCAAGTGTAGGAGGAGCATTTTATAAAAACAAACGAGTTAATTTTCAAAAGCATACTATTGATGTAAGCAAACCAACTACTATTTATATTTATTCTGATGGTTATCAAGACCAATTTGGAGGAGATGAAGGAAGGAAGTTTATGAAAGCAAAATTCAAACAATTACTTTTTGAAAATCATCATAAACCAATGGAAGAGCAGCATCAATTCTTTACTAATCAATTTGATAAATGGAAAGAAAACGAAGACCAAGTAGATGATGTTTTGCTGATAGGTCTGCAACTTAACTTTTAGAAGACATCAAAAATAAAGAAATCAAAAAAAAATAAAAAACTCAAGTTACTTCAAAATCATAAAATTCAATGAAAAATATATTTCTATTTTCTATAATTATAATCAGTCTTTTGGTTCTTTTTTCTTGCTCGCCACCCAAAAGCGTAATTGATAAGCAAGAGCTATCTACTCCGATACATACAGTTGCATTTTATAATGTAGAAAATTTGTTTGATACAGATGATGACCCAAATACCTTTGATGATGATTTTACGCCAAACGGAAAGCAAGAGTGGACAAACGAACGCTATGCAGAGAAGTTACAAAAAATAGCTAAAGTAATCAGTTCGATAGGAGATGAAGATGGAGCAGAAATAATTGGAGTTTGTGAAATAGAAAATGAAAAGGTTTTACAAGATTTAATCAATGAGTCAATTCTGAAAGAAAAGGGTTACGATTATGTACAATATGATTCGCCAGATGAGCGTGGAATTGATGTAGCACTTCTTTATAAAGAAGTCCGTTTTTGAAGTTACTTTTTCCAAAAATTACGAAGCAAAATTAGCTGATAATGATAAGACGAGAGATGTTTTGCTGGTTTCTGGAAAATTAGAAGGAGAACAAATTCATTTTATTGTAAATCATTGGTCGTCAAGAGGTGGAGGAGAAGAGAAATCTGCACCCAAACGTATGGTTTCGGCACTTGTTGCTCGTCAGATTGTAGATGATTTGGAAGCTGAAAACAAAAATGCAAAAATTATTTTGATGGGAGATTTTAATGATGAACCATTTAATGAAAGTCTTGCAAATGGATTGCAGGCAGTTGATTCGAAAGACCTTCAAGGAAAACAGCTTTTTAATGTCTTTTATTCTTTACAAAAACAAGGAAAAGGAACTTATAATTATAGAGGAGATTGGAATATGCTTGACCAAATGATTATTAGTAATGGACTTTTAACTAATAATGCCAAAGGCTTGAATTATCTTGATAGAGCTATTTATGATGCAGAATATTTGAAAGAAGCATCAGGAAAATACGAAGGAAATCCTTTTAGAATGTATGTAGGAACAAAATACCTAGGTGGTTATAGTGACCATTTTCCCGTTTATGTGCATTTGGGAAAATAGTAATTCAATTACGGATTACGAATTACGAAATAATCAGCGTAGCTAACTAAAAATTACGAAAAAACGACATTATTCTTTTTTGAATAATGTCATTTTTTTATGAAAATTCTAACTCAACAAATCAGGATTATTTTTAATATATTCTCTAATCAAACGAGTACGATTTGTACCAATCAATTCCTTCAATTCTGAATCTGGTGTTTTTGAAATTTTTTTAATAGATTTATATTCCAAAAGTAGCTTTTCGATAGTTGCTTTTCCCACTCCTTTTACATTTTCCAATGGATTGCGAAGTGCATTTTTACTTCTAACATCTCTATGAAAAGTAATGGCAAAACGGTGAGCTTCATTACGCAAATGTTGAATGAGTTTGATGGAAGGAGATTTTTTATTGATATAAATAGGATGCTGGTCTTCTGGATAAAAAACTTCTTCCAAACGCTTCGCAATTCCAATAATTGGAATTTTGCCATACAAATCTAAATCTTTCAACGCCTGTGCTCCAAAACTAAGTTGTCCTTTCCCACCATCTACAATTACTAAGTTTGGCAACGGTTGTTTTTCTTCTAAAAGCCTTCTGTATCTTCTATAAACCACTTCATACATCGTTGCAAAATCATTTGCTCCTTCTACAGTCTTGACGTGGTATTTTCTGTAATTTCTCTTTGATGGTTTTCCATTAATAAAACAAACCATCGAAGAAACTGGATTTGTACCCTGCAAATTGGAGTTATCAAAACATTCTACGTGTAAAGGCAATTCTTTTAATCCTAAATCTTTTTGCAAGTGATTCTACAGCTAAAAGTCCTCTTTCTTGTTTCTTTTCTGCAAAATCTAATTTCTTTCTTAATCTTTCTTTCTTAAAATACTCTACATTTTTGAGTGATAAATCTAAAAGTTTTTTTAAATCTCCAATTTTTGGATTAATGACTTCTACTTTTGGCAACGGAATTTCTGCCGAAATATTACTCACAATTCGCTCGGCTTCACTTCCAAAACGCTGTCTAAACTCTACGGCAACCATCGGCAAAATATCCTCTGGCGTTTCGTCAAGCCGTTTTTTATAGGATTCATTGGCTGTATAAACAATACTTCCATCTTCAATTCGTAGATAATTTACATAAACATTTGCTTCATCATCTAAGAGTGCAATCACTTCTGTATCTGAAATATTCGGATTTGTGATAAGGGATTTGCTTTGATAGGTATGAAGAGCTTCCCATTTTTCTTTTGCTTTTTGGGCTTCTTCAAATTCCATTGTTTCGGCTGCCGTTTTCATTTTGGTTTTGAAATATTCTTTTGCTCTTGATGTTTTACCCACTAAAATATTTCTAATCTGTTCGATATCTTTCAAATATTCGGCTTCACTTTGCAAACCCTCACAAGGTCCTTTACAGTTTTTGATATGATATTCCAAACACACTTTATATTTTTTTTCCTCAATATTTTGCTCACTCAAATTATAATAACAGGTTCTGATTGTATATAATTTCTTGACAAGTTCATTGATAGCGTACAAAGTTTTTCCATTTGTATAAGGTCCGTAATGCGTTCCTTGCTTTCTATTAGGGTTTCTGGTAATAAAAACTCTAGGAAAAGGCTCGTCTGTTATACATATATAAGGATATGATTTTCCATCTTTTAATAAAATATTGTATTTCGGCTGATGTGCTTTTATCAAATTATTTTCCAAAAGCAGTGCATCAGCTTCACTATCGACAATAGTAATTTCTACATTTCTTATTTCACGAACAAGCTGCCGAGTTTTTCGGTCGTATTGATGCGATTTGGTAAAATAACTAGAAACACGTTTGCGTAATTCCTTTGCTTTTCCTACATAAATAATTTCATTACTCTCATCTTTATACTTATAAATACCAGGTTGGCGTGGAATATTTCTGATAATATCCTTCAAACGCTCTCTTAATTCATCTTTTGATTTGGGCTGACTCATATATTTTTCAAGTAGTACAGATTTTTTAATCTGTGCAAATACAATCTATTTTTGTAACAGACTGGGAAGTCTGTTATACATTTAACTACAAAAATACCATTTTTGTGTTTTTATTGCTAATTGGATTAGAAATTTTAATACATGAAATTAAATAGCACTATTTGATGAAACTATTTTCAGTTATTTTTCTTTGTTTCTAACTCAACAAAGTAATTGTTCAATAAAATCTTCTAAAAGTTTAAAAAAATTAATGTAATAAATTTGCATAATTAATTTTTAATTTTTAATTTAGATTGTCATTAACAAATAATTATTCTCAAAAATAGCTAAGAAATTGAATTTGATAAAAGATAAATACAATTTTAAAGTCTTATTTGAGAATTGTATCATTTATTTGATATGTTTTATTATTTCTCTTACTTTGTGTATTTTATATCTTTTTGATGTGGTTGCGAATAGGTCAGAAAAGGTATTTCTTGCAAGAAAATATATGAATAAGTAGAGATTATTTAAACGTTTATATTTATTCACATTTAATACATTTTTTATGAAGTATTCATTTTATTTTTTGATGCTCTTTGTGATGATAGGATTGTTCTCTTGCGTAAATAGTAAAGAAGAAATGACAAAGGAAACAGCAGTTTTATCTTTTCTAGAAAAAGAAGTAGTAAATTCTGAAAAACTTCCTACTAAGATTACAAATAGAGAAGAACTAGATATTGTTCTTAATTTTCACTATAAAGATATCTTTTCTAAAATTCCTTCTAAAGATTTACTATCTTTTATGGAAACTGTTGAATATAGTGAAAGAGGAATTACTACTTTTCGTTATGACTATTTAGGGAAAAATGTTACAGAAAGCGAACTGATGGTTATTTTTGAGGTTTTGAAAATTACGTAAGATAAGATAGAGAAATAAACAAATAACACAGAGTGTTAGAGCTTGGAGTTTCTACAATACTGATTGTCCTTACTAAGATAAAAAGTGTGAGGGTTCTGGAACCTGTCGTTCTTGGCAGAAAGGCTGGTTATGTACCTGTAATTGTTAATTAAAAAAAACATTTTTCCGAAAAATAAAACCATAATGAAACACAAAATTTATTATGGTTTTTTTGTCTTTGAGTTTGCTAAGAAAATATCAATGTTGGCTTTTATGAAAATCATAATTACTAGACATTTTTTGAATAGATAGGTCAGTCCCGAAGGGCAGACCATCTACTAATGCTTATAAACGGTCTGCTCTATGAACTGACCTATATAAAAGAGTTCTGTTTAATTGTATAGAAAATCATTTTAGTAAACATAATTATTTAATGAAAATTTTTTAAGTATATTTTCTGTTTTTGGTACAAAAACAAGGTTGTTCAAAAAAAACTTTTAAAAATTTTAAAAAAAATAATGTAATAAATTTGTATAATTAATTTTTAATTTAGACTAACAATTTAATTAATCATATAACTGCTCTTCATTTTTACTAATACCAAATCAAAATGAAATACTTTCTCTTCACGGTTTTATTGATTTTTCCGTTTTTATCAAAAGCACAAACGGGGCATCGCTAATCTACGATTTAAAATATCAGATAGATTAGATTCTACGGACGTTAATTCAGTCAGTAATGAGTTATTTTATCTGGATATGTTTGACAATGCAAGTTACTTTTTAAGCCAAGATCTATTTGTTAGAGATTCTGTTGTATTTACTTCTAGTAACCAGCAGTTGATGAACATGATGGGAAACCCAACCGATCGTCCTAAGAACCCAAAAAATACATATATTATTTTTAATGAAAAGAATGTCACTAATCATTATGAAAGAGTTGCTTTACAAGAATTTGCTTATCAGGAAGAAATAAATTTAGACTGGAAACTTTCAGATGACACTCTTACTATAGGAAATTATTTATGTCAAAAAGCAACCACTAATTTTGCAGGTAGAAATTATACAGCTTGGTACACGACTAAAATTCCATTGACTGCTTTTCCTTATAAATTTATTGGATTATTGGGTACAATAATGCAAATTACAGACTCTGAAAAGTCATTATCAATTTAGTTTGTTAGAAATACAGACTGTTGGAAAGTCTACCGTTTATGATGCTGTAGACCAACTTGAAAAAATAATTTCTAAAAAAGAATTTTGGGAAATGAAAAAGAAATTTGAACTGAAAATCCACAATTGAAATTTGCTGATATGAATATCTTCTGGAGGGCAAAAACGATGACGAATGAAAAAAAATACAGAAGCTCGTCTAAAACGTGAAAATAATCCAATTGAATTAGAGTAAACTATTTTCTTTGATTCTTTCCAAAAACTATAAAACCCTAAAAATCGCTAAGAATTTTTAGGGTTTAAAATTAGCCACAAAATGCGTAATTTATTTACAATTCTATTTCTCAATCTGTGTTTTTACGCTACTGCACAGACAACTCAAATTACAGGAATATTGACCGATGAGTTTGATAATCCTATCTCAAATGCAAGCATAATTATTCTCAATACAGATAGCGAACTGGTAAAGCCATTTTATATTTCGAAGAGTGATGGAAAATACAATCTTAAAGTTTAATTTGCCTGCAGATTCTTTACTGCTCCGAATTACCCATATTTCACACAAAAAAGTAGAACAGAAGATAGCAAATAAAAATCAGACAATTGATTTTAGATTGGAAAGTGAAGTACAAGTATTAGAAGAAATTGTTTTTAAAAAGACAAATCCGATTTCTAGAAAAGGTGATACACTTAGTTTTGATGTAGAGAGTTTTAAGTCTCAAAAAGATAGAGTAATTGCCGATGTACTCTCCAAAATGCCTGGTATAGAAGTACAGCCAGATGGAAAAATTTTGTATCAAGGCAAACCCATTGAAAAATATTATATTGAAGGATTAGATTTATTGGAGGCAAAATACGATTTAGCAAACAAAAATATTCCTGCTGATGCTGTAGAAAAAGTAGAAATACTAGAAAATCATCAACCTATAAAAGCATTAGATTCACTTACTTTTTCGAATAATACTTCGCTAAACATAAAGCTCAAAAATGGAATTACCACAACAGGAACAGCAAAACTAGGAAGTGGTCTAATTCAAGATAATCAAAATTTTATTCCTTTTCTGTGGGATGCAAACGTAACTCCGATGTTTTTTGGAAAGAAAAATCAATTGATTGCTTCTTATCAGACCAATAATACTGGAAATGACGTTTCTTCTCAGCTTCGTTCGTTTACGCTAGAAGATTTTATTGCCAACTCTCAAGTTCCTAAAAAAATAGATTGGCTTTCTGTTCAAAGGTTGAATACGCCTAATTTTACTCAAAATCGTTGGCTCAATAATCAAATTCATTTATTTAGTTTTAATTTTCTGACTAAACTAAAAAATGACTATCAGCTAAAAACAAATCTTTCTTATTTCAATGATACTCAAAAGCAGTTTGGAAATACACAAACAACCATTTTCCTGCCTAATTCTGAAATAAATCTACTAGAAAATACTCAAAATAGATTTGTAAATAGTGAGCTAGAAGCAAAATTTATTCTCACCAAAAACTCAAAACAAAACTATTTTAAAAATGAGTTGGAAATAAAAAGACAATGGAACAGTCAGAATGGAATAATTAGAAGAGAAGAACAGAGTGATATTCAAACCATTTCTCAAGACGTTTTGAATCCTTTTTCAGAAATTAGCAATACGCTAAACTGGATTATTCCAAACAAATCAATTAAAAAAAGTGTGCTAAATTTTAATTCTACTATTAATTATCAAAATCATGTTCCTTCTTTGGGTGTAAATCCTGTTGTTTTCCCAGAACTGATAATTAATCTAACAAATTTTGCTGCAAATGATAGTGTGGAAAACTATAACAAGATTATCCAAAATCTAAATCAAAAAACATTTTTTACTCAAAATTCGGTCAGTTTTACCAAAAAAATAAAAGGTGTTTCGCTTTCTCCAAAACTGGGAATACAGACCAGTTACCAAAAATTAGAAAGTTCTATTGACCTAGAAAACAATACTGCTTTCGAAACAGATTCAAAAAATCTAAGATTATCAAATGAGTTTCAAAATGAGCTTTCCTTTGCTCATTATACAGCCTTTGCAGAAATAGGAACGCAGTATCAAAAGAAAAACTGGAAAATTAATTTTGATGTTCCTATTTCTCTACATTATTTTGATATAGATAAAAAACTACAAAACCAAACTGAAAAGCTAGAACGCCTAACCATTGAACCGAGTTTGAGAGTTGCAAAAGAGTTGAGTAATTACTGGAAAATGTCAGCAGGAGCAAGATTGAATAATGATTTTGGTAAAATAAATCGGCTTTATGAAGCATATATTTTGCAGAATTATAGAAGCATTACAAGAAATGATGTTCCACTTCAGCAAACACTCAATTCTACGCTCAATGCAGGAATTAGTTACCGAAATCCTATCAATTCTATTTTTTTTAATGGACTTTATTTTTATAGTTATGGAAAGACCAACCTGATCTGGCAAAACGAATTTGATGAGAACGGAACGGCTATTCTGAGAGGAATTTTGAGGACTAATTACTTTACTTCGCATGTAATAAACTCAACAGCAAGCAAATTTTTCTATAAAATAAAGACTACCTTTTCACTAAATTCATCTTTCAATCTTTCCCAAAACCTAGTTTCTATTAATGAAAATTTACAGCAAGTCCAGAATCAGAATATACAGTTTGGAGGAAAAATAAATACTGATTTTAGCAAGTATTTTGGTCTGACGTATTCAAACCGTTTTTCATTTCTGAATGCCACTATTTCTGATGAAAGACTAAACACAATCCAACAACAAGAACATCAAATCTCACTTAGCATTTATCCAAATAGTGCAAATTATATTTCTCTAAAAGCAGATTTTTATCAGAATAAAATAGAAGCAAACAATGCAATTACTCAAAATAGCCAGTTTTTGGATATGCTTTATAGATATACGTTTGTCAAAAAATCTATTGATTTAGAACTTTCTCTGACTAATATTCTGAATACAAAACAGTTTGTGAATATTTCTAATTCTAGTTTTTTTTATACACAAACTGTTTTTGATTTGCGACCACGACAAATTTTGGCTTCTGTTCGTTTTAAGTTTTAGAATTATTTAATTAAGACAACAACAATTTTTGTCCGTACTTTTTATCTAGTTCTGTAAAAGCAATTTGTCTTTTAGAAGAAGATTTCGAAACTCGTACTTTGGCAGCCATTTTTTCGTATTCTTTTATAATTTTATGTTCTTCTTGTGGATTGAATATATAAATATACCCATTTGTCATTCCCTTTACTACATCTTCCTCATCATTCATATCAATAAAATCTCCTAAAAAAGGAATGAAACGAAAGAACATCAAAAAATTCATATTAATAGGATTTCTGTCTATTGTATCAGCAAGTATTTTATCTATAATTGCAATTTCTTGATTTTCCTTTACTCCCAAAACATCATCAAAATAGATAATTCCCTCTTCTACATCAACATCTATAATTCTAAAAAGGGAAGTATATGATTTTTCAAGAGAAGGAATAAACTTACTCAATAAAGGTATTTCTTTCGCTTCTGATTGCTCTTCAAGATAACGTTGATAGATTTTTTGTTTGTTGAGTTGCTGTTCTAAAAGTACATAATCGGTAAAGCAATGACCTTGTGGAGCTGTCGCAAATTCTATACTGAGTTTGTCGTCTTTGCTGGTCGGACTTCCGAAGGCATAAATTGCTTGTTTGATATATTGGTTTTTGTAGGCATCAAGAGCAGCTTGAAGACCTTTTGATATATCAGTCAAGAAGGTTTTGTGATAATTGATTGTGTAATTTTCCATAGTAACTATATAATTTTTTGAATTTTGTTTTACTCTAATAAGTCTGTAAAAGTACAAAAAATAATAACTTTAAAGATTTGATATTTTACGAATTACTTCAAAATACCAGATAATCAAATTATTTTTCACAACGTAAATCGTTTACGTTCTGCACCATTATCTTTGTAGTATTCTTAATCTAGCCGATGCTTTAGCTTCGGATAATAAGAAAAAATTATACTTCTAAAAATTAAATTTTAAAACTATTTTTAGAAATAATTTCTAGAATGTAAATCGCTTACGTTCTGCTCTCTTAATTTTGTATTGTTCTTTAATGTAGCCGATGCTTTAGCTTCGGATTAAAAAAAGTCTTAGAAAATGAAATTTAATGTTTTTTAAGAAATTAATTTTTACAACGTAAATCGCTTACGTTCTGCACTATTAATTTTGTATTATCCTTAAAGGACACAAAAATCAGTAAATAATTTATCACTCTTATATATATTTCAATTATGGCGAAAGCAGCCGACGAACAAAAAAAGAAGCTAGAAGCACTAAAAGTAACTCTAGCAAAATTAGACAAAACTTACGGAAAAGGAACAGTCATGAAATTGACTGACGATAATGTAGTAGATATTCCGAGCATCTCAACAGGTTCATTAGGACTTGATATTGCTTTAGGAATTGGTGGATTACCTCGTGGTAGAGTAGTAGAGATTTATGGACCAGAGTCTTCTGGTAAAACTACGCTCACTCTGCACGCTATTGCAGAAGCACAAAAACAAGGTGGATTAGCTGCCTTTATTGATGCAGAACACGCTTTTGACCGTGCCTATGCTCAAGCATTAGGTGTAGATTTGGATAACCTTCTTATCTCACAGCCTGATAATGGTGAGCAAGCCTTAGAAATTGCCGAACAATTGATTCGCTCAACTGCGATTGATATTGTAGTAATTGACTCTGTGGCTGCTCTTGTGCCAAAGGCAGAATTAGAAGGTGATATGGGAGATTCTAAAATGGGTCTTCAAGCACGTCTTATGTCGCAAGCACTTCGTAAACTGACGGGTGTAATTAGCAAAACGCAATGTACGTGTATCTTTATCAACCAACTTCGTGATAAGATTGGTGTAATGTTCGGTAGTCCAGAAACTACGACGGGTGGTAATGCACTTAAGTTTTATTCTTCTGTTCGTTTGGATATTCGCCGTATTGGTGCAATCAAAGACGGAGACAAAATTACGGGTAACCGTACTCGTGTAAGTGTCAAGAAAAACAAATTAGCTCCTCCTTTCAAACAAGTTGAGTTTGATATTATGTATGGAAGAGGAATTTCTAAAGCTGGCGAAATCTTGGATTTGGCTGTTGATTTGGATATCGTAAAAAAATCGGGTTCTTGGTACTCTTACGGAGACAACAAACTCGGACAAGGTCGTGATTCTGTAAAAGCTCTTATCGAAGACGATGAGGTATTAATGGCAGACCTTGAAAAACAACTACGTGATTTGGATAAGGCATCAGTCTTAGCAGAAAAAGAAGGTAGAAATAAAGGAGCCAAAGGCAAAGACAAAAAAGCAGAAAAAGCTATTGCTGCAACTTCTGAAGACGAAAGTGAAGAGGAAGAAAGCGATGAAGACTTTGTCTTTGAAGACGAAGAATTAGAAGACGGAGAATAACCTGTCTGTAACTAATTTTGAGTTTTGATTAAAAATGGATTTACTTCATCTATTTGTTTGATATATCAAAAGACCTTCTACTTTGTGGAAGGTCTTTTTTGTGGTTTGGTATAATTGAAATTAATTTAATTAACAAAATTTCTTTCTAAAAAGGATATCCAATAGCAATATTAAGTACCAAATTATCTCTTCGCCAATCCCTGTCTCTTACATTTATTTGTCTTCTTACCCAACGTTCATTTTCTGGTAACCAAGGTTTGCTAAGAGGAAAAGCAGCATCCAGACGAATTACAAAAAACTTTACATCTACACGAAGTCCTGCACCTACACCAACAGCAATATCATCAATTAAATCATTTGTTCTGAATACACCACCTTCACGGTCTGGGTCTTCTCTAACAAGCCAAACATTACCAGCATCGGCAAAAACAGCACCTTTGAAAACGCTATAAATAGGAAAACGATATTCAATATTTGCTTCCAGACGCATATCTCCTGTCTGGTCATAGAAAAGTCCACTTGTGCTATCCTTCGAAATATACGAACCAGGTCCAATCGAACGAGCTTGAAAGGCACGAATACTATTCGCTCCACCTGCAAAAAATTGCTTTGTATAAGGCAAAACATCAGCATTCCCGTAAGCGAAACCTACACCAGCAATAAAACGAGTAGCTATCTTGTGATGGGTTTCTTCATTAAAATTCAAATAATATCTAAAATCCAAATCTACACGAGAATATTGAGCATAAGGCTCACTAAGAATAGTGTAAGGTTCTGCACCGCTAGATTCTCTTGAAGTAAAAAGGCTTTGAACAGTATGGATAAGATTACCTCCTACATCAACATTTCCATTGAAGAAAAAGTGATTTTTATCTTTTCGTGTATTCTCATCTGCTTTAGCAGCACTCTGATAGGTAAAAGAATAATTACCCCCAAAAATAAATTGATTTTGAAAACTTCTTCTCAATAAGGGATTATCTCCAATGGCTTGATTAAATAGACTTGTAGTGTCCATCAGACGGACATAATTTATAGAAATAGGATTAAAACGATGTCTTTTAGCTGCCGTCTCTTGCCATTCATAACCAAATTGTGCCGTTCCAGAAAGTAATCTAAAGTAATTTACTCTGCTTAATAATTGAACTTCTCCTTGATAAACCGTCTTTGGGACATATTTTTGACTAAAACTAGGAAATTTGAAAGGACTAATAAAACGAGGAACATATATTTCCAAGCCTGCTCCAATTTCATACGAATAAACTCCATTTTGCTGATTGGGTTGTTCTATGTTTTGGTTTCTATTTCGTCCACTAAGTTGAGTTTCAAAACGTCCGTCTAAACGAACTACCATAAGTTCTGCTCCTCTAAACGTATTTTTGTTTCTGTAACTTAAATTTAATCCTGGTCCTGTAAAATTATTAGATTTCGAAACTACGTCTAACTCTGCTCTAAATGATTTTCTTTTAGAAGGAACCATCTGAACATAAGCATCTAAATAACCTTCATCTCCCAGAGAATCAGTAAGTTTGTAACGAATATCTGCAAATTTGAGAGCTCCCAGACCCATTAAGCGTTTCAAAGTCTGTTCGTGTCTTTGTGCGGAATAAAGTGTATCGGGTTCTAAATAAATCGAACGAGCAAGAATTTCTGGACGAAAAACACAATTTTCCATCAAACAATAATAACTAGAATCTCCTTCTAGTTTTCCTATTTTCTTTAGACTTTCAGGACTTTTGATAGTATCCATTCCCATAGCATAATTAGGATACAAAAATACGTCTCTAATTCGATAAGGCTTTCTAGCAATATCAGGCATTTTGTCTTTTACCTGCATATAAACATTTATCTGACGGTTTCCGACGGTTGAATCTAGCTTATAAATAATAAACTTATCATTGAAATAAAAATAACCTCTTTCCTTTGCATACTGGTTTAATCTCTCTCTTTCTTGCTCTAAGACTTCAAAATTGTAAGGGTCTCCTTTTTTTAGTAGAGTTTCTTCAGTTGCATTATTAAGAACATTGCCTAATGGGTCTGGCTCTTCAGGAAAATTGATTGTATCTAATGTATAAGGTTGATAAATAGTTGCTGTATAAATTATTTCTGCTGTTTTTCTTTTTTGTTTAATTTCAGCTTCTGTTTCGGCTTGAAAATGTCCGTTTGCTAAAAGTCTATTCAAAACCAAAAGCCTAATACGTTCTTCATTGATATCATTTACCAAGACTGGAGGTTTTCCAATTTTGGTCATCAACCAATGTTTTAAACCTTTTTCTTTTTCGGTATAAAATGTATTGTAAAAAGCAAGTTGTGGACGCATCCACAAAAATTTTGTATTTGGTTTTGGTGCTAATACTTCTTCTGATTCGGCTTTTACACGTTTTTCTTCTGAAATGTCTCCCTCTTTTTTGTCCCATTTTATTTCACTTCCAGTATATAAAGGATTTTCTTTTGTGATTCTACTAAGACCAGTACAACCACTAATTAAAAAAGCAATAACCAAGAAAATAAAGAATGAATAAAAAAATGTACAGAAAAACGAGGTACGAAAAGGTAAAAAATGTTTCGCATTTGATAAAATAATGATTAGACTATAAAAAAAATGAAGGAGCAATAAAATAAGTTTTGCTTTCATTTCAACTTCTATTTGTCAATTTTGTTTTGATTAGCTATGCAATAATAGGTTTCAAAAAAAATGGAAACCTGAAATTTCAAGTTCCCATTTATATAATTAACTTAAGTTCTGGATTATACGTATTTCAGACTTCCTAGTCTGAATGGATAGGCATTTTTGTTTTGAAAAGGCTTGTTTTACTATTTACACAAACTAGGAAGTCTGTGATACGCAACTTGAATTAATTATTACATTTTCAATTCTATTCCTCCTCTGGATAAGGCACAAAAACAAATCGTGTAAAAGTTTCATCAATCACAAAAAGACAGCAAAACTCATCTGGGTTTTTGTAAGCTGCCTTAAAACGCTTGCTTCCTTCTTTATCCAAAATATTTCTCTGCTCAAACTCTTCCAAAAAAGAAGCGTAATAATCCCATTCTAATTCTGGCATATCATTTTTTGCAAACAAAACCTGTCCGATAGGTTGTTTTGATTTACAAATAGGAAAAATAGGATAGGAAGAAAAACCTCTTTTTTTTATTTGATAACCTGCTTCTTTCAGATTATCTGCAATCTTAACGAAGTTTGTCGTCAATTTGCCTAAATATTTGGTGTCTAATTCTGCGTCGTTGTAATCTTCTATTTCCATTCTTTGTCAGTTAGCAGTTACCAGTAATCAGTAACCAGTTAATTTCAGTTAAATATGTTTTGATTGGTATTTGTAGTTCATAGCTTTTAGTCCGTAATCCGTAATCCGTAATCCGTAATTTTTATCGAATTACTTCTTTTGGAAAACTTACTATACTTTCATATCCATTTTCATCAACCGTAGCTACTCCGAAAAGATAATTATCGATGACGATATTTTCTAGTACAAAGGTAATCTGTTCTTTTGTATTTCCATTATCTTGATACAATTCTTTTGGCACAAAACGAGCATTTTTCCATTGTGGAGCTGTGGTTTCTCTCCAATAAACTTTGTAACCAATTATTGTAGAATTGTCTTGTTTTGGCTTGTCCCAAGAAAGTGTAGTTGAAGGCTGAACTGCTCCACCAATTTTTACATTTTGAGGTGCTAAAGGTGACCAACCCAAATTGGCAAGTACAATTGCATTGACAGAAGTAAGTTTTGCCAAATAGTCAAAATTTACTCCCTCTACTACATCGCCATATTTTATTCCGTTTTCTACTCTAATATCTTGATGCTGACGGTTATAATTTTCGTGGCTTTCCATGATACGAACTCCTGCAAAACCTTCATCATTAAAAGGTTTGTGATGTCCACCTCTGCCAAATCTATCTAAGCGATAAATCATAGTAGGGTTCATTTCAGGCATGTATTTTTGAGTAGTAGAATGGATGTAGCGAGCAAGTTGACGAGAAACACCATCTATTTCTCCTCCATAATAACGTCTTCTATTTCTCTCCTGTTCAGTTTCTGTAACAGGTGTTGGTTCTGAAAAAATACGAAAACTGCGATTATCAATTACTCCATCAACACCTTCAATATTTCCAATCATATCATTATTAATTACTCCAATAATATCCCAACCGTCTTTTTTGGCTTGTTTTGCCATAAACTGTCCTCCGAAAAGTCCTTGTTCTTCTCCAGAAAGTGCTGCAAATACAACACTATTTTTAAACTTACTTCCATCTTTAAATGATATTTTGACAAAACTCGTGCAGCTTCCAAAATTCCAGCAATTCCTGTAGCATTATCATTTGCACCTGGAGCATCAATTGTAAAATTAGTAACATCAGAAGCACGAGAATCAATATCACCAGCCATTATAGCATAACTAGTTGGATTCTCTGTTCCTCTCAAAACTGCAATTACATTGACAATCCAAACATCATTTACAATGCGTTCGTTTGCTCCTTTTTTGAGTAAATTTCTTTGATATGATACTTCCAAACAACCATTACAAGCTGCCGAAATTTTATCAAACTCTGCTTTTATCCATCTTCTGGCTGCACCAATTCCACGAGTTTCTGAAACAGTATCAGAAAGCGTATGACGAGTTCCGAAGTCTGCTAATTTTTTGACATCGTTTTCTACATTTTGAGTAGAAGTATTTTTTATAATTTCATAAATTTTAGGGTCATATTCAGAGATAGGTAATTGAGTTTTTTGAGCAAAGATAAAGAAGAAATGAATAGAAATAGTGAAAGGGAATAAAAGAATTTCATTTTTGGTAGAATTAATTTTATGAGTTGGATTTTAAATATCCTAAACCGAAAGAATGAAATTTAGTTTTTAGATTAAATAATTACTTATTTTACTCTATGAAACCTCCATTGGCATTACGAATATATTCTTGGTTTGATTTTATAATAGCTTATGGTACGAACGATTTTTGTAGAATCGTTTTCTAACTCTTGCCAATCTAATGAAGTTGTAATTGTATCAAGATGATGTTTTATGAATAATTTTTATTTTTGTATAATAACCATCTTTACTTTTGTCCAAATAGAAATAATCAAATTCATTTAATGATTATTAAAATTCTTTATATTGGTGGGTAATTTCATTACAGAATCAAATAATTCTCATGATCATACTTTTCTGGAATAGAAATAGTATCTTCCACATAAGTAAAACATTTTGAAACAATATTATCAATCTTCCCAAAGATGATAATAAACATTTCAAATTTTTATCTGTTTTTAGTTGAAAATTGAATATACCCACATTCTGCAAAAATTGTATCACATTCTACAAGTTGATTTATATCAACATCAAAAACCTCATCAAAAGGATTGTAAGTAGGAGTTTGTTTGTAAAACATAATTCCAAGACAAAAAAGTAGAGCCGAAATAAGATAGAATAATCGTTTCATAGCTTGAATATATCAAAAAAAACGAAATTAAAAATATTTTAGAATAGTAATCAAGTAGAAATATGAATGTTATTTTCAGATATTGACTTTTAGTTGTAGCCGCAACGTAACCTTGGTAGAACATCAAAAACGTACTTTAATAGAGCTACAGAGCAGCGAAACCTTGCAATTGGCAATTAAAAATAAAGTTACGCTACGCTGTAGCTTTTCAAATTAATTTTACTTTTGTTCTACCAAGGTAAAGCTACTCTGTAGCTAATAAATGCCTATTTTGATTTTTGCCAATGACACTCATATTGAAGTAGAAATAATATTTAAACATAAAAAAATGACATCACTTTCAAAAGAAAATAATGTCATTTTAATATTTATAGCTCAATTAATCGTATTTTTTATTCAAAAGAATAAAATTTTAGATTAAAGAATTTCAGTTACTTGACCAGCACCTACTGTACGTCCACCTTCACGAATAGCGAAACGAAGACCTTTTTCCATTGCAATTGGCTTCAAAAGCTCAACAGTAATAGTGATATTATCACCAGGCATTACCATTTCTACGCCTTCAGGAAGTTCAATAGCACCAGTTACGTCAGTTGTACGGAAGTAGAATTGAGGATTATATCCTTTAAAGAATGGAGTATGACGTCCACCTTCTTCTTTCTTCAATACGTAAACTTCTGCTTTAAATTTAGTATGAGTAGTTACAGAACCTGGTTTAGCGATTACCATACCACGTTTGATTTGTTCTTTATCAACACCACGTAAAAGAATACCAGCGTTATCACCAGCTTCAGCAGCATCTAATAATTTACGGAACATCTCTACACCTGTAACAGTAGATTTGATTGGAGCTTCACCTAATCCTAAGATTTCGATTGGCTCACCTACTTTGATAGCACCACGCTCTACACGACCTGTAGCAACAGTACCACGACCAGTAATTGAGAACACGTCCTCTACTGGCATCAAGAATGGTTTGTCTGTAATACGAGGAGGCATTGGAATGCTCTCATCAACAGCAGCCATTAATGCTAAAACAGTATCTACCCATTTGCCTTCTCCGTTCAATGCACCAAGTGCAGAACCTTGAACAACTGGAATATTATCACCGTCAAAATCATAGAAACTCAAAAGATCACGAATTTCCATTTCTACAAGTTCTAATAATTCTTCATCATCTACCATATCCACTTTATTCATGAATACAACGATAGAAGGAACACCTACTTGGCGAGCCAAAAGAATGTGTTCACGAGTTTGAGGCATAGGACCATCAGTAGCAGCTACTACAAGAATAGCACCGTCCATTTGAGCAGCACCCGTAACCATGTTTTTCACATAATCGGCGTGACCTGGACAATCAACGTGAGCATAATGACGATTTAAAGTCTCATACTCTACGTGAGAAGTGTTGATAGTAATACCACGCTCTTTCTCCTCAGGAGCGTTGTCAATAGAGTCAAAGCTACGAGCTGCAGAATAACCTGCATCTGCCAATACTTTCGTAATTGCAGCAGTTAAAGTAGTTTTACCGTGGTCAACGTGACCAATAGTTCCGATATTTACGTGAGGTTTCGCTCGGTTGAAGGTTTCCTTAGCCATCTTAACAAAGAATTTAAAATAGTATGAGAATAGTATGAAAAGGTAATTCTTAATAAAACATAACCTATTTGATACATTTGGTAGAGCCATTCGTAGAGCCAACGATGGGAATTGAACCCACGACCTCTTCCTTACCAAGGAAGCGCTCTACCCCTGAGCTACATCGGCTTATAGCATGATAGAAACTTTCCATACTCTAATATCTTACTTTATTTTTTGGAGGATTAGTCTAAAAATATTAAAATAGAGATTAGTGAAAAGTTTGTTTTTTAATTAGAAAAATTTTTACAAAAAATGTATCTAATAAGTAATGCTATAAAAAATACCAATAGTTATGTATCAGATTATATTAGAGCGAGAGACGAGGCTCGAACCCGCGACCTACAGCTTGGAAGGCTGTCGCTCTACCAACTGAGCTACTCTCGCATATAAATTGAAATTTTAAAATAGAATTTTAAAAATCAAAGTTTGGTTTTATTTGAAATAATACCATCTATTCCTAATGAATAAATATAAAAATAATTTTTTCAATCACATAAATGTAATTATAAAAACTATTTGTGGGGGGAGCAGGATTCGAACCTGCGAAGAAATGAATCAACGGATTTACAGTCCGTCCCAGTTGGCCGCTTTGGTATCCCCCCAACTAGATTGTTTAGGTTTCTCAACCTGCTTTTTAAATAGTATTTTTTAAAACACTATTTTTAAAACACTTAAAACAAATTAAATTTGTGTTTAGTTTGTGTGTTAAAGCGAGTGCAAAAGTAAAGACTTTATTTTTACAATCCAAATATTTGAAATTAAATTTTGAATTATTTTTCGAATTATATACTAATTCATTTAAAGCTAGACCTTTGAAAACTTAAATTAATCTGTATAATCAGATATATAATTCATTTTTGCTTTTTTTAGTTTCATTTCTAAATAATATCGTTAAAATTCGTCAAAAGTTTTTTGAAGTTGAATTATTTAGAAATGAAAACAAAACGATAACTAACTCTTGTACTAGTTTCCTGTCTTTTCTCCTTTTTCAGGATCAGAAAGATTTGTAGGATCGTTTTCTTCAAGTTGAGAACCACTATTTTCAAGTTGATTAGGAATAACTTGTTCGTTTGCTCTTTCAACATTTGGACTAACATAAGTTGGTGCTTCTGCATCAGTAAGTAACGTTGCTGCAATACTTCCAGCAAAAACAATAGCAATGAGCGTCCAAGTGATTTTTTCCATGATGTTAGTGGTGTTCTTTGCTCCCATAATCTGGTTTGCTCCTGCACCTCCAAATTCTTTAGAGATTCCACTACCTTTTGGTTCTTGTGCTAGTACTACTACCATTAATAAAATGGCAACAAAAAGTACAATGCTTATTAAGACGTATAACATATATTTACTTGCTTATTTTTCAGAATTTTTTTTAGTCAAAGTTGATTTGAATATCTCTGACTCTCAAACTTTATGTTCTTTTTAAGAGAAAAATTTGAGACTGCAAAGAAACTACTTTTTTAGATATTTTCAAAAAAACTAATGAAAATACTTTGTTTTTTATTTATCAACGAAATACGTTTTTGAAACGCAGAGGAAATATGAATATGTTTTTGAAATTATAGAGTTTGAAGAGAAATAAGCAAAAAACACAAGTAGTAGTCTTCTGAGCTTCAAAAGCTACTCAAAATCTTCATATAATAGATATTTTTTTCTCATTATTTTATAGGTCTGTAAATCTTCTTTCCATGTTGCTTTGATTTCCTGCTCCGATAGACCTTCTTTTATTTGTGCTTGTAGTTTATCATTTCCTGCAAGTGTGTTGAAGTAGGAATTAAAGAAATTATCTTTTTTATCTCTTTTATCTTTTCCCTCTAAGTCTTTATCTTTCATAATTTGATAAAAGTTTAAAATAGGCTTTAATGAAAAACTACTTTCTAATTCTTGGGTTTGGTAATCGATTCCATAACATAATTTATTTTCAAGAGGAGGGTATTTTGCTCCTTCGTTTGGTATCGGAGTAAATGAAATAGATGCATTTTCTTTGGGGAATTTTGGATGTCCTACTACTTCAAAAGGAAAAGTTGTTCCACGTCCGACACTCATTGTTGTTCCCTCAAAAAGGCATAGAGAAGGATAAATTAAAATTGAATTTTGAGTAGGTAGGTTTGGAGAAGGTGCAGTAGGTAAATTATATTTATCTTTGTGAGAATAGTTTTGACAAGGAATAAGTATTAAATTTTCTTTTAATTGTACGACTTCTTTTTTTTCATTTTTGAGCCATTTTTCTTCTTCAATCATTTTGGCAAGCTCGCCTACTGTAAGTCCGTGAACAATCGGAATAGGGTGCATTCCTACAAAAGACTTCGTATTTTTCCTCTCTGATACAACCATCGACATAAAAACCATTTGGGTTTGGTCTATCTAAGATAATTATTTGTTTGTTATTTTCGGCAGCAGCTTCCATACAATAGTGCATTGTACTAATGTAAGTATAAAAACGGGTACCAACGTCTTGAATATCAAATATCAAAACATCGATATTATTTAGCTGTTCTTTAGTTGGTTTTTTGTTTTTACCATAAAGAGAAATTATATCAATTCCTGTTTTTGTATCTTTTCCATTTTTGATAGTCTCTCCTGCACTTGCTGTTCCCCGAAAACCGTGTTCGGGTGCAAAAATTGTTTGTATATTTATTTTGTTCTCATTCTTATTTTTGAGTAAAAAATCTACTAAATGAAGTGAATCATTTTCAGTATAAACTACTGAAGTATGATTTACAACTAGTCCGACACGCTTATTTTTGATTAAATCAAAATACTTTTCAGTTTGTGCAGCTCCTATAATTAGTTTGTTAGTAGCTATTACAATTCCTTTCTGGCTTATTTTGCTAGAATCTTGATGTATTGTTTCTGTTTTATTTTCTTCTTTAGAAATAGCAACTTTATTATTTGTACAAGAGAAAACTAAAATAGGTAGAAGAATAATATAGATAAATGAATTCATTTTTGACTTGTGGTTTAGCGATTTTATCAACAATTGATTTTGTTTGATTCTGGTTTTGCAAATACAGCTTTTTGAATAGTATTCATTCAACAAAGATAAAATTTAGAATTGATTAAACTTTTTTTTGAAATGAGTGTTTGAAAAATAGTCTTTGTGAAATCTTTAAAAATAGTTACTTTTAACATTTAATTACAAAGGAAGATTTTTTTGCTGTAACTTTTAATTTTTCGATTTTTTTATAATTAGGAATTCCATTTTTTCAACTGAAACTTTTATATATCGTGAATAAACAACAAATAATAGAACAAATTAAGGATTATTTCGGAATAAATGCACTTACCGAACAAATACGCCTTTATGTTACGCTACAATCTGAAACTATAAAAACATCCGTTGTTGATAGTGGAACAAAGGCTATTCATGGAGCAATCAAAGGAGCAGGTTTTGCTTTTTTAGGACTTTGTATTTTTCTTTTCCTTAATCTTATGCTTGGTTTTGGAATTAGTGAATGGTTTTTTAATTCTCGTTATTGGACAGGATTTTCTATTCTAACAGGATTTTATGTTATTTTAGCTGTTATTTTTGCTGCGATGCAATCTATGATTAAATCAAAAGTAGAAAGATGGAGTAACAGAATGGAATAAAAGGAACGCCTTTAGAACTCAAGACAATTCCTCAAATATTATATCCAAAATCTACTACTCGTAAGAATATAGAAAAAGGAATTATGGATGATGATATTAGGCACGAAAAAGTAAAACCTACTCTTACAGAAGAAGAAGCAAAAAAAGCACTTATAGAACAAGTAAACGAGGAAACAGACCTTCGTAATGAAGAATTGAAAAGACAAATAAAAGGAGAGTAATCAATCAATTACGGATTTAATTAATTGAATATTAACTAGTTATGGTTTTGAAAGTAGCAGTTTATTTAATTCTTATTTCTTATCTACACATATCATTTTTTAAACTATATCAAAATTATGAATAAGCCTTTAGATTTACATAAAAAAGAATTAGAAGAGATGCAATTTGCTCAAAAAATTGCTTTAAAAGAACAAATTGAAGACACCAAAAATGTATCTAAAAATGTAGCAAAACTAGCTCTTATTGGTGGAGCTTCTGCTTATGTAGGAATAAAAGTAGTAGGATTTTTGGGACGTAAAGTTTTTGGTAAAAGCAAAAAGCAAAACGAACCTCAAATTGTCTATGTTCAAGCTCCTCAAGGCAATACCAATAATTCTTCTCAAAGCGATGTTTCTCCTCAATCTTTCATGAAAGGTGTAAAAGCCTCTTTATTGGCTGCTTTGTTTCCTGTCGTAACAGGTTTTGTCAAAAAAGCAGGTATGAAAGCCGTTGAGACCTATTCAGAAGGAATGTTTGAAAAATACAAATATAAATTGAAGGATTTGTTTAAATAACTATTTTTGCGAAGACTAAAGTCTTTGGTGCATTTTCACACGCTAAAGCGTATGCTACAGGTGTGTTACAATTCTTTTGAAATAATATAATCATTTCTTTCATTAGAGTGAATTACTATCATTTCGGCAATAAAACCAGCCAAAAAAAGTTGTGTTCCTACACTAATTGCAAGAAGTGAAATATAAAAAATAGGCATATCGACGGGTTCACGTTCTGTTATGACATTTGCTCCAAAGAATTTTTCTACAAGAATTGCAAGAGCAATCCCGAAGCCTATAAAAAAGGAAAGCAAACCGAGTGTACCAAAAAAGTGCATCGGTTTTTTTTTGAAACGTGTAATGAAGGTAACAGAAAGTAAATCTAAAAGTCCGTTTGTGAAGCGTTCTAAACCAAATTTTGTGCTTCCAAACTCCCTTGCTCTATGTTCGACTACTTTTTCGCCTATCTTTGTAAAGCCATTCCATTTTGCCAAAACAGGAAGGTAACGGTGCATTTCTCCATAGACATTTAATGTTCTGACTACTTCAACTTTATAGGCTTTTAATCCACAATTAAAATCATTGAGTTTGATTCCTGAAAATGCACGAGTAGCAGCATTGAAAAGTTTGGTAGGAAGTGTTTTGGAAAGTGGGTCATGACGTTTTCTTTTCCAGCCTGAAATCAAATCAAAGTTTTGATTTTTGATTAAATCATATAATTCAGGAATTTCGTCTGGACTGTCTTGTAAATCTGCGTCCATTGTAATTACTACTTCCCCTTTTACAATTTTGAACCCTGCATCTAAAGCAGGTGATTTTCCATAATTTCTTGAAAAACAAATTGCTCGTACATTTTTATTTTTACTTGCTAACTCTTCAATTACCTTCCACGAATTATCTGTGCTACCATCATTTATAAAAATGATTTCATACGAAAAATTATTATTTTCCATTACTTTTACAATCCAATCATGCAATGGAGGGAGCGATTCGTCTTCATTGAAAAGAGGAATAACAACTGAAATTTGTAGAGGAATAGTCAAAATTGATGAAGAATCAGACATGTTTCTAAATAAATTGAAAATAGATTGGCAAAAATAATTTGTGTACTTTTAATTTGACAAATTTACACACTAAAATAGAGAAACACTTATTTTTGTTTTATTTTTACAAATTAGAATGAAATTATTGTTTTTTACACAGACTAGAAAGTCTGTACTACACAACTAAATTAATTATGAAAAAAACAACAATACGCAGAGCTACTGAAAAAGATGTACCTCAAATTTTTGATTTAATTGTTGAGCTTGCCATTTATGAAAAAGCTGAACATGAAGTAGATACTACACCCGGACAAATGCTACTTGATGGATTTGGTGATAATCCTGCATATGGTGCAATTGTAGCAGAGCAAGGTAATAGAATTATCGGTTTTTCACTTTTTTATATTCGTTACTCCACTTGGAAAGGACGCTGTTTGTATTTAGAAGACTTTTTAGTAAATGAAGAATATAGAGGTGAAGGAATAGGAAAACTTTTATTTGAAGCTACTATTTTAGAAGCCAAACGCCAAAATACAAATATGATGACATGGCAAGTTTTGGATTGGAATACTCCAGCCATCACATTTTATGAAAGATGGGAAGCTACTCTAGAATCGGAATGGATAAATGGGAAATTTTATCAAGATTACCTAGATAATTACAAAGTAAGATTTTTAGATAAGTTAGACCAAAAACAGGTACTCTTAGACTAAAAAGAAATTTGAGTACTACTATTTATTTACTTCCTCTTGCATTTGTAACTTCATTTCGTGTAGGAGGAGGACTCATATCTAAAGGACTTGGAAGCTCGTTCAGACTTTCAGTTACACCAAATCTCTTCAATGATTCTTGGTTATAAGCAACTGCGGCAAGCTCAGGAGTATTGAAGACACCTAAATAAATTCGCTCACCTTGATCATATATAATGGCTCTGTATTTTTTGCCATCTTTCGAAACTCCCCTATAATTGTTTGGTGTATGATTTGTTTGATGACGACGAAGCTCTGACATGGTTGCCCATTCCAAATTATCTATCTGACAATTTATCTTATTAGAGTCAAGCATACGCACAAAAAGCCTCTTGTCAGTATCTTGTTTCTTTATGAATGTATCGGCCAAGATTTTGTGCATATAAAGCGTTTGTATTTTTCCAAACTTCATTTGTTGAAGCACAGCATAACCCGCTGAATGTAATCGCCAACCTTCATGAATTCCTTTTTTTCGCAAGTACAAAAAACCTTGTCGACAAAGTTTTACTTTTTTATCAGAATTGGTAAGATCAATATGCATAACAGAATAGAAATAATTATAATAAAGTAGATTTTTTATAAAACTAAGTTATACATTTACTTTAAAAAGTAGAGCAAGAGATAATTAGTTTTAAACAAAAATACAAAATTTAAAATGAAATCAAGTAATAGGTGTTAGTAAATACCTATTAACATAGTATTTAAGAAGCTAAAAATCTAATGTTACAGAATTATTACGTTGTCTTTTATTCCTGTTTTTTTACTATTTCTATTTTAATATATAGCAAAATTGAGCATTTTTACTTAACCATTATCTGCATTTTTTATCAAGGCTGGAGTTGCCTCTGGAATAGGAAGTGAATCACTATCCTTTATAGTATTGAGAATTACCATAGTTTGCATATTATCTACTTCTGTAATTTCACTAATTTTATTCATTATCAAACTTTGATAGGATTCTATATCCTTCGAAACTACCTTTAAAACATAATCACTAGACCCTGTAACATAATGGCATTCGACTATTTCATCAATAGCTCTTATCTGGTTTACAAAATTTTCATTACTTAATTTGTTGTGCTTATTTAGCTTTACACTAATGAAAGTAGCCACTCCCAAACCTAATTTTTGAGCATCAAGACGAGCATGATAACTCTTGATATAACCCGCATTTTCTAGTTTTTTTACACGTTCTAATGTAGGTGCAGGTGAGAGATTAATATCTTTTGAAAGTTGAGCATTAGTGATTTTAGCATTTTCTTGAAGAATTTCTAGAATCTGTTTGTCTATTTGATCTATTTTGTAGTGCAGTGCCATAGTTAGGATTGATTTTTAAATAAATTTGATGAATAATTAAAGGTATATAACGAAAACAGTAGAATAAACGTTTTTGCCGTTGTGCAAAATTATGTAAAACTTTTATTAGATGCTAGCCAAATAAAATAAGTTTTGAAACAGAATTGCATTATATTATTCGTAATAGAAGCATTAATCTGAAAATATTCAAAATTTTCTATGAATCTAATGGTAGCCAGAAAGAAAATGTACTGCCTTTTCCTACTTCACTTTCTACCCAAATCTCGCCTTTATGTGCTTCTATAAATTCTCTACAAATGGCAAGTCCCAAACCTGAGCCTTTTTTATCGGTCTTGTCATCCGAATCAGGAATCTGAAAATACTTTTCAAATATCTTTAAGTGATACATTTCACTAATTCCCTTTCCTGAATCAGTTACCGAAAATACAACTCCTTTATTATCAGGATAAATGCTTAATCTCACTTCTGATTTTTGGGGAGCATACCGTATAGCATTGGTCAAAAAGTTGATAATAACCCATTTTAGCTTATCTATATCTGCAAAAAATACAGGTAAGTTTGGAGCCGTATCGGCTTCTACGGATAAAAATTTTTGTTCGGAAGATACCTTTACAGCTTGCAAAGTGTATTTTATTAAATCATCTACCTCAACAGGCTGAAGATTTATCTTTATTTTTCCAGACTCAATTTGAGATAATTGAAGAATTTCTCCTGTAAGTGCAAACAAGCGTTCAGTGGATTGTTCTATATCACTGACCAAATCTAGCTGATCTTCACTGAGCAATCCCATTCTTTTGTCTTTTAACAAGCCTAAACTCAAACGAATTGCAGTGAGAGGAGTCTTGAGTTCGTGTGAAATGGTAGCTATAAAATGCGTTTTGGCAGCATCCATTTCTGTAAATTTCGTTACATTTTTGAGAAGAATAATAAGTCCTGAAAGTTCTTCTGTTTCAGGAAGGCTCATTACTTGTCTAGAGAAAAACAAATCTCGGTCTGCTGATGGAATTTTAATTGTTTTTTCAGCGAACGATTGTCTGTTGTCTATTTCCATCAAATCTACCATTACGTGGTAAAGAATGTCATTATTGACAAGTAAGTTTGGGATATATACCTCAGCAGCATCTTCTGAAGACATATCAAGTAAAATTTCAGCTACTTGATTGATGAAAATAATTTTGTTTTGAGCACTTACACCTATTATTCCATCTTGAAGATGTTCTATTATCGTTTCTGTGCGTTTTTTTTCAATTAATACTTTTTCTAAGTTTAGGTTTTCGAATTCAGCTATTTTACTAGACATTTTATTAAAAGAAGTTGCCAATCGTGCAAATTCATTGGTCGAACCTACATAAAGACGCTTGGTATAGTTTTTATTACTCATTTCTTCCAAAGCCAAATAAAGATCGTGCAAAGGTTTTGTCAAATAAACAGGGAAATAAGAAATAAAACCTACAGTAATCAGAACACAAATTCCACCAATAATAGCCATATAAAGCAGTGCATCTTCTGTGTTTCTTTGTATAAAGTCGTTTTTTTCTATAATTTCATTTTGATTAATTTCTCTGAGCTTGTCTAAATAACCTCTTACAGGAAGAAAGTTTAATCTCAATTTGTTGTAATACAAATCCATATCTGGCAGAACAATAGAAGTATCTTGTCTTGCATCATCAAACTCTTTTACTAGCTTTGAATATCCTAAGGAGAGAGAATCTAAATATATCTTTTCTTTCTTATCTCCAATAACAAGGTATAATGAGTCAATATATGTACTTGATAGCATATCTGACTTTTTATAAAGCTCATAATCAAAACCTTGATCTGCCAAATACCGCAGTTGAGAAGAGGAAACAACCTGAAAGTTTTCTGTTAGAGTTTGAACATAAAATATAGTCTGATAATTTTCACTTAGAATCTTATCCGATGAATTAGAAAGACGTGTCAAATAAAAAACAGCTACCCCACTAATAAGAATGATAATCCCTAGCAGAAAAAGTAAGCCAACTGTAATACGTGTACGAAGAGATGATTTGAGTGCCATTTATGAAAACAGATAATAAAAAAATGTATCTGATAATTGAGTAGTTAGTTGTTGTTTTAGTAAAAATATTTATCCTGAAATTTGTTAATTACAAAACAAAATACAATAAAAAAGAAAAAAATTTTTTTAAAGAAAACTAATTAAGAGTCTTTCATTCTACGTGAATCAAAAACACCATAACTAAGGTAGTTGTTTCAAAAAAACGAATTAATTAGCTATTGAACAATTGTATCTAAGAAAAAATAAAGTAAAAGAAAAAAAGCATAAAATACAATTTTTTGTAATAAATTTTAAATTAAGATTTAGACTACTCAAACTCTTCAAAAATTGTTACTTTTGTATATTCATAAAAATACCAACCTGATACTTATTCGTTTTTACAAATCGTCCCAATTACTATGGAAATCACGACAACCGAAACAGCACAAAAACTAGGACTTACGGCAGAAGAGTTTATCAAAATAGAAGAAATTCTAGGTAGGAAGCCTAATTTTACTGAACTCAGTATTTTTTCTGTTATGTGGTCAGAACACTGTTCTTATAAAAATTCTATTGTTTGGCTCAAAACACTTCCCAAAAAATCAGAACGAATGCTTGTAGAAGCAGGAGAAGAAAACGCTGGTTTGGTGGATATTGGAGATGGTTTGGCATGTAGTTTCAAAATTGAATCGCATAACCATCCGTCAGCATTAGAACCCTACCAAGGTGCAGCAACAGGTGTAGGAGGAATAAATAGAGATATTTTCACGATGGGAGCAAGACCGATTGCACAACTTAATTCTCTCCGTTTTGGTAATATCACTTCTCCAAAAACGCAATGGTTAGTGAAAGGGGTAGTAAGAGGAATTGGAGATTATGGAAATGCCTTTGGAATCCCGACAGTAGGAGGAGAAGTTTATTTTGATGAATCCTATAATGTAAATCCGTTAGTAAATGCTTTTTCAGCAGGAATTGTAGAAACAGACAAAATTGCCTCTGCTATTTCGTATGGCGTAGGGAATCCAGTTTATATTGTAGGTTCTGCAACAGGAAAAGATGGAATTCATGGTGCTTCATTTGCCTCAAAAGATATTTCAGATGATTCGATAAAAGACCTTCCTGCCGTACAAGTAGGCGACCCTTTCCAAGAAAAACTGCTTTTAGAAGCTACCTTGGAAGCTATCGCAACAGGTCATTTGATAGGAATCCAAGACATGGGAGCAGCAGGAATTACGTGTTCAACTTCCGAAATGAGTGCAAAAGGAGAACACGGAATGAAAATCTATTTGGATAAAGTTCCGACAAGACAAAAAAATATGCAGCCTTTTGAGATTTTGCTTTCAGAATCTCAAGAACGTATGCTTATTGTTATTAAGAAAGGAAAAGAAGCCGAATTACAAGCTATCTTTGATAAGTGGGATTTGAATTGTGCTCAAATTGGAGTAGTTACAGATTCGAAGCGTTTAGAATTTTATGTAAACGATGAGTTGGTGGCTGATGTTCCTGCCGATGATTTAGTTTTGGGTGGTGGTGCACCCGTTTATCACAGAGAATATACCGAACCAGCTTATTTTAGTGAATATCAACAGTTTCAGATTGACGAAATAGAAGAGCCAGAAGACGAAAAATTACCAGAAATTGCTAAATTTTTAATTGGTCATCCAAATATTGCCTCTCGTCGTTGGATTGCAGAACAGTATGATTCAATGGTCGGAACGGCAAATACTTCTACCAATCAGCCTTCTGATGCAGCGATTGTAAACGTAAAAGGAACAAATAAAAATATTGTTATTTCGGTAGATTGTAATTCTCGTTATGTAAATTCAGACCCAGAAAAAGGAACGATAATAGCCGTTTGTGAAGCTGCAAGAAATATTGTTTGTAGTGGTGGCGAGCCTGTTGCGATTACGAATTGTTTGAATTTTGGAAATCCGTATATTCCAGAAGTATATTGGCATTTTGTGGGAGCAATAAAGGGAATGAGAGCAGCTTGTGAAAAACTGAAAACGCCTGTAACGGGTGGAAATGTGAGTTTTTATAATCAATCTTCTGATGAAGGTCCTGTTTTTCCTACGCCTACCATCGGAATGTTGGGTCTTTTGGAGGATATTAAACTCAAAATGACATTAGATTTTAAAAATGAAGGCGATATTATTTATCAGTTAGGAACATCAAGAAATGATATTTCTTCATCCGAATATTTGTATTCCTATCACAAATACAAAGCCTCTCCTGCTCCGTTTATTGATTTGGAAGAAGAAGCAAAACTTCAAAAAACGATTTTAGAGCTTATCAAAAACAAACTTATCGTTTCTGCTCATGATGTTTCGGACGGTGGACTTTTCGTAACCCTTACAGAATCAGCAATGGCAGCCAGTAAAGAGTTAGGTTTTTCTGTCAAGACTACTTCTCATAAAGTTCGTAAAGATGCGTTTTGGTTTGGGGAAAGTCAGAGTAGAGTTGTCGTTTCGGTTTCTCAAGATAAGAAAGAAAATTTTGAAACGATACTTAAAACTAATAATGTAGATTTTTCAAATCTTGGAAGTGTAGTTGCTGAAAAAGTATGTCAGATAGATGGAAATATTTGGCTTTCGGTAGATGAAGCAAGAGAAGAATTTGAGGCCACTTTGCCGAAGTATTTGAATTAATTTTTTTTGGATAACAGACTTCCTAATTTGTTGAATATAAAGTAAATCAAAAAAGGATATAGAATTTTTCATATTTCTGTATCCTTTTTTTGTAGATAAACACGAAAATTTGAAACGATTTTTGTATATTGAATTAGTAAATGATTTTTAGTGAAAATCAACTAGATAAAATTATGAATGTATCTTTTAAAACCAATAACCTAAATGATTTAGCTATTTTAATTCAAATGGCTAAACGATTAAATATAGAAGTAGAAAAAATTGATGATGTAGAAACTGAATTAAAAATAGATGAGCTTACAGATTTGAGTTTGCAATCTTTCAAAAATAGTTGGGATTCAGAAGAAGATAACATTTGGGACGATTTTTTTAAAGAAACTCAACTTCAAGATAAATGAGCAAATACCAACAAGGCGATTTAGTTTGGGTAAATTATCCCTATTCTGATAATTTTTCTCAAAGTAAAAGACGACCTGCAATTGTTGTAAGCATGAGATTTCAAATTCTTTAGATAATGATTATTTGCTTTGTCCAATAACAAGTAATCTAAGAAATGATATATTTTCATTTCTTTTAGAAATTCAATATTTATCCAGACCATTACCAAAAATAAGTGAGGTTAGGTGTAATAAAATAGTAACTATTGAGAACCTATCATCATAGCAAAATTTGCATCGCTTTTACCCTCTGAAATAATAAAGTTGATTGAAGTCTTAAGAGACTTTTGTTAGATAATTATTTTTTTTGTAAAACAGACTTCCCAGTCTGTTAAATATAAAGTAAACCAAAAAAAGGATATAGAATTTTTTATAATTCTGTATTCTTTTTCAATTTTGATATTTTTACAGATTATAAATAATGAAGTCAAAGAAACAGCTACGAAATTCAGAAAAGCCAGAAAAGAATATATTGCAACAATCGTAATTGCATCAAACAGGACCAAAAAAATTAACTAAAATAATAAATAATGAAAAATCATAAGTTTGCTATTCTCAGTACTTTAAACAATAAAAAAACACTGTTTTTCTCTCTTTTATTTTGTTTTGCCTTAATTTCTTGTAGTGAAAAACAAGGTTCTGCAAGTGAAGTAGATAAAGACAAAACAGCACAAAAAGTAATTAAATTAAGTCCAAAATATATGGTTGTTCCTCCCACTACTGCACCCGAAATTGATACAAAATTTGGTTGGGTAAATACTGAAAAGTCGTACAAATTAGCTGACTTTAAAGGAAAAATAGTTTTATTAGATTTTTGGACATTTGGATGTATAAATTGCCAACATATTATTCCAGACCTTGAAAAATTAGAAAAAGAATTTGAAAACGAACTTGTAATAATTGGAATCCATTCAGCAAAATTTAGTGCAGAACAATCTACACAACGAATTCGTCAGGCTGCCTTAAAGTTTGGAATTCATCATCCTGTTATCAATGATGCAGATATGAGTGTTTGGCAAAGTTATGCTGTTCGTGCTTGGCCTACGCTTACACTTATTTCTCCAGACCAAAAAGTAGTTTGGCAGCGTGCAGGAGAAACTTTTTATGAAGATGCAAGAAATCAAATCTTAGCTCTTATTCATCAAAATAAATCAATATTAAATACTCAAAAGTTTGAATTTCAGCTTGCAAAAGTAGAGAAAAAAGAACTTATGTTTCCCTCAAAAATAATAGAAGCAAAAGGAGAAGAAAACACTACTGCGAATGATAATAATGAACCTACTTTCTGGATCGCTGATAGTGGAAATAATAGAATTATCAAAATAAATTTGAAAGGCAAAGTATTTGAAACTATTGGAAATTCTAAAAAAGGAAATACAGAAGGAAGTTTTCAGGAAACAAGTTTCTATGAACCTCATGGATTAGCTTTATCTCCAAATGGAGAAAAATTATATATTGCTGATACTAAAAATAATGTAATAAAAGAAGCAGATTTAATCAACAAAACTGTCAAAACGATTGCAGGAACAGGCGAAACAAGTTATTATTTTGGAGATAAAAAGTGGGGAGAAAACGTAAATCCAAATTCGCCTTGGGATTTATTGATTGATAAAAAATACCCAAATATAATGTACATCGCAAGTGCTGGAAATCATCAAATCTTAAAAATGAATTTGCAGGATTATAAAACTGAGCGTTTTGCAGGAAGTGGAAGAGAGCAGCTCACAGATGGCGATGATTTTCAGAAAGTAGCTTTTAATCAACCAAGTGGACTTACACAGTTTGAGAATTTCTTATATGTAGCCGACTCAGAAGCGAGTGCAATTCGTCAGATAGATTTACAAAAAAAGGAAGTTAGAACGCTTGTTGGTTCAGGACTTTTTGATTTTGGAGACGAAGATGGAACGGCACAAAAAGCAGTTTTGCAGCACCCTGTAAGTGTTTTGTATGCTGATAATCAAGTTTATATTGCTGATACCTACAATGGAAAAATAAAAGTTTTGGACTTAGAAAAAAATAGAGTAAAAACAATTATTAGTGGACTCAATGAACCGAATGATGTTCTTTTAATTGGAAATTATTTATATATTTCAGATACAAATAATCATCAAATTTTGAGAGTAAATACGAAGACTTTTGAAAAAGAAGTGATTTTGTAAAAAAGTGTAGCTCACTCTTCAGCGTGAGAAAATGTATTAAATGTAGCTTACGCTCTAGCGTGAGAAAATGTACCGTACCTTTTAAGGTGCGATTAATATTCTAAACAAAAAAAATTATGGCATTAAAATCAGAAGGAGTTTGCCTGTATTGTAGCGAAACAATAAGCAAACAAGGAATGAGCAGACACGTTTCTACGCATCTCAAAAAAATGGAAAAAGAGCTAGAGAAAGGTAACAAAAACAAAGCTAAATATTATCATCTTACTATAACGGCAGCCGAAATGTTTTTGGTTTTGGCAGTAGAAAGTACAACCGATTTTGATGAATTAGATGATTTTTTTAGAGCAATTTGGTTGGAATGTTGTGGACACATGAGTAGTTTTAGAGTAAAATCTAAAGTTACGATTATGGATATGAGAGATGATTTTGGTTTTGGATTTGAGCCAAACACAAAACCGATGACAACAAAAGTGTCAAAAGTTTTTGAAAAAGGACTAGTACTTGATTATGAATATGATTTTGGTTCTACAACTGATTTTAAAATTAAAGTTCTAGATCAATATACTCTACCACTTCAATCAGATAATATTGTTTTAATTTCTCGTAACGAACCATTACCTATTCTTTGCCGAATTTGTGAGAAAGAACCTGCAGAGGAAATTTGTGGAATTCACATGTACGATGATGGATTTTTTTGTAAAAAATGCGCCAAAAAACACGCAAAAAAGTGTAAAGATTTTGAGGATTATGCAAAAATGCCTGTCGTAAATTCTCCTAGAATGGGAACGTGTGCTTACGAAGGAGGACAAATAGATGAAGAAAGAGATGGATATTACAAACCAAAAAAAATGTAGCTCACACTTTAGCGTGAGAAAATGTACCGAAGACTTTAGTCTTCGAAAATCATACAACAAAAAATAGACTTACCATAAAATCAAAATTTGTGATAAGTCTATTTTTTATGTCAATCAAACTTTACCATTGTTGATATTTTAGCGAAGCGACACCAACAATCAAAAACTACATTTTCAGCAGCTCATCATTTTCAATAATTTCTAACTCTTTCTTCTCATCATTTGCAGCTTTTATCATTGCTTTTGCCACTTGTGAAGCCTCAATTCCTTCATATTTTGCTGGAATGATTGGACTAAAAAGTTTAGAAAAAGTTTGTGCAATTCCTTCTCCAAAACGCTCTTCTGTTCTATCTCCCAATAAAAGTGAAGGACGAACAATCGTTATTTTTTCAAAATCTAATTGAGAAATAGCATCTTCAATTTTTCCTTTTACTTCATTGTAATAAAAAAACGAATCTTTATCTGCTCCCATTGATGAAACTAAAGTAAAAGATTGAGTATCGTTTTTTGCCATTATTTTACCAAATTCCCAAATGTAGGTATAATCAACTTTGTAAAAAGCCTCTTTACTTCCCGCTTTTTGGCGTGTCGTTCCTAAGGCACAAAAGGCATCATCTCCATTTATTTCTTCTTGATAAATAGGCAAATGGTCAAAATCAACAACTACGTATTCTAATTTTGGTAAATCTGATGCTTTTGCTTTACGAGTAAGTGCCAAAATTTTGTCGTATCTATTGTCTTTTGAAAGCAATTTGATAAGTTCTTGTCCGATAAGTCCTGTAGCTCCTGCAATGACGGCTGTTTTTCCCATGATGTTTGTTTTTAATGTTTCTGATTAAATTGTTTCTAAAAAATATTGGCATTGATAAAAATCAAAATAGGCATTTTTTAGCTACAGAGTAGCATAACCTTTGTAGATTAGAATAGAAAATTAATTTAAAAAGCTACAGAGTAGCGGAACCTTATTTTTAATTCTAATTTCATATAGGTTACAAGGTTTCGCTACTCTGTAGCTCTGATAAAGCTCGTTTTTGATGTTCTACAAAGGTTACGTTGCTCTACAACTGAAAATCAAGTACTCAAAAATGACACTCATATTGAAAAAATAGTTTTGATTCTATTCTAATAAAACAAATTGAGATACGAATGTTTTAAAGTATAAACTAATAAACTTTATACTTATAAAAATCTTAAACGAATAGTTTGTATTTTTGCTTACCCAATTTTCAAAAAAACTCTAAAAGAAGAAATTAAAATGGAAAGAAAATATTATTATCGAAATGCAATTTATGGAGGTGTACTTATTCTGCTGATGTTTTTGGTGTATAAATGTCGTGATACAGAAACGACAAGCGACGAGCAAACCTATGAAGTTTATGGACAAACGCAGGGAACAACTTTTACTATAAAATACATTTCTAAAAAAGGAAATAACTATCAAATTGCTCTTGATTCTGTTTTGGTGGCTTTTAGTCAAAGCCTTTCTACCTATATTCCTGATTCTGAAATTTCTGTTTTTAATAAAATATCAACTTCTGATAGTTCGATAATTTTTAAAAACGAGTTTTTTTATCCTGTTCTGAAAAGTAGTAAAGAGATTTTTGAAATAAGTGATGGAGCTTTTGACCCAACTCTTTCGCCTATTATTCGTGTTTGGGGTTTTGGAGAAATAGAAGAACCAGAAAAAATTCCGTCTGATAAAATTGATTCTCTATTAGAATTTGTAGGCTTTGATAAATATATTGTGTTTGATGAAACTTCACTCAAAAAGACAAAAAGTAATATTGAACTTAATTTTAATGCCATTGCTCAAGGTTATGCAGTTGATGTAGTTGCTTTATTTTTAGAGAAAAAAAATATAACGAATTATATGGTAGAAATTGGTGGAGAAGTACGAGCAAATGGAACAGGAACAGATGGTAAAGGTTGGAAAATAGGAATTGACAAACCCATAGAAGACAGTAATCAAGAAAATCAGAGTTTGAAAAGAGAGCTTCAAGCCATTGTTACTTTAAATAACAAATCCTTAGTAACTTCTGGAAATTACCGCAAGTTTTATATCAGAGAAGGTAAAAAATATCCTCATATCATCAATCCAAAAACGGGTTATCCTGTTTCACATACGCTTTTGAGTGCAACTATTTTGGCTAGCGATGCAATGACTGCCGATGGTCTGGGAACGGCTTGTATGGTTTTGGGAAAAGATAAAGCCTTAGCACTGATTGAGAAATTAGAAAATACAGAAGTATTTTTGATTTATGACGATAACGGAACTATAAAAACAGTAATGAGTAAGGGATTTGAAGAATTTATTGAAGAAGTAAACTAAATTTTTTTAGGAAAATTGAGAACTAATTTATTATGGCTATCTTTCATTCTCAAAATTATTCAAAGCAAAAGCTAATGCAAATAGTTTGGCTAGGAAATTTAATTGTAGTAGGAAATGTATTTTATATATCTGAATAGACAAAACGTTTATTTCATCGTAATTCTAAAAAAAAATAAGTATGAAAATTTTACTTTTTCTGTGTAGTTTATTCGCCTTTGTGGTTTTTACTATCTCTGAGGTAAATGCTCAATGCGATGTAGATTCAATAGCACAAACTAAAATTATAAGGGATTTATCCAAAAACGGGTATCGCCTCTCAAAGAGTTATCGTGTTCAGCGTACTTGTAGAGGCTGTAACAATTTTAGAAATTATACTGTAATCATGACAAGAGGAAATACTTATACTCTTGTTGTTTTGAGTAGTGAGGGTGGAGCAAATGGTATTATTGCTAATTTCAAAGAACTTTCAGGAACAGTTATCGCTTCTAATTACGATAATAGTTCAGGGAAATTCTATACTACTATTACTTTTCAATGTAATCGAACAGCTCCTTATTACTTAGATTTTCTTCCCAAAAATTCTACCACTTCATGTGGTGTGGCTTTTTTAGCATTTAGAGGGACAAAATAAACTAGCTTCTTATTTTGAGATGATTTCAAAAACAAGCCCAGTTCTTATCAGAGTTGGGTTTTTTGTTTGGTAAGTCTGAAAAAGAGAAACAAATAATCGAAATAAAATGCTAAAAAAGTGAACAAAATTTATGTATTTTGCATAATTATAGAAATAATGTAGCTGACAGTTTTTAGCTGTCAGAAAACAGTTTGTCGAAAGTTGAAAACTATCGGCTACAGAAGTAAAACAAAAATGAAAAGAACAGCATTTTATCTCGCTCTATCGCTTATTCTGACAGGTTTGGTTTTTCTGGTTCTGGCTGCTCAGAGTTGGAATAAAGAACAAATTCGTCAGACAAAATACGAGCGTACTTTGGGTAGAGTAGTCCAGATAAAACCTCTCCCAGAAGATAAAACATATCCTGTTATTGGTTTTTATGCGTTGGATAGTCAGAAGATAATGGTAGAAGCAAGGCACGAGGTTTCTCGTTTTTCTAGCTACGAGTTAGGAGAAGTAGTAGAGATTTATTATGATATTATCAATCCTGATGATACTCATATTGTGCGTTATGAATGGTTTTGGATGAGTTTTTTATCTATCACAGGAGTTGCTTTTATAGGAGGAGGAATTATTTGGGGACTTTTGATTTGGTTGCGTGCCAATCGTAAAAAATGGCTTTTAGAGAATGGAAGTGTTTTGGAAGGTGTAATTCAATCCATTGTGCAAGACCCACAAATTATGTTGCAAGACAAACCTGCTTTTGTGATTTTGTGCGAGTGGAAAAGAGATGAAGATTCTAGTACACTTCTTTTTAAAAGTGAACCTTTAGCTGCTGATCCAACAGACTTTTTGGAGCAAAGAGAAACGCTTCCTATTTATATAGATTTGGAAAATCCAGAAAATTATTGGATTGATATTTCTTTTTTGTATGAAGAACGAAAACAAACAGCAGAAGAAAAAGTAGAACAGAAGGAAGAGATAAACTCAATAGGAGAAATAGAAGAATAGTTTGACAAGACATTTAGTATAGATTCAACATAATCTACTCTTTATTCAAACTTTTGGACTGAATAGGTGTAGAATTATTTAATATATTTTTCTGAGAATTATTTTTACTTTCAGGATTTACTTTTTCGCTTGTAGAAATAGGCTCAAAGGTCAGGAAGACGGTTTTTTTAGTAATTTTTTCCAAAAATGGTTGTAACATAGTTTTTGCCATTGCTTGTGTTTGTAGTAATATTCCAGATTCTAAAGCCGCTTTTTCAATTTGTTTTTCTGCTTTTGCGTACGCTTCTCCTATCAAATTATCATCTGCAATAAAAGGCAAAGACTCTGAATCATAAACTTTAGATTTTTGAAGGTCAATTTTATAATAACATAGTTCAGGAGCAGGCAAATGAACAAAAACAGAATCACCTACTTGCGTAATATCTTCCGTCTTTATGCGTGTCAAATCCATACAACCAACTGCTTCTCCAGCTACAATCAGCAGCACTTTTGAATCTAAAACAGAACTATAACCGTTTTTTTGCGTGTGTTCGACAACATCTTTAAAATTATATTTTACCAATTCTAATTTCCCTAAACTTTCCACTTCCTCCAAAACAGTTTTGAAATTAGTTTCTCTAACTGTTTCTATTGGTGTCAATAATTCCTTTGCATCTTTTCGAAGAATGATATAATAAACACCAAATCCTAGTAAAAGAACAACCAAAAGACCAGTAAGAGATTTAATAAAATTAGCCATGAGTCAATTACGAATTACGACCTGTCAAAGCGACGAAGTCAATTAAAGATTACGAATTTTCTTTATTAAAAATAATGATTTTTATACTAAAAATCAAAAAAGCATAGTTCAGCACTAATAACTAATAACTAATAACTAATAACTAATAACTAATAACTAATAACTAATAACTAATAACTGACTACATTCCTTGTTTTGCTGCTGCAATAAGACTAATATCCTTAAAACGCATATTGAATTTTTTGCTCAAATGTTGGTTTGTCAAACCTCCTTGATAACTATAAACTCCTTTTGCAAAACCAATATCAGCGTAAATCATTTCTTCAATGCTTCCAAGTTCGCCAGCACGCAAAAGAATAGGTGCAAAAATATTGCTAAGTGCATTTGTTGCTGTTCTTGCTACACGAGAAGGAATATTGGGAACACAATAATGAATTACATCGTACTTTCTATAAATTGGTTTATGATGCGAAGTAGTTTCAGAAGTTTCGATACACCCTCCATAATCAATACTGACATCAATAATTACAGAATTTGGTTTCATACGAGACACCATTTCTTCCGTAACGACAGAAGGGGTTCTTCCGTTTTCTGGACGAATAGCTCCCACTACTACATCAGCTTCTTCCAAAGCAGCTTTTAGAGTTCCCAAGTCAAAAATTGAAGTAAAAAGATGTGGCTGCAAAAGATTGTATTTTATTCTGCGAAGCATCGGAACGCTACTATCAAAAACTTTTACACTTGCACCAAGTCCTAGAGCTGTTCTGGCGGCATATTCTCCAACTGTTCCCGAGCCTAAAACAACTACATTTGTAGGCGCAACACCTGTAATTCCACCCAAAATAATTCCTTGTCCTTCGTTTGCACTACTTAAATATTCGGCTGCAATCAGCATAACTGTACTTCCTGCAATTTCACTCATCGAACGCACAACAGGCAAGCCACCTTCTTTATCTTGTAACATTTCATAAGCAATAGCCGTAATCTTTTTGCGATTAATGGCATGTAGATATTCAGGTGTTACGGTAGCCAAATGCAGAGTAGAAATAAGTGTTTTTCGTCCTTGCATTTCCTCCAATTCCTTCAAAGTAGGAGGTGCAACTTTCAAGATAATTTCGGATTGAAAAACCTCTTTTGCAGAATACTTTATTTGCGCTCCTGCATCGCTATACTCGTGGTCGGTATATTTACATTTTTCACCTGCACCTGTTTCTAGAATTACTTCGTGTCCGTTTGCAACTAATAATCGAACGGCTTCTGGACGCATAGCCACCCTAAACTCATCTTGATTGGTTTCCTTTGGAATACCAATAGTGAGCTGTTGATTACGCTCCCGTACTTTGGCAAGCATTTCTTGAGGTTGATAATATTCGTACTGTTGTACTAATTTTTTGATGGCATCGTCTTGACTCATAAGCTATGGAACAATTACGGATTACGAATTATTAAATAATCAGCTTAGCTAATTAAAAATTACGAATTGCTATATTCAATTGAATAAAATATCTTTTTCAAACTGTTTTATCAAATAAAATTATTTTTTCAGACACATCTAAAAATACGTGAATTACTTATTTGATCTACTTCTATATTGATTTGCAGATACTCTTCTGGTAGAAAAGGCTCAATTTTAGAAGCCCATTCTATAAAACAATAATTTCCATTATCTTCTGCTTTCTCAAAGTATTCTTCTATTCCTAACTCTAAAACTTCATTAGGGTTATTAATTCTATAAAAATCACAATGATAAATGAGCTTTGATTCTTGCTTATCATAATTTCCTTCATACTCATTTATCAAAGCAAAGGTAGGACTACTGACCGTTTCTTTTACACCCAATGCTGCACAAACAGCTTTTGTAAAAGTAGTCTTTCCTGCTCCCAAATCTCCTTCTAATACCCAAATACGTCTATTTAGTTGATTTGCTAAAGCAATAACTTTTTGAGCTATCTCTGACAAATCAGAAATAGAATTACACTCAAACTGTGTAGAATTAGACAAAGAATTAGTAGAAGAGTTATTCATTTTTTGAGAAAATGTAGAACAAAAACAAGTTTGGAACTAAAATTTTATCGAAGATACGCAGAATTTGAAGATTTTTGATGTAATGGTAATAAAATTGTTAATAGAATATATAAGAACAAATCAGGTTTCTTCAAAATATACCCATTTATACGTATGTTTTGGTTGTCTTATCTTCGTTACCTTTATATGATAAATAGAAAACTATATTTTAGTTTTATCTCTTTCTGAATTTAATTTTTTACCCCAAATAATCTACACTATGAAATCATATCACTTTCTAAACACATTAAAAAATGTCTTCCTTTTTTTTGTTTTGCTCTCCTTTGTGGCAGCAAGCTGTTCTGATGAAAAAGAAGAAGAGGAAAAACCAAAAGCACCAACGGCAGATTTTTCTTTTACTCCTGTTAGTCCGAAAGTAAACGAAGCTGTTACGTTTACTAACACAAGTACTAATGCAACTTCTTTTGTTTGGTCAGGAACAAATTTCAACTCTACTGAAAAAAATCCAACATTTACTTTTACTACTGTAGGTACTTTTGATATAAAATTAGTAGCTACAGGAGAAGGTGGAAGTACGACAGTTACCAAACAAATTAGCGTTGCTCCAGCAGATACACCACCACCACCTGCACCTGTTGCAGCATTTAGTTTTTCTCCAGCCAGTCCAGAGACAGGACAAGAAGTAACATTTACAAGCACAAGCACAAATGCAACTTCTTATCAATGGTCAGCAGCAGGAACCAGTTTTAGCTCAACAGTAGAAAATCCAAAATTTACTTTTACGGCAGCAGGTGATTTTGATGTAAAATTAGTAGTTACAAATTCGGTAGGAACAAATGAAATAACTAAAAAAGTAACTGTAAAGGCTGCACAAGTAGCTCCTGTTGCGGCATTTAGTTTTTCTCCAGCCAGTCCAGAGACAGGACAAGAAGTAACTTTCACAAATACAAGTACAAATGCAACTTCTTATCAATGGTCAGCAGCAGGAACCAGTTTTAACTCAACAGTAGAAAATCCAAAATTTACCTTTACGGCAGCAGGTGATTTTGATGTAAAATTAGTAGTTACAAATTCGGTAGGAACAAATGAAATAACTAAAAAAGTAACTGTAAAAGCTGCACAAGTAGCTCCTGTTGCAGCATTTAGTTTTTCTCCAGCTAGTCCAGAAACAGGACAAGAAGTAACGTTTACAAACACAAGCACAAACGCAACTTCTTATCAATGGTCTGCAGCAGGGACTAGTTTTAGCTCAACAGCGGAAAATCCAAAATTTACTTTTACGGCAGCAGGTGATTTTGATGTAAAATTAGTAGTTACAAATTCGGTAGGAACAAATGAAATAACAAAGAAAGTAACTGTAAAAGCTGCATCTGGAACAGGAGGAGGAGGAAATCCTTGTAATTTACCTGATTGTTATGTAACCAAAACTACATCAGTAACAGCAGCAGGAACTATAACTGTAACATATGCTTATACGGTTGTGAATGGAGTCAAAAATCTCTCCTCAATTACTACTGCAACTGGTTTTGGCAACGTAGTTATTTCTATTCAATATGATGCACAAGGAAGAAGAATAAAAGATGAAACCAAATTCGGTTCTACCCCAACAGGTTCTGCTGAGTATGTGTATAGTAATGGAGATCGTACTGTAAGAGTAAATAATTTTGATGCAACAGGAACTCTAACATCATATGTAATCAATACATATGACACAAACAAACGTTTGACTCGTTCAGATTCTTATACGCCAGCAGGTGCATTAACAGGCTATACAGTTTCTTCTGATTTCCTAAATACAACAGGAAGTTTCCCAAAACTGGTAGAAACTTTTGATGCAAGTGACGTTCTTACTCAAAGGCAAGTAAATACTTACAAAGATTGTCAACTTCTCAAAACAGTCGTTACGGACGGAAATGGTGTAAGTCAAGGTGAAGTAAATAATACGATTGATGCAAAAGGATTATTGCGTACAAGTGTTGCTACAATCATTGCAGCAGGAACAACCACGACAAGCACTACACAATATGTGTATGATTGTGATTAATTAGATTTTATGGATTAATGTATATCAAAAAAGGTTCAAACAGCAATGTTTGAACCTTTTTTATGTTAATTCTAAAACTAAAATCTTATGAAAGTAAAGCTCCTGCAATCGTAGCGGTCATCATACAAGCAAGCGTTGCAGCTAAGAGAGCTTTTAGTCCCAAACGAGACAAATTGGCTTGTTGATTGGGTGCCATTGCTCCAATTCCTCCAATTTGAATAGCAATAGAGCTAAAATTAGAAAAACCACAAAGAGCGAAGGTAGCAATGGTTATTGATTTAGGCGAAATTACATTATTGGCTTGCATATCAGCCAAACTTACATACGCTACAAATTCATTAATAACCGTTTTTTGTCCCAAAAGACTTCCTACCTGTAATGTATCAGCCCATTCTACACCAATTACAAAAGCCGCCAAACGAAAAACCTGTCCAAATAGATATTCCATCGAAAGTTTATTAAAAATCCCGTTGGTACTCTCTGCAATAATTGCGTTTAAGGTTGTCCAATCTCCTACTACTTCCAACATGTAATTAAGAAGTGCAATAACAGCAATAAAAGCTAAAAGCATTGCACCAATATTGAGAGCTAATTTTAGTCCATCACCTGCACCAATCGCTAAGGCATCAATTACATTTGCACCCAGTGTTTCTTTATTTACCTTTAATTCTGAATCTATAAGTTCTGGTTTGGTTTCTGGAATAAGCATTTTGGCAAAAACAATTCCTGCTGGTGCATTCATAATCGATGCACTTAAAAGTCGTGCAGCTACTTCAGCTTGTTTTACAGGGTCATCTCCTCCCAAAAAAGCAACATAACTTCCCAAAACTGCTCCTGCAATAGTTGCCATTCCTCCAGTCATCAAACACATGAGTTCGGAAGTAGTCATTTTGGCAATAAAAGGACGAACTAATAAAGGTGCTTCTGTTTGTCCTAAAAATATATTTCCTGCTGCTGAAAGGCTTTCTGCTCCCGATAATCCCATCGTTTTTGCCATTAACCACGCAATTCCGTAGGATAATTTTTGAAGAATGCCTAAATAATATAATCCTGTTGTTACGGCAGAAAAGAAGATAACAGTAGGCAAAACTTGAAAAGCGAATATAAAACCAGCCTTAGGAACATCAGCCAAATCACTAAACAAAAATTTTGCTCCATCGTTAGAAAAACTCAAAAATTTTACAAACCCTTCACTTACAGATTGAAATACACTTGCTACAAAAGGAACTTGAGTAATCAGAACTCCAAAAACCATTTGTAAAAGAATTCCTATTCCGACCAGTTTCCAATTTATCATTTTTCGATTGCTAGAAAATGCATACGCCACGCTTAGCAAAACTAACATTCCTAACAATCCTCTCAAATAATCCATAATTCAATTAAATTTTTAAACGAATTTCTTATATTTTTTTACCAAAACAATTAAGTAACGAAAGTAGCCTAATTTATTTAGATTTAGAAATTAGAAATTGAATTAGAGGAAAATTGATATATAATAAACTCTATTTACTTTTTCATAGATTTAGCAACTTCTTCAATAAAATCTATCGAAACATTCAATGCCTTTGCGATTTTCTCAAAAGAAAGTTCAATAGAAATCAAACCTTTTATATTTTCAACCAGTGTTTCTTGTTTGCCTTGCTTGAAGCGAATATCGCCTCTGATATCATAAGTTAGTGCCATAATTTCTAAAGATTTTATAATTTGTTCTTGTAGTTCTCGTAATCTAGATAGTATTTCTAATTGTCTAACGTATTTTGATTGTTGTAGGTTTGGTTCTGTAATTTGCATTATCTTTTTTACAATCGTTGTAATGGCAGTTTGAGTTTCCTCTTTGCCAAAGTCAGCTAATATTGCTAAAATGACTTCTTCTGGTTTTGAGGAATCCAAGAATTTGTGATAATCTATTAATTGCATACTAATTACCTCAAAAGAGAAATCTAGTTTTTCATGCTTTATCGAAATAGGCATTTTAGATTTTCCCTCTCCAATATAGAATACGTATTGTTTTAGTTTTATTTTATGGTCTCTAAGTAAAAGTGCATAATATTCAAGCATTCGATAAATCATTTCTGGTTCGTCTTTTACTTGAAATTCAATATGCAGAATATAGTCTTTTGTAGAATCTTTATGAATTACCTTTTTCAAAAAATCTGGTTTACGTTCAATCGTATATTGTAAATCATCTTTGATTTCTTCAAGTCCTTCTGGGTCGATATTCAGTAATTTTTTAGCTAATGGAAGAATAATTTCCTCTATATTTTCTTTGAATATCTTGTCATAATCTTGTGCCATTTATTCGTTTTTTTTGCCTACAATCTTCATAATTCCTTTTACAATAGGCAAAGCCAAAAATCCAACAATCAGTCCGACAACAAACTCAATAAGAATAGTAGGAACAGGGAAATCTTCTACAAGATGATGTACATATTCAATGTTATGAACAAATATTCCTCCTGCCACCAAAATCATGGCTACCGTTCCCAAAATCCCTAAACCTCTAACTAAATAAGGTAATGTATTTACTAAAGCCTGTCCAATTTTATCCGAAGTGCTATCCTCTTCGTCGTTTCTGGCTATCAGATTATATCCCAAATCGTCCATTCTGACAAGCAAAGCCACAAGTCCATAAACAAATACAGTCGCTATAAAGCCACTATGGTTACTACTATAATTTGTGTAGTAATATCACTATTCATGACGGTACTCAAAGTGATAATTACAATTTCTACGGACAGAATAAAATCTACAATAATAGCTGATTTTATTTTTTCATCTTCATACTCTTTTATCTCGGCTGCACTCATTTTCTTGCTATCTATACCTGCTTTAGTTTTGTCTTTCTTATCAAAAAGAGTTTCATATATTTTTGCAGCACCTTCATACGCTAAATAAACTCCTCCTACCAGTAAAATTGGGACAATGGCAACGGGAAAGTAAGCACTCAAAAGAAATAAAACAGGCAAAATAATTAATTTATTGAGCAAAGAACCTTTTGTTATTCTCCATAAAATAGGAAGTTCTCTAGTCGAAACAAATCCCGATGCTTTCTCGGCATTTACTGCCAAATCATCTGCTAAAAGTCCTGCCGTTTTTTTGGTGGCAAGTTTACTCATTACAGCCACATCGTCCATAAGTACTGCAATATCGTTGAAGAGAGCAAAAAATCCTGATGCCATTTTGTGTAATTATATAGTTGAAAAAATAGTATGAGTTGTTAGTTTTCTTTCAAAAAACTCATTACTGATGATTACCTTTCTTTATTTTGAAGGTTGAAATATCAAAAACAGCATTTCCAAAGAAAAGTTTTATTTAATCCTATTGTGTTCAAAATTGATATACTATATATTTTAAGGTTTTTTGCAAAATGTCCATTAAACTTTTCCTTTTCCTTTGTGTCTAATGTTTATATAGAAAGACATAGTCATAAAAAAAACGAAAATCAGAACAACTCTTGAAGCACAAAGTTTAGAAAAAAACAACAAATCAAAAAAAAATATGAAAAATTATTTACTACACGTAGTTTGTTTATTCTTATTTTTTATAGGAAGTAATTTTGCTACTGCTCAAGAACAAGAAATAGAAGTCTTTGGCAATTTAGTTGAAGAAGAAACCGCTCAACCTGTTCCTTATGCTACCGTTGCACTTTACAAAACAGGAACAGAAGAACTCATCACAGGAGTTATATCAGCCGAAGATGGAACATTTTCTGTCTCTACTACTCAAACTAATTTTTATGTAAAAATTAGTTTTATGGGTTATCAATCCAAGACACTAACAGCATTTACTATTTCAGGTGATGAAGTAAATTTGGGAACTGTTTCCCTTGCTCCAGATATGAAACTGCTTGATCAAATAGTAGTAGAAGGAGAAGTCTCCAAGACCACTTTTCAATTAGATAAACGTGTTTTTAATGTCGGAAAAGACTTAAGCACTACGGGAGCTAGTGCATTAGAAGTTTTAAATAATGTACCTTCCGTAAATGTAAATATTGATGGAGAAATTAGTTTGCGTGGAAGTGCTGGCGTACAAATCCTTATCAATGGCAAACCCTCTATCTTGACAGATGGTGGTACTGGACTGGGTACTATTACCGCAGATATGATTGAAAGTATTGAAGTAATTACAAATCCTTCGGCAAAATATGAGGCTTCTGGTACCTCAGGAATTTTGAATATTGTTCTTAAAAAGGAGTCAAAGGAAGGTTGGAATGGTTCTATTTCTGCAAATACAGGTATTCCTGCTAATCATAGTCTTGGAGGAAGTATAAATCGTCGTACTGAAAAGTTTAATTTATTTACTCAATTTGGTATTGGTCATCGCTCAAGACCTAGACAAACAGAAGCCATCAACCGAAATTTAATTAGTGGACAAACTATTTTGAGTGATGGAGAAGAGTTTAGAAACGAAACCTTTTTCAATATCAGATTAGGTACAGATTATCATCTAAACGAGTACAATGTCTTTACACTTTCAGGAAACTTTGCCTACGAAATAGAAGACCAACCTTCTGAAACAAATTTTAGTTTTTTAGAAGATGATAATACTATTTCCCAGGTGGGTGCGTAATGAAGATACAGAAGCTACCAACCCAAAATGGCAATACGAACTCAATTGGACAAAAACTTTCAAAAATAATGAAGACCATACTTTTCAAGTAAGTGCATTGGGAAGTTCGTTTGCAAAAGACCTTTCTTCTGTCTTTATTGATAGAACACTAGAAGGCGAAAATGTAGATAGTAATCAGCTTACAGCTACTACTTTTGACCAAACAGATTATACTTTTAAGGCAGATTATGTCAATCCAATAACAGAAAAATATACTTTTGAAACAGGTGCATTGTATGTTATTAATGAGTAGGAAATGATTTTGAAGTACAAGATTTTGTAAATAAGAATATGTAAGCAATTTGGATTTTACCAATAATTTTGAATGGAATCAGAAGGTATTGGGAGTGTATGCAACAGGAGCTTTTGAAACTGAAATATGGGGTATCAAAGCTGGTTTGCGTGTAGAAAATACAGACCTTCAAACAGAATTGACAACTACAAACGAATCTAATTCTCAAAACTTTACTAATCTTTTTCCTTCTTTACATACTTCCTTTACAGCATCAGAAAATTTTGCACTTCAAGCGGGATACTCCAGACGTATTTTTAGACCCAGATTGTGGGATTTGAATCCTTTCTTTAATATCAGAAATAATTTTAATATTCGTACAGGTAACCCAGACCTTCAACCCGAATTTACAGACTCTTATGAACTGACAAGTATCTACGAACTTGGAGAAGCTTCAATGAGTTCTAGTGTTTACCATAGATATACGACCGATGTAGTAGAACGAGTTTCTACTTTTGTAGATAATGTTACCTTTACTACACCTCAAAATATTGGAACAAATTCGCTTATTGGATTTGAAACGAATGGAAAATACAATCCTATTAAATGGCTTACTTTTAATGGTAACTTTAATTACACGTATTTTGACCGAAGAGGAGTTTTTGAAAGCCGAGAATTTGATTTTACAGGAACGCAATGGTCTGTTCGTCTGGACACGAAAATAAAATTACCTGCTGATATTGATTTTGAAATAGCTGGAAATTACCGTTCTAGCTTCGAAACAGTACAAGGAAAACAAAGTGGTTTTGCTTTTATGGATTTGGGTATTCGTAAGAAGTTTCTTAAAGGAAAAGTAGTTGGTAATTTAGGAATTAGAGATGTTTTTGCATCAAGAATACAAGAAAGTTTTGTAAATCAGCCTACCTTCGAAAACTATAATTTTGGAATGCGTGGACGTTTTGTAACCTTTGGAGTAAGTTACGCCTTTGGAAAAGGAGAAGCAATGAGCTATTCGGGTAGCAGAAGATAGGAATGATGAATGATGAATGGTAAATTATCAATGGTAAATGAATACAAATACCTAACTAATTGAGTAAGTAGCAAAGCAAAATTAATTGTATCTATACTCTATTTTAAATTGGTCTGCACCGCAAGGTCTGATCAGTTTGAAATGTGTATTTAAAGCTCAAAAAGGCTTATTTTGTTCAAATTAGACCTTCGGTACAGACTTGAACAAAATACAAGATTTAGTTTGCAACTAAAGTCATATAGAACCAATGAATCAATATGAGTGTCATTGTTAGGTATTGACTTTTAGTTGCAGAGCAACGTAACCTTGGTAGAACATCAAAAACACTATTTTAATAGAGCTACAGCGTAGCGAAACTTTACAATTGGCAATTAAAAATAAAGTTACGCTACGCTGTAGCTTTTTAAATCAATTTCTATTCTTGTTCTACCAAGGTAAAGCTACTCTGTAGCTAATAGACGGATTTTTTGATTTTTACCAATGACACTCATGTTGAATGAATAGTACCTTATTCAATTTTCAAGTATAGAATAAGGTGGTTTTTTTTCGTAAATTTGTGTTCCTCTTTTAATTAAAGAAAATTACGATACAGAAATTATAAATCAAAAAAATGAAACAATCTGAAATCCGTTTTAGTATAGAATTAGATGACAAAGACCTTCCAGAAAAAATATTTTGGAAAGCATCTGATACAGGAAATCAACTTGAAGAAGCAAAAGCAATTGCCTTAGCAATTTGGGACGGCCATGAAAAAAACTGTCTTGCGTTTAGACCTTTGGACAAAAGACATGCCTGTTGAGGAAATGAAAGGGTTTAGTATAAATATTTTGGGTGGAATGGCTGATACACTTATGCGAGCTACCAATGATGAATATATGGCACAAGAAATTCATCAGCTTTGCGAAAAATTAGCTCTTTATTTGAAGGAAAGTCAGCAGAATACAGAACAGTAATCTTTTAAACCCTTAGGGTTTTCAAAAACCCCAAGGGTTTGAGAGACCATAGAATCTATGATTTCAGTACGAAAAAATCCGAATGATATTCCAGCTATTTTACAATCTCCAGAAACTGAAGAAATTATTCAGACACTTCTGGAGATAGGAAAGTTTGTGGGTTATCCTCGTTTGGATATTTTGATGCACCAAGATGTATTGGGCAAACTTCTCGAAATCCATTATAATAAATGTGCTTTTTGTGAAGCAGGAATTTCTATTGAGGAATCGACTGCCTTTCTGACCCATTATAGGTCGCCAGAACTGTATTATTGGCTTATCTATGAATGGACAAACCTTTTACCTGTTTGTGAAGAATGCAAACTTTATGAAGATAGTCAGTTTCCAATAATGAACAAGCATAAACGAGTAAAGTCTCCTCCAGAAAATAGAATGCTTTGGCGTGCTGATTCAGATATTCATTTGGCAGAAGAACCTCTTATTATTAATCCTGAATTGGATGTTCCAGAAAAATATCTTGCTATTGATAGAGATGGTAATTTTCAACCTATAAAAAGAAATTTGCGTGCAGCTTCTACTATTACAGCTTATAAAATAAATATGGGTTCGTCGGCAGTAGCACGTCATCGAATTATTCGTCAGATTACCCAAAAGTTATATGAATCTGCTACTCAACTTTTAGAAGAGACTGTTCTTTATCCAACTCCATTTCCATTATTACAAAAGTATTTTGAAACTGCATTGACAGAATTGAATGCAATGGCTGCACAGCGAACACCACATTCTATGTTGGGAAAAAATATGGTGTTTAATTTTGAGTATTTTTTTGTAGATGATTGTGAAGACTTTGAAGTGATGCGTGTCTTAGAACAAGTTCAAGTTCATTTTATTGAGACTATTACGCCTTTCCTAACTATTGATTTTCCAGAAGAACACAAAGTAAGTGAAGATAATACGCTTATTTTAGAATCCATGTTTATCAAAAACATCAGGTGTTTTGACAAACTATCCATTGATTTACCTCATATCCATACAAAAGAAAATGTTACGCTTATCGTTGGAACAAATGGAACAGGCAAATCAACCATTCTTCAACTCATTGCTATGGGTCTTTCTAATATTCCCAAACCTCCAATTAATTATGGCTGGGAAAATGTTATACACGGAAATAAAGATGCAGGACACCTTGTGCTACGTTTGCAAGGATTTGGAGAAGAAGTAAATATAAAGTTCAAGATTGACAGAAATGGTGTCATGCATACAGGAAGTCATAAACGTTATTTTGAGATAATACGTGAAAACTTATTAATTTTAGGCTATAGTACAGGAAAAAAGGGACTCAAAAACTATGATTTTCAGCATCGTACTTTTGCTCCCATTGCATCTCTATTTGGAGAAAATGGTTTTTTGAAGAGTGAAGATGACCATAGCACGTATTCTTATATTGAAAATAATATAGAAACTATCCGAAAAATAGTTAATAGACTGCTTGCACCCTCCAAAGAAATCACAGAAAACAAACACGATGAAAAATTAGAAAAAGGACTTTTGGGTTTGAATAAAGATGGAGATTTTGTCTTTCAGACCTCTACTGGAGAAGCTCTTCTTTCAGTTATGTCTGATGGTTTTCAGACTGTTTTTAGTTGGATATTGGATTTGTGTGTACGAGCCATTCAACATCCCTTTGATTTGGAACATCCAGAAAGCATACAGGCGATTGTGTTGATTGATGAGATTGATGTACATTTAAGTCCTAATTTGCAGCGTACTCTTATTCCTCGTCTCTCAGAAATATTTCCAAATACACAATTTATAATAGGAACGCAAAGTCCTTTTATGATTCAGTCTATGGCTTCAAATAATATTCTTGCTTTAGAATGGGAAGATGAGCGAATTATTACTCATCCTCTTCTACTGGAAGGAATGCCTTGGGCTTGGACAATTAGCGAAATTTTGGCTCGTCTCTTAGGAAACGTAACCGAAATATCGCCTATAATGGATAAATATTTGACAGAATTATCACAAGCAATGGAAAAAAATGACAAGCTCTACGCAGAGCAATTGTATCTGAAAATAAAGAATGCACTTCCCAAACTAAGTCCGTATCATGAGTATCTGGAAATAATCGCAAAAGACCTTCTAAATAGTGATGAGTGATAAATGGTTAGTGATTAGTTTTAGAACTGAAAGACGACGCAGTCAATTTGATAAATCAAATTTCTACGCTTAAATTACGTAACAACTTGATTTATCAAGCTGCCTTTTTTAGAACCAATTCTTGACCAGTGTAATTCACTTATCACTTACAATTAATAACTAATCGTTAATACAAATATTCTTTTTTGTTTAATAAGTAACTCTCGTTTACCCAAAGAATAGCACGATGTTCGTCATCAAACTTGCGAATCCATTTGAATCCTTTTTCTTTAAGTTGTTTTTTGTTTTTTGCGAAAAATGCAGTTATTTTTCCTTTCTGGTCTTCTGTGGCAATAAAAATCATTGAATTAGTGTTTTAGAAAAATTGAAGCACAAATGAGTGAAAATAATTGTAAATTAAGAATCTGTATTACAAAAATAAACTTTCACTTCTTGTTAGTTAAATTACTAACAAAAACAATATACGAAATTTTATTCGTTTTTGCAATTTATAACCAAATTAAATTCTTATTAACTTTTTATTAACATTTATTGTTTTTTCAAAATCAATTATTTTTTTTGTATTTAATTACAACTAGTTATACATTTCCCTATTTCTTATGCGAATCAAAAAAATACTTTTTATTCTTGTTTTTCTTCCTGCTTTTAGTATTTCTCACTTTAGTTGTAGTCAGACAGATTATAAAGCAACACAAAATCTGACAACTGATTCTTTAGCCTTAATTACTGACTTAAAAGCAAAATTTAGCAGATTCTCTAATACTAAAATTAAATGATACTACATTTTCATCTGTCTTGAGATAATTCTACAAGAAAACAAACCTTCAAATTATTGGAGTAGGCGATATGATGTTTGGAACAAACTTTCCTTCGGCTGCACATTTGCCACCTAATAATGGAAAGGATTTGATTTCAGAAGTAGATTCAATTTTGAAGAGTGCAGATATTACTTTTGGTAATTTGGAAGGTGTGGTTTTGGATAAAGGAGGACAGGTAAAAAAATGTTCAGACCCTTCTGTTTGTTATGCCTTTAGAATGCCTGAAAAATTGGTAGAAGATGTTTTGAAGCAAGGAGGATTTGATGTGGTAAGTATTGCCAATAATCATATGGGAGATTTTGGAAATGAAGGAAGAGAGAATAGCAAAAAATTCTTAAAAAGTATAGGAATTGAGTTTGCTGGTCTTACTACTGCTCCTTATACAATTTTTGAGAAAGAAGGTGTAAAATATGGTTTTGCAGCCTTTGCACCTAATTCTGGCACAATGGATATTAGAGATATAAAGGCTGCCGAAGCAATTGTCAGAAAATTAAATGATTCCTGTGATGTAGTACTTGTTTCTTTTCATGGTGGAGCAGAAGGAAGAAGCAAGCAACATATTACACGCAAGACAGAGACTTTTTACGGAGAAAATAGAGGAAATGTGTATGCTTTTTCCCACGCTATGATTGATGCGGGTGCTGACATTATTTTCGGACACGGACCTCATGTTACTCGTGCAATGGAAGTCTATAAAGATAGATTCATTGCCTATAGTTTGGGTAATTTTTGTACCTATGACCGTTTTAGTTTGAGTGGAGTGAGTGGACTTGCACCGATTGTAAATATAAAAGTTGATACTGAAGGCAAGTTTATTTCTGGTCAGATTACGCCAATCATACAACTGGGAAGAGGAGGAGTAAAGATTGATGAACAGAAAAGAGTAATTCCAATTATTCAAAACCTAAACAAGACAGATATTCCAGAGGGAATAATTGAAGTTACGGATAGTGGAGAGATTTTGATAAAAGAGAAGTAATTAAAAAATGGTATTTGAATTCAGAATTCAAATACCATTTTTGTTTTTTTAATATTTTGTGCTAAATCTTATTATTCAAGCTAGACCAGCCACCACCATTATAAACATTAGTATAACCTTTTGACTGTAACAGGCTTTTAGCACTTCCACTACGCATTCCAGAAGCACAACAAGTAATAATAACTTGATCTTTATCTTTAAATTGTGTTAGTTGATTCCCTAAAGTATCTAAAGGAATATTTTTTGATTTTTGAATGTGTCCACTTGCATATTCGCCTTTTGAGCGAACATCAATAATAATTGCTCCTTCTTTTAAAAGAGTTTTGTAGTCTGTTGGTGGTTTTGAGCTAAATAAGTTTTTGAATACGTTTTTGAGAGCATCTAACATAGTGGTATCTTTTTAAATTTTTATGAAACTAGATTGAATGCTACAAAATTACTCCTTTCTATTTTAGAAGTTTGTAACAAGAGTTACAGGAGTAAAAATTTATTCTTGTCTCTTACTTTTCCAATCTTTCAAGGCTTTAAAAGAACTTAAAATTGGTTTTACAGTATAATTAAAAGGAAAGGAACGCAATCTAAATGATTTTGAAAGACTATTTTTTTTGTCTTGGATTTAGATATGAAGACAAAGGAGAGTGATAAAAGCTATTTTAGAAGTAGAGATTTCAAGATTTTTGGATAAAAGTTCTGCCCAAAACTCGCCTAAAATTTCATTGAATACCATTGTGTTATAAAATTCAATTTGCTCATTTTTAAAATGAAGTAATTCTAACCAATTTTTTGTTTTTTCAAAAAGTAAGTCATTATTCTGCTGAAAATCTAAATTTCCAGCTTTTTGGTGAATAATTAGGTCATCTTGAGTAGCATAAATTCCCAATTTTTCTAATTGATTTTTATATATTTTAAATACATTTTTCTCTAGCTTTTTCTGCTTGTGTTTGACTAATATTTTGGTCGTGAATTCTATATTTTACTAACGTTTCGGCAAGATTTGTTACTCTTGTTTTGTAAGAAATACGCACCCAAAGGTCATAATCTTCTACTGGAGGATATTCTTCTCTATATTTTAAATCAGAAAACTCTTTTCGCATCATGACAGAAGATTGTGCAAACTGATTCGAAAACAATAATTTTGAAGAGATTCGCTCTGGTCTATATTCCAAATTCCAAGCTCCTTTTATTTTGTTTTCGCCATCAATAAGTGTAATCCAAGAACCTACTAAACCAAACTCATTATTTTTATCCAGAAAATTAACTTGCTTTTCTAGTCGTTTTGGTTCGGCATAATCATCACAATCCAAAATGGCAATATACTTTCCTTTTACTTCTTCAAAAAGACGATTACGAGTATAAAAAATGCCTCTGTTTCCTTCATTTTCCAAAAAACGAATACGATTGTCTGTATAGGATTTTATAATTTCTGCACTTTTGTCAGTTGAACCGTCATTGATAATGATTAATTCAAAATCTGTATAAGTTTGGTTCAAAATACTTTCAATAGCTATTTTAAGAAATTTTTCTCCATTAAAAACAGGCATTACAACACTAATCATTCTTTGAATTATAAATTGTGAATTATAAATTGTGAGAAAATGAACTTCTCCTTTTGTAGAACTCTTACAAAAATAGCTTAAACTTTATTCTATCTCAAACATTATTTATAAATAGAAATTATTTCTAGCTTAAAGTAAACAAAACAAATAGTACAAATTATGAAAACGATATACGCCAACCAAAAAGCATTGCCACAAAGAAAGCAATTGACAGAAACATTAATTGAAACTCTTACCGATTCAGAAGAACAATTAGATGCTTCCTTAGAACGTGAATTGGTACTTTTCAAAGATGAGAAAAATGAATTAGATTACGTTATCAAAACGATTATTAATGTCTGTAAACTCTCTTCTGGAGATGCTTTTGATGTAGTTACAGAAGCAAACTCAAAAGGACATTCTACTATCACAACAGGAACTTTTAATGAACTAAAGCCATTACGAAAAGCAGTTTGTGATAGAAAAATTTGGGTGGAAATTTTGTAGTTTCTTCTTTTTTTGAGGAAAGCAAACAAGATAAATCAACTCTATGAGTTTATTCTTATAAAATATTAAAAAAAAATGCTATTTTAGCAGAATACTTTACTATTTCCAAAAAATAATCGTGCAAAACGAGTTATGGCAGATACAAATAACACTAAATATCCTATCGCACCCACACAAATTCGCAAACATTCTTTCAAACAGGTTACTTTTGGTGGCTATCGTAAAGAAGATGTAAGCGAATATCTTTCTGATGTGGCTGAAAATATGAGTTCGGTTTCTCATCGCAATGAAGAATTAGAAAGACAAGTAGGCTATTTACATACTGAACTTGCTAAACTAAAAGATATTGAACGTACACTTTTGGAGTCGCTTTCACAGTCACAGGAAGCAAACCGTCTGAACTGGGAACAAGCTCAAAAACGAGCTGATTTATTGATTTTGGAAGGTAAAATGCAAGCCGATGCACTTTTACAAAATGCCAGAACAAATGCAAAAAGTATTCTTTTAAGCACTCAACAACTTGCCGACCAAACCCTTACGGAAATAAAACGAGAAATAAAACTTCTCAATTATGCCTACGAATATAGTGCTCAGCAGAAGTCGCAGATGATGCAAGAACTACAGACTTTTATGGAAACGGCTCTCTCAAAAATCGAACGTTTATCAAAATTGGATGTAGAACATACCTCCGAACAGGCTCTGGAACGTGCCGAAAGAATGCATCAGCATCACAGTCAGATTATAAGAGAGCAATTAAAACAACTAGAAGGAAGCAACTACCAAGAATTATACAGCCAAAGTGATTCCTCCTATTCAGATTATTCTTCTACTACTAGTTATGAAAAAGAAACGCCTCGTAAAGTAGTTCCAGAAATTCGTCAAGAAATAAAATATGGTGCAGAGCAAAAAACAAGAGAAGAACAAGAAAAAGTTAGACAAGAATTAGAACAAGCACAAAGACAACAAGAAAAAATTAGACAGCAAATAGAAACACAAGAACAAGCAGAAAGACAAGAATTTGCTCAAAAATTGAGAGAACAAGAACATCTGGAATTAGAAAACCAAAGAAGAAAAGAAGAAGAAGCAAAACGAGCTTCTCAATCTAATCCTAGAGGAATTATTTTTGACTTGAGTGATTTGTAAAATGTATAACAGACTTCCTAGTCTGTTGAATTAATCTGTTTTTTTACACAGACTGGGAAGTCTGCGATATTTTATTATTCTATGAATCCAGTCGCAAAATTTTTATTAGGAGTTCGTTTGTATGGAAAAGCTTTTTCGTTTACACGCAAACATAATTTGTGGAAATATTATTTTTTGCCTGCTTTTCTGAATGTAATTATCTTTTTTTCAGTAGGAATTGTAGGTTACTTTTTTGTGAATGATACCATAAACTGGCTAGAAGGAATTTTTGGATTAGAAAATCCAGTAAACTGGTGGCAAACAGTACTGAATTATGTGGTCAAAATTTTGGTCGGATTGATTGCTTTCTTGATTTATTTTAAGTCCTATAAATATTTGATGTTGATTTTACTTTCGCCAGCACTTTCCATTGTGGCTGCAAAAGTACAGGAAATTCTACACCCAGAGCGTCCGAATGAAGATTTTCATTTTCCTCAATTTTTTAGTGATCTCAAACGTGGTCTTATTATCAACCTTACCAATTTAGCCATTGAATTAGGTATTACAATTCCTCTAATTTTGGTAGGACTTTTCTTTTCGCCTGTTTCTCCATTTACTACGATTCTGATTATTTTGGTAGAGTCTTACTTCTTAGGTTTCGGGATGATAGATTTGAGAAATGAGTTTATGAAATTAGACATAAAGGAAAGTAGAGCTACCGTAAAAAAACACCGTCCTTTTGCTATTGGTGTCGGAATAACTATGTATTTTATGATTTTTATTCCTGTTTTGGGAATTTTGTTTGCTCCTATTTGGGCGTGTATTTCGGCAGGCTTGGGGATTTATGAATTGGAGGAACAACCACAACCCCTCCCTAAATCCCTCCCCAAAGGAGAGGGACTTTGAAAGTAGAATTGGTAATTTAGTTTTTATCCCGAAAAGGCGTATAAAAAAGCTCCCATGTATTATTTTTTTCTGTGAGTTCTATTGCACAAAGATTTCCTATTTCTCCTTTATATTTCTGATATTTTCCCAAACTCACATAAACACAACCGTTATCAATCGGAACAATTGCCGTTTTGTTCTGTTTTGCTAGCCTTAGATTTTCTTTTATTTCTTTTAGATTATGTACTACATGTCCGTGAACGACAGGTTTTTGATTTGTCTTGTATAGATTTCCTTTAAATTTCCTTGTCCAAAGCATCGCATAGGCATTTGTAAAAAGGTCTTCTCCATTAAGAGGTTCATAATTTACATCAAAACCTGCGTGAACCAAAAAGCAATTTTCTAACTCAATATAAAAAAGCATACTTTCAAAAAAAGCTGCATACTTGGGTTTGATTTCTCTGTCTTTATTGATTAATTCTTCTAAATGATTGTGAGCTAATGTTTTCTTTGATAATTGGAAATTATTTTGCTCATAAAAATCTAAAAGCATTTGTTCGTGATTGCCCATCAAAATAAAAATGGGATAGCCTTCTTTTTGTTTTTCTAGGATATAATCTATCAAAAGAATTGCATTTTTTCCTCTATCTATTAAATCTCCCAAAACAAAAAGTTGGTCGTCTTTTGTGAGTTTTAAAATATCTTCTACTAAATAAATAAACGTTTTGCCACAGCCATGAATATCGCTGATAGCAAAACGTCTGCCTGTGTTTTTTGAGATTTCTTGAGTTAGAGATTTTGGGAAGATTTTTTGAGTCATTTTTTATTACTTTATTCTTTCTCCAACAAAGCCATATAAAATCCATCATAACCTGTTTGATGAGAGAGAATTTTTAGAAGTTTACTCTATCAGATTATTCAAAATATAATCAATAGGGTTTTCAGAATACGGTACAAAAATAGTTGGTTCTACAGTCTTCAAACCCTCTTCTTTATTGTTGGATAAATTATACACCGAAGAAACTTGAAAAGACAGTTTTGAATTTGGTAAAACATATTCTGAAAGAGCAAAGCCACTAAAAGAGCATAAATTTCCAGTAGGCTGCCCCACAACAGTCCCCAAGTTATAATATTTAAACATTTCTGCAAAGATAGAACCTGCCGAAAATGTGTTATGGTCAGTAATTAAATAAACATTTCCTAAAAAACGCTTTTCTTTTGGTAGAGGTTCTTTCAGTTCATATTCGACAATTACAGAATCATAAGTATTTGCACCATAAAAATTTTCAGAATACTCATTGATTAAATAAATAGGCTCAAACCATTGAATTCCTTTAGGAACAAATTTTCTATCAAAGGCATTTTTAAACTCTGGTGTGATTTTCCAATAGGCTTTTGAAAGCTTTTTGAAAGGTTTGGTAGCAATATATTTTGCTAAGTCTTCTCCGTATTGGTCTGATCCTCCACTATGTCCTCTAAAATCAAGAATTAGGTTTTGAGTTTGTTTTTCTTTCATTTTATTAAATGATTTTTCATAAAAATCATTTATTTCATCTCTATCTCCATTAAAATCAGTTATTTTCATGTATCCTTGATTATTTTTCAAAAACTCAAAAGAAAAAGAAGAATTATTCTTCGTTATAACCTTTCTATCTTCCCATTTGATACCTTCAATTTTTATAGAATCAATCTTTGTAGCATTACTATCTGGTAGATAAAAAACTTCAAAATCTTTATCCCAATCGTAGGCTTTCCAAAGATAAAACCCAAAATCTTCAGAGATTTCTAGTACGTCCAAAGTCTTTGTTTCTTTACTACAATGTTTGGATAATTGATTAATTAACTCTGTTACCTCAACTCCGTTTATATTTGTTATTTGAGTTCCTTTTTTTAGAGAGATATAGGAAGAATCAGTTTCAGAAACGAAGAATTTGTCATCTTGAATCTTGACTGACAAAGGAAAAAAGAGCTTTCCTTTTTGGACATAATCTGTCAAAACATAAAAATCTTTAGCATAAGAATGTGCATCATCATAATTACACAATAGCTCATCTACCAAACGCCAAAAATTAATCAGTTCTAAACTATCAGGTAAAGTCTGTTTTTTAGACGCTAACAAATTGGTAAGTTGTTCTTTGGTTTGGAATCGATACGGTTTGGGGTGTACACTTTCAAAAAACGAGACAATACTATCAATATCAGCTACCATTTCATTTTTACCAATCCTTTTTTCAATGTTGATATATTTCTCTGATTCATCCATAGGTTCATCTGAAATGAATACTAAAGAAATAATTCCTGCTAAAATTATAAAAAAGAGAGTCCAAATAATTGATTTTTTCATTAGATGTTTTTTTTATCAAGTTACAACAAATACTATTTATTTTTCTCCAACAAAGCCATATAAAACCCATCATACCCAGTCTGATGAGAAAGAATTTTTTTGTCTTCAATAAATTTAAAAGCCTTTCCATTTTCACTATTCAAAAATATTTCTACTTGCTTTTGATTTTCAGAAGGCAGAATAGAACACGTTGCATAAACTAATTTTCCTCCTTTTTTTGTCATTTTAGAATATTCTTGTAGAATGTTTTGCTGTAGTTTGTTTTATTTCTTCCAAAAAGGCAAGACTAAGTTTCCATTTTGCATCAGGATTTCTACTCAAAACACCCAAACCACTACAAGGCGCATCTATCAAAACTCTATCAGCCGAATTATGAAACTGACTAAATTGATTATAATTAATTCTCTGTCCTTCTCTTTTTATAGTATGCGTTTTGATGTTATGAACGTCTGCTCGGTTGGCTCTTTTTCTTAGTTCAATGAGTTTGTTTTCATAAATATCCATTGCTGTTATCTGTCCTTTATTTTGCAAAAGAGAAGCAATGTGAAGCGATTTTCCTCCTGCACCTGCACAGGTATCAATGATTTGTAAGCCTTTTTTAGTATTATTTTTATCGTCATTTTCTAAGTCTAAAAAATGAGCAATAAGCTGTGAAGAAGCATCTTGAATTTCGAAAAAGCCATCTTTGTACAAAGCATTTCTGACAATACTTTTTCGTTCTACTAACTGAAGTGCTTCTGGATAATCTGTATTATTTTGAGTAACTTTTTCAGTAATTTTTTCAGTTCTGATATTTTGTTCTGAAAGCTGCTTTTGAAGTTTTGATATACTTGTCTTTAAGGTATTTACACGCAAAACAACAGGAGCTTGATTATTGAGTGCAGCTATTTCTTTCGTCCAAGTTTCATTTCCTAGCTCTGTTTTTCCCAAATCATCTAACCAATCGGGAATAGATTCTTTAAATTTTCGGATTTCTTGAAGCTGAGTATAATTTTGTTTTATCTCATTTATTTTTTCATCATTAATTACTTCAAATTCCTCCCAAGTTGGCAGTTCAATTTCATTTAAGATTGCCCAAATAGAAAAGAGTTGAAATAGATTTTGAGTAGAATAAGTATCATTTTGATAGGCTTCTTCTATTCCTGCTAATTTTGCATACAAACGTTTCCATCGCACAATTTCGTAAATGGTTTCGGCTACAAAACTTCTATCTCTTGCGCCCCAGCGTTTGTCTTGTTTTAGAGTAATGGCTACAATTTTATCAGCCTGTTTTTTTTGATTAAAAATTTGAGAAAGAGATTCGATAACAGCCAAAACTAAATTACGATGTAAACGCATGGAGGAAATTGTGAATTATAAATGAAAATACCTAGTTTAGAGAAAATTCTATTTTTAAGACGTTGATAATGGTCAGTAATCTGACCTTAGCAAGCGTCAACTAATTCTAAAAAACACGACGCTTCTTTCTCCAATCACTCATTCCACCAGAGTTAGTATTTTTTTCAGAAGAATCAGCAACGGCTACATTTTTACTCTTTCCATTTTCCAAAAGCATACTCACAATCGCCACAGCAATTTCTTCTTCTTCTTTTGATGTTTCTGCGATTAAGTATTCAGGTTTGAAATGATTCTCTACGAATTTTGTGCTAAAGTTTCCACTTCTAAATGCCTCGTGCTGCATCACAAATTTACAAAAAGGTAGTGTCGTCTGAATACCCGTAATTTTATATTCATCTATTGCTCGTATCATTCTGTCCATTGCTTCCTCTCTATTTGCTCCAAAAGTAATGAGTTTCGCAATCATAGAATCGTAAAAAATAGGCACTTCCATACCTTGCTCAAAACCATCATCTACACGAACCCCTATACTTTTTGGCGTAGTGTATTCTACTACTTTTCCAATATTTGGCAAGAAATCATTGGCTGGGTCTTCTGCATACACACGCACTTCTATTGCATGACCATTGATTTTTAAGTCTTCTTGTTTGAACGAAAGTTCTCTTCCTTCTGCAATCTTTATTTGTTCTTTTACCAAATCAATTCCTGTAATTTGCTCTGTAATTGGATGTTCTACCTGCAAACGAGTATTCATTTCTAAGAAATAAAAATTCAAGTTTTCATCTACAATAAATTCTACCGTTCCTGCACCGTAATAATTACATGCTCTAGCCACATTTACAGCGGCTTCTCCCATTGCCTTACGCATTTTTTCATCTACGACAGCCGAAGGAGCTTCCTCAACTACCTTTTGATGGCGACGCTGAATCGAACATTCTCTTTCAAAAAGATATAAAATATTTCCATGCATATCTCCTAAAATCTGAATTTCAATATGACGAGGCGAACCAATATATTTTTCAATAAACACAGCACCATCTCCAAAAGCAGATACAGCTTCACTCACAGCACGTTTCATTTGCTCTTCAAATTCTGATTCTTTTTCCACAACACGCATTCCTTTTCCACCACCTCCAGCACTTGCTTTTACCAAAATTGGATAACCAATCTGTGCAGCTTCTTTTTTTGCTTCTGCAATATCTTCAACAGCATGATTAATCCCTGGAACCATTGGAATACCATACTCTAAAACAGCATTTTTGGCAGCCAATTTACTTCCCATTACCTCAATCGCCTCTGGAGAAGGTGCAATAAAAATAAGTCCTGCTTCTTTTACTTTTCGTGCAAAATCTGCATTTTCCGACAAAAATCCATAACCAGGATGAATAGCTTGTGCGCCTGTAGTTTTGGCAGCTTCAATAATTCTATCGCCACGAAGATACGATTCAGAAGAAGGAGGCGCACCCACACAAATGGCTTCATCAGCAGCACGAACATGAGGAGCTTGGCGGTCTGCTTCACTAAAAACAGCAACAGTTTTAATACCCATTTCTTTGCAAGAACGAATGATTCGAAGCGTAATTTCGCCACGATTGGCAATTAATACTTTTGTGATTTTGGTAATGTTCATGTATAAGGTCTTTTGTGTAGCCGACAGTTTCCAAATTGTCGTGTCGTAAATAGTTTTATTTTACAAAAGTCAATAAATTATTTAATAATTTATAATTCTGTGGTGCTTTTTCTTATGCTAAAGTGTAAACTAGATTAGGGATTTCTACGTGAAATGAAGTTCCTTTTCCAAATTCTGATTCTACTCTTATTGTACCATTTATTTTTTCTAGTGTTTCTTTCAAGATATAAAGCCCTAATCCTGATCCTTTACTATTTTCACTAGCTCTATAAAACATATCAAATATCTTTTGTTGATGTTCTTCATCTATTCCAATTCCATTATCTTCAATGACAATACAGACTTTTTCCTTATAAACTTCTCCACTTATTTTCAAAAAACGTTTTTCTTTGTAGATGTCTGAATAACGAAAAGCATTTGAAATAAGATTATTAAAAATAATTGTTACTCTGTACAAATCAGTATAAAAATCTTCGTTTTGTTCAACAACTACATATATATCAACATTTTCTGCTTCTGGTAAATATTCAAATTCTTGAATTAATTGTAATAAATAGTTTTGCCATTCTATTTTATGAGGTAGTATTTCTACACGAGAATTGCGAGAATAATCCAAAATATCTTTTATGAAGGAATCCAATTTTAAGAGGCTCTTTTCTTTCAAGGTTTCATAATAAAGAAGTTGATTTTTATCAGTTTCTAATTTAGAAATATTTATCAATCCCAAAACAGACGAAATAGGAGCACGCAAATCATGACTGACACTATAAACGAAATTATCCAATTCTTTATTCGTCTTTGAGAGTTCGATATTTTTATCGTAGAGAATTTTTTCTGATCGCACCAATTGACTAAAAATATCTTGATACGATTTTACTAAAATCCAAGCCACAACAGGTAGAATAATAAACAAAAGCAGCATATTTACTTTTCCAAATAGATTTTCGTAATAAGAGTTTATTCTTGGAACACGAGGAAAAATGTCAAAATCAGTAAGAACAAGAACTAATGAAAGAAATAAGGGAAGAATAGTATGAAGAATAACACGACGCTTCGAACGAACATCTAGAACAGAGGGGATTAAGAGAATAATGACGAAAAACAGAAAATGCAAATTGCTGTTTCTTCCTACTGCACTTGAGAAATAGAAAATTAATAAATTAAAACCCAATAAAAACCAATGAGCAGCCCAATCTGGACTTACATATCTCTTTAAAATAAGAATACCACCCAAATAAAACACTATCAAAAACCAAGAATATGCACTTTCCCACAGTCCAAAATAAATATCAGGAATGTAACTTAAAGTCGTAGACACAAACAACAAATAGATTAGGTAGGTAAGGTTCCTGCTGCGTTGAAGATGTTCATTTTTTAAAAAAACACGAATTGCATTTTCCATTCTATTAGTTAAAGGGGAATATAATAGAGAAATTAATTGTGTACTACAATTTATATGACAACTTTAAAGACTGCCTAACCAAAGTTACTAAAAATTAATGAATATAAGAAAAACAATAAATAAGCTAGTAATGAGGGAGTTGAATCTATCCTTTTCAGTAAAATAATATTTTGTATGTAAGTTGATACCTTTACGTATTTAGATAGTGTCTGTAAAAAAGAGTTTAGATTTTGTTCAGTTTATAAGAACATATCTAAACTCTCTTTGTTTTTAGTTTCCTCTATAGGTAGAATATCCAAAGGCAGAAAGCGTTATCGGAACGTGATAATGAGCATCGTCTTTTATCTCAAAAACGACTTCAATAAACGGATAAAAACTTTCAATTTTGTCTTTCTCAAAATATTCTTTTACATGGTAGGTAAGTCTATAAATGCCACTATTAGAATTTTTTGACTCAGTATTTAATTTTAAGAAGTCTGTAATTCTACCATTAGTATCAGTTATTTTTTCTTCTACAAAAGACCATATCTTTGTTTCTTTATTTAAGATTTCTAACTTGATAGTTACGCCACCAGCAGGCATTCCCTTCGATACATCTAAGATATGACTAGAGAGTTGATAGGTTTCTTCTACATTTTTTTTGTCTTTTTGAGCAAAAGTAAAAGTAGTAAGAAGAGTAAAGACGAATGTAAAAATGAATTTTGTCATTATGTAATAATGTATATTTTTTGAGTAATTTATTTTAGCTTTCACTTTAACTCTACTTTATCAGTTAATGTTGTTTATCAAAATGGTATTTTAATTTACTTTCAGATAAATTACACTTAATTACTCTTTCAAACAAAATTTCATAAAAAATGAATTTACTTCAAAAAATCAAAGAAATAAAATGGCTACAAATCTTCATCATTTATACTCGGTATTTGATAGGAGGAGCTTTTATTTTTGCTAGTTTGATAAAAATAAAAGGATTTCGTTTTACTTCTACAGATGGTACAAATGCTCCTATTACTGATTCATTACATCTTTTCGAAACGCTTTATCAATCGGGTTTGTATTGGCAATTTTTGGGTGTTGGGCAGCTTGTAGCAGGTTTTTTCTTGATGACTCAACGCTATTCAAAACTCGGTGCAGTAGCTTTTTATCCTATAATTCTTAATGTTTTTATGATTACGATTTCTTATAATTTTGGGTTCACTTTTATTATTACAGGTCTGATGCTTTTGGCAAATACGATGCTTCTTCTTTGGGATTGGAATAGTCTTAGAATATTTTTTAATCAACCTTTAATTTTAGAAAATCCAAACCGATTAGAAAATGATATAATTTGGCAAGCGACAGGATTAATTTTGTTTGTCTTTACAGCCTCTTACCGAATTTATACAGATAATTATAACATTGCTTTTTGGTTTGGAACTTGTTTTTTGATTGGACTAAGTGGGTTTTTGTTTTGGAAAAATAGAAAAAGAGTTTCTACTATAAAAAATCAGCCACAAAATTGAGTTTTCTATAAAATCTATGTACCTTTGTAAACTTTGATTATTGCTTAATCTGTTAATAATCAATACATTATGCAAAAAAAAGAAATACACAAAATATTAATAAGTCTATGTCCATTCCTTCTTCTCGTATTTATTTAGACAATGCAGCCACTACACAACTTGATAAGGCTGTTTTAGATGAAATGATGCCTTACTTGACAGAGCATTTTGGAAACCCTTCTTCCACACATAGTACAGGACGTATTGTGAAATCTGCTGTTGAGAAAGCTCGCAAAACAGTTGCAAGTCTTTTGAATACATCGCCAGCCGAAATATTTTTTACTTCTGGGGGAACAGAAGCCGATAATACTGCTCTTCGTTGTGCTGTTCGTTCGCACAATTTAAAACATATCATTACTTCGCCTTTGGAGCATCATGCTGTTTTGCATACGGTTGAAGAATTAGAAAAAAAAGGAGAGATAAAAGTAAGCATGGTAAATATTGATAAAAAAGGAAATGTTGATTTGAATCATTTAGAGGAATTATTAAACAATTTTTCTAATCAAAATGAGCGTGCTTTAGTTTCGCTTATGCACGGAAATAATGAAATAGGAACAATCCTAGACTTAAAAAAAACAGGCGAAATTTGTGAGAAATATAATGCACTATTTCATTCCGATACTGTTCAGACGATGGGATATTATGAAATGGATTTGCAAGAATTACCTATTCATTATCTGGTAGGTTCGGCACACAAATTTCATGGCTCAAAGGGAATTGGGTTTTTATATATTCGCCATGATGCTGGTTTTTGTCCGTTCCAAACAGGAGGAGCTCAAGAACGAAATATGCGTGGTGGAACAGAGAATGTAGCTGGAATAGTCGGACTTGCAAAGGCTTTAGAAATTTCATTTGCAGAAAGAGAAGCTCATACAAAACATATCCTTTCTCTAAAAAGCAGAATGATAGATAAATTAAGAGCTAATTTTGGAGAAGATATTAATTTTAATGGAGAATCTGGAAACCTTGAAACAGGACTTCCAAAAGTATTGAGCGTTCAGTTTCCAAAATCTGATATGGGCGATATGCTATTATTTAATTTGGATATTCAAGGGATTTCTGCTTCGGGTGGAAGTGCTTGTTCTAGTGGTTCAGAAATTGGTTCGCACGTCTTGACAGCTCTCAAAAATGACCCTTCTCGTCCTTCTGTTCGTTTTTCGTTTAGTAAGTACAATACGATTGAAGAAATTGATTATGTTGTAGAGAAGGTAAATGAAATTTATGCACCTGTATTAGCTAAATAGGGCAAAGTAGATTTTCAGATTTAATTCTTTTCGTAATCTTATCTCAATGCTGTCAGTTTAAGTATTTTCAACTGTCACAATAAGGCTAAAGCCTAAAGCTCTCTTTGAAATTTACCTTCACTTGTAAGGCTCTAAAAAACTTTCAAGATAGTTTCGAAACGTGCATCTGTTACGTTATTTTCTAGCTTCGAAATTTGAGCTTTTTGTACGCCTATGAGTTCGTCTAAAAATCTTCTAAAGGCTCATCAAAATCATCTGACATATAAGTTACAAGTCCTTTCATTGCTCCAAATTCTCGTTCTTTTAGAGGTGGCGAAACACTTTTTTTAGCAATAAAATTATCTACTACTTTTTGAAGGTCTTGTAATACATCATCAGAAAGCATATCTATACGACAAAATAAATTGAGTTTTATATCTGAATTGTTCATACTATTCTATTTTAGATTTTATTAAATTCTTACTTCAATAACGTGCAACCTATACAGAAAGGTTTGATTACTCACAAAAAAACCTTCTTCAAATAATAAATTATTCAAACTTAAAACCTAATTTCTACGTTAATTTTACAATACACTTTTAAAAAGAATCTATATGAAAAAGCAAATAAATATAGCAGAATTAAAAACACTTTACCCAAATGAGTGGGTCTTACTTGGAAATCCCGTTATGGACGAAAGCAAACTTGAAGTAATGGAAGGAATCCCTTTGTTTCATAGCAAAGACAAAAAAGAGGTTTGTTATATAGGACGTGAAAAAACTAAGGACTTTGATAAAATAACGTTGATTTATACAGGAGAGTTTACAAGCAAAAGAAAAATACTAGCACAATTAAAAAACGGTACACTTACAAAATATTCCAGTTTTGAAGAACTTAAAGCAGACAGAAAACCTGCAACAAATATGGAAGAAGCTCTAAAAAGACACAAAGAATTTAAAGAATTAATACGCTTCTTTCAAAGTAAAAGAATTGATAAATCAACCCTAAATCAAGATGAAAAGTAAAAAACAACGTAACAAGGAGAGAATTTTAAAAGAATTGAAAGAGTCAATTATAGAAGTAAAACAAGCTCGTAAAGAAGGTAGACAATTAAAAACTTTAGAGGATTTTCTGAAAGAACTTGAAAATGAGTAGACTTTTTTTAATCAAAACGAATTTCTAAACTCTGCAAAAGAAATAATTTTTAAAGGAGGATAACTAAACTCTAAAATATTTTTATCTCCTGTAACCAAATGAGTTGCATCAGATTGATTAGCCAAATCAAACAAAAAATCATCTTTTGGGTCTGGCGAGCCTATAAATATTTTCTCGGTATCTACTTTTTTGGTAAGTCGTTTTTGAAAAGCTACATATTCCTCAATAGAAAATTCTAAATATTTTTCAAACTTTTTTCTTCCTAATACTTCTTTCAGTTCGTCGTAAAGTGGATCAGAACCATACAAAATCAAATTATTGGAATAAATTAAACTTACCAAATCAGGTAATTTTTTCGTAATAATATAACTCAACCAAATATTTGTATCTAAAATAATATGTTGCATAAAAATTATTTTCCTTATTATTTTTCTTATTATTTTCCTCTTTGGTAACGCTCTTCTCTAACTACATTTACTTCTTTTACGATTTCCTCTAATGTGATTGTTGCTTTTGTTCCTTTACTTAATTGTTGTGCTTCTGCCATCATAACCTGTCGTTCCATTGCTTTTCTAAATGCTTCTTGTTCTGCTTCTGATAATTGTGTAGCTAAATTACGAATTTGTTCTACTCGTTCTTGGGTACTCATATTTTAAAAAAATTAAAGGTAAATTATTGATTTCTTCTATATTAAAACGTAAGAAACAGCTAAAAAGGTTTGATTGCTCACAAAAAAACCTTCTTCAAATAATAAGATTATTCAAACTTAAAAATCAATTTTCACGTTGATTATAAATATACTACGAAATTATATTTTTCACTTAAAATTATAAAAAATGAATATTGAAAAACAAGGAAATGAGTTTGTACTAAGAGTTCCTGATACGGCAGATTTAGAGGCGTTAGAACGACTTGTAAATTATATTGAATATTGCCAATTAACCCAAAATATAAAAGCAACACAAGAAGATGTTGATAAATTAAGTAGAGAAATCAATATAAATTGGTGGGAAAAAAATAAACATAGAATTTTAAGAAAGTAAAAACCGTTATATAATTATGAATAAATTAAAACGATTTTCAAGTTTTGAAGAACTTAAAGCAGATGCAAAACCTACTAAAAATATGGAAGAAGCTCTAAAAAGACACGAAGAATTTAAAGAATTGATACACTTTTTTCAAAGTAAAAGAATTGAAAAAACAATTTCAAAAAAATCAACATGAAAAAACAAATAAATATCGTAGAGATAAAAACACTTTATCCGAATGAGTGGGTTTTACTTGGAAATCCTGTTATGGACGAGAGCAAACTTGAAGTAGTGGAAGGAATCCCTTTGTTTCATAGCAAAGATAAAAAAGAGGTTTGTTATATAGGACGTGAAAAAACTAAGGATTTTGATAAAATAACGTTGATTTATACAGGAGAATTTACGAACAAAAGAAAAATACTGGCACAATTCAAAAACGGAACGCTTACAAAATATTCCAGTTTTGAAGAACTAAAAGCAGACAGAAAACCTGCTACAAATATGGAAGAAGCTCTAAAAAGACACGAGGAATTTAAAGAATTAATATTATTTTTCAGAAGTAAAATAGTCAAAAAATCAACCCTAAATCAAGATGAAAAGCAAAAAACAACGTAACAAAGAGAAAGTTTTGCAGGGAATAAAAGAGGCTGTTTTAGAAGTAAAACAAGCTCGCAAAGAAGGAAGAAAACTACAAACTTTTGAAGACTTTATAAAGGAACTTTAAAAAAGAACCGACGTAATTATGTCCTAAAACCCAATTACTCACGCCTTAAAACGACTTCGGTTACTATTTTTATACAAATATACGAAATTAATAGTATAAAAGTTGTATTATCTCAAAATCTAATTCCCACTTGCAACAGAAATACATCTACTCGCAAATCTAAGATTTGCCAAACTGATAAATCGTAGTCGCAGACTACGCTTAACGAGGGGACGGCAGGACATAGCTTATCAATCAATAGATGGATCATGTAAATGAACTCTATATAGTATATCCTTATATAAACTAATATCTATTCTATCAATTTCTTCATTTTCATTTTTACCTTTACGAAGAAAAAGAGAGAATTCTATATCATTAGTAAGACATAATGACCCATTATTTCTATAATAACTATCGCACGTTCTTTTATAATTTTCGTTAGGATATTTAACTACAACTATATATACAGTATTAGTTGGCTTACCATAATAATGTAGATTATATGTTAGAACTGTTAAATGACCCAATTCTTCCAATTTCTTAAAAGAAAAACTAATATTATCTTGTGCCTTTGCTTCGTTAGACAAAGGTATAAAGAATATAAATATCAAGATAACTAAGATATATTTCATTTAATTGTAAATTACTCTTTATTAAATTTTAGATAAGTCAAGTATTGAATTGATAAGTAACTGTATTCCTATCAGTATTTAATCTCGCCTTGCTATTCAAAGGAAGTTATCAAATCTGATTATTGCTTACACTTACTTTCATATATTTAGAATCTTTATGTAACTCTAGGCATTTTGCCAAAAGTTTATTTGCAAGATTAAAATACTCTTCTTGTGTATTAAGCCTTATTATGCCTTTAATTCCATGAAGTAGATTATTTCTCAATCTGAATACTATAAATAACATTGCTGTTAATATCAGTCTTCGGTCAATTATCTCTCCTTTAAGAACCTGTTGAACTAATTCTTTGGCTCTTTGATCATTTTTATTATCACGAAAATTTAGATTAGAAAAAGCTGATTTCAATTCGTTGTTTTCATCTAAATATCTTTCTAAACGAAATCTAAAAAAAAATTAATTTTTTCTCTATTTATTAATCGTCTATTTAAACTCGCTACGAAATCTTCTATAGAATTAATTGTAGCCATTTTATCACAAGCAATGTCTTCAAACATACTCCAAAGTAATGTAAAATTTCTTATACTTTTTATTGAATCAGAGTCAAAACTGACTTGTCCTTCAAAGTAATCTTGTATCCATAACATTTCATTAAATTCGTTGTTTTCCATAACTAATTTATTTTTAATTCTAATCTTTAAGGTTATTTTTATGCCTTTTTAGCAAATAAGAACACATAAAATAATTAATCATTTTGGATTGTTAAATTCAATTGCAAGATTACCCTCCAGCCATACCCATACACCTCTGTTAACACTATCCCATAAAAGAACTTGATATTTGTCTCCTCCATATACAACTGAATAATCTGTATATTTATGTCCGTATGGATTTGTTCCTTTTCTAGGATTACCCAAAATTTTATACACGATTGTACCATAAGTTGTACTGTAATGTATAATATTTTCCGTTTTAAAAGTAAACTCATTGTAAGACTTCTTCCAGTCTCCTTCTTTGTTGGTTACTATATCAAATATCATGGAATAATTATAGCTTCTCGTTATATCTTGCATTTCTTTTTTTTCCAAAGAAGGCATAAAAGAAGTTAAAGCAGCAAGTAAAATAATTAAAATAAATCTAAGCATAGAATAAGGTTTAATAAGTGGTATTTTAGTTAAGGAATAAATTATTTAGACAATGTTTTTTTATATTCTCTCCAGTTAGTAGGCATCCATCCTAACTCATTAATTCTTTCATGTATAAATGCAAGTCCTTTTTCTGTTAAATATCCTTTAATATCAGACTTTAAATTTTCACGAGTAATAATTGATTTATCTAAAAAAAGTTTTACCATTTGTGTTATTCCTTTTTCATAATTTTCATCATGAAATTCAAAAATATACCCTTCTTTGAAGTGTTCTTTTTTCATTGGTACATTATTTTCAAAATTTCCGTGAGTAAGCATTACTCCCCAAATGTCGTCACGATCTTTTTTAATAATGGCAAATGGATGTTCAAAACCCACTATATTATTACCGTTATTATATTTCCCAACAACATGTAATTTTTCTGTTTGATAAATTTCTCCAACTTCCATATAGTTATAGATTAATATTTGTTAATTATAAAGAGAATAACGTAAGATAAACCTATAAAGTTTTCAAAAACTTCACTAGATTTAAAATAAAGAAAATGTAGTAGATAAAAATACTTTATAAATTTTGGAACTCTTTTAGTATTTTATTCTGTTGATTTTTCTGTTACAATTTCGTACTTAAATTTAATACTATATGTCAGCTATCGGTCTCATCAAAATTACCAAAGATACATCTTTATATTCTTCAAATTCAAGTACATCAGAAATTAAATGTGAATTGCCAGAAGATATAATTGCACATATAGATATGTCACCTCCTGTTATGGGTAATAACTCAAAAGAAAAAAACTCGTTTTTCTTTATTACTGTAACAGAAGGTGTATATGAAAATGAAAAAGGTTGGATTAAAGACAACACAAATCATTATCAATATCTATGATAATATAATTTTTATAATAAAAAACGGACAATCTTTTTTTAAGATTGTCCGTTTTTTTTATTTGCAGAATTTTTACATATTCCTCCTATACTGCCCCCCAACTTCAAACAACGCTCTAGTAATCTGTCCTAACGAACAGGTTTTAGTAGCTGTCATTAAATGTTCAAACATATTTTCGTGTTTGATGGCTGCTTTTTGAAGGTCTTTGAGTATTTGCTGATTTTTTTGTTCATCAAAAGAATGAAGGTTTTTGAGCATATTTATTTGATACTCTTTTTCTTCTTCTGTCGAACGAATTACTTCGGCAGGAATAACGGTAGGCGAACCCTTCGAAGACAAAAATGTATTTACACCCACAATCGGATATTCGCCTGTGTGTTTTTGCATTTCATAATACATACTTTCTTCCTGTATTTGTGTGCGCTGAAACTGTCTTTCCATCGCTCCCAAAACACCACCACGCTCAGTAATTTGGTCAAAAATCTTCAAAACAGCTTCTTCTACCAAATCAGTCAGTTCTTCAATAATAAACGAACCTTGCAACGGATTTTCATTTTTTGCTAGTCCTAATTCTTTATTGATGATAAGCTGAATCGCCACAGCACGACGAACAGAATCTTCCGTTGGTGTCGTTATGGCTTCGTCGTAAGCGTTGGTATGCAGCGAGTTACAGTTGTCGTAAATGGCATACAAGGCTTGTAAAGTAGTACGAATATCATTAAAATCAATTTCTTGTGCGTGAAGTGAACGCCCCGAAGTTTGGATATGATATTTTAGTTTTTGCGCTCTATCGTTTGCTCCGTACTTGTTTTTCATCGCCTTTGCCCAAATACGACGAGCAACACGACCAATAACAGAATATTCTGGGTCAATTCCATTCGAAAAGAAAAACGAGAAATTCGGTGCAAAATCATTAATATCCATTCCTCTACTCAAATAATATTCGGCAAACGTAAAACCATTACTCAGTGTAAAGGCAAGTTGCGTAATCGGATTTGCGCCTGCTTCTGCAATATGATAACCCGAAATAGAAACCGAATAGAAATTTTGAACGTGATGGTCGATAAAATACTGCTGAATATCTCCCATTAGTTTTAGCGAAAATTCGGTACTAAAAATACACGTATTTTGCGCTTGGTCTTCCTTCAAAATATCAGCTTGAACCGTTCCACGTACTTGTGTGAGTGTTTTTGCTTTTATTTTATCATAAATTTCTTTATCCAAAACTTCATCGCCTGTTGCTCCCAAAAGCATCAGACCTAAGCCGTTATTTCCTTCTGGCAAACCTCCATTATAGGTAGGACGAATTTTGCCTTCGTATTTTTTCTTGATTTTTGCCTCAACTTCTTCCTCTAAACCGTTTTCTTTGATATAAATTTCACATTGCTGATCAACGGCTGCATTCATAAAAAAAGCACAAACCGTAGCAGCAGGACCATTAATGGTCATCGAAACCGAAGTAGTTGGGTCAGCCAAATTAAAACCTGAATAGAGTTTTTTTGCATCATCCAAACAACACACATTTACACCTGAATTACCCACTTTTCCATAAATATCTGGACGATAATCTGGGTCTTCTCCATACAAAGTAACTGAATCAAAAGCCGTCGAAAGTCGTGCAGCAGGCATTCCTTTTGAAAGATAATGAAAACGTCTGTTTGTGCGTTCGGGTCCTCCTTCGCCTGCAAACATACGAGTAGGGTCTTCGCCAGTACGTTTAAACGGAAAAACACCTGACGTAAATGGAAATTCCCCTGGTACATTTTCTTGCAAATTCCATTTCAAAATATCTCCCCACGCTTTGTATTTTGGTAGAGAAATCTTAGGGATTTTGGATTGAGAAAGAGAAACGGTATAAGTTTTAAGGCTAAATTCTTTGTTACGAACTTTATAAACAAAATCTTCAGCCGTATAAGTGGCTACTTTTGTTTGCCAATCTTCAATGATTTTCCAATTTGTGCCTTCTAAAGAAAGTTTTATTTGTTCGAAAAGTATCTTTTAAGCCATTAATGATAGAATCTTTTAAGTCTTTGTCCATTTCTTCATTCTCTGAAATAGAATGAATAGAAAGTTCTAAACCGTATAATTTCTGTGCAATTTCGGCTTGTTCTTCTGCATTTTTATCATAACGACGATTACTTTCACTAATTTCTGACAGGTAACGAACTCTTGAAGGAGGAATAATATACTGTTTTTCAGACGTAGAAGCCGATATTTCGAAGGAAGAATCAAATTTTGTATTTGTTTTTTCACTGACTTTATTAATTTGGTCAATCAAAGCACGATACAAAGTATTCATTCCAACATCATTAAACTGCGATGCAATCGTACCATAAACTGGAATTTCTGAATCTGGTGTGTCCCACAAATTACGGTTTCGTTTGTACTGTTTTTTGACATCACGAAGCGCATCTAAAGCACCACGTTTGTCAAATTTATTGAGTGCAATCACATCAGCAAAATCAATCATATCGATTTTTTCTAATTGCGAAGCTGCACCGTATTCAGGTGTCATGACGTACAAAGAAGCATCTGAATGGTCTGTAATGGCTGTATCAGATTGTCCAATTCCAGAAGTTTCAACGATAATCAAATCAAACTCGGCTGCACGAAGAATATCAATCGCATCTTGAACGTATTTTGAAAGAGCTAAATTTGATTGACGAGTAGCCAACGAACGCATATAAACACGGTCGTTTGTAATCGAATTCATACGAATACGGTCGCCCAAAAGTGCGCCACCAGTACGACGACGAGAAGGATCAACCGAAACAATGGCAATCGTTTTGTCTTCAAAATCCATCAAATAACGTCTTACAAGCTCATCGACAAGCGAAGATTTACCTGCACCACCTGTTCCCGTAATTCCCAAAACAGGAGCTACTTTTTCAGGTATTAATTCTTTTATTTTCTTTATAATTTCCTTATTTTTTTCTGGATAATTTTCAACTGCTGAAATAATCCTTCCCAAATTTTTAGAATTTCTTTCTTTTACTTTTTCTACTTCGCTTATTTCTACATCATTTCCTGTTGGAAAATCGGTTTGTTCAAGCAAATTATTTATCATTCCTTGAAGTCCCATTGAACGACCATCGTCTGGATGATAAATTTTGGTAATGCCGTAATTATGCAGTTCCTCAATTTCGGATGGAAGAATTACACCACCACCACCACCAAAAAGTTTGATATGTCCTGCACCTCGCTCTTTCAAAAGGTCGTGCATATATTTAAAATATTCTACGTGTCCACCTTGGTAGGAAGTAATGGCAATCGCTTGTGCATCTTCTTGAATGGCACAATTTACAATTTCTTCTACCGAACGGTTGTGTCCTAAATGAATCACTTCTGCACCCGAAGATTGAATAATTCGGCGCATAATATTTATAGCTGCATCGTGTCCATCAAAAAGAGCTGCTGCTGTAACTACACGCAGTTTGTTTTTTGAGGCATAAGGCATCGGAATTGGAGGATTTGTACTCATGGTATTTTCTGTGTTGTATGTTTTTTATTTCTTTTTTCCATCTTTTCCGAAAGCTAAAGCATTCGGTACGTTTTCGCACCTTAAAAGGTACGCTACATTTTTGTTATATTACAAAAATAGTAAGAAAATACGAAGTTTTTTGTTTTGATTGATTTTGAACTATAATAAAATAGATTTACAACTTTGCAGATTGATTAATCGTTTAGTCAGAATACTAAATAATTGTTTTAATGAACCATAAGAAGACTATGAAAGATTTAATTATTCCTTATCCAATTCTGGAAAGTATAGAATTTTCGGCTGACGAGCTAAAAATAGAAATTGCTACTTATTTATATCAAAAAGAAAAACTGAGTATGGGGAAAGCCAAAAAATTAGCAGGACTTACACAAATTGAATTTCAAAAAGAATTAGCCAAAAGAGATATGTATATCAATTATGACATAAATGATTTGAAAACAGATTTGAAGAATTTAGAATCGCTTTAATTCTAAGAACTATGATTATTATTAGTGATACTTCGCCTATTACAAACTTAATTCAACTTGATAAACTAGATTTATTAAAAAGACTTTTTTCAACTATTATTATTCCAAATGAAGTTTATGAAGAATTAGTAGTCTATGAAAATCAAAGAATTATAATGGACTCTGTTGATTGGATAACTGTAATTTCTGTTTCTGATACTGAAAAAGTAGAATTACTAAAGCAAGAACTAGATGCAGGAGAAGCCGAAGCAATAGTGTTAGCAAAGGAATTAAACTGTAATTTTTTATTAATAGATGAACGAAAAGGTAGAGAAATAGCTCAAAGTCAGAACATTAGAATAACAGGACTATTAGGAATTTTGATACAAGCAAAAAGAAGAGGGTTTATTCCATTACTTCGTCCATTGCTTGAAAGGTTAGTAAACGAAATAGGATTTAGAGTAAACAGAAATTTATTCGAACATATTTTGAGAGAAGTAAATGAGTAATGAGCTACTTTTAGAAGTATGTTTATTATTTATGCTAAAATTTATCAAAAATAGAATCCAAAACTACCTCCTACTAAAAATCTCCCCCTTCTCAATCTCCAAAGAAGAATCTATATTATTGTGATACAATTTTCCTGTTCCTAATCCTTGTGGTAGCGTTGGATTATAATTAGCTACAAATTGCGAAATAGCATTTAATCCGATATTTGACTCTAAAGCCGAAGTAATCCACCAATCTATATTCCTATCTTTACAGAGTTCTATCCATTCAGCCGTTTTTTGAAGTCCTCCTAATAAAGTAGGTTTGAAAATTACGAATTGAGGTTTTATGTAATCCAACATTCGTTTTTTGTCTTCTAAGTTTATCAAAGGAATTAATTCTTCATCAAGAGCAATCGGTAAAGGAGTTACTGCACAAAGTCGTTTCATTTCGTACCATTGATTTGTAGCAATTGGCTGTTCAATGGAATGAATACCGTAATTTGACAAGATTTCTAGTTTAGTTAATGCTTCATTAGCAGAAAAAGCTCCATTTGCATCCACACGAATTGTAATTTTATCCTTATCAAAACGCTTTCTAATCAGTTCTAACAATTTACACTCCTTTTCAAAATCTATCGCTCCAATTTTCAGTTTAATACAAGAAAATCCTTGCTCTAATTTTTCCTCTAATTGAGCATTCATAAACTCAAAATCTCCCATCCAAATAAGTCCATTAATAGGAATAGGTTTTTGGTTTAGTGAAAAATCATTTTCATAAATAATACGTTTTCCTCCATTTTGTAAATCCAGAAAAGCAGTTTCAAATCCAAAGCGAACAGCAGGAAGAGAAGCAGGAATTAAATCAAAAATATCTTGGAGTGAATCTGTATTTATAGTTTCTATTCTTTTACAAACATCAGCAATTATGTTTTCAAGGTTAGGAAGAAAATCTATGCTAAGACCAGAAAGAGGCGAAATTTCTCCTGTCCCGATAATTGTATCATCATTTTTTTTTGATAAATAAATAAAATAAGTATCTCTTTCACTCATTGTGCCACGAGAAGTGCCAGCTAAGAAACGAAATTTTAGACGGTGTTTTTTGTAAGAAACAGAATACATAAATGAGTCGGGATTTTAGAGGTAATAATGTAGAAATCGATGCAATTTCTGAGTAAAAATAGGAATAGATAAAAATTAAAATTACCTATTGTGAAATGAAATTACTATTTTTGATAATCAATTCTCTTGAAAATTTTAGTAACAAAATGATTTGTAATAGCTTTTGTTATTATATAATTTTATTTATTTTTTCCATAAATCTACTGAACCACACTACCAAAACCGATTATGAGTCAAAGCAAAACCGACTTTGCACGCATACAAAGCGTATTGGAGTCTATGTATGAGATTGAAAGTTACGTCAAAAAGGCTTCTCATGAAGATTTTTTGAATAATTCAATGATGCGTATCGCAACTGTAAAGCAATTAGAAATTATTGGATTAATTGTAGAAAAAATTTCTGACGACCTAAAAGATAATTATCCACAATTGCATTGGGAAGCCATGGAAAGGTTACATACAGTTTTGGTTCATGAGTATTTGGGAATTAATTTCGAACTCGTTTGGGTAACTGCACGAAAAGAAATTCCTACCCTCAAAAAGCAGTTTGAGCTTATTTTATCGCAAATAAATTGAAAAATTTATACTATTAGTCTTCTTTTTTCGGTCTGTATTTAGATTTCTCAAAAATCTCTTTATGATTTTTCATTTTCATAAGCTCTGGTAGAGTAACATCAGGGTTTTGTTTCATGTACGTTCTCACAATTTGCCACCCGAGCCATTGAGCAATCCTTCCAGGACATTCTTGACCAATTTCAAAAGTATGAGGACGAGCTTCTAAGTATTTTCGTTTTTCTATTTGCGAAGTGGCATAAAACAATTCTTGCTTGACAAAGTGTCCCCAAACGTCTGTTTGATAGGTTTCGCAGTCTTGTATTTCTTGATTTGAATAACCAATTACTAACGAATCGGCAGCTTTTGGAACTACTTTTTCAATAAAATAATAGGTCTTTCCCCACCAAATCATTTCGTTTATCATACTATTATCCGATGGATTACTCAAATTATATCTTCCCGAAAGTTCTCTAGCAATATGCGTTTGGATAGCTTCTGGATGATAACGCTCCCAAAGATAATTCGGAATAGCCTCAATCGGAGGACGGTAATACGACTGCTGACCCAAAAAATAATCTAATCCCACCAAAAACATACTATCGCTCGGCACTACATCCATTTCATAACCTGCTACAATTGTATAAACTTTTGGTACATAAAAATCTGGGTAATAGAATTTTGTATAACTAAAAAGGTCATTTAATTGCTCTCTCAACTGCTCAAAATCATACAATTCATCTACTTGATTTTGAACTGTATCTATAAAAGGGTCATTAGCACGCTTTACAAGTTCTTCCAAAATACGCACATCATTTACACGAAAACCTTTCAATAATAAATCTGGATTTTCTTTTAGATAAGTCAAAATTTCTTCTTTGCTTTGTCCATCAAATATTTTTCTATCTACCCTTTCCATTTCTACATTTACTTTCAATTCTGAAATATCTGGAAGAGTTTCTTTTTGACTTAGACAAGAAGTAAGTAGAAAAAATAGTAAAAAGATAGAGAAAGAAAGTTTTATTTTTTGCATCATTTGATTTATCGCTTAGAATTGATTTTATTTTTTTAGTTTTATCTTTATGAAACGAAGGTTTGTGTAAAGAATTATTCAATATTCTGAAAAGCAAATCAAAATTAATGATTTTTGTGTGAATGAAACGATTTTAAGTAGGGAAATGGCTTGCCTTTCCCTTCAATGCAGTCATTCCAAAAATGTATGTTTTTTTTAATTTTAATTTTACTAGGAAAAAGTAAGCCTTTTGCCTACAAATATAATTAGTATGTCCAATCAAAAATTTGAAACTAATAACGCACCAAAACCTGTTGGTTTGTATCCTCATGCACGTAAAGTAGGCGATTTATTATTTCTTTCTGGCGTAGGTGCTAGAGATGCCAAAACGAACGAAATACATGGAAATGTTTATGATGAAAATGGAAAATTAGTTTCCTATGATATAGAAAAGCAATGTCATACTGTTTTTAAGAATGTAAAAGCGATTTTGGAGGCAAGTGGAAGCAGTTGGGATAAGCTAGTTGATGTAACCGTTTTTCTGACTAATATGGAAGATGATTTTAAGGCGTATAATAAAGTGTATGCAGAGTATTTTAAAGACAATCAACCTTGCAGAACTACTCTAGGAATTAGTGCTTTGCCTACTCCGATTGCTATTGAGCTAAAATGTGTAGCTATGATTTAATAAAATTGTGTAATTTTGCTTTTTAATTTTAAAATCTTGAAAAGAAATTTACTAGCATAAAACATACATAAAATAATGACTGAATTCGAAGTTTTAGCCGAAACACCAAAATATTCTATAAAATTAAATCCAGAAGTGCCTTGTATAATGATAAAATGGCGTGGCGATATGGAAAGTGAAAGCTACCGAAAAGCTCTCAATGATACAATAGTTTGGATGGAAGAGCGTCAGGTTTCCAAAATTATAAATGATGACCGTAAGATAAAAAAAGGACTTGCACCAAAAGACCAAGAATGGGCAATGAAAGATTGGTTGAAACGTGCTGTAGAAGCTGGTTATCAATCTATGGCAATCATACAAGAACGTGATTTTTTTAAGCGTTTTCCTGCTGCACAGCTTTCTGCCCTGACGCGTTTGCACTTTCAAGGTATCGTCAAAATTGAATATTTTAGTACTGTAAAAGATGCCGAAGAATGGATAAAAGTAGCTTAATTCAATTACGAATTATTAATTACGAATTACGAGAAATACAGTTTTATAAAGAATAACCTAAGTTTACTGTTTCATCAATTCGTAATTCGTAATTAATAATTTGTAATTGATTTAAGAAACTTCTTCATGCAATTGCTTTTCATAGAGTTGTGAATAAAGACCATTTCGTTCTAAAAGCTCTTTGTTCGTTCCTTGTTCTACTATTTTTCCTTCGTCTAAGAAGATAATATAATCGGCAAGTTTGGCAGAAGAAACACGGTGAGAAATAATAATGGAAGTGCGATTTTTCATGATACGTTTCATACTTTGAAGAATCGCATTTTCTGTTTTTGTATCAACGGCTGAAAGACTATCATCTAAAATCAATATTTTTGGATTGCGAATAATTGCTCTAGCAATACTTACACGCTGTTTTTGACCTCCTGAAAGTGTAATTCCACGTTCTCCTAACATGGTTTCGAATCCTTTTGGAAATCGTTCGATATTCTCCAACAAATCTGCATCTCTTGCCGCTTCTTCAATCTGACTTTCCTCAAAATCATTTTCATTGAATCCAAAGGCAATATTATTTCGAATAGAATCAGAAAACAGAAATACTTCCTGTGGAACATAACCTACATTCGAACGCAAATAAGTAAGCTCATAATCTTGAATAGCTGTTTTGTCTATCCAAATTGTTCCTTCCGTTACATCATACATTCTACAGATTAGGTTTGCTATCGTACTTTTTCCAGAACCTGTGGTTCCCAAAATAGCAAGCGTTTGACCCTCCCGAATCTCAAAACTGACATTATCCAATGCCTTAATTCCTGAATCTGGATAGACAAAGGTTACATTATCAAATTTTACTTTACCATTGATTGGAGTCGTTTTGTTTTCTAGGGATATAATTTCACTTTTCGTATTCAAAAATTCATTAATACGTTCTTGTGAAGCCGAAGCACGTTGTATAAGGCTCGTAACCCAACCTAAAGAAGCAACAGGCCAAGTCAGAAGGTTTACATAGATTATAAATTCGGCAATATTTCCAGTCGTGATTGTTCCTCTCATTACCTCAATTCCTCCAATATAAACCGTCAGAATAGTACTAATACCAATTAGACCAACAATTAAAGGCATAAAAAGTGAATCTACACGCACCAAACTAAGCGATTTATTAAAATAATCTTTCGTTTCACCTTCAAATTCCTTTGAAAAATCATTTTCTCTAATATAGGCTTTCATTACACGAATTCCTGAAAAGGCTTCTTGTACAAAAGTGGTCAATTTGGAAAGGCTTTGTTGAATCAGAATAGAGCGTTTATTTATCAAATTATTGACATAATAAATACTGATAGAAAGAATAGGCAGAGGCAAAAGAGCAAAAAGAGTAAGACGAGCATTGATTGTCAGCATATAAGAAATTACCAAAACAGCCGTTCCAACCATATTAATAGAGTACATAATAGCAGGACCGAGATACATTCTGACCTGTGAAACGTCTTCCGAAATACGGTTCATCAAATCTCCTGTATTATTTTGTCTATAAAAAGACAAAGGTAACTTTTGATAATGAACGTAAATATCGTTTTTCAAATCGTATTCGATAAGTCTTGACATAACAATAATCGTCTGGCGTTGCAAAAACAAAAACACACCACGAATAAGAGCCATCAATAAAATAATTCCACCATATAACAAAACTACATTTCTAAAGGTAACCATTACCTGCTCTTGTCCTGCTGTCCCTTTCGAAAAGGTCATTCATTCTGATAGTATTGGCTATTAAGTCAAAAGCATAACGCACTATTTGAGCTGGAATAATAGCAAAAACACATGACAAAAGCACAAAAAAAATACCACCTAAAAGATGCCATTTGTAACGGTAAAAATATTTATTTAGAGCAAAAAGTTCTTTCATTTTGTTTATTTTCTAATCTGTAAACAGACTTTATTAGTCTGCTTTAGTACTATATCTTTCCAACAGACTGGGAAGTCTGTTATACAAGTAATGATTGTAGTTATAATTATTTGGTCTTAACGCTAAAGGTACGTGAAAAGTTAGATTTGATTTCTTGTTTTTTAATTGTAAAAAGATAAGTTTTGAATTTTTAAGAACTGAAAAGAAATTATCAGTTTTATCAACTATATTTGTTTTCAATATGAGTGTCATTTTTAAGTATTGACTTTTAGTTGCAGAGCAACGTAACCTTGGTAGAACATCAAAAACGTACTTTAACAGAGCTACAGCGTAGCGAAACCTTGCAATTGGCAATTAAAAATAAAGTTACGCTACGCTGTAGCTTTTTAAATCAATTTCTATTCTTGTTCTACCAAGGTAAAGCTACGCTGTAGCTAATAAATACCTTTTTTAATTTTTACCAATGACACTCGTATTGGTTTTAAGAGGTATTTTTAAATGAGCAGAATATAGTTCAATTATTTTAAGCAAAAAAATATGAGTTTTCTAAAAGCCGAATGGCGAAAATTAGCCTTTGCAAATTACGAAATAAATCCAAAATTACTTTTACCTTATCTTCCCTTCGGAACAGAACTAGATTTGTGGGAAGGAAAATGTTACGTAAGTCTAATCGGTTTTATGTTTCAGGAAGTCAAATTATTAGGCATCAAAATTCCGTTTCACGTCAATTTTGAGGAAGTCAATTTGCGTTTTTATGTCAAAAGATACGATACAGAAGAAGACAGAGAAAATGATAATTATAAAAGAGGTGTTGTTTTCATAAAAGAAATTGTTCCCAAACCTGCTATTACTTTTGTGGCAAATACAGTTTATGGAGAGAATTACGAAACAATGAAAATGAGCCATACGTGGATAGAAAATGAAGATAATAGAGAAGTAGAATATAGATGGCAAAAAAACGCTAAAACGAAAATTAATTCTATCTATCTCAAAACTGCCAAAAATCAAAGTGAAATAGAAGAGGGAAGCGAAACAGAATTTATAACCGAACACTATTGGGGCTACGCAAAACAGAACGATAAAAAAACAAATGAATACGAAGTAACCCATCCAAAATGGAAAAAATATGATGTCTTAGACTATAAAATAAACGCTGATTTTGGGGAGATTTATGGAAAAGAGTTTTTTTTTTTAGATAATCAAAAACCAAATTCTGTAATGCTTGCTGAAGGTTCTGAAATTACTATCGAACCGAAAAATAAAATAAAATAAATAAAAAATAGTCTTTTATGGGGATTTTAGACAAAATAAATAGACTTTTTATGACTTGTCTATACTTTGTCTATATGCTTTTTTTTGATAAAAGTAGATTATAATGCTAATTACCGATGTCTTAAGAATAAGACATCGTAAAAAATGCTCACTTTATTTTATTTATTATCAAATCAAAATGTCGTATGAAAATCATTAAATTTCCTGTGCTATTTCTTTTAGCCTTACTGTTTACATTTTCACTTTCCAGTTGTGGGGGAGAAGATCCAGTTCCTGAAAATAATGTAGTTGTTGAGCCAAACGACCCAAGTGATCCAAATGCAACGGACAAAAATGCCTTTGATGCTTATGTAGTTTCTGAAATGAAATCACAAGGCACACCTGCAATGGGTGTTTTGGTTTTTAAGGGTAATCAAATTCTTCATGAAAAATACTATGGAAAGGCGAGTTTAGAACAAGATATCAACCTAACCAAAGACCATTTATTTTTGGTTGCTTCGGTTTCCAAAACTGTTACAGGAGCTGCTCTTCTTCGTCTATATGATGAAGGAAAGTTTGGATTAGATGACCCAATCAATGATTATCTACCTTTTAGAGTTAATGTTCCGAATCATACTACACCGATTACTTTCAGAATGTTGCTCACTCATACTTCTTCTATTGCAGATACAGATGAGTTGTTTGTTTATAATTTTGGGTCAGATACACCTATTCAGTTGAAAGATTTTATGGAAAGTTATCTTGCCGTAGGAGGTTCTCTTTATAATTCAAATAATTTTTTAGAACAAGCAGCAGGGACAAAATTTGAGTATTCTAATGCAGGTTCTGCTCTTATCGGTGTTTTGGTAGAACAAATTTCTAATCAAAGTTTTGTAGCTTATACAAGACAAACTATATTTTCTCCTTTAGGAATGAACAAAACAAGTTGGAGATTAGACGAAATTACGGGAACGATTGTACAGCCTTATAAAGTAGAAGACGGTAATTTTGTGAAAATAGAACATTATACAATGCCTGATTATCCAAATGGAGGATTACGCACAACTCCTAGAGAATTTTCTAATTTCTTGAATGCCATTATGAATGATGGCTCGTATAATGGTTATCAAGTTTTGAAACCAGCAACGGCAAAAATGATGTACACTCCACAAACTCCTCTTGACCCAACTATGGGGTTTCACATGTCTTTAGAAGAAGAATCTCTAGGACTTTGGGGGCATAATGGAGGAGAAGAAGGAACAAGTACAGATGCTGTCTTTGACCCAGTTACTAAAATTGGAATTATTGTCTTTACAAATGTTGAAGATATTGAAACACAGGAAATTTATATAAAAGGATTTGAGCTAGGTAAAAAAGTCCAATAAAATAGTTATCTCAATGAATTTATTTAGTGTAAACTATAGGCTAGTAAGTTTATTGAGGACTACTTGACATTTATCCCTCTAAAAAGAAAATTATTTTTCACAATTTATACAACTGTAACCTTATCTAGTCTTTGTTTTTTATTAGTTTTTATACCGATTAAAAATGTATTAGTCATTCTGAAAAGACATATAAGGTTTTATTTAAACGCTAACTTTATTTAATTTAAAACTATTTATTATGAATATTTCAAAATTCTCTTTGTTATTCTTATTGAGCTTATTACTCACTTTTTCAATCTCTCTTTCAAGTTGTGGAGGAGATAGCGAGCCAGAACCTGATGTAGATGTTACTGATCCTGATCCTGACACAGGAGGAGGAGGCACAGGTGGAGGCACTGGTGGTGGAACAGACCAAGCCAGTCAAGACAAAAAAGCATTTGATGACTTTATAGCTGCTCAAATGTCTTCTCAAAAACTTCCTGCCGTTGGTGCAATTATTTTCAAAGGCGACCAAATCTTGCACGAAGGTTATTATGGAAAATCTAATGTTGAACAAAATTTAGCTTTAGCAAATGACCATTTATTCTTGATTGCTTCTATTTCAAAAACGGTTACAGGTGTTGCATTGCTTCGTTTGTATGATGAAGGCAAATTTGATTTAGATGACCCAATCAATGATTATCTTTCTTTCCCTGTTGTTAATCCTAACTCTAGTATTCCAATTACTTTCCGTATGATACTGACTCATACATCTTCTATTAAGGACGGAGAAAATTTGTATGGCAATTATACATTTGGTGGAGATACTCCTCTTGAATTAAAACCATTTATGGAAAGTTACCTCAAAGTAGGTGGTTCTCGTTATGATGCAGATGCTAATTTTGCAGATGCAGCACCGGGAACACAGTTTAATTATTCAAATGCAGGTTCGGCTCTTATTGGAGTTTTGGTAGCAGAAATTTCGGGTAAAAGTTTTACGGATTATACGAGAGAGAATATTTTTACTCCTCTAGGAATGACTGCTACAAGTTGGAAATTAAGTGGAATTACAGGAACGATTGTTCAACCGTATGAATTAGAAGGTGGTAACTTCTCAAAAGTGGATCATTATACCTTCCCAGATTATCCAAATGGTGGATTGCGTACAACACCTAGAGAAATGGCAAAATTTGCTGCTGCTATTGCAAACGGAGGAACATACAATGGCTATCAACTTCTGAAAGCTACAACAGTTACAGAAATGCTCAAAAAACAAGTGCCAAATCTTGACGGAGCAATGGGATTACACATGTTCCTTCAAAATGAAAGTTTAGGTCTTTGGGGACACAATGGAGGCGAACAAGGAACAAGTACAGAAATGGCTTTTGACCCTGTTACCAAAATTGGAGTACTCGTCTTTACTAACATGAGCGACGCTAACTTAGAAGAAGCGTATGTAAAAGCATTTGAATTAGGTAAAAAATTACAATAAGCTTTAAATTCCCTTCCTGAATAAGTAAAAAACTATTCTTGATTATTTGAAATATAATAATTGAGAATAGTTTTTTTTGCTTCAAATTTTCTACATAAAATCTAATTGGCACTTATCTAACAAAAACTGTATCTTTGCGTTTCGAAAAACAAACGTACTATTGTTTCAAAACAAATTATGAAAAATACGAACGAAGAATTCAAAAAAGATATATCCACAAACGGACAGCACAAAACTGCTGAACCTATCACAGATTTAAAGCAAGAAGCAATAAACAAAGAAGACGAACATAAAAAACGAAAACTCAATAAAGAAAGTATCAAGTTTCTTTTAGGGATTTATAAATTTATGATGCCTTATAAAGGTTATTTTATTGGTGGAATGGTTTGTCTCTTCTTGTCTAGTGTTGTGCTTTTGGCTTTCCCAGAGCTTACAGGAAATTTGATTGATGTAGCAACAGGCGATGAGAGTTTTTTATTAGATAGCATTAATCAAATTACGATTGCTTTAGTGGTTGTAATTTTTATTCAGGTTGTTTTTTCATTTTTGAGGGTGTATTTATTTGCTCAAGTGAGTGAATATGCAATGGCTGATATTCGCAATGCCTTGTATCAAAAATATCTGACCTTATCGATGAGCTTCTATGACAAACACCGCTCTGGAGAACTTATGAGTAGGATTACAGCAGATGTTGCTCTTCTTCAAGATACCTTTTCGATTACTTTAGCAGAGTTTTTTCGTCAGATAATTACGCTAGTTGTTGGTTTGGGAATTCTGTTTTTCAAAACGCCAAAACTCACTTTTTTTATGTTGGGTGTAATGCCTGTCTTGATTATTGGAGCTATTATTTTTGGTAAATTTATTCGTAAACTTTCCAAACAAACTCAAGATCAACTTGCTCTTTCTAATATTATTGTAGAAGAAACTATTCAAGCCATTGCGACCGTAAAAGCATTTACAAACGAAATTTTTGAATCAAAACGCTATTCTGACACGCAACAAGCAGTAGTTACGACGGCATTAAAAGCAGCTACTTATCGTGGAGCTTTTGTCTCCTTTATTGTCTTTGCTATTTTTGGAAGTATTACGGCTGTTTTTTGGTACGGAGCAACGCTTTTAGCAGAAGGTTCGCTTACTTCTGGAGACCTAATTTCATTTATTATTTATTCTATGTTTATTGCGGGTTCGATTGGAGGATTGGGAAATATCTATGGACAAATACAAAAAGCAATTGGAGCATCAGAACGAGTGTTAGAGATTTTGGGAGAAAATTCTGAATCAGAAGCTACTTACAATTCAGAAAAATCTATTACAAAACAAGATTTAATTCAAGGAAATATTTCTTTTAAAGATGTTCGTTTTTCGTATCCTACACGTACTGATGTGGAAGTGTTGAAAGGCATTAATTTTGATATAGCAGCAGGAGAAAAAATAGCTTTGGTAGGTCATAGTGGAGCAGGAAAATCTACCATTATTCAGCTTTTAGAACGCTTTTATGATCCACAGACAGGAACAATAGAAATTGATGGAAAAAATAATATAGATTATGATTTGAGTTTTTACCGTTCTGCCATCGGAATTGTACCTCAAGAAATATTGCTTTTTGGAGGAACAATCAGAGAAAATATAGCCTACGGAAAACCAAGTGCAAGCGAAGAAGAAATCATCGAAGCAGCCAGACAAGCCAACGCATTAAAATTTATTGAAACCTTTCCAGAAGGATTAGAAACATTGGTAGGCGAACGTGGTGTAAAACTTTCGGGTGGACAGCGTCAAAGAATTGCTATTGCAAGAGCTATTTTAAGAAATCCAAAAATCTTAATTTTAGATGAAGCGACAAGTTCTTTAGATGCAGAATCTGAACATCTTGTACAAGAAGCTCTGGATACGCTTATGAAGGATAGAACGACAATAATTATTGCTCATCGCTTGGCAACTATCCGAAAAGTAGATACGATTTATGTAATAGAAAACGGACAAATCAGTGAAAAAGGAACGCATGAGAGTTTGGTAAACCAAGAGGGAACATATAATAATTTGGTTCGTTTACAGCTTTTGGAAGTATAAAATTAGGTGTGTATCACAGACTTTCTAATCTGTGCAGAAACTCAATTTATGATTTAAAAGCCTATAAAATCTTTATAGGTTTTTTTGTGAATAAAAGTGAGTAAATTTGTATCTTCTACAAAACGCACAAAAACACTTACTTTTGAAAAACAAACTCATTCCGATTCTCTTTTTTGCTTGTCTTCTGGCATGTTGGCTTCCTTTTGTAAATAGTCCGATTGCACTTGTAGTAGGACTTTTATTTGCTCATTTCCTCAAAAATCCTTTTCCAGAACAAACAGCAAAGGCTACCAAACAGCTCTTGAAAATTGCCGTTGTGGGTTTGGGTTTTGGACTTAATGTAGAGACAGCAATTTCGGCAAGTCAGAACGGAATAGGTTTGGTAATAGGAAGTATATTTTTTACGTTGGGAGTTGGTCTTTTTTTAGGTAAAATCTTAAAGGTAGAGAACAAATTAGCTAGTCTTATCACAGTAGGAACGGCTATTTGTGGGGGTAGTGCCATTGCTGCTTTTTCGCCTGTCATTAATGCTGATAATTCTGATATTTCGATTTCTTTGGGTGTTGTTTTTCTTCTTAATTCTGTGGCATTACTTATTTTTCCTGTTTTGGGGCATTTTTTCAATCTTTCTCCTCAAGATTTTGGAATGTGGGTTGCTATTGCTATTCATGATACGAGTTCGGTAGTGGGTGCAGCAGCTACTTTTAGTGAAGAGTCTTTGAAGATTGCAACTACTTTAAAGCTCGTTCGTGCATTGTGGATTATTCCATTAGTTCTGCTTTCTGTTTTGGTTTCAAGATTCTATGTAAAAAATGAAGTTGAGAGTAATGTAGAAGAAAATACTAAAACAAAAAATAAAACTCCCAAAATTGCCATTCCTTATTTCATCGGACTTTTTGTACTAGCTATTTTGATAAACACCTATATTCCTTTTGTAAGTGAATATTCTTCGTATTTGGTTTGGGTAGCCAAAAAATTACTTGTTACTACACTTTTTTTGATTGGTCTTAGTTTATCAATCGAAAAAATCAAGAAAGTAGGCTGGCGACCGTTAGTATTGGGTATTACTTTATGGGTTTTGATTTCTGTGGGTTCTATTTTTGTGATTTTGTAGCTTCCAACTTTCATTCTCTATATTTTAAAACCAAGAATGAGTTCTTTTACAACAAAAACTTCTATCCAAGCAACTAATGAACTACATAATTTTATACTACCTTAAGAATAAAAATCAAAAACAGATAAAATAAAAAAGCAATGCTACAAACCTTCACTAATTTCAATACTTCGCCAGAGCTTACTCAAAAGCTATACGATAATAGCATCATCAAAAACTACAAAGTAGGCGACGTAATCTTGGAAGAAGAGTCTTCTATTCGTTCTATTCCTATTATTGCAAGTGGAAGTATTAGAGTTATTCGAACGGAAGAAGACGGACGAGAAATATTTTTGTATTATATCAAGTCAGGAGAAAGTTGTATTATGTCTTTTTTAGGAGGAATGCACAATGAAGCCAGTAAGGTAAGAGCAGAAGTAGAAGAAGATGCAGAAATTTTGTTTCTACCAATTGATAAAGTAATATTGTTTATCAAAGAATATCCCGAATGGTTGGATTATATTTTTAGGTTATATCACAAGCGTTTTGAGGAACTTTTAGATGTTGTAAACGCAATGGCTTTCAAAAAAGTAGATGAACGCCTTCTAAATCTTTTACACAAAAAAGCAGAACTCACAAGTTCAAAAACCATTTTGATAACACACGAGCAACTTGCCAACGAACTTGCCACAGCTAGAGTAGTCGTTTCAAGACTACTTAAAGCAACTTGAAAACAATGGAGTAGTAGAATTAGGTAGAAATAAAATTACAATACGCTAAACTCTGTAACAAAAGTAGCTGACAAACCACTTTTAAAACCTCATTTTTGTAGAAAAAAAATATTTAATTTCAACAATTATGATAGAATTTATAGGTTATTTTGCTGCTATTTTTATTGGTATTTCTCTTGGACTAATCGGAGGAGGTGGAAGTATTCTGACTGTTCCTGTTTTGGTGTATCTCTTTCATATTGAACCCGTTGTGGCGACGGCTTACTCTCTTTTTGTGGTCGGTCTGACAAGTAGTGTAGGTGCATTTAATTATTTCAAGCAAGGTTTGGTCAAGCTCAAAACGGCTTTTGTTTTTGGTATTCCATCTATTTTTTCAGTTTTCTTGACCAGACAGTATTTAGTGCCTGCTATTCCAGATGAAATTTTTAGTAGCGGAAGTTTTATCCTTACAAAAGGAATTTTTTTGATGATTCTTTTTGCTATTCTAATGATTTTGGCTTCCTATAAGATGATTAAATCAAATTCTGCCAAGAAATCAAAAGAAATAAATCCGACTAAAGAAGATAAAATCAATCAAGAAAAAACAAGTTTTAATTATCCAATGGTTATTCTGCAAGGTTTGATTGTAGGTGTCATTACTGGTTTGGTGGGTGCTGGAGGTGGATTTATTATTATTCCTGCTTTAGTTTTTCTGCTTGGTTTGGAAATGAAAGAAGCTATTGGTACATCACTTACTATTATTACACTCAATTCTCTTTTTGGCTTTTTGGTTTCTCAAAATCAAATACAAACCGATTGGAAACTACTTTTGATACTTTCTGCTATGTCTGTATTAGGAATTTTTATAGGAATGGCTATTTCAAAAAAGATTGACGGAGCAAAACTAAAACCTATTTTTGGTTGGTTTGTACTGATAATGGGAAGCTATATTCTATTAAAAGAATTGTTTTTTTAATGTATTGAAAAAACTCTAAATGTAAATAATTATATTAAAAAATTTCATAAAAAAATAGTTCTGTAACAAAAGTAACTCTACACGAACAACTTATACCTTAATTTTGTAGTATCTTATAACAAGAAAAAAACGTATAACTAAGTTGTAAGAACTTTTTTAATCTCAATTATCTCAAAAGAAAAATCAAAATATACAATATTATGAACATAGAACAAATTTATACAGGCTGTTTGGCACAAGGAGCATATTATATTACTTCAAATGGCGAAGCGGCTATCATTGACCCACTTCGTGAAGTACAACCTTATCTTGACCGTTTGGAAAAAGATAATGTAAAACTAAAATATGTTTTCGAAACGCATTTTCATGCCGATTTTGTTTCTGGACATTTAGATTTATCTAAAAAAACAAATGCACCAATCGTTTATGGAGCAACAGCAGAACCCGAATTTGATGCAATTATTGCAGAAGACGGACAAACATTCAAAGTAGGAAATATTACCATTAAAGCCTTACATACACCAGGGCATACAATGGAAAGTACAACCTATTTGCTTTTAGATAAAGACGGAAAAGAACACGCTATTTTTTCTGGTGATACGCTTTTTATTGGTGATGTAGGTCGTCCAGATTTGGCACAAAAGGCAGCCGATATGACGCAAGAAGATTTAGCAGGTATTTTGTATCATTCGCTTAGAAATAAAATTATGACTTTGCCAGACGAAACTATCGTTTATCCAGCACATGGAGCAGGTAGTGCGTGTGGAAAAAATATGAGTAAAGAAACCGTTTCTACTATTGGAGAGCAGAAAAAACTCAATTATGCACTTCGTGCAGATATGACAGAGCAAGAATTTGTAAATGAAGTTACAGACGGACTTTTGCCTCCTCCAGGGTATTTCGGAATGAACGTAGCGATGAACAAAAAAGGCTATGATAGTTTGGAAGATGTTATGGAAAAAGGCAAACAGGCGTTAGAACCGAATGCTTTTGAAGTAGCAGCCGAAGAAAGTGGTGCGCTTATTTTGGATACACGTAATCCAAAAGAGTTTTATCAAGGTTTTGTTCCTCAATCTATCAATATCGGAATTGATGGAGGTTTTGCTCCTTGGGTTGGTGCGATGATTATGGACGTAAAACAGCCTATTTTGCTCATTACAGATGAAGGAAGAGAAGAAGAAACAATCATTAGACTTAGCCGAGTAGGTTTTGATAATGTTTTGGGTTATCTCAAAGGTAGTTTTGCAGGATGGAAAGCAGAAGGAAAAGAAGTTGATACTGTCAATAGAATTTCTCCTGAAGAATTTGCTCAAAAGTTTGATAAAGAAACAAGTAAAGTTGTTGATGTTAGAAAAGAAAGTGAATACGCAGCCCAGCACGTAGAAGAAGCATTCAACAAACCATTAGATTTTATCAATGATTGGGTAAGAGATATTAATCCAGATGAGCATTTCTTTATGCACTGTGCAGGTGGCTATCGTTCGATGATTGCTGCAAGTATTTTACAAGCAAGAGGCTATCGTAATTTTACAGAAATTGAAGGTGGTTTTGGAGCAAATAGAAAAACAAGAAGCTATTCCTACTTCAAATTTCGTTTGTCAGAGCAAAACTCTTGCTAAATAAATAATTAAATTTTCAAACCTATAAGGTTTTCAAAACCTTATAGGTTTCTAAAAAACAACCAGCTAAAAGCTAAATCAATAATCTTAATTTTTAAAAATGATAGACTTTATAACACAACCTTGGTCGTGGTACGTGGCAGGTATTTTGGTAGGCTTAACTGTTCCTGTGCTTTTGATTATTGGTAATAAATCCTTTGGGATTAGTTCTTCTTTGCGTCATGTGTGTGCGATGTGCATTCCTGCCAAAATTCCGTTTTTTGATTATGAATGGAAAAAAGAAATATGGAATTTGTTCTTCGTAGTAGGAGTTTTGTTAGGTGGCGTAATTGCAGCTAATTTTCTGACTAATCCAGATGCCATTCAGATTGCACCAAATTTACAGAGCGATTTGGCTACATATGGAATTACTAATTACTCTAATCTTGTTCCTTTAGACATTATGAATTGGGAAAGTTTATTTACATTGAAAGGTTTTTTACTGATGGTAGTGGGAGGTTTTTTAGTAGGTTTTGGAACTCGTTACGCAGGTGGCTGTACAAGTGGACACGCTATTATGGGAATGTTGACACTCCAACTTCCTTCTTTAATAGCTACTTGTTGTTTTATGGTAGGTGGATTTATTATGGCAAACCTTATTTTACCTTTAATCTTAGCTTTATAAAAAATGTGTCTATTTATATCTCTCTATAATCTCTGTAAAAAATATTTCTCATCCAGTAAAAGTAATAATAATGAAAAATCAAACACTACAATTTCAGGAAACGATAGCGGACACAACTCGTTGAAAGGATGCTATTTGTGTCAATGAAAGTGAAAAGGTAGAAAAATGGTATCATAATTTAAAATATTTATTTGTTGGTATTGCCTTCGGAATTGTCTTTGTGAAGGCTGAAATAATTAGTTGGTTTAGAATACAAGAAATGTTTCGTTTAGAGTCGTTTCACATGTACGGTGTTATCGGAATGGCTGTTTTGGTAGGAATGATTTCTGTTTTTATCATCAAAAAATTAAATATCAAAACTTTATCAGGTGAAAAAATAGTTTTTAAAGATAAAGTATTTAATAAAGGTCAAATTTACGGAGGACTTATTTTTGGTTTGGGTTGGGCAATGACAGGAGCTTGTCCAGGTCCTTTGTTTGCTCAAATCGGAACAGGTGCAACGGTTATTTTGGTTACTCTTTTGAGTGCTGTTTTCGGAACTTGGACGTATGGACTTTTGAGAGAGCGTTTGCCTCATTAATATAAAGTGTGTGTGTTTCCTCAGAAACGAACAAAGTACAAAATAAAATTTTTCCCTTAGTAATCTTCTGTAACCAGACATTGATAATGGAAAAGTAAAAAAAAACCATTTTTCACAAAAGAAGAATGGTTTTTTGCATTATTATTTCAAAAACAAATTAGTCAAAGCAAACATTCAAATCTATTCAAACGTTTAGCTTATAATTAAATTAAATTTTTACTTCTTATTAATTCTACAAAAAATGAAAACTCTTTTTTCAAATGTATTTCTTTTAGGCTCACTAATTTTATTATTAGCAAGCTGCAATAACACACCAAAAACATCAAACGCATCAGACATGACGACTACAAACCCAACATCTGCCGAAACAGTTTATGAATTTAAGGTAAAAGACATTGACGGAAACGACGTTGATTTGTCAAAATACAAAGGTAAAAAACTAATGATTGTCAATGTAGCTTCAAAATGTGGTTTTACTCCTCAGTACGAAGACTTGCAAAATGTAAAAGAAAAATATAGCGACAAAATTACCGTTTTGGGTTTTCCAGCTAATAACTTTGGTGGACAAGAGCCAGGTTCAGATGCAGAAATAAAAGAATTCTGTTCGTCTAAATTCGGTGCAGATTTCGATATGTTTTCAAAGGTTTCTGTTACAGGAGATGACCGTGCGCCATTATTTACTTGGTTGAAAGAAAAAACAGGTGAAGAGCCTTCTTGGAATTTCTGTAAATATGTAGTAAGCGAAGACGGAAAAACAGTTCAGTTCTATAACTCAAGAATGAACCCAATGGAAATTGTAGAGAAATTATAAAATGGTGTTCAGGAGCTGTTTATAATCAAATGATACTATTCAAAAACAAAAAAGGACAATCTACACATTGTCCTTTTTTTGTTATTATAAAAATACCAAACAGTTTACTAAAAGTAAACTATTCAGTAATCAAAATCTTAAACCACTTTAGGCTTATAAACTTCCGTAGGAAACAAATTTTTCTCTATTCGTTCGTTTCCAATTTGCTGGAAGGAAATTATGTAACGAACGATTATTTTTTCAATTTCTTGTTCTGTTAGTGCCATAGTTGCATGTGTTTTTTATGTAAAAATTACTTGAGCTTTGTCAATAGTCTGTAATCAGACTTTGACCTAATTACTTTAAATGATTTAATGCTTTATCTATTTCTTTTGCTTTATCAATTCAATACCATAATAAATTTGTAAATTATTTTGAGAGTAAACTAGCAAGAGATTCAGAATAATTTTGTTGAGTTTTTATTTCTATGAAGTTTGTCAAAATCAAATTGATAAAATCTATCTTTATTTTCAAAAAATAAAGCTATTTGATTTTACAGCGATTATATCTGGAATAATTCCACCTTTATTTTTTGAAACTCTATGTGCTATATTTTGATGCAACATAATTCCAGTACCACTTTGTGGAAAATCGTAACAGATAATAAACCAATCATTTTCTTCTAGCCAATCCAGTATGTTTTTTGTTATTTGTTCTTCTCTCATTACGCATCTCTCCATAGAGCACCATCAGGAAATAAAATTGCATCAGCAAAATAAGAATATACTCTAATATGTTTTACTTTAGAGTAAGTTGAACCATATCTCACTTGCATGTAGTATCTAGGAATTTCTTGATTTGATAATTGATTGTATTCTTTTGATAAAATATTTTTGTTTTCACTTGCTTGAACTGACGTTACAAAATCATTGATTGTACTTTTTGTACTTGTAATATTTAGTGTTTTGTTTACATCATCAATCGTAAGATTTCCCCAAACCATAACTAAATTGTATTTTCTTTCTTCAAATGATTTACCTTCACGACATAATAAATAATCGATGGCAGCCAAAGCACCAGGATAAGGATCACCTCTAAACTTTGCATCTACTTTATAGATGATTGTTTCATCTCTACTTTTAAGTAATTCTCCTATTTGATACTGCCTATTTTCATGTTTTCTCAAGTAATTCAATAAATATTGAGTTGAAATTTTTAAGGTTGCAGATAATGGAGAAGTATTCATTGTGCCTCCTTTAGCTATAAATTCTTGATTCATAAAAGTTCTTCTATCTATCATAATTCGTTTACTCAATAGATTTTCTCTTCCTCTAATTACTCCTTGGTTTTCTACTACATCAATAATTTCATTCATAGCAGAAAACATGAGTTGCATTTCTGAATCTGTTGCTAATGGACTTCCTGCATAATTTCTATTTTGGTCATATTTAACACCTTTATTTGATAGATTACTAGAATTATTTGCGTTAGGATTTGTCTGATAATCTGTTGGGAAGTAATAAAATAATGAAGGTATTTTGTAAATACTCATTACGTCATCTAAAGCCTTAAAAATTAGAGGGTTTATTTTATCCCATCTTGGGGGAGTATTTTGTCTTGTTATTATGACAGCTTCTGGGTAAATATAAAAAGAAGGTACATTATTTTCTACTGATGCAGCAAGACGAGCAAATCTTTGAAAAACATTATGTCCTGTACCTGCTTCAGTAGATACTTCTACTGAAAAAATAGGCTCATGATCTATTTCAATAATTAAATCAGGTGCATCTAGGTATAATATCTTCTTAATGTGGTCAGGCATTGTATGAAAGTTTTTAGAGTTGTTAGCATCACTTTCATACATTTTTTTCTTTGTATATATTTTGTTCTTTAGATTTGTATTAGCGATAATAAAATCTGCAAAACTCTCTGTACTGTACCAAATTCTATATTTCATTATAAATATTTTTTAATTGCTAATGCTACTGCTTTTGCTAATAAAGGAGGAACAGCATTTCCTGTTTGTACTCTTCCTTGAACAATTCCACCTTCTACTACAAAATTATCTGGAAAACTTTGAATTCTACAACGTTCTCTAATTGTTAATCCTCTATTATCTTCTGGATGTCCAAGCTGAAATTGAGGTCTAATACCTCCAGAAACTTGTGTTGGACTAAGTATATCCCAGTCTAGCCTAATTCTCTGTTTAAATTTTGGATACATAGGTTCGCCTGGTTTTGTATTCTTAATTCTGTCTATTGTGCTTTTAGGATGATTTGGGGCAGTATGACAAGTTAGTTTATCCGATTTATCTTTTCTCATTAGTTTTTGGTATTGAGAAAAAGGCTCTGTTTTATAATTTTCTTTTGTTTCTTTAGGCTTTAGAGAAGGTAAATCGCCAATAGCTTCTTTTATTGTAACATAAGGATTATCTTTATCTATTCCATGAGTTTTTATAATACTATCAAAATCAAATTCTTGTTCTTTAATTCCAACAAATACAAGTCTAGTTCTTCTTTGTGGAACTCCATAATCAGGAGCGTAAAGAAGTTTACTTTTTACATTCATTTTAGCTACTTTTCCTAATTCTTCCTCAATCTGATGAACAAAATTTCCTGTACTTTGCATTCCTGAAACATTTTCTAACACAACAACTTTGGGCTGAAGAATTTCTACAAATCTCATAAACTCTTTGTACATAAAATTTCTGTCATCATCTTCGTGTCTTTTACGATTATTCAATGAAAATCCTTGACAAGGAATACCTCCAATCAGAACATCAAGCTCTTTACCATTTAATAATTCTTTAATTACATTAGGATCAACATTTTTTATATCTCCTGTTATTGTTGAAACAGAAGGGTGGTTTTTTTTAAAAGTTTGTATAGAGGGAGTATGAATATCACAACCCAATACAATCTCAAATTCAGCCATTTCAAAACCTAATGAAGTTCCTCCACAACCACAAAATAACTCTACGACACTAGGTTTTGTAGATAAAATATCACTTCCTTTTTGAAAAACAGGATCTTTTTTCCAATAATATCCATTTTCTTCCACTTTGACAGATTTATCCCAGACAGATATTTTTGTCTGCAATGGTTCTGTAAAATAAGTTTGATTTGTAAGACTTTCTTCTTCTGTTTTTAGCATGGATTTATAGTAGAATTGATTCTAATTTTTTGAGCAAATGATAAATTAATGAGTAAAAATACAAAATTTATACTCAAGAAAAAAACCACTTAATATTTTTTTTATCAAGTGGTCTGACAATTTTGAATTATATATTTAAACCATCTTAGGCTTATAAACCTCCGTAGGAAACAAATTTTTCTCTATTCGTTCGTTCTCCAATTTGTTGGAAGGAAGAAACTATCCAACCTCCACCAATTACATCATCGCCATCATAAAAAACAGCAGATTGTCCTGGTGCAATGGCATCTACAGGCTCGTGAAAAAGAACAGTAAGTTCTTGTCCGTCTTTCGCTTTGTGTAATGGTTGCTGGAGCACCTGCATGATGGACACGAACTTTTGTAGTAGTCAATAAATCACCTTCAATATTTGCATATTTTTGAAGGTTTAATTTTTTGACAATCATTCCATCTCTAAACAAATCATCTTTGTAACCTAAAATTACCTCATTGGTATCTTTTTTAATTTCAACTACATAAGCAGGTTGTCCAAGTGCAATTCCTAATCCTTTTCGTTGTCCGATAGTATAAAATGGATAACCTTCATGCTTTCCGACTACTTCTCCAGTTGTCATTACAAAATTTCCTTTTCCTACCTTCTCCTCTAAATCAGGAACTCTTCTTTTCAAAAAGCTACGATAGTCATTATCTGGAATAAAACAGATTTCATACGATTCTGATTTTTTGACAAGCTCATCAAAACCTCTATCCAAAGCCATTTGACGGATTTGGTCTTTTGTAAGATTGCCCAAAGGAAGCATCGTTCGGCTCAAACTTTCTTGCGAAACGCCCCACAAAACATACGATTGGTCTTTTTTGGTATCCACACCTTTCGAAACTACAAAACGTCCTTCTTCTTCTCTAATATTGGCATAATGACCTGTCGCAATATACTGACAACCCAAATTATCGGCACGTCTTAAAAGTGCATCCCATTTGATATGCGTATTGCAAAGCACACACGGATTTGGCGTTCTGCCTTCCATATATTCTTCTGTAAAATAATCGATGACGTAATCGCCAAATTCGGAACGAATGTCCAAAATATAATGAGGGAAACCCAAATCAACCGAAATAGAACGTGCATCATTGATAGAATCCAAACTACAACAGCCTGTTTCTTTTTTCATATTGCCACCAGAAGCAGCATAATCCCACGTTTTCATCGTCATTCCGATGACTTCATAACCTTGTTCGTGCAACAAAACGGCTGCTAACGAACTATCAATTCCACCACTCATGGCGACCAAAACTCTTCCCTTAGAATTAGGGTTTTCTGGATTTTTTGTAGTTATATTCATAGTATTGTTTTTTGAAAACGGATTCAAAGTCCGTTAAAAACTTAATTTAATTACGAATTGTCAATTACGAATTTTTAATTACGAAATTCTATAGCTTGACTAGCTTCGTTGTTTTATTTATTATTCTTTAGAGAAGTTTGTATTTTGCCAATTATTTTACAGATTTCTTCTGCATCTTGAATCAGACTTTTACTCATTTCTTCTGAAAGATAGTCAGTTGCTTTTAAGAGTTTAATCCAATAAAGTGTTTCTCTAGCTTCTTTGTATGCAATGGATAATTTAAAACCAAAATCGGTTCTAGAATATCCACCTATAGCTTCTTCTACATTTGCACCTATTGACGTTCCACTACGTAATAATTGTTTTGACAAAACATATTCTTGTTTAGAAATCAAAAACTTATAAGCCTTCACTATTCGGATAGCAAAATCAAAGCTCTTTTTCTGAATAATGTTATCTTTCATGTCAATTACGAATTACGAATTAAAAATTACGAGAGTAAAGTAATGAATACTCAATCAGCTTTTGTTTTTCATATATGATAAATATACTAGGTTTATTTTTGTATTTCAATTCGTAATTCGTAATTGAAAATTCGTAATTAACTTATTGAATTTCTAACCTTCTGCGTGTATTCACGCATAGCAGCACGAGCATCAATGCCATCCGTTGTCATTTTTTCCTTTACCCAAACGGCTGCAATAACATGTGTAAATTGTTCGCCTTCGTCTTCGCCTTTTACTTCAATGTTTGGCGTTTCGCCTTCCTCCATTGACAGACTCAGCTTTTTTGAGTTCTTCTAATGAGTAATTTTCTACTAATTGTTTTATAACTGGTAGTTTCATAATGGATTCTTTAGTAAAATAGTTTCAATGGTAATTTGTCAAATTCTTTAATTTTTTCTTGCTGATGAGTATCAAATTCAAGATGTAGAGCAAAATTTTCTCCTTCTTGAAATGAAATGTTAGGCTGATTTTTGAAAAAAGATAAATAATTATTTTTTTTATCTAAATTTTGATTCAATTTTGGAATAATAAAAGTAGTTTTTGTTAGTTTTTTGATTCCGTCTGAATGATTTTTAGGCTCATCATTTGATTTTGGACTTGCAAAAGGAAGCCTGAAAGTGTTGGGAAAATAGTTTGCATTTTCATTGTTCACAAACTCAATTACTTTTCCTTGTGGAAAATAAAAAGGTTGATAATCTATACTTTCCTCAAAAAGCATATTTGTATCTTCTGTATTTACCAAACACAAACCAAAAGGAGAATAATCATTTTTTGGAGATAAAGAATGTTGCCAAAGTTTAGTGTTTTCAACAGTCTTGCTTTTTATTTCCTCTTGATTATGTACCCACAAAATTTCTAAAAAGAAATTTTCAAAATAGAATTTTCTGTTTGTAGTTCCTTGTCCTGTATGAATCCGACTACTTCCTTCTACAAAACCAAAATTGACAAGTTCATCAGCATTTTTAGCATCTGAAAATATAAAAATATGGTCTGTTTCCATATTTGATTCGTTTTATTTAAAGTTTCTCTAAAAGCTCAACAACACTTTCTTCTTTGCTTGTTGAAACACCTTCTACCAATTCGCCATTTTTGAAAATAGCAAAATAAGGAAGATTTTTCACACCTGCTAAGTTTCTAGCCTCTGGATTATGTTCTGCATCAGTATCCAAAAAAGCAATATCTGAAAAACGCTCATCATTAGATAGACGTTTGTATTTAGGTTTGATAAGTCTGCACGAACCACACCAAGACGCATAATACTTTACAATTACTTTTTCGTTTTGGTTCAAATTTTCTTTTACGTTTGAGTCGTCTATGTCTATAACTGCCATATCTTGAATTGTGAATTATGAATGATAAATTATGAATTAAATTACACAAAATGTATTTGTATTCTCTGTGTTTCCTAACAAACAGAATTATTCTGCAAATTTACGAACAAAAAATGAAATAATTTTTTGCCTATCCAAAAACAACTTTTTTAATAGGGTTATGTTTTGGAATGTTTAGTCAAAAAAATAATTCTTCGTTGTTGTTTGACTATTAAAGGCAAGCCGAAATTAAAGAGCAACAACAGTTTTTTTACAAAATTGGAGTAGCAACAAAGTCGAGAATATAAAAATGAAAACAATAATTTTTATACAAATAAATCTGATATTCAAAGTTAGATTGTAATTTTAAGCACAGAATTTTAATCTGTGCTATTGTATTTACGTACTCAAAATTCGTAGCATTCTGACAAGATCATTATCAATAGCTCTAGGTTTGAGGCATTCATCTATGGAAGTATAGACAAGTTTTCGCTTTAATTGTCCAACCATTACGTTTGTTTTTCCAGATAAAAGTCCTTCTACTGCTCCCAAACCCAACTGACTTGCCAAAACTCTGTCGGCTGCCGTTGGCGAACCACCCCGTTGAATATGTCCTAAATTAGTAACTCTAAACTTAAAGTTTGGAATCTGCTCTCTTACTTTTTTTCCTAATTCTTCGGCATTTCCTAGCTCATCACCTTCTGCAACTACTACAATTAATGAAGTTTTTTTATTAGCTAGCATTTGCTTGATTGAATCAACTACTTCATCTAAAGAATCTACTATTTCAGGAAGCATTACTATTTCTGCTCCTCCTCCAATTCCTGTCAGAAGTGCAATATCCCCACAATGTCTTCCCATTACTTCAATAAAAAATCCTCTTTCTAATGAATCGGCTGTATCTCTAATTTTGTCAATAGCTTCCAAAGCTGTGTTGATGGCTGTATCGAATCCGATAGTATAATCTGTTCCGTTTAAGTCGTTGTCGATGGTGCCAGGTGCCCCAACAAATGGCATTCTGTGTTCTTCCCAAAAAATTTGCATTCCTGCCAGCGTTCCGTTTCCACCAATAGCGATAAGTCCATCAATTTCTAGGTTTTTGAGGTTTTGGTGTGCTTGCTCTCGCCCTTCTTTTGTTAAAAATCTTTGGCTGCGAGCTGTTTTTAATAGGGTTCCTCCACGTTGAATAATATTGCTAACATCTCTAGAATTGAGCCTATGAATATCGTTTTCGATCATTCCACGATAGCCTCTATAAATCCCATATATTTCAACACCGTAATACAGTGCACCTCTCACAACAGCTCTAATACATGCATTCATACCAGGAGAATCTCCTCCAGAAGTAAAGACTCCAATTCTTTTCACGTTTTTAGTAATGTTTAGTGGTTAATTTTTAAAACTGTACACTTTTTTTAAGTTGCAGCGCAACGTAACCTTTGTAGAACTGAAAGTTGGCGAAGCCAATTGAATAGGATGAAATAATGGTTTTAGAGCAACAGCGTTGCGAAACATTGTTATTTACACCCTAAAAGTTGCGCTACGCTGTAGCTTTTAGAAGAGAATAGCTTTCATTTTACTACAAAGATTACGCTACTCTGTAGCTAAAACTCTAAGAAAACTAATAAAAATATTTAGCTTTGCTGTTCTTCGAAAGGTGTACGGTTTTAAATGTTTAATTAGTAGTAAATAATGGATTAATCAAATAATTTATTCTTGACTTTCTAATTCTGCTTCAAGATAGTTTATTTCTAAATCTCTTTCCAAGTCTTTCTTGATTAATTTTCTTTTAAAGAATGTAAAAATTCCTAATAAGACAATGATTACCCATTTCAACCATTTGAATACGAAAGGAACTACTTTTACCTTTGTCAGAACTTTTCCAGCCAAAATACCAGCAAAGCCAAAGGCAGCCAAGTTATCAAAATTAGGGTCAAAATCTTCATGTCTGAATCCTTCATAAAAATTTACACTAGAGGTAAGCAGTGGAATCTGAGAATTTATTTGCAAAAGATGATCGGATGAAGTATTGATAGTCATCTCCAAAAATCCATATCTACCTAACTTTTGTGTACTATGACGAATATAATTCTGATTGTTTGAAAGACAAGAAACTGCCCATTGTAGTTGATGCTGATTTTCCAAAAAATAAGGTTTTACTACCCAAGATTGAATAATTAATGTATCGCATCCTTTTTCATTGATATATTGGTTTCTCTTGTAATTAGTATGAATTATATTGTTCCAAAAAAATTCTTCAGGAGTTTTGAAAATAGTAGTATCTGGAATATAGCCTGTTTCTATATAAACCAGTTCTATTACGAAAGGAGTAGTAACAGAATCGGCATTGTCTTTATTCGGAATAGCTACCAGACAACCTAAATATTCAACATTATCACATTCTATTTGATAAGGAGGTTTTACAGAATTTCCTTCCATAAAAACAAAACCTTTTGGCACAGAAAGTAAGGCGACACCCGCTAAGTCTATTTGCCCGATTTGTCCAACTTGTTTGTTTTGTGTAGTATTTTGTGCTATACATTGTATTTGTAAAACAAAAAAACACATACAGAAAATTATTAATAGGTCTTTTGTAAAATAAAATAGTGATTTCATAGCTCTATTTTAGGAATTTATACAAGAATGGCTAGTTGTGTAATTTTTATTATTTTAAGATACAAAATTATTTTTTATTCATTCTGTTTTCCTTATCAAAAATGAAAATGCTTTTTTATAATGAAAGTCTGTATTGAAGTTTAGATAGCCTCTTAGGATCAATTACGAATTAAAAATTAAAAATTACGAATTTAAGTGGATATGTATTATTGTTTAATGAACAAAAAAATGCTAGAATCTATAAGAAACTAGCATTTTTTTGAATTATAAATTGATGTTACGCAGTTTCTGAAAGTCGTCGGTGGGACACCGACAACGGCTAGAAATACGGATTATACCTAACTTTTGCCGTTGTTGGTGTCCCCACCAACGACAAAAAGTTATAAATAAGCTATTTATTCTACTACAAATACTTTAGCATCAATAGTAGGGTTTAATTTTATGTTTTGTACCTCAATTTTGTAAGCTCCTTGTGGAGAATTTCCTTCCATTTTATAAGGCACTAAAAGATTTGTTTTTCCGACTTTACGGTAATCTGATAACATCATTTCTCCCTCTGCCGAAACTTCTTTTATCAAGAGTCCTGTTTCTGGATCAAAATATTGTAAGCGTTCTCCGTACTCTTTGTGTGTAGTTTTGATTTCGAATACAGATTTTTCATTTACTACTTGTGCACCTACTAATTCTACTGTATAACCATTTGATTTGTCATATTTAAAGTAAGGATTGATAAAAGTTTGTTCTTTTATACTATTTGTTTGTTCTGCTGGAAATTCTTGTTTGTTTCCTTGCATTACCAAGTACGCTTTTTTACCATCATAAACTTGCTTCATTCCCATTTTGGCAACCTCTAAAGCTACTTTTTGCTGGTTTTGGATAGAAACTTTTTGTTCCATTTGCATTCCTGCAATATTCATAGTCTGATTTTTTTCCATAGAAGTAACTTCATTCCATTTTTTACCTCCAATTTTATCTAGGTAATTCTGGATTATTTTATCAGCAGTCATTCCTATTAAAATACGTTGATCAGCCTGAGCAGCCATTTCTCCAAAAGCATCATAGACCTGTACGTTTCCAAAAGGAGCTAATTTTTCTAATAAAATACTTTGGTCTCCTACAGCTACAATCGTAATATTTTCAGGTTTGATATATTTTTTGGCTGCATTCTGAATATCTTCTACCGTTATAGCATTTATTTTTTGAATATAATTACTATAAAAATCAGAAGGTAGATTATATCTTGCAATATTAATAGCAAAATTAGCTACCGTTTGAGGACTTTCTAAAGAACGAACAAAGCCACCAATTACACTTGCTTTTACCCTATCCAATTCTTGTTGAGAAACAGGCTCATCTTTTATGCGTTTGAGTTCATATAAAAACTCTACAACAGCACTGTCTGTAACTTCATTACGAACACTTGCAGACATAGTAAAAGAAGACGAAAGTTCGTCTGGACTTAATGAAGAATAAGCTCCATAGGTATAGGCTTTGTCTTCACGAAGATTTTGAATAAGTCTAGCTCCAAAACCACTATTTCCCAAAATGCTATTCATAAGTCTTGCAGCCACGTAATCGTTACTACCCAACGGATAAAAAACGGGATAAGTAACATTAATAACCGTCTGAACTGCTCCAGCACGATTCGAAATCGCTACTTGTGGTTTCTCAACTGCTTTTGGTGCATCATATTTTGTAGTTGGAATATCTTTTTTCTCCCATTCTGCAAAATGTTTATTGACTTGTACTTTGGCTTCTTCTAATGTAATATCACCTACAATAGCTAAATAAGAAGCATTTGGACGGAAATAAGTCTGATGAAAATCTTTCAAATCCTCATTCTTGACAGCCTTTAGAGTTGCCTCTGTTTCTACTTCTCCATAAGGGTGATTATTACCATAATTTACCTTAGAAACTACATTGCCAGCAATTGCATCTGGACTAGAAGGTAAAGATTGAAGATTTGACAAAGCCTCATTACGAACCTTAGCCAACTCGTCTTCAGCAAAAGAAGGATTATAAAGAACATCTGAAAAGATAGAAAGTAGATTATCAGAATGACGCTTTAGAGAAGATGCATAAATTCCTCGTGAATAGGTAATTAAATTCGCTCCCATAAAATCAATTTCTTCATCTAACTTTTCTTTTGTGCGTGTTTCTGTTCCACGACGAAGCATAGAGCCATACATATCCAACATTCCAACTCGTTTGCCTTCCATAATTGGGTCATAATCGACAACTAAAGAATAAGAAACTTGAGGTAATTTGTGATTTTCGACTACAAAAACTTGTAAGCCATTATCAAGTGTAAAAGATTGAGATTTTGCAATTTCTATCTTGCGAGCTTCTCCAGCTTTTGGAGCTTTGCTTCGGTCTAATTTTCCAGTAGAACCAGAAGGAACAGGCGTACAGCCATTAAATAAGAATGCCATCAAAAAGGCAAGACTTAGAATAAATTTATTTTTCATTTTTATATATTTGTGTCATTGGTGAGGACACCAACAACGGCTAGAATTTCTTTTTGAACCACAGAGGTTGAAGAGGATAGAGAGAATGAAATAAAGGTAAGAAGTGAAAAATCAAATTACTGCATTATATTCATTCTAAATTCTTACTTCTAAACTCTAAGGATCAATTACGAATTACGAATTTAATTACTTGAATACCAATTAGTTATGGTTTTAAAAGTAGCAGTTTATTTAATTCTTATTCCTAAGTTTATTGTTTTGGTAAATAATGTAGAGTTACTTTGTTTTTATCAACTAGATATTTTTTGGCAGCTTCTTGTATTTCTTCTCTAGTTACCTTCATATAATTTTCAATTTCGGTATTGATAAGATTTGCATTTCCACCATAGACATGATTGTCAGCTAATGTTTCGGCAATTCCTGCAATAGTACCGTTTTGAGTGTAAAAGTTAGCTTCAAATTGATTTTTGAGTTTTTGTAATTCTCTTTCTTCCATCAACTCATTTTTGACTTTTTCGTATTCTGCACTCATGGCAGTTTCCAAATCTAAAGGATTTATTCCCATTGAAGCAATTCCGAAAGCAAGAGCTACGCTAGGATTTTGCTCCAAATCTAAAGGAAAAGCACCTACAAAAACAGCTTTTTGTTGTTCATCTTTTACAGCTTTTGAAAGTCTTGAACTCTCGCCATCTGAAAGAAGAGTAAATAACATTTTGGTAGCATAATAATCACTCTGTCCACGAGCAGGAACTTTAAAGGCTTGAATTACGGCAGGAAGTTGAATATTATCATACACTGTATCACGAACTTCTATCATTTGAGTAGGCTCAACAATAGTAGGCTGAACAATAGGCTTGCCTTGAGGAATTGTACTAAAATATTTCTCTACCAATTTTTTGGCTGTTTCGGTATCAATATCTCCAGCAATACTAACAACAGCATTATTAGGAACATAATACTTTTCATAGAAACTTTTGTAATCCACCTCTTCTGCTGCATCTAAGTGAGCCATCGAACCGATAACAGAAGATTTATAAGGATGAGTAGTATAAACTCGCTTCATGGTTTCTTCCAAAAGAGAACCATAAGGGCTATTATCAATACGCTGACGACGCTCTTCTTTTACTACTTGCCTTTGCGTTTCGATGCCTGTGCTATCCACTCTTGCGTGTAACATTCTTTCAGATTCTAGCCAAAGAGCTAATTCTAATTGGTTAGAAGGCATTACTTCGTAATAAAACGTTCGGTCATAGGTAGTATTTGCATTGAGAGTACCACCTGAATTCTCAACATACTTGTCAAATTCGCCACGCTTAATATTTTCTGAACCCTCAAAGAGCAAATGCTCAAAGAAATGTGCAAAACCTGTTCGATTAGGTTCTTCATTTTTCGAACCTACATGATATAATACAGTTACAGCTACAAGAGGAACAGAATGGTCTTCATGCAAAATAACATGCAAGCCGTTTGAAAGTGTAAATTCTGTAAACTCAATTTTAGAACCGTCTTTTGTGTCTTTATTAGTGCTTGGAACGAAACTTCCAAAAAATAAAATGAGCAAGACTAAACTTGATACTAGGGATTTTTTCATTTATTGTGATATTATTTGTTGAATTAATTGCTATAATTTAAAGAAGAGAGTTTAATCTCAAAAAAATAGAGTAGCAAAAGAACTATTTAATAAGTTGGTTTCTTTTGCTTAAAATTACATAAAAATTTATAGAAGTCCTTTTCTTGATAAGAAACTGAAAGGTATTTATTCTTCCCAATTCAAATAAACAGGAAATTCTTTGCTCATCGTTCCTAGTTTTCGTGCAGCTTCGTGACTAATAATAATAACTACATTGGTATTTCGGTCAATATTCTGAATTTTGCCTATTATTTTTACGGTTACTGTTCTGCCTGTGCTTTCATTATGAATTTTGATTAAGGTTCCTTTGGGTGCAGTTCGGTGCATTCCTACCAAACGTTCACTATTCAGAGTAACATTACAGACACCTGATTCTGAATGAGGTTTTCCTTTTTTCGTTTGCAAACTAGAAGCACTTGCCACAATCAAAACCTCTTCAGTAGCTTCTCCTTCTCCTACAATTATCTTTTGTCCTACCTTTATTTGTCCAGAAGGATTATTATTTAATTTCTTTAATTGCTCTACACTTACTTTATAAGTTTTGGAAATTGAATATAGAGTTTCTCCATTGGCTACTAGTATGGTAATTGTGTTGAGTCTGATTTTTTGTATTTGGGTCTTTAGCTGAACTGTACGCATTTGAAGGAATGGTGTATAAATCTTGATGATTGTTTGGATAAGGAATAAGTAATTCTTGTCCTGTTTGTATTTGGGTAGAATAAAGCTCATTGAGTTCTTTGAGCGTCTTTACATCTGTTTGAAACTTTGAAGCAATTGAAAAAAGCGTTTCGCTTGGACGCACTTTATACCCTTTTAATTGAGAAATTCTATAGCTCGTTTGAGCGTGAGGAATAAACAGAATTTGATTTACCTTTAAGGGATAACGAGCAACTGGGTTTAGCGTAATTAATGTTTCTTTATTTATTCCATATTTTCTAGCAATTTTATAAATGTCTTCACCAATGGTTACTTTGTGTTTTATGTACAGATTATTTCCTCTTCTTTCTAATCCGATAGAATCTTTTTTAGAAATAAAAGAAGAAAAAGCGTAAGATGAAGAAAAATGAACGAGAAAAAAAGTAATAAATAGGAGAAAAAATTTCATTTTGAGGGAATGGGGATTGGGAATTAGGAAGATGAGAATACAAGAAATACAATTTTGAACCACAGAGGAAGAAGAGTTTGAGGAGAATAAAAATACAAGAAATTCAACTGGTAACTGATTTTACCCTTCTTGCAAACTATACGTTATCAATTCTTCTAAAGAAAGATCTGTGCCGTATTTTTTGAGTATTGCGTTTATGGTTCGGTCAGCCACTAATTTTGAAAGACCTAAACTGGTCAGAGCGTTTGAGGCTTGTTCTTTTAATGCACTGCTCATTCCGTTTGCATCTTCTAATTGGAAGCCTTCTTTGGCTAATTTATCTCTCAAATCTAAAACCAAACGTTCGGAAGTTTTCTTTCCAATTCCTTTTATTTTTTGGATAACAGAAGTTTGATTATTGATAATTGCGTCTGCGAGTTCGGAAACATTCATTGCTGAAAGCATCACTAAAGCCGTATTTCGTCCTACTCCAGAAACACTAATGAGCTGTAAAAACATTTTTTTCTCACTTTCTGTCGCAAACCCAAAAAGCTCTTGAGAGTCCTGTGTTACACTCAAATACGTAAAAAGTTTGAACGGTTGTCCTTCTTGAATAATCGTATAAGTTTGAAGCGAAATTTTGACTTCATAACCCACTCCATTGATATCCAAAACGGCTAATGAAGGTTCTCGCTTTGTAACTTTTCCATTGAGATAAGCAAACATGAAATAGTGATTAGTTTTTAGTGATTAATTTTGTGTCGTTTGTGAGGATACAAACAACGGCAAATGCTAGTTATATTTTACATTTCTAATTTTATAATCAAATATAGGTAAAAAAGGAGTTTTCTAATAGAAGTATAAAGAATTTTTAAGAAATAAAAATAAAATTTGTTTTAGCAATTAAAAAAATAACTTTTGTATAAACGCATTTTATAACCTTACTAACTCTAATTTTGACTAAATTAGAAAAGTAAAATTATTCAATCTACTCTCAAACTGTACTATAAAATGAAAATTCTTATTCAAAATATGGTAAGTCTGCGCTGCAAAATGATGGTAGAACTAGAGTTGGACAAATTAGGCATCATCTACAAATCAATAGAACTGGGAGAAGTAGAGCTTTCAGAACCCATTACAAAAGAAATCAAAAAAGAGTTAGAAATAGAATTACACAAATCTGGTTTAGAAGTTATGTACGACAAAAAAGCAATGATGATTGAAAAAATAATCAACATTATTATAGAAATGGTACATTATTCTGATGAGCTTCCCAATGTTAATTTTTCTGCTTTTCTAAGTCAAAAAATGGAACAAGATTATCACAAAATGGCAGAGATTTTTTCCAAAACGAAAGGCGTAACTATTGAACATTTCATTATTCTTCATAAAATAGAAAGGATAAAAGAACTCATCATCTACAATGACCTTAATCTTACAGAAATATCGTATAAAATGAATTATAAGAGTGTAGCACATCTTTCAAGACAATTTAAACAGATTACAGGACTTACGCCTACTTTTTTCAAATCTTTATCAAAAAGAAAAAGAACTAATTTGGAAGATTTATAAAATTAGCATCACCTTTCCCTTAATTATACAATTATTATTTTTAATTATACAATGATTTGAAGGAGTAAAAAAATCATATTTGTAATGCTGCAACAACTCTGTTGCACAAACAAAATTACAATCATGAAAACAAATGAAGAATTACAAAAAGACGTTCAAGATGCTATCAAATGGGAGCCATTATTACACGCAGCAGAAATTGGTGTTACTGTAGAAGATGGTGTTGTTACCCTTACAGGAAAAGTAGATAATTATGCAAAAAAAATAGAAGCAGAAAATGCTACCAAAAAAGTAGTGGGAGTAAAAGCTGTTGTAGAAGAGATAAAAGTAAGATTTCCAGTTTCTTGGACAAAAACTAATGCAGAACTTGCAAAAGAGGCTGTTTTTGCTTTAAAAACAAATTGGTCTGTTCCTGATGAGAAAGTTATTATAGAAGTGGAAGAAGGCTGGATTACGTTGCAAGGACAATTACATTGGAACTTTCAAAGAGAAGCAGCACAAAAAGCTGTACAATCTCTTACTGGTGTGAAAGGCATAACCAATAAAATCAAGATAAAATCAGAATCACCAAACGCTATTGAAAAAAGAGATGTGGAAATAGCACTTGAAAGAAGCCATGAAATAAACAATAATGGTATTCGTGTTTCTGTATTAGGCACGACGGTTACTCTTTCGGGAACGGTAAGTTCGTGGTATCAAAAAGAAGAAGCAGGTCGTTTAGCCTATAATACTCCTGGTATTTCGCATTTGGAAAATGAACTGAAAGTAGATCAAGAATATACTTTTGGTTAATGCTTTTATAGTTATTTTATTTTTCTATTCTTATCCATTTATTATATATAGAATTTGGTAGGTTGTTGTCTTTAGGAGATTTTACTAAAAATTTATCTCCTAATGATACAACAATAATTTTTAATTGTGCAACACTTTAAAGTGAGAAAAGCTGCATCTTTATATAATCAAAACTAATCTAGCTTCAACACAAAACAATTTAATCATGAAAACTTATCATTCAAAACCAGTTATGCCTATTACCGAAAATCAAAAGAGAATTAATAAACACAAAAAAGCAGCTACCCATTTTCAAGCTGCTGCAAAAAGTCATTTGGAAGCTGCTAATCATCATGAAAACGAAAGCCATGCAGAAGCCTTAAAAAGTACAATAAGTGCGTGGACGTATTCAAGTCTTGCTCATGAAGCACAAAAGGAAGATGTTGATAGACATATAAATGATGAAGAGTAATAAGAAAAAGAATACATAATAGATTGTAATTTTTTTTATTTGGTCTGCTTATCACAAGTAAGCCATTTTTTGCAAATATGCAGTTTGTTATGTATTCTTTCTCTAAAAAAGACACTATATAGTGTTTAATCTTTTGTAAAAAATAAGCACATCAAAACTATTCAAACATGAGAACAATTAGCGAATTAGAAAAAGACATTGTAAATATTACGTCAGAAATTAATAAAGAATTTCCTGAATTATCCAAATATATAGAAGAAATGCCTATTCAATCTTCGGAAAATAATACAGATGCCATAAACACAGAAAACTTAGGTGAATATTACAACTCTTTAGTAGAAATGCTTGAAGAATATTCAAAAACGCACCTAAGCACAAAAGAAGTCAATCAATCAATTAATAGCAGAGCTACAACTTTAAAATAAAAAAACTATGAACTTATATGAAGGATATCATTTTATTGGAATGCACTTTTTTTGGTGGTTTGTATTTATTTCTATAATCGTATGGATTTTTGCGACACCTTACGACATTCCTGGTCAAAGATACAAACAACAATCTCCACTTGATATATTAAAAAAACGTCTTGCTTTGGGTAAGATAAGTAAAGAAGAATATACAGAAAAGAAATATCTGATCGAACACATGGAATTACACACCCATGAAACTCCAATCTGAAAGCCTTCTCTATTGAAATAAATTTCTATTCAATCAAAAAAACTATTCTTATGAAAATTCAATTCAATACAGGAAAAGTCATTAGTAGAGATAGAATGCATCAAGTTTTTTTTTCTAATCTAATTGCAAGAAAATTTAATAAATACAAATCTCAAGTTTCCAGCATAGAAATTCATATTTCTGACAAAGGCAGTGAGAAGGAAGGTAAAAATGATGTATGGTGTTCGTTAGAAGCAAGAATAAAAGGCAAACATTCCATTACCGTTTCGTATCAAACAGACACTATCGAAAAATCTGTTTCTAGAGCGATTGATAATTTGAAAGCAGCTTTAGAGATTTTGTTAGGTAATTTACAAACGCATTAGAAAACGGTTCAGAATTATGTTTTTATTTTATAGAAAAATCCATTTAAGAAAATATGTTTCTTAAATGGATTTTTATAAATTAGGATTACATTTTTAATCTAAAACTTCTTGTAATTCTACTCCTTTTAAATTAGAATGTGTTGAAATGATTTGGTTGATAATTGCTACATGACTTGAACCTAATAAAATCATTACTTTTTCATCTTCTTTTGTGATTTGTTTTTGCATTACAGAAAGCATATACAAATTTCTGCGATACCATTCGGAAGCCAAATATGCACCTACAAAATTATCTTTACTTCCAACTTTAGTAACTATTTGAGTATAAAGAGATAAATCTTTTTGACGTAAAGCAGGACTATTTGTATAATAAAGAATTTCTTTAAGTGATTTTTGAGTATCAATTTGAGCATCAAAACCAGTTGAGAATCCTTGAATTACTTGCATAATTTCCTCTTGTAACTCTGTTTGATTATTTTCTTTTGCTACTTGCATCAAACTATCAAAAGGAAATTCTGTATTTGTGTAATCCATCGCATATACTTTTTTGTGTCCTAATTTTTTGGCTGCACGAAAAGCAAGCTGAAATGTTTCGCTTTTTTTGTAATAATAAGATAGCTTTGGATTATCAAAATACGTTCCTGCTACATAGAGATTATACAAAGAATCTAATTTTTCTTGTTCATTGTATTCCCATTCTACAAAGATTTTTGAAGGATTATAGGCTTTTATTTTGTCCGTAATTTCTTCTAATTCCTTTTGACTTTTCTCGCTTTCAATATCAAAACTTTTCGTCTTGGCAACATCCCGCCCTGGATTATTAAAATGAAATGTTCCAAAAAGCAGCACTTCTGTTGGTTTTTCTTGAGTAGTATTTTGAGCAGCAGAAGAAAATGAAATAAATAGCAAGCAAATTGAGAGAATAAAAAAAGTATTTTTCATAGCGTAGTAGATAAAAAATATGAGGTAAACACGATTATAATAATAGACCTAAAAATTGAAAGAACGTTGCATCATTTTTGTTTTTTAACAAAAAATTAAGGTTTCACAAAAAAATCCATTCAAAAAAATATCTTTCTCGAATGGATTTTAGCTTTCACATATAATTCAAATTACTTCAAAATTGCTCTAGAAATAACTAATTTCTGAATTTCAGAAGTTCCTTCTCCGATAGTACACAATTTAGAATCTCTGTAATACTTTTCTACTGGATAATCTTTTGTATAACCATAGCCACCAAAAATCTGAACGGCTTCCATTGCTACTTTTACGCACATTTCGGAAGCTACATATTTTGCCATAGCAGACTCTTTGTTTACACTTTTTCCTTTATTTTTTAAGTCGGCAGCTTGGCGAGTAAGAAGTTCAGAAATTTCTACATCGGTAGCCATCTCTGCAAGTTTGAAGGCAATTGCTTGGAAGTTGGCAATCGGTTGATTAAACTGCTCACGCTCTTTTGCATAAATAAGAGAATGACGTAAAGCACCTTGTGCAATTCCTAAACTAAGAGCAGCAATCGAAATACGTCCACCGTCTAATACTTTCAAGGACTGAACAAATCCATCACCTACTTCACCCAAAATATTATCTTTATGCACTCTACAATTATCAAAAACGAGTTCGGTAGTTTCAGAAAGACGCATTCCTAATTTGTCTTCTTTACGTCCACCTGTAAAACCTTCTGTTGTCTTTTCGATAACAAAAGCCGTCATTCCATGCGAATCGCCTGCTTCTCCAGTACGAACAATTACGACAGCAATATCTCCACTTTTACCATGTGTAATAAAGTTTTTTGTTCCATTAATTACCCAATAATCACCATCTTGAACAGCCGTTGTACGCATATTTCCTGCATCAGAACCTGTGTTTGCTTCTGTAAGTCCCCACGCACCAATCCATTCTGCTGTTGCTAATTTTGGCAACCAACGTTGTTTTTGTTCTTCGTTTCCAAACTGTAAAATATGACCTGTACAAAGTGAATTGTGAGCAGCCATAGAAAGACCAATTGAAGGGTCAATAACAGCAAGCTCTGCAATGGCAGTTACGTATTCTTGATATCCAAAACCACTTCCACCATACTGCTCGGGAACTAAAACGCCCATAAGACCTAAGTTTCCTAGTTCTTTCATTACTTCGATAGGAAAATATTGGTCGTCGTCCCATTTGTTACGGTGTGGAGTGATGGCACGTTCTCCAAAATCTTGTACCATTTTGGCAATCATTTGAAGCGTTTCTTGTGTATTTGTTTGCGTTGGTGTTGCTACTCGACATATATTTTGTTTTTTATGGTTGTTTTTTATTGTTTACTGTAAAGTTAAAGTTACAAATTTTTTGGACAAATTTTAGTGCAAATAAAGTTTTAATTCGTATTTATTTCACTACTAAATGAGGAATGAATTTGTTTTGCTGATAATAAGTTTTGAAAAAGTAAAATTCCAAACCTTTACTTGTATTTGTTTACTTCCCTTCCAAATAATCTCTCAGATACTCAAATTCTTTTGTCAAATCTTTATCTTTTGTGAGATTTGCTCTAGTAATTCGGTGGGTGTCTGTATAATTGTGTTCTCTCAAATAAGAAGGAGTATCTTCAAATAATAAATAAGGCAAAACTTGGTCTATTAGTTCTCTACCAAAATCCCTTGAAGCATCTCTAGGAAGCTCACACGGTAAATTATCGACTGCCATGACAGTAACATTATCTTTATCAGAAAACGGTTTTTCTTCTTTTTCTGTTTTTATATTATAATCATAAAATGGCTCTGCAATGGTAGAAGCACGGTTTGTAGAAGGAATTGAACCTTCAATATCACAAGTAATATCTGCAATTACTTTTATTTTGAAATCATCTTGCTTCATGTTCTCTTTGGTAAATAAAACGGGTGATTCTGGATTCCAGTAGGCTGCTGCAATCAGCAAATCTGTTTGTTTGGCAAAATCTAAGAAATTACTATCGTACTCTTTTGCATTATTGTAGAAATGGTTGAGATTAAATTTATCATCTTTATTAGTTCCCTTTTTAAAGTGATAATCCTGTGAATTGAGTTGTGCAAAAACGGGTTCTGGGTAGTCGTTTTTTAGATAATCTTTTGCAAATACCATTTTTATTCCCATTCCTTTTAGCACTTCTATTGCTCCACTTGTTACTCTTCCACCTCCTGTAATAGCTATTTTTATGTTTGGAAGTTTTACTTTTTCAAATTCGTTCCACATTTCTTCCATATCAAAACACTGATTGGCAGGTTTTAAATCAAACAAACCAAATCGTTTTCCATAGGTCAAAATCCCATTGTACGCTCCCACGATTCCAGCATAACGACCAAAAGCAATTACTCGGTTTCCAGCATCGTCTGTCAAGACTTCGTAATCTATAAGACGAACATTTTTTTCTATTATCTTCTGTAATAAATCTCTATTATAGGGTTGTTTCTTAATAGTGTGAGAGAAAAATAAATAGGTTTTTCCTTCAATAAGCTCTGGTTTGGGAACTTCTTTTACACCTAATAAAATACTTGCTTCGTTTATATCTTCTGTAATTTTGCAGCCTACATCTTTATATTCTTCGTCTGAAAAACAGCGAATTTTGCTAGGCTGAACTAGTATTTCGAAATCTTTATCAACTAATTTATATTTATCTAAAACTTCTTTACATTGAGTTGGAGTAAGAGCGACACGGCGATCTGGGGGCGTTTTGCCTTCACGAATAAGAGCTATTTTTTGCATAAAAATATTTTATAAAGGTCGCTCATGGGGACACGAGCAACGGAAAGTATGTTTGTGTTAATTTAATTTTTACGCAAATTACAAAAAATTTATTCCTTCTTTTATTCATCATCTAAAGTTTGTAAAAAAGCAATTACATCTTTGATTTCTTGGTCTGATAAATTCAACGGTTCGGCTGGTAGAGTTTGGTATTCCAAATCAATTCCAATTCCTGCACCTCCACCCCGATTATAAAAATCCATTACCTGCTCTAGTGTCTCATAAACTCCATTGTGCATATAAGGTGCTGTTTTGGAGACATTTCTGAGCGTTGGCGTTTTGAAAAAATACTTTCTTTCTTCAGTTTTGAAAATGGTATATCTTCCAAAATCAGTATCAATTTTGGCATTTATTGTATCATTTTTTGAGGGAACACCAATAAGTTCAATTTCAGATTCTCTAAACGAAGGAGGAACAGTTCCATTGAAAAGAGGTGCAAAATGACAGGTAGCACAAGCAGCCTTTCCCATAAAAAGATTAAATCCATTGATTTCGTTTTGTGTAAATGAATTTTCTTTCCCGTTCATATTCTTATCTAGTTTGGAAGAAAAAGGAGAAAGACTTCGAATATAATCAGCCATTGCCGTTCTGATATTTTGTTCTGTCAAACTATCTGGATAAAGTTCTGAAAACTGTTTAATGTACTTTGGGTTTTGCTTGACAGCTTTTAATAAAATTTCTGCGTTGGTATGAAATTCTGTTTCATTATTTATGACCGACACAATTTGTCCTTCAAGGCTTCCTGCTCTATTATCATAAAAGAAACTTTTTTGTAAGGCTACGTAAGTCAGTGTCGGACTATTTCTTTTTTGACCTTCTGGAATTTTCTTTCCATCTGTAAATGCTCGGTTTTGTTGATGACACGTTGCACAACTCATTTTTTGGTTACTAGAAAGATTTACATCATTAAAAAGCTGTTTTCCCAAAACGATTTTATCTTGAGAAATTTGTCCTAATTGTTGGTCAGAAAAGAAATTTAGATTAAAGGTAGAATCTGAAAAAAGCGATGTTGTATTGTTCTGAATGGCGAGTTCTAATGGAAAAGTAATATTCCAATCCTTTACTGTTTTGTTCCAAAGTTTGATTTGTGCTTCTGTATGATTTTTAATGAAGGAATATCTGTCAAAGTTTTCGAAGTTAGTTCCATTATTTTCGTTCAAAAATTCCGTACTTTTTTGTAATGATTCTTTCCATTCTTGAAACAGGTTTGTATTTTCAAAGTTCGTTTCAAAAAAGGATAAATAGTTTTCTAATTCTTGATAAACAATTTTATTATCCTCAAGAGAAATTCCAGAAGGCGAATCAAAACCTGTAATTCCTGTCAGAGCTACTCTAAAGATGGCATCTCTAAAAAGCCACAGAAAATGATAATTTTTATAAACAGAAAGGTCTGTATTTCTTTCAATCAATCGAAGGCGTTGAAGTGTTTTGTCTGCATTGTCTTGAACTTTTTGGATTAGCTTTTCTTCATTATTTCCATTCGGATTTATTTCTAAAAATAATAGTTCTTCTAATACCTGAAAACCGAAAGGTTCATTTATTTTAATATCTGTTGCATCTTCTTCTTCTACTTTCAGAATATTTGGAGAAATAAGTGTCTTGTAATTATTGGCATCTACAAAAGATAAAATGGGTTCTATTTTCTTAAAACTATTTCTGGCTTCTCTGTAATGTTCTTGGCTTTTTTGGATATGAACTTTATTATAAGCCGTATCTTTATCTATGAAATTGAGCGTAGTTTTGGTAGCTTCTAAGTTTTTGATAGCGTTTTCTATATTCGCAAGATAGATTTTTTCTATTTCTTGGAATGGATTTCTAGCTTCTTGAAGGTTGCTATTTGGAGAAGTTTCTTTTTGAGAATTTGTACAAGAAATTACTACAAGAAAGAGAATAGAAATTAAAATGAGAAAGTAAATTGGGAATTTCATTTGAGGTAGTTTTTTTTAAGATTAATCTTTCTATCGCAAGATTCTATCTTTTGCTTATTACTTTGCAAGCATATGCTTGCGAAAAAGAGCGTCCAAGCAGATGCTTGAACGAGATTGTGCGAAAGTTCTATGAAAATGAATTATAATTATCAAAACCCTAAGAAAAACTGAATTAATCAATTATTTCTTAGGGTTGTTTTTTAGAATAAAAATGGAAAAATTATCTTCCCAAACCATTTATTATGAATAGCATACTTCCTTCTTTTCTACTATTATTTATATCTGAAACAGCATTTGGGTCTGTAAATGGAACACCGTCAGCTCTTTCCCAACCGTGATTTTGAGTAATCAGTAAAAATGTTTCATCAATTCCTACAATATCGGAAATATCAATCATTCCTGTAAGTTCCCAGAAATTCTCCGTTCCATATCCTTGTGATATTGCTTTTGCTTGATCACAATCTAGTACGTTTTTCAATTCTCCTGTATTCAAATTGTATTGATATAAACGTGCATAGTGTTCCTTCTCTGGCGTACTAGCATCCGAAACGCCATTTGGATCTTCTTGAATGTAGGCATAATTTTCAGTAACTAAGATATTATCTGGACTATGGAATGCTTTTGCTTTTCCATCTAGCTTATCGCCATCTAAAACACATGTAATTTTGCCTATTTTAGTTGGGTCTTCTGGATTTAGTGTTACTTTATAGATACGTCCGTAGAATGTTCCTTTTCCTGCTAAAGCATCTCTTTTACGACCTGTAACACAAAAATAAACTTCTCTGTTGTTAGCTCCAGAACCTCTTCTCCAATCAATATCTTCTACTCTTGAAAAACCCATAACGCCTTTTTGTTTGGCTTCTGCATCAAGCAAATCGATGCTTTTTTCTTTTAATTCTACAAATTCCATATCATATGAAGTACCTTCTTTCATATCCATTTCGTAGTTTACGCCAGCAGAAGTAACTTTAAGACCATAGAGTTTGCCACCCTCCAAATCGCCTCTGTTTCCTACATACATTCCTAACTGTCCTGAAGGAATAGAATTGTCAGAATGGTCATCACCTATAAAGACAACCGTTTTGTCAGAATAAGCGTCTTTTCCAATAGGAACTGCATTCTCTGTCGACCATTGTCCCATAGCATTTAGCATACGAGGAGAAGAAGCCAGAGTAGCACTTTTGAAAGGATCAACAATAAAAACACCTTTTGAAGCTCCACCCCATTCTCCACCTGATAAATAAACAGGACCAAAACCATGTTCTTGAGGAGTAACAAGTGTACCCGAACATTGAGCAGTAAAAGCTGTTGCTTGTGCATTGAGAATATACTCGCCTTTTACAGGTTTGAACGTTTTGTCAAGTGTAATTCTGGCGATAGAATAATCGGCTTCAATATTATTTATGAGCGTATAAGTTCCGTCTGGATTTTTTAATAAACCTGCACCATCAGCCATTGAACCATAAACGAAATTAGGAGTTTCGCTTAATTTATCCTCTGAGGTAAGCAAAGGCATTACTTTAATACCTGAAAACTCAGGAGCAACTTTCAGGAAAGAAGGAGTAATAGAATGAGCAACCAATTGAGCTTCTGTACGGATTGCGTCAGGCGTATTGTCGTCGTTACAAGCTGTCGTTAGGTTCAAACCTAAAAAAGCAAGTGCAAATAAATTGAGTTTTGAAGTTTTCATTTTGATAGTGTTATTAGTAAATTTTTGAATCAATATTTCATTGTTTTATTGATGTTGCAAACTTACTCTTCTTACCTTACGCCTTCATTAACTTCTTACTAATAAATTGTACTTTTTTGGTATAATCACTTGAGGATTTATTAATAAAAAGTTTATCCTCTGCAAAGATAGAACTCATTGAAATCAGGTTCTTCACCCATTTCTAGCTTAATATCTCCAATTTGTATAAGTTCTAAGATTGCCAAAAAGTTAAAGACAACCAAAATGCGATTTCCACTTTCTTTTAAGATTTCTACAAAATTTACTCGTTCATTCTTTAAAATCTTTTCTATTAAATAGACTCTTTGATTATTTACACTATACGGATAAGGTTTTATATTATCTAATCTGGGTTGAGAAAGCTCGTGTAATTCCATCACATTCTGAAAAGCCTTTAGTAATTTATACAAATCTACGTCTTCCAAGTCCACATCTTCTGGACGCACTTTATTAAGAGATTTGAGTTCTGAAATAATATTTCCTCTCGTTTCTCTAGCCAAAGAATCGTCTTCCAAATTAGAAAGCTGCTCAATGACAGGACGAAAACGCTTGTATTCTAAAAGCTGCTGAATGAGTTCTTTTCTTGGGTCAATAATATTTCCTTCTGCATCGACTTGCTCACGAGGAATGAGCATTTTTGCTTTTATTTGCATGAGCGTTGCAGCCACTACAATAAATTCGCTGGCAAGTTCGATATTCATTTTTTCTAGCGCACGAATGTACTCCAAAAAATCAGTCGTTACTTTAGTAATCGGAATGTCATAAATATCTAATTCGTCCCTCTCAATAAAGAAAAGTAACAAATCAAAAGCTCCTTCAAAAACGGGTATTTTTATTTCGTACATGTTTTATTCAATTACGAATTACGAACTGAAAGACGACGCAGTCAATTAAAAATTACGAATTGATTCGTACATAATTTTAGCTCTGTAATTCTTTATTTTTTATATGAAAGCTATTACTTTAAATAGCTTATTCTTTTTAGCTTCCATTTTTGCTCAGAAAAATTAAATGTGGCTAACCATTCAGATTTTTTGTCTAAATTAAATGGATAGAAATGTATATCACTGTCAAAATCTGGTAATTGTTCGTACAAAATACACAATTCATTATTCTCAGTTAAGTAAAATTTTTTGATTGTAGAACCATTGGGAGGAAATACATCTATGAAGTAATTTAATATTCTGCTACGAAAATCTAAATCCCAAGGTATAATTGTAGTTCTTTTATAATTATCTTTAAATTCAGATCTAAGAAATCTTTTTAAACCTAATTTCTGTTTGTTGCCAAGTTTGATATTTTTATCAACTTGTTCAAGCAAATAATAACCATTCTCTGTTGTTATTTCTTTTCTAAAATATTTCAGCATAAAAAAGTATGTGTATCTAATAAATATTTCATTACATATATTCGTTAAAATCATCTAAAGGTGCATCAAAATCATCAGCCATTTTGTAACGTCCCTTCGAACGTCCAAAAACTCGCTGTTTTTTTTCAGCAATTACTGTATCACTTTCACTTTCAGATTTTAGAAATAGAATAAAACGTAATACTTCTGTTTTTAGATTTTCTGGAAGTGTGTAAAGTTGCGATAAAATGAGTTGTTCTTGCATAATTGATTTATTTTATAGTGTTCTTTACTATTGAATACGCTTTTTGATGTTCTTTGTTCCGTTTTATGACTTCTTTCTATTCTCAATAAATAATCTTTCTCGTTCTAATTCTGCTTTTAGTTCTTCTTCTTTTGGCAAATAAAGCATGTATTTTGATGCGAAAAGATGTTTGTTTTGAATTCTTAAGGCAATGCGTCAAATATTAGATTTGCTATATTTTTCAATTCTTGACACACTGCGTCAAGAATTAAAAAGAAGTAATTAATTTATTCTTTTTTGAACAATATTAGCCAAAGAATACTGCAAACAAGCAAATATATCTTCTCTTTCTAAGTCTGGAAATTCTGCTAAAATAGTGTCTATACTATTCTTAATTTATAAAATGATTTACTTCAAGACTCAAACCCAATTTACAAAAAAAGAAAGAGAATAGAATTAGTATTTACCCACTTCTATTCTCCAAAGTCTAATTTTCAATGAATAAAAACAAAAAATTAAAACTCCAAATCTTCCTCATCAAATTCTAATTTTTCATCACACTCAAAACAAAAAAGCTCTAAATTGCTATCGTCTTCTACTAGCATTGATTCTTGAAAAATAAGTTTTCCGTCTTCTGCTGAAAATAAATCAAAATGGTTGGGTTTGGTTACAAATTCATTACTACCACACGATTCACAAATATATTTTTCTGTTGCCATAGTTATTAATAAAATATTTTCATTGATTTTTCGCACCTTAAAAGGTACGTTACATTTTTCAAATTTACATACAAAAAAGCGTATTGTAATAAAATACAATACGCTTTTTTTATATTTTTTTTGTGATTTACATATCGCTTGTCAGAATACGAGCAATAGCAGAGTATTTAGTTTCGGATAACAAGTTTTTTAGTAATAATCTGTTTTCCAATTTTAATCTTTACGTTATATGTTCCATTTTCTAAAGAATTAACTTTCCAATTAATTTGCTGTTCTCCTGCTTCATACATTTCTTTGCTTATTTCGTGCTTTTCTAGCGTTTGAAGATTATACATAATAATTTCTACTTCAGATTTTTCTTTTAAATATAAAGTAACATTTACAAGCTCAGAAGTAGGATTTGGAAAAATATTTACCAGAGTTTCTTCTATTTCTTTTATTTCTTCTTCTTGTTCTTCTATGATTTTTTCATCTTTTTTGAGTATGATATAAACTACACCATTTACTCCTCTAGAACCATATAGTGAAACCGCTTTTTCACCTTTGAATATAGTTACAGATTCAATTTGACTTGGACTGATTTTACTCATAACAGCGGCAGAGTCAGCTTGTATGACACCATCTACAACATATAAAGTTGGTATTTTTTCAGTAATAGACGATGTAGAACCTCTTGTTATGACTTCAGAATGGTCTTTTTTTAGACTTTTATCTTGTGCCACCAATATATTTACTTGACTTACAACAAAGAATAAAGTAGTAAAGGCAAAAATAATTTTAAAATTTTGCTTCATATATTTTAGTATTTTTTATATAAATTTTAGGACTATAATTCGTTCAATTTACAAAAAAACACACTATACCAAAATATAATGTGTTTTTTTGAGTTTTTTGTATAATTTTTCTAATAAAATCAATAGATACAGTTTCAATATTTCAAAAACGTAAAATACCAAATCTCTATTTTTGAATAACAAGTTTTTTAGTAATAATCTGTTTTCCAATTTTAATTTTTATGTTGTATGTTCCATTTGCTAAAGAATTAACTTTCCAGTTAATCTGCTGTTCTCCTGCTTCATACATTTCTTTATTTATTTCATAACTCTCTAAAGTTTGAAGATTATAAATTTTGATTTCTACTTCTGATTTTTCTTTGAGGTTTAAAGCAATATTTACAAACTCTGTTGTCGGATTAGGAAAAACATTTATTTCAACTTCTTCTACTGGTTTTTCTGTTTTCTCTTCTTTAATTTCTTTCTTTTTGAGGATAATAAGAATTACTCCATTTGCACCTCTTGAACCATAGAGAGCTGTTGCAGATACTCCTTTCATCACAGAAATTGATTCAATATCTTCTGGAGAAAGATTTTTGAAAGTAGAATCATTTTCAGAAAGAGGAATACCATCTATGATATATAATGGTTCTTTAGTTGGAGTATAAGAGGAATAACAACGCATTACAATTCTAGTCGTTTTAGTTGTATCTTTTACTGTTTGGTTTGTACTGTCTGCTTTAGTAGAAGTTGCCATAGATTGAAGACAAACTAATTTACCCGAAAGAGCAGTTTGTAAATCCATTTGCCCAAAAACTAGACTTTCCTGTCCTATAATGAAAAATAAGAACAGAAGTGCAAAAACGATTTGATAGATTTTTTTCATAAAAGCAGATTGATTTTAAGGTAATTTGTATTTGGTAGTCTATAACAAGTAATGCTGTAAATAAAAAATAGAACACAGATAACACAGATTGAACGAATAAAACACAGATTTTTAGAATTGCAGCATTACATCTTTAACACTACCTTGTATTTTATTCTTAAACTATACGCACAAAAAAAGCGAATTGCAGCAAGGCAATTCGCTTTTCTCTGTTTTTTTGTGTGTACATTGTCTGACACTTCTGAAAGTGTCTGACAATTAAAATATTAGGAATAAAAATTAAATAGCTTCGTAATTTTTAATTCGTAATTAGCTTCGCTGCTTTAGCAGGTCGTAATTGTTCCTTATCTTCTAGTTTTGATATTTGCAATCGAATCAATTCTTTCTTGAGCAATCTGAATAGCTACATCTTGAGCATTTTTGTTTTCAGAAACAGAAGTATTGATTACCTCCAAACACATATCATACAAACGCTCTGTTTTTTGTACGACCCATTCACGAGGAAGTGAAGCAAATTCAGAATATACATTGATTACACCACCCGAATTAATCAAAAAGTCTGGAACATAAATAATTCCTCGCTCAAGACATGCATTTCCATGAATTGTCTCGTCTTTAAGCTGATTGTTGGCACAACCCGCAATAATTTGACATTTCAAACGGCTTAATGTTTCGTCGTTAATAGTTGCACCCAAAGCACAAGGAGAATAAATATCTACGTCTAAATCATAGATTTCTTCTAACCCTACAATTTCTACTTTATACTTATCCGAAATTTCTTTCAAACGGTCTTCATACACATCTGTAACATAAATCTTTGCACCTTCTTTTGATAAGTGTTCGATGATATATTCGCCTACATGTCCTGCACCTTGAATAGAAACTTTTTTGCCTTCTAAGCTATCACTTCCATACATTTTTTTGGCTGCTGCTTTCATTCCCATATACGTTCCAAGAGCAGTAAATGGAGAAGGATCACCCGAACCACCACGACTTTCATCTAGTCCTGTTACGTGTTTGGTTTCCATCGCAATATAGCTCATATCTATTGTGGACATTCCTACGTCTTCGGCAGTGATATATTTTCCGTTAAGACTTTCTACAAATTTTCCGAAACGACGCAATAAAAATTCGTTTTTCTGCGTACGTGCATCGCCAATAATAACGGCTTTTCCACCTCCCAAATTTAGTCCAGCAATGGAGTTTTTATACGACATGCCACGAGAAAGGCGTAGTGCATCGGTTACAGCTTCTGTGCTATTTGCATAGTTCCACATTCTAGTTCCTCCCAAAGCAGGTCCTAAAACGGTAGAGTGAATACCAATAATTGCACGAAGACCAGAGTGTTCGTCTTGACAAAAAACGAGGTTTTCATGTCCCATTTTTTGCATAATCTCCATTACAGAGTCAGTTGAAGGAGGAGCGAGCGTTTGAGTTTGTATCATAATTCTATATAAAAAAGAAGTGTGTTTGTGTTTTATAGTAGGTCGCTGGTGGTCAGACAAGCAACGATATAGTTTGATTGGTAAAAAACGATTTAGATACTTAACGAACAAAAATAGAATTTTTAATTATAAAAATCGCTATTTAATTGATAATCAGTTAGTAGTAAAATTAGTGCTATAAAAAATCTATTTTGTAAAATGGATTTATGACGAAATAATAATTTATCGTTTACTAGAAAAACTGAATTGGTAAAGCGTTGATAAAGAATTTGGCAATAGATAATTTTTTTGCTTCAATTTTGAAAATAGTTAATTTATTATTTGAAATCTGTAGTTTAACTGATTTTAGAGTATTTTTGTAGAATGGATTCACTCACACAAATTGTATTAGGAGCAGCCGTTGGCGAGCTTATCGCAGGACGAAAAATTGGAAATCAGGCTATGCTTTGGGGAGCAGTCGCTGGCACAATTCCAGATTTAGATGTTTTGGTAAACCCTTTTTTAGATATTGTACAAGAATTGCGTTGGCATAGAAGTTTGATGCACTCTATTTTGTTTGCTGTCTTATTTGCTCCTTTTTTAGGTTGGCTTTTCAATTCTTTGGGAACAAAATACAAACTCAAATATCTTTTAGAAATGAGTTTTTGGAGGTGGACAAATCTGTTTTTTTGGGGAATGATTACGCATTCTTGGTTGGATATTTTCACTACTTGGGGAACAAAAATATTTTATCCTTTTTCAGAACATGGTTATGCACTCAAAACCGTTTTTGTAATTGATTTTTTCTATACAATTCCTTTTCTTATTTTACTGCTTTGGGCTAGATTTTTACCCGTTTTCAAAGGGAATTTATACAGTCATTCGTATAATGAGAAACGTTCTTTTTTGGTTTGGTTTGGTGTTGGAATGTCTTCTTTTTATCTATTGATGGGAATTATTAATCAGCAGCGAGTAAATTCTGTTTTTGAAGAAAGTCTAAAGGCTCAAAACATTGATTATCTACGTTATGATACCAAAACTACACCTTTGAATATTTTGCTTTGGAATAATATTGTAGAAACAGAAGACGGTTATTATAGTGGTTATTATTCTGTCTTAGACAATAATAAGGAAATAAAATACCATTATTTTGAAAAAAATTGGGAAGCCTTAGACCCAATAAAAGACAATAAAAAAGTAAAACAGCTTATAGAAGTTCCACAAGGATATTATACAGTAGGAAAATATGAAGAAAATGGAAATACCATGTATCAAATAAATGACCTTCGTTTCGGACAATTAGACGGCTGGCAGAATGGAGATGGCGATTTTGTGTTTACCTACTTGATTACAGAAAATGAAGATGGTACTTTGTCTTTTGAGCAGAAAAGAAATAAATTTGATGAAGGTTTTGAGCTTATAAAACAGCTTTTTAATAGAGCTTTGGGAAATTGAAAATCGGTAGTGTATCACAAAGTAATGCTGTAAATAAAAATGGAACACAGATAACGCAGATTAAACGAACAAAACACAGATTTTTAGAATTGCAGCATTATATATTTAACACTACCTGAAAATCAATTACGAATTACGGAAATAGAATTATAATTCTTTTCCGAATTCGTAATTTTTGATTAAATATTCTATTCTTTCGGCAAAACATTCGAAAACTCAAAAGGAGAAATTACTTCGCCTACGGTTGCTTTGTAAGTTTGATTTTCTATTTGTTCGATACGCATAAAAAACGTCATGGTTTCATCAAAATATTCCCAAATAGTAAGTTTGTTTGCACTTGTTTTGGAGGATAGTTCGTGTCTCCAACCTGTTTTTGTATTTTCTCTAAAATAGTCTATTTCTTGATAATTGAGTACCGATGGAGGACGAGAATTGGTCTGAATTTCGTCTTCCAATTCTCTATCAATAGAAAAAATATTTACTTTTCTTCCCAGAATAGTATGCAGTTGAGTTCCTTCATTTCGCATATATAAATGCAGCGTTTCTTTTTCATTTACTAAACGAAATTCTTTTCCACTATTTCCATTATCCCAGTCGTATTGCCATTCCTGTACAGTTTCCCACGTTGTCAAATCAAAATCTACTAAATAGCCTGCCTTTATATTTACGATGCTGAGTCGCATGGGGTCAGCTTCTGGATTATCCAAAACTCGTGGCACAATCGGACGCATTCTAGAAATACTGCGTTTGTCTAATGTATCATTATTTTGAGGGTTGTCTTCTTTTTTCTGTAAATCATAAGGCGTTCGGAGCATAAACCTTCGAACCTTTTGCAGAAGATGAAATAAAATCAGATGTTGTATTATTTTTAAGTCCGTAACGGTATTTTACAAGTACGTGTTGAAGCGTTTGGTCAGCTACTTTATTATTATGTGCCTCTATCATAGAGGGAATTCTGAACAAATCTATAAACCACCAAATACCAAAACCTCCAGCCGTAAACCAATACAAAAACTGCAAAAGCCACTGATTGAGATAAGCATAATGAGTTCCAAAGACAAGCAGATGCAAAATGTAACCTATCGAAGTAGTACGTGCATTTCGGTTGTATTCTTCAAAAAACTCTCGTTGTGCTTCCTGTGGCAATTCTGCAAGTTGTGCCGTAACAGCATAAGGAAGTTCACGAGTAAGTGAAGGTGGTAATATTAAATTTCCCATGTATTGAGTTTTGACTTATACTATAATTTTATTTTGTTTTCCTTCGTCTTTACAACTTAGGAGTAATTACGACCTGCTAAAGCAGCGAAGCTAATTAAAAATTACGAATTTAATGTATTGATTATCAATGAATTAATAATTAAAAAATAGTAATTTATTTAATTTACTTACGTAAAAACTATTTAAAGGATTGCAGAAAAAAGCTGATTTAGGAATATTTAGTGATTAAAATAATTTGAATTAGAAATTGTACTCTTCCTTCCCGTTTCCTGTTCTTCATTTCTATTTGCTCAATTAAACTTACTTTTTGCTATAATACTTTCTTTTAATTTTAATTCTAATTTTAGAGCTTTTGGAAGCAATATTCTGTTTTCTATATCTGCGTGTATCTTCAATTCCTCTTCAAAATCCTTCAACTCTGAATACAATACTTTTATCAAAAGAGGTGTATTTGATGTAGTTTTATAATTTTCTGTAAGTTCTCTAATCCCTTTCATTTCGTCATCGTCTTGCTGATGCTGACGCAAAAAACGAGAAATAGAATGTTCTTGCATGGGATAAAATACTTTTGTCATTGGTATTTTTTCATAGAAAGCGTTGTCTAAGAGGTTGATATAATCGAAGAGCGACTCTTCTTCTTCAAAAATATGATGAATAAAATCTTCTGCAAATAAAGGAAAAGCAATTTTCAAATCTTCTATTACTGATTTATATTTATTCTCAAAGCCATCACTCTGACAATCACAAACTAGTTTTGACATATAAGGCAAGCTACGACGCATAAAAATACGATGCGAATGCTTCAAATAATGGATAACGAGTTGGACAGGGTAATTACCTATATTCTGAAATGAAGGCTTTGATACATTAGATTTAGTCTTATTTTTTACGGCTTGCTCTAATTGCTGTATCAAAAAACGTGCATCAATCCCGTTTTCTGTACACGTTTGAGCCAAAGTTTGATGAGTGTGATTGTAAAAATCTATGCCAAAATAATGTAATACAGCAGCATAGACGTAGTTTTTTGAGACTAAATTTTTTATTTGCTCATTAGCTATGAGACTAAAATTACCTTTATTAGTATTCTCATTATTAGTATCCTCATTATTAATATTCTCATTCCTATTTTCCATACGCTTCTCTTTATTTAAAAACACATTTTCTACCAATACAAAAATATATATTTTTGAGCAAAACTGACTACTCTTACTCACTTATAGGACAAAGAAAAATTAATTTTGTTTAGTACAATCTCTTTTAAAGACAAAAATAAATGAAATTACAGAATTTATATTAGTTTTATCCTATTGTTTAAATTATAAGTACAAATGAAAAGCCAAATCAAATATAATATTTGGTAGTGTTTATAAAATAGTTGTAAATTGCACCTTCATTTAAAAGAAAACTAAAATTAGTTTCTTTTATAAAAAATATTGAACCCTTCAAACAAAATACATACTGCAAACTAGTAGTATTTGGGGTTAGACTTATAGTTGCTCAAAATAGTTGCTCAAAAAATATTCCCAAGGACTTATTTATTTAAAGATAAATTTACAAAATAAGTAGTTTAATAGCTCATATCAAACAAACATTGGTTTGTTTTTATGCCTTATATCTTTATTATCTTTCAAATGGACTCGAATAATTACTCAAAAAACATATTTTATCCTACTTTGTATTACACAAAAGCGATGAGATTTATCAGTTTCTTTTTCATTTTATTTACTTTTTTAGCTCAAAAGAATAACGTTACAGCACAAAATACTCTGCAAGACAAAAGTAACAGTCAAAGTGATTTTAAAACTATTATAATTCCAAATTTTTTAATTCTCCCTGCTACAACAGATAAAAATGCAGCTATTGAAAAAGTAGCTCCAAGAGAAGATATAAAGGAAGATACAAAAGACAAGAAAACAGATTCTTTAAGATTAACTCTAGCCATTTCGAAGACAGATTCAATAGATGCTTTTAGCATTTCTAAAAGTAATATGGATTCTGATTTATCTAGGTCAGTTTCTGAAAATGGAGAAGTTAAAAGCGATTCATCAAAAGATTCACTAGGAGTAGTTACTTCAAAATCCTTTGAAAACTCTGCTGTATTTAATAAAAATGCTCCTTCTATTGGTGGAGATAGTTATGAGGAAGAAAATTTTCGTCCTGCAAATGCTACTCTCTTAAATCTTTCTGATACAACTATGTTACGCCTTAGTACACTTAGTGGAAGCTGGGGATACTCACTTTTTTTAGATACGCTTGCTATTAGTATGAATACTCGCAAAAGTTTATTTAGAGAAGATACAAGTAATTACGATAATGTAAAGATGAGCAATATCGTTTTGATTTCAGAAGAAATTGCAATTGATTGTGTTTGGATTACAATGCGTCAGTATTATAAAGTTTGGAGTTCAGATGCCGTAAACCCGTATGGAATTGATGCTTCAAAATTTAGAGACACCGTTCAGATTGCTCTCTATGATTCAGCAAAAAGCCAATATTGGTCGCCACCTATGGCGAGTAACAGAATAAACTCAAATTTTGGGTATCGTCGTTATCGCTGGCATCACGGAACCGATTTAGATTTGGATACAGGTGACCCTATTTATGCTGTTTTTGATGGAATAATTAGAGTAAAAAAATACGGTAGAGGTTTTGGAAATCATATTGTAATACGACATAATAACGGACTTGAAACGGTGTATGGACATCTTAGTGCAACCGATGTAGAGGTAGGTGATTACGTAAAAGCAGGTCAGATGATTGGAAAGGGTGGAAGTACTGGAAGGAGTACGGGACCTCATTTGCATTTTGAGATGCGTTATGAAGGCAATTCGATAGACCCAGCAACTATTTTTGATTTTGAAAAAAACGAAATAAAGCTAAAAGATTTTGAGCTTACGGCTGCCAACTTCAAGCATTTGGGTGCAAGAGTAAATAGTACACATACACACGAGGATGATGGAGATGACGACTCTGAAGAAGTTCATACTGTAAGAAGAGTAATTTATCACAAAATCAAAAGTGGAGATTCTCTTTGGAAAATTAGTCGCCAATATGGAGTAACGATTGCTTCAATTTGTAAACTTAATAATATTAGTACACGAGCGAGTTTGAGACTGGGAAGACGCTTGAGGATAAGGTAACAGATCTAGTGATTAATTTTTTAATTATTAGTGATTAGTGTAAAAATAAGCCTTCAAAAACGTTTAATTTTTGAAGGCTTATTTTTTTGTCTAAATGTCTTTTTGTTTCTAAAACTTTGACAGACCTTCCAGAAGGCTATCAATAGTTTGATATAAATATTTACATCAACTATTCAGAGTTATTTTGGATTACCAAAACACTACTGACAAAGTTTTAGACAAGAAATTAATCATAAAGCAAATTTTTCAATTAGTTCATCAATAGACATTACTTCTTGCGAACCTTCAACCATATTTTTGACTGCCAATTTTCCTGTTTTCATTTCATTATCTCCTATAATTACACAAAAAGGAATATTTCTTTTATTGGCATAATCAAATTGTTTTTTGATATTCTTGTTTTCTGTATAGACTTCGGTAGCAATATTTCTGTCTCTAAGCCTTCTTACAAGTGGCAAACTCCAAATTCGTGCAGATTCATCAAAGGCTAAAAATATAATTTTGGTAGATTCTGAAATTTCTTTTGGAAATAAATCTAAGTCTTCCAAAACATCATAAATTCGTTCTATTCCAAATGAAATTCCTACTCCAGAATATCCTTTTAAACCAAAAATTCCTGTAAGGTCATCATAACGACCTCCACCACCAATACTACCCATTTGGGCTTCGTCTGCTTTTATTTCATAAATACAGCCTGTGTAATATCCTAAACCTCTTGCAAGAGTTGGGTCAATTTCTAAATTATTGACAAACGGAATATGCTCTAAAAACTGTTGTACTTGTTCTAGTTCTATAATTCCTGCTTCTCCTACTTGATTTCCACTAAAAAAAGATTTTAAGTAATCTAATTTCTCTTGATTGAAACTTGTATTTTTATTGGTCAAGAAATCTATAAATTCACTTATTTTAGAAATAGCCTCTTCTGAAAGTTCTCTTTCTGTGAGTTCTTTTCGAAACGCCTTCCCAGCCGATTTTATCTAACTTATCAATGGCAACAGTAATATCAGTCATTTTTTCTGGAAAACCGACTACTTCTGAAAGTCCTTGCAATATTTTTCTACTATTGAGTTTGATAGTAACTTTTAGATTCAATTTCTCAAAAACCTCATCGGCTAATTGTAATAATTCGGCTTCATTAATTAAAGAATCTGAACCCACAACATCAGCATCACATTGATAGAATTCACGGTAACGTCCTTTTTGTGGACGGTCGGCACGCCAAACAGGTTGAATTTGAAATCTGCGAAAAGGAAACGTAATTTCGCTTTGGTGCTGAACTACATAACGAGCAAAAGGAACAGTCAAATCATATCGTAAACCTCGCTTACTTACCTTTGTCGTAATTTCTTTATAATCTAATTCTTCTACTTTTTTTTGACCCTCTTTTTTTTGTACATCTTTCAAAAAATCGCCTGAATTAAGCACTCTAAAAAGAAGCTGGTCGCCTTCATCGCCATATTTTCCTGTTAGAGAATTTAGATTTTCCATTGTAGGAGTTTCTAAAGGTAGAAAACCATATTTTACAAATACCTTTTTTATAGAATCAAAAAGCCATTGACGTTTGAGCATTTGATTGGGTGAAAAATCACGCATTCCCTGTGGAACAGAAGGTTTTTTCATAATTTATTTTCTCTTTTAAAATTGTCTTCTACTTGTTTTTCAATACTGTTTTAATAGCACAAATATACCAAAAAAAGAATATAGTCAAAGGCAAGCCTTTTGAACTACAAATGCTTTTTTCATAAAACAAAAAAAGCATTTTCATAGTAAAATTATGAAAATGCTTTGTTCTTAAAGTTGATGATTTTAAAAGCCTTCTACCGTAATTTCTGCAAAGATAATTCCTGTTTCGTTTTCACTGGTATCTTTGAATTTTGCATACACTCTTTTGTAGCCTTCGCCACTTGTAAGAACCCAATCTAATTTATCAGTATATTCTTGCCAATATGCACCATCATCAAATTTAGCCGAATTCGAAACCATAATATAATTAGCTTGACGAGCATTGAATAGTAATGTTACTTGATTGTCTTTGACACGAGTTTGTCCTCCTTCAATCCTGATAATACCAGGTTGTGGTGGCTGCGTGTCTAAAAGAATCTGAGAACTAGCCACAAAAGACTGATTTCCAGCTTCGTCTCTAAACTTTATATAAACTGTTTTGTAACCATCTGCACCAGAAAGAGTCCAATTAGAAGTCGTATTGTAATCTTCCCATCGTGCAGGAGGTGGAAAACCTCTCATATTACTAATCATCATATGTGATGCCTCTTCTGCCATTATATCTAATTTTACTTGATGCTTATTCGTATAAGGCTCACTTCCATTTATTATAATTTCCTCTCCAAAGGGTGCTTGTCTATCCAAAATAATACTTGCACTAATTGGTTTGGTTTGATTGCCTGATTTATCTCCAAATTGTACCCAAACTTTATTTTCGCCATCTTCATTTGGTAAAATATGATTTGTAATAATTGGTCTGTAAGTCTGCCATGAAGCACTATCCATAGATTCGCTTTTACCAATACGCATTTCTGAGGCACCTTTAGCACGAAGTTGAAGCGTTACATATTTGTTGATATTTGTGGTATATTTTGCATTTTTGTTTATCACAATTTCACCTTCAGTAGGAGCTGTACGATCAAGACCAATTCTATCGTAGGCAATTTCAGAAATATTACCCACCCCATCTCTATAACGAACAAAAACAAACTTAACTCCATCATCTCCTACTAAAGTAAATTGCCTTGTTGTATTGTAAGACTCCCATTTTGCGTCTGGAAAATTGATACGGCTAGATAGCATCATATGAGTTGCACCTTGTGCATTTAAGGTAAGAGATACTGTTTGAATATTTGTTCCATTATCTCCTTCATTTATTTTGACTTCCCCAACAATAGGAGGAGTACGGTCAAGAAGGATTTTTTGAGAAACTATATCCGAAACATTTCCCGCTTCATCTCTAAAACGAGCAAACACTTCTTTCATTCCATCATCACCTGGTAGGGTAAAAGGAATATTTTTTCCTGCTTGATAATTAATCCAACGGCTACCACTAAAAATTTCGTCCATACCGAGTTGCATCATCACTGCTCCATCGGATTTAGCTTGCATCAAAACTGTTTTATTCGGATTATTAGTAACACTATCTCCTTTATTTATTCTAATTTGTGGGTCTTGTGGTGCTACTCTATCCAAAATAATTTCTGTACTAATAGGTGGAGTTTCGTTTCCTGCTTGGTCTTTGAATTTTGCATAAACTACTTTTTTTCCGTCTTCTCCTTCTAATTGCCAACCTTTTATTTCTTCTTCGTATTTTTGCCACTTTCCATTCGTAAACTGTTCGGATTTGCCTAACATTACTTCACTTGCTCCACGAGCATATACATTTACAGCAACCGAATTGCTTTGTACGTATTTAGCTCTTTTTTCTACGGCTATACGTGTATCAATGGGAGCAGTAAGGTCTAAGATTACCCTATCCGAAACAGGACTGGAAACATTACCTGCTCTATCTCTAAATTTCACATAAACTGCTTTTTCACCGTCTCCTACTGCCAATTTCCAATCTTCTACCTTATTTCTATAAATCTCCCAACGTCCTTCAAAGAAATTTTCTGTATTGCTAACCATCATATAACGAGCATCATCGCCTTCCACTGAAAGCTCAAGGTTTACTAATCCTTCTTTATTACTTGTTATTCCTTGAGTGCCTTCTTTTGAGATAATTTTTATTTTTCCTCCTGAGGGTTGTCCTTGATCAAGAATAATTTTATCTGATTTTATTTCTGTTTCATTTCCCGCTTCGTCTCTAAATTTCACATAAACTGTTTTTTCTCCATCTGTTACATCAAATGTCCAGCTAGGAAGTAAATAGCGATAGGGTTGCCATTCTGCACCACGCAAATCTGGATTATTACTAACTATCATTTCAGATGCACCAATAGCAGAAAGACGAATATTTACATTATAACTTTTGGTGTAGCGATTTCCACCGTTCAATAATATTCTAGGCATAGAAGGAGCCTCTAAATCTAAAATAATACGTGCAAAAGCAGGTTTTGATTGATTACCCATTTTATCTCTAAACTTTACCGCTACTACTTGAGGACCTTGCACAGCAGATAACTCAAAATCCATCTCCTTTGCATAAGGTACCCAAGTTCCTAATGATTGAATAGAAATATCACTTGCTCCTTCAGCATTAAATTGTAGTTTTACATTACGAGTAGTCGTAAATTTTGCATTATTATTTATTTCAAATTGTCCCTTTGGAGGAGTTTGATCAACAATAATAGTATCAACAGCACTTGCAGAAATATTTCCTGCATAATCCTTGAAACGAGCATATACTTGCTTAGTACCTTCTCCACCTGTAAGTGGCCAGCCTTGTATAGTTTCTTTATAAGGATACCAACGAGGAGCATCTTGAAAATCACTTCTATTACTAATCTGCATTTCATAGGCTTCATCACAATACAATTCTAAATATACTTTTCTATCTCTAGCATTAGTATATTCTGCACCTGAATTAATATTGATAGATGGATTGGTAGGAGGGCTACGGTCAAGCTCTACTTGTGCAACCGCAGGGTCTGAAACCATAGTAGCAGAACCATCTCTAAATTGTACATAAACAGTTTTGATTCCATCTTCACGAGCATCCAAACGCCAACTTTTTTGTCCTTCAAAAGGTTCCCATTTTGCACCAATAAAACTGGCATTATTACTAACACGCATTTCACTGGCTCCTTTGGCAAAAATCTTCAAAATAACACGTCCTTCTGCATCATTGCTGATTGAACCCCCATTATTCACTGTAACAATACCTTGAAGAAGCTGTCCATAGGAAGAATGAGCAATGCCAGTAAGACTAATGAGAACAAAAAACGAAAGAAATAAAAATTGTATGTTACGCATAATATATAATCAAATTATATTTTAATTACTATAATAACTTATTTATCAAATCAGAGTACAAACTATTCATTCAAATAGATAGACTTAAAAAATAATAATACAAGATAAATATAATCAGGAAATGAATAATTAATATAAACTAAAAAAATCTTTTCTAAAACAAAGTGAATCACTCTCTATTTATGTAGCTTACGCTTTCGTATTTAACGGTTCTTTTGAGTAGCATATTGAATAGAATCCTTAAAATATAGAAAAAACAAAAATACGCTAACACGATTGAATAAGAAAGTGAAAAGTGATAAATCAAAAAAAAACAGATTTTGCGTTTATTTACTACTAAAATAATTCTGTGATTTTTCTAGTCTTTAAAACACGAATACATTTCTATTTTTTTAGTAAAGATAGGATTTTGTTATGATTTTTTTGTTTAAAAAACAGATTTTTTACAAGAAATAGTGTTAATACAGTTTGATTTTGGTAATACAATCACTTTTTTGATATATCTAAGTATCACTTTTACAATTATTGTTCCCTTTGATGTATCTTTCGTTGAATTATTCTGCCTCTTCATTTGAAATAATGATAGGGCTTGCAAAGAAGTTTACTAAGAAATTAATTTTATTGGTTTAATAAATTGAACAAAAATAATTTATACCAAAAACTATTTTTTGAAGTTATATAATTTCAAGTAGAGTCCTAAGAAAATATTCTAAGAAAATTAAAACGAAAAGATGAAATTTATCCATCCCATTGCAACGCTCCTTTTTTTATTTATTATAACAAATTTAGTTTTTTCTTCCTGCCAAAATGAAGAAGATAGTTTTATTCCAAAACCCTACGGTTATTTCAGAATTGACCTTCCAGAAAAGAGTTATGTAAAATTAGAAGGTAATTTTCCGTATTCTTTTGAGCATTCAAAATACGCTAAAGTAGTTAAAAACGAAAGCCAAAATGCTGAAGAGTATTGGATTACGTTGAAATATGCACCTATAAGTGTAGCCGAAATTCATATTACCTACAAAGAGATAAAAAACGAACCCAAACTTTTTATGGAATATGTAAACGATGCTCACAAAATCACTTTCAATGAAATAAACACAGCTCGTTCGTCTGCCATTGACCAAGTAATTGATTCAAAAAAGGGTAACGGAATTGTCTTTACATTTTCGGAAGGAGAAGTTCCGACAGTTTTTAATTATTGGGTTTCTGATAGTTCTACGCATTTTTTGAGAGCAGCTATGTACGTTCCTACTTCTAGCCAAAATGATTCGCTTGCTCCAATTTTGAAATATACAAAAGATGATATGATGCACATGTTGGAAACTTTTGAGTGGAAGAAATGAAAACAGAGTAAAACGTTTTGATTACTTAATTCGTTGAATAATTACACATTAATTTTATTAAAAAATGAAACAACTACAAGTAGATTTTCCTCAAGAACTAGCCTTTTTACTTCACATGAATGAAGTAGAGTTTAGTTACGAAATAAAAAAAATAGCTCTGATAAAACTTTATGAATTAGGAAAAGTATCTTCTGGGAAAGCAGCATTTTTATTAGGAGTTACAAAAATTGCTTTTATTGATATATTAAACCAATATCAAGTAAGCATTTTTGAGGATTTAGACACATCAGAATTACAAGAAGAACTAAATAAAGCTCGTAAAACTGGATTACATAAAAAATAAAATGGATATTATAGTTTCAAATACGACTCCTATTATTACGTTTTTGGTAATAGATAAACTAGAAATATTGAAAGAAATCTATGGGAAAATATATATTCCAATAGGTGTATATGAAGAAATAGAAAATGGAGTAGAAAAAGAGTTTTATACTGATTTGAAAAGTTATGACTGGATAGAAATAAGAGAGGTTAATAATAAATTAGCTTTACAGCAACTAGAAAATCATTTAGACAAAGGAGAAGCTCAAGCCTTAATTTTATACGAAGAATTGAAAGCTGATTTACTTATTATTGATGAGAAATTAGGTAGAACTTATGCTCAAAGGCAAAATTGCAATTATATAGGTTCGTTTGGTGTGCTTCTTAGAGCTAAAGAAGTAGGATTGATTAGTGAAATAAAACCTTTATTATTTCAAGTAAAGCAACAAGGAGTTTTCATAAGTGAGCAATTATTTGCTACTATTTTAGAAATTGCAGGAGAAAATTAAGTTTATCCATTAAATAACAATTCTACCCAGCAAAAGGTATTCAAGCGATAACTGTTTACTGAAAAACTGATAACTGACAATTATGAAGAACATGATTTCTTACGAAGAATTAGAACTTACCTTTAGCCGTTTTATAGATTTTGGAAAAGTATTAGACAAACCAACACGCAAGTTTTTGGTGTTTTATTTATATTCAATTCTGAAAGGAGAAAGTAGTAAACATAATGAAAGTGAATATAATCAATTAGGAGAAGAAGGGATAAACAAAGAAGAATTTCAATCTTCTTATTTTGCATATCTAAGAAAAACATTAGATACCATTTTTGAAAATCAAACGCTTATTAAACTTGCCAAAGAAAATGAATCTTTGACCACTTAGATAATAAATGACACCATAAAATGGATAAAAGATACAGACAAAAAAATTAATGCAAAAAATCCATTTCAAGAAGAACAAGACAAGTTTGATGCATGGGCGCACAAACCAACCCATTTGTATCTGACAGATTGGGATAATCTTATCAATTATCTTTCTATTCGATATAATAGAGAAGAGTTAGATAGTAGCTTCTATACTCAAAAATTTAAAGATTTAATACCTCAAAGTAAAGATTTTATTCTCTCAAAAGAATACGACCCACAAGCAGAAAAAAAGTTACCTTTAGATATTTTAATTGCTGATTTACTGGCACAATGGGACGCACTTTTGACAGCAAAATGGTTAGAATTTCAAGCTCACTATTTAGAAGAGGCAAGCGAAGATTTTTCTCAAAAACTCTATCAAAAAGCTGATGATTTGGAAAAATTAGGCAAACTGATTTCGCCTTTTGCAATGGAAGTAGGTCGTTATTGGGATTTGTCGCAAGCACTTTGGAAAAAAACGGGTTTTGAAGCACTAGAAAAATATGCTGCTATTTTAGAAAACGAAACAGCGATTCAAGAACTGGTAGATTTACTAGGAAAAATGCGTGAAGCACAAATTGAAACTGAAGAAGAAGAATATAAAGAAGTTGTCGTTTATCAATCCAAAGTAAAAGACCCACATTTGCGTTCTGAAATAAACGGAACACGAACAAGTAATGATTTGAATACGGTCTTGCCGTCTGAAATTGCTTTTCTAGCAACGCCAGAAACCGAATGGATGTTTTTGAAAAAATATGCTGATAGTCAATTATTATCTTTTCAATACGAAGGAACAAAGACTATTTATAATTCTGAAGAAGAAACATTTTCACACCAACATCAAAAAAAGAAAGAAAAAGGAGCATTTATAGTCTGTATTGATACAAGTGGTTCAATGCAAGGAACACCTTCACAGATTGCCAAAACGCTCTGTTTTGCTATTATGAAAATGGCTGCAAAAGAAAGTAGAAAGGCTTATTTAATATCGTTTTCGGTAGGAATAAAGAAAATTCGCTTAGATGATATTGCAGAATCGTTGGATAGAATTGTAGATTTCTTATCTATGTCTTTTGATGGTGGAACAGATGCCACACCCGCACTTTCTGAAACATTAAACCTGTTAAAAGAAAATGACTTTAAAGATGCCGATGTACTTATGGTTTCGGATTTTGTGATGTATTCTTTGAGAGAAGATTTTATAAAACGAATGGAAACCGAACGCCAAAAAGATACTCGTTTTCACAGTCTTGCCATTGCTAAAGATGCAAATGCAGAAATATTGGAAGTCTTTGACCACAATTGGGTTTATAATCCAAAAGAAGAAAACGTAATTCAACGAATTTGGAAAGATTTGCAGACGTTGGAGGATTAATGAATAATTACGGATTACGAATTAAAAATTACGTAGAATTTTTTCTAATTTAGAAAGGAATTTAATTATCACAAATTAAAACACTAATTCTTAAATTAAAGAGAGCTAATAAATAGCAATTTACATTCGTAATTTTTAATTCGTAATTCGTAATTGAAGAAACTAAGCGTGAGCTTTATCCAAAACTTCTTTCATCGTAACTCCAATATTTGCAGGAGAATCTACCACGTGGATTCCACATTCACGCATAATACGCATTTTTGCTTCTGCTGTATCATCTGCACCTCCGATTATTGCACCTGCGTGTCCCATACGTTTTCCTTTTGGAGCTGTTTGTCCAGCAATAAAACCAACTACTGGCTTCTTATTACCTGTTTCTTTAATCCAACGAGCAGCATTTGCTTCTAAGTTTCCACCAATTTCACCAATCATAACGATTGCTTCTGTTTCTGGGTCATTCATCAAAAGTTCTACGGCTTCTTTTGTAGTTGTTCCGATGATTGGGTCACCACCGATTCCGATAGCTGTTGAGATTCCCATTCCTGCTTTTACTACTTGGTCGGCAGCTTCATACGTCAATGTTCCTGATTTAGAAACAATTCCGATTTTACCTTTCTTGAATACAAAACCAGGCATAATTCCTACTTTTGCTTCACCTGGCGTAATTACTCCAGGACAGTTTGGACCTATCAGACGACAATCTTTGTGAGCCAAAACATATGCTTTTGCTTTTACCATATCCTGAACAGGAATTCCTTCTGTAATCGCAATAATTACCTTAATTCCAGCATCAGCAGCTTCCATAATGGCATCGGCAGCAAACGCAGGTGGAACAAAAATAATTGAAGTATCAGCTTTTGCATCTTCAACAGCATCAGCAACCGTATCATAAACAGGCAAACCCAAATGCAAAGTACCACCTTTTCCTGGTGTAACTCCACCTACTACATTAGTTCCGTATTCGATCATTTGTTCGGCATGAAAAGAACCTTCTTTTCCAGTAAATCCTTGAACGATAATTTTAGAATCTTTATTTACAAGTACGCTCATAGTTTCGTTATAGTTATTTTTTGTGAATGTAAAAAATGATATAGACAAAAATACCTTTTATTTTGATAAAATAATAATTATGAGATTAGAAATATTGAAAATATCGTTGGTGGGAATACTAACAAAGGCAGAGTCTCCAACATCCTACTCTCCTTAGTGTGAGTAGGCAATTTTTTTTAAACAACATTTCGCTATTCCTTTTCTTCTTTTTCCACGAGCGAACCGAAAGGCAAAAAACCAAAAGACAAAATAAATTCAACTTCTTTTCTGAATTGAAAAATGAAATAAATCATTAATACTTTCAATGCCTATAAAATGAAAAATAGCCACTCATAATTTTTGATTATGAATGGCTATTTTTAGTAAAAAGAACATATTTAGATATAAGTTGTGCTATTAGATTCAACCACTATTTCATCTTCTTCATCTATGGAAACATCAAAATTAAAGTATGCTGTTTTTTCCTCTACACCCTCTTGGGTATAATTAGAATTACTACTTTTTGTGATATGCCCTTGTACAGTACCACTCCCTTTAAGAGTAATAAAATCTCCATTTTTATTCCCAGTGATTTTAACAGACTTAAACTCAACAGAGTATTTACTTAGAAAACCTGCATTTTCTTTAGCGTGTTTATGAATTTCAGAATTAATCATTTCTTCTTGTTCTTGTGTAAAGCTATAGTTTATGCTTAATACATTTCTTATTGACATAATAGTAAGGTTTAATTAAAAAAATCTTCTATATGAGTACGACAATTAGAGCATTAAGTTGTAAATAAGTAGAAATAATAAAAACTTGATCTTTCTTTAAAAATCAATAAGCTATTTTCATAGGCATTAGCTTAAAAGCAAATGCCATAGAGACCTTAATTTGAGTCTCCAGCTTCCTACTCTCCTTAGTGTGAGTAGGCGATTTTTTTAAATGAAATTTTTCCTTTTGAGAAGTTGCAAAAAATTAGAGTGTAAAACAGAAGGAGATTCAATTATAATAAATTAAATGTTTTTTATTTGCTAACAATATGGTTACTTATATAAAAAAAGCTACCACTAAATTAATAGATGTAGCTTATAATTTTTAACTAAAATAAAACTTACAACCCATCTAATAAACCTCTTTGCTTATAATGAGTTCCTGGATTTTCTTGTGTGAACCAACGTTGTAACGAATATTCGTCTGTTTTACCATTATATTTTGCTCTAAATTGAGATATTGCTGAGTTATATTGTCCTATGACAATCACAGCATCACTATTAGATGGTAAAACATCTTTATCTAATAAAACAAGATAATCATTGGTAGCTTCCTTTCTCATGATTTCTTTCAAGTCTTTTAGAATATTATTTATTGTATTAGTCTTAAACTTATTCAATGTTTCATCAGGCTTCTTCTTAGCAAATTCCTTCATTTCTAAAGTAATAGATTCAATTAAACCTTCTAACATTTTGAATTTATCTACTTCTTCTTGAGAAGGAAATAAATCTTTTTCATTTTTTTTGTTATTTTTCATTTTATTTTGTTTGGTTGTGAAGTAGCTATTAATTTTTTATTACCTGTTCTCCAATACCAATTATTATGGTATTTACCTCCTATGTATTCAGACTTACAGTATATATTATCTGCTCTTAGTTTCTCAAAACAATTTAGATATTGTGATAGGATGAAAGTAACATCACTATTAGAGGGGACAGAATCTACATCAAAATCATTGAACGATTTGAAAGGCATATAGTCAGAAGTCAGAATTATGTTAGCATTCGTAATTAATTCATTAATAAAAATAAGTTTGAATTTATTTACTGCATCATTAGGATTTTTCTTAGATAATAAACCTATCTCAGATAATAATCCTTCAATTTGTGTCTGACATTTCTCAAAATTGTTAATTTGCTCTTCATTCATCTAGTTTAAAATTTAGGATGGACAATCTCTTGTAAACTCTACATATTTTTTCTTTAAAATATCAATGGCTGGTCTTTGATTTCCTTGATAAAGACTGCCTATTAATTTCATGTCTTCATCTGTAAGAACTAAAATACATTTTCGCTGACCTGACCATAAATTTATTATGTTTTTCAGGACTTTCTTAGATGGAGGGCTTCTCGTTACTAAAACACCAAATTTACCAAATTGCTCTTTTAAGTATCTATTCAGTTGATTTACGTGTTCATTACTTAGCTCCTTAACATTCTTTAGTTCAAAAATAATCTGTTTACATTCATACTGTTCATATATTTCCTCAAGGAAAGAGTGAGAACGATTATTATAAAATATTAAATCTCTTATATGTACTCCATCTACAGTTCTACTTTGTGCTTCAGCAAAATCCAAATATGGAAAGAATGTCGTAGGAAGTACAGAACAAATATTTTTTTCAAATTCAATATCAGCATTATTTGTCTTGCCTGTATCTAGTTTAATAATTGTATTTACCTTTCTAGTAACAGAAGTCTTTGAAATAGGCTTAAATATCAAGTCATTTTTACATAATTTTCTTTCACTTTCCTTAATTTTTACATAAGCCATAACAGCATCGAAATTCTGTCTATTGTAATTCAATAATGGAATTCTATCTTTTTGTTGTTGTGTATCTTTTAATTGAAAGGTTTTATAGTAGTCATCAAAATTTATCCAAGGAATGAATCTTAACCATCTTTTTGGAACAAACAAAATAGGAGAGTTATTTTCAGGATTCGTAGGTAAATAAACGTTCTCTGAAATTATAGAATTTTCTTTGTAACTATAAAGTGATTCTATTTTTACAGAATGAATAGGTATGTGATATTTTTCACATTGTTCTATTGTATAATCTATTAGAAAAGATTTAATAAAGCTAGTAGTAAAATCACTAATTCTATCCTTTGAAATACCATTAACAAGTAGTTGAATACTTTCAAAATGGACGAAACCAGAGCTTTTTAACTGAGGAATATTTATAAATAAATTCAATATTTCTTTAGCTGTTTTATGTCCTATTGGTTTTCCTATTCTTGTTTTTGAATTACCCATTCCAACTTCATTACATTCACTTGTTTGTACCAGAATATCAATAGCTTTGTCTTCTTTATTTGTATTAACTAAATGACCAAGATGATTAAATGAGTTGATGATAACTGTATGCAAAGAATTATCTTGAAGTGATGGAGATTTCCACAATAAAAATGGATCAACATATAAAGGTATATCTTCATTCAAATAAGGAATTGCAAAATCTACTTCTTCTTGTGTGAATGGAATGTTATGATAATCATTCAACCTAGGTCTAACTATAATCATTTATAATGCACGTTATTTGTAAGTAAATTTGTTAACACTAACTCTAATCAAATATAACATTATTTCTACAAAATATTCTTATAACTATCCACCCTATGCAACATTCCATCTTAGAAATGGTAATTAAGTTCAAATAATCTAAAAAGTTGCTAATTTAATATTAGAGAAAAATAAATAATGATGTATTTCTTTATTCGTGAATAGTGCTAATTATTTTCCTCTTCAAAAGTTGCAAAAAATTAGAGTGTAAAACAGAATCAGATTTTTCCTTAATTAATCTTTTTGTAGAAATAACGTTGAAACGATTTAAGATAAATGCACTTGGATTTGAAAGTCCGTATTGAGTAGGGTTCTTAATGAGAAGTTTGTAAACCCTATGTTCTTCTTTGTATTTTGTTGTGATAGGTAGAATAAGAACCATTCAACGACCTACTTTTTTGTTTAGAATCAAACCTACTCTTCTAAAATTTCATTCTCTTCATTTTGATTGTTCGTTACCTACATTCATTCACTCATAATATCGCCAAAGTTGTCATTCACGAACTGAAAGTATAGAATCATCACTTTTTTCTATTTTTTGTTTCTGCTTGTTTCGCAAATCAAAATCTGCTTTTGTCTTTTCCATTCAAACAAAGTTGAAAATAAAATTTAATCGTCTTCGGATAGGAACTTTTTAGCCAAAAAATTTTGTCGTAATATCTTCTTTCCTCGTGGGCGTTCGCTTAGTTGTTGCAAATGAGGTTTTGAAATATGAGTTTTAAATTCCTCTTCCAAACTATTTTTTTCATCTTCTGAAAGTGCTTTTTCTATCTGAGTGATTAGCTGCTCTTTTTCTTCTTGTGTTTTCTGTTTATCTTTTTCACTCTGTTTTTGTTCTTCTATCTTTGCTGCTTTCTTCTGTTGCTTTTTGTCTTTTTCTATTTGGACTTCTTCATCAAAAAGACTTTTTTCGTGTTTTCCTTCTATTAAAGTTTTGAAAGTATAAGCTCCTAATTTTTCTATTTCTCCTGTTTTATATTTCTTAGCTATTTCTCAAAGAATTTTCTCTAAATGAAGCAAATCATTCTCATATTTTTTTAGCACTTCACGGACTTGTCTAGGGGTAAGCAAAAATTTTGCACTTAAATCATTTTCTACGACGGTCTGAACTGGGTTTTGAGTATCTTTTTTTTCCTTCCTTTGGATGTAAAACACTAATTTATTTACTCTCCTACCCTTTTTGATTTCTTTAAAGGTAAATGAAATATCACAATAGGCTCAAACTTCTTTCTGCGCTCTCTTTAAAATATACCTTTTAAAATCAGCGTATGATTTATACTTTTTCTCTACCTTTAGAATACTTTTTAGCTCTGTAAGTTCAAAAGTTCTTTTTCCTATCGTTTCGTACTGTTTGAGTAATTCATAGATTCTAATACTGGAAAAGGATTTTATTCTGACAATATTGTGAAGGTTATACTGTGTAAATCTCTCTTTGAGTTCTAATAAATAAGCTCTTATTTCTTCATAAAACTGAATTTCTACATAGCCTTCTCCGTCGTGGTAAACAGAAGGTCAAAATAATTGACACATCAAAACAGATTTATCTTCTCCTCTTGGTATTTCTACAATCTTTTTCATTAGACTTTTAACGGTTGCTTTCACTCTTTTATATTCCTGCTTAGATTGTGTGTTTACAAGTTGCTTAAAATCTTTTACATAAATTCTATACTTGGTAGTTGTTTTATCTTGTGGCTGTATTTTAGAAACGGCTAACAAAAATACCTTCATTTCTAAAAGAGAAAAATCATATTTGGCATTAATCAGATAATTATGCTTTACTACTAACTGTTGTGTGGCTTTTTCCATTGCAGTAAGATAAGCTAAACACTAAAAATCTAAGGAAAATTTACATAAATACAAGCTAAAATATGAGTGGAAAACTTTTATTTCCATACTTATTTTTTCAACAACCTCATTTTTCTCATATATAGAACCTATCTTATTCCATCTTAAACCCTAATTTATTCATATTTTACCCCATAATACTCTTATTTAGACCTATCTTATTCCATCTTTAAGTCTGAAACACTAGGTCTGAACTGGTCTTTAAGCTGCGTAAAATATATAAAATAGTAAAATAAAAAAAGACAACGTTGTTTTTCTTTAGGTTTTGAGAAAGAGTAGGTAAACTAAAATTAGTGTAAGAGCAAAAGCAAGTCCTCCCAAAAGTGCAAAGAATAAAGCTGTTTTTCATTTAAAACGAGCTACTTCTTCTACCTTATCCAAAAATCTAGTTTCTAAAGTATCGTATTTTTTTTGTAATTCTTTTCTCTCTGCTTTTTCTTCATTAAATGCAAGTGCATATTTTTGAACTTGTTCATTTAGATTATTGCTATAATTTTCTAGCTGTTTTTTCTTTTTATTTCGGTTTTGGGTATTTTCCTTGCTTTCGGAAACTTCTGCAACCCTTTCCGAAATATTTCAGAAATTTCAATTTGGCTTTTCTATCTTGTTTTCTTTCACTTTTTCTGAATCATTTTGTGCCTCTTTCTGAATATTCGGAAATATTTCTGAATCTTTCGGAAAGGTATTGCCAAGTGATTTTGCATACTCTAAAAATGGTACAAACTCTAGGTAAGTCATGCCGTTTCTTAGCTCTTCTTTGAATTTACCTTTTATTTTTTTTCTATAATTATAGATTGTCCTTTCGGAAACTCATAACTTTTGGGCTATTTGGTGGGGGAGTAGGTTCATTTTGATTAAAAAAGTTAAAACTAATTTTAATCACATTACTTATTTTTTATATCATTCCAAGCATTATCATAAAATATAGTTGCGTCTCCAACATCTTTCAGAAAAAAGAGCTTGTCCATATCAACGCTATCACTAATACTTCTATAATTTTCGTTTATAAAAGGTTTTGCCTTCTCATTAGGGTTTGTTGCCATTGAATAGTTAGAGATTTTAGCGTGAATCTCTGGAATTAGTATGTAATTAATAAACTTTTCTGCTAAACCTTTTCTTTTAGATTCTTTTGGAATACACATCAATTCTATAATTTTTGTAGAACCTTCTTTGGGAATAAAATAACGAATGTGTGGTTTTTCCTTTTGGATTTTTAATAAGTCTATACTCCAACCATAAGCAATAGCAACTTCTTCTTTTTTTAGCATATCAATATAAGTATCACTACTATATGCTTTAACAAATTCTTTTTGTTTAAACATCAATTCTTTTGCTTTATTAATCTCGTCTTCTTCCTTTGTGTTTGGATTGTAACCTAGCTTAAATATAGCTGGTAAAATACCATACCTCATGTCATCTAACACTGTTACATCATTCTTAAACTTTTCATCAAATAGTATATCCCACGACTTATTGTAATTCTGAACTTTATTAGTATTGACACTAATACCTGCTGTAGACCATTCAAAAGGTATGCTATATTTATCTTTAGGGTCAAAAAATAAGCCTTTAAAATCGTCTGAAATATTTTCTGAATTAGGAATATTACTGTAATTCAATGGTGCTAATAAATCTTGTTTTATCATTATTTGCACCATATAATCACTAGGAAAAATTAAATCGTAATTATGTGATGGGCTTTGTATTTTAGCTAATAATTCTTCATTAGAAGAGTAATTATCATAATTTACTTTCACATGATATGTTTTTTCAAAATCTGTAATTACCTCAGAAGGAATAACATATGTCCAATTATAGACGTTTATGAATTCGTCTGTTTTTTCTTTATTATTGTTGTTGTCGAAAAGAACAACCTCCAAAAATGAAAAGTATGGTTATAAATAGGCTATGTTTTATATGCTTCAACATAATTGTTAAATTTTGTTCAAAATTCTTTGAAATTTTATGCTAATAGTAATAAAAATCAATGATACAATCATAGATATGATAGATATAGCATTGATTGATGGATTAGCACCTTTTTTTATAAGAGTGTAAATATAAACAGAAAGAGTAGAATTTCCTGCACTTGAATTGAAAAAAGAAAAAATAAAGTCGTCCCAAGATAACGTAAAATTAATACAAAAAGCAACTATTAAATTGGGAGTTATCAAGGGTATGATTATACTTGTAATAACTTGTATTTCGGTTGCACCTAAATCCATCGCAGCATTTGTTAATTTTGGTACAATACTTTCAATATGTGGTTCAATTATTAGTATTGTATATGCTATAGAAAATGTAGTATGAGAAATAATAATTGTTTCTAAACCTCTATTGAAGTTGAGAGCTTTAAATAAAATCATTATGCCAATAGCAACACTTATATCTGGCACTATTAAAATCCACTTGGACACACTCTTTATTGTTATCGCTATAATATTTTTCTTTTTGTGTAAAATATAAACTAATGGAATTGTAATAGTTATAGCTAATGTAGATGCTATTATTGCTACGATGACACTATTCCATATTGCTGATATAAAACTTCTATCATTATATAAATCTATGTATGCATCTAAAGAAAAACTATTTAAAGAAATAGAATAGGGGTCAGAACTGAATGAATATATAGCTAGTATAATTATAGGAATGTATAAGAAACTTATTATTAGGAATGTATATATAGATAAGGTTTTATTCATTACAAACATTTTTAATTTTTTTTATATAAGTAATATATCATTGCAAATACTAAAATAGTGAATAAGACTGTTAAAGTAGCACCGAAAGGAATATCTCTAGTTGTAATAAACTGGTTAGAAATTACATTGCTTATTAGAAGTTTTTTAGAACCTCCAAGTATGTTAGGTATTACGTAGTCAGCTATTGCAAAACTAAATACCATTATACATCCATTTCTAATTCCACTATAAGACAAGGGTAGTATAATTCTCATAAATGAGTAACTAAATGATGCACCTAAATCATAGGAAGCATTTAATATCCTTTTATCTATGTTTTCTAATGCGACATATATTGATAGTATCATAAAAGGTAGATAATTATGAATTAGACCAATATAAACTGCGTTTGATGAGTATAAGATACTTAGATTTTCTTCTATCAAATTTAACTCAAATAGTAATTGATATACTATTCCTTTATCACTCAGTAGCATAGCCCAAGCATATATTCTCGCAATATAATTTGACCAAAAAGGAAGTATTATAAGAAATAATAGTAGTCTTTTAACCTTTAAATTTGAAATTTTAACTATGCAATATGCAACAGGATATCCAATTAATAAAGTTATTAAACTAGTGAGTATAGCATATATTAATGAACGAAAAAAAGATGTAGCATACACAAACTCAAAAGCTCTATAATAATTATTTATATTGATGTTGTACTCAATGTTACCATAAATACCCCTACTAAAAAACGTATAAATAAAAACTACAAAAAAGGGCATCAAAAAAAATGCTGTTATCCAAAGTCCAGAAGGAAATATCAGTATTTTATTTATCCAACTTACTTTTATTTTTTTCATTATACATTTTTATTTAGAACTATTGAAGATTCAGTCTCCCACTCAAGTAAAAGCTCTTCCTCAGTTTTAAAATCTGCTACTTTACTTAAAGGAACTCGCACTATAAACTCTCCTATTGATGTTAATAATGTATATTCAATATCACTACCTTGAAAGGATTGTAATAGTATTTTTCCTATCAATTTATTTTTCTCTAAGGAGAAATCAGGTAACAAAGATTTATTTTTTATTTTGCTAACAATAATATTTTCTGGTCTAATACCAAGTAAAACAGTTTTTTCAATCTTTTTATCAGAGACAAAAGAAAATAAACTACCATCTTTGGCTTTCCCTATATAAATACTATTACTACGATTAAATATATTATTTATTTCAAAAGTATTTATTTTCCCCATAAAAGAAGCTGTAAAATGAGTAGTAGGTTTTTGATAAATGTTCATAGGAGAATCTACTTGTATTACTTTACCCTTACTCATTATTGCAATTTTATCCCCTAAACTTAGAGCTTCTGATTGGTCGTGAGTTACGTGAATGAATGTACAATTAATATCTCTTTTGATTTTTTGTAAATCTACAATCATTTCACGCTTCAATTTAGAATCTAAAGCAGAAAGTGGTTCATCTAAGAGTAGTATTAAAGGACGATTTATTAAAGCTCTAGCTAATGCAATTCTTTGTTTTTCTCCTCCACTAAGGTCATTAACTCTACGGAGTTCAAAGCCACTTAATTTAACTAGTTCTAGCATCTCTCCCACTCTATGTTTTATATTACTCTTATTTACTTTTTGAACTTTTAAACTAAATGCTATATTTTCAAATACATTTAAATGAGGAAAAAGAGCATAATCTTGAAAAACAGTATGAATAGGGCGTTTATTAGGTAAAATTTCATTTATTATATTTCCATCTAATTTTATAATTCCTTTATCAGGTTTAATAAAACCTGCTATCATATTTAAAAGCGTACTCTTTCCACATCCACTAGAGCCTAAAATGAAAAAGTGGTCATTAGCCTGAACTTGTAGAGAAATATTATCTACTGCCAATGTCTTAGGAAAACGCTTTGTTATATTTGATAGTTCTAATATCATAGTTGTCCCAGTTTTTTAGTAATCTCATAATATTTTTCTCTGTCTTGCTTAGGTATTTTCTCTAGCTCTTTTTTTGCCTGTAAAACATATTTTTCAGTCAAAAAGCTTTTTGCAGGACATCCAGTATAGATTGAAAAATTTTTTATTGAACCTTTCTCTCCAAAATAAACTGGGTAACTTTTACATTCAATTGGTTTGATATGTTGAATTGAGCAAAGTTTTTTTTCTTTATCAAAAAAACGACAATATTTACCCTTTTCATTGTCAATTTGCCTAACACCATCTTCATTGCGTAAAAAGTAATCTCCTCGTCCTGTATATTCATAAATTTTTCTATACTCCTCTTCTGTTACATTTACTTTACCTAATACACAACAGTTATCTCTACATACTTTACAGAAATTAATAAGGCTAGATTTATCTTTAGGTATATCATCAAGGTCTAGTACTCTTTGATTCTTAGATGTAAACTGTAAATTAGAAAATGAGATAATTACCTTATTACCGACTGACAATACTGGCAATGTAGTATATAATTTTATGTCTTTTGTTAGTAAAAGATTAGTTTTTATGCTATTACTAGTTTTGCCAAGTAGACCATACACTTTTACTTTCTCAACTGTAAGATTATCACAATGGAAATTTCCATTTAGTTCAATTTCTTGGTATAATAAGTTTGCTTTTACTCTGACAACATCAGATATGAGATTAAGTATTTTATTTTTTCTAACAAAGATTGGAGTTCCAAACTCTTTAGCTATTAGATGCATACTACTCTCAGTAGTTTCTAATAATATTTTGGCTTTCATAAATATTGATTTATTATCGTAAATATTTCTCGTATTTCATCATTACTCAAAATCTCTGAAGTATCATATAGAGTATAGTTTAAATATTGCTTACTAAGTTCTATAGGTAAACTATCTTGAAAAGTAATACAGAAACCTATTTTATTTGTGTTCTTTAATTCATAAAGCCAGTAATCTATATTTAAACTTTTTGTATACCTTGGTAAGTGATTACAAATATACTCTACCTCATCCGAGGGAAGTGTAACCAAATTAATAAGTTGTCTTGCTTTGTCAATAGGTATTTGGCATTGTTCTGAAATTATACTGAATAGTTTATCTTCCTTAAGGGAATTGTACGGCTCAAATATTATACATTTCAGACTTTTAAAACTTTTATTTTTCAAAAAGCTCCACTTAAACTTATCTGAATCTAATAGTAAGTGGTCTATACTTCTTGTAATCCCCAAACACTTTACTATCATTTTTTCATTATTATCTTCCCAATCTGATAAGCTATAATATTGAGAGTATGAGATTAAGTCTTCTATGTCGTTTTTTATTGAATTGTATCTTCTATATAGAAAATCTTGAAATAGTGAAGGTGTTTTACCATATAAGTCTGCCCAATTTTGAGCAATTCCATCTACTTGATTAAGGGCATAATATGGATTAGTCAAATATTTTTCTAACTCTTCAACAAATGGCTTTTTTCCAAAACTATTCTTTAGTTCATCATAATCTTGTTCTTCCAAATATTTCCAATGTATATCATTAATATTTGAAAGTAATTTTTCTAAACCTTTATCTGCATCTTTCAAATCTTGTAATGCAGCTTTTGTGCTTTTTACGTCATCATAAGTTGATAGATACTGTACAGCAACTAAGTAATTACTAAGTGATGACAAGTAACCATTCAAACTGAATAAGTCTGTAAAACCTATCAATACATCTAATGCTCTTGCTGGGGCTATGTTGGTAAGACCATTTTCCACCATACGTAAATAAGGAGTAGAAAATTTCATTGTCGTACTAAGGTCATTAGCTGAAATACTCCTTTGTTGTCTCATCCTACTAAGGAATACACCTAACCAAAGAGATAAGATATTCCTAACGTTTGTTGTATTATTTCTCACTATAAATTATGTTTTAGTGCTGTGATTTTTTGCAAAACTACAAAATTGTAAGCTATAATAGCAATATATATTTTATGTAGAAACTATTGCGAAAAAAAAATTCGTGATTTTTGTTAGTTATTATATCAAATAATTTGCCTAAATAAAAAATATAACTTATATTTATGATAACATTACTAACGTTTGTGATGCATTGTTGTTTGTTATCTTTTTCACATAAAAAAAGTGCCGTAAATAGGATACATTTACGACACTGGGTAGTACAAAATAACTTAAAGACTACCTAGACCTTTTTTAATGATTAGACAGTCAAACGCAATATTATTTTATACTCAAACAAAATAACTAATACTATGAGTACAAATTTGATGTCAAAAGTAACTCCTGTTGGGAAATACCTAATGGAGATTAAGGAAAATTATGAAAAAAACAGATTTGTTTTTATTCAAGGATGGAAGATTGAAACTATCCTACGCTTTTTAGGTGCAAGTGAGGAAGATTTGTCTAATCTTCAATATGCTAACCAAGATTTGGGAGAAGACCCAACTCTTCCGTTTAGAAAGTCTCGTAATGGTCGTTTTCTTATTAACCTACAAGAAGAGAAAGTTTCTAGACTAAAATTTCAACCTTTTGTTCTTTCTGAGGATGAAGATTTTGTCAGAGATGATGCAGGTATGTTGCGTCATTTTAGAGGGATTCAAGATAATTTACAATGTAACACTGCATTTCAAGCTCTAATGAAATTTAAGGCTATCATTATTAGCAGCGTGGATGTAAAACTTCGTTCAAACTTGCAAAAAGATGTAATGTGTTGGGTATCAACAGTTTTTCAGCTTCGTACTATCACTAATAAAGACCATATTGGAGAACCTGCAAAAGAGGGGGTTCATAGCGATGGAGTAGAGCATACTATGACTACGTTTATTCGTTCTAGTAATATGAAAAAGAACTCTGCAATATCAGAAGTACATAATGAAAAGCAACAAATAGGCGTATCTTGGGATAAAACAGACCCTAGATTTGTTATAGGTAAGTGCCAACATTGGCATTTTTTAGATACCCTTATTATTGTAGATAGCGAATTGAAACATTCAGTATCTGCATTGAATCCACACGACGAAAACTTAGAAGCGTGGCGAGATATGATTCTTTTCTTCACGAGAAGACCAAAAAGCGAAAAACACCCTTCTTTCAAGTTTGATTCTTTAGAGGAGCATTTGGAAATTCCTTTAGAATTTAGCTTGGTTAATGGTTTTGATTAGTTAAAATAGTAATCCTCCTCACTATACTGATAGTCAGTAGTGGGGAGTTTTTGTTTAAAACATTTAATTTAACCTTTGAAATCAATGCAAAATATAGAAAATTTACAAGAAATCCAGTTTGATGATTTCTTAAAAGTTGGAATGTTTACTGGAACTATAATATCAGTAGAACTAAATCCAAAGGCTCGTAAACCAGCTTATAAATTAGAAATTGACTTTGGAAAGTTAGGGGTAAAAAATAGTTCTGCACAAATAACAGAAAATTACACTATTGAAGACCTAATGAACAAACAAATCATTGCTGTAATTAATTTCCCTTCAAAAAGGATTGCTGGTGTGAAATCTGAGGTTTTAGTATTGGCTGCTATATGTAAAAAAGAAGGAACTGTATTGTTAGAGCCTTCTTTTAAAGTAGAAGATGGAACCAGAATCTTATAAAAGATAATATTCTTTATAAAAGAAAAGCAAGAACAAATCTGTTCTTGCTTTTTGTTTTTTTAGTAATCTTCTGCAAACATAAGAGTAGCATAATTATACTCTTGTGGCTTTTGACCAGACTGTAATTCAGCCTTAGTAGATTCATCAATGAAAAATAGCTTTTCGCCTGTTTCTGCATTTAGATAGACTAATAAATAGTCTATTCCGTTTTGTTCTTTTGCAAATTTCAAGGCATCAAATACAATAGCTTGTATTACCTCTTGTTCTAAATGCTCTTGAACAGTAGCTGTCATAAGAATACGACCAGAAAAATGATAATCTCCTGTTTTTACTTCTTGTTCTTTTCGTGTCCAGCCAAATTTTGAAATATCCATTTTGTGTTACATTTTTGTTTGAAAATTTATTTTCAAGAGTATGTAAATAGAAATGGATATTTCAAGTGATTTGAATCCGAATAAGTGCTACAAGTCCATTATAGCACTATCTAAAACATTGTTATCAAACTTAGACAAATAATGTTGTGTAACTGCTAAGTCGCTGTGTCCTAACGCTTCTGAAATAATATCTGTGCTTATTCCCTTGCGTTTTAAAGCCATTGCAGCAGTATGTCTAGCTGTATAAAACGTGATATATTTACTAATGCCTTGGATTAGTGCAATTTGTCTCAAATCGTCGTTGATTTGCTTTTGAGTATTACCTATTTTGTTTTTTATTTTTACAATAGTGTTATGCTTCTCTTTTTTGAGAACTGGAAAGAGATAATCTGATTCAGAACTAAAATTTTTTATAATATCTTGTGTTTCTTTTGTTAGTAGCAAACTAAAGGATTTACCTGTTTTTTGTCTTACATACTCCAAACGTGTGCCTTTAATATTATCGTCTGTTAGCTTTGCTATATCTGTGAAATTAATCCCAAACAACTTGAAAGAAAACATAAAATAATACCAAGCTAAGGATAGCTCTGGATATTTCTTAATATCAAAATTTCTGAACCTATCTAACTCTTCTTTATCTAAAGCTCTAGGTCTTAAATCTGACTTAAATTTTGAAAAATTATATCCGTCTTTTTTAAAGGAATTATTAAAGGGGTTTTTATCTTTTGAAATGTGATTGCATCTAATACCTTCATAATACATAGCTCTTAGTATAGCCATACGAGTAAAGACAGTTCCTTTTTTAGACCCTATTGCAAATAGTTCAGCTTCTATTTTTTTCAGAAAGGAATAGTTTATATCCTCAAACTTTAATGGCTTTGGATGGTAACGCTTTAAGATATTGTAAACATCTTTGTAACCTCTTGAAGTAGATATTTTTCCAAGTTTTTTCTTAGCAGAAATTAGCTCTTCAACAAAGTCATAAAAATTAACTTCTTTTTTCTCTTCCTGTTTTTCTTCTTTTTCTCCTCTAAATACTTTTTTGAAAGTAGGGAAATCAAATCGTTCTCCTTTTCTGACAAAATCATCTACAAGCTCGTGAGCAAGTAGTTCCTTTTTACGTAATTCAAGGTTTTTAGCTTTTGCATTAGGATGGCTTTTATTAAACCTCCCTTTCTTATTATCCCAGTCTTTCGGAAAAGCTCTGTAACCTAGTGAAAGACGATAAGGTTTTTCTTCATAAACGTAAAGCATAACTGGCGACTGTCCGTCTGCTAGTTTTTTCTGTGTGTACAAAATAGTTTTGATAGAAGACATCTTGGTGTAAATATAGTGTAAAAAAAATCACTATGTTCTACTTTGACTTATTCAACTCTTTTGACTAAAAAGTGCCTTATTTATATCTGAGGGGCGTTTTCATATTATACATAAAAAGTAAAAAAACAATAGATTGTTTATTTTGATAAAATAATAATTATGAGATTGTGATTTTAGAAAAATGTTGGGAATGTTGTTTGCAGAACACAAACATTAATAAATTTATCTATTTCCAAATTTGAGTTTCTGATGTATCATTTACATCTCTATATCTAATTTTAGGCTTAATGGAAAGGTCTTCAATAATTTTACTATTTATGTAGAATATGTTTTTACAATTATTTGCATAAAAAGTTAATGTGTCTAGTTTAAGATTATTATCTGTAAAAAAATCAATAGAAATACCAAATCTAATATCTTGTACTTTATTAGGAGGAACTATGTATTCATCAAGTATATCAGTAAATAACTCTATTGAATCTTTGTTACACAAACAAAAGGCTCTATCTCTAGCGTTTTCTAAATTAGCATTTTCTAAGTCTGCAAACATTTTAAAATCTAAAATGACTGTATCTTTTGTATTGTTGAAAAAACTATAATAGAAAAAAACATAGGGTAAACCTTCAATTTCTTTATTTTGGTGTTGATTAATAAAAATGCTATCTAACTTTAATTCTATATTAGTATTTGACTTATCATTTTTACAAGACTGTAGTAGAGTCATCATTAAAAATAATAAAATCAGTTTAGTTTTTTTTGACATTATGATTATTAATTAAATTATTTTCAGAATTTTAGTTGCAGAGCAATGTAATCTCTGTAGCTAAAATTCATTAAATCTAATAAGTAACAATATCTCACTCATTCTTCAAATGATCCAAATACAATATTCCATCAAGATGGTCTATTTCGTGTTGAAAGATAACAGAAGTAAAACCATTGACAATTTCTTGGTGTTTTTCTCCATCTAAAGTCTGGTATTCAATCGTTATTTTGTCTGGACGAATTACTTTTTCTCTACGGTCTGGAATAGAAAGGCAGCCTTCCATCGTTTCTTTTACTTCGTCGCTATATTTGATAATTTTAGGATTGATATAAACCTCAAAAGGCATTTCTTCTGTCACTTTATCAAAACGCTTTACCCAAATAATACGCTTATTAATTCCTACTTGTGGAGCAGCAATTCCTACTCCTAATGAGTTGGGATGACGAACCGTTTTGAAAAGTCGGTAAACGAAATGCTGAATAGTGGTGTCTGTTGGGTCAAATTTTACCTCTTGAGAACTCTTCCTCAAAAATATAGAATCTTCTTTATTTGTAATTTTCCAAACACGCATGGCTTGACTAGAATCCTGCTCATAGATTAATTTTAATTCTTCTTCTGAAAAAAAAGAAGTGCTAGAGGTAGAAGGTAGATTTTTACAAGAATTAAGAATGATTAGTGCCAATAAGAATAAGTAATTTAATTTCATTTTTTGATTTTTTTAAATATTACTCTTTAGCTAAAATAGCTAAAATTCAATACCGTAAAACTATTCATTTTTTTAGTAAAGTAAAATCAAAAAAAATAAGCAACTACAAGATATTTGTAATTGCTTATTCTTCATTAATTGGAAGAGAGTATTTGTTTGATTATTTAATTATCATAGCTGGTTTTTTAATGAAAGTCAGAAGTATGAAGTCAAATTCTACATTTCTAAGTAGTTGGACAAAATAAAAATGACTTGAACTTATTGGTAAATGATTTTTATGATCTATATGATGAATGAAGATAAATGCAATAAAAATTTAATTACTATTAAAAAAACAATTATTATTTGTTTTATTTGCATTTATCTTGTATTTTATCTTAAAAATCTTAAAAATCACTCGCTAATATGTATTATTAATTTTGTACGACTACTTAACCTCTGACATTTTACTTCTTACTTTATTTTAAAGAAGCTGTTTAAACTTTTTTTAGTTTCTTAATTTTCCTTAAAAATATAATTACAAATGCGATAAAATGTAAAGCTACCCAATTCTGTTTTTTAAACTCAAATCGTACTAAAAGAGCTTTAAATCCATCTAACCAAGCATTAGCATGTTCAATTACTGTTCTTTTTTTATAAAGTTGCTCATCAAAAATATGTGTTCCACTTTGATAAGGTTCTCTATCTTCATTTTTTGAGTTATTTCTCGGATTTGGTTTCACATTAGGAAATATATTCTCTTTCTTACAGGCTTCTCTGAAATTCTCTGAATCAAATCCAGGGTCTGCATTCAAAAACAAGTCTTCTAAATCAATTTTCGCCTCTTTTAAAATAGTGCATAACTCTTCAAAAAGAGTTTGTATTTCAAACAAATCGTGGTGCTGTCCTTCTTGAGGAGTAGAAATGGCGAGCATAACACCTTGACTATCAGACATAAACAAAGCATTGCTTGTTTTGCAACCTTTTCGTCCTTGATAGCCAACAGCTTCTCCTCCATTTTTAGCAGGAGTGTGGCTTCCATCTAATTCTATAGAAGATAAGTCTAAATACTCACGATGAGCTATCAGAACTGAAAGCCAAATTTGCTTCCAACAACCTGCTTTAGACCATTTATTGAAGTGATAATAAACTGTATTCCAGTCTAAAACAGTACCACTTACAAAAAATTGTCTTGTTGGAAGTTCTCGCCATTGACAACCTGTTTTTAAACGATGCAAGATACATTCAACAAGTTCTTCCAAAGGAACTCCAATACTAAAACCTCTTTTTCCAACTGGTAAATGAGGTAAAATCCATTTTTCAATTATATCTTTGCCAAGTATTCCCATGAGTGTAGTAATTTTAAATGTTAGTCTATTTAAAAATAACACTTTTTGGGAATACTTTATGAAAAATAAAAAAGTTTAAACAGCTTCAAAGTCTAATTCCGAAACTAAAAGCATTTAATTTGGGAGCATTCGAATTTTCTGTAAAAAGTGGATTGAGGTCATAACTAAAGAAAAGACGCAGACCACTATCAAATTTGTCTTCTCCAATTCCAATTTCTGCTCTTAGACCATATCTCCAATCATTTAATAGGAAATTAGAATGTTCTTTATCTTTCTGACGGTCGCCATTTTCACGATATACAATTTTGGTATAACCACCAACTCTATATCCTGCATAACCACCAAAGGCTAATTTTAGACCTCTTTTATTATTTTCTGCAAAATCTAAATGAACCATAAGAGGTAAGTTTATATAAGCAGCCGTTAGTTTTGATTTTTCTAATGAATTTTCATATTCAGGAAACTCAATTCCATTTAGTGTTTCTAAAGCATAATTATCTCCAGAAAACATAAAGTTGTTCCACGATGCTTCTAATCCATATTGTATCAAAAGAGGACTTTTCTGACCACCAATTTGAGTTTTGAACATAGTACCAAAGGCAAAGTAACGAGAACCCCAAGTGCGTAATTCATGATCTTCTCCTGTTGGTGTTTCTCCAAAGTTACCGTTTTGAAAGTAGTTGTTTAGACCAAATTCAATTGGAATTTGGTAGTGAGTTGTTCTCCGATATTTAGTTTTTGGCTTACGCTCATCAGCTACTCCATCTCCATCTTCATCATGTTCGATACGAATTCCTTTTGTTCCGAAAATAATTGTAGTAGTTTTGCCATCTTCTTTTTTAGAAGTGTCTTCTGTTTCCTCTACATCGCTAATTTCTTTTTTCTTTCTTTCGTTTTCAGCTTTATCGTTGTTTTGATGTGCTTCTTCAAGATAATTAGCCGTTCTTTCCATAATCAAATTCCAATCAAGATTGCGTATTTCCTTTGCATCTTTTTGGTTTTGAATAAATACATTTACTTTACTACTATCTCCAAAATCAATAATGACAGTATCAGGCTGCGATTGAGCCAGAGAATTGGAGGTGCTAGATAAAATAAATCCAGCAATAAGAGTGAGTACAGAGAGCTTTTTTAGATTAATCTGCTTGAATTTCATTATTCGAACTAGATTGATTAGTGGTTGATTTTTCATTTTCATTATTCGGAAGTATATTTTGTAAATTAACTTTTTTACCAGTTTTTAGATTCCAAACTTCTTTCAAGACATTTTTTGCTTTATCAAACTGTGAAGGATTCTGAATTGTATCAAAACCTGTTGCTTGACTTGTACTATTCAGATTATCATTTTTTCCTACCTTGATTGTAATAGCAACAGTCTGATTATCAAGATTTAATTGATGTGTATCTGTGTTACTTTTTTTCAAAGAAGAAGAATTTGAACTCTGAACTACAAAATCACTTGCCCAAACATTTTGAGAAATATGTGTGCTTGGATTAGTAAATGTTTTACTATTTATTTTATCCTGTGAATTGCGATTTCTGTTTTTGGTTTGGTCTTTTTCAAGACTGGCTACTACTTCATCAATACTAGTATTAGGATTGATTTTATTTTTTGAAGGAGTATTTATTTTATTAATTGTTGGTTTTTTTTGTTGCTTCTTAGATGCAATTAAATTTGAAGAGGTTGCCTCTGTGTTCTGATTTTCTTTGATTTTTAAATTATTATTTACTATTTCTTTATCAGAACTAAGAGAAGCTATTTCTTTAGAAGTAATTGAAGAAGTGTTCAAATCCTTTGCAGTTTCTATTTGAGAAGAATTTGCAATTGTAGTGGAATTTAATTCTACATTATTTGAGGTTGAAGGCGTGAAAAAGATAGCCCAAATCAAAAGTGATGCAGCAATTCCAGTTACAGCCGACCAAATAGGAAGGTACGAACGCTTTATAATTGATTTTGTAATGGGAGAAATTTCTGCTCCTTTTCTATCTGCTAATCCATGCTGAATTCTTCTCCAAACGTAGTCTTCAGTAGGAACTGAATGGTTCTGTAAGGTTTCTTTGAAAAGAAGGTCTAAATCAGAATCGGAATTATTTGTAGAAAATTTATTTTTTTGATTGTCCATTATGACGTATATTTTTAAAAAGATTTTTCTAGAATCCTTATGTAAAAGACAAATTTTTTATTGTTGTATTTTTTATAAATCAAACTGCTACGATTTATAAAACAAAACTAGTAACAGATTGACTATTCAATGTATCGTCTGTATTGTTATCTATTTGTTCTAACCACTTTTTGAGCAATGCTCTTGCTCTACTGAGTTGAGATTTTGAGGTATTTTCAGAAATCCCTAATTGTTCGCCAATTTCTTTATGCGAAAAACCTTCAATGGCATACATATTAAAAACAGTTCTGTATCCGTCAGGTAATTGTTTGACTAGAGAAAGCAAATCATTTGTTTCTAAAGCCGTACTAGCAGGATTGTTTTTTCCTTTATAATCTGCGTTTTCTATTTCTTCCATAAACACTTTTTTGCGTTTTCGGATAAGACCTAGAGCTTCATTACTGACAATTCTACGAATCCAACCTTCAAAACTTCCTTCGCCTTTGAAAGAATCTAAATGCTCAAACACTTTCATAAAAGCAGTAACTAGCACGTCTTCGGCTTCATGATGATTGCCCACATAACGCAGAGCGACACCGAACATTTTGCCAGAATGCTGTTCATAAAGTTGTTTTTGTGCTTTACTGCTACCATTTTTACAGGCTTCTATCAGTTCGTTTTCTGATAAATCTTGAGTAGAGCGTTCTTTATTGCGAAGAAATCCGAACATAAAATTATTTCATAAAAAAGGTTGAGTACGTATTTCTGCATTTCTTTAAAAATACGCTAGATTAAGTTGTTTTTGTTTCTTGTTTAGGTAGATGCAGAATGATTTGGAAAGGTTGCTTTAGATTCTAAATCTGTATAAAAAAAGAATTAGAGATTTATTAATAGTAGAACGAATAACAAAATTATAAGTAATCACGTTGTAATTACAGATTTACCTAAAAATAAAATTATTATGCAAATTTCAGTAGTTCAGATTGGAAACTCAAAAGGCATTCGTTTGAACAAAATGCTTTTGGAAAAATATCAGATTACAGATAAAATAGAGCTTATTTTGGAAGAGGATTGTATAATTATGAAGCCTATTACAAAACCTCGTCAGGGTTGGGAAAAGGCTTTTCAAGCAATGCACAAAAATGGAGATGATGAATTATTGATAGATGATATTTTTGAAGATGAAAATTTTGAGGAGTTAGATTAAACTTTAAATTAAGTCATTTTCGATTATCGAACAATAAAACACAACTCAAAAAATGAATTACAATCAATACGAAATAGTAATTGTCAATCTTAATCCGACAGTAGGAAGTGAAATCAAAAAAACTCGTCCTTGTGTTATTATTTCTCCAAATGAGATAAATACCAATTTGAAAACTATCGTTATTTGTCCTATTACTTCGCAAAACAAAAATTACCCTACTCGTATTTCTTTTGATTTAGAAGGCAAGAAAAACTCCATTGTAATTGACCAAATAAGAACCATAGATAAAACTAGAATAACAAAAAATATAGGAACATTAGAACCCAAAACAATAAAAAAAGTAAAGGAAATAATAAAGGAAACTTTTGTGGATTGAGAATATAGTTTGTTTATCTCAAAAGCCTAGCAATCTGCACCGACAAATCCATAAAGATAATTTTAGAATTTGCATTTCTTTCTAAGTGAAAGTAAGCTTCATCAATCTTTTCTACTAATGAAAAAATATTCCTCTCATCTATTACTTTAGCAAAATTTTGTACAAATTTTAATGTTTCAGATTCTGTACGGATAAGCTCTTCTGTTCCAAAATTAGAAATTAAGGATTCTCTCAAAATAGTTAAGGCATACATCAGAAGTGTTTTTTGTCCTTCTTTTCCTAAGCTATGAAACAAATCGGCTTGAGCTACAAAACCTGCATAATCGTGTTTGAAACAAAGACGCATCCAATCCCTAAACCATTCTTGATTTTTATTTTGTGTATGCTGACTAAGTTTCATCGCTTCATTTAGATTTCCATCTACTAAAGGAGCAATTTCTATGGCTTCTTCTTCTTTTATATTCTGACTTGTCAAATATTCTTTCACTTCTTTATCCGAATAACGAGGAATTTGGATAAGCTGACAACGAGAAAGAATAGTAGCGAGCATTCTGTCTGTTTTTTCTGTTACCAAAAGAAAAATAGTTTTGTTTGGAGGCTCTTCCAACCCCTTCAAAAGTGCGTTTGCTGCGCTGGCATTCATATATTCGGGCAACCACAAAATCATAATTTTATAACCTCCTTCATACGCTTTTAGAGATAAAATTTTGGAAATATAACGACTTTCAGATACCGAAATACTAAACTGTTTTCCATCGGTTTCCAAAAAATCTGACCAATCTTGTAAAACTGGATAAGTATGTTTTGGTAAAAATTCTCTCCAGCCTTTCATAAACTCCTCACGCTCTTTATAGGCTTTCGCTTTTGCTGTCGGAAAGACAAAATGTAAATCTGGATGAATTAGTTTTTTGTAACGAATACAGGAACTACACTTTCCACACGCATCGTTTTCTTGTTTGTTTTCACAATTCAAGAAAGTCGCATACGCCCACGCAAGCGAAAGTCCTGCACTTCCTTCATAACCCAAAAAAAGTTGTGCATGTGCCACATGGTTATTATGAACGGCAGAAGTAAGCGTTTTTTTGAGGTCGTCTAAACCTAAAATATCAGAGAAAAGCATTTTTTTTTAGTGATTAGTTATAAGCGTTTAGTGATTAATTAATACAAAAATTCATTTGTATTAATCTGTATTTTCAAATCCTATAAATCCTGTCAATCCTTAACAATCATAATATACAGTAATTCAGAACAAAGATAACAAAACATTTTCCTTTAGTATTTGCTTTTGTTGGCTATGAAATTAACCGTTGAAACTCCAATCAACCGTTCTGCTGAAGAAGTATGGAATGGTTTTACAGAAAAATTATTTTTAAAACTCAGTCCTCCTTTTCCAAAACTCAAACTCAACCGTTTTGATGGCTGTAAAGTAGGTGATGAGGTACATTTAGAATTAGATTTTGGGATTTATAGCTCAAAATGGACTTCCTATATAGTAGAACAAGCCGAAACAGACAGCGAAATTTATTTTGTAGATACAGCCGAAGATTTGCCTTTTCCCCTCAAAACATGGAAACATCAGCATAGAATCAAAAAAGTAGATGAAAATAATTGTATTATTATCGATGATATAGATTATTACACGTCCTCAAAAGTATTAGACGCTATTATTTATCCTGGAATGTGGGCACAATTTGCGTACAGAAGTCCTGTTTATAGGAAGTTTTTTGAGAATGAAAATTAGAAACAATTACGAATTACGAATTAAAAATTACGATTACAATATTCTAAGTTATAAAATTTATGTTCATTAATCATTTATTTTTCTAACACATAGTTTACAGAGGATAAAGATACATTTTTGAAATGCCGTTTTTTGTAGATACTTTTGTTCACTCATTTATCATTATATTCGTAATTCGTAATTTTTAATTCGTAATTATTATATGTGTACGCTTACTTTTGTTCCTTTAGAAAACAACGATTTTATTCTCACTTCAAGCAGAGATGAACAAAAAACTCGTAAAAATTCTGAATTACCTTCTTTTACAGAATTAAATAAAACTAAAATTCTTCGTCCTATTGATGGTGATGCGGGTGGTTCTTGGATTGGAATTACAGATAAAGGGCGTACACTTTGCCTTTTGAATGGTGCTTTTCAAAGACACAATAGAAATACGCCTTACAGAAAAAGTAGAGGAATTATTTTGATGGATTTATTAGCAGCAACTTCTCAAAGCGAAATTGAGAGCTATAATTTTGATAAAATAGAATCCTTTACACTTATTTGGATAGAAAAACATGAGAAAAGGAGTATTTTTTCACTTACTGAATATAGATGGGTGGAAGAAGAAAATAAATTATATAAGAAAATCATAGATACAAAATTTGCTTATATTTGGTCTTCAGCGACACTTTATACTTCTGAAATAGCCGAAAAAAGAGAAGAATGGTTTGAGCAGTGGATAGATTTTTACTTTAAAAAAGGACAGAAATTAGATATTATTTCTCAAATATTGTGGCATTTTCATGTAAAAGGAGGAGAAAAACAAAATGCTATTCCTAGAGAACAAATTTTGATGGAAGACCCACACGGAGGAACAGTTAGCTTGACACAAATTATTTCTCATTTTGGTCTTAATTCTATAAAGAATAAACTAACGATGAAACATTATAACCTCAATACTTTAAAAAGTAGTTTTGATGAGGTTTTGGTGAAATAAAAGGATAAGCTAAAATTACCCTACAAAAATTAAATTAACGATAACAAAAAACATAAAAGCTATAAAGTACAAAATTATACTTATTCCCGTACATTTGAGTAAAGTAAGCCACCAAGATTGTTTGTATAGACGACGCATAACAAAAAAGTAATAGCCAATTATACCAAGAAATCCAGAAAACCAAAGTAAAGCGGCCAAAATAATATTTATATCTTGTAGAAAAGTAGAATCTTTATCGAAAAAATAACTTATCCAATATAAAATGCGAAATACTCCCACCAGACAAGTAATCAGCACAACAAGTTGAGTTACAATAAAAGTTTGAGTGATGAGATGTTCGGTAAAATAAAGTTTCTTTTTAGAGTAAAACAATGAAACTATAAATGCTAAATACAAAGGAGTAAGATAAAAAATTGTATAAGTAGCAATTTGTGCAGAAAGTGATTTTTTTTCTAAATCTTTTACTTCCTTTTCTCTTTGATTTTGTAAATTAATTAACTGGTGTGAAACAGTTGTATAAAAGGAACTGTAAATAGAAGCATTTTGATTTTCAGTTTCATCTCTATTTTTGCTTTCGTCTATTACGAAAAGGCTATCTTTTTCTAATATAATTTCTGCTTCCCTAAACTTCTGTAAAGTAAGCATTTTATCGTTCAATTCGTTTTGAATCAAATATTCTTTCCATCTCAAACTATCTGCAATTCCTATTTGTGTAGAAATAGATTTTATTTTTTGAGCATATTTTTCCTTCAAATTGTTCTCTTCTTCTTTTACATTAAAAACCATAATCTCCTCCGAGTTATCATCGTTCTCTTCTCCGATACTAAAGGTGGAAGAAATAGGAAAGTTGAAGGAAATAAACAAAAAAATAGTCATACTAACGAAGAAATAGCTAAAAGGAGAGTAGAAATCTTTCGTTTTTCCATTTATATATTCTTCAATCATTTTGGCAGGACGAAAGGTAAGTTCGACTATATTTTTCAAAAATCCTTTTTCCAATTCGAATACAGCAAAGAGTTCTTGTACAATATACTTTAAATCAAAACGACTTTGAGTACGCTGTCCACAATTAGAACAGAATTTATCAACAGGCTCAAAACCACAATTTTTACATATTAAAAGCTCTTTTTTTGTCTTTGTATAATTTTCTTTATCGTTTAGAGAATCATTTTGTAGGTGCATATTGTAAAATAGAAAAGTAAGTAGTGGAGTATAAGTAACTTGTAATGAGTAGTTTATAGTATATCTTAATTTTTTTAAAGTCTGTAACGAAGGTCTGACTTGAACAAAATAAGCCTTTTTGAGCTTTAAATACACATTTTAAACTGGTCAGCTCTTCGGTACAGACCAATTTAAAATAGAGGATAGATAGGATTAATTTTGCTTTATTATATCTCTAAATATAGTCTATTTTATTCAAAATCTCCTTTTACCAAATCTCTTCATTTTCTTCTTGCATTCCCTCTCTATATTTATTTAAAATAGAAGATTTTGACACAAAACCCAAGTACTTTCCTTTTTTGATAACAGGTAAATTCCACGCCTGACTACTTTCAAATTTTTTCATAACAGTGTCCATTGCTTCTCCATATTCTATAATTTCGGAAGGACGTTGCATCAAATCACGCAAAACAATAGTTTTGTATTTTGTGGGTTCAAATATTAGATTTCTAACATCATTTAATTGAATCATTCCTACAAACTCTTTTTCTTCGTTCAAGACAGGAAATAAATTGCGATGACTCAATTTTATGGTATCCACAAGGTTTTGAAGCGTTCCTTTTTCTGGAACAGATTTGAAGTCTTTTTCTATTAATTTGTTAATCTTAATTTTACTAAGTACTTTTTTATCTTGGTCTCCTTTTATAATATCTCCTTGCTCTACAAGTTCACGAATGTAAGGCGAATGAGGTTCGAAATAAGTAACAGTAATATAGGTAACTGCCGAAGTAAGCATTAGAGGAACAAATAATTCGTAACCACCCGTAAGTTCGGCAATTAAAAATATAGCTGCTAAGGGTGCATACTGGACGCCACAGATAGCTGCACACATTCCAAAAAGTATAAAATTACTTTCTGACAAGCTCTCCCAACCCGTAATATTGACAATTCTAGCAAAGGTAAAACCCAAAACTCCACCCAAAAACAAGGAAGGTGCAAAAGTACCACCACTTCCACCTGCTGCAATTGTGATAGCCGAAGCAATACATTTGAACAAAAGCATTACCAAAACATAAATTAAAAATAAAGCCTGAGGAGGCAATTCTTTAAAAACAATACTGTTTGCAAAAATTACAATTTCACTACCGCTCAAAAGAGATTTCAAAAGCATTGTTCCCTCTCCATAAACAGGTGGAAAAACGACAATCAGAGCAGACAAAAATAGTCCTCCAATAAGTGCTTTTAGATAAGGGTTAGGTATTTTTTTCGCTAATTTATTTGTCTTCTTAACGACAATCATAAAATAAAGTGAGAGAAACCCACACAAAATTCCCAAAGCAATGCAGTAAGGAACATCGATGGTTTGAAAAGCATCTTTTAAGCGAAAGGTAAAAAGAGCATCATCGCCACCCAAAACTAAAGCTGTAAGTTTGGCAGCAACAGAAGCCAGTAAAATAGGGACAATATTGGCAATACTGACATCAAATAAAATCACTTCGGCAGCAAAAATAACTCCTCCAATCGGTGCATCAAAAATAGCTGCAATCGTACCAGCAACACCACAAGCAATGAGTAAAATACGTTTTTTCTTAGCAAAAAGCATTGCCGTTCGAAACGTTCGAACCGATAGCACCACCCGACATAACAATCGGAGCTTCCAAACCAGCCGAGCCACCAAAACCAACTGTAAAAATAGCACCTAGCATACGAGAATAAATATTACTAAAATCTATTTTTCCATCTTTTTTGGAAATAGAATAGAGAATATCTGTAAAACCATGTCCAAAATCAGTTTTGAAAATTACATTAGACAAAAAAGCCGTAATAAGTAGTCCAATAGTAGGATAAAAGAGTAAACCATAATTGTAATCTTCCGAAAATTGACTTGAAGAAGCCAAACTATGCTCTACCCAAAGCACCGTTGTACGCAAAAACATAGCAGCCATACCTGCCAAAATGCCTATAAAAATACTGACAACGAGTAGGAAGTTTTTATCAGATAAATATTCACCCTTCCAAATCAAGAAACGAATAATAATTCCGTTTATTTTTTTAGAATAACGAGTATAGGAACTATGAAGGTTGTTAGAAGAAGTTTCGAAAAAATTGAGCAAAATTAATTGTAGTTCTGATGTAGTATGCTTTCAAAAAAAGGATAATGCGAAATAATAAAATCTAACAAAAATAAGCTAAATATACTATACTTTTGTTAATTACGAATTAGAAATTACGAATTAGAAATAATCAACTTTAATTATGCTACAAAAATACACTACAAAAATCCTTGTCTTGATACTATTTACTGTCTCTTCTCTACTTTTTATATCCTGTGGAATGAGTAAAGAGGAAAAAATAAACGATGCTTTTTTGGAAGATAGTCTGCAATACGAAAAAACTAAATTACTAAAACAATCTAATAAGGAAATTTTAGAAATTGATACGGCAATGAATAATCCGAATTCGAAAGACCCTGCAATTCCTGTTTTTAAATAAATTTTAAAGTAAAGAAGTTATGCAAAAAACGCTTTTCAAAATCTCAAAAATGGATTGTCCTTCAGAGGAAAATCTAATAAGAATGAAACTAGACAGCATTTTGACTATCAAAAATCTTGATTTTGATATTCCAAATCGGGAACTGATTGTTTTTTACGAGGAAGAAAATAGTGAAGAACAAATAGAAAAATTTCTCCTAGAGTTGAATTTGGGAACAAAAAAAATCAAGACAGAGAAATCGGAAAAAGAAACTTTTGTAGAAACTAAAAATCAAAGGAAATTACTTTGGACGGTCTTACTTATCAATTTTGTTTTCTTTGTTGTAGAAATAAGTACAGGACTAATTTCGAAATCTATGGGGTTAGTAGCCGATAGTTTGGATATGTTGGCAGATGCTTTTGTATATGGAATTAGTCTTTTTGCAGTAGGAAAACCACTTATTCAAAAACAAAGAGTAGCCAAACTGGCAGGTTATTCTCAAGTTATTTTGGCGTGTATTGGTTTTGTAGAAATTTTGAGACGATTTTTTGGAAACGAGCAATTACCTGATTTTCAAACTATGATTATTGTATCTTTTCTTGCTCTACTTGCAAATGGAGCTTGTCTTTATTTGATGCAAAAATCAAAAAGTAAAGAAGAAGTACATATGAAGGCAAGTTTGATTTTTACTTCTAATGATATAATCATCAATCTAGGAGTACTAGTAGCAGGAATTTTAGTAAACTGGTTGAATTCAGGTTTACCAGACTTAATTATAGGAACTATCGTCTTTATTCTCGTTGTACAAGGAGCAATACGAATTCTGAAACTGAGTAAAATAGATAGATATTAATAGAATCCTACTACTCTTTAATAAGATTTCTAGTAGATAAAACAGAAAAAAATATATTCTAGCTTTTTTTGATAATAATTTTGCCTATCTTTGCATCTTAGTTTTCGAAAACACTAAACCATTAAAATTATGTCAGTTACTAGATTAGAACGCAAATTGAAGCGTCGTCGTCGTGCATCTGTTGCACGTGAAAAGATGCTCAAACACAATAACTTTGTTCCTCCAATGCTTAACGTAGATGTTGAGGCAATTAAAGCAGAATTTGAGAAAAACAAAAAAGCGTAGGTTTATTTTGTATATCTTTTTACAAAGAATCAGAAAAAGCCAAAACATATAAAAACCTTTACTTTAGTACTTTCATGTACTGGAATAAAGGTTTTTTTTTGTAAAGTCAATTTTTTTACTTTTTCATTACTTTTTCATTACATTTCTAGGCAAAATCTATTCTTTGCTAACACTAAAACCAACCACCAAAACATCGTCAATTTGCTGTTCATCACCTTTCCATTTCTCCAAAACATCTTCTAAAGTAGAATACTGATTTTCTAGGCTTTGTACTTTATCATTCTTGGTATTCATATCTAATAATAGCTTTTTGAAGTTTTTGGACATAAATTTTTTACTTGCTTGTCCTTCTTCATCACATCCTCCAAATTGGTCGCTATATCCATCAGAAGCTAAATAGACATTCATATTTCCATTCAAAACAACCGAATGTGTCGTAAATTCTCGTTTTGTTTCGTTTTGCCAACCTCCAATTGCTTTTCTATCTCCTTTTATTTCTTCAAAGTTTCCATCTTTCACAATCCATAAAGGACGATTTGCTCCTGCAAATTCTAATGTATTTTCTTTTCTATTGATAACACAAAGTGCAATATCCATTCCGTCCCTAGAAGTATTTATAGAACTTGAATGTGAATCGTAATCTTGCTTTAGGACAGTACGAACACCTTTATGCAATTTTTCCAAAATCAGAGAAGGATGAAATATTTGTTTTTCGTTAATAATCTGATTTAATAAATTATTTCCGATAATAGACATAAAAGCTCCCGGAACTCCATGTCCTGTACAATCTACAGCTGCAATAACTATTTTTTGTTGTTCTTTATGCTCTGAAATCCAGTAAAAATCTCCAGAAACAATATCTTTTGGCTTAAAGAACACAAAATGATTTCCCAAAATACCGTCTCGTTCTTCTTTGGGAGGCAAAATTGCTTCCTGAATACGCTTTGCATATTTCAAGCTGTCTGTTATTTTCTGATTTTGACTTTGTAATTCTGTTGTTTTTTGCTCCAAATCTGCTGTTCGTTCGGTTACTAGTTTTTCTAATTGCTGATTTTGAGTTTCTATTAAATAACGTTGTCTTATTTCGTTTTCTATTTTCTGATTTTTTTCGGCTATCATTTTTTGAGAAAGCTGACTTTTTAGCGTGTTTATACGGTCTGCAAGTCCTAGAGATAATAAAATAACTTCTAAAGCCGAACCAATCTGTATAGCATAAGTCGTAATAAAATTGGTAGATACAAGACCAAAGCCTTTAAAAATACTTAATAAAATACCTATCCAAAACAAAGACCAAGCTATCAAGAAGTAGATAGCTGATTTATATCCCTTTCTATAACTCGTTACACCCATATAAAAAAGCAAACTTGTCGCAATTACTCCAGTAATAGAGCTTACTTTTATCATGATTTTGTAAGGAAGAAGAAAGACTAGCAAAAGTTCGATGATAATTAGTGCAACAAAAATCAAAACTATTCTATCTATTTTAGGGAGAAGTTCTCTTAGATGCAAAAACTGCCTTGCAAAGAGCAGAGAGATAAAGGAAAAACAAATGATTGAGAAAGGCATAGCAATATCATTAAAAGCATAAAAATCTCCCCACAAATACTGAAATCCCAATCCATTAAAAGCAAGCTGAAAAAGTGCAATCGAAATAATGGTAAGTACGTAATACAAATAGGCTCTATCTCTTAAAGAAAAGAAAATAAATAAATTATAGAACACCATCACGACAATAATTCCATAATAAATACCAAAACCAAACCTGTCTTTGGCTGTCTGTTCACTAAATGCTTGAGGCTGCCAAAGTACCAACGGAAAGGTCATTGTTCCTTCTGTCTTAAATCGCATATAATACGTTCTGGTCTTTCTAGCATCAATATTTAATATAAAAACCAAATCAGCATCTTTTATTTCTCTCACATTAAATGGCATTCTATCACCTACCAATCTAACTTGAACAATATTCTGTGCACTATCTACCTCATAAAGCCAAACAGAATCTACTGAAGGATATTGCACTTCTAACCAGCGAAGTTGAGCAACATTTGCTGCGTTTTGAATTTGAAACCTACACCAGTAGGCAGAAGAAGTATAACCAAAATTAGGTTTTTCTATACTAGAATTCTCAAAGTTTAATGTTTTGATGGCTTTCTGAATAGATAAAAAACCTGTTTTGTCTTCAGCAATTTGAGAAGAACCAGAAATAATTATTTTTTCTTGTTGAGAGGAGATCCATATTGTCTTTAAAGAATCACCCTGAACTACTTTAGAAGTGTTGTTTTGAGCTTTTACCAAAAAAATAGGAATGCAGATAAGAACTACTAAAAATAGTCTTAAGTATATTTTATAATAATTGTATTCCCTATTTCTCATATCTATTTTATAATGTACCAACTCGCTAATCACTGTTTACTTTTAATAAAGCGAATATAAAACAAAAAATTGTATTTTAGCCTTTTTAACTAAAAATTCTTATGCAAGTTTTTTATGTACGCTTAATTTATTCTCAAATAATTTTTACCAAAACAACAAAATGATTTTTTCACACTATTTTCACTTCATTTTTCACTTCATTATTTTATTTTTTTCACTTGTTTCTTGTAATTATGAAGAGCAAAAAACTGCAAATGAAAAACAGGTTACAGAACAAACTTCAAAAGATGCATCAATTATAAAGGAAGGCGATATTATTTTTCAAACCTCCACTTCTTCTCAAAGTAAAGCCATTCAACTGGCTACAAATTCTAAATATAGTCATGTTGGAATCATTTTTAAATCTAATACGGACAAAGAAAACGATTTTATAGTTTTGGAAGCCGTTCAGCCTGTAAAATTTACACCTCTAAAGGAATGGATAAAACGAGGAGAAAATTCTCACTTTGTTGTTAAACGGTTGAAAGATGCTGATAAGATTTTGACGGACAAAGCAATACAAAAAATGAAAGATACAGGAAAAAATCTGTTAGGTAAGAATTACGACCTTTATTTTGAATGGTCTGATGAAAAAATCTATTGTTCTGAACTGGTGTGGAAAATATATAAAGAAGTTTTAAATATTCAATTAGGAAAATTAGAAAAGCTATCTAGTTTTGATATAGAAAATGAAATTGTAAAGAATAAAATGAAAGAACGATACGGAAATAAAATTCCTATTAATAAGCTCAATGAAAATGTAATTTCTCCTGCTGCTATTTTTGATTGTGATAAACTCGTTTTTGTGAAATGATATTCAAAAACTGGTAGAATTTTTAGTTTTATAAAAAGAGTTTACCTCAAATTAAACCTTTGATTTTTGTTTGTATCTAACCTTACGAATACCAACAAATAAAAGTATTTAAAATCTATTTACTAAATCAAAATTTAATTTTAATCAATTATGAAAAATATTCAAAAACTTATTTTATCTTCAGTTTTAGTTTTTGCTTTATTATTTGTTTTCTTGGTCAGTAGTTTTGCTCAAGAACACGAGAAAGGAAAACATCATCACAATAAAAAGGAAAGGTTAGAAAAAATGAAAACAGAATTAGAACTTTCTAATGCTCAAGTAGAACAAATAAAAGCTCTTCATCAAAAAAAGAAAGAAGAAAGTAATACTCAAAGAAAAGAAAACCGAGCAGAATTTAAAGCAGAAATGGACAAAATTCTGACACCAGAACAGCGTAAAAAAGCAGAAGCATTAAAAGCAGAACGCAAAAACCCAGAAAGCCGAGCTGAAAAACGGGTAGAGAAATGGAAAACAGAATTATCTTTAAATGATGCACAAACTGCAAAGGTAAAGACTGCTTTGATAACTCGCATGACTAAAATGAAAGCTCTAAAAGAAGCAGCAGGAGAAGAAAGAATAGATAAGACAGAAGTAGAGAAACTGAAAACAGCCTTCGAAACTGAATTGAAATCTATTCTTTCAGATGAGCAATTTGCTAATTATCAAGAAATTAAAACAGATCGAAAAGCAAAACGTGGTGAAAATAGAAAAGGTAGAAGGGAATAATAATTGAGTTCTACATTTTAGTAATCAAAGCTAAATAAAAAAGCAAAACCTTTATTTCTGATACATAAGAAATAAAGGTTTTTTGAGGTTTATTTTTTTTCCTTCCTTTTCTTGTTTACTCGTATCAACCAACGAGGCAAAATTAACGCACCAATAAAAAGATAAGGATAATAATAGAAAAGTCGCCATAAAATTCCTACAGCAGCACAAAATTCGGTTCTCAAATATTCTGCATAAAACAGACAAAAAACAGCTTCTGCTGTTCCGCTACTACCAGGAGTTGGAGAAAGTAACATAACAATCCACATTGCAATCTGACGAGAAAATACAAAAAGATGATCCACAGCAGCAAGAGGCGTAAAAGCAGAAATGAGGCAGTTTAGCATCAAATAACGAGCTATCCATATAAAGAAAGTGAGAAAAATTGCTTTTACCCAAAGAGAAACTCCACTTCCACGCAATGCTTTGGCAGCAATTATCATTTCGTTTCCTGTAGTAATAGCACCTTTTCTAAATCGTCTCAAAAAGCGAATTGAAGTTGCTCTTATTAATAGCCACTTAAAACCACGAGGATTTATAAACAAACCATAAACAAAAAACAAAGCGTAAATAACTGTCAGACCATAGCTCACATAAAAAGCTCCTTTCAAACCCTGTTTTTGCACAAATTCATTAAACATGTCGGCTGAAATAAGAGGGAAAACAGCAAAGTCAAACGAACTAGAAATAAAGATAGCCAGAGGAGAAAAAAGAATAAAAAATAAATTGTCTAATAATGCCGTCATCATAACATACGCCATTGACTTCCCAAAAGACAATCCTTCTCTATTTAATATAAAAATAGCGACAGCCGTTCCACCAACCACAGAAGGCGTAACAGCAGAAGCAAACTCCCACAACAAAATAATATAAATACTAGATTGCCAAGAAAGTTCATTATCACTAATCATTCGAATCCGATAGACATAGCCCACATCTCTAGCTAAAAGCATAACTAAGGCAGCAAAAAACCAAATCCAATTTGACCTTCCTAATGCTTCCACAAAAATAGGAATATCCACTTTCTCTAAGAAAAAATAAATAGCAACACCTAGACCAATTAAAACAGGAATATAAATCTTATTTGTATTAAGGGTCTTGAAAACTTCTTTTTCATTGGAAGTACCATCAGCTATTTTTTCAGTATTCTCTTTAGAGTTCTCCAAATGTTGATTGTGTTTAGGATTGGAAGTAGAAGACATGAACGTTTGTTTCTGTTTTTTTGAAGAAAATTTTTCTTAGAAAAAGCAATTTAAAAATACGCACAAAGATAACACAAAAAAAATCCTAGCTAATAGAGATGTCGCACTATTTTTATGTAAATTTCCATTTTCAAATAAATTGTACTTTCTTATACCTAAGAATTACAAAAATAAATGCAACTCATTAATTGTTTCAACTCTAAACTAAAATAAGTTATCAGAGTTCTACTTTTAATAAAAAACAAAATAAGCCAACCACAAAATCATATAATAAACACTACTAAAAAATGAGTTATTACCAAAAAATGGGACAAATTCCTCCCAAAAGACATACACAATTTAGACAAGAAGATGGTAGTCTATATCACGAACAGCTCGTCAGTTCTCGTGGATTTGATGGTATCTATACAATACTTTATCATATCAATCCACCTACAAGAATAAAAAAAATGCTTGAGCCAGTTCCTATCAAAACAGAATTGCTCACAGATTACCCACTTCAGCCGATGCACTTGAAGACTTCACTCTCCGAAAGAACAGGAGGCGATTTTCTAGATGCTCGTGTTCCTTTGCTTGCCAATAATGATTGTATTTTGTCAATTTGTAATCCAAGCAAAAACACAATGGATTACTTTTATAAAAATGGTGAAAAAGACGAAGTGATTTATATGCACGATGGTAATGGGTATCTGTATTGTCCACAAGGAAAACTAAGAGTAAAAAAAGGAGATTATGTAGTCATTCCAAGAACAACAGTATATAAAATGGAATTTGATGAAGAAGTAGATGAAGATGGAAATAAAATAGAAGTCAGAATGATGATTACTGAATCTAGTGCACCTATCGAAACAGTTAATTGATATAGAAATAAAATGGGACAACTTTTAGAACATTCTCCCTATTGCGAACGAGATATTCATCCACCACAAGAATTAGTTACAGAAAAGGAACTAAATGAGACATTAATAAAAACAAAAAAAGGAAATTTTTTACACCAACATGTTTATGATTTCTCTCCTTTAGACGTTGTGGGTTGGGATGGGTGTTTGTATCCTTATACGCTTTCAATTTATGATTTTGAGCCAATTACGGGACGTATTCATCAGCCGCCACCTGTTCATCAGACCTTTCAAGCAGAGGGAGGTTTTGTAATTTGTTCCTTTGTGCCTCGTCTTTTTGATTATCATCCAGATTCTATTCCTGCACCGTACAATCATTCAAATATAGATTCTGATGAAGTGCTTTTCTATGCAGAAGGTGATTTTATGAGCAGAAAAGGAATTGATAGAGGGTCTTTTACTATACATCCTGGAGGTATTGTTCATGGTCCTCACCCTGGTACCTATGAGGCAAGTATTGGTAAAAAAGCTACTCATGAATATGCAGTTATGGTCGATACATTTCGTCCTCTTTATCTGACAAAACAAGCTTTGGAGTATGTAGATACAAATTATGCCTATAGTTGGTTGGAATAGTATATAAGGTTTTGTGCAAAAAATATTTTTAGAAGAAAAGCATAAGGTTGTACTTTATGCTTTTTTTATTGCCTTTGAATCAAGAAGGATTTCGTTCAAATATTTTTTGTTTGAGATTATGATTTTTACTCAAAAAAAACTACTTTTGTTTAAGTATTACAATTGAAAACAAATGAAATAACGAATTTAACATAAATCTTTTCAATTTATTCAAACTTTTTCTATCTCTGATAGTAACACATTTTATAACGGATAAAAACAATAAATAAAGGTTTGATAAATTGCTTCAATTCGGTTGTAATTAAGTTATTTCAGAATTGAAGAAATAGAACTGAAAATTCCTTTTTTTATAAAAACAAGTAAAAAAAAGAACTCAAAATTATTTAGAATCATTTTAAATTATCCTTTAAAGTTTTATAAAATACCATAATAAACTGTAAGTCAATGAGTTGCGTTTTTTTATTGAAAAATAAATTTTGATGGAATTCGAAATAAACATTGATAAAAACCAATTCGCATACTAATTTTGTAAACGAAAACAGCACAGTCTCATAAAAGCTAAATTGATAAGCCAAAATCTTGATTACTGAAAAGACAATACGGAATTTTACAAATCATTTATCTCTATCATTTTGTGCTTGCCACCTATATTATTTAAAAAATATGTTATTCAAACAACTACTAATACAAAAGTCATATTCTGACAAGGAAAACAAACTTCGGTCATTCAGACGAAGCCTTAAAAGAAATGTAAAAGGAAGTGCTTTTGGTTTTGCTTTGATGCTTTTAGTCTTCTCTACCATAACTACACTTTCAATACAGTGTGCTTATGCTCAACAAGACACAACAGCACAAACAACGCCTACTGATGGTGATGGTGCTACCACAACTCCTGATGCTACTGTGGCTGATGCTACTGCTGGAGGAGCAAGTCCAGAAGCAATAGCACAAGGAAAAGAGCTTTTCGAGGGAAATTGTCAGCAATGTCATGCTGTCCACAAAAAAGTGGTCGGTCCTGCTTTAGCTGGAGCAGAATCTCGTTGGGAAAGTCGTGCAGCAATCATTAATTTTATTAAATATCCAGAAAAAGTAATTACTGGAGGAAATCAATATGCAGCCGACTTGTATAAAGAGTACGGTCAAATGATGCCAAATCATGATTTTTTCTCTGATGATCAAGTTGCTTCTATATTAGATTACATAAATACTGTTCCTGTTCCTTCTGCTACTACTGCTGTTGCAGGTGGTGGAGGTGCTGTTGCAGGCGGTGAAGCTGGTGGAACTGCAAATTCTGGTCTTTTATTAGGAATTGTAATTTCTCTTATTGCTATATTATTAGTAGTAGCTTTAGTATTAGTTGTTCTTACATCAGTTCTTTCTGGTTATTTACAAAGAGAAAAGTTAGAAGAGGACGAAAATATAGTAGTTACTCAACCACTTTTTAATTTTAAAGCCTTCTTTACCAGCCCTGGATTTGTTGGTGTCGTATTATTCGTACTGGTAGCTGTTGGAGCAAAAGAACTTTTTGCAGGACTTTGGACAATCGGTGTTCAGCAAGGATATGCTCCTACTCAACCTATTGCATTCTCTCACAAATTACATGCAGGATTTTACGAAATTGATTGTAAATTCTGTCATTCAGGAGTAGAAAAAGGTAAATCTGCTGTTATTCCTTCTGCAAACGTTTGTATGAATTGTCATGGCGAGATTCGTCGTGGTTCTCCAGAAATTCAAAAAATCTATAACGCTATCGAAAATAATGAACCTATTCAATGGGTTCGTATTCATAATCTACCAGACCTTTCTTACTTCAATCACTCCCAACACGTAAAAGTAGGTGGTATTGAATGTGAAACGTGTCATGGCAATATAAAAGAAATGGAAGTAGTACAACAAGTTTCACTACTTACCATGGGTTGGTGTATCAATTGTCATCGTGAGTGGGATGTAAATGCAAAAGGAAATGATTATTACGATAATCTTATTAAGTTGCATAATTCTACTTCAAAAGAACCATTAAAAGTTGAAGATATTGGTGGGCTTGAATGTTCTAAATGTCACTATTAAACCACTAACGCTCAACTACTTAAACCTAATAAAATGAAATTAAGTGAACGCATATATTGGAAAGGCATCGAACAATTAAAGAACGAGCCTGAATTTATCCAAAACGCTGAAAAAGAATTTCCAAAGGATCTTAAAATAAAAGATACCTTTGGTGATAATACAGAAGAGGAAGACGACGTAACGAAAAGCTCTCGTCGTGATTTCTTGAAAGTGATGGGATTTAGTGTAGCAGCAGTTTCTTTGACTGCATGTGAAGCTCCTGTCAAACATGCTATCCCATATCTTACTGCACCAGAAGAAGTTATTCCCACTATTCCAAATTACTACGCTTCTACTTTTGTAGATGGTGGTGAGGCTAGTCCAGTAGTAATCAAAACTCGTGAAGGTCGTCCTATTTTTGCAGACGGAAACGCCTTTTCTCCTCTTTCACAAGGAAAAGTAAATGCTCGTATTAGTGCTTCTGTTTTAGGATTATATGATAACGAAAAAGCAAAACACCCACTAAAAGATAAAGTAAAGGTAGATTGGAAAACAATTGATAATGAAATTTCGTCAAAAATTTCTTCTACTGGTTCTAATCTTCGTTTGGTTAGTCAGACGGTTGTAAGCCCGACTACTCAAAAACTTATAAATGAATTTTGTGCTAAAACGGGAGCAAAACATGTATCTTATGATCCTGTTTCTGTTTCTGGTATGATGGAGGCGAATTACCGTAGTTTTGGTAGAAAAGTAGTTCCTTCTTATAATTTTGACAAAGCAGAGCTTATTGTTTCTATAAACGCTGACTTTTTAGGTTATTGGCTTTCACAAGTTGAACATTCAGTACAATACGCCAAGACACGTAGAATTTCGGATAAGAAAAAAACAATGTCTCGCCATTATCAAATTGAATCAGTTTATACAAATACAGGTGCTTCTGCAGATTATCGTTTGCCGATTTCTCCTTCACAAGAAGGTGCTATTGTAGCAGCTTTGTATAAGGCTATCGGCGGAAATGCTGGTGGTTCTTTCAAATTTGAAAATGCTGTTTTAGAGAAAAATTATCAGCAGCTTCTCAAAGATATTAAATCTGCTGGTGGAAAAGTGCTTGTAGTTTCTGGCTCAAATGACCCAGATATTCAGCAGCTTGTAAATGCAATCAATCAAAAATTAGGTAGTTATGGTACTACAATTGATATGCAAAACCCTTCTTATCAACGTAAAGGCGATGATAAGCAAATGGCAGAATTTGTAAAAGATTTGGAGAGCGGAGCAGGTGTAATTTTTTATAACTGTAACCCTGTTTATGACCACCCAATGGGAGGTAGAATTGCAGCAGCACTTCCAAAAGCTAAGTTGTCTGTTTCTACTTCTGACAGAATTGATGCAACAGCTAAATTTTGTACGTATCTAACTCCAGACCGTCACTATTTAGAATCTTGGAATGATGCAGAACCAAAAGCAGGACATTTAAGTCTTATTCAACCTACCATTAATCCAATTTTTGATACTCGTCAGTTTCAAGACAGCTTAATGACTTGGGCAGGAATGGAGGGTGATTATTATACATATCTTCGTAAAAGTTGGCAAAACAAAGGTCTTTCTATGAAAGGTATGAACTTTGATAACTTTTGGAAAAAAGTGCTTCATGATGGGGTTTATACTCGTAGAATGAAGTCATCGGCTCTAGGAACTGCTTCAATAACAAATGAAGCCACTCAAAACCAAGGCGATACTTTAGCTGCTCTAAAAACAGACTTTTCAAAAACAGATTTTGTAGTTGATGCTGATACAGTTACGGCAGAAGAAATTGTTTTGGGTACTGTTGTAGAGCAAGACAATCAAGAAGAAATAAATTTAAAAGAAGATAATCAAAAAGAACTAATTTATGCAGAGGCTGATTGGTCTAGTGTAAATGCTAATATTACCAAAAACTATAAAACTACTGTTCCTTACGAAGGAAATGAAGTAGAATTAGTAGTTTATCCTTCCCCTGTAATGGGAACGGGTTCAATGGCAAATAATCCTTGGATACAAGAAACGCCAGATCCAATTACAAAATTGACTTGGGGACATGCTGTTCTTGTTTCTATGCTCAAAGCAAAGGAGCTTGGTTTTGAAACGGTTGAAGTAAAAACTTCTCAAGCAAAAGTTACAGTTGATGGATTAGAATACTTACTCCCTGTAATTATTCAACCTGGTATGCCAACAAATACAATTGCAATTTCTTTAGGTTATGGTCATCAAAAACTAAAGGAAGAAGAAGATGATGATCAGCAATTTGGAGAGTTTACTATCGGAGCAGGAAAAGTAGCGGCAGAAGCAAGAGGAGCAAATGCCTATAAAATGCTTTCTATGCTTGATGGGTTTGTTCAATATACACGCACAAAAGGTGTAACTATTGAAGCAGCAGGAGAAACAGAAAAAATTGCTCGTACTCAAACACACCAGACTTATTTAGGTCGTGAAACGATTATACAAGAAGCTATTCTGAAAGATTATCAAGATATTGATGGTCTATTAGCTAAAAAGTACGATCCTAAAATTACGATGGACGGTAAAAGAGTAGAACCTACTGATATTTCTATTTGGGATATTGATAGTGATGGCTACGGCTCGGAGCAAGATGAGATTTCCAAATTTGATAAAAAAGAAACTGCAAAACCTGGAACAGAAGATAACTGGTTAGTTCGTCAGCGTGAGCGTGATGACTATGCAGCAGATACATTTGAATACAATAACCACCATTGGGGAATGGTTATCGATTTGAATACGTGTACAGGTTGTTCGGCTTGTTTGGTAGCTTGTAGTATGGAAAACAACGTTCCTGTTGTTGGAAAAACGGAAGTAGAAAATCGTCGTGAAATGCACTGGATGCGTATCGACCGTTATTATACAGCTTCAATGAAGTTAGCACCGAACACATCTCCTGCTATGTCTGATTATGAGAAGTTGAAAGAAGTCTCTGAAAATCCAGAAGTTGTATTTCAACCTATGATGTGTCAGCATTGTAACAATGCACCTTGTGAAACAGTTTGTCCAGTTGCTGCAACTACTCACAGTTCAGAAGGTCTTAATCAAATGACATATAACCGTTGTGTAGGTACAAAATATTGTGCTAATAACTGTCCTTACAAAGTTCGTCGTTTCAACTGGTTTAAGTATCATGACAATAACGAATTTGATTATAATACAAATAATGCTCTTGGTAAAATGGTATTGAATCCTGATGTTACCGTTCGTTCTCGTGGTGTAATGGAAAAATGTTCACTTTGTGTTCAGCGTATTCAAGAAGGAAAACTTGCTGCAAAACGTGAAAGTCGTAAGGTACGTGATGGCGAAGTAGTTACTGCTTGTGCTAGTGCATGTCCTACAAGTGCAATCACTTTTGGAGATTTGAATGATAGAAACAGCGAAATTGTTAAACTATTAGAACCAGAGTTAGACAAACGTGCCTATAATGTTCTTCATGAGATTAATACTCGTCCGAATGTTTGGTACTTAACTAAGATTCGTAATCAAGAAGAACAAATGGTCCCTGTTGGTATAAACCCTCAGACGGCTGAGGACATGTTGGACGCTGCACAATCATAAAAATAAAAAATAAGTAAGATTTGTAATTAAATCTTGATTTAGATAAATTCTAATTTAAAATAATTATAAATCTTATTTTTTACAACTATATAAAAATTAACTTGTGTTTTTTAGAGTTTTTAGAAAATACAAATTGTAAGAAATTAATTAGATAATAATCACAACATTATTACATCATCATGCAAATAATATCAGATGTACGAGAACCCTTAGTAACTGGTGATAAAACCTATCACGATATTACAAAGGATATTGCAGGAAGAGTAGAAGACAATCCAGCTCCATTGTGGTGGGCTGCTTTCGGTTTTTCTTTACTTTTACTTGCAGCAGGAGGAGTATTTTTAGGAGACTTACTTTGGAGTGGTATCGGTCGTTGGGGTTTGAATAAAACTGTACAATGGGCTTGGGATATTACCAACTTTGTTTGGTGGGTAGGTATTGGACACGCAGGAACACTTATTTCTGCCGTACTTTTACTTTTCCGTCAAAAATGGCGTACAGCTATTAATCGTGCCGCAGAAGCAATGACAATTTTTGCCGTTATTTGTGCAGCCGTTTGGCCTATTGTTCATATGGGTCGTCCTTGGTTGGGTGCTTATTGGGTATTACCTTTACCAAATACGTTTGGCTCTCTTTGGGTAAACTTTAACTCTCCACTTCTTTGGGACGTTTTTGCCATCTCAACGTATTTCTCTGTATCACTTGTTTTCTGGTTTATGGGACTTGTACCCGATTTTGCTACCATTCGTGATCGTGCTGTTACTCGTTTTGGTCGTATTTTCTATGGTGCACTTAGTCTTGGTTGGGTAGGAACGGCAAGAGCTTGGGTTCATTACGAATCTTTATCATTAATTTTAGCAGGTCTTTCTACACCTCTTGTACTTTCAGTTCATACGATTGTAAGTATGGACTTTGCAACTTCGGTAATTCCAGGATGGCATACCACTATTTTTCCTCCTTACTTTGTTGCTGGAGCAATTTTCTCTGGTTTTGCAATGGTACTTACACTTATGATTATTACTCGTAAGGTGTACAAATTAGAGCATTATATTACTTTGGAGCATATTGAACTTATGAACATTATCATTATGGTAACGGGTTCAATCGTAGGTATTGCTTATATTACAGAATTATTTATGGCTTGGTATTCAGGTGTTCCTTATGAGCAATACTGTTTCCTAAACCGTGCAACAGGAGATTATTGGTGGGCGTATTGGGCAATGATGAGTTGCAATGTAATTTCTCCACAAGTATTCTGGTTTAAGAAAGTACGTACAAGTATCGTTCTTACTTTTATCATGTCTATTATTGTAAATATCGGAATGTGGTTTGAGCGTTTTGTAATTATTGTTACTTCGCTTCACAATGATTACCTTCCTTCTTCTTGGGCTTATTTTAGTCCTACTGCTTGGGATGTAATGTGTTATGTATTTACTTTTGGATTGTTCTTTACACTTTTCTTTTTGTTTGCTAAATTTTTCCCTGTGATAAATATGGCAGAAGTAAAAGCTGTATTAAAATCATCAAATCAACATGTTTACAAAAATAGAGATACCATTAAAGATCCTCACAATGTTGTTTAGTTTTAATTATCATTTAATCCTACAACAAAAAGAGAATCAGATACAAATATAATTATGGCAAATATATCAAGCACAATGGAAGTAGATAAACACTATATATTAGGAGTATATAGTGATGAAGATGACTTAAAGCACGCAATAGACCATATTCGTGAAAAAGGAATTTCTATCTATGAAGTATTTAATCCATATCCAGTTCATGGATTGGAAAAGAATTTAGGTTACGGACATTCTTGGCTTCCAAAAGCAGCATTTATGTTTGGAGCATTAGGAACTACACTTGCAATTACGATGCAGGTGGGAATGATGGGACTTAGCTGGCCAATGATTATTGGTGGAAAGCCTATTATTGCTATTCCTGATTTTGTTCCTGTAACTTTTGAAATGACTGTTCTTCTTTCTGCCTTCGGAATGGTAGGTTCATTTTTGGTTTCTCAAGATCTGAAACCTTATAAAGTTCCTCGTATATTTGACCGTCGTAGTACAGACGACAAGCATATTGTAGCTATTGACTTAGCAAAAAACAGTATGTCAGAAGCAGAACTGAAAACTGTTTTTGAACAAACAGGAGCAGAAGAAGTAAATCGTAAGGATTTTACAGAAGAAGAAAATAATCCCTCTTTCTTCAAGTATTTGGGAGATTTATTCAAGCACGGTGTACGTTCTACTAGCCGTCCTAAATAATCTATTCTCTATTAGTTATTAAATTAATTACTGATTATACAGATTAATTCAGTGTAAAAAATAAAAGCAATGAAGCTATATACTATATTTACAAATTCTACTTTATATGCTGTTTTGGGAGTTGCTATAATGACTCTTTTAACAAGCTGTGGAGCAGAAGAAAATTATCCAGGAGTGGAATATGCACCTCAAATGTATCATTCTGTTCCTTACGAACCTCTTAGTCAAGTCATTGAAAATGAAAACCATTGGTATTCTATTTTTGATGATTATTTCAATACTTCTCCAGCATCTATTTATGGATACTACACCAAAGAAGAGTTGGCAGAAAATCCTGAACTAAGAAAAAAGGTTACTAACATGCTTATGCCTCCTGTGGGGACTGTAAAGCGTCAGACCTACAAAACTGAGGAATTAAGAGGTAGCTCGATGTTTTATGAAATGCACAGAGATAGTGTAGAACTTGCCTCCAAAACATGGATGAATCCATTACCTAAAGATAATGAACAAGCATTAGCAGAGGGAAAAGAGCTATATTTGAGTTACTGTTCAGCTTGTCATGGAGCAGCAGGAGAAGGAAATGGAAAAGTGGCAGCAGTTTATAATGGAGTTCCAAATTATACAGCAGGTCGTTATAAAACATTGAATGAAGGTTGGATTTTCCATGTAATTACGTATGGAAAAGGTCGTATGTGGCCTGTAAAAGTTCAGCTTAATCCAGAAGAGCGTTGGAAAGTAGTACGTTATGTGCAAGAATTACAACAAGGAAAACCTTAAATTAAATTACGAATTACGAATTAAAAATTACGATTTGTTTATTAATAATTTGTCGTTTAACATTAATAAAGTATTCGTTTTTGGTAAAATATTAAAAAGAAAATTACTTAACTGTCTTTAGAAATTATTTCGCAGACTATATATATATAAACTTTATCAATCGCAATGGCTGCACACAAAGATCATCATTTTGATAGAGAAGCAATAAACGAACAGTTTATCTTCTCAGCAAAAGCAAAGCTAACTATATTTATCATTACAGGAATAGGCGTAGTGCTTTCTGTAATCGGTATTCTTTTTATGGCGTTCGATACAGGACATCATGAAGAGCATGGAGATGCAATAGAAAACCATGAACTTAAAGAAGGAGAACAGTCTTCTCTCAAAATCACTGGAAATGAAGTTTCCTCTTTGCAAGACTTACCTACAACAGTTGGTACCTCTGGTAAAGAAGGTGTACACGAAGAGCTTGCTGATGCAGAACATGGTGAAGCAGGTGGACATGCTGCTTATCACTGGACAAAACGAGTAAAAGTAAATCTTTGGATTAATATTATTTTCTTTGTTGGTCTGTCTGTAGTAGGAGTTTTTTGGGTAGCTATCCAATATATCTCTATGGCAGGTTGGTCAGCAGGATTCAAACGTGTTCCAGAAGCATTTGGCTCATTTCTTCCATTAGGAGGATTACTATTAGGCTTAACATTTTGGTGGGGTTATCACGAGATATTTCACTGGACAGACGGACAACTTTACGCACTTGCTACGCCTGAATATGATTCTATCATTGCAGGAAAACAAGCATTTCTGAATATTCCTTTCTTTCTAATAGGTTCAGCAGTTATTATTGGTGGTTGGTTTGCTTTTCATTGGTTTACTCGCAAAAACTCATTAGCAGAAGACAGAGCAACAGACAAGGTACAAGCTAGAAAATATTACCGTAATATGGTAAAATTATCTGCTGCCTTTGTAGTATTTTTTGGTATTACTTCTTCGGTTTGTTCTTGGTGGTGGACACTTTCAATTGATACTCACTGGTTTAGTACTATGTTTGGCTGGTATCACTTTGCAAGTTGGTGGGTAGCTGGTATTGCTGCTATTACACTTACGGTTGTAATGCTTAGAGAAGCAGGTTACTTGAAATTTATTAATGAAAATCATTTGCACGATTTAGGTAAATTTGTATTTGCATTCAGTATTTTTTGGTCATACATTTGGTTTAGCCAATTTTTACTTATTTTCTACGCAAATATTCCTGAAGAAACAGCTTATTTTGTAGAGCGTCTGTCTAGTCCAATCTATAAGAAATATATCTTTATAATATTACTTGTAAATTTCATTATTCCATTCTTTGGACTTATGACTCGTAATGCAAAACGCAAAATGACTATTCTAAAAGTAATCTGTATTGCTGTAATTATCGGACATTGGTTTGATTTTTATCAAATGATTACTCCTGGTACACTTCGTGAACACGGTTCATTTGGGTTTTTAGAATTAGGTCTTCCATTTGTATTTGTTGGTGTATTTGCATATCTAGTAGGATTGTCTTTAGCTAAAGCTCCGCTAGTTGCTAAAAATCATCCATTATTGGAAGAGTCTTATTATCACGAGACTTAGACCAAAGAAATAGGAGCAAATAAAAAATTCAAAATAAATTGAATTGAAGTAAGAATTAAACTAAAATAAGGTTTTTAAATTGGTTTAAAAACCTTATTTTTGTACCTAATATATAAGAAATAAAGCTATATATGAGGATAAGAAGAACTTTCAAAAATAATTGAAAGTTTTGAAAACCTTTTTATAGTACAAAATGCTTATTAATAAAAGTGACACACAATTTTATATGCTATTAAGTTTGAAGAATGATTTTAAAATATAATTATCTGTTTAATTTTAGACAAATTTTTACCAAAAAAAAGAGATAAGAAATTTTAACAAAACATTTTCATTAACAGTCTATAATAACTATATAGTATAAGAATTATACAAAAATTTTAATAAAACTTTTAACTGAACTATACCAATGAACGGATTAATTATTGCTCTCGTAGGCGTTCTGTTCCTCGTCTTAATGGCTCTTATCTATCGTGTCTTCATGCTTGTGCGTGTGGCAAAAGATGTGAAAGAACCAACTGCTAGAGATAGTAGAGTAGGAATGTTGAATAAAGTAAATGCAATTTTATTTATTGTATTCTTTTTTGTGCTTTTTGCTTCTATTTTTGCTTATGGCTTTTCTGAAAAAGTGAAATATATTTTACCAGAGTCATCATCTATACACGGAATAGAAATTGATTTTTTATTCTGGCTTACTACAGCTGTTGTATTCTTTGTATTCATAATAACACATATATTATTGTTCTTTTTTCCGTACATGTATCGTTATCAAGAACATAAAAGAGCAACATTTATTCCTCACAATAATCAATTAGAAATTGCTTGGACTATTGTTCCTGCTATAGTTTTGACTGCTTTAGTTGTAACAGGTTGGACAGTTTGGTCTGATATTACTGACCCTGCTCCTGAAGATGCTTTAGCTATTGAGGTAATGGGAAAACAGTTTAACTGGCAAATTCGCTACGGAGGAAAAGATGAAAAAATTGGTAAATTCAATTATATGAAGACAGATGGTACAAATTCTATGGGAATGGATTTTGAAGCTGATGAGTCTAATTATGATGATTTTATGTATAATGAATTGCGTCTTCCTAAAGGTCGTCCTGTTCTTCTGAAAATCCGCTCTCGTGATGTATTGCATAGTGTATTTTTACCTCATTTTAGAGTAAAAATGGATGCAGTACCTGGAATGCCAACACAGTTTTGGTTTACCCCAACAAAAACTGCAGACGAAGTAAAAGTAGAATTAAGGGAAAAAGGCGATCCAAATGCTGAAGCTTTTGAATACAAATTAGCATGTACTGAAATTTGTGGAGGAAGCCATTTTGCAATGCTTATGAAAGTTTCTGTTTTAGAAGCTGATGAGTTTAAGAAGTGGTATGACTCTGAAGAAGCTTGGGCTGCTAAGAATGTAGATTATTTAAAGGAGCAGGGAATAAAAAATATTCCTGTTAATCTTGCTGCGAAGTAAACAATTTTGATAACAGCAAGTAATCGTTATAAGAGAAACAGTAATATACTATTCAGGACACATTAGAAAAAAAAATAAATTTTAATACATCTATTTTACAATAAATACCGCAAATAATTATGGCTGATACAACACATCAAGCAAGCGGACAAGATGTTCAAGAGCTACATTATGACGTTGATAATCACGGATTTATCCATGAGGAAGAACATCATGACGACCATGAGCATCACGGAAATTTTTGGACAAACTATATCTTTTCAACTGACCACAAAGTAATTGGTAAGCAATTTTTGTTTACAGCAATATTTTGGGCTTTTATAGGAGTAGGTATGTCGGTAATATTTCGTCTGCAACTCGGTTTTCCTGACGCAGATTTAGCTTTCCTAAAACCTATTTTGGGAAAATGGATTGATGCTAGCGGAAAATTAGACAAAGAATTTTATCTAGCACTCGTAACTATGCATGGTACTATAATGGTATTCTTTGTACTTACTGCAGGTCTTAGTGGAACTTTTAGTAATTACCTTATTCCTCTGCAAATTGGAGCTAGAGATATGGCTTCTGGTTTTATGAATATGCTTTCTTACTGGTTCTTCGCAGCGGCAGGTATAATCATGTTTTATTCATTATTCATAGAAACAGGTCCTGCATCTGGAGGTTGGGTAATTTATCCGCCACTTAGTGCATTACCACAAGCTATGCCTGGTTCTGGATTAGGCATGACGCTTTGGTTAGGTAGTATGGCATTATTTATCATCTCAACTCTTTTGGGGGGTATCAATTATATTTCTACGGTAATCAATTTGCGTACTCGTGGTATGTCATTTAATCGTATGCCACTTACTATTTGGGCATTCTTTATTACTGCTATTATTGGTCTTTTATCATTTCCTGTTTTGTTCTCAGCAGCATTACTTTTGATTTTTGATCGTAGTTTTGGTACAAGTTTCTTCCTGTCTGATATTTATATTGGTGGTGAGGCTCTTCCAAACCAAGGTGGTAGTGCAATTTTGTTTCAACATTTATTTTGGTTTTTAGGACACCCAGAAGTATATATTGTACTTTTGCCTGCTCTAGGGATTTCATCAGAAGTAATTGCTACAAATTCAAGAAAACCTATTTTTGGTTATCATGCAATGATTTTGTCTATTATTGGTATTGCAGTTCTTTCGTTTATTGTTTGGGCTCACCATATGTTTGTAACAGGCATGGATCCTTTCTTGGGAACTATCTTTATGTTCTTGACACTTATTATTGCAGTCCCTTCGGCAGTAAAAGCATTTAACTATATTACTACACTTTGGAAAGGTAATTTGGTATTTACACCAGCTATGCTTTTCTCTATTGGTTTGGTTTCTCTCTTTATTGTTGGTGGACTTACAGGTATTCACCTAGCTAGTGCAGCGATTGATATTCAATTACACGATACTTATTTTGTAGTAGCTCACTTTCACTTGGTAATGGGTTCGGCTTCTTTCTTTGGTATGCTTGCTGGTATTTATCACTGGTTCCCAAAGATGTTTGGTCGTATGATGGACGCTAAAATGGGTTATTTCCACTTTTGGGCAACATTTATCGGGGTATATGCGATATTTTTCCCAATGCACTTTATCGGTGTAGCTGGTTTCCCTCGTCGTTATTATTCTCATACTGCATTTGAGCCTTTTGGTTTGTTTACAGATTTGAATATGTTTATTAGTACGGCAGCTATTTTGACTTTCCTTGCACAATTTGTATTCGTTTTCAATTTCGTTTACTCTATGTTTAAAGGTCGTTTGGCTCCTGCAAATCCTTGGAAATCAAATACATTGGAATGGTTGACTCCTCGTTTTCCTAAGCATGGTAACTGGGTAGGAGCAATTCCACACGTATTCCGTTGGCCTTATGATTACAGTAAGCCAGGTGCAAAAGAAGATTTTATTCCTCAGTATGTTCCGTATTCTGAAACTACTGAATCTAACTTGCCTTTTGAGCAGAAATTAGCTTCACTTGAAACGCAACAGAAAGAAGAAGGAATTAGAATTCAAAAAGAGTCACAAGCTCCTATTGTTCCTAAAGTAGATGAAAATACAACAGATTTAGACGATGATAACGAGAGCAAACAATTGTAATTCTTGATTTCAATCTAATTTTATAAATCAAAAGACCTATTCTTTTAAGTAAGAATAGGTTTTTTGCTATATTAGATATTATTATTCTATCAGTCCTGTCAATTTTATTAAAAATGGTTTCAATTATCTGCTTATGTTATAATCACGAAAAATTTATTGAAGAGGCGTTACATTCTGTTTTCGCCCAAACTTACGAAAACTGGGAATTGATTATTGTAAATGACGCTAGTACAGATACTAGTAAAGAAATTATAGAAACAATAGTAAATGATTTTTATCAAGAAAAAACTATACATTCTCACACCATTAAAACTATTCATTTAGAGAAAAATAAAGGAAATTGTGCAGCTTTCAATGAAGGTCTCAGAGTTTCGAAAGGAAAATATATAATAGATTTAGCAGCCGATGATAAGTTTGTAGTTGATAAATTAGAAAAGCAAGTAAAAGCCTTAGAAAAAGCTGATAAAGAAACGGGGGTTTGTTTTACAAATGCTATCTTAATTAGTGAAGAAAATAACAAATTGGGTAATTATTACTTTGATTGGTATAAAAAATTACCAAAAGAAGGTTTTATTTTTAAAGAACTCATAAAAGCTGGAGGAATGATTTGCTCACCTACAATGCTTATTAAAAGAGAGGTTTTGGAAGAGTTGAGGGGGTATGATGAGTTACTTTCCTATGAGGATTATGATTTCTGGGTAAGGAGTTCTAGGAATTGGAAATATGTTTTTCTAAATGAAAGTTTGACTTTTTATAGAAAAACAAATCATTCACATTCTTCTACCTTTAAGAAAAAAAATAATCCTCATCTTTATTCTACTTTCAAAGTATGTCAAAAAGCATTTAAGTTGTGTCAGAATAAAGAAGAATACAAATCATTATTAATTTCCGTTTTGTATCATTTTAGAGAATCATTAAAATACAGAAATTATAAAGCTACTAAAGAATTTTTCATTTTATTTAATAGACTAATTCTGAAAATTCTTTTCTAAAAAACATTAAGGCAAAAGTAAATTCGGATTCTCATTTGAATAAGCATATAAATAATTTACTTCCAAATCTCTACCAAGAGATACTTTTTTCAAATCTATCCTTACTGTATCTGACCAATTATAAAGCGTTTCTATTAAACTACTAAGTGATTTTTGATTTAGGTTCATTGAAAAAAATATTGTTCCTTCTTTGTATGAAACTCGTAATTCGTAATTATCGTTTTCCTTTGGAAGAAGCTCAATTTCTTCTACTTTATACTTTGCTAGAGTTACCTTCTGTTCTTTATAAGGCATAAAAACAATGATTTGTTCTTTTTCTATACTTATTACTGGTTTTTTACTTGTCGCATTTTTATCTAGTTTATTATTAATAAGTGAATTTGTAATTTTCTTTGTAAGTAAGAACAGTGGAATACTACCGAGTATTGCAAAAAAGTAATAATACGAATTCATAACTACACTTATCAAAAATATTATCAAAGTTAAGACTAAAAGTATAACTGGTGTATAAGAAATATCCTTCTTTTCTTCTTCATTTTCACTCACCTCCAAACTAGAAAGCACCCAAGGCAAGGTTGTGATTTGTGTATCAAACGCCTTCCAATCTGAAATGTTATTCAGATGAGCTTCAAAATACTGCTTTTCAGGTTTTAAATTGAGTATTTTCTTTATAGGAAAAATAGCTAAACTTCTGTTCTGATTACAGTGAGCTTCATTCAAATATTCCCACGAACTTTTTAGAAAAGCAGATTTGCATTCATTACAAAAAACAATCTCATCACCTTCTACAATCAAATCCCCTGTAATTGGATCTTGACGTCTTTCATTCAAAAAATCTGAGTGAGAATAAGAATTTATTTTGTGTGTATTCAAGTTTGTAAAAGGTTTATTTTTTTACTAATAAATCAAAATCATTGACCAATATTTTTCCATTCTAGCTGCTCCAATTCGCTTTATTCGTGCATCCATCATACGTTTACAATGTGGAGGAGTAAGTTTCCAACCACGAAAAGCCTGTTCTATTTCTGTAAAACTATACGACATATTCTCATAAGCTCTTTCTGTTTTTATTCCTACCTCTGAAAGACGTTGAATAGTATTTTTTCCACCAATATCAGTAGTCATACCTTTTGTCTTCCAAAGATTTACTACTAATTCTTTTGTAGCATAAGCCACTGTATCGCTCCACTCTACCTCTGGAACAGGAGGAAAATAACCTCCTCCACAATGACAGCCTTTTGTACGTATTTCATTGGTAAGTTCTAAAAAACGTTGTGCAAAAACGCCATCTACTTTTTGCTCTTCTCCTATTCTTTCATCTATTTCTGGCTCATCTATTACAGTTTCTTCTATTTCTGGAATCGGATTATTTGTAACGCCTTCTTGCTTCTGAAAATCAGTAATATTTTCTATCATGTCTTGTTGTGAACCCAATTCTTTACTATCAAATGTTTTCATTTGTACATCAAGACAATTAAAATGATTGGTTTTTAGTTCTGCACCAACCCCTTCTATAAAGTCAGCTACTTTTACATTATTGGGAAGCCTTTCAAAATGTACTTCACACGTAAAAACGTCATTTTTATGTGTAATAAGTTGTACTGGATTTTTGGTTTTTAATACAGGAATCTCAACTTTTCCATTACGAGCAATATTTTTTATTTCTATCATCTGGAAAACCTGTGAAGAATTTGCATCATTTTTAAGAAACCAAGCTAAATCTTCTCCAGGTCCATAATACGTTGCTGTACCTTCTTCGTAATGAGAAACATAACGAAAATGAAAAATTGTTCGGTCTTTTGTATAATCTATTTTATCTAAGATATAATTACTCTGCCATTTTTTATAGATAGGTTTATAATCTACAAAAGGTTTATCTGAAACAGAAGTAGCATTACTGACTTGGTTTGTAGTTTGAGCAAAAGTATAATTTGATATAAAAGAAGCTATAAACGAAAATAAAACACAAATCCATAAACTTTTTATATTGCTTTTCATAATTTTCTCTTTTTGTATAGAATAGGTAGAATTTTTTTGGTGTAGTAAAACTACGGATTTAATTTTTAAACGTATTTTTTAGAGATTGCGTTATTTACTGGTCTTTGTTATTCATAAATTTTTTCAAAATCAGTTGTTACTAATCCTATAAAAAGGGATTCAAAAATAAAGCAAGGTTTTAAAACTAATTCTAAATTAAATTTAAAACAGTTTATATTTTATCAATATTTATAATTTTAAACTCTGATTCTATGATTTCCAACAAAGAAAAAACAACTGTAAATGCAAGTTCAATGGCAGATATTGCTTTTTTATTACTCATCTTTTTCTTGGTCAGTACACGAATAGCAAGCGAAAAAGGACTTTATATGTCTTTGCCACCAAAGCAAGAGCAAAAAACATTACCTACTCCAGCTTTGGATAGAGATGTTTTGAGAATAGCCATTAATTCAGATAACAAAATATTATTCGAATCAGATGAAAACGGAGCAGTTTCAGAAATAAAAAATCTTGTCAAAGCTCATTTGATGAATTATGGAAAAGATATAAATTATTCGCAAAATCCACAAAAAGCCATTGTAGTTTTGAGTAGCCAACGCCAAACCGACTATAATTTTTATATCGAAGTGTTGGATAAAATAAAAGCAGGATATAATGAAGCGAAAGCCGAATTTCTCACTAAAAAAATGGGTGTAAAATATAATTCGATGGAAATTATAGATTTTGCTTTACAGAAAACACCAGAAGAAAAAGAAATGTACCAACTCTTACAAAGAGAATTTCCGATGACTATTTTGGAGCAGAATAATTAGAATTAAAAAAACCTATACCATTTTTGAAAATGGTATAGGTTTAAACCGAACATAATTAATCATTATCTTCTGCTGTATTTTTCATTTCTTTGTATTCCATTTCTGTAAGCATGAAAGGCTCTCCATCTGTTTTGTACCATTCCATTTCCTCTATATATTTCTGACCTTTTCGGGTTATTTCAAAAATCATTTCTACTTTTCTACCACTATTTGTACCTTCTACTATTTCGTACTTAGAAGTTTGTAGAGAATATTTTTCTATTTCGCCTTTTGTTTGTGCTTGTTCTTTTAACATTTCCAACCAAGTAACCTCTGAAAACTCTTTGTACATCGTTGGCTCAACCATGGAAGTCGTATTTTCATACATACCGTTTTTCAATGCATCATAGAAAGCAATTGCTTGATTGGTAGCTTCCTGTTTTTCTGCATATTCCGAATTTTCTTGGTCTGTGTTTGCTTCAGCATTTACAGCTTTTTGAACTTCCATATTTGGGTCGGTCTGTGTCGTAGTTTCTCTATCAGTAGGAGTTCCACACGAAGAAACGGAAAATAATAGTGCAATAATAAACAGTTTTGTAAATAGTAACTTTGTCATTTTGTCAAATATTTAATTATAAATTTGTTGTTTAAAGAGGAAATTTAACAATAAAATTAGAGTTTTTAATAATAATAGATTCAATTTAGTGTATTTTTGAAGAATAATTAAATGATAGTTTGAATAAATACCAAAAAAAAAATACTATGGGAAGATTATTAGCCATTGATTACGGACAAAAAAGAGTTGGAATAGCCGTTACAGATTCAGAAAAAATAATTGCTACAGCTTTAGAAACTGTTGCCGAAAAAGAGGTGTTGGAATATCTCAAAAAATATATCGAAACTGAGCCTGTGGAAGTTTTTGTACTAGGAATGCCAAAAAGATTAGACAATACACCTTCCAGTAATGCAGCAGCCGTAGTCAAGTTTCAGAAAAAATTAGAAACTCTATTTCCAGACATTCCAATCGCTTTGGAAGACGAACGCTTTACCTCTTCGCTTGCTTTAGATGCTATGATTAGTGGAGGAATGAGCAAAAAAAATCGTCGTAATAAATCAAATGTAGATAAAATAAGTGCAGTGTTGATTCTACAAACCTATATGGAACGTAGTACTAGCAATCAGTAAATAATTAGTTCAACCTCTCTACAAAATCAAAAAAATTATGTAGAGAGTTTTTTTTGAGTAAATTTTGATAAAAATAATATTATTATGGATGAATGGAAAATAGACAAGAAACTAGGCGATGAAGTTTATGGAAGAGTAGAAAACTATTCTGATGAAGAAAAGCAAATTCTTTGGGATAAAAGGAGGAATGAACTTCAAGAATATGGAGTTTTCACAGGAACTATTTTTATAAAAGCTCCTTTTGGTGTTTTTTTAGATATTGAAAAAGAATTTCCTGCTTTGCTTGAAATTCCAAGTATGAAAAATGTAACTTTCAAGAATTACTCTGATTATACAAATGATGAAATTTACAATTTAGGAGAAAAATTAGAAGTTTACTTTATAGGAATGCATGATAAACCAGATAAAATATACGTTACAGAATTTACAAAAGGACACATAGAAGCTAATAATAAAGATGATTTGTTTTTATAGGTAAAAACATTTTTCTCAAAAAATCGTATATTTACATATGAAGTAACCCAAAACGTTTCGGACGTTTTAGCGAGGGGCATCGTCTATATGAGCATTTGGCGTTGGGTTTTTCTTAGGTTTCTCTGTTTAATTTATTTAAACTATGAGAAACCTTTTTTATTTTATTTGTTTTTCTTTGGCTTTACATGTTTTCGCATAGATTGTAAAACAATGCGATTTACTTTTCCTTTCTTAATAACTTGTCTAATTTCTTTAATTACCACATGTTCTATCTCATAAGTTTTTCTGAAAATTAAAGATTGATGAATAATTTGATTTGTCTTTTTCGATATTCGTTTATCTTCTTCAATATATTCAGCTTCACTAATAATATCTCCTATTAGAAGAAAGTCAGATTTTTTAATGGCTATTTGTCCTCTTTGAGTTTCTGTAAAAGGATTTCCATGTTGTTTCATTATATGTTTTATACTAAAAGTATCTATTGATATCTTAAAGTGTAACACATCTATTCCTGTTTTTTCGGCTATAATTTGAGCTAATTCTTCGTCCACCTCTCCAATATCTACTACCTTCAAAATGCTTTTAGTATCTCGTAAAGCAAACTCATATAAGTCATTGAGTAATTCTGTTGTATTTTGATAAATCATTATTTTATGTTTTTTGAAAAAACAAATGTACTTATATTTGAAATATTTTTTGTATAGAAAACTTATTTTACCTAAATTTCTATAAAAAAAACACAAATCCATTTTTTAAGTTCTTATATAGATTAGGAACAAAACAAAACTTGCCTTTGTCAGTATCTCTACTGACAAGATCAGAATAATAAAGCAAAAAAGCATTTATGGTCGGACTTACTTACGCAGCAAAAGCAGTTACAGGAGCATTTGTAGGATATATTACCAATGATTTGGCAATTCAGATGCTTTTTAGAAAGCGTTTTGGTTTGGGTGGAATTTTTCTCAAAACGCATCACGAATTTGTAATCAATATTAGCAAACTGGTAGAAAAGGATATTTTAAACCACAAAACGCTGCTTCCACAAGTAGAGAATGAAGAATTCAAAAAATCATTGCAAAAAACGGTTCAGACGTATATCGAATCAAAACTGGCAAGCTCTGTTTCTGAAAACTTTACGCTGCAAGATATTCCAAAATTTAAGGAAACGACAGACGCAGTTAGAGAGCAAGCAAAGAGTAATTTGCCACAAACAATAGAACCCTTTTTACTTCATCTTTCAAAAGAAACTACTTTAGGGGATGCGATTTCTAATGAGCAATGGAAAAGTGTAAGTAAAAGTATTGTAAGCGAATTAATTACTGGCGTTTCAGAATGGAATAGTTTGGAAAAATTGGTGCGTGATTTTATGGATGAGATTGGTAATGAGTCTATTTCTTTTTTTATTCATCAGGATTTACAAAAAAATATCAAAGAGGAGTTGCATTTTCTGACAGCCGATTTACATTTACTCTTAGAAGCACAGCACAAAAAACCAATAGAAAACTTAATTAATCAAACCTTTGAAGAATTAGAAATCGAAGAATTGGTTACAAATCTAGCACAGCGAATTTCGAAAAAACGATTGATTGATATTTTAGGAGAGGAAAAAGCACAGCATTTGGTAAAAGAAATTTTGCAGCGTTTGCAAGCCATCTTAGAGACAGAGGAAGGGATAAAATTACTTGATGTTTTTTCAGATTTTTTAATCAATACGCTAGAGAAAGAAGAAAAGACAATTTTTGAATTGCTTGATGAAAATACCAAAGCTACCTTAGAAAAATTCTTTGCTCATCAATTTCCTGCCATTTTGGTAAAGGTAATTGGTTGGCTTTACTCTCGTCAAAGGGAATTAGAAATTTTGATTGACCAAACTTTTACAAATAATGTAGAGTCGGGTTTCAAAAATTGGTTGGTAAAAGTGTTTGTTGGAAGTATAAGCCAATCCACTGATATTATTGGAAAAGTAACGAGCATAATTGATTCCTACCGCCGAAATCCTGAAGAGGTTGCCAGCGAACTCACCCAGCAAGTAGTCGATTATTTGGAGAGTAAAAGTATAGGCGAGATAGTATCAGGCTTAAAAACTCAAAATACAGTTGTTTCTCTTACCAAAATATTACGCAAAAATGTACACGATGCACTTAATCGTATGGACGTAATGCCGCTGGCAAATATAGTTTTGGAAAAGGAAATTGGAGAATTTATTCCTACCGAAAAGCTGATTCCGTTTCTATTAGAGAACCTGAATAAATTTAGAAAAGAGTCTGTTCAGTCGCTCATCTTTACTCCCAAATTTTCAGAACGTCTGACTAAAGAATTAAATAAAAGAGTAGATAAAATAATCCAAACGCCTTCCAACGAGCTTATTGCAGCCGAACAGCGTAAAAAATTGGCTACTAATTTTGAAAAATGGACTCTCGAAAAATCTCAAAATCACACTCCAGAAATAGCTAGTTTCCTATCAAAACATATTTCACAAAGGGTAAACGAGCAACCTATTAGTCGTCTAATTTCGGCAGACCAAATAGAAGAACTTGCCATTGCACTTACAGAAAGAGCCGATTCTTACACAATAGAATTTCTAAAAGAAGTAGAAAATAAAGAAGTAAAAAGTTATTTGTCTTCTCTAAATCAATTTCCTAATATTTCGGAAGATTTATCCAAAACGCTACATAAATTTTTAGTTCAAAATCTTGAAACGCTTGTTGAGGGAAGAATTGAAGAAGTGGTACAATTAAATCTAAGTCAGCAAACGCCTGAAACTATTCGTACCATGGTAGAAAAGTTTATGGGTAAAGAATTAAAACCAATTACTGCTCTGGGTGCTTTGTGGGGTGGAATTGCTGGAGGTGCTTTGGCTGCAATGCCTCAAATTAATCAACCTGTTTTGAAATATGCCGTTCCTGCACTTGCCTATGGTGCCACAGGTTTGGGTACAAACTGGATTGCTTTGCAGATGATTTTCAAACCCTATACTAAAAAATATTTTCCTTTGACTGGAAAAACGATTGCTATTCCCTTGACACCAGGAATTGTAATTAAAAATAGAGGACGTTTTGCTGAGAATATGGGAAATTTCGTGGGTGATAAACTGATGAGTGAGGAAGGATTGCGAACTTCCTTTGATTCAAGTAAGGATAAAATTAGGATAGGTGCAAAAAATTGGATTCAGTCCGATAATTATTCCAAAATTTATGAATATACAGAAGATTATAAAGCCTTTATCGCTCAAAAAGGAGCGAGTTGGAGTTGGCAATTAATTGAAAATTTTACGAAAGAAGAAGATACTCTACATCAAGAAACTAAATTATCAAATCTAGTAAAAAAAGGAATTCAGCCGTATCAAAAATTTGTACTAGAAAACATTGATACCTCTTCCTTTGAAGGTACAGTTTTGAAGTATTTACAAGATGATTCACTCTCAAGTTTGGTTTCAGAAACAGCTTTTCAGCAGATTGAAAGTTATTTGAAAAATTATGAAACGCTATTTGATGCACTGCCACAATCTGTAAGAACAGTTTTGTATGATAAAATAAAAAGATGGGTTAGCCTAGAAATGGATTCATTTTTTGAAAAATTAGATAGTGATGAGCAGGTTAATTATCTAATCAAACAACTTAATTCTGAGTTTGCAGAAAAAGTAACTAGCAGGACAGTCCAGAGTTATTTGAGTAATAAACAAACTCGTAATTTAGAAAAAAATCTATCTGATTATTTAGTTTTACAGCTTCAAGATACCAAAACACAAGGAAAAGTTTTTGAATTTATAGACAAACATATTTCTACAGAAATTGCAGACGAGAAAAAAATAGGTGAACTCTTCGATGGTTCTCTGCTTAGTCTTTTGACAAGTAATATTGATTTTATTATTCAAAAAATGATAGAAACAGGTGCAGAATGGCTGACCTCAAATAGTGAAGAAGTAGCAAATCAAGTTTATGAAAAAGCCTATTCTGAGCAGAAAGCAGCCTTTATTTATAAAAAGGCAATCAAAAAAACAGCTAAAGAATTAGCTACAGAAGGAATTCCGAAATTTTTATTAAAAGAAATTGAAAGTGTCAATAGACTGGTTCATAATGAAGTCGAACGTATTGGAGAAGTTTCGTTAGGAGAAGTTGGTGTAAAACTCAATAATTCCTACTTAGAAAAAACGGTTTCTACTCTTTTGGGAAATGAAACGACACAAAAAGCAGTTAGAGATTTGACCAATCAACTCTTGAAAACACTTTTTCAAACTAAAGTTTCGACCTTTATTTCGGTAACAGATATTCATTCGCTGGAAGATTTACAAAATCTACTTCAAACAGAACTAAAACTAGCAGGAAAACATCTAAAAACGCATTATTATTCGAATAAAAAGCAGCTACAAGAAAAACCAAATGAACTAATTATTGGAGTAATTGAGTCGATTTTACAAAAAAATAGCTTCGAAAATCAAGAAAATAATCTAAATTCGAATACGGCTTTATGGCAAAGGATAGATAAATCGGCACTCAATCAAACCATAGAAAAGGTAAGCCAACAGGTTTTGAAATCGGCTGCTCTGGACGCACAAGGGCGAAGAGTAATAGCACTTTTATTCGAACGGATTAAGAAAATTCCTGCAAATGAGTTTGTAGATTGGAGTATTTTGGAAAAAGATTTTGCAAAAGCAATTCAAAAGCAATTAAACCAACCCAAAAACAAAGAGCTTTTTGAAGAAGCATTATCTCATTTTATCCAAAAAAATCTGCTTCCAATCTTAAAGAATATTCCCAATGAAAGCAAAGATTTTGTAGTTGAGCTTTTATTGAATGCTGGTTTGGAGGCTCTGCAAGAAGAATTACCTCACATTTTGGCTTCTATTCCAATAAAAGAGATTGTAATTAAAGAAATTTCGCAAATGCCACCACAAGAAATTGAGGCTCTTTTTAATTCCTTTGCCAAGAAGTATTTTGACAGACTTATTCAGTATGGTTTTGGTTTCGGAATGGTCTTTGGCTTTACGCTAGATTCGCTTTTGGAGTTTGGTTTGGATTATGTGGACAGATAAAACTCTAAATCAAAGAATTACGTTTGCATAAATAATGGTTGCTTTATTCATCAACTATTTTTTGTAAATTAACGTGAACTCGGGATTAGAATCAGCCTTTTTATTCGCTTAAAACAGATTAAATAACGTGAACTCGGGATTGTTACTTAGAGCATTTGTGGTTTTTCCCATTATCAACGTCTATTTTTTGAAAAAATAGACGATTGCTAAGGGAGATAGGTGTTTTTTTTCACTCTACCTTAGCAATCGTTCTGTTATTAAAGATAACTGACGTTGATAATGGTAAAAAAAACGCAAAATAGCTAAGAATGAGTAGTAGTTTAATCCCGAGTTCACGTTAAAATAATAGAACTAAATAATACTGTTGTTTTCGTATGTTTTTAGCAAAATAGACTAGAAATTTATAACTCTAAATTAAAGAATTACGTTTCTATCAAAAACCTATAAATTATAAAATTATGACAAAAATAACAATTGAATTAAATAGCGATTTGGCTCAAAAAGTAGAGAAATTAGTTGATTCCTATGGAGAACATAAGAATATACTTTTTGAAAATTTTATAAAAGAACATAAAAGCAGAATAGAAAGTGAAATAGCTGAGATTCAGAAGGATTTAGATAAATTTGAAAAAATGTATAGTATGTCTTCAGAGAAATTTTACGATAAATGTGAGAAAGGAGAAACAGATGATTCTTCTGATTTCATAATTTGGTCAGGAATTTATGAAATGCAATTAGATAGCAAAAAGAAACTTAAAGAAATTTCATAAATAATGTAATCTCTTAATAACATATGCTCATAACTTACTTTGAAAATTTAAAAGCTACCATTCAAAACTATTCCTCTATTTTTATTGACTTTTCTTTAGATACAAAGCCTTTTAGTGTTGTGAAGGCATTTATAAAAGGAGAAGTTACGTTTTCAGATGGAAGTATTTTGGATTTTGCAGAAGTAAAAGACATAACTTTAGAGGTAAAACCAAAGTACCGTTATCATTATATGGATAAAGACAAAAATCTAATCTTTAGATATGATAATTCAAAACACCACAAAGAAATCGCTACTTTTCCACATCACAAACATACTCCAAATGGAGTAGAGGAAAGTAGTGAACCAAACATTGAAGAAATAATGAAGGAAATTGAGAAGATAATTTCTAGAAATAAATAATGTAACAAAGCAGTCTATATAAATATTCCTTAATCTCCATTCCCCCTAATACAAAAACTCAATTTCTTTATTCTCAAAATAGCTAATTTTTCCACTTTGTCCTGCTATTTCTAAGGCTAATTTTCCTTCTGTATTAATTCCCAAAATCTGTCCTGTTATTTTTTGATTACTAATTTTGTCTTTGTAATAATGCCATTCTTGATATCGAAAAAGATGAGAAAGATAATCAGTTTTCAAAGTATCTCGTTTTCCTGCTCGTAATTGTAAATAACGTTTTTCTATAAAAAACAAAATTTCTGTCAAGATATTTTCTTTATTCCAGTCTTTATTTGTGAGTTCTTTCAAGGAAATTGCTCTATTAATTGCATCATTTTCTAATCTACTATCAAAAAGCTGATTGATATTAATTCCAATTCCGACAATAGATTGATTTATTTGATGCGAGTTGATTTGATTTTCTATCAAAATTCCTCCTATTTTCTTATCCTTCTTCCTCATTATTTATTTTATGATTAACAAAAATATCATTTGTCCATTTTATCTTTAATTCATCAGCAATCTGTTCAAAATTTTCTTTCAAAACTTCCTCCAAGGCATCACGAACACCCAATGAAACAGCAATCGTAATCCAAAAAGATTCTTTTGGAGACAAAAAAGTAGGATTCAATAAAACAGAAAAAGTTAGGTTTTGATTTTCTTGTGCCATCCAATTATTTCCTCGTTGTCCTTTTCCATGTGTTTGATGATTTGTCCATAAAATGGTTCCTTCAAAAACAGATTTATTTGATTCTTTTTTACTTTCCAAAATAAAATTTGCTAAACTTCCGTTTGTCGACTGACAGCTTGGCAGATAAATTTGATTTTGTCCTATAAAGAGTCCCTTTGTATGAATTTTGTAATTGCTCATTATAAATGAATATTTTGGATATTTAATCTCCTAATACTGTATATTTACTGTATCTTTGTAGTTAAATTTTATTTTAAATTTGGAACAAAATCTTTATCCAATTTTAAGCTAAAAATTCAAACTCGTTTTAAAATAAGAACAAAATTACGAAAGTTAATCAAGATATAATTATTTATAGAATTGCTTTCCTCTGATTATTAAAATACTAAACCTACACTATGACTCAAAAACAGTCGGTTACTTCACAAATGCTTTCCCAAGCTGTCGTGGCTGGTCTTCAAGACCGAAAAGGAAAATCAATTACTCTTCTTGATCTTCGTGATGTCAAAAATTCGATAGCAGATTTTTTTATTATCTGTACAGGAACTTCTGATACTCATGTAGATGCACTCAAAACTTCAGTAGAAGTAGAAACTTCAAAACAACACAAGCAAGACCCTTGGCATGTAGAGGGTAGAGAAAACCGTCAATGGATTTTGATGGATTATGTAGATGTTGTGGTTCATATTTTTCAAGCTGAAAAAAGAGAACGTTTTGGTTTGGAAGAGCTTTGGGGAGATGCAAAGATTACACAAATTCCTGATTTGGATTAAGAAAATATAGATGAGAAAATATAATTTTTTTATGGTGTAGCTTTAATAAACTATATGCTATGTAACAAATATATTTATATGAGATTTTGTATTACTTATAAAAACAGTTCTACTTTTAAATTAACTTTATTTATTCAAAATCCTAAAATATACTCAAAACATAAATGTATAAGTTTTGATTAAGTAATAGCAAACAATAGAACTAACTTTTGGTTTAATAATCCATTATTTAGATTTACATTCAAAACTAAAATAGATTTAGTTTTGCTGATAACGAAATAAATTTTAGGAACAGAATTTTATTAAGGCAAATACTTGCAAATTGATTAGAAGGAAAATTACATTCGTAATTTTATCCACAATCGTTCCTCAATACTACTTATTTATATATTTTTTATAAATGGCGACAGAAAAAGACACTCAAACAACAAAGGATACAAAGGGAACAAAAGATACCAAAAATACCAAGAACCCAATCCGAAATAATGTACCAAAAGGCACAGGTGGCAACTATCAAATCTGGTTGTCAGGTCTTTTGATTGCACTTATTTTAGGTGCTTGGTATCTCAATCAAAGTACGACAATCAAAACCTATGAGCAAGAATTTGATAAAATGGCTCGTGCTGGAGATATTGAAAGCGTAAAACTAATTACAAACAAGAATATTGTAGAACTTACGCTCACCGAAGAAGCTCTCAAAAAAGACAAATATGCAAATGAATTGAAGCAGAAAAATCCTTTTGGAGCAATCGTTGAAAAGCCACCTCATTATTTTATGAATATTACGAGTGGAGAAAGTTTTAAGGAAGATTTTGACAAACTTCAAGCTGATTTGCCTGCTGATAAACGCATAAAATACGACGTAGGTCAGGAAGCTGACTTTAGTGGCGTATTATTTACGTGGGGATTTTTGATTCTTATTCTAGTAGCTTTTTGGTTTTTGATGCGTCGTATGACAGGTGGAGGAGCAGGCGGACAGATATTCAATATTGGAAAAGCTAAGGTCTCTATGTTTGATAGTGAAAGTAAAATCAAAATTACTTTTGAAGATGTAGCAGGATTAGATGAAGCAAAACAAGAAGTAGAAGAAGTAGTAGATTTTCTTCGTCATCCAAATAAATACACAGAACTAGGTGGTAAGATTCCAAAAGGTGTCTTATTAGTAGGACCTCCAGGTACTGGAAAAACATTGCTTGCAAAGGCTGTAGCCGGAGAAGCTGGTGTGCCGTTTTTCTCACTTTCAGGTTCTGATTTTGTAGAGATGTTTGTGGGTGTAGGTGCTGCTCGTGTTCGTGATTTGTTCAAACAAGCAAAAGAAAAAGCACCTTGTATTATCTTTATTGATGAGATTGATGCTATTGGTCGTTCTCGTGGTGGAGGAAAACAACCTGGTTCGAATGATGAGCGTGAAAATACATTGAACTCTCTTTTAGTGGAAATGGACGGGTTTTCTACCGATGCAGGTGTTATAATTTTAGGTGCAACCAACCGTCCTGATGTTTTGGATTCTGCCTTGATGCGTGCAGGTCGTTTTGATAGACAAATCAGTATTGATAAGCCAGATATTAAAGGAAGAGAAGCTATTTTCAAAGTTCATTTAGAGCCTTTAAAAGCCGCTCCTGAAATAGATGCAAAAAAATTAGCTGCTCAAACTCCTGGTTTTGCAGGTGCAGAAATTGCCAATGTCTGTAATGAAGCTGCCTTAATAGCGGCTCGTGAAAACAAGAAAGCCATTGAGATGGTAGATTTTGAAAGTGCCATTGACAGGGTAATTGGTGGATTAGAAAAGAAAAATAAAATTATTTCGCCAGAAGAAAAAGAAATTGTTGCTTATCATGAAGCAGGACACGCAGTAGCAGGTTGGTTTTTAGAACACGCTGACCCACTCGTAAAAGTTTCAATTGTGCCTCGTGGAATTGCAGCTTTAGGGTATGCTCAATACTTACCAAAAGAACAATTCCTTTATACTATCGAACAGCTTACCGACGAAATGTGTATGGCTTTAGGTGGACGTGCAGCCGAAGACCTTATTTTTGGTAAAATCTCAACAGGTGCTTTATCAGATCTGGAGCGAATTACTAAAATGGCATATAGTATGGTTTCTGTTTATGGAATGAACCCCAAAATTGGTAATATTTCGTTTTATGATGCACAGCGTTCGGAGTTTTCTGGCAAGCCTTATTCGGAAGCAACGGCTCAAATTATTGATGAAGAAGTAAAAGAAATGGTAGAAAGAGCTTATGTATTTACTAAAGAATTGCTTTCAAAACATAGAAACCATCTTGAAGTAATTGCAAAAGAACTTTTAGAAAAAGAAGTATTATTTCAGATTGATTTGGAAAGGTTAATCGGTAAACGACCTTTTGACAAACCTACCAGTTATGAGAAACACGTGAATAATGGTTATGAAGATGTTTTGGATGGAAATTTAGATCCTTTGCAATAAGTTATTAAAATTGTCTTATACAAAAAGCCTTCATTAGAATTATTCTAGTAAAGGCTTTTTTATGTCTTAAAATAAAATGCTACATTGTTTTTTTTAAATAAACTATGAAATACAAAGTAGTATTCAAACTCTAATGAGAATTACTATTTTCTATCAACCCTTCAATCGGACTTTTAACTATTCTCACTAAATTTCCTTTGCGTTTGGCTATTCTTTCCTTCAAAATATCTTCAAAATAATAAGCTACCGAACCAACAGCATAAAAATTGAGATTTAAATCTTTAAATTCCTCTTCTATTCTATCCAAAAATTTATCAAAAGCAGCAGAAATAAAATTTCTGATAAAAGAATCATCTTTATATTTATTCAAAAAGGGAACGAAAGAAGCAAAAAATTCATTTGGTCTTTTTTCTTGATAGGCTCTTTTCAAAACGATTTCTCTATCTAATTTATATTTTTGATAGAATAAATAATAGATTTCTTCAGGCAAACGATGGTATAAAAAATCAGTTATTAATTTTTTTCCTAAGAAGCCTCCACTTCCTTCATCACCTAACCAAAAACCCAAATTAGTGAGTTCTTGAGTGATTTTTTTTCCATTGTACACACACGCATTTGAGCCTGTTCCCAAAATAAGAATGATTCCTCTTTTGTTTTCTGAATTGGTATAAACCGAACGAGCAGCACCCAAAAGATCATGAGAAACTTCTATTTTATTTACTTGTGGAAAAAGCGTTTTTAGAGCAGAATAAACAATCTGCCTGTTTTCTTCTGTCAAACATCCTGCACCGTAAAATTGAATTTGAGTTATTTTATATAAATGTTCTTCTAAATAATATGCTACATCTTGAGTAGAATCCTGATGAGATTCATTTTGATTTTCAAGATAAGATTTGTTTATAAAATCTTTTCCTTCTTCTATCATTTGTTTAGAGGTTAGGAAATAGGGATTCCAACCTCTAGACTTCCAACTTAGAATTTTTCCTTCTTCTATTTTTAAACACCAATCTGTTTTTGTTGAGCCACTATCTGCGTAAAGAATCATTTTTTACATTTATTTTCTACTATTTTTTGTAAATTTATAGTATCAAATTTAGATAAAAATAATCAATTCGGATTATAAATAAAATAAACTGTCAAAATAGAATACTCCCTAAAAAATGAAATATAAGATAAATCTTAGAAAGTTGGTTTGTTTTACCTTTTGCTTAGTTTTCGTTTTTGCTACCTATATTTTTTATCAAAATTGGTCGTTCATTGGTTTTCGTGATGGATATGTATCAGAATTAGACAAAATTAATGTACAACTTTATCCAGTCTATATTAGTGTAAGTGCTATTTTTTCTATTTTCTTTCTATATTTTGGAGTAACGACAAAAGAGAGTAAAAGAGAAATAAAAATTTTACAACTAGGAATTACTTTAGCTTTCATATTTTTTGTAGCAATTGTAGTTGCGAATTATTTTTTGAATATGAATTTTAATCATGGACAAGGAGGGTGATTGCTATATTCTGATTTGGTAATTAAAAAATGAGAAAATAAAGTCTTATATTTAGCTATAAACATATAGTTGTATCTTCAATTTGTACAACTTATAAAAACGACTTACGTTTTATCAAAAACGAGCTATAAACCTGTATCAATTTTATATTTACTCAGAAAATAGATTTTATTTATGTTGCGATACATTTACCTAGTATTATTTTTTTGTACTACTATTTTTTCTACTTCTGCTCAAAGTCAGACTAGAAGTATAGGTACAGCAGCAGTAAACCCACCAGCAGGAGTTACTTGGACAAATCCTAACAATTCATTTACAAGTAATAATACTTATACGGTAGCTCAAGCAGGTATCTCACAAACTTTACAAGGAACCAATCTTGGTTTTGCCATTCCAACATCTGCAATTATCGATGCAATTCGAGTACGTGTAGAACGTAATGGACGACCAATTGATGGAGTAGCAGTAGTTTCTAACCGAATTTTTAATGCACCAATTATAGCTGCAAATGCTACTAATTCTTATACTCCTACTAATTATACAGGAGTAGTTGCACCTAGTCCGATAACAAGTGCAAATAGAATGATGCTCGTAACAGTAGCTATAGAAAATGTAGATAATAGACCTGCTCCCACTGTTGCTGACCCTTCAATTACTAATATCACAGTTAGGTATGGAGGTATTCTAATGATTCCACTCAGCATTGCTTCTTCTGGAAGTGCTAGTACTCGCAATACAGTAGCTGTCTTTTATATGTTAGATGCTACTATTGCTACAGTTCCCAATGCACTCACAGGTGTAACAGTTTCAGTTTCCAAGACAAGAGCAACACCCATAGATGATGATGAATATGTAGAAATGGTTTCGGTTGTACAGTTGCAAAATGTAAATCAAGCCTTTCCTGTGGCGAGTACTATCAGTTCTGGAGGCGGAACAGTTATCACCTCACCTGCTTTAGGAGTTTCAATTGGAGACATGGTTTTTGCTTCCACGACAAGTAATATTCCGAATGCTAACTTCAATTCTCCTGTATCTAGTTTTACTCAAATTAATGCAAGTGGATATTCAAATGGAGTAACAAATACAGGTGCAGCCTTGCAGGTTTCGCAGCGTAGTATTACCACAACAGGTGTAGGAACGGTAATTCCTAGAGCAACAGCAGTAAACTCTTCAGGTCGTCTGAATCAAGTAGGTTTTGTAGTGCGAAGTGCTAGAGTGTTTGATGAGAGTGTACGGTTAGTAAAATGGGGAACAATTGTAGGAACAGATTTAGGAAATGGAGCAGCTACTTTAGCAGTTGCATGGCCAGAAAGTGATGCTACTATAGAATATTTTAATGTAGGAAATCCACTTTGGGGAACTACTTGGACACCTGCTCAAATTAATGCTGCTGATTTTGGAATGGCTATCCGAGCTGATGCACGAAATGCAATTGCAAGTATAGATTTTATCGAAATACAAGTAGATTATACAGTTATTTTATCATAAAATTCGGCTATTCTATTTGATGTAAAATATGTTTCTCCAACCGTTCAGACCATTACAAAAATCAGTACTAATGAATACAAAATGCTCACTTTAGAACGATCCACAGATGGAAAGGAGTTTGAAAAAATAGAAGAACACATTATTTCTGACTTTTCTTTTGAACAAAAAAAACATATTTATACAGACGATAAAAATCCTCATTCTGGTACTTCCTATTACCGTATAAAATTAGCCAATCCAAAAAAAGAAACTACTTATATTTCAGAAGTAAAAAAAGTAGAAATAGAGACAAAAGAAATAGAAAATTTAATTTACCCAAATCCTACAAAAGACAGTTTTTATATTTCTTCTATTTATAACGCAAAAAACAATCTTATACAAACAGTAACTATTATTACTCTATCTGGTCAGACTATTTCACGTGATTATACCGTTTTATCAAATCAAACTATTTCTGTCAAAATTCCTTCTACTCTTTCAAAGGGAATCTACATCGTCAAATGTAGTGCTTTGACCAAAACGTATTTTGCTAAACTATCTGTTTTATAAAAAATGCTATAAATTTGATGTAAATTGCTAATTTTTTTGGTAAATTTGAATAAGAAAAGTAGAACAGACTTCCTATGTCTGTCTAAAAAACTGTTTTCAATCAACAGACTGGGAAGTCTGTTTTACGTTGAACCTTATGCGTCAAGATTATATAGATCCAAATGTAAAACCTGAAACGACACAACAGAAGCCGATATAGAACGTGCTTTGCGTCCGCTTTCGTTCTCTGATTTTACAGGACAAGAAAAAATATTAGAAAACCTACAAGTTTTTGTAAAAGCTGCTACCAATAGAGGAGAACCTTTAGACCACGTACTTTTACATGGGCCTCCTGGGTTGGGCAAAACTACACTTTCGTACATCATTTCGAACGAACTCAATGCTAATATAAAAACCACTTCGGGACCTGTTTTGGACAAACCAAGTGATTTAGCAGGACTTTTGACAAATCTGAAAGCTGGAGATGTTCTTTTTATTGATGAAATTCATAGATTAAATCCTATTGTGGAGGAATATTTATATTCGGCTATGGAAGATTATCGCATTGATATAATGTTGGATACAGGACCCAATGCTCGTTCGGTTCAGATAAAATTAAAACCTTTTACGCTCATTGGTGCGACTACTCGTTCGGGTCTTCTGACTTCGCCCTTACGTGCAAGATTTGGTATTAATCTAAGATTAGAATACTACGATGCAGAACTTTTGACAACGATTATCCAGCGTTCGTCAGCTATTTTAGCGACTCCTATTACAAAAGAAGCAGCCTTTGAGATTGCAAGAAGAAGCAGAGGAACACCTCGTATTTTGAATAATCTTTTGCGAAGAACAAGAGATTTTGCACAAGTAAAAGGTAATGGAGATATAAGTTTGGAAATTGCTCAAATTTCTCTAAAAGCCTTAGAAGTGGATGATAATGGACTTGATGAAATGGATAATCGTATTCTTTTGACTATCATAAATAAATTTGGTGGAGGTCCTGTTGGTTTGACAACTATTGCGACAGCGTGTTCTGAAGAAGCTGAAACGATTGAAGAAGTCTATGAACCTTTTTTGATAAAAGAAGGCTTTTTGAAGCGTACACCACGAGGACGAGAAGTTACTGCGCTTGCGTATCGTCATTTTGATTTGTTGCCACCCAATGAGCAATCTAGGTTATTTTAAAATTGATTTTAATTTTATAATTATGTCCACACAAGAACGCTACTTAAATCCATTTACAGATTTTGGTTTCAAAAAATTATTTGGTACTGAGGTCAATAAAGATTTGTTGATTCATTTTTTGAATGCTGTTTTACCAAAGACGGCACAAATTTCTACTCTTACGTATCTGAAAAATGAACATGTAGGACATTCAGCCATGGATAGAAAGGTAATTTATGACTTGTATTGTGAGAATGAAAAAGGAGAAAAATTTATCGTAGAATTACAAAAGGCAAGACAAAAATATTTCAAAGAACGTACTATTTTTTATTCTACTTTTCCGATTCAAGAGCAATCTAAGCAAGGAGAATGGGATTTTGAGTTGAGTGCAGTATATTCTATTTCTATTCTTAATTTTTTGGTAGATGATAATTCGTATGCAACAAAAAACGACAAAGAAAGAACAAAAGCTTCAGTCAAAGACGACAGTAAAACTGATGGATATTGATACAAAAGAAATTTTTTATGACAAACTGACCTATGTGCAAATTCATATTCCACTTTTTGATAAAAAGGAAAACGAGTTAGAAACCTTTGAAGACAAATGGTTTTATGTCATTCAGAATTTACAAAAATTTAAAAATAGACCTGAAGCATTACAAGAACGTATTTTTGATAAACTTTTTAAAACAGCAGAGTTAGCAAAGTTTGATAAAAAACAAAGAATGGCGTACGAAGATAGTTTGAAATATTACAGAGATATTCGGAATGTAGAGAATACATCAGAAGAAAGGGGAGAGCAAAATAAATTAATAGAAATAATTAAAAATGGTATTGAAGAAGGTTTTTCAATAGATAGTATATCTAAAATAACAAAACTTTCTTTAGAAGAAATTCAAGAAATAGCTAATTCATTCAATAAATAATTTTAAAATTATGTCAACACAAGAACGCTACTTAAATCCGTTTACTGATTTTGGTTTTAAAAAGCTCTTTGGAACAGAAGTGAATAAAGATTTATTGATTCATTTTCTGAATTCTGTTTTACCCCAAAGACGGCACAAATTTCTACTCTTACGTATCTGAAAAATGAACATGTAGGACATTCAGCCATGGATAGAAAGGTAATTTATGATTTGTATTGTGAGAATGAAAAAGGAGAAAAATTTATCGTAGAATTACAAAAGGCAAGACAAAAATATTTCAAAGAACGTACTATTTTTTATTCTACTTTTCCAATTCAAGAGCAATCTAAGCAAGGAGAATGGGATTTTGAGTTGAGTGCAGTATATTCTATTTCTATTCTTAATTTTTTGGTAGATGATAATTCGTATGCAACAAAAAAACAACAAAGAAAGAGCAAAAAGCAGCAGTCAAAACGACAGTAAAACTAATGGATATTGATACAAAAGAAATTTTTTATGATAAATTGACTTATGTGCAAATTCATATTCCACTTTTTGATAAAAAGGAAAACGAGTTAGAAACCTTTGAAGACAAATGGTTTTATGTCATTCAGAATTTGCAAAAATTTAAAAACAGACCTGAAGCATTACAAGAACGTATTTTTGATAAAGTTTTTAAAACAGCAGAACTTGCAAAGTTTGATAAAAAAGAAAGAATGGCGTACGAAGATAGTTTGAAATATTACAGAGATATTAAAAATGTAGAAAATACAGCAGAAGAAAGAGGTAAAGAGGAGGGAAAAGAAGAAAAAGCAATAGAAATAGCTAAAAATTTTATTTCAAAAAAGGTTATCCTTTTAAAGATATTGCTGATGGAACAGGTTTAACTATTGAAGAAATTCAAAAAATAGCTGATTCATTAAAATAATAATATGAATTACAACAACAAAAAATTCCGACCCATTTCGAATACAGAAAATGGAGAAACTTCTAGTGAAACTATCTTTCATTATAAGCAAGAAGGAACTATTCTGACTTCAACTTATAGCGGAGGAAAGATAATTAAAGGTCATTTGATTGGACTCGTTGATGAAAATGGGAATATTGATATGCGTTATCATCAAATCAATGAAAAAGGCGAATTAATGACAGGAATTTGTAATTCTACGCCTGAAATACTAGAAAACGGAAAAATAAGACTGCACGAAAAATGGCAATGGACAACAGATGATAATTCAAAAGGAAATTCTATTTTAGAAGAAATTTAATTTTAAAAAAATGCTCTCTCAAACTTCACAAAATCCACCTTTAGCAGAACGAATGCGTCCAACTTCTTTAGAAGAGGTCATCGGACAAAAACATTTAATTGGACAAGATGGTGTAATTGCTCGTGTCATTTCTTCGGGTGCTGTGCCTTCGATGATTCTTTGGGGCAGTCCAGGAATTGGCAAAACTACGTTAGCTTTATTGATTGCAAAAGCTTTAAAGCGACCTTTTCATACATTGAGTGCGATTTCGGCAGGTGTAAAAGATGTTCGGGAAGTTATTGAAACGGCAAAAAGACAGACTAGAGCAATCTTATTTATTGATGAAATTCATCGTTTTAGCAAATCTCAACAAGATGCACTTTTAGGAGCTGTTGAGCGTGGAACGGTTACGCTGATTGGTGCAACGACTGAAAATCCTTCTTTTGAAATAAATTCGGCTTTACTTTCTCGTTGTCAAGTTTATATTTTGAATCCACTTTCAGAAGAAGAATTGAAACAGCTTTTGAATCAAGCAATGCAGAAAGATTTTAAGCTCAAAAAGAAAATCATTGAGATAAAATCGTATGAAGCTCTTTTTAGAATTTCGGGAGGAGATGCACGAAAATTACTGAATCTCTTTGAACTTGTTGTGGAATCTGAACCTAGTTTTAATGTAGCAAATTCTGAAAATCCAGAGGAGAATATAATAGAAATTACAAACGAAAAAGTAATGCAAGCTGCTCAACAGCGTATTTCTTCGTATGATAAAAGTGGCGAAAATCATTATGATATTGTTTCGGCTCTCATAAAATCTATTCGTGGAAGCGACCCCAATGCTGCCATTTATTGGTTGGCAAGAATGATTGAAGGAGGCGAAGATGTCAAATTTATTGCTCGTCGTTTGGTTATTTCGGCTTCGGAAGACATCGGAAATGCAAATCCGACGGCTTTAGTTTTAGCAACAACTACTTTTCAAGCAGCTATTCAGATTGGTTTTCCAGAGGCACAAATCGTTTTGGCTCAATGTGTAACGTATTTGGCAGCTTCTCCAAAAAGTAATGCCTCTTATGTCGCTATCAAAACAGCTAGAAAAATTGTACAAGAACAAGGAGATTTACCTGTTCCGTTGCATCTTCGAAATGCACCTACAAAATTAATGAAACAACAAGGCTACGGAAAAGACTATAATTATTCCCACAACAACGCCAATAATTTTGCAGAACAAGAATATTTCCCAAAGGAACTTGCCAACACAAAACTCTACGAACCTGCACAGAATTCAAGAGAAAATGAAATGAGAAGATTTTTGAAAGAACGTTGGAAAGAAAAATATAATTATTAGAATTACGAATTACGAATTACGAATTACGAATTACGAATTATGAATTTATTTTTTTAACAATTAATTCAAAAAGCAACTTCTCACTAATCATTAATAAAATTACCATTCAATCACATCACCCAAATTATTCAAAAAAGGCAAATCATCATCTGTATAAGTTGTGATTTTTCCACAATTTGTCCACGTATTTACACGCTGTAATTCTTCAAAATTAGGAGAATGAACGGTTAGAGGAATTTTACGAAGACGAGAATCATTTTTTTGAAAAGGAGCAGTTTCTTTTGAAGTGTAAAATAAATGCCATAAATCAGTTGAACCACTTTGTCCAATTCTTTCAACTTTATCAAAAATATTGGATTGCTTGTGCCACTCTTTTAGTTTTGCATTGATTTGTTTGAAAAATAAAACGGTATTTTGCAGCCGAATACGAGAACCCAAACGAGATTTTCCTTTTGAGTTTAAATGTTTTATTTGTGCTTTTCCTTGTTTTTTTCTGACCATATAGGCAGTAATTGCCTTATGATAAACAAGATTATTTTCCTCAAAATAACCCAAAGAAGCATAGCCAGCTTGAATCAAAATAAGTAAATACGGTTTTGGAATAAATGGAATTTCGTCAGAATAATCAGAAAGTAGAAATTGTTTGTTTCTCATCTTCTCTTTTTGGAAGTGTAGGAAAGGTAATCGGAACACGAAAATCAATTATTTTCTTGCCTTCATTATTTGTTCCATATAAAGTGCCTTTTTTTGGGTCAGAATCCCATAAGATTTGATTTTCTCTATTACTTTCCATATCATTTTGTAGGGAAGCAATTCGTTCTATTAAATCTATTGAATCAGAATAATTCATTTTTTTATACTTCTATTATTCAACATGAGTGTCATTGGTAAAAACTAAAAAAGGCATTTATCAGCTACAGAGTAGCTTTACCTTGGTAGAACAAGAATAGAAATTGATTTAAAAAGCTACAGCGTAGCGTAACTTTATTTTTATATTACCAATTGCAAGGTTTCGCTATGCTGTAGCTCTATTAAGCTACGTTTTTGATGTTCTACCAAGGTTACGTTGCTCTGCAACTAAAAGTCAATACCTAAAAATGACACTCATATTGATTATTCTTCTTTTTTTAAATCTTCTTTCGAATCATTTTCTCCTGCTACAAAAACAGTAGTATTGCCTTTATTATCACCTTGTTCCTCAATTTTTTCTAATTCATAATCTATTTGAGAATCCAAATTATTTAAGTCATTTACCTTATTGTCATCTACATTAGTATTATTAATAGTAGTACCTATATTCTCATCTCTAATCTCATCTTCCAAAGCATCTTCTACTTCAAGTTCTACTACTTCTTCTTTCGGAAAAAAACGTTTTTGCCAAATCATAATTATACAAACACCAATAAAAATAGCTGCATCAGCAATATTAAAAATAGGAAAAAAGGAATAATGAGAGCCGCCAAAATAAGGTATATACTCTGGAAAATTACCCGAAGCAATATCAAAATAAAACATATCAATTACCTGTCCGTGAAACCAAGGATAAAAATGAGGTGTTTCTCCATAAAAAGGAACGGCATTTCCTTCTATAAAAACACCATAAAAAGTAGAATCCACAATGTTTCCAAAGGCACCACCCAAAATCAGAGCCATACTAAAAATAAAACCTTTTGGAGCACCACGAAGTGCAGCACGAGCCATAAAATAAGCAATTCCTATTCCTGCAAAAATTCTGAAAATAGTCAAGATAAGTTTTCCATAATCCGAACCTAATTCAATCCCAAAAGCCATTCCAGGATTAAGCGTGTAATGTAACTTAAACCAATCACCAAAAACGTGAATATCTTCTCCTAAAGAAAGAATGGAATGAATATGTAATTTTAGAGCTTGGTCAAGAAGAATTACGCCTAGAGCAATAAGAAAATAAGGTAAATATTTCATGTGTTTTTTAGAAAATCAAAAAGTAATTTATCATTTTATCAAACGCTAATTTTTATTTTAATAAAAAAATAAACTAGAAGTGAAAAAATGTAAGTACAAATTTATTAAAAATGTAGCGTTTAATTGGTAAGACTTAACAAGTTTTATTGACTAGAGTTATTAAATCTTGCAAAAAAAATCAAAGAATAGAGCCAAATTAATAAGATAAAAATATAGACCACTTGCTTATTTGTTTTTTTAGATACAGAATTTGCTCCAGCGGAATAAATAAGGATCAATTACGACCTGCTAAAGCAGCGAAGCTAATTAAAAATTACGAATTTAACTTGTTGATTATCAATGAATTAATAATTCAAAAATAGCAGTTTATTTAATTTACGTTACTAAACAAACAAATTTTAGTAATTTTGCAGCCTTACAAACATTATCTTTGCTTAGTATGACAAAAAACATACAGTTTATTGAAATTCAAAATCATCAATCAAATTTATTATGGAATCTAAAAGCATATATTTCTTAGGAATAATTTCAGTTTTTCTTTTTTTGAGTAGTTGCTCTAATTCTTCCAAAATTAGAGGAGAATGGATAAGTTCGGATTACAAGAGTACACTCAATATCACAGATGAAAAAGTAATTTTTGATAATTTGACAGAAAGAGAATACGAAATAGATGAGAATAATTTGAAAATAATGGCTTATGGAATTTCTGATGAGTATCAGTTTGATTTTAAAGGAGATACGCTCCTTTTGACGAAAGGGGAATCCGTAAAAAAATACATTCCAAAAGATAAAGCAGCTTCGGATGAAGAGCAAATAAAAGTGCTTCTAAAGCCAGAAGTTGAGAAAATGTTTGAGCAAAAAGTAGCTGCATTGAAAATTGAAAAAGAACATTGGGGAGATGTAAAGCAAAAAATTACTCTTCAAAGGCTTCCTTCTATTCCTGATGATGAATGGGTGTATTTAGTAGAAAGTACTTTCGAAAATAAAAAAATTCCTTCTTCTACTCTTTTTGTCAGAGCTGGAAGAGACAAAACTGGAGTATTAAAACCTATTTGGAAAGAAGTATTAGAATCTAGTACAAAGCGTTATTTGGTAAATTCAATGGGAATTCCTGCTGAAAAAGTGAAATTAGAATCCACAGGAGGAAATGCTTATGAGGCAAATGTTACGACGACAGATGGAAGTATATTGCCTCTTCTTCTAGACCCACAAGTTGGTATTATTCCAAAACAAGATGAAATTTCTGTTTCTACTTATTGTCAATATTCTTTACAAAAAAAATATGGAAAAGGACAAATTAAAAAAGTAGAATTGAAGCAAGAAGGAGAAGATTATAAAGGAATAGTTACCGTATTGAATGGAAGCCAAATTCCAACTATTTACTCAAAGACAAAAGGAACAGAACTGGGAGAAATGGATGCTAAAACAAGAGAATTATTGAGCCAAGCTATGATAGAACATGATTTGGATGTGCAATTAGAGTTGAAAGAAACAGAAGTAGTAGGAGATTTACTAAAAATGACTTTACAAACGACTTCACAAGAAAAACTAATAGCTTATGTAGATGTACTACGTGGTTGGTATCCTCAAAATAATCTTCTTTCACTTTCTACGGCTACTCGTTATCGTATCCAGAAAAAATTAGGCGATACAAATAAAGTGGGTTCTGTAATACTTGCACAACGTTCTCAAACAAGATATGAGGGAATGGTTGATTTTTCTTCTGGTAGTGTAGAGCGAATTATTGTCGAACATACAGGAACAGGATATAGCTGGCGTGCAGCAAATGAAAACGATAAGTAATAGCAACATGAGTGTCATTGCTAAAAATTAAAATAGGAATTGATTAGCTACAGAGTAGCTTTACCTTAATAGAACAATAATAAAAACGAATTTAAAAAGCTACAGCGTAGCGTAACTTCATTTTTAATTGCCAATTGCAAGGTTTCGCTACTCTGTAGCTCTACTGAAATACACTTTTGATGTTCTACCAAGGTTACGTTGCGGCTGCAACTAAAAGTCAATACCTAAAAATGATACTCATATTGTAATAGAATAATAATTATAATTTCTGAATTGCATTATTATATAAATTAAAAACCCTAAAAATTTCACTTTAATAGTCAAATTTTTAGGGTTTTTAGTCTTTGCAAATCCAATACTTTAATTAGCTAGTTCTACAGCTTTTCCAAAAAGAGTAGCCGAAGTACAATCATAAACAGAAACGTTTACGTACTGTCCTTTTTCATAATTTTCTCTAGGAAAAATAACTACTTTATTATCTGTCGTTCTGCCTTGCAAATCTTTATCCGAACGTTTTGATTCTCCTTCTACTAATATTTTATGCGTTTTGCCTATCAATCTTTGGTTACGAGCCAGAGAATGCTCTGATTGTAGATGAATAATTTCACTAAGACGTTTTTTCTTTACTTCATCAGGAATATCATCTAAATATTTCTTTGCTGCAAGTGTTCCTGGTCGTTCAGAATAGAAAAACATATAGGAATAATCATAATTTACATACTCCATTAAGCTCAATGTTTCTTGGTGTTCTTCTTCTGTTTCGGTACAAAAACCTGCAATCATATCCGAACTAATGGCACAATCTTCTCCCAAAATTCTACGAATTGCATCTACTCTATCAATATACCATTCTCTTGAGTATAGGTACGGTTCATAAGTTTCAAAACTCTACTATTTCCACTCTGAACAGGCAAATGAATGTATTTACAAATATTTTCATACTTTGCCATGACATGTAAAACGTCGTCTGTCATGTCTTTTGGATGCGAAGTCGTAAAACGAACTCTTAGATTTGGGTCAATCTGAGCCACCATTTCTAAAAGTGTAGCAAAATTTTCATTCCTTATTTTTTGTCCTGTTTCAGCTTCAAAGTTGGCTGCTTTTATAGTTCTTGGTACGTTTGTCCATTTGTAGGAATCTACATTTTGACCTAATAAAGTAACTTCTTTATAGCCTTGTGCCACTAAATTCTTGATTTCTTGGACGATAGAATCAGCAGGACGACTTCTTTCACGTCCACGAGTAAAAGGCACAACACAAAAACTACATACATTATCGCAACCTCTCATAATGGACACAAAAGCAGAAATTCCATTACTATTCAAACGAATAGGCGAAATATCAGCATACGTTTCTTCTCTTGAAAGCAAGACATTGACAGCTTTTTGTCCGTCATCTACCGAACCGACCAGTTTAGGCAAATCACGGTACGCATCGGGACCAGCCACTAAATCAACGATTTTTTCTTCTTCTAAGAATTTGTGTTTCAGACGCTCTGCCATACAACCCAAAACACCAACCATCATTTCTGGTTTTTTCTTTTTAAGTCCATTTATGTGTACTAAGCGTTTACGAACCGTTTGTTCGGCTTTCTCACGAATAGAACAGGTATTTATGAAAATTAAATCAGCATCTTCTGCCGAATCGGTTGTACCAAAACCGTGTTCTTGCATTACGGCAGCCACGATTTCACTATCAGCAAAATTCATCTGACAGCCGTAACTTTCGATGTAGAGTTTTCGCTGTCCTTCTTTTGAGTTATTAGCTGTTTTTTTGACAGTTTCGCAAGGTTCGTGTATAGCTTCACTTGCAATATCTACGATGTCTATATCAGCAATTAATTTATTCATTTTGAATGTTTTTTTATCTTTTTTATTATCTTTTTCTAAGTTCGTTTATTTAAAACTCAGCTTTTTCTATCAACTTACAAAGTTAGTAAATTAGTTCTTATTTTGATAAATAAAAATTTCTATCTAAAAATATCATTGATAGGAATTGTCAGATTAGACAAGACAGAACACATAATTTCATCGTCAATGGCAAAATAACCTTGAGATTCATATTTATTTGAAGAGTTCAATAAGAATTTTTGAACTGTTTTTTCTACTGGACGAGCCAACCAATATTCAGGAACGCCATTTTCTGCATACGTTTCATATTTATCTACAACATCACGTTTTGCATTTGCTGCACTTTTTTCAGATACAATTTCTATAATCAAATCTGGCGCACCATTACAACCCTTGTCATCTAATTTTTCCAAATCACAAATGACACAAATATCTGGTTGCACGACAGTATAAATTTCTTTATCTGTTTTCTGTAACCTAGTTTCTAGTCGCTCATTCGGATTTCTAAGCAGCCGAACATCAAAAGGAGCTACATAAACTTTACAGTCTAAATTGTTCTGTTTTAAATGACTTCCTATAATGACAGTTAAATTTGTAACTGCTTCTTGATGCAAACGAGTAGGCGCAGACATAGGCATTATTTTGCCTTTTATAAGCTCTACAAATTCCTCAAACTGCCACGTCAGATAATCTTCGTAAGAATATTTTTTAGTAAAATCTAATTGGTCTAGTGAAGTAATCATATCTATTTTATTTTTTTATAAGTCTCTTTAGTAAAGATACAATTATTCTATCTCTTCATAATCAAGAGGCGAGCTAATTTTTGCTCCTTTTTTATCTTTTGCTATAACTCTATATAATCTTATTTCCTTCTCTCGCTGTTTATTATAAAACTCTGTAACAACTTGAAAAACAACGGTATCACTTTTAGTAAAATCAAATGAAGTTGAATAGCTTTTAAGTTGCTCTAAATTAGGAGAAACTGAAATTTGAGGAAGGATTTGGTACTCCCAATTATAAATATAAATAGTAGAATCTAAACTCCCTAAAGAAACAGTTCTATAAATTCCATGATGATACTCACTAATTTTACTTCTTTCTGCTATCAAAAAAGTTTGATACAGTTTGTAAAGTAAATTTTGATGAATAGTTGTGATTTTTTCAGAAGAATAATCAGTATGATATAAAGCAGATTTAGATGGCATTTTTACCCATTGATGAATAGTTGGGATTGTACTTTCTAGTTTCTGCCACTCTAAATTTTCATAAGTATTTGTAGAGTTTAGGAACGAATTATTGTTTTTCAACTTTTTCAAAACAGCTAAATCTCTAGGGTTTAAACCAGTATCAATTATCCATTTTTCCATTTCAAACTCTGTTTCCTCTAAAAGTTGTTTACTTGCTTTTTCAGTTACACTATTAGTTTCAGAAATTGCCTCTATTTCTCTAGTTTTGTCTTGTGTCATAAAATAAACTACACTCAAAAATGCCACAAAAAGCCAAAGGAAAAGGGAAAATGTTTTATTATTTTTCATTTTCTAGTTCAGTTATTTCAAAATTGTATTTCTGTCCTTTCTTGATTTCTATTTTGAAGTAAGATTTATTTTCGCCTTTGTAATCTGTTGCAAAAGCATCAAATTTGGGATAAAAAATGGTAGTATCTTTTTGATTGCTAAATCTATTTTTACCACTTTTTATAAATAGATGCTCACTTGTCTTTATGTTTTCCGAATAAATTAAAGCTAGTTTGCTTCCCTTCAAATCAATATCAGCCACAGAAAATTTATCAAAAAGTATTTCTTGATAACCAATTCTAAAAAGAGTCTTTTTCCATATTTCTATGTAAGATTGATACAACCACAGTTTATGAAGTTTTTGAATGCTTTCTTTTTTTGATTGGTAATTTAAAACTGGCTTTTTCTCATAGATGAAAATAACTTCTTCTTCTATAAAACTCTCTTTTTTCTTTTCTGGTGTCCAATTTAGCCATTCTTTCTCTGATACAGTAGAATAATACTTAGGGAAACGGTTGTGCAATGTTTTCCAGTTCATTTTATCAGTTTTATATAGTGAATCAGCAAAGAAAAAAGCTGTATCAATTTTAGAAAATAAGTAAATATCTCTAGCATCAGATAAAGGCGATAAATCTTCTAAATATTGCTCTACTAAAGATTTATGAACTTGAAAAGAAGCATCTTTTAAAAAGAGATTACTCTCTTCTAAGGCTTTTATTTTCGTAGTTTTGAATAAAGAAACTAGAAAATAACCTCCCAAAACAAGAATTAAAAACCATAAAGAAGAAGATAAAATAAGGTTATTTCTCATCATTAAAATATTTTTTAGGGTATTCAAAATCCATAACTACACTCAAAACTGTATCTTTTCCACAAGCCAACGGAACAAGAATACTAAAACGAGCATTATCTCCTTTTCTAAGTTCTTTTGGAATAATAATAAATCCATTTTCATCAAAAGTAGTTTTTACATTTTTAGGAAAAACAATCTTAGTTTTCTCTTTATCAAATGGAAAACAATTAACTGTTTCTATGCGATATTTATCTGTAAATTTTCCATCTTTTCGTTCTGGAACGATATAAGGAACTGTTTTAGCATCATTGATATCAAGATTGTAAGGTGCAAGTACAAATTTATCTAACAGAACTTTTACATCTTCATAATACATTTGAGCAAGTTGTATCTCAAAACGAGAATAATGAAAAGACTGTAAATAAGAATCTGTATCAAAATAAAAATCATTTATTTGAGCATCTGTTTTTCCTTTCTCAAAGACAAAATTTTGATAGCTTTTTGCGATGGCAGAATCTATTTTTGATACTTTTTCTACATAATTTTGAAAAGCTGTTGAAAGTTGCAGTTCATTTATGTTTGGAATTTTAGGAGAATAATTTTCTTTTGAATTTTGATTAGATTCTTTTATTTTTTCTTCACTTACAAAATACCTTTTTGTAGTTTCTGAATAGGCTTTTTCTAAACCGTCCATTTTTTTATCAAGTTCTTTCTTTGAACAAATTGATGTTAGTATTGCTTGAGAATATTCGTGAGTTTCTCTTTTATTCTTTTCAATTCTACTCAAAAAATCATTTTTTAGATTTTTATTTTGCTCATAACTATACTTCAAAATTTCCTTTTCAGTTTTGGTATAATCTTCCACAAATTCTCTATATCCAAAAGCTGAAAGAATCAGAATCAAGATAATGAGTGGAAAAAATGGTTTTTGTAGGTGTTTCATAAAAAAAATAAATTAGAAAAATAAACCTTTATAAAATATACGCATACTATCATCTTTTAGTATTAAAATAAAAAAAAGACACTCCAAAAAAAAATGAAGTGTCTTTTTACATTACAAGAAAAACAAGAAATTACTCTTTCAACATCTTTATAGTTCCTTGATAATTTTGTCCTTCTATTCTGATAATATACAATCCTTTTGGAGCAGTTGGAAACTGAATTTCTTGCTTATTGGAATGTAGAATATCTTTCAAAACCATTTGTCCTTGTAGATTATAAATTTGAAGAGTAAGAGATGGATTGGTAATAAACAACTTTTCATCTATTTCTATATTCAAACTACTTGCAACTGGATTAGGAAAAATGCGAATTTGTGCATCTTGCTTAGTTAAATCTTCATTCTGACCTAAAACGAGTTCAATTTGTTCTAGCCTTTCAAAAGTAGGAACTCCATAGCCATATTGTTCGTTTGGAGTAGCATAATTATTTCCAGCACGACGTATTGCAAAGAGAATCTGTTTTTGAGTAAGATTTGGATTCTTTTCCATAAAACCAGCTATTAAGCCAGCTATAAGAGGTGCAGCATATGAAGTTCCGTTTCCAGACGTAACTCTGTCTCTTTCACTCCAGAGTACTGTATTTACTCCCATTGCCATTACATCAGGTTTTATTCTTCCATCTGCAGTATTGCCTAAAGATGAGAAATTACTTATCTCTTCATTTGAATTTACTGCACCAACTGCCAAAACAGAAGGAGCATCAGAGGGAAAGGAAATTTTTTGCCACGCACTATTTCCACTATTTCCTGCACTTGTTATTACTACGATTCCTTTTTGGGTTGCTATTTCGGCAGCTCTAGAAATAAGAGCTGTTTTTCCGTCCAAATCCTCACGAGTATAATCATAAATTGAATTATCAAAATCAGAATATCCCAAAGAAGATTGAATAATATCTACTCCCAAACTATCTGCTTTTTCTGCACCCACTACCCAAAACGCTTCTTCAATTGGCATCTCTCGCCTTACATCTTCTGTTCTGAATAAGTAATAAGTTGCTTCTGGAGCCGTTCCGATAATCTGACCTTCTGCCTTCGAAACCATAGCAGAAAGAACTAATGTGCCATGTGCAGAACTTTGATACACATTTTGTCCATTTCCCACTACATCAAAAACATAAGGAATATCAGCGTGAGCAAATGCAGAAAGCGAATTTGCATTAATAAATCCACCATCCAAAACGGCAATATGAATTCCTTTTCCCAAAAATCCTTGTTCGTGCATCTTATCAACTCCTAACATCTGAATTTGAGCTAGAGAATTGCCATAATTGAAGTTTTCTTCATTTTCCTGAACATCATTTATATCCAAAATTTCATTTACATCAAACTCCTGACAAAGTTCTTCTTCTACAACTGGATTCTGAATATCACAAGTTGCAGCTAGTTTAGCTATTCTATCTTTATCTGAATAAGTAGCTACTCTATTTATTTTATCTACAAAAGGAAGATTTTGTATAGCTGCAAAGGTAGCTTCATCAGCTTTTACAATGGCAGCATTAAACCATTTAATAGCATGGGGAACATCTGCTCCTAGATTTTTCAGTTGAGAAATATAAGTTGAATTAACTGGCAAATCTTGCTGTGTAATAGAAATTCCTTGTTTGTTTCTTCTATCAATTGCTTTTTGAGTAAGAAATTCTAGAGGACGGTTGATAGAAAAAGCTGTTCCGCTTTTGTCTTTAAAATAAACTACTCGCTCTGTCGTTTGTGAAAATGTGGTGTAAGAAAACCCTATTACCAAGAAGATAATAGTAAAAAGTTTTGTAACAAGTAATAATATAGATTTCATAGTTTGTTTAATAGTAGTGTAAAGGCATCTAGGAAAATAGTATTTTAGGAAGTCTGTTGTATGCAAATATAGTATTTATTTATTTTGAAAAGAATTGTAACAATAGCTTAGGTTAATCGCACCAAAAAACGAAGATTTACGATATAAATAGCTTATTTTGTCTAATGAATTTTAGCTACAGAGTAGCACAACCTTTATAGAAAGCATAAAAAATACAGTTTATTCAGCTACAGAGTAGCGTAACCTTGAAATTTGATGTAACAAGGCTTGAAAAACAATATCGTTTCGCTACTCTGTAGCTCTGAATTTCTTCTTATTAAAAATCTACAAAGGTTACGCTACTCTGTAGCTAGAAATTAGAAAAAACGTCCAAATTAGATGCGATTAACCTAACAATAGCTCTACTTTATTAACTCTACTTTTTCGTTTTTCAAAAGCAGATCAACCGTTTTAATTTTTGAAATAAATAGATTAATTTAATTGTTTACCTTTGCTTGATTTTATATTTCTACTAATTTCTTATGAAAAAATTAACTCCTTTAAGTGTCCAGAAAATAGCAATTTTTGCTCCTAGAAAACCTTTTTTTGGTGCAATTTTGGTTCAATTTCCATTTTTTTTGTTGCTTAGAAAAATTTTTCCAAACGCAAAAATAAAAATATGGTCGCCTGTAAGTATGAACGAACTTCTTTTGAAGAATGGTTTGGTCGATGAGATAGAACTCTATCACAAATCAAAATCCTATGTCAGAACCTTGCGAAGTTTGCGTTCTTTTTCTGCTGATTTTTTGATTAACCTGCGTCATCAATCTGAAGTTACACATTTTTTGTCAGCTACAAGTGGTGCAAAATTTAGAATAGGAATTGTTTATGCCAAGTGGCAAAAATCAGCTTACAATTATTCTATTTTTAATGATACTTCTTGTTATCGTGGTTTGTTATATTTGAGAGTTTTGGAGAATTTTTTGAAAAAACAAAATCTTTATGAAGTACCAGAAGAAAAATTTGAAGAATTTAAAAAAATCGATAGTAAATTAATGAGTTCATCAGTTCAACTTCAAGAAGCTCAAAATCAAATTTGTTTGCTTATTGGAGGAGGAGAAGGAGAACACAAACGCTGGGGTGTCCAAAATTTTTTAGAATTGACAAAACTAATCTTACAAGAAAATCCTTCTACCAATTTTGTGTTTCTGATAGGCTCTTCAGAAGATAAGGAAGTACCATTTATTGAAAAAGAACTTTTACCAAGCCAATTCCAACTATTTAAGAATATGGAAGTGGCTCAAATCGTTTCTGTTTTGAAACAATGTCAGGTAACGATTGCTAATGATTGTGGTCCTTCACACGTTGCTCAAATGTTGGAAGGAAATTATATTAGTGTGTGGGGTTGGGAAAATCAACACCCGTATCAACGTATCGGAGAATGGTTTTTGTCGAGAGAAAATTCTTCTACAATTGTAGCACATTATCAAAAAAGTATTAAGACAATTTCTGCAAAAAGAGTGTATTCTTATCTTAAGGATATTCTAAGAAATTGATTAAGGTATTAGAATGGATATATAAACCTATTTTTGGTTTAGTAATTTGATTTATAAAATCGAATTTTTTCTAAGCACCTAACTTTTCTCTAAGCGTTTCGACTAGTCCGTCCCAAAGTTCTTTTAATACTTCTTCGTCGTCCATTTCTGAATAATCAGTAATTACTAGATAGGTCATATCAGTAAGCTCGCTATAATTAAGTTTGAGTTCTAGGAAATTATTGTCTTTTTTCTCTTTGGGTTTTCCTTTTCCCTCAGTCATACTTTCCACAAACTGATACCGAATCATAGAATTATTTCTCTGCGAAACTATTTTTGCCATATGCTGTTCGTTGTCCCAATGAATATTTATAAATTTCTCACTCACCACCTCTACTCTATCAGCAAACCATTCCTCCAAACCCTGTGGAGAGGCAATATAAGGATAAACCATTTTTACAGCAGCACGTATTTCATATTCAGCGTTGTATTCGAATTTACTCATTTCTTGTAGATTGTGTGATTGCTTAAATTGGTTCAAAACTAGTTTTTATTCTTTTTGAGATTCTAATAAAGAATGAATGCCTAATATAATGGATTTATTTTATTTAAGGAATAATTATATTTTGATTAATGAATTTTGTTATTATTTTTTACTCTTTTTGAGCTTCTCTTTCTCTTTCAAAAATCTGTGCTAACTCAATAAAATCTTGTACAGAAAGCTGTTCTGCTCTTCGGCTCAATAGTTCGTTTAGCTCTTCTTTTTCTTTAAAAGTATCAGGAATTCCCAAAGGCTTTAAGGCACTTCGAAGCATTTTTCTACGCTGACCAAAGCCAAATTTGACAAGTTGAAAAAATAACTTTTCATTGCAATCTAAGTTTTCTGTTTCGTTTCGTTTCAGACGAATAACAGCCGATTTTACTCGTGGAGGAGGATTAAATACTTTTTCGCTTACCGTAAAGCAATATTCAATATCGTAATAAGCCTGCAACAAAACGCTCAAAATTCCGTAGGTTTTGTTTCCATGTGGAGACGCAATTCGCTCTGCTACTTCTTTCTGTATCATTCCGACCACTTCAGGAATTTGATTTTTGTATTCCAATACTTTAAAGAAAATTTGTGAAGAAATATTATAAGGGAAATTTCCAATTATTCCGAATTTTCCTTCAAAAAGAGTTTCCAAATCCATTTTCAAGAAATCTTCATTGAGGAGTGTTTGGTCTGTAAAACCCATATTTTCTTTGAGGTATTCTACTGACTCATCATCAATTTCTACTACTTTCAAATCATATTTTTTATCACTCAAAATAAATTTTGTCAGAACGCCTGTCCCTGCTCCAATTTCTAAAAGGTCTTTATAACTAGTGTCTTGCATCTGATTGACAATTTTACGAGCAATATTTTCATCTTTCAAGAAATGTTGTCCTAAATGTTTTTTGGGTTTTACAGGAGATTTTTTTGCCATACTGATAGTTTGTTTTTTCGTTTATTTTCTTTGATGGCAAAGATAACAAACTTCTTTCTTACGCTAAAGCAATGAGTTACAGAATTACTTCTTCTTCTTTTAAAATATAAGTTAGGAACGTAAATTAAATAAGGTGCTATTTTAGAATTTCAATTAATTGATTTTCAATGAGTTAAATTCGTAATTCGTAATCTTTAATTCGTAATTGTTCCTTAGAGTTTTGTTTTCAAGAAAGATTTTGGAAATTTGCAAGATTATAAAATTTACTTCTTACTTCTATTTTTATTTCTCTTATTTATGACCAAATTAGATTCTACTATTACTTCTTCTGCTTCGGTTTTGGATTATTTCAAACTCCATTTTATTGTTCTTGTTTGGGGTTTTACGGCTATTTTGGGAAAGTGGCTTACCATTCCTGCCGTCGAAACGGTTTTGTACAGAACGCTTATTGCTGCTTTTGTTTTGGCTTTTGTGGTAAAGAGACATGAATGGAAAATTTCTACAAAATTCGTTTTTCAATTGCTTTTTACGGGAATGATTGTGGGAGCACATTGGATTACTTTTTTTGCAGCAGCAAAAGTAGCAAATGTTTCTATTTGTTTGGTTGGACTTTCTACGGCTTCTCTTTGGACAGCTTTTATTGAGCCTATTTTTAATAAGAAAAAAATAAAACTATATGAAGTAGCTTTAGGTCTAGTCATTATTTTAGGTCTGTATATAATTATGCGAGCAGATTTGACAGATGATATGGTTTTAGGACTTATTTTGGGAATTATTTCTGCTGTTTTGGCGGCTCTTTTTTCTACTATCAATGGAAAATTCACACATTTGGCTGAACCAAACACAATTACTGTCTTGGAAATGAGTGGTGCAGCTATCGGAATTATTCTATTTCTTCCCTTTTATTCTACTTATTTTACAGGAGCAGAAGGAATTGATATGGTTTTGAAAAATAACACAAATTATTTTGAAAAAGGAGAATGGTTTTTTGATTTTGTCAATTCCATATATCTCAATACAGATATGGTTATGATTTTCTTTTTGGCAATTGTTTGTACGGTTTATACCTATTCTGCAAGTATTGAACTCTTGCGAAGAATGACTGTCTTTGTAACCAATCTTACTATTAATTTAGAACCTGTTTATGGGATAATTCTGGCAGCCATTTTCTTCAATGAACACGAAAGAATGGACATTAATTTTTATCTGGGTGCTGCTATAATTTTGCTTTCTGTTCTTTCTTATCCTGTTTTTAATTATCTGAATAAGAGAAGGAAGAGGAAAAAAGGGGTTACAATCTAACCCCTAAGACCGTAATATCATCACGCTGTGGTGCTGTAAGTTGATGTTTTTCTAGTAAAGTCTCTAACTCTACTTTTTGCTTGTATGCTGAAAGGTTTGCTGATTTTTTTAGTTGTTTTTCTATCGTGTCTGAGCCAATTTTTTGTCCTTGTAAATTGGCTTGGTCTGCAAATCCATCACTCATCATATAAAGCATCGAACCGTTTTGTAATAGAAGTGTTTTCTCTGCGAAAGTCTCATCGCTATTTTTGCTTCTACGCCCACCAATGGATTTTCTACTTCCTTTTATTTTATTAATTTTATTATTTTCTACATAATACAGAGCTTGTTTTGCCCCTGCAAAAGTTATTTTATTTCCTTCTTCGGTTTTGTCCAAACAGAAAATAGAAATGTCCATCCCATCATCGTTTTTAGCTTTGTCTTGTTGAAGAGCGGCACGAACATCTCTATGCAAACGTTCTAAAATTGCAGCAGGAGAAAAAATACGTTCGATAGTAACAATTTCATTTAAAAGAGCATTACCTATCATAGACATAAACCCACCAGGAACGCCATGTCCTGTACAATCTACAATGGCTACAAATGTTTTGCCTTTATAGTTTACTGTCCAATAAAAATCACCACTTACAATATCTTTTGGTTTGAAAATAACAAAATATTCATCAAAAAAGCTATTCATTTCCTCTGGAGTAGGCAATACAGCTTGTTGAATAGTAAGTGCATAACGAATTGAATCAGTAATATTTCTATTCCTTTCCTGAATAATTTCGTATGATTTTGCATTACTTTGTGCAATAGAAATGTAAGCTGCTAAAGCTTCCAAAATTACGACATCTTCTTTTTTATAAGCATTTTTCTTAAACGATTGTACGGTCAGAACACCCACTGTTTTTTCATCGATGATTAAAGGAACATAGATAAGAGATTGAGGAGTTCTCCGACTTCTAAATACTTTAATTCGGTATTTTTAACAAATGTATTCTTCCAAATCATTTATTAATATAGCTTTCTTTTTAGTAAAACTTTGTACAGAAAAACGATTAATTTGAGATAACGAATCACTATGTGTTGAAAGTAACTCTCCATGTTCTATAAAATTTTTAAATTCAATCTTATTTTGCTTGCGTTTATACATTCCTATTCCAAAACATTCTGCAGGCATAAGAGCTAAAATATTTTGATAGATTGTTTGTACAAGTTTTTCAGTTTGTAGTTTTGCTGTAATTTTTTGTCCAATTTCTCCTACTTTATGGATTTGCTCATATGACTCTGAAATCGCTTTTCGCTGCTCTTCAAGTCTATCTCTCTGTGATTCAATTTCTTCTTTTTGTTGATTAATCTCTGCAGTACGCTGTATGACGGTTTCTTCTAATTTTATATTTCGTTTTGTTATTCTACTTACCTGATAGCGATATACAACTACTACTAAAGCCAAAAATATCAAAACCAAGATTATCCAAAAATAAGCAGTTTGATAAAGTAATGGCTTTATTTTGAATTTGACTGTTGCAATCTGCTCGCTCCAAACACCATCATTATTAGCAGCCATAACTTCAAAAATATATTCTTTTGGAGTAAGTCCAGTATAAATTGCATCTCGCTCATTTACTATTTCTATCCAATCTTCATCAAAACCCTTCAAACGATATTTGAAGTGCATATCAGAAGGCGAAACCAAACTAAGTCCTGTAAAATGAAAAATGACACGTTTTGCACCCGCTTCTACTTCTATTGGTTCATTTTTTAGAGAAGGAAACGAATAATTAACACTATCTACTGCCATATTAAGAACATAAACAGGTGGAGGAAGCAGATTTTTAGATATTTTGGCAGGGTCAATCATGGAAAGCCCTCCAATAGTAGGAAACCACATTCTTCCCTGACTGTCTTTCAAGAAATGTACTGCTCCTGTACATTCTTCTTCATTCATTCCATCACTTCTATTAAAAATTTCTGTTTTTAAATCCTTTCTCTTTTCTTTAAAATAATTTGTTATGGAATTTCTCTCTATTCGAATTACTCCTAAAGAGGAAGAAAGCCATAAATCACCCTCTGTATCTTCACGAATATCAAAAACAGCATCAACAGGGAAACCAGTAGAGAGACTAAAAACATGTATTTTGTTTATATTAGTAGGTGAAATAGCTGCCAATCCAGAATTAGTACAAATCCAAAGGATTTTCTTTGAATCATAGCGAGCCGAGAAAGCCAAATTAGAAGGCAATCCTTCTGCTTGCGTATAGATTTTGCTTACTTTTCTAGTTCTTAAATTGATACTATTTACTCCAGCATCATTTGTACAGACTATCAATTTACCGTCTTGAGTGGGTTCTAGTCCCATTATAAAATTAGAAGTCAGTCCATCGTCTTTGGTAAAGGGAATCCACTTTTGCTGGGAAGGAGAATATTCAATGAGTCCACCTGCTCGGGTTCCTACCCATATGCTTCTATTTATGGTTTGAGTAACTACTCTCACTTGATTATCTGTCAGACCATTATCAGTAGTAAAGAGTTTTTCGCTTCCATCAGACGATATTTTTAATAAGCCCGCATAAGTAGCTATCCAAATAGTACCTTCTCTATCCTTGAAAATAGTACGAAGACGGTCTGTTGCAAAAGGGTTTTTTAGGGGATATATTCCTACATTCTGATTTTTGATAGTGTTTATAATGCCTGCATCAGAACCTACCCAATACCTATCCTTTTCTACTTCTTGTACTGAACTAACAGAAATAGAAGACAAACCTTGCTGCACCGTATAATTGACAAATTTCCCGTCTTTGAGACGTATAAGACCTGCTCTATACATCGCTAACCAAATATTTCCCTCTCTATCTTTACTAATATGCATTACATTATTATGAGGCAATCCATTTTCAGTATTTAAGACTTCATACTCATTGGTTAGAGGGTTTTTTCTGAACAGACCAGCACTTGTAGCAAACCAAATACTACCTTGTTCATCTTCTAAAATATCATTAATAGTAATACCAGCTAACTCTTCTATGACTTTTGATTTACCATCTTTTATTTGATTAAGACCATTTGTAGTTCCTACCCAAAGCGTATTTTCTGTGTCTAGTAGCAATCCTGTTATTACATCGTTTATTAATAAACCATTTTCTACATTATATTTTTCTACAATTTTGTTTTGATAAGAAAACAAACCCTTCCCCTCTGTTCCTATCCAAAGTGTACTATTGATTCCGTTTTCTCCATATTGAAGCTCATTAATGGAAATGGAATTCAGAATTTCAATGTCCTTAAAAGGAGTAAAGATACCGTCTTTATAGATTAATATTCCATTTCCTCGTGTTCCTATCCATAAAGAACCATTGATAGTTTCTACGATAGACTCTATGGAATAATTTGGAAAATTCCCTTTTGTAGTTTCTGTAGTATAAAAATTAAAATTGTGGTCTTTTTGTGTGATTACTCCACTTCCATATGTACCTATCCATAGCGAATCCTGTTTTGTTTGGTACAATAATGAAATAGAACTGCTAGTAAGTAGAGGAAAATCTTGTTTATCAAAAACTTTGAACTCTACTCCATCAAAGCGTATAAGACCATTATAAGTACTTGCCCAAATAAAGCCATCACTACTTTGATAAACATTATTGAGCGTATTGGTGGGAAGTCCATTTCTAGTTGTCCATTGGTCAATTATATATTGTGCAATTTGCTTTTTTGGGTCTAAAGCAAAACTAAAAGTTGAGGAAAGAACATAAAAAAATAAGCCTAAAAACAGTGTAAGGGAAATTGAAAATAAATTAGGCTTATTAAATCGCCTAAGAAAAGAAATAGAAATAAGGAAGATTTTTGAAATCACTTTAATAGTATTCAGCTAAATGAATCTAGTTTTTACAAATTAAATAAAATAGATTTACATAAAGATTAAATGAATGATAATTTACTGATTTAGTTGATAACATAAAGTTAAATTTTATTTCCCTCCTGCACCACCGCCATATCTACCTGTTCCGAAAACATAAATTCCATAATAAGTACTTCTATAGGTTCTGTCACGGCAATTTCCCCACTGATCACGCATGTTTTCAGGACAGTTTTCGTTGAGGTCTTTTATAAGGTCTTTATCGTGTGCTGTACTCAAGCCTAAACTGCTTTTTGAAGCTGCATACGTAGTAATCATAAGTAGTAATAAACCACCAAAGACGATAATTTTTGTAAGTATTGACATAATTTTTGTTTAATAATTTTGTAACAAGAACTAAATGGGTTTTTTTTAACTATTTTGCTCTTTATAATGATTTTTTTAGAGAACCAACCATAGATACACTGCCCTATAATTAACTATTCTATTCCCGAATAAATATATTTTTCTTTACTCTTTCTGCCTGTTTTGCCAAAACTAATAACTAAAGCTACAACAGTCAGAAAACCACTCAACATCAAGAAATACCTACTCAATAATGCACCTTCATTAACTTTGAAATTAATAATTGCTTGTGATTGGGTAGCATCAGTAAAATAAGTAGAATCTGTTTGTGCATAAATGCGAGCAAAATAATCTCCTTCTTCCGTAAACTTAAAATATTTGGAAGATGAAGTTTCTGATTCTGTCCAACTTCCCTCTGAATCATAACCTGATTCATACCAAAAATCACTTTCTACGGCATTAATAACATTTTTATCATTATCCAAAAGCTCAATTACTACATACATTCCTTGATTTTTAGAACTTTTGAAATTTATACCCCAATCGATATTATAATTTGTACTTGTATTATCTATTTTTATGGGTTTGGATAAAAAACCCTCTTTTTTGTCTATATTTTTCATATCAACATTCGTTGAAAAAATAGGCGTTCCATCAGAAAAAAGAGAAAGTAGAAATACTAAAAAAGTAATTGCTGCTGCTACACTAGCTGTTTTCCGAATGATAGAAAAACCGTTCTCCCTTTCTTGATACGTAGCTATGTATGGATTTCCTTCAAGTGCCTTGTATAATTCTTGTTTAGAGATTTTCTTACTAGCTGAAAACTCTTTCCAGCCGTCTCCCTGCTCAACAGAATAACTCCAAATTCCTTCTTGATACGTAGCAAAATGAACCTGTGTACCGACAGCATACGGGTCTTCTTTTTCGGTTTCTCCTTCAAAAAACTCTAAAAAATGAGAACCATATTCAGTAACTCTATAATCTGCTTTTCCTTCATAAAAGTTGGTAAATAGTTCTAAATTAGTAGGGTCTATATCGGTTTTATCCACTGTAACAGGCATTCCCAAAGAATATCCTTCTTTATCTTCACTTAAATAAAAGCGTTCGTCTTTTCCCTCCTGTGTATTTTGCAAAATATAAGTATCGGAATACCAAGTTTCATTGCTATATCCAGAACCCTCATCACTTGTATAATATTCTTTATATACAGAACGATAACGCAAACGTGCCGTAATTATAAATTCTTTTTCCTCTAATTGAAGAATCTGACCTACTCTAAGGAAACTATAATAGGGAAAATCCTCTATTTTAAGACTCTCATTCAAGGTGCGGTTAAAAGTCAAATCTGAAGCTACGCCACAATTATAACAATACATATAACGCACTTCCTGCTCCCAAACATAATTTGTATGCTTACAACTCGGACACGTTTTGGGATTTGTAAAATTCCCTGTTTTTTTGAGTATAGTAGGTGTATTCAAAAGAGATTTGATTTTTGATTTGACTTTAATTTAATAATCCTCAAGTAATAATGCAGAATTGCTCATAGCAACCAAATTCATAAAGAACCTTCAATATTAAATAAGGAATGCGATGTAATATAATCAATAAAATAAAGGACTACAAATAATGAAAGTGCAAAAGTGATTAATTTTTACCAAAACAGACCATTAACATAATTGACTGTTGAGTAATTTATTGTATAATTCTAAGATACTGCATTTATTTTTTGTAAAGAAAAAGCAACCAATAGCGATAAAGTTTCGTTAATACAATCACTAGCCAATCCTTAAGATTAATTATTGAATATAGATAATACAGGTAGTTTGGCTTTTACTTTTTTAAACTCTATAATCTGGTGCCAAAATAGCCTATCATTTTTATTATATACAGGTTGCTATTTTCACTAAAATTAAATACTCTTATGAAATTTGTAAAAAAAATAAAGATAAAATTATATATTCCTTTAAGTTTTCTTGGTTTGCTAGTTGTATTTGTTCTATTTCAATTTAATTATGTGGAGGCACAAAATACAATTCAATCTAATGAAAAAACAAATGAAGAAGCAAGTTGGAATCTACCAGTGGTTGAAGAACTTACGCAGGAAGAAAAAGAACTAGCTGAAAAAACAGCATTGGGTTGGGAAAAATGGGATGCAGAAAACCCATCTGAATCTTCTACTGTATTATATGAGCAGGAAGAGTTAAAGGAAACTAACAAAGCAAAGTCTCCCAATGAAGTATTAATGAGTACATTGATTGGCAACTGGGAAGGCTTTTATGGGGGAAGTAAAGCCTACATAAATTTTAGAGAAAACAAAACAGTAGTTATTAATACCTCTATTTTTTCAAATCTTCCGTCTGCTTCTGGTAGAGAACATACTCAATTTTATTATGAAATTGATGCTTCTAAAAGCCCATATAGGTTGATTTTTTATAATAGAGACAGAGAAATAAAAGGTGTTTTTAGGATTCAAGACAACAAACAAATCACAATCTGTCATAACTTTAAGAATAATGAGCAGCCACAAGAAATAGATAATAAATATACAATAATGAATTTCTATAAACTGGAGGAAAAAGTAAACTAGACTAAGTTGCGTATCACAGACTACTTAGTCTGTGTGAACAGTAAAACAGGCTATTTCAGAATAAAAATACCTATCCATTCAGACTAGGAAGTCTGAAATACGTATAATTCATAACTTTAGTTAAATTAGACTAAGACAAAAGAATATCTCAAATTACCAATTTAGGACTTTCGCAATTCAGAAAACTGACAGAATTTTGTTTTGTAAAAAGGGTAGTTGTGCAGGGACAACGCAGGCGTTATCCCTACTGAAATGCAGAAAAAAAATGAAATTCTGATATGCAAGAGATTTGCGAAAGCCCTACAATTAAAATTCTATTCTATAAAAAAGGATAGGATTTTTTTATAGCAGAGTGTAACCTTTTAAATAAAAGTACGTTCTTATTAATAGACAGACATTTTTTTAATCTGTTTATTTTTTAAACTTTTTATAAGTAGCTTTGTAATTTTTATATTACAACTATCATTTTTTAATCTCATTATTCTTTATTATGGAACGTACAAAACGCATGCTATTTGTTATGATAGCTTCATTCAGCATCTTTGCTCTTCTTACTTTTCTTACATTTTCTAGTTATGGACAAACTACCCATTCTTCAAATAATACCATAACTTATCAAGAAGATGAGAATACACAAAAAATAAAAAATACATTAATCGGTGCATGGGAAACTGAACTCAACGGTGAAACTAATTACTTTACATTCAATGAAGATAATTCATTAATAGTTCGTTCTGATGTTTTTTCTAATTCATCTACAAAACCCTAATGATAAGCAAGTGGGTTCCATGTCTTATAAAATAAATACAGGTACAGATCCTTATCAGCTAATTATATATCGTGAAAATACCGTATTAGAGGGAGTATTTGCAATTGGAAGTGAGGATAGAGTTACTATATGTCTTAATATGGAAGAAAACGACTACCAACCTACCGAAATTACAGATGACCATTTAGTTATGGTTTTTTACAGAGTAGAAGAAGGAGAATAAAAAACACAGAAAAAAACATAATTTGTAATTTTATTTGCTTTCGAAAAAAGCCTGCCTATATTTAGAATATAGGCAGGCTTTCTGTTCTTATTATATTACCATTTTATTTATAAGGAATAAGAATTAAATAAACTGCTACTTTTAAAACCATAAATAATTGATATTCGAGTAATTAAATTAGCTACGCTGAATACTTATTTCGTAATTCGTAATTTTTAATTCGTAATTGATCCTAAGTCAATATATAAAGAATCTTGCTTTGTATTTCCATTACTCCTCCATTCTAATTTGTATATCCTTAGAGAGATAGCACCTCCACGAGTATTTTTTCCTGTTTTGAGTTCGAAACAATAGCTGTGAAGAGGACAAACAATTTCATTTTGCTCATTGATGAAACCTTTGTGCAAATCAGCACCTGCATGAGAGCATTCATTCTGAATAGCAAAAAAACCATCTTTTGTATGAGAAATACAAATTCTTTCCTCTTTTCCATTCTCATCAGATGCAGTCAAAAGAATTGACTTTCCTAAAGCAACTTTCTTTGTAGCTTCTTCTAAAGAATTAAATAATTTCGTCATTTTTATCAAAACACCATATTAACAAATAAAACAATTTATCTTAGACGTAATTTTCCGTAATCCGTAATTACCCTTTAATAACTACACCCGTTGCCATAAATGAAATCTTGACTTCATCTTCTGTAATTTTTTCAACTTCTTCTTTCGATTTACCTGCATCTTCTGCATAATGGCGAAGTTGTGCAACAGGAATTACTTCCTTCTTTACCTTTCCTTCCATCACAATTTCTTTTCCTTCTGAATCCATAGGAACAAAAAATCCATAATCTTTAAAGCGAACAAGCATTTCTTGATTTTCTGAAATAGGAACTTTCATCCAACAGCCTTTTTTCTGGCAACATTCTCCTATTGTTCCAACTACTTTTAGTTCAGCAGAATCTTGTTTAGCAAGTATAGCAGGAATTTCACTAACAGCAATAGCATTTTCTAACGTAATTTCTGCTCCATATTTTTCTTCTTTGCTGCTGCTTTCGTCTGCAACAGAATTAGTTTCGCTTTGAGTGGTTTCATCTTCTTGTTTATTTTCCGAACTACAAGCTGATAAATAAACAAAAGAGAACAGAATAATACAAAATTTGAATATTGTTTTCATAAAATATAAAGTTTAATAATTGGGTAAATATTTATCAAAAATACAAAATTAGATTTTAATTTTTCTCACATTTCTTGGCTTTTGTGGTTTATAGCCCAAAATTATTAAAGCAATCGTATAAAAAGGAAGTACTGGAATGCGATAACGAGCAAGAGCCCCAAAATTACTACTCACAATTCCTATAATTCCACTAAAAAATAAACTAAAAATAAGGCAGACAATTAGCATATGTTCTGTACGAAGTCGTTTTAAAATAACTGAAAATTTCTGGTTTTTGAATACTTGAATAGTAAGAATAAGTAAAACTAAATTTTCTAAACCAGCCAGTAGCATAGTAAAATTTTTCACTTCCCAGATAAAAGGACGGAATAAAGTAATAAATATACCTTTAGGGTATAATTTCAACATACTGCCAATAGTACCATCCATTTCACTAATTCCTATATCGTAAGCACTTCCCTCATTACTTATCTGATTAATCCAACTTGCTGTGGTAATAGCTCTCTGTGCCACATTATCCAAATCGTATTGTGTTCCTTGTATTAAGTTTGAAAAAGAATAGAATGCAAGTCCACCACCAATAATTAAGATAAAAGGAGCAAAAATAACTTTCAAAAAATTAGATTGTACTTGTTTTGTATATTGCGTATAAAACCACCATCCACAAGCAGGTATAAAACAAAGTAGAATGTAGAGTTTGATGACATACATTGTGTAGCAACTTATCAGAAAAATAAAAACATTGATATACGTCTTTTTTCTGCGTATAATTCCAAAATGAAAGGAGGCAAAGGCAAAGGTTAGGGCTGTAAAAGTAACTGAATCTTTTACAACACCAGAAGCCCAAAAAAATATAGAAGGAATAAAGAAAATTGCCCAACCTAATTGCTTCTTCAAAACAGGGTATATATCAGTCCAAGCTCGGTACATTTGCCAGCTTCCTGCAAAACTAACAAGAGCGAAAAATAGACAGTTTACAATATAAGTATGAAAGGAGAGAATAGAAAACACAGAACCAATCTGACAAACAGCAAAAGACGCCCTATCTCCGTAATAGGGCATTCGATAAGCAAAATCATAGGTTCTTACATCAGAATACTCATTCATGCCCTGAAAAAGAATTTGAAAGTAAAGTTTAGGATTATCAAAAAAAGCCTGTCTTGCTATTCCTGCACCTTCAAAATAAAAAAAAGTATCTCCATAACCATAAATAAATTGAAATATCAAACCAAAAGAAATAGCTCCTACTATTTTTGCTGTAAAACCTGAAATAAAGAATTTTCTCATTTCTTTATCTACAATACTAGTACGTAGAAAATACAACAGACCATAAATAAGGAGCAAATAAATAGGTGTAAGAAAGAGATCTTGAAGTGTTATATATTGTCTCATAATTAATTGAGTTATATTTATTAGGAATAAGAATTAAATAAACTGCTACTTCTAAAACCGTAACTAATTGACATTCAAATAATTAAACTCGTAATTCGTAATTCGTAATTTTTAATTCGTAATTGATCCTTATCTACTACTTTATATAGTATCATAGCCAAAATTCTAACAAATTTACTCAAAACTAGGTTAGTCTTTTTTGTTAATTATCAAACTTACCATTTCAACCATTTCAACCGTTTTATAAGATGAAAGCTAAAATCACTTACTTACTAGAATCTATTCGTCTTTTTGTTCAAGATAATATTAATTTCTTTGGTGGACTTATTTTAGTGATGTACTTAGCAGGTCTTTTAGGACTTTGGTTTGAGCCTACTCGTCAGATTTTTGAAATGGCTACTCCCTTCAATCTTCTTACAAGTATTATACTGCTTTTATTGGCACAACGAAAATATTCTTCTTCTTTTTGGGTTTTTGTGAGCATTACTTTTTTGGTAGGTTTTTTTATTGAAGTCATTGGCGTCAAAACAGAAGCAATTTTTGGAACCTATGAGTATGGCAAAACTTTGGGTTTTAAGGTCTTGGAAGTACCATTAATGATTGGAATAAATTGGATTATGGTTACTTTCATAACCAATTATTTTGTTTCTACTTATTTTAGTTTTTTCATTTTTACTTCCAAAGTAACACTTTTTATTAAGTCTGCTTTGAGTGCCTTTTTAATGGTTTTTTTAGATTATTTGATAGAACCAGTTGCAGTAATTCACGATTTTTGGAGCTGGCAAGGCGATAGTATTCCTCTTCAAAATTATATAGGTTGGTTTTTGGTTTCCCTTCCATTGTGTATGCTTTTTCAGTATTCTAAATTTGAGAAAATTAATAAATTTGCTTATTTCTTATTCCTTGCTCAACTTCTCTTTTTTGGTGGATATAATTTGCTCTTGTTTTCTCACGCTAAAGCGTAAGCTACACTAATACATTTCTCACGCTAAAGCGTAAGCTACATAAATTACAATATAATTTGATAAGCAAAGTGAGTAAAGGTTTTTGCTCCAAATTCTTCTTTCCATTTAAAAAGTCCTTCGTTTATTGAATTGGTATTTTTAGTATCATTTCCTGTATTGTTTCTCATACTATTTCTTAATTCACTTACTCCTAAACTCAAATATCCGAAACTTCTAGTAGGAGATGTTTTAATTATTTTATCATAATGAATAACGTGGTTTTCTATAAGGTGATTAATCAAAAAATCTAATGCATAAATTTCTTTTCCCTTTTTCGTAGCTGCCATATATTGCAAATGAATAGTAGATTGATAAACAAAGGAAACACTACAAGCTACAGTCTCATTTTGAGAATCTTTTGCTAATGAAAAAAGAATATTATTAGGAAATTTATCTTTCAATAATTGAATTTCATTTACTGAATGAACAGGAGAAAGATTATGACGAAGTTGTAAATTGTCTTCTACTATATTCCAAAAATCTGTTGCTAATTCTGTCTTTTCTATTCTCAAATTAGATTGATAGGCTTTTTTGAGGTTTCTTTTTTTTCTTGATGAATAATTTTGATAATTGGTTTCTTGATAATCTACTTCGCTTTTAGGTAAAGTAATAATAGAATTTGCTTCTATTCTCAAAATTTTACTTTCAATTGAATTATCATTTAAAAGATGATGAATACTTTCGTTTTTCTGATTATCTAACTGAAAATAAGAAGGTAAAGGTTTGATAATTAATGAATCAAAATCATTCTCTTTTAAAAAATCAAGACAAGAAAAAACGATTTGTCGCTGTTCTAAAAAACTCAAATTATCTTTAAAAATAAATCCTCCAAAGGTTAAGCCTTTATGAGAATGGATAATCTTTGCCGTTGTCGGTGTCCCCACCGACGACTTCCTCACAACTTCTAAACAAGCAGGTAAAACACAAATCAAATTATTTTTATCATTATATATCATCAGAGAAAAATCTTCAAAACGTTCTTTATGATAGAATAAATAATCGGTTTCGAAGAAAAAATGACCTTCCGAATTAGTTTTTATAAATGAATCCCAATTTTTTTTATCTTTCTCAAAATCAATTTTTTTTATAGAATACATTTTTATACAAATCAGATTTTAACTGTTTTACAAATCATTTTGAATTAAATCCTAACAATACCAATTCTGAAAAGTTAGGTAAATAGAAAACATAAGCTCTAATATTATTTTGGTTGCAACTTTCATTTTTGATAGGTCTGTACTGAAAGTCTGACCTCTCAAAAATAAGTATTTCTAATTTTGAATTTCCTATTTTGTCCAAGTCAGACCTTTGGTGCAGACTTGAACAAAATACAAGTTAAGATTTGTAATTAAAATTACATAGAATTAAATTTAAACAAACTAGAACCAATCCATTTTTTAAACTTCATTTTTAGATATGAAAAAATACGACGCAATCATTATCGGTACAGGACAAGCAGGAGTTCCATTAGCTGCAAAATTTGACCAAGAAGGAAAGACAGTAGCCATTATAGAAAAAAGCGAAATTGGTGGAACGTGTGTAAACGATGGCTGTACACCTACAAAAACATACGTAGCATCTGCAAGAAGAGCTTTTGTAGCCAAAAATAGTGAAGATTTTGGAATAGAAATCAAAAATGTAAAAGTAAACTTAAAGAAAATAAAAGAACGAAAAGATAAAATCGTTTCAGAATCGCATGGCAATATTCAAGGATTATTTGACACACTTAAAAATCTTGATTTTTATAAAGGAGAAGGTTCTTTTTTAGATGAGAATGTCATTGAAATAAAAACAAAAGATGGAAAAACACAAAAAATAGAAGGCAAACAAATTTTTATAAACGTTGGTGCAAAAACTATTATTCCAAAAGAATACCAAAAATTAGATTATCTGACCAACACTAGCATTTTAGAATTAGAAGAAGTTCCAGAACATTTAATCGTAATTGGTGCTGGTTATATTGGTTTAGAATTTAGCCAAATGTTTGCTCGTTTTGGAAGTAAAATAACCGTTTTAGAACAAAATAAACGCTTTTTGAAAAAAGAAGATAAAGATGTAGCTGAAGCAATAAAGGAAACATTAGAAAAAGAATCGATAACAATTCACACAAATGCAAAAAATATAAAAGTAACACAAGAAGGAAAAAGTCAAAATGAAAAAACTAAAGTTACCTTTGAAAAAGAAGGAAAAAAACAGACTGTAGAAGGTTCTCATATTCTGATTTCGGTAGGAAGAAAGCCAAATACAAAGAATCTAAACTTAGAAAAAGTAGGAATAAAAACGGACGAAAAAGGACACGTAAAAGTCAATCAACATTTTCAAACCAACAAAAAACACATTTTTGCTTTAGGAGATTGTAATGGAGAAGGTGCATTTACGCACACAGCTTTTAATGATTTTGAGATTGTAAGAGATTTTCTTTTTGGAAGTAAAACACGAAAATTATCAGACAGAATTCCTTGTTATGCCATGTTTATTGACCCTCCACTTTCAAGAATTGGAATTAATGAAGAACAAGCAAAAGAAAAAATGAAAGAAGATAAAAATCTGAAAATTGTACAGGCTTTTCGCCCAATGATAAAAGTAGCTCGTGCCACCGAAAAAGGCGAAACTGATGGAATGATGAAGATTTTGGTGGATGAAAAAACAGAAAAAATTCTAGGAGCAACTTTCTTTGGAATTTCGGCAGATGAAACTATTCACGGAATTATAGACATTATGTATGCTAACAAATCCTACAAAACTATTCGTGATTCTGTTCCTATTCATCCAACGGTTAGCGAACTTATTCCTACGATGCTTGGAACATTGAAAAAATTGAAATAAGCCATTTATGAATTGTCAGACACTTCAAAGTATCAGACAATTTTTATTAAGTGCGTAACAAAGTTTGATTTCATTTTTTCATTCGGTCTGACCTTCGGTACTGACCTTATTTTAACCATTTAGGTCAGTACCGAAGGTCAGACCGATACAACTATCTACTTTTCTATAAAAATACTAACTGTCTGACACTTTAAAGTGTCTTGACAGTTTTTTTATGAAATAATTTATTCCCCAAAAATAGACTTTCTAAAATCACTAGGCGATTGGTCTGCATATTTTTTAAATAAAACACTAAAATAACTCAAACTATTAAAACCAGCCTTATAACAAACATCAGTTATGCTCAATTTCATATTGGTTAATAATTTTTTTGCGAGGCTAATTCGCTGTTTCAAAATATATTCGACAGGCGTAATTCCAAATTCTCGTTTGAAGGCTTTATAAAAATTGGATTCGCTCATACAAGCTAATTTGCTCAATTTTTCTACTGTTATTTGCTCGTCCAAATGTGTTTCTACATATTCTATCACATAAGCAAAACGGTTTTGAGAACTGTATTTTTTATATTCTTCAAAAAGCAAATTACGAGCTTGTGTTTGCATAATTCTGACTAAAAGTTCTTGTAAAGCAAGGTCAGCCAGTATATTTTTGGCTTCACTTTTTCCTAGCGAAATATGCGTAATTCTGTCAATTACATTTTTTATTTCAAGATTATTTTTTAGATGATAATTTGGATTTTCTAGAGTCCAGTTTCCTCTTTTATTTTGTGGTGTTTCTAGTTTTGGAAACTGATTATTGAGCGTTTCTAAGGTAGATTTTATTTTTTCATTATCTATCGCAATCGCCAAACATTGAGTAGGATTATTCTCATTTGCTTCTGGAAAATCAATTACCAACTCTTCATTTGCAGGAACAATTACACTTTCCCCTGGTAAATAATCAAAAACTACATTTTTTTTATCAAAAGACTGCATTACTTTTTTTCCACGAATCATTGCCGTTACTGTCAAAGTATCAAAAGTTAGACTTACTTTCTCGCTTTTTTGATGCGTTTCGAAAAGATTGAGTTCAAAGTTGGGAAGATTAAAACTTGAACGATTTTCGACAAGCGTTTGGAGATGATTGTAAGAAGTAAGAGCTTGTTTTTTTGGAATAAATAAAGACGATTTTAAAGAAGTTTCCATAATTGAAAAATAGTAATAATTGTTTGTGTATTTTGGAGCAATCTTTTATTTTAAATCAATATAATCATTTTTTGCCAAATTTTATTTGTAATAGTGATTGATAGAATACTATAAAGTTTTGATAGAATACTAAAAAGAAGTTGATTGTTTATGTTTTAGATTTGTAAAAGAAAGAAGAGTTTATGAGATACATTTTAATAAAATTATCTTTATTAATTTTTCAATGCTATTTCTCTTCACTTTTTTACTACAAATTTTTCAAACACAAACAAATATTATTAATTATGGAAGCTACAAAAACGGCTAATAAATTAGCCTTCCCAAAGTTCAAAGAACGCTACGAGAATTTTATAAATGGAGAATGGACTTCTCCAGTCAAAGGACAATATTTTGATAATGTTTCGCCTGTAAGTGGGGAAGTGATTACCAAAATTGCTCGTTCAACAAAAGAAGATATTGACCTCGCTCTTGATGCAGCTCACGAAGCCTTCAAAACGTGGTCTAAAACATCGGCTACGCAAAGAAGTAATATGCTTTTGAAAATAGCAGACATCATGGAAAAGAATTTGGAATATTTAGCCGTTATCGAAACGGTAGATAATGGAAAAGCAGTTAGAGAAACGAAAGCAGCCGATTTGCCACTTGCTATTGACCATTTCCGTTATTTTGCTGGAGTGATTCGTGCAGAAGAGGGAAGCGTTGCAGAGTTGGATCAAAATACGGTTTCGATAAATATAGATGAACCATTAGGAGTTGTTGGACAAATTATTCCTTGGAATTTTCCTATTTTGATGGCTACTTGGAAACTTGCACCTGCTTTGGCTGCTGGTTGTTGTGTGGTTTTGAAACCTGCTGAACAAACGCCTGTCGGAATTTTGATTTTAATGGAACTTATCAAAGATGTACTTCCTAAAGGAGTGCTGAATGTTGTGTCAGGTTTTGGTGCAGAGGCAGGAAAACCTCTTGCTAGTTCGCCACGAGTAGCGAAAATAGCTTTTACAGGAGAAACCACAACAGGACGCTTAATTATGCAATATGCGTCTGAAAATATCATTCCTGTAACAATGGAACTCGGTGGAAAATCGCCAAATGTATTTTTCCCTAGTATAATGGATGCAGATGATGATTTTTTTGATAAATGTATAGAAGGTGCTGTAATGTTTGCACTAAATCAAGGTGAGATTTGTACGTGTCCTTCAAGAATGCTGGTTCACGAAGATATTTATGATAGATTTATAGAAAGAGTAATTGAAAGAACCGAAATGATAAAAATGGGACATCCATTAGATGACTCTACCATGATGGGTGCACAAGCTTCAAAAGACCAATACGAAAAAATATTGTCTTACTTAGAAATCGGTAAGGAAGAAGGTGCAGAAGTCTTGACAGGTGGAGGAGCCAAATATGTAGATGGTCTGAAAGACGGATATTATATTCAACCAACGATATTAAAGGGACATAATAAAATGAGAGTTTTCCAAGAAGAAATTTTTGGACCTGTTCTTTGTGTAACTACCTTCAAAACTACTGAAGAAGCCATTGAAATTGCAAATGATACGCTTTACGGACTTGGTGCAGGTGTTTGGACGAGAGATGCTCACGAACTTTATAATGTTCCTCGTGCCATACAAGCAGGTCGTGTTTGGGTAAATTGCTATCACAATTATCCTGCTCACGCTCCATTTGGAGGTTACAAGAAGTCTGGTTTTGGTAGAGAAAATCACAAAATGATGTTGAGTCATTATCGCCAAAACAAAAATATGCTTATTTCGTATGACAAGAAAGCAATAGGATTTTTCTAGATTATAATGTAAAGACTTTGTCTGGAATACAAACCCTAAGGGACTTTGAAGATCCTTAGGGTTTTACTGTAGCTTACGCTTTAGCGTGAGAACCATGTACCGAAAATTTTAGTTTTCGTATAAAATAGACAAACAATCAAAAATAAAACAATTATGAAAAATACATCTCAAAATACACAACAAAGAGTTATTGCAACTGATTCAGCCAAAAAAATTATTGACGAGTTAAGAGAAGAAAACGGAGAACTTATGTTCCATCAAAGTGGAGGTTGTTGTGATGGTTCACAGCCTATGTGCTTTGCAAAAGGAGAGTTTAAAGTAGGTTCAAACGATGTTTGGGTCGGAACGATTCACGGCTGCGATTTTTTTATGAACCAATCTCAATTTGATTATTGGAAACATACACATCTGACGATTGATATTACAGAAGGAAGAGGTTCTAGTTTTTCATTAGAAATTCCTTTAGGCTATCGTTTTTTGGTAAAATCTAGGCTTTTTACAGAAGAAGAAACTCAAAATTTGATTCCTGTCAAAAATGGAGAGGAATATTTAGAGGAAACAACAGTTTGATATTAAGTTATTTAAACTATTGTCAGAGTTTGCTTTGGCAAACTACTGACAAAGTTTTTGTCTCAAAGCTTTGATTGACTTGCATCGTCTTTCAATTTGTAATTCGTAATTGTTTATCAGCCTTTATACAGCTTTCCATCTACTTCTAAAGCAAAAAGTTGTAAGGCTTCTTTAAACTCATCATTTTTTATTCCTGCCACAAAAAAGCCTTTGAGTTCTTGGTATTTCGTACTCATAACAGAAGGAATAATCATATCCATTTCTTCAAAATAACCTCGGTAATTATTTGAATTTAACTGATTTATGGCTTTTTGGATTAGTGGGTGCATGTTAAAAAAGTAAATATTATTTTACAATAAAAGGAGAAGTATATGTATGCCACCATGCATTTCTTTGTCCGTATTGCGAGTTCATCTTAGTGGCAACATAGAGTGTTCCATTGGCTGCATATTTATAACTATAGTTTTCTGAAATTGTGAGGTAAGGAAAACTATCTTCCAATTCCTCTTTTTCTTCCTTGTATAAATTTGCTAGTTTAAATTTTTTATACATTTTTTTTCTAAACTGATAAGTATCAGTTATTATCCCAATAACGAGTCTACCACCATATTTGAAATAGCTATATCCTTGAGAGACGACATGAGAGTTGCTTTGATACGTAATTCTAATCATAAAAGTACCTTTACTTCTTTTTTTTAAGTATATACTATCAGAATTAATCTTGACTAAAATATTTTCATTTGGTTTTAGAATACTTTCTTCAAATTCAGAATCTGTATTTTGTAAATCATTTACACCTAGAAAAGCATCTGTTTCAGAGCTTTTGTGAATAAACTCTACTTTCATATCATTTAAACTTTTCTTCTCATCATCTATATAAATCTCAAACTTTAAACTTGCCAATGTATCTATTGATTGACCTTGAGTTTTTATAGAAATTATTAACAAAGACTGAAACAAGAGTAAGAAAGTTATAAGTTTCATAATTTAGTTTATTTTTTGAGTTATTTAAGTTTTATGCAAAAATAGCATTTTTTACTGATTAAAAATGATAGGTATTCCCCAATTCCTAGCCGTTGTCGGTGTCCCCACCGACGACACATAAAAACCTACTCAAATTCCTTCGGCTCAACCATCACAACATCTTCTCTTTCCACGACAACTGCGCCAAGTGCTGCACCTTTTGGTTTTCGGACATATTTTTTAGGTGTTACGATTACAGGACAAAGTGAATCCGTTTTTCGTTTGGAATAATAGGCTGCCAGACTTGCAGCTTTTTCGATGACCGATTTTGGAAATGGTTTTCCTGCTCGGTATTTTATCACGACGTGCGAACCTGCAACACCACGAGCATGAAGCCATAAATCTTCTTTGTAAGCATATTTTTGAGTGAGTAAGTCGTTATTTTTAGAATTTTTTCCTACCAAAATCTGAAAATCTTGATATTCAAAAACTTTAAAAGGAAGTTCATCAGGTTCGTTTTCTTGTAGATTAGTAACCTTAATTTTGTTTTCTTTTAAAAATTTTCGCATTTCTTTGAGCGATTCAAAATTATTTATCTCTTCTAATTGACTTTCAAAAAGCTGTAATTGTTCTTCTTTTTTATCTAAATTTTGATACAAATTATCAATTTCTAATTTTTGATTTTTTCCTTTTCTATAAAAGAGTTCTGCATTCTTTTGTGGTGTCAAATTATCTTTTAATGGAATGGTAATTTGCTCGTTGGTATAAAAATCAAATAATTCTACTGATTTTGAGCGAGGTTCTACTGCATGAAGATTTGCCATTAAAATATGTCCAAATTCTTCGTAACGCATTTTATTTTCTACCTTTTCTATATTTTTGAGTGTTTTATCAATGTAGTTTTTAGTCTGGCGATGACGTTTTTCTATTGCTTTGAGAGCTGCGTTTTTTTCTTTGAGTAAATAATAACGTTTCGAAAACTCTAAATAAAACAGGTTACAGGCTTCAATGGCATTGTCTGTTTTGTGTAGAATTTCTATAGTATTCTTTTTATTGTCTGTATCTTCAAAAACTTCATTCGGATTAATGATAAATAATTTTACTTCATCTTTTTTCAAGAAAACATAAAAATCTAAATTTTCAATCTCATCAAAATAAGTAATTAATTTTTCGGTTTCATTCCAATAATTTTCCTTATTTTCTGTATTTTCTACTTTATTATCTAAATATTTTATAACATCTTTTCCAAAAGTAGGAAAGGTTTTTTTGATTCCATTTTCTAAGAAATTCTCTTTTTCTTGTTCCAAACTTCTATCCAAGTCTTCATAGATTATTTCCCAATCGGCTTGTAGCTTATGTTGAAAAATTGCTTCTACTTCTTCGTCATTGAATAAAACAATATTTGAACGGTTGCCAAATAATTTGAATAACAAAGTGAAGTTGTTGTTTTCGTCTTCTCCTATTTCTATCCCAAAAGCTCTTTCATTATTAAACTGTCTAATACTTGTTATTTTTTTTCCAATAAGCGAATCAAAAAGGTTGATACTATTTCGCTTTGCTCGTGCAAAAGATGGAGGAAAAGAAAGTGTTGTGAGTTCAGGCGTAAAGGTAGCACGAATCCAAAATTCAGTTTCTGGATTGTCATTATCAATTAAACCTATCAATAATTCGTCTTTATTTTGCGAAAAAATAGTCGCAATTTCATATCCGATAATCTGCTTAGAAAGTTCGTTGGAAAGACTGCGAATGAAATAATAATTGTTTTGCATGGCTTTTTGAACGATTGCCAAGGTTAGATTACTAATCATTGACAACGTTTTTTTAATCTTGTTTATAAAAATCTGATATTTTTCTTTAATTTGAACTATACAACTCTAAAAACCTAAAAAAAGATGCAAAAATTAATTTTATTTTTATTCCTTCCCTTTGCTTTTTTATTTTCTTATTCTGTTTCGGCACAAAATGACACAACAGAAGTAGAGAATTTAGATAAACAAAATAATTCAAAAATCAAATTTAGTGGGTATTTAGAAACCTATTACATTTATGATTTTAATGAACCTCAAAATCACGTTCGCCCAGATTTTTTTTATTCTTTTAATCGCCATAACGAGGTTGCGTTAAATTTAGGATTAATTCAAGCTGATTATGAAACAAATAAAGTTCGTGCAAGAATTGCGCTTATGGCAGGAACGTACTCAAATGCAAATCTTGCAGCCGAAGAGGGTGTTTTGAAAAATATCAATGAAGCATATATAGGAACAAAATTATCAAAAACGAAAAATTTGTGGCTTGATGCAGGTATTTTTAGTTCCCATATTGGTTTTGAGAGTGCGATTGGGAAAAATTGCCCAAATATGACACGTAGTTTGTTAGCCGAAAACTCGCCCTATTATGAAAGTGGAATCAAAATTTCTTATACTTCTGATAATGAAAAATGGTTTCTTTCAGGACTTTTGCTCAACGGTTGGCAACGTATTCAGCGAGTAGAAGGAAATCAAACCCTTGCGTTTGGACATCAAATTACCTTTACACCAACTGAAAAAATTACGCTCAATAGTAGTTCTTTTGTAGGAAATGATTATCCAACGGCAGAAAAAAAGATGCGTTATTTTCATGATTTTTATAGCCAAATTGATTTTTCTGAAAAATTTGGGATTATTGCAGGATTTGATATTGGTGCAGAGCAAAAAGAAAAAGGAAGTTCGGAATATAATATTTGGTATTCGCCTGTTTTGATAGCCAAATATACTTTTTCTGAAAAATTTGCTTTAGCTGCACGAGTAGAACATTACAATGATAAAGATGGTGTGATTATTCCAAAAACAACTCAAAATGGTTTTCAAACGACTGGTTTTTCTGTCAATTTTGACTATGCTATTACTGAAAATCTGCTTTGGCGACTAGAATATCGCAATTTGAATAGTAAAGATGATTATTTTGTCAAAGGAAATGATTTAGTTTCTACCAATCAGTTTTTGGGAACTGCTTTGGCTGTTAGTTTTTAGAAAGATTTTTCAAAACTTTTTTCAACTTTGACAGTCCTTTCACAAGGCTGTCAATAGTTTAAAAAAATAAACACTTTTCCACCAAACTATTGTCAGAGTTATTTTGGATTACCAAAAAACTACTGACAAAGTTTTCATTAGTTTTATCAAAATATAAATCTATGTTTATTCAATCAAAATACAAAACTACTTTTATTATTCTGTTACTAACCCTTTTCATAGGAAGTTGCAAACCCTATAAAAGTGTTTTAGAAGAAGAAAAGCAAAACGAATTAATCAAAAATAGCATTCAAAGCGATTACGAAATAGAAAATATTTATCAAATCAACAAAAAATCTACTTTAGAATTGAATTTGCAGGAAGGAAAAAGGTATAAATTTCAATTTTTTTCTAAAAAACCTATTCTATTGGAGAGAAGTACATATAGTATGGATTTATTGGATGCACAATTAGATACTGTAGCTACAAATCATAATTTTCATGGCGATTTTTCTTATTTCTCTAGAACACTAATTTTTGAATGTAAAAATACAGGAATATATAATTTGAAATTAGAAGGCAAACGTTTTCCTAATTCTTCTTTGTTGGCTGTGGCTTCGCAAGATTTGACAAGTGAAATAGAGGAAGAAGAGGAATATGTTTTTGTAAAGAATTATTATGTACTTCATAAATCCTATCGTTCTTCTTATTACTATGAAGATGCTCAATATACTTGTGTTTTTTATAAAGGAGTTACCTATAAATATACTTTTGAAAAAGGAATTGCAACTCTTCTTTTTTACAATAGTAGAAGAGAGTTGATTATGGAGTACACACCAAGCACTAATGAAAAAGAGATTGAATTTAAAAGCAAAAGTACAGGAATTTATTTTTTTAAAATTATAAACCCTCAAAATCATGAAGATAGTGTAGCTATGGTTAATTCATATTTTAATCTTACAGATAGTGCAAAGTCAAAACTTAAAATAGTTTCCTTGCATCAAATTAGTAAAGAAGGAAATAAAATCACAAAAGTATTTGCTGAAGATACAACCTACTTTTTCAGAACTAAAGGCTGTGGCGAATCAATAAAAGTAGAAATTTTAGAGGATGGAATGTCGCCATTTCATTCTCAAGAATTTGAGTTTAAAAATGGAGAGGGAAGGTTTATTTTTAGAAGTCGGAAAACAGGAATTTATCACATAAAAGTAACAAAAATGAACCCTAATGATAATCATGAAACTACATTGATTATTGAGAAATAAGCAAACAAAAAAACTCAAACAGTTCTGCTTGAGTTTTTCATATAAGACTGTAATTTCAATTCTGACTTCTAAAATCTAACTTCTAAATTTACTTCCTAACAGCTCCAATTGGCATATTTGGATCAAAAAGTCCGTATAATTCTGGATTCTGACGGTAGTTTGTATATTGACGAGTTTGTGTTTGGACATAATCAAAAAGTTCTCTTACCGAAACGATATTATCAGCATTAAAATCTGCCTCGCCTTTTAAGCCACGAATCAAATAATAACTAAAAACACCTTGACGAATGGTCTTGTTTTCAAGCGAAGTTTCTTCTGCTTTTGAAGACATCATAAGTGCCGTTCCTCCAGAAGTTTTGGCAAGAGCTTGATAATATTTATCCATTGTTTCTTTTACATTTCCACGTAAATTTTCACTGCTACTTCCCGAATGACAGGCATCGGCAATAAATAATTTGTTTTTTGCTTTGCAGCTTGTAAAAATATCCTGTACATCTTTATGTAAAAGTTTTGTGCTTTCTGTTCCGTTGTAATCATAAGGAATAAACGAACCTTCTAAGCCATGTCCAGCATAATAAAAAATGACTAAATCATTTTCAGATGCAGCACTAAATTTTTGATTTAAAGAACTAATAATCTGTGATTTTGTAGCATTTTCATCAACCAAAAGCGTAATTTGATTGTCCGACAAAGCACCACCTTCAGGACTTTTCAAAAAGGCATACATTTGATACGCATCATCATCCGAATAACGTAGTGTTGGCATTGCTGTATAACTTGCCACACCTACCACAACTGCCCAAACTTTTGGCATATCTTGTAAAGCAAAAACATTTTCTGTGCGACTTGGCGAAGTAAAAATAACATTTGCCTTGCCTGAAAAAAATGTTCCTTGTGCTGTCGTTGCTTCCAAATGAATTTCATTTGTTCCGTTTTGTAATGGAATTTTGCGTTTTATTGTGATTGCACATTTGGTGCTTGGCGTTACGGTAAGTCCTCTGACAGGGTCTTGTTCTTTATTATTTACAAAAATTTTCACTTCATTTACCATTAATTCTGACTCTAAACAAACCTCTAAATCAAAAAATGAACTTGAAACAGTAGCAGTTAATGAATTTGAAACAGTAGGATTTTGAAAATGAAATTTGACTTCTTTTTTGACTAATTCTTTCTTTTGCTGATTGATAAGTCTATCCAAAACAACTATTTTCTTAGCAATTTCTGCACGATTTGTATGTCCCAGTTGTCTTGCTTTTTGTAGATTTTTTAGGCTTTCTTCGTAGTTTTTGTTGTTATAATTGATGGTAGCTAATTCATAATTTAGTTCTGCTGATTTATGACTTCCTTCTCCCAAAGCTAATTTGAAATTCTCAACTGTTTTGTCAGAGTTATTTAGTTTCTGATACGCATATCCTCTAAATTCATATATTTCTGCATTTAATTTAGAATCTTCTTCTACATTTAATTCAGTATTTATTTCTATGGCTTTATCAAAATAAGTAACTGCTTCTTTATACAAATCCATAGAATAATAACTTTTTCCTTTCCATAAATTTGCTTCTGCGAGTTTATAATTAAATAAAATTGTTCTATCCAAATCTAAAAGAGCGTCTTTGTAGTTGAGTAAATGCCATCTCGCTATTCCTCTTCGTAAATAAGCCTCCATATTTCGGCTATTGTGTTTCAAAGAAGTGGTATAATCGCTTTCTGCTTGTAGGTAATTTTGCTGTATCAAGGCTTGATTTCCACTTTTTAGATAATGCACATCGTACTGTGCAAAACTCAAACTTTGAACAAAAAATAAAAATAGAAAAGTAATTGTAGTGAACAAAAAAGTAGGCATAGAAGTAAAATTTTATTTTAGCGAAGTAGTGTTTGACTAATTTATCATAATAAAATACGTGTATTTTTTAATTTAACGAACAAAATTTGCTATTCGTCTATAAAAAAATAATGTTTGTCTCGTTATATTTATTCTTACGCAAATAATATGCAAAAAGGTTTGATGAACCAAAATGATTTTGAGATTTTTCTATAACCAAAGTTATGGGTTTTATTTATCTTCAATTTCAAAATTGAAAACTTTTGAGTACTTTTAGGTTTAATGAATTAAATAAAAAAAACACAATCACAAAAAGATAAAAATCGATGACTGAAACACAGAATTTATCAGCAGAGCAGCAAAAATTTATAGATTTAGAGGAAAATTACGGAGCGCATAATTACCATCCACTTCCAGTAGTTTTGGAAAGAGGCGAGGGAGTACATGTTTGGGACGTAGATGGGAAAAAATATTTTGATTTTCTTTCAGCCTATAGTGCTGTTAATCAAGGGCATTGTCATCCACATATCATAAAAGCTCTTATTGCACAAGCTCAAAAACTGACGCTTACTTCTCGTGCTTTTTATAACAATGTGTTGGGAGATTACGAAAAATTTATGACTGATTTCTTTGGCTATGATAGAGTTTTGCCAATGAATACAGGTGTAGAAGGTGGAGAAACGGCAATTAAATTATGCAGAAAATGGGCGTATAAAGTGAAGGGAATAGAAGAAAATAAAGCAAAGATACTTTTTGCAGAGAATAATTTTTGGGGACGAACTTTAGCAGCCGTTTCTTCCTCAACAGACCCAAGTGCATACAGCGATTATGGTCCTTATCTACCAGGTTTTGAAATTGTAAAGTATAATGATTTGGCTGCTTTAGAAAAAGCATTGGAAGACCCAAATGTTGCTGGTTTTATGGTTGAGCCAATACAAGGAGAAGCGGGTGTAGTAGTTCCAGATGAAGGATATTTGAAAAAAGCATACGAATTATGTAAATCTAGAAACGTGCTTTTTATTGCAGATGAAGTACAGACAGGAATTGCTCGTACAGGTAAATTAGTGTGCTGTGACCACGAAGGTTTTCAGCCTGATATTCTCATTTTGGGTAAAGCTCTTTCTGGTGGTGTTTTTCCTGTTTCGGCAGTTCTTTCTAGCCACGAAATTATGCTTACTATCAAACCAGGCGAACATGGCTCTACCTTTGGTGGAAATCCTTTAGCTTGTGCTGTTGCTACGGCAGCTTTGGAAGTAGTGAGAAATGAAAATTTATCTCAAAAAGCAGAAGATTTGGGTAAAATTTTTCGTCAAAAAATGGAAGAATTAGCTAATAAATCAGATTTGGTAAAACTCGTTCGTGGAAAAGGTCTTTTGAATGCAGTTGTAATTAATGATACGCCAGATAGCTCAACGGCTTGGGATTTGTGTGTTGCTTTGAAGGAAAATGGCTTACTTGCCAAACCTACACACGGAAATATTATTCGTTTTGCTCCTCCTTTGGTCATTACAGAAGAACAATTAGTAAAATGTTGTCAGATTATTGAAAATACAGTTCTGAGTTTTAAGAAATAATTATTTTGGTATAGTTCAGATAAAAAAACGAATTACATTGTATTTGTAATTCGTTTTTTTATGTTTCTTAAACCGTAATTCCTATAATACAAATATCATCAATTTGTTTTTCTGTTGTACCCATCCAATTCATCAAATTCATTTTTAATGCTCTGCGTTGATGTAAAAGAGAAGAAGTATAGGTTTCATACAAAAGACTACGGAAACGCTTTGACATAAATTTACGACCTTCTTCTCCTCCAAACTGGTCTTGATAGCCATCAGAATAGAGGTAAAACGTTTCTACTTCTTCCAAATCAATAATATGATTCGTATATTTCTTAGTGTCTAACTTTTTATTTCTTCCTCCTATGGAAAGATTATCTCCTTTTACAACTGTCATGTTCGTTTCTTGCCCTCCTCGTTGCCTTTTCTTGTGCATATAAACGATAGGATTTTTTGCTCCTGCAAACTCTAAAACGCCTTTTTCTTCATCAATAACAGCAATAGAAATATCCATTCCATCTCTATTTTTTGTTGTTTTTTGCTTTAAAATATCTTTAATCTCTATTTGTAATTCATCCAAAATTTCACTTGGACGTGTTATTTTTCGATGCTTTACAATTTCAGTTAGCAGCGTAATACCGAGCAAAGACATAAACGCTCCAGGAACTCCATGACCCGTACAATCAGCTACAATAACAATCTTACGACTTTCCACTTGTGCATACCAAAAGAAATCTCCTGAAACAATGTCTTTTGGTGTAAAGTAAATAAATGAATCTTTAAAAATAGATTTCATTTCTCTAGTACTTCCAAGAAGTGCAAATTGAATACGTTGAGCATAATTAACACTAGAAACAAAGTTGTCATTTTGCTTCTTTATCTGTCTTGACTTTTGCTGAATATTGAGCCTAGAAATTTCAGATTTAGTGATATCTTGTAAAGTACCTCGTTTCCCTATTAATATTCCATTTTCGTCAAATGAAGGATAAGCTATTTCTCGTATATAAAGAGTAGCTTTTTTGGGTACATGAAGTTTATATATTTCACTAAATTTTTCTTGATTCTGAATAGCTTCCTGCCATTTTCTATTTATTTTCTTTATGTCTTTTGGTTCTACCCAAGTCCTAAAATCAGCTAAAGAGTTAGGTAATTCGTTCTTTTCAATCTGAAAAATAGTTGTAAAACTATCTGACCATACTATTTCATTTGACTCAATATTCATATCATAGCTGACTATTCTAGCAAGAAGTTGAGATTCTTCTAGTTGCTCTTTATTTCTTTCTACATTATCAAAAAGAGTTTTGACCTTCTGACTTTGTTCTATTTCTTGGGTAACATCTTGAGCCGTTCCGATAAGCAAATGAGGTTCTCCTTCTGCGTTGTATTTGATAAAAGAAAAAGCTCTATAATGTTTCCAGTCTTCGGTTTCAGACAAATGAGCTGGTCTTGCTCTATAACTAGTAAAAAGCTCCTTCTGATTTCTGGAAGCTGCTTCTGCTAATTTATTTTGATTTATCTTATAATCATCTGAATGAGAAATTTCTTTGAAAACATCAGGCGTAATTTTTTTTCCTTTTTCTAACCTATAAATAGAAGGTAAATTATCTGAATAAGTAACTTCTTGGCTTTCCAAATTCCAGCTAAAACTCCCCATTTTTGCCATTATTTCGGCACGTTTAAGAAGATCTTGTTTTTGCTCCAAGTCGTATTGTGAACTCATCAAATGGTCATTGATGGCACGCATTTCTTCCGAATTTATACGAAGTTCTTCCTCTGATTTTTTCAATTCTTCATTATTCTGTGCTATTTTTGCATTTGCTTCTTCTACCTCAAAGAAAGCCTGTTTTACTTTCTCAATCATAGGCTTTATACCAAAAACCGATAGTACAATTACAAACACCAGAATTATCAACACTACAATAAATTGTATAAGAATTAAATTACTGATTTTATCTTCCGCTTCACTTTGATAATTGTTTATGATAGATTGCATAATAGAAGAAAACTCTTCTTGATTTCTTTCTAACTGTCTTATCGTCTTGGCTTCATGGTTTTGAAGACTCAAAGAATCCACATTTTTGATAGCAAAAGTAGGATTCAATAGCTCATCAATTCCTACAACTATACCTTCGTAACTACTAGATAATGAATCAAATAAAGACTGAACGACTAAAGAATTTTTACGACTTTGACTAATTTCTGGTGTAATGACTTCTTGAGTAAGATTTTTATGTCCTTCCTTCAAATTCTTCAAGGAAATAAGTAAAGAGTCTGTATGTCTTATTTTTTCCAGCTCTTGCGTAACAAGGGTTTTGCTAGAGTGATAGAGAATCTTCTGACTAAGTGTACGCTGATTGCTCGCAATATTAATAGAATTAATATCATCTTGTTCTCCATGAGAAAAATCTTTTACTACCAAAAAACCGATAACTAATATCAAACCAATGATAATTGGAAAGACAAGATTTGCAAATTTCATACGCTTAATAATCGCCTTGTTTTGCTTATTATACTCTTCAATATTATGATGACGTAACCTGTTATTCTCTTTCAGCCTATCTATATAAAAACCAATTGTACCAAAAGCACCTCCCAAAACGAAAGGAGCTGAATCAATTACAAAATGGATAGGATTAATTTGATGAATTTGAATGATTGTCTCTAAACTTAACGACATCTCACGGAAAAATAATCCGTCAAGAATCCAAGAAAAGAAAGGAAAAAGAAGTCCGAATAAAAATCCTCCTAGAATATAGCGTTGTGCGTTTGAGATAGGAGTCATATAGAGTTTAAAAAATGAAACAGTAAGTTTAGTAAACTAGTAAAAAAGAGTAATGTTTTTATTTCACAAATATAATTACTTTTTATGAATTTTTATTACAGAAGAACGAAATCATAAAGTTTTAGAGGCTTTTTGAATGAGAATTTATAATTTAATTGGTCATAATTTTGATAATTAATCCAAAGAATGCAAAAAGATTTGTACTTTTGCAGCGTTGAATTTTTACATAAAATAAAAGAAAATGAATACGTTTTTAATTAAAGTATCTGCACTATTTTCTGTTTTTACATTGTCATTTTTTGTCGCTTGTTCGCCAAAAACAGTTTCCATTAATAAAGTTGATTACCCAAAATCACCAACATTTCTAAAAATAGATGACCAAACTGTTTCGGTAGATGAGTTTGAATACCTCTATCAAAAAAATAATTCTACACAGGAAGATAGCCTTTGGAATAGAGAAAAAATCCAAGAATACTTAGATTTGTATATCAATTTCAAACTCAAAGTAGAAGAAGCGAAAGAGTTAGGAATGGATACTTCACAGGCTTTTAAAAAAGAATTTGAAGTCTATAAAAGTCAGCTTGCAGAACCTTATCTTACTCCGAAAAATGTAAGTGAAAAATTAGTAAAAGAAGCCTATTCTCGTCTTAATGAATCGGTTCGTGCTTCTCATATTCTGATAATGGTAGAGCAATACGCTAATCCAGAAGATACCTTAATCGCTTACAAAAAAATCCAAGATATTCGAAAAAAAGCGGTTAGCGGTGAAGATTTTGCACAGCTTGCACGCACATATTCTGATGATGCATCGGGTAAAATAAATGGAGGTGATTTATATTATTTCTCTTCTCTTCAAATGGTTTATCCCTTCGAAACAGCAGCTTACACTACACAAGAAGGCAAAATTTCTGAAATTGTGCGTACTCGTTTTGGGTATCATATTCTGAAAGTAACAGACAAAAAACCTTCGCTAGGAAAAGTGCAGGTCGCTCATATTATGATTCGCTCTTCTGATGGAATGATTGCAGAAGACACAATAAAAGCCTATCGTAAAATACAAGAAATTTATACCCAGTTAAAAAATACAGAAAAAGACCAAAACAAACAGAAAACATTATTTGAAAACCTAGCAAAACAGTTTTCAGAAGATTATTGATCTAGAGAACGTGGCGGACAGCTTACCAATAACGGAAATCCAGAATTTACTTCAGGAACACTCGTTCCACCTTTTCGAAGAGCAACTTTCTGGTATCAAAAAGGGGGAAATTACTGCTCCTTTTAAATCTACTTTTGGGTGGCATATTGTTCGTTTGATTGAAAAAGATGCTATCGAACCTTTTGCAGATTTACAACTAATCCTTCAACAAAAAATAGCAAAAGATTCTCGGGCAGAGATTCAGCAAGCTGTCTTGATTGATAAATTAAAAACTGAAAATGGTTTTTCTCAAGAAAAGAAAGTAGATGAGATTTTGACAAAAATGGCAGCCGATTCAGCTATTCAGAAAGCCAATATATGGACAGTAAAACGTTTTGAAACTCAAAATCCAAAACTGGCAAAGGAAAAAAACTTATTTATGGTTGGGTCAGAAAATTATACATTGGCTAATTTTGTGTCTTATTTGGAACAAAATAATAAACTTCCTGCACCAGAAAAAGCATTGCCATTCTTAAGAGAAGAATATCAAAATTTTATTGCTCAACAAATTATTGATAACGAAAAAGAAGTATTGTCTATCAAATACCCTGAATACCGTTTCTTATTGCAAGAATACTATGATGGAATTTTGCTTTTCAAGATAATGGAGCAAAAAGTTTGGGCTAAAGCATTGGTAGATCAAGAAGGTATGATGAATTTCTATGAGCAAAATAAAGAAAATTACCGATGGGAAGATAGGGCAAAAGTAATTATCTATAATGTAGCAGATCAGAAGACACTTTCTATGCTAAAAGATAGCCTAAAAGTGGGTTATTATGCAGTAGATAATTTGCAGCCTTTAAAATTAGAGTTTGATAGAAAAAATAGTAAACTTACTGAAGCACAAACCAAAAAATTAGCACCTTTTGCATTAGCTGCCAAAACCAATCCTTCGTATGTCTTTACTTTAGAAGCTGCTAAAGGAATTGGTGAAACAAATGAAATGATGCAATACAGAATAGATGCTATACGAGCATTTTTTAAGACAGAAGGTGTTGAGAATGTTCGTTTTGTGGGTCAGAAAATGGGAAATGCAAAGATAGCAAAAGCAATTATTCAGCTCAAAATTTTGACAACAGATTACAAGGTATTAGAAAAGCGTTTTAATAAAGAAAATGCACTTCGTTTGGAAATAACAGAAGGACTTTTTGAAAAGCAAGCACAACCTATTTTGTCAAAAATAGATTTTAAAAAGGGAGATTATACAGTTGAGCAGAATGGTAGAGTATATTATGTAATTGTTGAGGAAATTGAGCCAGCAAGAGTAAAAAAATTAGAAGAAACTCGTGGCATAGTGATTTCGGATTACCAGCAGTTTTTGGAAAGAGAATGGATTACCGAACTTCGTCAAAAGTATCAGTTTAGTATAGATGAAAAAGTAATGCAAGCTATTTTATTGAAGAACACGAAATAATGCTTTGAGTTCTGAACACCTTAAAAATTTAAAAAGGGATAAACTAAAAACTAGATTATCCCTTTTTTCTATTTTATTTCAATTAACTTCTTTACTGTTTCTATAAATTCTTTTGTAGGTTCAATCATTGGAAGAACGTTTTCCTTTGTGTTACTTACAGAATTGCCATAATCTCCTTCTTGTCTTTTATTGAATAGTTGAGTGTAGAAAGTACCCATTGATTCTTGTATAATGCTTGTTTTGATAAAGTGTTGATTCAACAAATTTCTAGTTCCTGCATGAGTCTTGCTATAATAATCATTTTTTATAAGCAATGCATTTACAACATAAAAAGCAGCATAATAAAGACGATTAGCACAACCACGCCAAAGCTGATTTTTAGCTAGTACCTCAGCCTCTTTCAAGGTATCTTTTGTACATTGTAGATTATACAAAATTCCCTTTCGCCTTTCTTCTTCATTTTTATATTCCATAAGTTTGCTATAATTTTAAATTTGTATACCTTCTTCTTCAATAAATTTATAATAAGGAAGAAAATAATATTCATTGTGCCATTTTTCTTTGTTATAAATCTGTACACTGATGATTTCTCCAATTTCTAACTCTACTAAATAAGCTGGCATTCTATATTTTTTTTCCATATCAAGAGTAATTTTTTTGTTTTCAGTAAGAATAAGCAAATCCCAATCTGAATCTTCTCTGGCAGTTCCTCTTGAACGGCTTCCATATAAAATAAGCTCAACGGTAGGTTCGACGTCTACTAATTCTTTCTTTAATTTTCTAAGCCAATGAGTTGAAGTAATTCCTACTTCTTCTAATGTTTTTCTTTTTTCTGTAATTTTCATAATTCTATTAGTTTGCTTTTGAGGTATACTGCAACCAAATTGGTTTTAGAATTTGATAAATCAAATTAGCTTCGCTGCTCTTCGGGTGCTACGGTCAAAATATGTAGCAGCTTGATTATCAAGCTGGATTGTTGAAAACCTATTACATATGAGTATAGTACTAAAAGAACGTAAGAAAACAAATAAGAGTTTGACACAAAAACATTCTTCATTCCTCATTCTCTAATCTACATTACCTAACTCCCTAATCCTCCAAAGCACTAACCAAAAATGTGTTTTTCAAGGCAAGCCAAATAATTAAAAATACAAATGCCCAGCTTAGATAAATATCATAAAAATCTCTTGTAAGACTAAACTTGTTTTCCTTTATTTCAGAACGTTCTAGCTTATCAATCGTAGAAAAAATTTCTCCTAAAGAAGCATTATCTGTCGCTCTAAAAAACTTTCCTTCACTAAGTTGTGCAATCTGTTTCATAACTGTTTCATCAAGTGTATTGTTGATGTACTGAACTTGTCCAAAACGATTTCTGTAAGGAACTTTTCCTTCTTTCCCAACTCCGATGGTATAAATTTTCACACCATATCCATACGCTAATTTTGCTGCAGTAATAGGGTCTATTGTTCCTGCATTGCTTTCTCCATCTGTCAGGAGTATCATTACTTTTGATTTGGTTTCGCTCTCACGCATTCTGTTTGTACCTACTCCGATAGCACTTCCAATGGCTGTTCCTCCTTTTTGTATCATTCTGAAATTGATTTCTTCCAAATAACCATACAAAAGTTCGTAGTCTGTTGTGAGTGGTGCAAGGCTAAAAGCATCTCCAGCAAAAACAACTATTCCAATTCGGTCTTGTAAACGTCCTTTTATGAAATTATTAGCTACCATTTTAGCAGCTTCCAAACGGTTTGGTTTAAAATCTTCAATCTGCATAGATTCTGAAATATCCATTACAATCATAATATCAATTCCTTCTGTGTATCGTTCTGGAGGCTGTTCGGAAGTCTTTTGAGGACGAGCAAGTGCAATTAAAACAAAAATCAGAAACAAGCTAAAAAATATTTTTGGAACGTGTCTAAGAATTGTCCAAAAATCTGATTTCAAACTTTTATCTGGAAAAGCAACTTCTAATTTCTGACGAAAACGCACAAAAATAAGCCATTTTAACAAAAATAAAAATGGAACACCAATTAGAGCATACAGCCAAAACGGACTTTGCCAATCGAAACTTTGTAGTGTTTTCGAGCATAAACCATTTAGAATCTAACCATTCAAAATTTAATTTATCAAACATTTTCTTTATTTTTTATTTTCTTATTTATTGTTCTGTTTGTTTTTAAGCGAGCCTTCACAACAGAAGACTTATTTCTTTTTGACTCTTTATTGAGTTCATTTTCAGAGGTTACCTTTAGTTCTGCCAAACGTTTTTCAAATATATTGATAGCATAGTTTTTCAGGTTTTGTAGAGCAAGTTCTGTATTTTGGTCTATTTGTCCGCCATATATTGCCCTATCAATTACTTTCAAATTATCTCCTAAAGATTCATTTTTGGTAAGGCGAGAAATTTCACTTGAGGTATAAGTAGTAAAAGGTTCGTTTTTGAGCTTCTCAATATAGGCTTTCCACATTCCCAATGTATGGTCAGCTGCTTGTGGATTCTCAATGTGTTGTAGCTGATTAGCATATTCTTGTATGAATTTCTCGTGCTGACTTTGCAAGCGTTTCAGACGATAACTTCTTCGAATACTTTCTCCAAAAAACACAAAAAATAGAATCACCATTACGATAATAACAATTAGTACCAATCCATACAAAGGATAATTAGTAAATCTTGGAATATCTAAAAATGTAGTATTCTGATAAAAAGTAATGCTGTCTTTTTGTAGCATATCTTTCAGATTTGCTTCTGATAAAACAAAATCAATTTCTTTGGTTGAAACTTCTGTAAAATATTTCAGCGTATCACCTGTCTTTTGATTGATAATAAAAACAGGAAGTTGTAGGTTTTGAATAGTATCTAATTCGAAAGTTCGTAACCAATAAATAGCACTATCAGTGGCAATTCCTTTTGAATTGGTTTTTGTAGCAAAAGGCTCCGTTCTTACCCATTCGAAAGGTGCAAAATTATAAGTAGAGTCAGCAAAAACAACTTCATCATCATAATTATGAATAAAGATTACTTTGAAAGGAATATGCTTTCCAACCTTCAAACTATCCTTTCGAAAAAGAACCTGTAATGGTTGGTAAATTGGTGTTTTGCTCAGAGTTATCATTGGTATTATTTTGTGCAAAACTAGAAAAATTACAAAATGTAAAATTCAGGAGCAGAAAAAACATACAAAGAATATAGAAGCAATATATTTTAATTATTTTCATATTTTTATCATCACTTTTTACGATACCAAAACTACAAGGATTTTCAGAATGAATTCTTTTATTGTATTACAAACTTAGTTTATACCGTCAAGTTTTACAATAGTCTGCCCAACTAATAACCTTTTTTGTACAAATGGTTTTAGAAAGTTAGTCATTTTTTATTGATTATCGCCTTGAGTTTTATGTTTTGATATAGAAAACAAGTTCATTTTTATAAAGAATAACTAGAATATTTTTTATCAATCTACTCTGATTGAGTAATTATAAAGATAAAATAAGGTTAGAAAAATACAAAACTAGAGATAAAAGACAAAAAAACCGTTTGGAAGAAAACTTTCTATGTTAAATCTAGTTCTAAAAAGCAAATAACATTGAAAATTGGAGATATAATTCAAGTTATACACTAGATAAAATAATCAATGTAGATTTGATTAATTTTGAAGGTACTCTGACGATTTTTTATCAAAAACATTGCTATATAATTATAATTTATGGCTAGTAGTTTTGAGTAATTGGTTCAATGTGTTTTTCAAACTGTGCATTTATTTTTAATTCAACTTAATTTTTATTCTATGAAAACTACTTTTTTAACTCTTGTGCTTTTAGTATTTGGATTTTCTTCTTTTGCTGTTATGCCTTCTTTTCCTGCTGAGAGCAACTCTGCGTCAGAAAAAAACATAGCTGTAACTTCTGAAAAGCCTAAAACTGAATCAGAAAATAAGACACTTACAGCAAAAGAGCTTGCTCAAGAAATGGAAGCTAATTATGCAGCTAACAAAAAAGAAATGAGTTTGAAAGAGCGTATTGCCAATAAACTCATTATAAAAAAGCTCAAAAAAGCAGAAAAAGAAAACGTAAAAGATTCCAAATCAACTAAAGATACTAGTTTGGCTGCTATTTTTAGAGTATTAGGTATCATATTCGTTATCGTTGGTGCTGTGTTTATCATTACTTCTGGTAGTGTAGGAGCAGGAATTGGTATTTTAGCTTTAGGTGTAATCTTATTACTTTTACCTTCGCTCATCTAAGAACTTGATTTTTTTATTAGAAGGAAGAGTAATACAATTCTGATTGAATTTTATTACTCTTCTTAATTATTTTTTAATCTTATTATTTTTTAATCTTTTTTGTATATGAAAAATCTATTTGTAGTAATCCTGTTTTTTGTATTTTCATTTCCTTCTTTCGCTCTTTTACCTGCTGAAAGTAATACATCTGTTTCAGAAACAAAGGTTGTCCATTCAGAAAGCACAAAGAATAAAGTGGAAGCTAAGGCGATAAGTTCGAGTATGCTAATTGATAAATTAGAAGCCAAAAAATCAGAAATGAATTTTAAGGAACGTATGGCTGTTAAGTTTATTACCAAAAAACTCAAAAAATTAGAAAAAAATAAATCTGAAATTACTAAATCCTCTAAAGAAGTAAAAGATACGAGTACATTAGGTAAGGTTTTTAAGGTTTTAGGGATTGTTGTTGTACTTGTAGCAGTAGCTGCTCTACTACTAGATTTGACACTCCTTACTTCTTTAGGAATAGCTGCTGCTGGTATTTTACTGTTCTTATTGGGTGTATTGTTTTAAAATTTGACTCTTTGACGCTCAAAATTTAGCTTTGCTAATTATGAATTTATTTTTTGAAAGGCAATGTAATTTTAACTAAATTGCATTGCTTTTTTTATGGCTTTTTTGAGTTTTGGTAGCTTATTTCATTATTTTATATGGTTTTACTAAAATAAAAAAAACAAAATTGTTTAAATCAGTTTTTAAAATTACTTATGAATGAATTAATAAAGGATTCTTATACAAACAAGAAATAGTCATGAAAATAATTGAATTACTTAAAAATTTAAAGACTCAATCTATACAAGGAGATTTAGAAGGCACAATCAATCAAATTCAATTCGACTCACGAAAAATAGAGAAAAATGATGTTTATATAGCTTTAAAAGGAACCCTTGCAGATGGTCATCAATTCATTAAACAAGCTATTCAAGATGGTGCAAAGATGATTGTTTGTGAAAACTTACCTGTATATTTAGAAAGTCATGTTACTTATATCCAAGTAGAAAATTCATCAAAGGCATTGGGAATAGTAGCAGGAAATTATTACGGCAATCCTTCCAAAAAACTCAAATTAGTAGGTGTAACAGGTACAAATGGAAAAACAACAGTCGTAACAATTCTCTATAAATTATTCAAAAAACTAGGATATAATGTAGGACTTATTTCGACAATCCAGAATAAGATTAAAAGCCGAATTTATCCCTCTACACACACCACACCGAACCCAGTAGAACTAAATAGATTGCTTGCCGAAATGGTAAAGAAGCGTTGTACACACGTTTTTATGGAAGTAAGTTCGCATGCTGTTGTACAAAAACGCATTGAAGGTATCCATTTCAAAGGTGCTGTTTTTATGAATATTTCCCATGACCATTTAGATTATCACGGTACTTTTGCAGAGTACATCAGAGCTAAAAAGGGATTTTTTGATATGCTTCCCCATACTGCTTTTGCACTCGTAAATCAAGACGATAGAAGAGGTTTGGTGATGCTTCAAAACTGCGTAGCAAAACATGTAACTTTTTCAATGAAATCTATGTCTGATTATAAAGTCAGAATAATGGATAGTTCGTTTGAAGGAATGCAATTGCAGATAGAAGAGAAGCAGAACGGTAAAATAAATGGAAAAGAAACGTGGACTAAATTAATAGGACATTTCAATGCGTATAATTTACTAGCGGTTTTTGCGGTGGCAATGCTTTTGGAAGAAGATGAAGACGAAATTTTGACAGAATTATCCAATATAAAGGGAGTAAATGGTCGTTTTCAGCGTTATACTTCTTCTTTAGGTGTTCATGCCATTGTGGATTATGCTCATACGCCAGATGCTTTAGAGAATGTTTTGAGGACGATTAGTGAGATTAAAAAATCACATCAAAATCTAATTACGGTTGTGGGTTGTGGTGGAGATAGAGACAAAACAAAACGTCCAGAAATGGCTAAAATAGCAACTAATTATAGTAATTGGTCTATTTTTACATCTGATAATCCACGAACAGAAGAGCCAAATGTAATCATAAAAGATATGTTGGAAGGTATAAAAGAAGTAGAGCCTTCAAAATATCAAATCGTAACCTTGCGAAAAGAAGCCATTGAAAGAGCGTGTAGTATGGCTAGAAAAGACGATATTATTTTAGTAGCAGGAAAAGGACATGAAACCTATCAAGAAATAAATGGAGAGCGGTTTGAGTTTGATGATAGAATTGTTTTGAAGGAATGTTTGGAATAAGATAAGTTTTATAGGTTTTTGTGAGAATTGAAATTATTTTATTCTAATTTTGTTTTACCTAAAAAATCTACTCAAAATTAAACTTCCTTTTATGACTAATTTATTAAAAAATATAGCTTTCTACTCTGTTTTACTTTTCTTTCTACAATCTTGTTCTAGTCAAAAATCAGGCTCTCCTATGAATGAGAATATGGAAAGCACAGAAACGTCCACTAATGAAGATAAAAAAGAAAATGAAAAGGATGATTTTGGTGATGTAACAGAAGAAGCTCCTGTAGAACTTTCACAATCAAAACCTTTAAACCAACTTTCTATCCCAGAACAAAAATTTACAATAGAAAGAGTAATAAAAGTAAAAGACAGCAAAAATGATAGTAATGTTTCTAGCGAAAGTTCTAGTGAAAACGAACAATTAAGTGTATCTAACAAACACGCAAAAGTGCTTTTATTTGCCAAAAAACTGCAAAAAGGTTCTTATCCGATTGCAAAAAATGTTCTTCCTTACGCAACTGTACACGTAACACTTACACAAGAAGGTAATAACTCTGAGAAAATTGAGGGAGATTTAGAAAATGGAACTGTAAAACTTCTACTTTTAGATTCAGCAGGAATAACAAAAGGGAGTTTTGAAGGAACGCTCATCAAAAATAATGAGCGTTATTTTATTGGAGGAAACTTTAGCAACTAGCGTTGCCAATTACGAATTAAAGATTACGAATTACGAATTTAATGAATTGATTATTATTGAGTAGTTGTACTATTTTTTTAAAACTAAACAAAAGATATAGAGATTAATTCCTCCGTAATCCGTAATCCGTAATCCGTAATCCGTAATCCGTAATTATTTTTCAAGTACTTCAATCATAAAGTTATGATTTGTATAAATACAAATATCAGCAGCGATTGTTAAGGCTTCTTTTACCATTTCTTCGGCTGTCAAATGGGGTGCGTGGCGTTTGAGAGCAAGTGCAGCAGATTTTGCAAACATACTTCCAGAACCGATTGATTCTACTTCTTCATCAGGCTCAATTACATCACCCGAACCAGAAATATTCAAGATTCCATTTTTATCTACAATAATCATCATTGCCTCTAATTTTCGCAGATAACGGTCTGTACGCCAGTCTTTTGCTAGTTCGATGGCAGAGCGTTTTACATTTCCACCATGTGCATTTAGTTTTTCTTCGAAGCGTTCCAAAAGCGTAAAGGCGTCGGCTGTTGAGCCTGCAAAACCAGTAATTACTTTTCCGTCTGCAATCTTACGAATTTTTTTGACCGTAGATTTTGCGACTGTGTTTCCCATTGAAGCCTGTCCGTCTGCACCAATGGCGATTTGTCCATTGTGAGAAATGGCAAGAACAGTTGTTGATTTTATTTTTTGTTTCATCTGTTTTTTTATTTATATAAATTACGCTTCTAAGTAAGCATGTTATTCGTTTCTAAGGAAAATGAATACACTAAAATTCTTCATTAAAATCAGTATCAAAGTCAAATATTTTACGCTTATATTCGTACTGACGACCAAAATAAACATCTTTTACTCGGCTGTCTGCTGATACTTCTTCAGGTGTTCCACTCGCAAAAGGATCGCCTTCAAACATAATATAGACTCTATCACAAATAGAAAGAGTTTCGTTTGCGTTATGGTCTGTAATAAGAACACCAATATTTTTCTGTTTTAATTTTGCAACAAGCATTTGGATATTTTCTACTGCAATAGGGTCGACACCAGCAAAAGGTTCATCTAATAAAATGAAATTTGGATTAGTAGCTACTGCTCTAGCAATTTCGGTACGACGACGCTCTCCACCAGAAAGTAATTTTCCTTTTGTCTTTTTAAAACGCTTCAAACGAAATTCTTCGATAAGCTCTTCCATTTTTTCTTTTTGTGCTTGTTTGGATAAATTTCGCATCTGTAAAGGAGCCATGATATTCTCTTCGACAGTAAGTTCTCTAAAAACAGAGGCTTCTTGCGCCAAATATCCAATTCCAAGTTGTGAACGACGAAACATAGGAAGTTTGGTAATATCTCTATCGTCAAGATAAATTTTGCCACTATTAGGCTTTACAAGACCTACAATCATATAAAAAGAAGTCGTTTTTCCAGCACCATTTGGACCCAAAACTCCTACAATTTCTCCTTGATTTACCTCTATCGAAACGCCATTGACGACCGTTCTGCCTCCGTAGCGTTTGACTATATTTTCTGCTCTCAATACCATAGTTTTACAGTTATCAGTTATCAGTTATTAGTGAAATTCAATTCAATTTCTTGGTATAACTTTGTACTTCTGTGTTTAAAAATATTTTTTTTAGAATGGATTACGAAATTTGAATTTTATCATTTGTATTCGCTATTCCCTAATCTCCATTCCCCAATTCCTATCCTCCAAACTTACTCATTTTGTTGCAATTCTGTTTTCGCAAAAACTTCATTTTGTGAATAAATAAGTATTTTATCTCTATTTATAGAATCTTTTAAGAATTTTGAAACCGAATTGTTACTAATCAAATCTACATCAATCTTCAATTCATTCTCCAAATCTAATTGTAATTTTATTAAATCAAATAAAGAAAAATCAATATCATGTTCTATCAAAAAATCTATATCGCTACTTGGTTTTTGCTGATTGCGAGCATAAGAACCAAATAAATAGACTTTTTTAATATCATGTTTTTTCCAAATGGAATGTAAATTTTTTAGCATAATGTAAAACGAAAACGATTGCTAAGGTTTGATTACAAACCATTATCAACGTTCAATAACAAATGAAGTTCTGTATTTCTAAAAAGAAATTATCCTGTATTTATCATATAAATCATAAAAATCACTCGCTAATCAGTTCTAGTATTTATTCAAATAAAGCCAATTCTACCCATTCACACAAAATATGTCCTACCAAAATATGACTTTCTTGTATGCGTGGCGTATCATCAGAAGGAACATTCAGAATTATATCACAAATTTCTTTTAATTTTCCTCCTTTATTTCCAGTCATTCCTATCGTAATCATTCCGATTTGGTTGGCAGCTTCAACGGCTTTTACAATATTTGGAGAATTTCCAGAAGTAGAAATCGCCACCAAAACATCACCTTCTCTTCCCATTGCCTGTACCATTCTTTCAAAAACAATATCATAGCCATAATCATTTCCTACGGCTGTCAGATACGAAGAATTGACGTGCAAGGCTTCGGCAAAAAGTGGTTTTCTATCTTTATAAAAACGACCAGAAAGTTCGGCAGAAATATGTTGAGCATCGGCAGCACTTCCTCCATTTCCACAAAAAAGAACTTTTCCACCTTTTTCAAAAGTCGTTTTCCAAGCCTGTGCAGCCTTTGAAATGCTTTCTAGTAAAGGCTCATTTGTCAAAATTCGCTCTTTTGTAGCGATGCTTTCTTGTATGCGTTTGTTTATAAATTCTTTGTTCATTTATATTTAATGATATTTTTATCTACAATTGAATAAGTTTTACAAAAATACCAAATAAAAAACTCAAATCTGTAATACTACTTTTAAAGTTGCTACTAATTAAAAATAAAATGTAGCATACGCTTTAGCGTGTGAAAAATGTACCGTACACTTTAGTGTACGCAAAAAGTAATGTGAACAAATTATGAATGAAGTAATCCACACAGAAAATATATCAAGACGTTATAAAATGGGTAGTGAAATTATTCACGCTCTCAAATCGGTTTCTATTTCTATTAATTTTGGCGAATATGTAGCTTTTATGGGACCTTCTGGTTCGGGAAAATCTACGCTGATGAATATTATTGGTTGTTTGGATACGCCTACAAGTGGTTCGTATGTGTTGAACAAGCGAGATGTAAGCCGTTTGTCAGAAGATGAACTGGCAGAAATCCGAAATAAAGAAATCGGTTTTGTATTCCAAACCTTTAATCTTTTGCCTCGTTCTTCTTCGTTGGATAATGTAGCTTTGCCGTTGATTTATGCAGGTTATAATAAAAAAGACAGAGATGCAATGGCAAAAAAGGCTTTGGAAGATGTAGGCTTAGGGGACCGTTACCACCACAAACCAAACGAGCTTTCAGGTGGACAGCGTCAGCGTGTGGCTGTTGCAAGAGCTTTGATAAATAGCCCTAGCATTATCTTAGCCGATGAGCCAACAGGTAATTTGGATACCAAAACATCGTATGAAATTATGAATTTGTTTGCCGAATTACATAAGAAAGGAAATACGATTATTATGGTTACGCACGAAGAAGACATCGCAAAATATGCTCATCGTGTTGTCTTTATGCGTGATGGAAATATTGAGAGCGATGAAATAAATGAAAATCCAACACAGATAGATGTCGCTAATCTAATTAAAAATGAATAATTTTTGTATGTAATAATGGGTGATGTAATGGAATACTTCTTGTATCTTTGTATAGAGAAAGCGATATTGTTTTTACGTTGAAAAGGGTTAATAATTTAGCCTTAGTACATGTAAAAAAACAAAACGCTTTCTCAATAGATTAGAAAAATATATAAATGTTTATTTTCTAAAAACAAGTTTACAGCTATGCAAACCACAAAAACCACTATAAACGAGAGTAATAATCCTGAAAAAGTAACAAGTAGGAAAAAAAATACTTTAAAAGATTACTTTGCTTTGATGCCTGTTTTGACGTATTTTTTTACTAAAAAGAACTCAAAAAACTTTAATATTCGTGCTATGCACACCATTAATAAAATTTCAATTACTGTTTTTTTATTGGGTCTTATCTTTATTATTGTCAAGAAATTATTTCTTAGTTAGGTAAAACAGGGTTAAAACCCTGTTCAATTAAAAAAACTTTATTTGATTTATAAATTGAACAGGGTTTTAACCCTGTTTACGCCATGATATACATTCATATTCCATTCTGCAAACAAGCCTGTCATTATTGCGATTTTCACTTTAGTACAAATCTCAAACAAAAACAGGCTTTTTTGTGTGCTTTAGATAAAGAAATTGAATTCCAAAAGGATTTTTTTAAAGAAGCCGTCTTTCCTAACTCTGAAAAAAATACACCGTTGCTCGTGTCCTCACGAGCGACAAACAAACTACTAAAAACTATTTATTTTGGTGGAGGAACGCCTTCTATCTTAGAAATTTCTGAATTAAAATCTATTTTAGAAAAAGTAAAAGCAACTTTTAAGGTTGATAAAAATGCAGAAATTACTTTAGAAGCAAATCCAGACGATCTTGACTTCTTTAGAATTTTTGAAAGCAGCTAAAAGAAATTGGTTTTAATCGTTTGAGTATTGGTATTCAATCTTTTGAAGAATCGTTTTTGAAATTTATGAATAGAGCACACAATGCAGAAGAAGCCAAAAATTGTGTTTTATTAGCTCAAAAAGCAGGTTTTCAAGAATATAAGTATTGATTTGATTTATGGAATTCAATTACCAAAAACGAAGAAAAATTGAATTTAATATGAAAATAATTTTGAAAATCAAAGTGAAGAGGTAAATAAGAATTGAATTCTGATATTCATTTTTTTTGGAAAAAAGATTTAGAGTTTGCCTTATCATTAAATGTTCCCCATATTTCTGCGTATTGTTTGACTATTGAACCCAAAACGTCTTTTGGAAATAGTCTAAAGAAAGGAAAACTAAAACCGATTGATGAAGAATTTGCGGCACAGCAATTTGAAATCTTGACTGAAACACTAAAGCAAAATAATTATATTCATTACGAAATATCCAATTTTGCCAAACCAAACCAATTTTCAAAACATAATACTGCTTATTGGACAGATGAACCGTATTTGGGTTTGGGAGCTTCTGCACATTCTTATGATGGCAAAAATCGTTTTATGAATGCTGCCAATAATAGAAAATATACAGAAAGTTTAGATAAAAATGAGCTATCACAAATCATTGATGAACTTTCGGAGAACGATAGAATAAATGAATATTTTTTGACCTCTCTTCGAACCATTTTGGGAATTGATTTAAATCATTTAATCAAAAAATACTCTTATAATCTGTTAGAAAATCAATCAAAAACAGTTTCAAAATTAATTGAAAGTCAAATGATTGAGCTAAAAAATCATACAATTATTCTGACAGAAAAAGGAAAATTATTCGCTGATGGAATTGCTTCTGATTTGTTTGTGTAAATGTATTTACGTAGGCGACAGTTTCCAACTGTCGTAAATTACAGTATTTTTAAAATCGACAGTTGGAAACTGTCGGCTACTTTAGAATCTGATTAGAAAGAATATAATTCATTTTTTCATAAGTCTCTACATTCAATTCTTCCCCAAAAAGAAATTTTCCTTCCTTTCCCAAAATCAAAATAAAAGGCTCATTTGTCGTTGGAATATACAAATCTTCAAAAATAGTATTGCTATTTGGAATAATATCGGCATAAAAAGGCGTTCCTATCAAAAATTCTTCTACTTCTTTTTTCTTGCTTTCTGTAAAACCATAAAAGGTAATATTATTTTCTGAATAGATTTCAATCATCTCATTTAGCTTTGGAATTGCTTCAATGGATTTTGTAGAAGAAGGCGACCAAAAAACGAAAACAGTTAGTTTATCTTTCAAATCCTCTGTTATTATTTCATTATCTGAAATTAGTTTAAAATTAAAATTTGGAAAAGCTGTAAATAAATTTCTCTCCATCGTAAAACCCTCAAAAAGAATCTGCTTTTCATCTTTACTCATTTTTGAAAATGGATAAGATGCACTCGGTTTTATAATTTGAGTAGTATCTATTGTCTGCTTTTCATTTTTGAATTTATCAAAACCATAACTTTCAAGTTGTGTAAATTTTGCACTCGTAAAATCACCATAACGAACAAACATATTCATAATTGAATCTTGTTTTATCTCCAAAGTAGAATCAATAGAAATCTGATTGGCTTGATACTCTTCCTGACTTTTTCTGAAAAATACATAAATAGGCTTTGCAACCGTTTCATACGAATTACTATAACCACTTCTAAATTCCTTTTCCAATCCATCTTTTACTAAAAAAGTATTTGGTGCAGTCTGATAAATAGGAGAAATATGTTGGTAATTTTTGAGCCATAATTTGCCTTCTTTAAAAATAATTTCTTTCCCCAAACCATAATTTCCTAACAAATCTTTTGCATTTTGTGGCAAATTATATGGATTTGGAATAGGTTTAGTAATTTCTTCAAACTGCTTAAAACGCTGTCCATATTTTTTGATATAATTAAAATTACTCCTCAAAACACTCTCTTCATAAGCCATTTTATAAGCAATATCGAAGGCTTTGTCTATACTAGTTGTATCATAAGAAGAAACAAAAACGTCTGGTTTTATTTTGATTTCTTTTTCTGCTGAATTAATCTCAACATCTGGAATATTGAGCCAACTGTATGCACCCGTTCCTACTACTCTTGTAATAGTTGATTGTCCTTTTGTGGGTTCGCCTATTACAATTGCATTTCTGTGTTTTTGTAAAACTTGTACAATCCATTCGGCTGCATCTGAGGTATTTTGGTCTGTTAGAATATAAATTGGACGTTCATGATAACGAAGTGTATAATATTTTTCGTAATTTTTATCTACTTTTGAAGAGTAAGCTCCATCGTAAAAACCATACCAATCATTGTTTTTTTTAAAATAAGGTTTTGTTTCTTCGGTTTTGGTAGTAAGCGAAATAATAGGATTTTCCATTTTTTTCTTACGTGGTTTTCCATTATCTTTTATATATTCTTGTGTATGAAAAACTTTTGCATTTCCTAGATTATAAGTAGTGTCGGGTCGTAAGAAACGCTCTACAAACCAAATAGGAACGCTCATTTCATTGATTGTTCTGTCTTTTGTAAAGAATTTACTTTCAGATTTGTAAGTTGTCGTTCCTCTAAAATCTAATATCAAAGCATCTGTAAACAAGAATTCTTTTATCAAATCCTTCAAGAAAGGTTCTGTTATATGATTAGCAGAAGCTAAAAAAGAAGATTTTAGATAACCAATATTTCCCTCCAATATTTCTTTTTTGTCAAACCCATTTCCCAAATAATCTAAATTGAGTTTTTCATAATTATACTGCCTTTTATTTGTTGAGTAACTAGATTTTCTTTTTCTTCTATTGAATCCTCTTTTTCTAGTTATACTTTTGCCTTGAGCTATTCTTTTATTGAACCTTTTTTCACTCCACCACCATCCATATCTCCATCGCCAGAATAAACCTCTGTTATAAACATAATGTGTTTCTTCATCTGATTTGTATCTTTTTTTATTCTCACTCCACCCATAACCCCAATGCCATTTGTGTTCTCGTCCACAATTACAAAAACTAGATTTTCTGTAAAAGCCGTATTCTTCAAAGTTATTCCATGTTCCTCCTTCTTGTGGAGCAGTATTTTCCAAAGAAAGAGCTGTATTTTTGTCTAATTCCTTATCTAAGTCGTACCAATAATTATTCAAATAAAAAGCATATTCTTGCAAATTATATTCAATCAAAGAATCTATAAATGGATTATTTCCGATTTCTAAAATAGGTTTTCTATAAACTGAATCTGTCGTATAAAGACAGAGAGCAGAATCTAAAGTAGTTTTAAATTTTTCTACCTCTTCTTTTTCTATAATTCGTTCGGGTTTTCTTTGTGCCAAAACAGAAGTAGAAAAACCTAATAAAAATAAAATAGAAAGTAGAAATAGTGCTAGAAATGATAATTTTGAAGTTCTTTTGAAGAATAAAGAATACATAAAATTTGCCTTAATTGATAATTACTTTGAAATTGAATAATTCCACAAATCTAAGCAAAATTATTTTATAACTAAAAACACAATCAATAAAACTATTTTCTTAGTTAATCTTTAAATCAAAACAAAAAAAATCCTCAAAATGAATAGTTCATTTTGAGGAATTGTTCTTATTTTCGGCTCAATGTATTTGAAATTAATTTATCATTAATCACTAATAATTAATCACTATTCTTAAAAGTGTTTTTTAAAGAACTTTGAACTCTTTATTTTTGAAGCTGTAGTGGTCATTGTTTCATCAAACTGACTTTCTACATTTGACATTCTAGTTTTGAAATTTTCTTCTTCCAAAAATGAAGGCTTTTCTTCTAAATCAATTTGCTCTTCCAGACTTGTTACCTTTGGCATAGCTATCCAAAGAGCTAAATAAGCCAAAAGTCCGAAACCTTTCAGGAAAAAACCACCAATAAAAAGCAGACGTACAATGGTCTCGTCAATACCAAAATATTTTGCAATTCCAGAAGCCACACCAGCTACTTTCTTATCAGTCATACTACGCATAAAACGTTTTGTTCTGCCAACTAAAGAAGTAGATTTTTTCTCTTCCAACATTCCTTCTCGTGTTGATTGAGGGTCTTTTGGCATTGCAAGCCAAGCTGCTGCATATAGAGGAATGCCAAAGCCACCTCCAAGAACACTGGCTACAAATCCTAAACGCACAAAAGTAGGATCAATATTATAATAACCTGCAATTCCAGAAGCCACACCAGCAACTCGCTTGTTTCTCTTTTTGAGTGAAAACTTCTTTCCTATATTGCGTAATTCACGCTTAGGTTCAGCTTTTTTGAGAGGTTGCCATTGGTCTTTTCTTTCGAAATATCCTAAATCTAAGTCAATTCCTTCCGTAAGTGCAATTTCTTTTGCAGTTCCTACTTGTAAGACCATCAATTCAACATCGTTTTTATCGATAGTTCCTTTATCAATACTCAAACGCTCCAAAAGTACCTCTGCCATACGTGTTTCTATATCTTCAATAATCATTGAATCTTCTGGGAAACAACGCTTCAAATCCATTAAATAGGCTTTTAGAGTTGGATAAGCACTTTGTTCGACATGAAAGGAAATAGAAGCGATATTAACTTCTAATGTAGTATTGGTTGATGAATTGGTGTGTAGGGGAGGCATAATTGGGTTAAATTTAGAATTTAGATTTCAGGATTTAGAAATAAAATAAAATAATTATTTCCACTTCTTATTTTCTTATTATTCTTAATGGTTGATTTATAATTAGTAAGTGATAGGTAGTTGCGAAAAATTACAGTTTTGATAGCATTTTGTAAATTAGAATTTTTGTATTGTATTGCTTCTAATTTCTAAAATGGTTCAACTTGCTTGTCTTTGCTCTTGTCTATTTTGATTTGTTTTTTCTAAAATTGTTGTAGCAGAAAAAACAAGTTGGTGCCAAGAGTTGGTAAGTTGATACAAAAAATCGTGTCCGTTATTGGTCAATCTATAATACTTTCTTGGAGGTCCTCCTATGGAATCTTGCCAAGCATAAGTGATTAAACCTGATTTAGTAAGACGATTCAGAAGTGGATATAATGTCCCTTCTACAACTAATAACTGTGCCTCCTTCAAATGAGTGAGCAAGTCTGAAGCATATACTTCTTCATTAGCAATTACTTTTATGACACAGAGTTCCAAAATTCCTTTTCTCATCTGTATTTCGGCATTTTCTAATGTAATCACATTTTTATTGATTTAAGTTTTAGCTTTTTTGTTGTGGTAGAAATTGATTGTTCATTCTAACAATGTCCGTATGTTTTTTATAACGAAGTAAGATGTAAAAAGGTTACTAGGTTATGCAAGGTAGTAGGCAAAAGTACTGTAGCTAACTACATTCTTAGGCGATAGAAATAATTTTTTGCTAAAATTAAATAGCATTTGCAAAAAATAATGTATATTTAGCTAACTTTGTCAAAATGTAGCTGATAGTTTTTAAGCTGTCAGCTAGAGTAATAGATATTTCAAAAAGATTTGTAAAAAATAGAGTTATGTCAAAAACAAATACCCCATTCGGATATATCAAAGGTTCTATCAATCAGCCTGTTAGCATTCTAAAATACGCTATCGGTGTGATTGCTGTTGCTGCTTTGGTCGCTTTTATTTTTAATACAACTCAAGGTTCGGATAAAAAAGATGTGGAAAATACATTTCTTTTGGAGGATATTCGCAAAACGAATGAAGAGCATTTAAAAACAATTTCGGAATTGCGGAAAGAGATAGAAAAAATAAATAAAGATGCTGAAAAAGTAAAAGAAGAATTGGCACAAAAACAAGCTCAAATAGACTCTAAAGGTGCACAAATAGATGCAAAGGAAGGCAGCATCGGAACACTCCAGACACAACTTAGTGACTTGAAAAATGATAAAATTCGTCTTCATCAAATTATTGATGAGCGTGGAAGAGAACTTTCACAAATGACAGAACGCAATAAAGAACAAAACTCACTTTTAGAATCTACTCAAAATAATTTTCAAAAATCACAAGAACAAGCACGTCAGGATGCACAAGCTATAAAAAATCTACAAGAGGAATTACGTGGGCTTAATGAAAAAGTAAATATTGCTTATAACCATGAAAAAGATTTGCAAAGTCAGGTCAATAAATTACTTACAGATTTGAACCAGACCAGAACCGAATTTAATCAATCAAGAATGGATTTGAGTGATGCAAAAGCAGAGTTGCGTATCTTAAAGGAACTCCATCCAATGAATAATAATATGCCTGTTCAGCAAATAACAGTTTCTCAACCCCAAGAAGAAAACAGTGCGAATGCACTCAAAATGGTAGCTATTGTTTCTGTAATTGTTATGTTTATTGTTTTTGTAGTGTATATGCTTAGGGATTAGGGAATAGAGATTGGGAAGTTCTATTTTACAGACCAATATCATATTTGAGGAAATTAGAAAATGAATAATTTAGAGAACATAAAAAAAGCTATTTCTTTACAAAAAGAACTGGATAGCCTTCGCCCACTAAGTAAAGAGCAAGAACAGAAAATTCTTCAAAAATTTAGATTAGATTGGAATTATCACTCAAATAATATTGAGGGAAATTCACTTACTTATGGAGAAACGAAACTTTTACTTCTCCATGGACTGACTGCACAAGGAAAACCATTAAAAGACCATTTAGAGATAAAAGGACACAATCAAGCAATGGATTGGATTTTTGATATTGTCAAAAAACAAGAGCCAATTACAGAATATTTTATTCGTTCTTTGAATGAAATGCTTTTGGGAAGTGAACCAATTTATAAAGATGCTATTAATTCGGAAGGACAAAAAACACAGCGAATTATTGAAGGTGGGAAATATAAAAGACAACCTAATCACGTTCTGACAAAAACAGGCGAAACATTCTATTTTGCATCGCCAGAAGAAACTCCTGCAAAAATGCATGATTTGATGCAATGGTATGAAGCCGAAAAAACAAATACAGAACGCAACCCAATTATTTTAGCAGCAGAATTTCATTACAAATTTATTAGAATACATCCTTTTGATGATGGAAATGGAAGAACAGCAAGACTTTTAATGAATCTTATTTTGATGCGTTTTGATTTTCCTCCTGCTATTATCAAAACAAGTGATAAAGAAAATTACTACAATGTCTTGCGTCAAGCAGATGCAGGAATGCTTACTCCTTTTATAGATTATATTGCTCAAAATATCATTTATTCTTTAGAAATTATGATTTCGGCAGCTAATGGAGAAGACATCAACGATCCTAATGATTTGGATAAAGAAATTGCTATTTTAGAGCAACAATTAAAGGCAGCTACCACCAAAGATATACCAAAAGAAGTAGAGCGAGTGAAAAATATTATGTATCAAGACTCTGTAAGAAAATTGAATAGTGAATTCATTAATATGAATAAAAAATTTGATAGATTATATTCAGGACGTAACTATCGTTATAAGTTGAACGGTATAGAAAGACAAGATGAATTTGTCATTGATGAAGATATTTATCGTTATGTTGTTAAATATAATCATGAATACTTGAAATATGAAGGATTGGAATATGTCAGTCATACAAGTTCTATTATTATAAATTTCAATAAGCAATTCTATATAGTTCAAAATAGTAATCGTAAAACCTCAATTCGAAAAAAATACAACGAACAACTCACAGACCAAGAAATAAAATCGTTAGTAGAAGCAGAAACGAATCTACATAAAGAACTAATCGCTCAAAAAATGAAGGAGTATCAAGAGAAAAAGTAGTGTTTCAAGACTATAAAAAAGCCTATTCAAAATCTTATCAAAAAATAAGAAAATGAATAGGCTTTTACTTTTTACAAACTCAAACTATTGTCAGAGTTATTTTGGATTACCAAAACAACTACTGACAAAGTTTTTTATACTAAATCTCCTCTTTACGCTCTGCAATAACTGTAGATTTTGCACTTGGACTAATCTTTTCAGAAAGCTCATCTGCCATCAAATACATTGCAGGAACAACTACCAAAGTAAGGAAAGTAGCGAAGACCAAACCAAAAATAACCGCCCATGCCATTGGTCCCCAGAAAGTTGCATTATCTCCTCCCATATAAAAATCAGGATTGAAGTTAGCATAGAGTTTTGCAAAATCAATGTTCATACCTGTGGCTAGTGGAATAAGTCCCAAAACGGTAGTAATAGCCGTCAAAAGTACTGGACGAAGACGAGTATAACCTGCTTTTACAACACAATCTAAAAATTCAGATGTTGGTAAATGTTCTTCTTCGTCAAGACCTAACTCCTCTTTTCGTTTTGCTCTGACTTGGTCTGTATAATCAATGAGTACAATCGCATTATTTACCACTACACCAGCCAATGAAATAATACCAATTCCTGTCATGATAATAATAAAATCCATCTGGAAAATTACTAATCCCAACATTACACCCGTCATACTAAAGAGTACCGAACCCATAATAATAAAGGGCTTAATGATAGAATTAAATTGAGAAACCAAGATAAGAGAAATAGCAGAAACAGCAATTAACATCGCTTTTGCCAAAAATGCCATTGATTTGGCTTGCTCTTCTTGCTCTCCAGTCAATTTAATGGTATAACCTTCTGGTAATTTATGACTTTTGATAAGTAATTTTATTTGTTCTACTACTTGATTTGCGTTATATCCTTCCACAACTCCAGAACTTACAGCCACCATACGGTCAAGGTCTTTACGACGAACCGAACCATACGAAGAACTATAATCTAACTTTGCTACCGAAGAAATCGGAACTTGATGATATGTACCACGATTATCTCTAAAGGTAATTACTTGGTTCATTAGAGCTGAAAGATTGTAACGGTATTTGTCTTGCAAACGAAGTTGAATAGGAAAATCATCATCACCATCTTTGTACTTCGAAATTTCTTTTCCAAAAATAGCTGTTCTCAAGGTCATTGCTATTTGACTTGTAGAAAGACCATACAAACGAGCTTTTTCTCTATCAATCGTCAAAATTAATTCTGGTTTACCAGTTTCGGCTTCCACAATTAAATTATCAAGACCTTGAATATCTGCATCTTCAATCATTTTCTTGACACTTTCGGCTTCTCTTACCAAAACATCGTATTCTTCTCCTGAAATTTCGATATTTACAGGTTTTCCTACTGGAGGTCCATCACGATTTTTGTCTGTCTTGATTTTTACTCCTGGTATGGTTTTCATTTCGGCAGAAAGTTCCTTCATGATTTTAGAAGTACTAATTCCTTTTCTATATTGAAACTCATAAAAAGCAACTGCAATACGTGCCTTGTGAGGCGTCGCACCACTTCTACCAAAATTATCTTGAGGGTCTCCTGATTCTTCTCCTACATTTATACCAATTGATTTAATGATTTCATCGTAAGGAGCAAGAACTCTAAATGCCTTTTGCTCAATTTTTTCAGCAAATTCATTCGTTGTTTTGATGTCTGTTCCTAGAGGAGCTTCTACATACATATAAACAAACAAAGGCTCACTATCAGGAAACAAACTAGTTTGAAGTCCAGCACTTCCTACCAAGACAAAGCTAAATACTAAAAGAAGAAACATTCCTACAGTAAGAATATAAGGACGAATACCTTTAAGAAGATAATTCAAAATCTTCATGTACCAATCTTCCAAACGAACCAATAATTTGTTTTGAAACCAATTAGAAGCAGGCGTAAGTAGGTAAATATTTAAAAAGATAATTGAACCAAAAGTAGTCAGTAAATTAGGAATGGTGTAATTAGTTGCACTTGTAGAAACTACATACACATAACCCAAAGCAGCCAAAGCCATTGTAACAATTCCTGCAAGTAACCATATTTTCGTTGCTTTTTTCGTAATTGCTTCGGCTTTCATGAAGTAAGCCGAAAAAACAGGGTTAATAATAAGTCCTACAAAAAGAGAAGAAGAAAGAACAACAATAAGTGTAATTGGCATATATTTCAAAAATTCTCCCATAATTCCACCCCAAAAAGCAAGAGGAACAAAGGCAGCCAAGGTAGTAGCCGTTGAACTAATAATAGGCCAAGCTACTTCACTTACACCCATCAAAGCCGCTTTTTTGGCAGAATAACCTTCTTCCATAAAACGATAGGTATTCTCAATCACTACAATGGCATTATCGACAAGCATTCCCAAAGCCAAAATAAGAGCAAACAAAACAACAATATTGATACTAATTCCCAACAAATTCAAAATCATAAAAGAAATAAGCATTGATAATGGAATGGCTACACCCACTAAAAGAGCATTTCGAAGTCCCATAAAGAAAAGCAAAACCACAACTACCAAGATAACACCTGAAATAATGTTGTTTTGAAGATTTGCAATCTGCATTTCCATATTTTCAGACTGGTCATTTACAATCGTAACATCTAATGTAGAAGGAAAATGAGAGCCTTGTGCTTTCTTCAAAATTTCTTTTACGTCATAGGCTGCATCAATCAAATTCTCACCACTACGTTTTTTTACTTTTAGAGAAATTACTGGCAAACTTCCCTTGTTCTCAAAACTACTTCCTGTTGCAAGACGAGCATAACTAGCACGTTCTATATAAGAGTCTTTTACTTCTGCAACTTCGTTCAAATAAATCGGTTGATTATTTTCAGATTTTACAATAATTCCCTCCAATTGACTTACATCTTTAAATTCTCCAACAACACGCAGCGAACGACGGTAACCTTCCGTCAAAACATCACCACCAGAGGCAGTCAAGTTTTCAGAAATAATCGCATTTTCTATATCTTGAAAAGATACTTTACGAGCAGCCATTTTATAAATATCGGCATTGACTTGAACTTCTCTATCCCGATCGCCAGTAATAATGGCTTCCGAAACTTGCGTTAGTTCTTCTAATTCGTCTTGTAAGTATTCTGCATATTCTTTGAGTTTGGACTGTTTGAAAATCTCCTGAAAGATTTATTTCCATAATTGGAATTTCAGAAAAATTGACTTCCAAAACATTCGGGTCTTGGTCTAAATCTTTTGGTAAATCCTTCTTAGCTTTATCGACAGCATCTTTTACATCAAGAACTGCCTCCGAAACTTGGACATCTTCATTAAACTCAACAATGATAGCAGAAGCATCTTGAACCGATGTAGAAGAGATTTCTTTTACTCCTTTGAGTGATTTCAATTCCTTTTCTATCGGACGAGTAATGAGGTTTTCGATGTCAATCGGAGAGTTGCCTGGATAAACTGTTTGTACATAAACCGTCGGCATGACAATTTCTGGAAACTGCTCCTTTGGCATAATGATATACGAGAAAATTCCTGCTACCACAAAAAGAATAGTGATAATGAAGACACTTGTAGAGTTTTGGAGGGAAAATTTGGATAATCCAAAAATTTCAAACTTTTCGTCTTTTGGTGGCTCTTGGGAATTTATATTAAAGTCTGGTTTTTTTTCGCTCATCGTTTTTTTAGTTTGAAATGATTTTGAATTTTATTTCTAATTCTCTAGCGAAAGATTCTATCTTGTGCTTACTCTTTCGCAAGCATATGCTTGCAGAAAAAACACGTCCAAGCAGATGCTTGAACGAGAACCATTTATTTTTATGATTTTATGAAACGAACATTTTCTCCGTCCACTACTTCATTGTATCCTTTACTGATTATTTGGTCGGTTGAGGAAAGTCCTTCACTTACAATGGTTGAACCTTCATAAGACATTCCTGTTTTGACAAGTACTTTTTTAGCTACTTGCTTTCCACCTTCTTCTTTGACAATATAAACAAACTTGCCTCCATTTGTTCCGATTTGAATAAGGTTCGTAGGAATTGTAACTGCATTTTCTGCCTGAAAGTCATTTATTTTTACTGTTCCAACAAGGTTTGGCTTTATTGCTCCATCTTTATTTGGTAGGTCTATCTGAACTTTGAAAGTACGGTTTGCAGAGTTTATTGTTTGTCCTACAAAAGTTACTTTTTCTTCCATTTCTGTACCCAAAGCACTAAAGAATATTTTTACTTTATCTCCTTTTTTGACAGCAGAAAGGTAATTTTCAGAAACATCAGCGACAAGCTGCACATCAGAAACATTAATTACACGAGCAATCGGCATAGCAGGATTTGCTAACTCGCCTTGTTTGGCATAGACTTCATCAATCGTTCCCGAAATAGGCGAAGTAACTACACTTTTACGCATCTGCTCTTTGAGCGTTGCGATGCTATTTTCCAAAGATTGTTTTTGATTTTCAGATTGTAGATATTCTATTTCTGAACCAATTTTTTGCTCCCAAAGACGTTTTCTTTTCTCATAAACGGTTGTTGCAAGTGAAAGCTGCGTTTGAAGTTCGGCTACTTGTTTGTTAAAAATTCCTGCGTCAAGTGTTGCAATTACTTGTCCTGCCGAAACTCTATCGCCTTCTTTTACTTTTAGAGAAACAATAGTAGCTGGCATTTCTGGCAAGATATTTACGTTTTTGTCAGACTCTACCGTTCCTTGCACTTCAATATAATGATTGAAAGTTTGAGAAGTTACTGGCATTGCCTCAATAAGTTTTGAAGTTTCTTCTTTTTTTGCTGCATCGCCAAGGTCGCTTTCAAGTTGAGCTATTTCGCCTTGAAGTTCCATTAGTTCAGAACGCTTTTCATCTAAAGCAGCCTTTTTTTCCTCTGGTGTTTCTGGTTCTTTATCACAAGAAGATAAAGTAAGAACAGAAAAAAGAGCTAGAAGGAAGAATAAGTAATTGATTTTGTTAGAATATTTTTTCATTGAATTACGAATTAAAAATTACGGTTTTTTATTTTTGAATGAAATACTTTCGAACATGGAGTTCACAGAGAAATACAAATTTCTTTTTGAACCACAGAGTAAAGAGAGTTTAATGAGAATGATTATTACATTTTCACTAATTCTGTATTTATTAGGAAAAGGCACGCCTTTTCCCTACTGTACTAACTAATAACTGATTACTGCTCACTGGTAACTGTATATAAAGTTCCTTTTGCTTTTTGCAAATCAATTTTGGCAATCATTGCATCATATAAGGCTGAGAAATAATTTGTTTGTGCTTCTTTGTAAGCCGTTTCTGCCTCCACCACTTCTAGGTTTGAGCCTACACCTTCTTCATATTTGATTTTGGTAACTCTAAAAATTTCTTGAGCAAGCTCCATGTTTTCTTTCTGAAAGTTTAGGTTATCAATATTGTTTTGAAGCGTAATTTGAGATTGTGAAACCTGCAGGTCTATTATACGAGTAAAATTCATTATATTATTCTCTGTTTTGAGAAGTCTGAATTTTTCTTGTTGAATAAGATGATGTTTTCGAAACGAATCAAAAACTGGAACATTAAGGCTAAGACCAAAAGCACCATTCGAAACCCAACGGTCTGTAGCAAAGGGAACTAAATCTCTCGCCTCTGCCGATCCCATATTTGCACCATAATTTACAAAACCTGATAAAGTAGGCAAATAACGAGCTTTATATTCTCTAAGTTGAAGCAAATTAAGTTCTCGCTGTGTTTGTAAAAGTGAATATTCGATGCGTTGTTCTGGATTAATTTGAGAAACTACAGCCGCCGCTTGGTCAATTTCTAGTTCTTCAATTGAACCACTAACTGTTAGATTATCTTCCTGATTGAGTCCCATTTGGAATTTCAAAAGAATTTTACTCAAGTTGATCAAACGTTTGAAGTTTTGAATTTCTACTTTGATATTATTTGAAGCTACTTTCAGCCTGTCAGCATCAATTTTTTCAGCAAAACCATTTTCGTATAATGCTTTAGTTTGTTGATAAACTGTATCAACTCTATTGTAGTTTTGCTTTAAAAGTTCTAAACGTTCTCTATTAATAAGAAGTGAATAATAGGCTTTACTAACTGCTTCTGCTACTTCAATTTTTGATTGAACTACTTGTTTTTCAGATAGCTGTGTAAAAGTAGCTGCTGCTTTTAGACCCAATAAATACGAACCACTAAAAATAAGTTGTTGAAGTTCGATGGCAGATTGACCTACATATTGAGGTTGAAACTCTACAGCCGTAAATTCACCTTCTGGAGCTTGTGGATTGAAAATTTGAGCAGGCAAGAACGCTACAGGAATTTTGTAATTATTGATTAATGAAAGCGATGCATCTACTTGTGGTAACCCTTGCGAACGCACCTCTCCTACTTGAGCTTTCGCAATTTGATTGTCCAATTGTGCATTTTTTACTTCTATTCGGTTTTGGACTGCATAATCTATACATTGTTCTAGCGTATAATTTTCCAAATCTCTTATGGAATTGGTAGAATTTTGAGTATTTTCTTGTGCTTTTAAATCATTTCCTATAAATAATATGAAAAAGGAAAGAAGTAAGACAGAAAATAAATTTGAAAATTGATACATTATAGTTAAAATAGTTGATTGAGTACTAGTGAATATTAGTTATAAATTTAGGCTTGATTTTTTCAAAGTCTGTACGAAGGTCTGACTTTGAAAAATACGTATTTTGAATAGGTCAGACTTTCAGTACAGACCTATCCAAAATGAAGATTGAGTTATCAAATGCAGTTTCTTAATTAAAAAAATCTACATCTTCAAGAGCTTTACTTAGCATTTGATGACCTTTTAGCGTTACTAATCCATACAGGAAGTGCTTAAACATTTGAAACTGAACATCGCCAATATTATATGTTTTTGGAGAAAAAATTTGAGGATTGAAAATCGATTCTACTTGTGCCATTCTCATACGAGCGACTACTTCAGCATCAATATCGTTTCTATATAATCCTTCATCTTTTCCTCTTTGCATATTTGCTTTGATACTTTTGATTATTTTTTCTTCTTTATATCTTAAAAACATTTTCCACGCTTTTGGATAACTTCGCTGCAAATCCAAAATTAAGGAGGGATGAAAATTTAGGAAAAACTGTCTGTTATATTCCATAATCTTCAATACTTCATCAATCGCATTTTCTGCCTGTTCTGAAGCCTCTTCCATCTGACAATGTTCGTCTTTGAGTTGATGTTCGGCACACAAATAAACCAAATCCGCTTTGTCTTGAATATATTGATATAATGTTTTTTTGGACATCGCCAGTTTGCTAGCAATATCATCCATCGTAACGCTACGCAATCCATATATCCAGAAAAGTTCTTGCGCTCCCTGAACGATAGAATGTTTTACATTTTCAAATTCTTGCAAAACTTTTTCCTGCAAATTCTTGTCTTTCTTTTCTTGGTTCTCGTCCTCTAAATGCTTGTACTCTTGATTTGAATTTTTATCTGAATTGGATATGTCCATTTTAGTAATTCACTCCTTATTTATTTTGATGATTGATATAATTTCTTAGTATTTCTAAATTTACACTTACAAAACTACGGAAACTAAGTTGCTTTTCAAAGTTTCCTAAGTTTATGAAGTTACTAACGCTTCATAAAAAAAATAGTTTTTGATTTTTGTGTGAATTTTTATTAAAAATTTTTCAACTCAACTTTTTTCTTTTGGATAATAATCCGTAATTTAAAATCAGTTACTAAAAGAACAGGGGAATTTGACAAACTTTGTCTAAAATCAAACAAATTTGAAAAAATCTGATGGATTGATTTTATTTCTCTTAATTTTTGTTTAGTTTCGCTATTGATACTACACTCTTCTATATTTGTAATAGACTATATAATTATTGATTTGATAACTAGAATTAAAAATTTTAGAGTTTCATTGAAAAAATACTGAATCTTATCAGATTTATTAACATCTTTGAAAAAAGATAGAGTATTTGATGTTACATTAAAGTATATTTGAATTATTGAAGTAAAAGTCAGATTTGCATTTGTAATTTTACTTTATTTTAAAAAAATATTTAATTTTCAAGCGTATGGACAACGATTTCGTCATATATGATTTTTACGACCAAATGCGTAAACATCAAACGTTACTAGCTTTTCAAGGAGTAGTTTCTCAAGATTTGCTCTCTCGTTTGGCGAGTAGTTTGAAGCGTAAAAGTTCGGCTGAAGATCCTAACATTGGACGTAAAATATTTGCAATTTTTATTGAGCTTTCTCAAAATGTAAGTCTTCATTCTATAGAAAAATCGTATTCTATAAAAGAAGATAAGCCTATTGGTGTAGGTTATCTTTTGGTGAGTGAAGCTGATGATCATTTTTTGATTTCTTCGTCTAATTTAATAGAAAATTCTGTATTAGACCACGTTATGGAGCGTAGTCAGTATATTAATTCTTTGGACGATGATGAATTGAAGGCGTACTATAAAGAACAGCGTCGTGCACCTCAACGTGCCGACAAACCAGGAGCTAATATTGGACTTATTGATATGGTTCGCAAATCCAACAATCCTTTAATTGGAGAAGCGTATCCACATCCTGATTATCCAAGTCAGTCCTTTTTAACAATAACTGTCAGATTAGATAAATAAATCATAAAACTTATATATTTCGTATGGAAAACTTCCAAATTGAAGGTGAAAACTACATCCCTACTGTTAATTTTAATGCTGAATCTGGAGATTTAGAAATCTCTGGTGAGTCGTATCACGAATATACCATAGAATTTTTTCAGCCTATTTTCGAATGGCTCAATAATTATTTGGAGCAGGAGGGAAGAACAATCGTTTTTAATTTCAGAATGACCTATTTCAATACTTCTTCCTCTCGTCGCTTCTTAGAAATCTTTGATTTACTTGAAGATTACAGCAAATCCAAAAATGGTAATGTTACTGTAAATTGGTATTACGAAAAAGATGATGTAGATATGCTTGAGAGTGGTGAAGAATATGCTGAAGATGTAGATTTAAACTTTAATTTACTTTCTTACTAAAACTCATCAAAACCAATTAGCAATTATTTTACACAATTACTCTTTGTATTGATTCAATAATTTTATACTGATTTTCTATCTATTAAAATTGACCTTCTTAAAAAAATGAATTTTAGGAAGGCTAATTTTATTATATCTTTATTTTCTATTCAAAAAAGGGAACTTGGAAGCCGTTCTTTTCAAGGAGTAAATTTATACGCAGAATAGTTTTGTTGAGATAATTTTTTTGTTCGTTTTTTACCTTATCTTTTAGAGTAGAATGAAATTCTAAGAGAAGTGCATTAATTTTGGCGATATCTAGTTTGCCTTTTATTCTTTCTGCCGAAAGCAGACACTCTACCATAGAAAACAGTGATTCCATTACCATTACATCGTTTTTTCCATAATATAAAATAGGAGAGACATATCTGTACATTAATTTGTAGAGTGAATACGTTTCTTCCCAAAGCCGTACTTTTCCTGTTTTGTCTTCGTAGCAATATACTCCTTCACGAAGAGCCTTTTCTATAAAAATTAAAGTCATGTAATTAATTGTTCGAATAGCTGTCTCTGGGTCATTTATTCCTGGACTCATTGCTTTTGTAGCTATTTCAGAGAGTTGCTTTATTCCATAGACATAATTATCTTGTATATACTCACTGTCATAAAAAACAAATTCTTCTAAAATTCTATCAACAGTTTCTTTGCTCATTTCTTTATTTATTTTTAATAAAGGAGTTCCAACAACTAAAAATGAGCCTTCTGCTAGATTAATAAACACTTCAATGTCATATTTTTGAGCCAATTTAACTACTTGCTTTCTATTGCATTCTCTAAAATAGCCACTTTTATTACTGTGAATAATTTGCCATTCCGAAACTTTATCAAAAATAACGTCATAACCTTGATAACTATCTGTTTCTTTTGATTTTAATTCTTTGAATGTTTTATTATAAACTAACAAAATAATATTATCCACTTGTACAGACTGAGAAATGGAATGGATAAAATAAATAAACAAAACAAGAGAAGTAATACCCAAACACATTCCTATAAAAATACTAAGTTGAGGAATATAAAATCCTTTATCTGTTTTGTTGATATTTACGATAAGCAGCAGACAATATAAAATTGTTCCTAGATAGGTCCCCAAAACTACTTGGTAGGCTTTTTTTGTCAAAACGCCTGGAACTACACGAGGAGAGAACGCTGTCGCAGCTTGATTGAGAACAACCATTACCATTGAAAAATTAAAAACCATCAAAGAAATAATTCCTCCGATAAGTGCATTTAGCATAAAACGAGCATTGTCAGCTCCAGCTACTAAAGTAAATTTTAGATATTCTTTGGCCTCCTTACTAAACTCTGAGTTCTCAAAATTCATCATAAAAATAGAAAGACCTACCAAAACAGCAGCCATTATAGAAGGTAGAAAAACAATACTATTGGTGAGAGCAAGATACGTTTTATGAAAATATTGTAAAGGTCTTTTGAACATGGGTATAAAAATTTGATAAAAAAGCCTATTTTGATTTGAGAACTCTGTAAGATAGAAATAGTTGATAAACCAAGATAAACAAAAATTCCTTTCTCTCTCTAGTAGAAAAAAAGGAATTTTTGTATAAACCTCAATATTTTGATAAATTACTTTAAATAAAAAGTGTACTAATAGATTCTTGATCGTGAATCTTACGAATTGCCTTTGCAAACAAATCAGAAACAGATAATACTTTTATTTTATCAGATTTTTCTTTTAGTGGAATTGTATCCATTACGGCAAGTTCTAAAAGCGGAGAATTATTAATGTTTTCGTATGCCTTTCCAGACAAAACAGGGTGTGTAGCAATCGCACGAACCGAAATAGCACCATTATCAAGCAGTACTTGAGCAGCCTTCGAAATGGTTCCTGCTGTATCAATAAGGTCATCTACAATAATTACGTTTGCTCCTTCTACATCTCCAATTACTTGCATAGAAGCAATTTCGTTAGCTCTTTTTCGGTGTTTATCACAAACTACCATTTCAGCGTGAAATTGTGCTGCATAACTTCTTGCTCTAGCTACTCCACCCACATCAGGAGAAGCAAAAACTAGGTTGTCAATGTTTAAAGATTCAATATAAGGAATAAAAATGGCTGTTGCATAAAGATGATCAACAGGAATATCAAAGAAACCTTGAATTTGTCCTGCATGCAAATCACACGTCATGATACGAGTTGCACCAGCAGCAGAAATAAGATTGGCTACCAGTTTTGCACCAATAGCCACACGAGGTTTGTCTTTTCTATCCTGACGAGCGTATCCGAAATAAGGCATTACTACCGTAACCGAACCAGCAGAAGCACGTTTTGCTGCATCTATCATCAATAAGAGTTCCATTAAATTATCAGCAGGTGGAAACGTGGATTGAACAATAAAAACATCTGCACCACGAATAGATTCACTATAATTAGGACAAATCTCTCCATCACTAAAAATTTGAAGGTTATGCTGTCCTAATGGTTTTCCAAAGGAATGTGCAATTTTTTCGGCTAAATAATGAGAAGCAGAGCCAGCAAAGATTTTGACAGAATTCATAGAAGTAGGAACAAGAGATGTAGAGAAAAGATTTTATACAAAAATAACGAGCTTACTCACTAAATTCAAATCAAAGGCTGTTTTATTTTATATTTTTTGTCTTCTTAGGTTTTGTTACATTCTGTTTTAGATTTTCTTTAGGAATTTATCAAAAAAATAATACCTTTCAATCAACTCAATGAAAAGAAGCATTATTATCATTTAATTGAAAAAAGAACTATCTAAATTCGGTTGGACAAACTACTCTATTGATGGTAAAACTAATTGAGATGCCTGTATAGTAATACATATCTTTAGTAAAAAGATTTGTCATCTGAAATTTGCCAACACTACTTATTTCTTCTCCATTACCATCTTGAACCATTCCATCAATAGCATCTGTAAAGGTAGGTCTAGCACCAAACTCAAATCCCAAATTATAATTATGAGCCAACATATATTTTAGCCCTACACCAATAGGCAAAGCAAATTCTAATGCACTCGGTTGATTATCAAAGTAATTGCTATTTATTGAAATATGTGCTACCGAACCTCCCAAGAAAACATAAGGAGAAAGGCGGTTTAGTTCGCTCATTGCTCTATAATCTCTAAAATTATACTCCATTCTTGCCGACGCTTCGTAAATAGTTCCATTAAATTTGGCAGCTCTTCGTTTATAAAATGGATCTTCTGACTCTGTTTGATCTGCTCTTATTACCCCTATCATTCCACCAAAACGAAACGAAAAAGTAGGGTTAGGATTAAGACGAACAAAAAGCTCTCCTGCTGGACGGTTATTCTCTAATCTATAAGAAGGTGAAATATCCCCTGTATAATTTGTTGTACCAACACCAAAACCAAACTCTAAATCTTGAGCTTGAGAAAAACTGCTACACAGAATAAAAGAAACAGTAAAGAGAAACACTGAAAAAACTTTCCTATAATTTATTGGCATGGTAATATCTGTAATAGTAAATTTTATTTCTTTATTGAGCAAACTATCTTTCAAAAGACCTATTTCTAAATTTGCAAATTTATAGCCATTTACTAAAATAGCTATCAAAAATCAAAAAAAAGTGTGCAAGAATTACATTCTGGCACACCCTTTTGAAAAATATTCTTTATACTCTTATAAATTCTTATTTGAAACGAACAGGACAACGAACGCCATGAGGAGGAATAATATATGTCAAATGAAATCCTGTAAGCATATAAACATCGTTATCATTTTGGTTTCCACGAATACTTGGGTCAATATAAGGGTCGCTTCCAAAGCCATCAAATGTATTATAAACCGTTCCTTCTATACCTGTGTACGTATAGCGATTTAATAATCTATTAAGCTCTCCTCTACTAGCCATTTCTTGTAAGATTTCATATCTATTACCTTCCAAAGAGCGGTCATGAAATGCTTTTGCAAGCTCATCGTCTCCAAAAACATCTAAATCTACATAATTACGACTTACATCATCTAAGTAATCTGTAAGAAGGAAACGATACGAAAATTCGAATGCAATATCTATACGATTAGATAACTTTTTACGAATACCAAAACCTACAGGAATAGCAATCTGTACTTTAGAGTATTTTTCTCCTAAATCTCTAGTTATAGATTCTCCGTTAGATAAGATACGAGTATAACTACCACGTCCTTGTCCTTCTGTTCCGAGAGGCTGCAAATCTGTCCACTCATCTACTCCCCAATCTGGTGAGCCACCATTGATTTTGTTAGCAGGAGCTTTCCCTTTAGGAGCGTGATAAAAGACAGCTAACCCTCCCATTACATAAGGAACAAATTGTTTTGGTCGCTGATAAAACTCTTTATTCAATAATTCACTACTCATTAAATCCCAACGAAAGGTAGTGCTAAGTTCGAAAATATCATTTCTAAAACTAGCATTACGAATATAACGGAAAAAATCATGTCCGTCTGCTGGATCTGCTGTTTCTTCATCAGAAGCGAGTATTCGTCCCCAGTTTAGACCCAGACGAGCTGAGAATTGTGGACGGAATTTCTTTTCCACAAAGATTCCAATATTTGGACGAGTAAAACGCAAATCTGTACTCCAAAAATTAGGTTTGGGTACAATATCACCAAAGTAATTCATGGCATTTACGTTCAAGCCAACACTTACATACTGACGACGTTTTGTCCACACCCATTGATGATTATGAGGTCCTCTACGAGGAGTTGTTTTTTTATAGTAGTATTTATTTCCTACCTGTGCCTGAACTTCTTCAGTAGCTAAAAAAGCAACACCTAATAAGGTAAATAAAAATGTAAAAAGAATTTTTTTCATAGAAACAAGTTTTTAGTGCAAGTCATAGTTTTGAAAAACAGTAACAAGACAAATGATAGAGCGATTTTAGTGTGTCAAATTCATAAAAGACAATCAAGTATAATGATAGTAGCTTTATCCATTACTCAACCATCTAAACTGAAAAAGAATCATAGTTTGGATATTTCTTTAAAATGCAAATAGTCATTGGTCAAACTAATACATTTACTAAATAAACTCAAAAAATGTCAAAAAATTTTATCTACCTCATTATTAATTATCAGTAATTAGAATTAAATCTTACCAATCAATACTTTAGAGAATGTAATTTATAATAAAAGGGTAGCAAAGCTATTGTTTTTACAAAAATACACAAAAATTGTGCTATCACCTCTAAGAATTAGAAAATAATAGTAAATACTATGTTAAATTTTAGATTAAGGATAATTCTATTTAGATAATCAGCAAAAAACAAAAATTCCTATTTGATTATCATATTGCTTGATAACTGAATAGGAACTTTTCTGACATATCTATTTTCAGATTATTTACATAGGATCTTCCATCATGTCATAATCTCCAGTTTCTATGGCATAAGCCTGTTTGATTTTCTTTACGCCCTGCAAAATACTAGCAGCACTCAAACATATGATAATAGATGTATTTAATCGGTTATCTTTGTCAAAAGCATCTCTTTTTAATAATGCCTGCCCTAATGCTATTGCTCCTGTCAAGGAAGCAATGGCACCAAAGGCTCCTTTAAATTTTGTATTGTGTTGTAAGTTTCCAGGTAAAAAACGAGCGGCTGATTCTGCTCCACTTACTGCTGATGTGATGGTTTTTAATGTTCTCTTGTCCATAAATTTAATTTTGAGAGGTTGAAAAGTTAAGTTTAAAAAATGTAAATTTTATACTAACTCAACTCTGTTTGCTCAAAAATGTTTGTATTTTTTGGTATTAATTGAAAAGAACAAATTTAATAGGAATTTAGCTCAAAATTGTTTCAAAATCATCATTATATTCACTTTCTTTCAAAGCATCAAATGTTTCGCTTGAAGTAAAGAAACCAATTGTGTTTGGATTTAGCTCAACAGCTTCTTCGATAGAGATAAGTGCTTTTGAAAACTGATTCAATTTTGTTTGTGTGATTGCCAAACCTACCCATGCTTCCCAAAGCGGAAAATTTCTGCGTTGCTTTGGCAAATCAACAACTCTCTGATAATAAGAAAGAGCTTCCTCGTTTTTATCCATATCTAATTGAAGCTTTGCCATTTCTAATAAAGCATCATCAAAATGAGGATGTATTTGAAGAGCAGCATCAAAGGATTCTTCTGCTTTCTCATTTTCATTTATTTGTCTGAACGCTAAAGCTTTATTTAGATGAACTCTTTCAGGTCTATTTTCACTCATTCTTACTGAAAGAGCAAAATCAAAATAGGAAATTGCCGTTCTTGGTTGTTTCATGTTCAACATGGCAGTTCCCATATTCAAATACGTATCACCCTTTTCAGGTGTAATTTGTGAATAGGCTTTAAAGTTATCAAAGGCATTTCTCCAATCTTGAAGTTGCATATAAGTAAGTCCTCTTACATAAAGAGCGGGTGCAAATTTTGGACTTTCTGTAAGTGTAATTTCTAATTTTTGTAAAGCAATATCGTATTTTCTTGTTTCGTAGGCTTTACACGCCTCATTATACGATTCTGGAATTTCTTGTGGCTGCATAAAATGAATAAGAGTTCGATAAATAATTTCAAATAGAATGCAAATTTAAGCAATTTGATTTGATATTTTTGGAAATACTTGTAACTTAAAGGGTTTTCTTATAAAAAATTCATTTGCCTAAGAAAGTTTAGTAAAAATTGAAAATCATCTTGAAATTTTTCAAGTTGTGCTACCATATTCTTAGGCTTTAAAATATTCAAAAGAGCTAAACTGAGTGTTCTAAGCCCTGCTAACACTTTTGAAACAGGTTTTTTTTGAGTTTTGAGTTGATCTTCTTGAAAAGTAGTATCTCTGATATTATTATTTACTTCTATCTGCCAATGATTTCGGATAGCTTTAAAAAGTTCTTCTCCAATTTTTGCATTTTTATTAGAAATATAAAATGAGATTTCTTTATTTTCTTCTTGTGTTTTAGTGTTTATGCGTTTTCTTTCTACTTTAACTAAAGAACAAAAGCCTACTTTTTCCCATCGTGAGTCAAAATATTGATGACTGATATCATATAGTTCGTACTTTCTATATTCAATTCTTCCATGTCCTTTTTCCCACTCTTCACTTTGAAAAATTGGTTTTGCAGTTTGGATATAAAACTTCATATCTTCTAATAATATTGCTTGATTGTTCTTTAAACCAATCAAAAAAGTACCTCCTGCTTGGTGAATCAACTCACAAGTAGCTGGACATAAATGAAGTGCATCTAAACTAATTTTTTGTCCACTAGCTAGACTAGTTGTTAATAAATTACGAAGACAAGGTTTTTCACTTTCTTTGTCTCCATTGTAATACGATTGTCCTAAAACTCGTCTGCTCTCTTGATCTACTAATTGTACTATAGCTTCTCCTCGTTTTTTACCTTTTTCTATACTTCCACGTAACTCTTTACCATCCCCTGCAAACCACCTTTTTTGTGCATCATTTAACTCTATTCCATATTTTTCAAATAATAATAGTTCAAAATGAGGAAGGGAAACCTTTTTTAGACAAACTGGAAGATAAGACCGAGATATAACTTCAGTAGAATCACATAATCCTAAAAAAGTACATAATTCTTGATGTTTATTTTTCATACTACGATGAAGACTTGATAAATTTCCATCACGTTTTCTTAAAAGAGCTATACTCAAACCAACTAAAACAAACGCTAAGTCATGAGTTTTGCCTCGGTTATCTCGTAAATCTAAACCTGCTAAATTTTGTAATTTAAAATAAAAACTAGTTTCTTTGTACATAGAAGAGTAAATTAGGATTAATTTGGTACTTGGTAATACAAAATTAAAACTTTTTTGCTCTTTTATTTTTTTATAAGAAAACCCTGTTGTAACTGATTAGCGAGTGATCTATATGACAATTACAGGATTAAATGCTAAAACATTATATTTTATAGTTGTAGGGAAAACGGCTTGCCTTTTCCTTTCTATATTGCATAGCTCATAAATCCATACATTCAGGAAAAGGCAAGCCATTTTCCCTACTCAAAAATCTAACTTCTAACTTTATTTCTTCACAACAACTTGAAAAATATCCTCTGAACGCTGTGCTGTAAAGGCATTTCCTAATCCTGTAAAGTTTTTGAGTGTTTCTTCGTCGTAATTTTTGACAGTAATCAGCTCTAAGTTTTCTAAAACTGAAAGCTCAAAATCATTACTCAACGATTCTCTTAGAGAATTTAATTTCCGCTCATCAGTATCTGTACAAACAGAAAAAGAAGTAGCCGAGACTTGTAATAAATTAATTTTGATAGTATAACGATTGAGTTCGGAGTGAATATAAGCGAGTTGATTGCGTTCATTAATGGCAGCCAAATCTTTTGCCTTAAAAATAAAGACACTTTGGTTTGATTTTACGATAATAGAAGGAATAGAAGGCAGAGTTTCGAAATTGCCAATCTTTGTTCCCTCTACTTCTGCATTCAAAAACGATCGTACATACAAAGGAATTCCTTTTGCAGCCAGCGGGCGAATGGTTTTTGGGTGAATAACGGTTGCTCCATAATAGGTCATTTCAGCAGCATCAGAATAACTAATTTGCTCAAAAAGAAGTGTATTCTTAATTCTTTTTGGATCTGCATTCAGAATTCCAGCTACATCTTTCCAAATCGTAACTCCATCAGCTTGCAAGCAATAAGCAAAAACAGCAGCCGTAAAATCCGAACCTTCACGACCCAAAGTAGTCGTTTTTCCTCCAATGGTTCCACCAATAAAACCTTGTGTCAAAACAAAACGCTGCTCTAACATCGGTAAAAGTTCGGCTCTAATAAGCTGTTCTGACCATTCCCAGTCTATTTGTCCTTCACGCCAACGTTCGTTGGTCTGTACAAAACGACGAGCATCTACCCAAAGACATTTATCATCATGTTCTTTTTTGAGATATTCCGAAACGATAGCCGAAGACATAAGCTCACCAAAACAAATCACTTGGTCGTAATGCTTGTCCCAGTTGGGCTCATCATCTTTTAGTGTTGCTTCAAGTTGAAAAATATATTTTTGAAGAATTTTATAGACAATTTTTTCACGTTCGCCATCAAAAAGCTCATCTGCTAAAGCGTAATGATACTCTTCAATTTGTTTTAAAATCTGTTTGAACTTTGCTTCCTGTTTCGATTTGGCTGCTTTAAAAATATCTTCCAAGTGATTTGTCGTCTTTCCCATGGCAGAAACGATAATGACGAGTTTGTCTTTTTTGTCAATAAATGAACGCAAGATAGCACTTACATTTCTGACAGCAGGAGCATCTTTTACAGACGCACCACCAAATTTGAATACATGTAGCATAAAGATTAATTACGAATTACCGATTACGGATTACGATTGTAATCTATAATGATAAAACGTTTTTGTATTGTTTTGAAGATATTATAATGAAAAATTAAATGCAAAGAAACGAAGTAGAACAGTAGTAGGCAAATTTTTGTCATTAAAAAACCCTAAGTATCATTCAAGACACTTAGAGTTTGAATACAATAATGTTACAAAAAATTATCACAATGATATTGTTGGTGTCGCTTCGCTAAAACACCAACAATGGCGTTGAATCTGTTAGAAAAAGAAAATAGTAATTTTCATTTCCTCGTCTCTCGTCCCCATTTCCTCGTCCCTATCCTTTCATTGAACCAGTCATTTCAGCAGGAACAACCCACTTATCAAAATCTTCTGAAGTAAGATATTCCAATTCTACGGCAGCTTTGCGAAGCGTTTTGTTTTCTTGGTGTGCTTTTTTAGCAATTTTGGCAGATTTTTCGTAACCGATATGTGTGTTAAGAGCCGTAACGAGCATTAATGAATTTTCTAAATGCGTCTGAATAACTTCTTTATTTGCTTTTATTCCAGCAGCACAATTATCAGTAAACGAAACACAAGCATCACCAATCAAACGAGCCGATTGAAGTACATTTGCAGCAATCAAAGGTTTGAAAACATTGAGTTCGAAATGTCCATTTGAACCACCTATTGAAACGGCAACATCATTTCCCATCACTTGAGCGCAAACCATTGTAAGAGCTTCTGGCTGCGTAGGGTTTACTTTCCCCGGCATAATTGAAGACCCTGGTTCGTTGTCTGGAATAATAATTTCACCAATTCCACAACGAGGTCCCGAACTAAGCATACGAATATCATTTGCGATTTTCATTAGTGAAACCGAAGTGCGTTTTAACGCTCCAGAAAGCTCCACCATTGCATCATGAGCAGCCAAAGCCTCAAATTTATTGGGAGCAGTAATGAAAGGAAATCCTGTAAGATTTGCAATTTTTTGAGCAACCAAAACATCATATCCTTTTGGCGTATTGAGTCCAGTTCCTACGGCAGTTCCACCTAAAGCTAATTCTTTTACCATTTCTAAGGCATTTTTGATGCAACGCAACGAATTATTTAATTGCTGCACATACCCAGAAAATTCTTGTCCTAAAGTAACTGGCGTAGCGTCCATAAAGTGTGTACGACCAATTTTTACGATGTCTTTGAACTCTTCTACTTTGCTTTGAAGTGCATCACGCAATTTTTCAATTCCCTTAATTGTATTTTCACTTACCAATTTGTAGGCAGCAATGTGCATAGCCGTAGGAAAAGTATCATTTGAGGATTGCGATTTGTTTACATCGTCGTTTGGGTGTAATGCTTTTTTCTCATCACTAAGATTTCCACCTTGCAAAACGTGTCCACGATTAGCAACTACTTCATTTACGTTCATATTGGACTGCGTTCCCGAACCTGTTTGCCAAATTACTAACGGAAATTCGTTATCTAATTTTCCATCTAAAATTTCATCACAGGCTTTTCCGATAAGGTCGCTTTTTTCTTTTGCCAAAACACCTAATTCTGTGTTGGCTTGTGCAGCCGCTTTTTTGAGATAAGCAAAGGCATAAATAATCTCTTTTGGCATAGAAGCCTCATCGCCTATTTTAAAATTATTGCGACTACGCTGCGTTTGTGCTCCCCAATACTTGTTGGCAGGCACTTTTACCTCACCCATTGTGTCATGCTCAATACGAAAATCTGACATATATTTTTGTTGTTTTTTTTGTGGTTAATAGTAAATGAGTAGAGTTAAATACAACTAAAATACCGTAACTTATTGGTAAATGATTTATATGATTTTTAAGATGAAATGAAGATAAATACAATTTATTATTTTGTATTATCATACAAACCATTCGCTAATTCTTTATTACTTACATCCAATTGTGTTCATTTACTTAAATCAATTTAATAGTAGTAAAATTACTGACTTTGTTTTGGCAATGCAAATTTTTAATTAAATTACACTCATCTACAAAAAGTTTGGGTTTTCTATTCTCGTCAAAAATTTAATTGTATTTTTAAAGCAAAGGTAAATCTAACATGAGGCTAAATTTATTCGTAAAAAGTAACGTTAATTGTAATTTTTTGACTATCTATTCGTTTATTTTAGTAATCTGAGTAAAATACGTTGTTTTTTTCTAAAAAATTAGGATTGCATTTTCAGATGCAAAACAACTTTTAATACACAAAGAACATACGATTTTAACTAAAAGTAATTATCTTTGTCAATCAGAATCAAATACAATTCATCAGGCTACTTTTTTAATAAGCAACTCTATAATTAATCTAAATATATTAAATAAAATTTCATTAGTATATTTAAATAATATTATTTGATTGTTATATATCATACATACATTGATAGTTTAGTATTCCAGATACTATCATTTTTTTTCTAAAAAATAAGTTATGCAAAGCATTATTACTAAAATTCTGAACTCTCCCTTCAATCTATTGGAGTGTTCGTTAGGACAACTACTACAAAAAGGTAAGAAAATTTTTCTTTCTTTCTTTCTTTTTCTCTTTTTTATACTTCAAGCAAATGCTGCTGACCGTTACTGGGTAGGTGGTGATGGAAATTGGAGTAATGCTGCTGCTCACTGGTCGGCTACTTCAGGAGGTGCTGCTGGTGCTTCTCTACCGACAGCAGCAGATAATGTATTTTTTGATGATGCTTCTAGTGGAGCTAATTATACTGTTACTTTAGATGTTGCAGCAGTAGCCAATAACTTTTCCTTTCAGGGAACAAATGCTAATACACTTACTATTATAGGTGGTGGGGGTACTAGTCTGGCTGTAAATGGGAATACTACTATAGCCAATAATAAAATAATAAGTTTTGGAAATTCTTTAGTTGCAAGTAATTCTTCTTACACCTTTACGGGTAGTTATACAGCAGGAACAGGCACGACAACTAATTTTAATACTAATGCTGTCGTTTCTTTATCAACTGCTACTATTGGACAAGGAAGTACATTTAGGTTTCCTTCATTAGGAACTACAACGGTTTCAGGTATTTTTTCACCGAATGGGACATGCTTTAGTCCAGTTACTTTGAATGCTGCACCAACTGCAACTGCTCCTGTTAATTTTGCTGTTGCTCAAAACTGGGGTGGAGTTGCTGTGAGTTTTATTAATTCTATAGGAGCTTCCGTAACTGTTAATAGCAATAGTTTGATCGCAACGGGAAATTTTATAGATAAGACAACATCAACAGGAACTGGAAGAGATTTGTATTGGGTAGGAGGAACAGGAAACTGGTCTGACCCTGCTCGTTGGTCGCTTGCAACAGATGGTACTGGAGGAGGAGAATGTATCCCTACTATTACAGACAATGTATTTTTCAATGCTAACTCGTTTACAGCATTGGGACAGATTGTAACACTAGATCAAGATGGACTATGTGAAGATATGACTTGGACAGGTGTAACTAATACCCCTACTTTTGCAGGTACTTTTCAATTGACTGTTGCTGGTTCAATGACACTTTCAGCAAACATGAATCAAACAGGACTTGCTCCTACTTATACTGGACTTGTATCATTTTCATCCGCTGCTGCTCCTACAATCAGAATGAATGGAAAAGGACTCAATAGAGTAAGTTTTGAGACAAGTGCAACAGGAGTGTGGACATTGCAAGACGCTTTTTTGGTACAGAATCAAACTCTGCTTAATTCAGGAACTCTAAATACGGATGGTAATCCTCTTACAACAGGAACACTTACAGTAAATAATACTACCACTGGTATTTCTCTTACAAGGGAGCTAGATTTGAGAAATTCTGCTGTTACTATTACTCAAGCAGGTACGGCTGCTGACCCTGCTTTAGATTTAAGAGGAAATGATGCTAATTTTACACTTTCTTCACTAGCTGCAAGTACAGTTACATTGAGTGCTGCAGGTGCAATTGTGGATACAGGGACAGAAGCAAAGACAATTCCTACTCTAAACTTTACAGGTGAAGGAGCAAGAGTTATACAAACAAATTCTGCTGCTAATACAATTACATTCAGAAACATTACTACTAGTAATAATGGAACATTTAATGTAAATGGAACTTCTGCTAAAGTATATAATAATATCACTATCGGAAATAATGTAGGAGGTACAATTACTGGTGCAGCAACTAATTTGGGAAACTCAATAAACGGAGATATAGCAATTGGTAATAATGGTGGTGCTATTAATTTTAATGGTGGATATAATATTGTTGGTAATTTTGTGTCAGGAAATGCCAAAACGGTTAATTTTACTGGAGCAGGAAATACTAATTTTGGAGGAACAACGACTACTGGAAATGGCAGTACTTTTACAGCAAGCGGAATCAAAAACACTACTTTTGTAGGTGCATTTACACTAGGCACAACCTCAACGGCTACACTTAGCAATACACCAGCAGCTTCTACAAATTCATTTTCTACTATTAATATGAATAGTGGAAGTAGATTCAATTTTAGTTCTGTTGCTCTCAATACTGTTTCTGGTAATATAGTTCCTATAGGCTCGTGTGCTTCAGCAATAATACTTAATTCAAGTAATCCTCCTAACCAAGCTAGACTTGACCTTGCCAATCAGCTTGATTTATTTGGTGCAACAGTAAGTAATATCAATGCAATTGGAGCAGGTATAAATGTTTCGAATGGATTTCGCACTAATAACTCCGCTAACGTAACAGGAAATACAGTTAGTAGAAATTTGTACTGGGTGCATAGTGGAGTAGGTGCAAGTACTTCAAGCTGGAATGATGCAGCAAACTGGTCGGCTGCATCTGGTGGAACGACAGGCGAATGTCCTCCTACTATTTATGATAATGTATTTTTTGATGCAAATTCATTCTCAGCAGCCAATCAAATTGTTGATATGAATGTAGATGCTTTTTGTAGAAATATGAACTGGACAGGTGTAACGAATAATCCTTTTTTACAATCTATTGGAGAAGATACTGACCTTACTATAGGTGGAAACCTTATTTTTGTTCCCAATATGACTGTTGGAACAGGAGGAAACAATCCAAATGAAATAAGAGATATTTATTTTGCTGCCACAAATGCACTTACTACACCAGTAGTTACTCCAGCAACAACAAACAACACAATTGATTGGGGAATAGGTAATGGAGCAGGTGATGAAGTCAATAATGGAAAACGTTTTAGAGCTGCTTTTTTTAATCAAAACAAAGAAATGCCAGTAGGAGTTACAGCTACTTGGACACTTTTATCTGCTTTCAATCTTACTCAACAGCCTCCAAATGGTAGATTGACTTTGCAAAGAGGAAGACTGGTTACGGCTAATAATCCAATGCAAATTAGAATTTTGGATGCAAATGGTGCAAATGGTTCTTTAGATATAGGAAACTCAAGAATTACTCTTCGTGCAACAGGACTTGCACTTGACTTTCAAAACGACAATAACTTTATATTTACAACTGGTACAACTGCTTTAATTGATATGTCAAGTGGGGGTGGTAATGTAGATGTTTATACGGGTTCAGTAGCTAAAGAAATGCCAGATCTTCTCTTCTCAACTGATAATAATACAGGTCTTAATATAGATGTTGATATTTTTACAGGTAATGGAAATAATCTTATTACTTTTAGAAATATAGAAATACCAAGCTTAAATTTAGGAGTTGATCTTAATATAGATGGTAATTCTCCGAAAAGATATTTAAGACCTCTTACTTTCAATAATGGTATAAATGCCAGATTTGAAGGAAATAATGGTACAGATGCTACAAACATCTTTGAGGGGGCAGTTACTTTCGGAACACAGACTCAAGCTCGTTTTATTGGAGATAATCGTTTTGCAGGAGCATTTACGGTAGGCTCAACGGAAAGTACTACTGTAGGAATCACCTTTACAGGAACTGGTCGTAATCAATTCTTAGGAGATGTTACAGTAGGTGCAAATAGTTTCTTTTCTCTTCAAAATAATTCAGCAAATCCAAATACATTTACAAATGTAACCCTTGCTAATGCTGATGTTTTTGAATTTAGCACAGGAACAAATACTACTATAAGTGGAACTTTTACAGCCATTGCTGATTGTTTTGCTTTTATTTTTATACAGTCTTCTACAGCAGGAAACGATGCACTTGTAAATTTTGCATTAGCACAAACTTGGGAAAATGTAATTGTAACAGACATAAACAATTCAGGTACAGTAGCTACTGTTGATAGTGGAACAACTGGAGGTAATAATACAGGAGTAGATTTCTCAACTATTGCTACAAGAACACTTTACTGGGTACATGATGGAAATCCATTAGCAGCTACAGGAGCAGGTACAACAGCAGGTTCTACGGCAAATTGGAATGACCAAAACAACTGGTCTCTTTCTTCAGGTGGACAGACAGGTGAATGTGTTCCTACACTAACAGATGATGTAGTTTTTGATGCTAATTCATTTGGAGCAGCAAATCAAGTTGTGAATGTAGATGTGAATGCTTCAATGAGAGATATTACTTGGACAAATACTGTAACAGGAAATCCTACTATTACAGGAACAAATGCTTTTAATATGCAGATTGGTGGAGATGTTACACTTGCCAATACTGCTACTATGAATTGGGATTTTAATGGTGATGTAAACTTCCGTTATTCTGATGAGTTAGAAGCCGATGCAAAAAATGTTATTCTATCAAATGGACAAGTATTTAACGCAGCAGTAAACTTCGATGATAATGATGCTCCTATCAATGGTGTTTGGGAATTGGGAGATGCCTTTGCTACCGATGGTGATTTCAGACTTACAGCAGGTATATTTACTACTGGTGCTACTACTGCTGCAAATAACGCAGTAACGGCTGCTACTATAGACGTCAATCAAGTAGGAGATTTAGCTAGAACATTACGATTAAATAGCTCTGATTTTACAGTAACTCAAAATGCTGGTTTAGTAGCAGATTTTAGAGGAAATACAGGAAACTTTATACTTGAATCTGAAACTGCTTCAAATATACTTCTTACAGGTACAGGAGATATAGCAATGAATACAGGAACATTTTCCAAAACCATTCCCAACCTAGTTATCAGTACGGCTGGAACATTGGATGTTGAAACAGGAAATGCAGCGAATCGTATTACTTTTAGAAATATTACTGGTTTAGCAAATGGAACTGATTTTAATGTTAATGGAAATTCTCCCAAAACATATGGCACTATTAGTTTTTTAAATAATGTAACAGCTAATTTTAATGGTGTACAAAGTACACCTCTAACAAATCTAGTTACTGTTCCTCTTAAAGTAGATACGAACCAGTTTACTGGAATAGTTAATTTTGGCACTAATAGTAGAATTATCTGGAACTCAGACAATACTTTTGAGCAGCCAGTAAATATACAAAGCACTAGGAATAATGGTAGAGCTGTAGATTTTAGGAGAAATAATATCTTTGAAGCCTCTGCACCTCTTACTTTTGCAGCAGGTGATATAGCCAATGTAGGTTTTGGTGCTGGTAATACAACTACTTTCTTTGGGGCTGATGTTCGTTTTGAAGGAGGACGAAACCAACTTCGTTTTGACGGTAATAATAATACATTGCTTACTTTCAATGGTGAGCTATTTATCAACTCTACAGATGCACTTCAAGCTGATATAATATTTGAGGCTCGTGCTATATTTAATGATCAAGTAGAAATAGGAGCATCTGCAGAAGGAGATAATTTTGGTATTGCTGGTGGAGTACGTTTTGATAGAGGAGTAGATTTTAGTGGTGCACCTAATGGAACACTATTCATTACAGGAGCAGACTCTCGTTTTGATTTTGGAGCAGGAAATACAGCTATTTTTAAAGACCTACAAATAGCAGAAAATAACGAACTTACTTTCAATAATACTGTGGAATTGAACAATATGAGCCTATCTATATTTGATGTGATTAGGTTTCCTCAAAGTGGAGCAGCTCCAAACAATGGAACTACTACTATAAATGGGCTTATCACTTCTAAGCAAGGCTGTACTGGAGTAGCCAACATTCAATCCAATTTACCAGGCGTACAGGCTCAAGTAGATTTCGAAACTGCACATAGTAGAGCTAATGGGAATACCGAGTTTGTATTTACTGTCTTTACAGATATTTGGAACAAACCAGATATTAAACCTACTGGTGCGCCAGCAAATGGTGATAATACGTTGCGACTTGTAGAATCTACGCCTGACATAGTTACTGATGGAGGAAACAATACAGCTATTTTCTTCTTCAATGACCAGCCTATACGTACTTTTTATTGGGTAAGAAGTAGAGCTGAAGTAACGGCGGGACAAAACAGTACAGGAAACTGGAATGATTCAGGTCTTGAAAGTCATTGGTCTTTAAGTGATGGTGGAACTGCTCAAGATTGTATTCCTACAGCAAACGACAATGTTATTTTCAATGACAATTCATTTGATTTTGCAGGAAACGAAGTAGTAACGATAGATAAGTTCTTCAATTTTGCTAGAAATATAACTTGGGATGTCTCTATTCACAGAGCTAGTTTAGTAGGAGATGATGCTAATACATTACAAATATTTGGTAATACATTCTTTGACGATGATGTAGCAGGTAATGAAAATTGGAATAGCTTTGAAGGATTGACCGAATTCAAAGGAGGATCTACACTCGCTTTAGCTAATACATCCAAAACAATAGCGATGAATGGAGGACGATTCAATGGTCCTGTTTCATTTAATGCTCCTTATGATGTCTGGACTATTCAAGATGATATGCGAGTAGAAAGAGGAGGACCAGCTAATGTTACCTTTAATTATGGACAGGTAATGGCGGGAGCTAATACCATTACAGTAGAAGGAAGCTGGATAGTAAATGTACCTGCAGCAGGTACTACTTTGCCTCAATCTCACTTTGTTGCAGAGACCAGTACCGTTGTCATAGGATCTATTAACAGAGGAAATAATTCTACGATTGATATCAATGATTTTGCTACCACAGCAGCTACCTGTTTTGAATGCTCTTCTATTACAGATCCTAGTAATATTAATACCAAATCTGCTTGTAGTGGTAGTCCTTTTTACAATCTTATATTTAGAAAAAGATGGGATGTAAATACCCTTCTAAATCATACTATATCTATCTATAATAATTTTTCTATTGAATCAGGGATATTTAATGATCAAGGAAATCAGATAAGAGGGAATGACAGAGCGACCTCCAACATGACTATGGCAGAAAATACTAGACTTACGTTAGGTAATAATAATAATGCAACTGTTTTTCCTACTTGTTATTTGACTGCAAATATTAATTTAGCAGATGGAACGCTAGATGGTTTTGCTAACAATGATTACGATCCAGAAAATCCTACATCTTTTGCTCCTGGAACGTCAAAAGCATCGATAGTTGTATATCGTTCTCCAGATGAGCAGCTTGTTCGTGGTCTTACTTATGGTACTCTTGCTTTATCCGATGATGGAGGTGCAGGAAATAGAATCAAACGCTTCACAGGAAATGCAACTATACGAGGAGACTTCTTTATTGTTGATGACAACGATGTCTATGATATGGGGTATCAGATTACAGGAAATGACCTAGCTCAAGGCAACCGTATGCGTATAGATGGAAGTGGTGTTCTTCGTTTAGGAACAAACAACAACACAACAGAAAATACCTATACTTCTCCAGAAATACCTTTGGGAGTTTCAGTTCCAAATATAGGCACGCAAGCAGCGACAGATTTTCCTTTGGGTGTTGTTACTGCTGGTAGAGTTACTACTTTTCCTAGCTTTATTAATAATACTGACCCATTGAATGATATAGGTGCTGGGGGAAAAATAGAGCTAAGCGACGGTTCGGCTATTGTGTATAACGCAAGTGCAGACCAGCAGATTGCAAAAGGATTTACGTATGGTAGAATCATCTTACGTGCAACAGGAGCGACTATTCCAATAATAAAGACTATATCTCCTGCCGTAACTGTTGTTCCAGTTGTACCTACCGATGAAATACGAGTAACGAATCAGCTTATTATAGAAGAATTCAATCACATGGTAGATGCAGGAAATCAAATTAGAGCCATAGCAGGTGGAAATCCGATGATGGAGGCAAGAGCAAATTCTAAACTTATATTAGGAAATCAGACCATTGCTACTAAGTTTCCTACTATTTTTGTACAAGGAGATATAAGTTTGTTTGCTACTAATCCTGTCGCTACAAATCATGAAACGATTTATAATTCAGATGTAGCACAGCTTATGTCCACCGAACCACGATATGCAAATCTTACTCTGACTGCACCTAATTTAGCTACTGATGTAATGGTAGAAAAGCGTTTTTCAAATGCTGCTCCTGATGCTCCTAGTAATTTATCAACAGCTATTATTCGTGGAGATTTACTTATTAATCAAAGAAATCATTTGTTAGATGATGGAAATCAAATTACAGGTTTAGCTGTTCCAGGACTTACACAGACCTTTACTATGAGAGGAAATATTGCTACTCAAGCTCGTAGCTGGCTTACTTTAGGGGTAAATGTTGGAGCAGATACCAGAACTAGAGTTTCCTCAATTATTCAATAATATTGTAATCGAAGAGAACACAACAGTAGTGTATAATGGAGGTTCAGGTATTCAAAATGTAAGAGGAGCGGATCTAAATGGAGTTTCTCCAACAGGGACAAATTCGTACTATAATTTGATTATACAGTCTGGAATTAAAGCGAATGCAGTAAAACGTTTACAAAATCCTATGCGTGTTCGTAATGATTTTACTATTCGTTCCCTGAATCGTTTTGAAGATAACAAGCAACAAGTTACAGGAAGTACAACAGGAACAATGACAATGGAAACCAATTCAACTTTGTATATTGGAACGAATACAAATTCAGCTCCTACCGTTTTTCCTACTAATTACGTCAGAGCAAGAATTGCCTTGAGTAATGCAGCACCTGCTCCTTCAACAGTTCGTTATCAGTCAAGAGGAACAGGGGGAAATATTCAGAGGGTATCTAGTGAGCCTATTTATAGTAATTTATTCTTAACTTCTGGAAACACAACTGCAGGACCTAACATTGCTATGCAAGTTACTCCAAATCCTTATACTCCACTTACCCTTACTGTAACCAGAAATCTAACTGTAGATTATAGAGTTCGTTTTGAGGATATGGGTGTTCAGATTATAGGAAATACAACTAATCAGCTATTGGTACAAGATGGTTCTGAACTTGTATTAGGAACAGCTACTGTTGCTACTTTATTTCCTACTGCTTATACAGGAGCAAATGCTAATCTTAAACCAACTGTAGCAAATAAAACCACTATTATTTATAACTCTGGAGCAGCAGGAAATGATATTTCGGGTGTACCTACGTATGGCAATCTTACTCTGAACAATGCAGCAGGTACAGGAGTAGTTACCAAAAACTTACTTGGAGCTATTACTGTATTTGGAGATTTACGTGTAAATAATAGAAACGTTTTTGAGACAACCATCAATAATTACAACATCAATTTAAAAGGAAACTGGACAATAGAACCAACTGGTGTATTTAATTCTCAACAAGGAAGAGTAACACTTAGTGGAAGTTCATTAACTGGACGTGCAGTGCAAGAACTAACCACAAATGCTCAAAAATTCTATCAACTAGAAGCTAACGTAGCGGAGTTTGCAGGTGCATCGCTCGCTAGTCTGCGTATGATGGATAATGTAATAATCAAAACAGGAGGACAAACCATTTTCAATAGAGGTTTATTTCTCCCTGTAGATATTACACCAAATCCATTTACTAGTACAGTCAAAATGGTTTTTGAAAACAATGCTACTGTAGCTGGAACAGGAACTTATACAACAGCAGCTTGGATTCCTGTTACTACAGCACCTGCTTTATCTGCCGATGGACCTAGTAATGTTAGTCACGTAGTAGGAAAGGTAGAAAAGCAAGGTACCGATGCCTTTATGTTCCCTATTGGAAATGGTGTAAATTATGCACCAGCAGGATTAGGAGTAAGAAATGATGGGAATTCTCGTTTTGAAGCTCGTTACATAGGACCTCGCCTACCAACAATTGATGGCTACGATGTTATGCTAAAAGAGCCTAGTATTTATGGAGTAAGTCATTTAGAATATTGGTTTATAGACAAACTTACTGCTGATCCTGATCAAGCCTTTGTATATTTGAGTTGGGATAATCCTAGAAGTCAAGCCTACTTACCTGAAGCATTGAAAGTTTTGCGTTGGAATGGAGCTCCAGTACTACCTGTTGGTTCTCCACCATCTGATCCAGGTAATCTTTGGACAGATAAATTCTTAGGGGGATATTCATCTGCTTCTGCAAAAGGTTTGACAGCTAGTCAGGCAGAAATATCTACTTTTAGCCCTTTTACATCAGGAACTGCAAATCAGTTTAACCCACTTCCATTAGATTTACTTTCTTTTAATGCTAAAATAGAAGGAGAGTCTGTAAAAGTAACTTGGGAAACTACAAATGAGATAGATAATTCTCATTTTATAATAGAACGCAGTCAAGACGAAAACTCATTTGCTTCTCTAGGACGTGTAAATGCAAAAGGAACAGGACTTGATGGAACATTTAATTATCAGTTTTGGGATGCAGAGCCGTTTGATGGGCTTTCCTATTACCGTTTACAAATGTTTGATTTGAATGGTACTTATAAATATTCTCCTGTAAGAAGTATATTATTTGAAAAACTAGTAAGTGGAATAACTGGAGAAATTAGTTTATATCCAAATCCAAATGGTGGTGCACGCTTCTATCTTACCTTAGAAGGAAGATTGACAACAGATTCACAAGTTGAAATAATAGATATGATTGGTAGAACCGTTCATAAACAAGATGTACAAAAAGGCTCTGCTGATATAATAGTTACTCCAAACAGAGTACTAAAAGCAGGAGCTTACATACTGCGTTTTGTTACTCCTCAACAAACGATTACTAAGAAATTTGTAGTGGAATAAAAATGTAAATTATGCTTTAGCTTAACAAACAAAATAGAAAAGCCTTTTATCTCAAAAATGATAAAAGGCTTTCTTTTTTTGTAGATTAAATCTCTCTTTTTTGAAGTTTTTTTGTTAGGATTTTTATGAATTTGTTGTTAGTTTGCTTTATTTTAAAATAAATAAAAAAAGTAGTTCATTGCTTATACTACACTAAGTAACGTGAACTCGGGATTGTTACTTAGAGCATTTGTGGTTTTTCCCATTATCAACATCTATTTTTTAAAAAAAATAGACGATTGCTAAGGGAAATAGGTGTTTTTTTTCATTCTACCTTAGCAATCGTCTGTTATTGAAGATAACTGACGTTGATAATGGTGAAAAAAACGCAAAATAGCTAAGAATAAGTAGTAGTTTAATCCCGAGTTCACGTTAAGTAATGGTGCAAAATTATACATATAAAACTACTAAGTAATTCGTCTTAATTAGTTTATAGTATTATCTCCATTTTTGCAAATCTGCACTAAAGGTCTGATTTGGGAAAAGTAAACCTTTTTTGAGATTTAAAATAAGAGATAAATATAATTAATTTTGATTAGCTACTTCAACATGAGTATCATGGGTAAAAATCAAAATAGGCATTTATTAGCTACAGAGTAGCTTTACCTTGGTAGAACAAGAATAAAAATGGATTTAAAAAGCTACAGCGTAGCGTAACTTTATTCTTAATTGCCAACTGGCAAGGTTTGGCTACTCTGTAGCTCTATTAAAATACTTTTTTGATATTGACTTCGTCAACTTTCAGTTCTACCAAGGTTACGTTGCTCTGCAACTAGAAGTCAATACCTAAAAATGACACTCATATTGCTACTTACAACTAATTAGAAAAGGTAACTTGATGAATCAAGCTGCTAAGTAATTTAAACGTAGAAATTTGATTTATTAAATTCCAAAACTTACTCAACTACTTATCAATAGTTCTATTTAATATGATTTTAAAAAAGCAAAAAAATAGAGTAATCAAATTAGATTTACTCTATTCAATTACTCTACTCTTTGTATATGTACAAGTATTTTCTCTTATTCTTTATAGTAACGCAATCAAAAAACCAGTAAAAATAACTACCCAAAGTATATCCATAAAGTGCCAGTAGATAGTAAGTAACTGTAATTTAATTTTTTCAAAAGGATTAGTAACTGTAATCAAAATCTGAATAGGGTCATCAGCTTTGCTTATATATTGATTAAGTAGAACGGCTGCATAAATAAGTCCTCCCATAAGGTGAATCATATGAAAAGCTGAAATGATATAAAGATATGCTCCTGCCGTTTTGCCTTCTAAATAAACCTTGTTCTGATGCAATTCGTATCCTCCAATAATTTGTAAAACAAGAAAAGCTATTCCTAGACCAAAAACAGCAAGAAGGTTATTTCTCAACTTTCTAAAGTTATCATTATAAAATTGCTGACGAGCTTTCTCTAAGAAAAAACTACTACTTACAATAGCAATCGTACTGATAAAAAAAGCATAAGGAAACTCAATAGGATGAGTAACCATTTTTATCAAAGATTCATTGAAGAACAATAACATCAAAAGAGTAAATGCCATAAATATTCCCATTACACCCAAATACATCATCATGACGTAAGGGTGCTGTTGTTCCATTCTTTCAAGAGTTGTTTTTTTCTCTCTAATATTGGTTTTTTCTTGTTGTTGCATACAAAGAGTATTTTATTTTCACTACTAGATAAAAATAAATGAGTTGAAAATGTAAAAGTATGTATATGTTCCCTTAATTTTATTTTGCACTTATTATTTAACTTACTTAATTACTAACTCAATAAACTGTTTAACCTTTTAGTTACAATCTATTGATTACGAAGATACAATTTTTCTATAAAAAACATGGAGTAAACAGTTTGATTTTTAAGGAGTTTTAAAATTTAAGTAAATTTAAACTACCATTTTTGTAAAATAGAAAAGCAAACAAATTAAAATTTTTGTTGTTTCATTGCTCCTTCTTCTTAAACAGAGATACCTCTATTTAGTTTTGGTTGCTTATCAAAATAATTAAAAACTTTAAATAAATTTACCCAATTTTCATTCCTATTATTTTTATTGTTCTTACTCTTATTCATGCTGCTTTACCACAACTACTATTTTTTTACAGATACTCTTTAATTAAATCGTCTAATTTTTCTTGTCCCTCCAAAATCAGTTGAGCAAACTCTCTCAAAGCTCCTTCTCCTCCTTTTCTTTCTGTAACATAATCTACTCTTTCAATAACTTCTTTCATGGCATCTGTAGGAGCAGCACTAAGTCCACAACGCATCAGAATAGGCAAATCTATCCAGTCATCGCCTATATAAGCAATATTTTCTGGCTTTACATTATTTTCTTTCAGGATAGTTTCGAAGGTCTCTAATTTGGCATTTATTCCTCCTTTTCCGTGATAATGAAAATCAAAACCAAGTTCTTGACAGCGTTTTTTTACTACATCGGATTCTCTTCCCGTAATTACACCTACTTTAAAACCTAGCTTTTGAAGTGGTTTAATTATAAAACCATCTTTGACATTAAAGTTTTTGTACTCCAAAAAATTATTATCATAAATAATCTTACTATCCGTCAAGACACCATCTACATCTGTAAGAATAATTTTTATTTTTTGTGTTTTCTCCTGTAAGGAAAGATTCATGTTTTGAGTATTTGTATTCATTTACCATTGATAATTGATAATTTACCATTCCAAACAGATAAATTAGAAATAAGAATTAAATAAACTGCTACTTTTAAATACATAACTAATTGATATTCAAGTAATTAAATTCGTAATTAGCTTCGCTGCTTTGGCAGGTCGTAATTTTTAATTAGCTACGCTGATTATTTCATAATTCGTAATTGATCCTTATTGCTTTTCTAAAAAATAAAAACAATAGAATTTGTTTATCGAAACATATTTCTACCTGTTATATCTTTAGGATAAAAATGAGTGAGGTATTCTTGGGTTTCTTCAATTAAGGCTTTTACATAATCTGTCTCTATTCGCTGTGCATCTTGAATACGAATTTCTTTTGTCTGCTCAAATTTATCTACAAATTCTTTTGAATAATCTAATTCTAACATATCACAAATATCTGCAAGAGTTCGCTCTGGAGTTTCTCTAAAATCCTCATATCTAAAAAATAACCAATTTGGATAAATGAGTTGATAATGCAGAATAGTTTCGGCAAAAACTAGCCATAATCGGAGTACTTTTTCCCATTCTTGAAGGGAATTAAAGGTATTATCTTCCTTTTCCAATGCTATACGCTCTAAAGTTATGGGTGCATATTTAATGATTTTGGGTGATAATAAAGTATCAAAATCTATACTTTCTTTGTTTTCTATCCAATTATAAACAAAACTTAGAGGGTGTTGAATCAAAATTACTATATCAGTTTTGTAATATTTGTACATCCATTCTGCCAAAAAAATCCCATATGTATCATAAATAAATGGACGAACCTGCTTTTTTGATTCTTTATTAATTTGGTATTTATCTACAAAACGTTGATAAATCTGTTTAAAACCACCACTAAATGTTCCTTTCTGACTTTCCTGTTCAGTTTTTGGATTGATAAACTCTTCCATATACAAAGCATAAGAATTTTTTTCTTGCGATTCCATAAAGGGATATTCACTATCAAAAGAAAAAATAGTTCGTGTTTCGTTTTGAGGAGAAAAAAAATGAGGGAGATAATGTACTGAAGGAAAAACAGACAAAATAGTATCTATCCATTCCTGTTGTGTACAAAAAGCTCCTGTAAATAAAATAGGTTTTTGCGTTTGCATTAATTCAAATAACAGATTTAGACAAGGAAGTAATATAAGAGTATCCCATAAACTAGTAATAAAATAAATAGCATACGAATAACTCTAAATTTAATAAAAAAAAATTACTTTTTTTATCCAAATTCTGATTTTCTCTAAAAACTACTTTTTAAGTGAAGTTTATTTTAAATATTCATTTTTTAGCTTTGCAAATTTATGATACTTTTGTGGTGTTGGTTTTTTCGCTAAGGAATTGAAATTAAATAAATTACTGTTTTAAAACTTGCAATTTTTTGATAGTTAGGTATTTGTGTTTATTTACCATTAATAATTTACAATTTCTAATGTGTATTCCAAATTATTTTATCTGTTTTTTTAGTGTAGTTGGTAGTTCATTGATAACTAATCACTAATAATTAATCACTATTCTATGAGTTTGAGTGTCAATCATTTATTGGGAATAAAGAACCTCACAAAAGCTGATATTTTGCATATTTTCGAAATGGCAGAACAGTTTAAGGAAGTCATCAATCGTCCTATCAAAAAAGTTCCTTCCTTGCGTGATATTACGATTGCAAATGTTTTTTTTGAGAATTCTACTCGTACTCGCATTTCTTTCGAACTGGCTCAAAAACGTCTTTCTGCTGATGTAGTCAATTTTTCGGCAAGTAATAGCTCTGTTTCGAAAAGGCGAAACGCTTCTTGATACGGTCAATAATATTTTGGCAATGAAAGTAGATATGATTGTGATGCGTCATTCTAGTGCTGGGGCGCCTCATTTTTTGGCAAAACATATAAAAGCAGCTATCATAAACGCAGGCGACGGAACACACGAACATCCAACGCAGGCACTTTTAGATACTTTTTCAATCAAAGAAAAATTAGGAGAAATTGAAGGAAAAAAAGTAGCTATTATTGGAGATATTTCACATTCAAGAGTAGCACTTTCGAACATTTTTGCACTTCAAAAACTGGGTGCAGAAGTGATGCTTTGTGGTATGCCAACACTTATTCCAAAATTTATAAATCAGTTGGGTGTAAAGGTAAGTTACAATCTTAGAGAAACGCTAGAATGGTGTGATGTTGCAAATGTTTTGCGTATTCAGCTAGAAAGACAAGATGTAAAAAATATCCCTTCATTGCGTGAATATTCGCTTTATTATGGAATAAATAAGGAATTATTAGATTCTCTAAATAAAGAAATTGTAATTATGCACCCTGGTCCAATAAATAGAGGTGTTGAAATTGATAGCGATGTAGCAGATTCTGAGCATTCAATTATTCTTAATCAAGTAGAAAATGGAGTTGCTATTCGAATGGCTGTTTTGTATCTTTTGGCAGAGAAAATTAAACCAAATAAATAGGGACATGGGAATTGGGGCGTGGGAATTGGGAATGAAAATGAATTTTACTTGTATTACTAATAGCTAATAATTTATCACTAAAAACTAATACACTGTTTAAAAAGTTTGTTTATATGTATTTCGTGCGTTCAACTCCTCAGAGTTGAACGAAACGCTTCCTCAGAAGCGTGATTCAAGCAAACAAATCTCGCTTCTGAGGAAGCGAAACATTCAGTTCTGGGGAACTGAATGCACAGTCAAAGCATTGCAAAACTTTTTAAACATTGTACTAATCACTATTTTTATGTTAGCATTCATCACAGGAGCAACTTCAGGAATTGGACTTGCCACAGCAAAAATTTTTGCAGAAAATAATATCGACCTTATTCTTTGTGGAAGAAGAACCGAAAGGCTTCAAGAACTTGAAAAAGAATTATCTCAAAAGGTAAAAGTAACGACACTTTCTTTTGATGTCAGTAAGAGAGAAGAAGTACAAAAAGCAATTGATTCTCTTGATTCTAATTCTAATAAAGAGTTTCAAAATATAGATATTCTTATCAATAATGCAGGAAATGCACACGGACTTTCCTCCATTCAAGAAGGAAATTTAGATGATTGGGACATGATGATTGACCTCAATATAAAAGGACTTTTGTATGTAACAAAAGCAATTTTACCAAAATTATTAAACAAAACAAGGTCAGAAACCAACAAAGGACAAATTATAAATATCGGTTCGATTGCAGGAATTGATTCTTATCCAAATGGAAATGTGTATTGTGCCACCAAATCAGCCGTTGCGATGCTCAGTGAAACTATGCGAATTGACTTGCACAAAGAAAATATAAAAGTAAGCGAAGTAAAACCAGGTCTTGTAGAAACAGAATTCTCAAAAGTTCGCTTCAAAAATGATGAAGAAAGAGCTGAAAAAGTCTATCAAAATTATACGCCACTTACAGCACAAGATATAGCCGAATTGATTTATTTTGTAGTGAGCCGACCTGCTCATGTCAATATTGCTGATGTTTTGATTTTGCCTGCTGACCAAGCTAAATCGGCTATGGTGAATAGGAAATAAGATTTTTAGCCATTGTCAAGGTTTTTTTTAAAACGTTAGCAATGGTTTATAATCAAATCTTGTTAATTGTTTGCTATTCAATTTTAAAATTTACTCCATCTCAGTACAATATATAAGAAAAAATGATTTTAAAATTATTGAAAAGAATTACTCAATCCCTTGAAGACAAACAAATTCCTTATATGCTTTCAGGAAGTATTGCTTTAAATAATTATGCTATTCCTCGTATGACAATGGATATAGATATAATTATAGCATTAAAAGAAGAAAATTTAAAATAATTTTTATCAATTTTTGATTTGGCAAACTCTCAAGCAGATATAACGTATATTAAAGAATGGTGTAAAAAACTAAACCTTAATACTTTTAATTTAGTATAAAATGGACGATACAACAGAAGAAGTAAAGCAGATACAAAGAGAAATTTTGGCTCTTCCGACTTTTTAGCGATTATATGAATTTGACTATAATTCTCAATCTAAAATTTTGAAAGTTTCTAAATCCATATCCATTCCTTTTGATGGTCTTAATTTTATTATTAATTCCCTCTACTATTCCGTTAGAATATCTATCTTTAAAGAAATTAATAATATCATTTTTCCAAGAATTAAACGTATTTATAAATCTATTTAGGGCTTTATGATTTATTTTTTGAGCTTCTTCTACCCATTGATCTAGTAGTTTTTGAGCTTCTTGTTTATTCAAGTCAGTATTAAATATATTTTGTAATTCTACTTTCATAAAATACACCTGTCTAAGCGTTGAACTAAACCTAAATGCTTTAAGTAAAGCTTGTCTTTCTTTATGACTAAGGTCTTTCCAAGCCTTGTATAAAAGCCATTTTATTTGCTTGAAATGTACGTTTTTATCATCTTTTCGTCGTAATTCTTTACGAATGCTATCTAGCACTTTATTACAATGCTGAAAAAAATGAAAGCGATCTATTACTACATCAGCATTAGGAAATACTTCTTTTGCTGTATTTGAAAATCCCTCCCACATATCACAAGAAAACACTTCTATACCAGTACAAAAAACTTCGCCTTTAGATAAAAAATAGGCTTTTAAATATTCCTTATCACGATATTCTAAAATATCCCAAACTTGACCTGTATCTAAATCTACTAAAACGACAGCATATTCCTTTTTTCCTTTTTTGTAAGCAAATTCATCAATACCTAAACGTTTAGGAAAATAATCTAGGTGTTTTTTTATTTCACGTTTACTATACGTTTTAAAAATACCATCTAAAACATCCCAAAGTATGTTTTCTCGGATAGCTATTTCTTTGAAGCTGCTATCTTTCAAACACAAATAGAGATATTTTTCCAAACGATGAGTTTGATTTTTTTGCTTAGATACAAAACTAAAGACCTCTTGAAAGTAACGAGTACAATCTTGACAATAAAATTGACGAGAAGTTAAGTGTAAATAAACTTCTTTATCTAAAATATTTCGGTCACGAACAATACGTTCTGAAGTAGAAGTTACTTTATTGCACTTTTTCAAGCAATTAGGACAGATAGAATCTGCTAAATTACTTTCGCCATAAATAGTCAAACGAAGTGGAGAAGAATCTATTTTTGTTACTGAAAAATCTGAAAAACCTAATAAAATTGCTATTGTGTTAGTATCCATAGGAAGGCTAAATTAGCAAATTATCGCTAAATTGTCGGAAGAACCGAAATTTTTTTCTCGAAAACACCAAATGAGCGATTTATGATTGGTGTTGAAATGATAAAAATGGGTAGAACGATTGTGGAAAGCAGCATAAAACAGCAATACTCTAATTTATCAGAATTAGAATTGCGATTAAAAGTATTTGAAAGATATTATAAAAATGAGTTTAGCGAAATTGAATTTAAGAATATTATTAATTCCATGAAAAATTATTATTCTATAACAAATAAGAAATTAATCAATCCCAAAGTCATTACAGATTTCACTTCTTAAAAATATTTCATTTATTGGAACAGCACAAGTTTCCTGTATTATTCCAATAATTACTCTTTCAATTTCGTATCTATTTTTTACTCTTAATGGATTTATAAAATTAGCATAATTGATTGCCAAAATCCAGTCTATAAAAATTTTGATAGAATTTTGAGTAATTGGTTTGGCTCGCTTCCAAATTGGATAACCAAAAACATCAATAGTAGGAGGTAAATTTTTATCTAAATCTGTTTTATGAAGTGATGGGATTTTGATTTTTGATTGGGATTCTAATTCTGTTTCGAAGATACTCCACCAATATCCTAAATCCGAAGAAGGCAAAAGATAAGCAATAATAGAACTAGGTAAAACTTCATTTCTACTATCTCCAATCATTTCAAAACTTCTACGCAATTTGTAAAAAGTATGTTGAGTTAAGCAAGTTGAATCTGGGTAGAAAGTAATGTGTCTATTCATTACAGTAACAAAATCATCTACTGTATTAATTTCTGCCCATTCATTATCATAGATTTGAACGCCGAATGTTCTCTCTACTTCCATTACTAATTCTACTGAATCCAATCCCATATTTTTATTTTTTTGTTAAAAAAAACAATTCGTAATTAATTATCATTCTCCATAAACCAACCCGAATATTTGATATAATTGTTTGCAATTCGCTGCAACATTTCGCCTCTTTCTCCGATTGGCTTTACTTTTTTGGCAGGAACACCAGCATAAATAAATCCACTTTCAATTTCTGTTCCTTCCAAAACTACTGCTCCTGCTGCCACAATACTACCTGTTCTGACAATTACGCCGTCCATAAGTCTGGCTCCCATTCCTATCAAAACATTGTCCTCGATGGTGCAGCCATGAACAATAGCATTGTGTCCGATACTTACGTAATTTCCAATAGTTGTGCCAGCCGTTTCGAATGTTCCATGAATGGTTGCATTGTCTTGAATGTTGGTGTGATGACCGATTCGGATATAATTTACATCACCACGAACGACAGCACTAAACCAAACACTACAATTATCACCCATTTCTACTTCTCCAACAATGGTTGCGTTGGGAGCAAGAAAACAATCTTTGCCAAATTTTGGAGAAAAACCACGAACAGGAAGAATTAAAGCCATTTTTTTGAATTTTGATAGAATTAATAATTTACTAATAATTTGGAAATTACTATGCAATACACAAATAGTAATTTTGTAGCGTAAAAGAAAAGCTAGTGTTACAAATTCTAATTTAGTTACTTTTTTTTAATTTTATCAAAATAATTTAATTATGACTATTCAAAATCAGATTGCTACCTACAAACTTCAAATAAAAAATGTTCTTTCTCAAATCAAAATAGAACACGATGATATAAATAATTCGAATGCTGAGAGTGAAACCATTTCCACCAAAGAACTTCAAAAACTGAGAGAAATGTCAAAACGATTGAATGAGTATTGTAACGATGTAATGGCTTATCAAGAGAAAATTCGCTTTTTGAGTGCTGAATAATTTTACACGAATTATTTTTGATAAGGAATTGCCACAAAAAAAGTAGTTCCTTCATTGATATTACTCGCTACTTTGATTTTCCATTTGTGTGCCTTTGCTACTTGTTTGATATAACTAAGTCCTAGACCAAAACCTTTTGTGGTGTGAATATCGCTATTTTGTATTCTAAAAAACTTATCAAAAATTCGTTTTTGGTGTTTTTTATCTATTCCAATTCCATTATCTTTTATAGACAAAATAAGTCTATTTTTTGATTTAAAAAAGACAGAAATCTCTACAAAAGGAATAGATTGATTGTATTTAAAGGCATTTTCCAGAAAATTGTGAAGCGTGTTTTGAAAATGAACTTTGTCGGCTTTTATGAAAATTCTCTCATCATTACTTTTAAAAACAATACTAAACTCTGGATTTTGAAAATCTTGCTTTGCCAAAATTTCTAATTCAAAACTGTGTATCGTTTCATTAATTGTTTCTTGAATGTCTATTTTTTCTAAAGAAAGAGGAACATAACTACTGCGTTCTAACATCAACAATTCCACTAATTTTTCTACTTGTAAGTTTAGTCTTTCAGTTTGTTCTTTTACAATGATGGCATACTGGTTTTTCCTTTTTTGCTGTTTTGAAGCCTCATTTTGATTTACTTCATTTTCATCTTTGGTAATGAGTACCTTTGAAGCAATCTCAAGAATAGAAATAGGGGTTTTTAGTTCGTGCGTAATATTATTGATAAACTGTTTTTGAGCTTGTGAAAACTGCCTTTGTGTAATAATGAAAAACATTCCATAGACTAAAAAGAAAATCACTAAAAGCAAAATGAGCGATAAGAATATCCAAATATCCATCTCAGAGATAAGCTGGGAAGAAACAGAGGGAAAACGAATGCCAAAGTAATAATTCTGACCTTCCAATTTTGGAAGTTCTTTTTCTGACTTGTTTTTACTTGTCGCATTCTGATTTTCTTGATTATAGGAAATATAATTTCCATAAACCATTCTTTCACTATCACAATCATAAATTCCATATTCAAAATCAGTCTGAATATTTCGCTTTGAAAACTCACTTTTTAAGAAGTGTTCCAACACAGCAGCATCAATTTCACAGTTTACGCTAACGGTATAATAATCACTAGAAAGCTGATTGATAGGAGATTGGGAAGGTAGAGTTGTATTGCTATAGTCAGCAATTTTTTCAGCTATGTTTTGCAAAGCGACTTGTATTTTTTGTTCATTTTGCTTTCTATTTGCATCAAAAGCACGCTGAACCCAATAGATTTGAATAGAAATAATTCCGAAAATAGAAAGTAAGGCAAAAACTAAAAGTAAGTGTAATGGTTCGTTTGTTCATAAAACACTAGAGATAGGATTGATAAATGATTCTTATGATCAATAGGATAAAATGCAGGATTATACGAATATATTTTTTTCAAAAATACGCTTTAATACCTATTTAAATAAACTATATCATACCCTTAGGAATTGAAATTAAATAAACTACTATTTCAGAACATATAACCAATTGATAATCAATAGATTAAATTAGCTACGCTGAATACTTATTTCGTAATTCGTAATTTTTAATTCGTAATTATTCCTTAACATCTCATTAACAAAACTTTGAAAGTCATTAACAGCACTCAAAGAGATTTTAAACTACATTTGTATAAGTTCTTGTTGCAACAAAAAACTTAATTTCTCAAACAATTATTTTTATACACATTTTAAATTTCAAAATTATGCAAAAGCAATTTTTTGGTTTTCTTTTTACACTAGTTATACTTTCTTTTTTATTCGCTTTTTCTCCTGCTTACAGTTCGCTGAGCTGGAAACAAACCAGTATTGAGTTTGGAAAAGTTGAACATAATAAACCTATAACAGCGACATATGAGTTTGTCAATAGTGGCACAACTCCAATTGTTATTCAGTCTGCACAAGGCTCTTGTGGCTGTACAGGCGTAGAGTTTTCGAAAGAAGCTATTCCAGCAGGACAATCAAGCGACATAAAAGCAACCTTCAATGCTGCCAAAATTGGTGCGTTTAGCAAAACTGTTACTGTTGTGGTGGCTGGCGAAAATGAGCCTGTTGTACTTCGTTTTAATGGAGAGGTAATTTAATTACGAATGGTAAAATAACCAGCGTAGCTAATTAAAAATTACGACCTGCTTTAGTAGGTCGTGATTTTTAATTTATAATTCGTAATTGATTTCGGAACTTTTCTATTTGTTTTTTAGTTTTGGGAAAGTGTATGATATAAATTAGGTGTAAACTATCTTCTTAATGATAAGTTTATGTGAAATTAATATTTTAGCAAACTTAATTTGCATAATTTTAGCATATACAAAATATAATAAATCTAATTTTAGTTATAGAATTAGGTTCTAATTTTTTATTTATTTCTCCAAAATCTCAACTATCATGATTGGTCGGAAAGTGTTAGTATTAAACGCAGATTATCGTGCGATTTCTGTTTGTAGTGTATCCAAGGCTTTTTTGCTTGTCTATCTGCATAAAGCTGAAATGGTAAATTCTGTTCCTAATGGTTTTATCCAAACGGTAAACAAATCTTTCGCTGCTCCTTCTGTTATTCGCCTTAATACGTATGTAAATATTCCATACAGAGGAGTAATGCTTACACGCCAAAATATTTTCAAACGAGATGCAAATCAATGTGTATATTGTAAAAGCACAAAAAATCTCACTTTAGACCACGTTGTGCCACGTTCTCAAGGAGGCAAAACGGCTTGGACAAACTTAGTAAGTGCTTGTCAGCGTTGTAATTCAAGAAAAAGTGATTTTACGCTGGAAGATGTAGGAATGAAGTTACCTTACAAACCCTTTAAGCCTACTTTTGTAATGTTTTTACGTGAATTTTCAAGAATTGGAGACGAAAATTGGAAACCGTTTTTACAGCATGCTTAATTTACTTCTCTAAATAATGTATGAAAAAAGAGTTTCGAAACAGAAAAAGACAGCACAAAAATTAAACCTTCCTAAAATCAGCTTTAAGTAATTGATTTTGTGAAGGTTTATTTGATTTTGCCCTATTTATACTGCTTTTTAAAGCCAATATAAGTGTCATTGTTAGGTATTGACTTTTAGTTGCAGAGCAACGTAACCTTGGTAGAACATCAAAAAAGCATTTTAATAGAGCTACAGCGTAGCGAAACTTTGCAATTAAAAATAAAGTTACGCTACGCTGTAGCTTTTTAAATCCATTTTTATTCTTGTTCTACCAAGGTAAAGATACTCTGTAGCTAATAAACGCATTTTTTGATTTTTACTAATGACACTCATATTGTAAAGCTCTATGCAAATTTTATTTAAAGTCTCTTTGCATTAGATTTTGTAGCACGATTCACTTCTTCTTTTATTTTCTCTGATTCTGTATGCTTCACTGGACTTGCTAATTCTTTTTGGACAGGAACTTCTATTCGTGCTGCTTTTTTTGGGTTTGGGTCTAACATTATTCTATTCGAAAGCCATTTATTAGCATCTGATAATTGCTCAAAAACCTGTACTTTGTATTTTCCCTGACTACTTTTATTGAGAAACATTTCTAAAGAAATATTCGAAAACAAATCGTTTCCTGTATTAATAGCCCAATAAAACATTCCTGCTTGTATGGCACGAGGAGTCCAGTCTTCAGTAAGCCATTCATTTGCTTCATTCCAAGGACCTACAATTTGGCTATGATCCGCCAAAACTGCAACTGCATTATTTTCTGCTACCTGTTCGATGATTTTGTTGTATCCTGTCTTTATATCTTGCATACGAATAAAACCTTTCCATTGATAAAAAACCCATTGAGATTTTTCATCATATTCTACGGTTAAACAGACAGAACCAAATTCGTTATTTACGTGATGAATCATAGCAGATATATTTTTATAAGAGCTTGTATTAATACAAAAAAAATTAGAAATAATTATATTTTTCTTATTAAAGAGAATAAAGTAAAGCAAAACATAACATAAAATACTAAAATACTAATTTTGTGCTTAGTATCAAAAAAATAAAGTACGAGATTCTCTACCGACAGAAATTATAAAACAGTATTTATTAAAGTCAATATTAGTTCAACTTATTCAAAATTCTTTTATTCTCTATACTTGATTCTTTTAGTTTTCTATCTCACTTTCCAACGATTTAAAAATTATTTAAACCGCCTTTTTAGGTCTAGGTCTGGTAAAAATCCATTCTGTATCAGTAGATAAATTCTCATCAAATTTGTAACCATCTTCAGTATAAGATTTTAATTTATTTGGTTGTTTTATTCTGTTTTGGATAATATAACGAGCCATTTTGCCTCTTGCTTTTTTGGCATAAATAGCTACCGTTTTTAGTTCTCCATTTTTTTCTTCTTTAAAAAGAGGTGTTATTTCCTTTAATTTGAAATGTCTATTAAAGATAGCCTTAGAATATTCTTTGGAAGCCAAATTTATGATAACATTACCTTCATAACGAGTATTAAAATAATCTGTTAGAAATTTGCCCCAAAATTCGTATAAATTTTTTCCTCTAGCTGTTTTTAGAGGAGTTTTCATTTCCAAACGATACGGCTGAATCAAATCAAAAGGACGCAAAATACCATAAAAACCTGAAATGATACGCAAATTGTTTTGTGCAAAATTCAACTCTTCATCTGTAAGGGTGTCCGAATCCAGACCTTCATATACATCTCCTCGAAATGCTACAATTGCTTGCCTATCATACTCTGGTTTGAAGGGAATTTGTATATCTTGAAAACGATTATAGTTCAGAAAAGCTAATCTTTCACTAATCTTCATTACTTCTTGTATCTCATCTACTTCTTTCTGTTGAATAGTTTCTAAAAGTTCTTTTATATCTAATATAAACTCGGGTTGTGTATAAGTATCTGTCCGATTTACATTTTCAAAATCTTGCGTTTTTGAAGGTGAAAGTATAATAATCATAAATATTTTTATTGATTGAATAGTAAGTAGGATAATTTAGTTTTCTTACTTTTGTAAACAGATACTGCATACGAAAATAGATAATTTTCAAATTTAGCTTTGCTCAATGTAAAATGCAAAGTAAAACAACGATAAATTTGTTTATTTTCTTCTAACAAAAAAACACAAAATATATTCGTATTCAAAGCCAAAATCAAATAAAATTAAAATTAAAACTAACATGCGTCAAAAAATTGTAGCAGGAAATTGGAAAATGAACCTTACCAAAGAAGAAGCACAAAGCCTTACTTCTGAAATTGTAGGAATGAGTAATGATGAACTAGCAACAAATCAGAAACAAGTAAAACTTATTCTTTGCCCTTCTTTTGTTCATATTTCTACTATCAAATCTTTATTCAAAAACACAAAAAATATTCATTTGGGAGTGCAAAATGTAGCCTCACAAGATAAAGGAGCTTATACTGGAGAAATTTCGGCAGAAATGCTTTCTTCTTATCAAGTGGAATATGTAATTGTCGGACACAGCGAGAGAAGACAGTATTTTGAAGAAACAAATCAAGAAATTACTCAAAAAATTGATTTGATATTTGCTAATACTATGCTTCCTATTTTTTGTTGTGGCGAAACTTTAGAGCGTAGAGAAGCAGGAAATCATATTGAGTTTATCAAAAAACAAATTTCAGAAAGTTTATTTCATTTATCAAATTCTGATTTTCGAAAAAAGTAATAATTGCTTACGAACCTATTTGGGCAATCGGAACAGGAAAAACAGCTTCTAGTCAGCAGGCACAAGAAATTCACGCAGAAATAAGAAATCATATTTCTAGCAAATATGGAAAAGAAATAGCAGACAAAATACCGATTTTGTATGGTGGAAGTTGCAAACCAGATAATGCGAAAGAACTTTTTGCTTGTGCTGATGTAGATGGCGGACTAATTGGAGGTGCTGCCTTGAAGTCCAGAGATTTTATTGAAATTGCAAAATCGTTTTAGATTTGAAAATACAGAAACGCATTGGTTGATGATGTATAGGTTTTGTGAAATAGTGTTTACTCCACAAACAACTATTTGTTTAACAGGCTTTCTGACACACTAGAAAGTCTGTTTTGCTATTCTTTATTAAAGGAAATTGAAACAAAAATTTAGTAATTGTAATTTTTTTCCTATTTATTTTCTTATTTTCTTATTTTTTTTCCTTTTCTTTTATTTTCTGAATTACTTTTATGTTCGGACTGACAGCAGCAACCGAAACTTCTGTTTCTCCTTCCAAAACATAAAACAAATAAATACTATTTTGTCCAACTACATACACTTCTTTTACAAAATCATTTGAAAAAGTTATTTTGTGGTTTGCTTCAAAGTCTTGATTTTCTATTCTGTCTCTTATTATTTGTCCTCGTCCAATTCCTAGTCCTATAAACATAAAAAATACATACAAAAGAAGAAGAGGAATACCCTTATTTCCTTTATGCAACCATCATTTTGTCTGACCTTTCCTATTACCTAAAAAGTTATACCATTTTTTTGTCTCTATATTTTGATGAAATTTTGGTAATAATTTCGTTATGAAAAAATAAGAAAACACGATGACACAAGAAAAACAGAGAAAATAATACCAACTTTGAGTAAGAACATTGATCGGACTAATAAGTACATCTAAAATGGTAGAATAATTTAGAATATCTACATTCAAAAAACGAAAGTAGATTACATCACTAATTGTTCCCAAAGCAATCAAATAAACATAGAATAAAGATAGATATTCCTGTAAAGTAATTTTTTCTTTAAACATAATTTTTATTTTTTGTAAATAAAACTTGATAAATCAAATTACTACATTTAAAACTGTAGCAACTTGATAAATCAAGTTGCTTTATTCTTCATTTATCCAAATATTTTTCATAAGTACTTAAATCCTTATCGCCTCTACCAGACAGATTAATAATAACTACTTTTTTATTAAAATCTTTATCATCTTCTTTCAAATTATTCAAAACAGCCAAAGCATGAGCTGTTTCGATGGCTGGAATAATTCCCTCTAAAAGTGCCAATTCCTGTCCTGCTGCCATTGCTTCATCATCTGTAACAGCGTAAAACTTTGCTCTTTTACTCTCTGCTAGATGTGCGTGCAAAGCACCAATACCAGGATAATCCAAACCTGCCGAAATAGAATACGGTTCAACTACTTGTCCGTCAAGTGTTTGCATTAAAAGTGTTTTGCTTCCATGCAAAACTCCTAAAGTTCCACAAGCAATTGTTGCTGCCGTTTCTCCACTAGAAATTCCTCTTCCTGCTGCTTCTGCTCCAATCAGTTGAACACTTTCTTCATTAATATAATGATAAAATGCTCCTGCTGCATTACTTCCACCACCTACACAAGCAATCACATAATCTGGATTTGGCGTACCTTCTTTTTCTGTAAGTTGATTTCTCATTTCCTCACTAATGACAGACTGAAACCAAGCCACCATTTCAGGATACGGATGAGGACCAACAACAGAACCAATAATATAATGAGTATCTTCTGGATTATTTATCCAGTATCTCATGGCTTCATTAGTTGCATCTTTCAATGTTTTGCTACCTGAAAGTGCTGGACGAACTTCTGCACCTAACATTTTCATTCTCAATACATTAGGCTGTTGTCTTTCAATGTCTATTTCGCCCATAAAAACGATACATTCCATTCCCATCAAGGCACAAACGGTTGCCGTTGCTACTCCATGCTGTCCTGCACCTGTTTCGGCTACAATTTTATTTTTGCCCAATTTTTTGGCTAAGAGAACTTGTCCGACCGTATTATTTACCTTGTGAGCTCCTGTATGATTGAGATCTTCCCGCTTCAAATAAATTTTTGCACCATATTTTTCGGATAGTCTTTTGGCAAGATAAAGAGGCGTTGGTCTTCCCACATAATCCTTTAATAAATATTGAAATTCCTTTTTAAATTCTTCATCATTTTGCAGAGCATAATAGGCTTTTGTAATTTCTTCAATATTTGGATATAACATTTCTGGAATATATGCTCCTCCAAACTGTCCGTAATAGCCACGTTCATCAGATATTTTCGAACGTAAAACTGTATTTTGTGTATTTATAATTGCAGTTTCTGCTTGCTGTATCATTATTCTATAAATATATTTTTGGTAGAAAGTAGATTAGGAATGGCAAATTATTAATGATGAATTGTAAATGAATACAAGCATCTAATTACCAATAAATCAAAAATTTGAAAAGAATAGTTTATTCAATTCCTATTCTTTGCTTTTAATCTAAAGCAAATTGATTGTTCCCTAGTTTTGTTTAATCTTGCCTAAAATTACAAACTATTTTTGATTTTTAGGCAGCTGATACTTTCCAAGTGTCAGAAATATAGTGTTTCATATTGTTAAACTCTGACAGTTAGAAACTGTCAGCTACATAATACAAGAATAAATCGTAATTTCACATCTTTAAATAAAAAAACTAATTATATATATCTAGTGGAAAAAACAACTGCCTTTGTTCCAGATGCCTCTCAAAATCCAAATGCTTCTCCAACAGAAAAAAAACGTTCGGCACAAGTTCCGATTTTGCTTTCTTCGATTTTTATAATTGCTGTTTGTGGAATTTTGTACGAACTTTTGATAAGTAGTATTTCAACTTATTTTTTGGGAAGTAGTATTCTTCACTTTTCGATTACGATTGGTCTTTTCTTGTCTGCAATGGGTTTAGGATCGTTTTTGAGTAGATATGTATATTGAAATTTATTAGACTGGTTTGTAGTTATTGAAACTATTTTAGGTCTTGTAGGAGGCTGCTCTACACTCATTCTCTATTTTAGTTATACCGTTTTGGATAATTATTATGCAGTTGCGTTGATTATTATTGTGTTTTTGGGAGCTTTTGTAGGTCTGGAAATTCCTATCGTTACACGTCTTTTGAAAGAACATGACAATCTAAAAGATACGATTTCGAATGTTTTGGCTTTTGATTACTTGGGTTCTTTGGTGGCTTCGGTTGCTTTTCCAATTTTGCTTTTGCCGTATTTGGGACTGATGAGAACAGCTTTTTTTATTGGAATAATAAACCTTTCGATTGCCATTTTTAATGCGTGGATTTTTAGAAAGGAACTAAAACAATGCTGCTGTAAATCTTGCTTTTGCTATAATTTCAATGGCTTTTTTGTTAGTTGGTTTTATTTATTCGTTTCAAATAAGTGATTTTTTTGAGCAAATGATGTATCAAGATGAAATTATTTATTCTGACCAAACGCCTTATCAACGTATTGTAGTAACGAAATACAAGAAAAACACACAATTATTTATTAATGGAAATTTACAATTTTCTACCCTTGATGAATACCGTTATCACGAAACATTGTTCATGTTCCTGCACTTCTTACAGGACATTTAGAAAATGTTTTGATTTTGGGAGGAGGAGATGGTTTAGCAGTTCGTGAGCTTTTAAAGTACGATGAAATTGAAAGTATTGATGTGGTAGATTTGGATAAAGCAATTACAAACTTAGCAAAGCACAACCGAATTTTTAGAGAAGTAAATCAAAATTCATTGGCTAATCCAAAAGTAAAAATTTTTAATGTAGATGCTTTTAAATTTGTAGAAGAATCTCAAAAACAATATTCACTAATAATTGTAGATTTGCCAGACCCTCATGAGGCTTCTTTGGGAAAACTTGTATTCAGTAGAATTTTATCGTCTGGCTAAGAAAATTTTGTCAAGAGATGGTGTTTTGATTACTCAATCTACATCGCCTTATTTTGCACCAAAACCGTTTTGGTGTATTCAGAAAACGATGCAAGAGGCATTTCCTTCGGCTTTACCAATAAATGTTTATGTTCCAGCGTTTGGGATGTGGGGATTTAGTATGGGAATAAATAATCCAAAATTTAGTCAAAATGATAGCACAAGTATTGGACTTCCCTGCTCAAAATCAATTAGATAAAATCTATACAGAACTGACAAGAAAAATGGAAAAACGAAAATTAGATTTGAAATATTTAGCACCTGAAATATTACCAAAATTATTCGTTTTTGATAAAGATATGTTTTTAGGAATTGATATTGATGCAACTGGAGAAGGCGATTCTGTAAAAGTAAATCGTTTAGACAATCAGATTTTGATTCAGTATTATGAGCAGAGTTGGAAAAGGTGGGAGTAAAAATATTTTTTAAACTTTGACATCCTTTCACAAGGCTGTAATTGTTTGTAGGTAAAAGTCTTTGTTCAACTATTGGCAGAGTTATTTTGGAATACCAAAAAACTACTGAAAAGTTTTTATGAAAAAATTAAGCAAAAAAAAAGGAATTTGATTTTACTCAAATTCCTTTTTTCTTTCTAAGATTGCATAGTATTCTCATCTTGCAATTTAAACCATTTGAAAAGAACCCAAATGTATTTGCTTTCAAATACTTCTCCATAAGCGACATCATTATTAGCAACAAAAAAAAGATTGCCATAACCTACATCAGATACAAAATAAAATTTGTGTCTTATTTCTATTCCATACTCACACATTGTTTTATCTTTATTATTCTTTCTACTTCCAATGACTTTATAACCAAGATTATCTTCAAAATGTGATTTTATAGCTTGAAAATCCGAATTAGAAAGTTTTGATACAGATGAAATATGTATATTTTCATAGTATCCTCCTGCAAGAGTACGTCTATTTTTAGCTGCCTCTAAGGGTAGCCTATCTTTTCCAATCAGAAAATAAGTTACAATTTGAACAAGAAAAATAGATAAAGCAAAAAGCAATAATTTTTTCCTTTCAAAATAATTTGTTCAATGAATCAATAGAAATTTCGTAATTTTTAATTGTAATTCTAATTGAATTTTTACTCTCCACTAGCAGCAGCAGCCAAACGCTCTGCATTTTCGGCAAGTTTTAGCTCTTCTATAAACGAGCCAATATCTCCGTCCATTACATTAGGCAAATTAAAGACACTAAAATTTATTCTATGGTCAGTTACTCGTCCTTGTGAATAGTTGTAAGTTCTAATTTTATCCGAACGGTCGCCACGTCCTACCATTGAACGGCGAACTTCTGAAGTTTCATCGTTCTTTTTCTGTAATTCTCTATCATACAGACGAGCTTTCAAAACCTTCAAAGCCTGTTCAAAATTTTGAAGTTGCGAACGTCCGTCCTGACATTCTACCACTAATCCTGATGGAAGGTGAGTTAAACGAATGGCTGATTCTGTCTTGTTTACGTGCTGTCCACCTGCTCCTGATGCTCTAAAGGTATCTTTTTTGATGTCGCCCATATCCAGATTGATTTCTACGGCATCTGTTTCTGGTAAAACGGCAATCGATGCAGCCGAAGTATGCACACGTCCTTGACTTTCTGTATCTGGAACACGCTGAACACGATGAACGCCCGATTCATATTTGAGTTTTCCGTAGGCTTCATTTCCCGTTACCGAAACGATAATTTCTTTATATCCTCCTGCTGTTGCTTCACTAAATGAAATTATATCCCACGTCCATTTTTGAAGTTCTGCAAAACGCTGATACATTCTGTACAAATCGCCTGCAAAAATACCAGCTTCATCGCCTCCTGCACCTGCACGGATTTCAAGAATGGCATTTTTATCGTCGTCTGGGTCTTTTGGAATGAGTAATGTCTTGATTTCGTTCTCTATTTTTTCTTGTTTTGGCTCTAATTCTTCCAATTCCTGTTTTGCCATTTCTCTAAAATCTTCATCTTTTTCTTCCTTCAAAACAGTTTTTGCTCCTTCAATATTACTTAGTATTTTCTCGTATTCTTGCATATTTAAAATCAATTTTTTCTAAGTCTTTGTATTCTTTACTCAATTTTGCATAATTATCCATATCCTTCATAAGGTCAGGATTCATCATTTCATCACGAACAGCATGAAAACGTTTTCTGATTTCTTCTAATTTATCTACCATGGGAACAATTACGAATTAAAGATTACGAATTACGAATGTAATTCCACTAAGTTATAAAGAATTTATAATCCAAAAATATTTTTCTAATAAAAAATCAGTTATTAAATCTTGGATAAATAAATAAAAATTATCTTTTGAAAATTGAGTACAAATGTACAATAATAATTTAAGTATTTTTGGTTCAATTTATTTTATTAAAAGGCTAAAAGACCTAATCTAAGCCAAATTATTACAAATATAGACCTTTTTAGAAAAAATGAAGAATACACATACATCTATACTTACCTCTAATAAAATCGAAATTCGAAGAGCAATAGAAAATGATAAGCCAATTATTTATGATTTGATTTGTCAATTAGAAAATACTGTTTTTGAGTATTCAATTTTTGAAAAATTTTATCTTCAAAACCTTCAAAATCCTACCATTATTTATCTTGTTGCAGAATATGAAAATAAAATAATTGGTTTTTTGAGTTGTCATGGACAACCTTTATTACATCATTTATCAATCGTTTATGAAATTCAAGAACTTGTTGTAGAAATTGAATATAAAAGACAAAATATAGGAACAAAATTGATTGAGTTTTTAGAGCAACTACTTTTAGAAAATATGACTGGAACTTTACTTTTAGAAGTTACAGCCAATAAAAAACGAGAACAAAGTCATCAATTTTTATAAAAAAAATGGTTTCAACGAAACGCATTTCAAATTTACAAAGGTTATTTCTTCAAAAAATATCAAACAGTAAAAGTAACATAAAATAGCAAAAAAACTTTACCTTTGTAGTATTAAATGTAGCATACTCTTTAGAGTGTGAAAATGTACCGTACACTTTAGTGTGCGAAAACGTACCGTACCTTTTAAGGTGCGAAAAAAAAGAAATAAAATTTTAAAAATAGATTCATGTTAAGAACGCATACTTGTGGAGAACTTCGTCTTTCGGACGTAGAGAAAATGGACAAAGAAAGTAACGAAAATCAGGAAATAATTCTTTGTGGCTGGGTACGTCGTATTCGTGATAAAGGAAAATTACTTTGGATTGACCTTCGTGATAGATACGGAATTACACAGCTTTTTTTGGAAGAAGATAGTACAGACCCAAAATTGTTAGAACTTGTTAGAGAAAAAATGGGTAGAGAATGTGTAATAAAAGCAACAGGAAAACTGATTGAACGCACGTCTAAAAATCCAGATATTCCGACAGGAGATGTAGAACTCAAAATTACTGATTTGGAGATTTTGAATGAATCTAAAACGCCTCCTTTTTTGGTAGAAGATGAAACAGATGGAGGAGATGAGCTTCGAATGAAGTACCGTTATTTGGATTTGCGTCGTCCAAAACTTCAAAATAATATGATGCTTCGCCACAAAATGGCACAAGCAATGCGTAGATATTTGGACGCAAAAGATTTTATGGAAATCGAAACGCCATTTTTGATAAAATCTACTCCAGAGGGCGCACGAGATTTTGTAGTTCCTAGTCGTATGCACCCAGGGGAATTTTATGCTTTGCCACAAAGTCCACAGACGTTTAAGCAGATTTTGATGGTGGCTGGTTATGATAAATATTTTCAAATTGTTCGTTGTTTTAGAGATGAAGATTTGAGAGCAGACCGTCAGCCAGAATTTACTCAAATTGACTGCGAAATGTCGTTTGTTTCACAAGAAGATATTTTGAATAATTTTGAAGGACTTTTAAAGTATCTTTTCAAAGAACTAAAAGGAATAAATATCGAAAATGATTTTCCTAGAATGACGTATGACGAAGCGATGAAAAATTATGGTAATGATAAACCAGATATTCGTTTCGAAATGAAGTTTAAGGAAATGAACGAAGTTACAAAAGGAAAAGATTTTAAAGTTTTTGATGATGCAGAATTAGTTGTTGGAATAAATGCAACAGGTTGTGCAGAATATTCTCGCAAGCAATTAGACGGATTGACTGATTTTGTCAAAAAACCACAAATCGGAGCAACTGGACTTATTTATTTGAGAGTAATGCAGACGGAACACTAAAATCTTCAGTAGATAAATTCTTTAGTGAAGAAGATTTGAAGAAATGGGCAGAAATTTTTGATGCAAAAGCAGGAGATTTAATTTTGGTTTTGGCAGGAAATGCAGACAAAACTAGAAAAGCATTGAGCGAATTACGTTTAGAAATTGGCAATCAATTAGACTTCGAAAAGCTGACGATTACAAACCTCTTTGGGTGCTTGATTTTCCTTTATTAGAATGGGGAGAAGAAGAAAATCGTTGGTTTGCTATGCACCATCCTTTTACATCTCCAAAGAAAGAAGATTTAGAAAAATTAAATACAAATCCTGCTGATGTTCGTGCTGATGCGTATGATTTGGTTTTGAATGGTGTTGAAATTGGTGGAGGTTCTATTCGTATTTATGATAGAACATTACAAGAAAAAATGTTGTCGTTCTTAGGTTTTTCAGATGAAGAAGCGAAGGCTCAATTTGGTTTCTTAATGGACGCTTTCGAATTTGGTGCGCCTCCTCACGGTGGAATTGCACTTGGTTTTGACCGTCTTTGTGCGCTTTTTGGAGGCGAGCAAAGTATTAGAGATTTTATTGCTTTCCCTAAAAATAATGCAGGAAAAGATTTGATGATTGATGCGCCTTCTAAAATTGATGAAAAACAACTTGATGAGTTGGAGATTAAAGTTGATTTGAAAGCTAAGGTTTAGAGTTTAATAAAAATCCTCGTTAACGGTTCAGACCTCAACGACGGTTGTATTGAAAAACTGTTTGATAATTTTTATTATTGAACAGTTTTTTTGTATTTTTATAAAAGAACAAAATACCACTATAATTTCAAAAAAATGACAATCTCAAAAAGAAAAATAAGTGTAGAGGAATATATGATGATTGATGCAAATACAGATGAAAAAATAGAGTATTTGAATGGAGAAATTCGTGCAATGGCAGGAACAACACTAGAGCATCAAACTATTATTTTAAATTTAGTGGAGCTATTGCGTTCTTGTTTGAAGAAAAAAGGATGTAGATTAGTAACTGGAGATATGAAACTGCATACGCCAGACTGTGAAAAGGCATTTTTATATCCTGACATTCATATTTATTGTGGCGAAATTGAGAAAGAGAAAATGTTATATGGTGCATATTCCCTCAAAGAACCTAAAATTATTATAGAAGTGCTTTCTGCTTTTACAAGTAGCTACGATAAAACAGATAAATTTGAATGTTACAAGAAAATAAAATCGCTTGAAAAATATATTATGATAGAAAGTAGTATAATGACAAAAAAGAACCTGCTGTTTATGTTCGTACCTTAGAAAGTGAAACAAAATATAGTGAAGAAATATTAAATCTTGAAGCTATTTTGGAGGTTTTGGGTTGCGAAATTAGTGTGAAAGATATTTATGAAATGTAACAAATACAATCTCACGTTAAAGCATAAGCTACAGAATACGCTGCTTTTTAAACAAAATCAAAGTAATTTTTTCAGGTTTTCCATTTTGTCCATTTTCTTGTTTGTAATAATAATCTTCAATAAAATCCTCAAAATCTACGATAAAATAAAATAGAAAATCACGTACTTGATAAAAATCTATATTTCCGTAAGTGTGTTTCAATAGTTCAGTCATTCTGTACGAAACCTTTACTTTTTCTAACAAACTATTTATTTTTTTTACCCCTTTTGCTGCTTTGCTAGTTGCTTTTTCGTCTATTAAAGAAAAAGATTGATTCAAAATTAAAGGTTCGTTTTTATCTAACTTCATAAATTGACTTATAAAACTAGAATAGGCTTTTTCAATGGGAAATTCAAAACTAAAAGTAGAAATAAGAGAATTATTATTGTAACATTTCTTATAAATTTTTAAAGCAGGTCGCTCTTCCTTTTCATAAATCTTTCCTATTTCTACTCCGTTTGTTTTCTTGTGAATAGTAAGTTCTGGCTTATCATATTTATTGTGATAATGGTCAATTACGATTTTCTCCCAGCCTTTTGGTTGTGCTAATGGATTATTTGCTGCTGGATGCCATTGATGAAAAACAGGTGATTTTTCGGCATTAAGCCATTTCATTTCTAGCTGATTATCTCTATTATTAATTTTGTAATAATTCAATAAACGTCTATTCAAATCCTTATCTTCTATTCCCCAAAGCCTAAAATATTCGTCAAAAGCTCCTATTTCTTTTAGTTTTTGGGTGGGAATTACTACAATTCCCATTGCTGATTCTGTATCACTTTTTTCAAACTGACTTAAATTATCAATCTTCAAACTATGATTTTCTAGGTATTTATTGTACTCAAAACCTTCATTCAAATAAAAACATTGATAATGTAAAAGTGTATTTTGATTACTATTTTTTTCTACTTCTTTCAAAAAATTAGGCGAATAAATCATATCTACATCGGCAATGATACAATATTCTCCCTTAGCCAAATAAATTCCATTATTAATAGAAGCCGAACGAGACCAAAACATTCCTCTAACCTCATTGAAGATATAATTTATTTTATCCAAATTCTTGCAAAAATCTTCTAATTCATCAGAAATAGAAATATCACTTCCATAATCTATAAAAATGACTTCGTAATTTATTTTGTTCTGGTTACTGTTTTGATGAATAGTTTGATGTTGAAGAGAAAGCAAACAACGTTTGGCAATGTTTGTATCTCGGTTTCGATACGGAACAATAAATGAAAATTTTACCATTGAATACAAAATAGTTTAACCAAAAAAAGTAAATCAATCTAAACGAAAGTGTTCGTTTTTAGTTTGTAAGAAGATAATAATCAAAAATACTAATAAAATTTAGCTTTCTATAAAGTAATAAACAGATTTAGAAGTATTTTTGTAGTGTAGAGATGAGGGAATAGAAAATGGGAATTGGCAAATACAATGAAATCTCTAATTTCCAATCCTAATTTCCTAATCTCCATTCCCTAATCTCCATTCCCTAATTCCCCAATCTCTATAATTTGCAAAAACTTAAAAAAAAATATCGTAATCTGGCTATTTACCTCCGTTGGTTTATGATACGGGTGGGCAGGACTATACGCTTTTCTTTGAAGTTTATGATAGGTGTGCTTGTATTTTTGCTTTTGTTTATATTGATTGGTCAGTTTTCGGGTACTCAAACTTGGGCAGCAAAAATGGGAGCTGATTATTTGAGTGAGCGTTTGGGTTTTGCAATTACCATTGAAAAACTTTATTTTTCAGATATTGACAAAATTACATTTATCAATTTGCGTGTAATAGATAATACAGACCGTCTTTTTATAGATTCTGACACGCTACATGCAGATATAGGTTGGCGTAAAATTTTTGGAGGAGAAGTAATTCAGATTGATCAGCTAGAACTTCGTGGTACGCAGTTTAATATGGCTTTGAATCCTGCAACCAATTCTTGGAACATAAACGAACTTATAAAAGCTATTTCTGCACTTTCTCCTGCGGCAGACACCACCAAAAAAGCAAAATCAATTCCGTTTCAGATTAGTAGAGCAAGTTTGCACAATGTTCAATTTTCATTACATAATCCTACAAAAGATTCATTAGAAACAGGACTTTTTGATTACAATCATTTTACGATTAGTCAGATTTATGGAGAAATAGATTATTTTAGGTTATTCAAAGACACTATCGAAATTGATATTAAAAAGGGAAGTCTCATTGAGCCTTTTGTTGATTTTCCTGTTACTAATCTGGATGTATTTTTTCGTTATACCAGCAATTCACTAGAATTTCTTAATCTTGATGCCAAAATTGGAAATAGTCATTTGAAAGATACACTGATTTTTAGATATGATAGTATAGATTATCTTTCTAATAATTTTATAGAAAAAGTAGATATTTATGCAAATCTCCAAAATGCACAACTTGATTTTACAGATTTAGCTCGTTTTGCACCTTCTCTAAAAGCCTATAAAGAACGATTACTTGCTACGGGTTTGGTACGTGGAACAGTTGATGATTTGCGTTCGAAAGATTTACGAATAGATTTTGCAAATCAGAGTTTTATTGATGGAAAAATTGCTATTCGTGGCTTGCCAGATTTGGAGAATTCCTTTTTAGATTTGCGTTTTAAAGATGCTCGTTTTACAGTTGCTGATATTAGACAATATATTTCGCCTGCTGATTATCAAACTATTTTACCTTTGGGAATGGTCAATTTTTCAGGTGAGTTTTTGGGTTTCCCCTCTGATTTTGTGGCAAATGGAAAATTCAAAACCGCAATAGGAAACGCCGTAACTGATATTCACTTAAATACAACAGACAAAACATATGAAGGAAAACTAGATTTAATTCGTTTTCAAGCTGGAAAACTTGCAAAAAGTAATTTCTTAGGACAAATAACTGCCAAGGGACAAATAAATGGAAAAGGTTTTAATCAGAAAGAAGCTGATTTAGAAGTAAAGGCAACAGTTGATAGTATTACATTAAAAAATACATTTAAATATTATTCGTACAAAAATATAATAATAGATGGGCGTCTGAAATATCCTTCCTTTAGTGGAGAAATGACGATAAATGATGCTAATTTGGTGGCTGATATGCGAGGCAAAATTGATTTGCAAGATAGCGTAATTAATGGAAGAATTCGTGTTATGAAATCGGATTTACAAAACTTGGGTCTTTCCAAAAAAATTGCAAATTTACAGGGAAATGGTAATTTTAATCTAAAAGGTCTTACCCTAAATTCTATTACAGGAACTGCCGAAATTCGTCAAGCTCAAATTGATTATAATAAAAATAAATTAGCCTTAAGTGTAATTTCCCTTAATTCTACTTTAGAAAAGGGTTTTCGGGATATTCATTTAGAATCTGATTATGTTGATTTTGATATAAAAGGAGAATTTCAGATTACAAGATGCCATTGATGATGCAATAAGTACATTTGAAGAATATAAATTAGAATTTCTGAATGATTCTGCTTCTCAAGTGGCTTATTACGAAAAAAAGAAAAACAATTTAGAAAAAAATCCATCTGAAAAAACACCTTATAAAATTGATTATTCTATTGATATAAAGAAAATAAATCCCCTTATTCGTCTTTTCAAACCTACGTTTTTTATTGCCAATCAATCAACCTTTGAGGGAGTTTTTGAACGAAATTTAGAAAAAAATCAAGTTGCTTTTACATTAGATGCTTTTATAGATTCGCTTTCCTATCAAGATTTAGCTTTTTATAAAACGGATTTGAAAGTCAATGCTATTAAGCCTCTGGATTCAATGGGAGTAGATGTCCAGACAAATATTTCTTCACAAAGACAATATTATTCGTCTGCTGTTGCTGCTGAGAATATGCGTGTAGATGTCCAATGGTTTGGAAGAGAAATTTTGTTTGATACTTACATAAAAAGGCAAAATAAAAACGATAATGTTTCCTTAAAAGGTTCGCTCAATATTACGGATTCCTTATACTTACTCAATCTTGTAAAACCTGAATTTTTAGTTTTAGATAAAGAGTGGAGAAGTGATTCCTCTATTACGATAGGAATACGTCAAGATGAAATTCGCATCAAAGATAAATTTGTTTTACAAAGTGATAGTCAGCGAGTGGAACTAATGGGAACTATCTCCAAAGACCCAGAAGATATTCTCAATGTTGGTTTGGTAAATCTTGATTTAGAACCATTTGGAATATTTTTAGGTCAAGAATTGGAAGGACGAGCAAGTGGTGAAGCATTTATTAGTGGCGTGTATGATACACTAAAGTTAGAAAATAATCTAAATTTGAAGAATTTAGTAATGGCTTCCATTCCGATAGGAAATTTACATACAGAATCAGTCTGGAATAATGAAGAACAAAAACTAAATATTGAAGCCTATTTAGCCTACGGACGTAGAGAAGTAGTAGATATTTCGGGTTATTACTCACCAAAGGACAAAGAAAATCCATTAAATTTGGATGCCAAAATTATCGGCATGAAACTTAATATTATTGAGCCATTTTTAAAGGTAGTAGCGAATGATTTTGAGGGAGATGTTTATGGTGCTGTCAAGATAAAAGGAAAACCAAATCAGATTAAATTAATTGGGGAAGCCTTTGTAAGTGGTGGAAGTTTCAGAGTAGGTTATCTAAATACAGTATATCATTTTGATGACAAAATTACCTTTACAGAAAATGAAATTGGTGTTGATAGGTTGCGTTTGTATGATGATGCTGATAATATTGCTTTCCTTGATGGTGGTATTTTTCACGATGGTTTTAAGGATTTTGTGATGCAACTTGGTGGAGAAATGAAGAAAATGAAAGTTTTGGATACAAAACCCTATCAAAACGATCTTTTTTACGGAACTGCTTTTGCAACTGGAGATTTTGAGCTTTTTGGTGCTTTAGAACAGCTAGGAATTACGATTAATGCAAAAAGTGAAGCAGGAACACGCATTTATTTACCTCTTTCAAATCCCGAAGATGTTTCCTCAACACAATCTTTTATTCGTTTTGTTAATCATACCGATTCTACAAAATTAGATTCTCTTCAAAGCCGTCTGAAAAAGGGAGATTTATCTAGTCTTAAAATGGAATTTAATTTAGATATTACGCCTGATGCGTATATAGAACTTATTTTTGACAAGAAAGTAGGAGATGTAATTCGTGGAAACGGACAGGGAAGGCTAAAAATGATTATCGATACAAAGGGAGATTTTAATATGTATGGCGATATTGAAATTGTAAAGGGAGCCTATAATTTTACGTTTTTGAATGTAATCAATAAAGAATTTAATGTCGATAAAGGAAGTCATATTACATGGAGTGGAAGTCCTTTTGCTGCACAAGTAGATTTGACGGCTACCTATCAGCAAATGGCTTCCCTTGCTCCTATTATTTCTGTTTCAGATAGTAGTGTTTTGGCTAGTCCAGAAATTAAAAGGCGGTATCCTGTTGTAGTAGACTTATTTCTGAAAGGTAATTTGCTTACTCCTGATATTCGTTTTGATATAAACATAACACAATACCCAGCTTTGATAGTAGCAGGAGGAACACCAGTTTCTTTAGAATCGTATGTAGCAGCTTTCAAAACTCGCATTCAAAATGATGACCAAGAGATGAACAAACAGGTTTTTAGTTTGATTTTATTACGGCGATTATCAGCTCAAAATGCTTTTGAGGGAATAAACCGTTCGGCAGGAAGCAGTGTAAGCGAACTTTTATCAAACCAACTTAGTAATTTGATTTCTCAAGTAGATGAAAATTTAGAAATAGATTTTAATGTTCAAGGTCTTGATGCGCAAGCTCTCAATACATTACAACTCCGTCTTTCCTATTCTTTTTTGGAAGGAAGGGTTCGTGTAACTCGGGAAGGAGCTTTCACAAATGTCCAGAATCAAGCTAATTTTGCAAGTATTGCAGGGGATTGGACAGTTGAATACATGATTGTTCCAGATGGAAAACTGCGTATGAAAGTGTATCATAAAAATAATGTAAATACATTTAATACAGCACTTCAAAATAATTCTACAGCAGGAGCAAGTCTTTTGAAAATATTTACTTTTGATAGTGTAAAAGACCTTTTTAAGGTCAAAAAGAAGAAAAAGAAAGTTCCCTTTGTACAGGATAATGAAATTCGGATTGAGTAAACGTAGCTTACGCTTTAGCGTAAAAAAACCTAAGAAATTTCACTTTCTTAGGTTTTTTGTACTTTACAGGTTATTCGAAATATAAATAGCAGATAGATAACAATAGCCTTTAAACACCCATTGGCACTTCCATCAACAAAACCTCCGCTTCTTCCAAACCTTCCAACTCAAAATGTTCCGTATTCCAAATACCAAAACCATCTTTTGTATCTAAAACTTGACTTTCATTATTATTCTTTAAAATTACATTACCTTTCAAAACAAAAACATAAACGCCATTTTTTGCAGTATCTTTCAAATCATAATTTACCTTTATTCCTTTTTCTAAGTTTGCTAAATGAAACCAAGCGTTTTGGTGAATCCAAACTCCTTCATCATCTGAATTAGGCGACAAAATCTGTTGTAATTTATTTTTTCTGTCTGTTGGATTAAGTGTAATTTGGTCGTAACGAGGTTCTACATTTTTCTTGTTTGGAATTACCCAAATTTGTAAAAACTTTGTCGTTTCTTTACTATTGTTCATCTCGCTATGCCTCACACCTGTTCCTGCACTCATTACTTGTACTTCGCCTTCTTTAATAATTGTAGTATTTCCCATACTGTCTTTGTGCTGCAATCCTCCTTCCAATGGAATGCTTATTATTTCCATATTGTCATGTGGATGCGTCCCAAAACCACTTCCACCAGCAATTATATCATCATTTAAGACACGCAGAACACCAAAATTCATACGCTCTGGATTGTAATACGATGCAAAACTAAAACTATGACGGCTTTCTAGCCAGCCGTGATTTGCTTCGCCTCGTGTATTTGCTTTATGAAAAACTGTATTTGACATATTTCTAGTGATTAATGTTTAGTGATAAATTATTAATAAATGAGTTTTTGAACGTTTATACAATTATTGTGCCTACAACTATTTTAGTAAACCTAACAACATAATTAGATTTTTATTAAGCGTTTTTGGTAAAATATAGATTTATTCTATTGTATTAATTTGTCAATTTGGCAATACAAATTTCTCTTAGTCTCCAAATTGAATCAAAATTGATTACAAAATCAGATATTTTGCTATTATATTCTTTAATCCATTCTCTCAAAAAATTTTTATGATAAATTACCTTAAACTCATTTACTTGATGTACTTCAATTTCTATTTCTTCTAAAATATCACTTCGTAAATCTTCAAAATCAGAATTATTGTTTGTAAAATCCTGTTCTATTCCATTTATTTTGAGGTAACAATGTGCTTCTGGAATATAATCTAATTGATAATCAAATTCATTTTCTGATAAAATATTTCCAATTTTGGGTGTATTGGATTGATTCATTTTATAAATACCGATGTAGAATTTTACGTTTTGTAGTTGATTCAAATCAGCTATTTTTTTCAGAAAAGCATGTTTCAAACTACATGTTCCTTTTTGCTCAGTCAAAATCAAACTCAAATCATGACGATTTGCATTTCTTCCATAGGGCAAGTTTTGAATATATTTTGTTAATTCATTCCAATTATTTATTCCTGAAAATGTTATAAGTGAGGTTAGTTTGTCCTTTGAATTTAGAAAGTAATTGGATTGCATTGAAGTTATAATTTTGTCTATTCTTTTTCTTTTCCATAAAAATAGGAAATACCCTTTTCTACATCATCATACGTCAGAACTTCTTTATTTTTCTCTACATCAAAATAACTCAGCAAACCAAAATCACCAGAACAAAAAGCTGTATGACAAAGTAAAATTCCTAAAGCTGTAAATTTCCAAAAAAGAGGAAGCAAGAATAATAAATTCAAACAAACCAAAGAAACGAATAAAAAAGGAGCTAAAGCAACAATTTGAAACTCTTTTTTATTAGCCACAAATTTATCAGCCAAAGCCATAAAATAGAATTTTTTTAGATTTGCATCATAAGAGGTGTTTTTTGCACCTACATACTTATAAGCCAAAACATGTATATATTCGTGAAGAGGAGTAAGTAAAAAAGCAATAGCAAATCCATAACAAAGATGCGTTATTGATTTACCAATACTAAAGTTTTGGTTATTATAGTAGATAAAAAAAGCAGCTAAAATCAGAAAAAAGAAAAAAATATTAATAACAGTATAGAGCCTAGAAAAAAAGGTCTTTTGCTTTAAATTTTTCTGTACAAAAGGAATTACTTCCTTATGATTTAATTCTTCTAAAAGTAGATAATCATTGCTTGAAAGTTCTTGTGGAGTGAGCTTCATATCCTACAAAATAGTTTTGTTTTGAAAAATAGCTTATCTTTTGGATTACTCAATTAGTAATTTTAGGTCTCTATTTATTACAAATTCTATTTATTTTTTTAATATTCCTTAATTTCCAAAGATTAAATGTATTTTATAGATACCAGTCTCTCAACAAAATCTAAATCAGAGGAATTAAAAAGAACCCCAAAACTACCACTACAAATCTAACAGTATATAAAGTGGAATGTACTAGATTAGTTTTATTCAAAGCAGAAAGTACACTTCCAATAATTACTCCAGCTATTAGAGAAGTTAAAGTTGTTAGAGGTATAGTAAGAAACCATGCAGGAAATCCATGAGCATGACTAGGCACAATTTTCTCCCAAATAAACCCTACTACTAATCCAAGTAAAGCAGAAATAAGAAGAGAAATTCCAGTAGTTTTGAGAATGAAAATAAAAGTTGTTTTATTACTTTATTTCTGTTTTTGAATATATTCCATTACTTGCATAAGCCAGTCTTTTTGATAATCAAGTTTTATATTTGGCTCTATTCCTTTTGTCTCTATGTAAAGATACTCTTTATGTCTTTTTGAAGTAAGAACTGCTATATATTTTTGACATGGTAGATTTATAATGCTGTTCTTTACTTCATAAGCTGCTGTTCCATTTGTTCGGTCTCCAAATACTTTACAATTTGGATAACTGCTCAATCTGTGTACAAACTGTTCGGCATTACTTCCTGTGGCGTGATTCACTATCAAATGCACTTCGTTGTTTTTAATATAATCTTTAATTATTTTGAAGAGTATATCCGAATTTCTATTTCCTCCTCCCCCATTATTTCTTAAATCAATAATTAAATTAGATTTGGTTAATGAATTTTCTAGAGTAGCGTAGAATTTTTCAGCGTCAGAAAGAATAGGATAATAACCCTCAAAACTTCCTACCTTTATATAAGTGGTTTGGTCTGATAGTTCTTTTCTAAGGTAAATAGAATCGGGATAGCTTACATATGAAAAGTCTTTTTGTGTAGTGTCTTTTTTATATCCAAGTCCCAAAAACATTCCTTTATCTATTCTCTCAGTATAAGAAATAAGTCTTTTTGAATTTTCTGTTCCTCCTACTAACAAAAAATAATCTTCTCCGTAAGGAATCATAGAATAAATAAGTTCTCCTTTTTTCCATATTTTCGTAGTAGATTCTAAGACAATAGCCTTGTAGATTTTACTTTTCTCATTACTCAAGTCATTGAAAACAACTATTTTCAAATCTTTATTGGCATAATAAATTCCTTCTACAGATTTAAAAGGTTGAGAAGATAGCTCAGTTTCCAGACTATCTATATTTATTCTAGTGCTGTAAGATGGGAAAAGCGTATAGTAATAAGAATTTTTAAATTCTTCATATACTGAATCAATCTGCAACTTTTTTTCGTTGAAATTGCTCTCATTAGCATAAACTTTTATATGATTATCTTTCAGAGGCAAGGTCAGTTTGCAAAGCATCAAAAAGCAATCGTAATCAGATTTTGCGTTTGGGGTTTCTTCAGACAATGCAAGGTAGAAATCGTGATAGGATTTCTTTTCAGTTTTGCTCAAATCTTTAAAAGAAGGTGTTTTTCGTAATTTAGTATTCAAATAATTCAAATCAGTAGAACAGTTGCAATCGCTTGTTTGAGCTTTAAGAGTATAAGAAAACGAGAAAATGATTGCTATTAAAAGTGTAAAATGTCTCATAATTATTTTCTATTTATTAGGACTTTTATAAAAATGTTTTTTTATTTAAAGTTAGGATTTTCACAATTTCAAAAGATAAACGATTTTTAATTTCAAAAAATAGTATTTGTGTAAGGACAATATATGCATTATTCCTACTAAAATTAAAATAACAGAATAAAATTGTGTTCTACAAACGGTTTTTAAAAGTTTTAAAAAAAAAGTCTCTTGTGTTGGTCTGCTATAAATAAAATTTGTAAATCATTTACTTTACCAAAGTCCTGAATTGATACTAGTATTGATTTTTAAATTAGTTTTACCCTCCAGCGTAGACCCATTCCATCAGCCAAGCTGCTGCAATTGCTCCATAGGTTCCCAAAGCATATCCCAAAACAGCCAGTAAAACACCCACAGGAGCAAGTGCCGTACTAAAAGCAGAAGCCACCACAGGCGCAGAGGCAGCACCACCAATATTAGCCTGACTACCCACAGCGACAAAAAAGAAAGGAGCTTTTATTAGATAAGCCACCAAAAGCAAAATACTAACATGGACAAGCATCCAAATAATTCCTAAGAAAAACAGACCCAAATACTGTCCTATCTCTGCTAAATTCATGTGCATTCCGATTGTAGCAACCAGAATATAAATACAGACACTTCCAATTTTTGATGCGCCTGCACCTTCCATTTTTCGAAGAGGAGTAAAGGATAACAAAACGCCTATTGTAGTCGCAAAAACAACCAGCCAAAAGAAACCACTTGTAAGTGAGGTAAGTCCAATTTCTTTAAGCTCTACTTCATAACTTGCCATAAAAGGCGTAACTATATCAGCAAAAAAATGAGCTGCTGCTGTTGCACCAAAGCCAATTGCCAAAATAATAAACAAATCCGTTGTGGAAGCAATACGTGCGTGTTTGGCTTGAAATGCCTCCATTTTTTTCTTTAAAGCCGTAATAGAAGAATTATCTGCTCTTAATATTTTATCTATTTTATCGCTCATATTTGCACCATACAGCAAAAATCCCATCCAAATATTGGCTACAATTACATCAATTACTATCATTGCACCAAAAAGACTACCACTTGGTTGATAAATTTCTTTCATCGCTGCTTGATTGGCTCCTCCTCCAATCCAACTTCCTGCAATGGTTGATAATCCCCTCCAAACAGCATTATTTCCTGTTCCTGCAACTGTTTCTGGACTGATTGCATGAACAATAAAAAGAGCCACGGCACCACCCATTACAATTCCTAAAGTAGCCGCCAAAAACATAACAATTGCTCGCCAACCCAAATTCAAAACTCCCTTCAAATCAATACTTAAACATAGCAAAACGAGTGCAACAGGTAATAAATAACGAGAAGCCATATAATAAAGCTGCGACTCTTTTATAAAACCACCATACTGACTTTTTTCAATTCCATTTTCCAAAAAAATCTTTTTTATTTCATTAAAGTTAGAACCCTCTGGAATAGTAATATTCATAGAACTTGCAAAATCCAAAATCTTGACATCAAACCATTCGGCTGCAATCAATTGAAAAGGATAATTTAATAAAGCAGGAATAAAATAACATAAAAGAAGTGCAGGACAATAGGTATAAAACTTTTGCCAAGCTTTATTTTCACTACTTGAAGTAACAAAAACAAGAGCCAAAACAATAAACAAAACACCCAAAACGACAGCGTCATTTGTAAAAAGAGGAGAATTCATGGAGTCAGTTATCAGTGAACAGTTATCAATTACCAGTTAATGCAAATAAAAACACTTGCCTTTTTGTATGAAATGGAAATTGAGAACTAAATGGGTTAGGATTATAAAATTTCAAAACTGCTTACAAGATAGAGTCTGTTTTTTGTGTTTACAACTGTTTATCGAAAATTTCTACAAAAAATACTCAAAACAAGTCGTATAATTAAATGTTGTCTAATCAAATTCTGTAATTGATACTTCCAAAGTGTCCACCAACTAATAACTAAACAAGAAAATATGAAAGCAGCACTTATTACTGGAGCATCTAGTGGAATCGGTCTGGAACTGGCTCATGTGATGGCAAAAGAAAAACACAATTTGGTTTTGGTAGCTCGTAGTATTGACAAACTAAATCAACTTGCCGATGAGCTTATCCAAACCTATGGAATAAAAGTAAAAACCTACAAGGCGGATTTGAGTAAGGTAGAACAGATTGAAAGTCTGTATTCTCAAACTCAAAATGATGATATTGAAATTAGTTATTTGATAAATAATGCAGGTTTTGGAGAATATGGAAAATTTATCGAAAACGATTGGGAAAAACTAAATACTATGATGCAACTCAATATGGTTTCGCTGGTTCATCTCACAAATCTGTATTCTAAGGATATGATAAGCTCCAAATTCGGTAAAATTATGAATGTTGCTTCGACAGCCGCTTTTCAGCCAATGCCTTATTTTGCTGTTTATGCTGCCACAAAATCGTTTGTTCTTTCGTTTTCGGAAGCAATTGCGAGCGAACTAAAAGACAATGGAGTTACGGTAACGGCACTTTGTCCAGGGCTTACAGGAACAGGTTTTGTAGATGCTGCAAATATGGAAGGAACGAAGTTTTTGGATAAAGCAAAGGCAAGCATGTCGACAGCAGAAGAAGTAGCAGAATATGGTTATGAAGCCATGATGAAAGGCAAAACAGTTGCAGTTCATGGAATGATTAATTCACTTATGGCACAATCTGCACGTTTTTTGCCTAGAGATTTGATGACTACAATAGCTAAGAAAATACAAGAATAAACTAATTTAGAGGTTAGAATGAAGTTAGATTTTAGAAGTGAAATATATAGAATTGGAGTAATTTTGTTAATCTCAATTACTCCTTTTTTTTGTGTAAAAGGTTTTACAAGCAATGAAATTCAGAATGAGGATAATTTTATCCCAATTAAAGAAACCCAGAAATTATACGACGAGATTTTTGATTTAGAATTTAATTATGATAATACACTAGAAAGTAATACAATCAAAACTCCTCTGCATTTGGTAATTGAAGATTTTAAAGATATGCTTTTTATCCTTTTGACAGAAGATAAAAATAATTATCAAAAATTAGAAGAAAATGAAGAATTGAGGTTAAAGAAATTAGAAAAATTTGATAACAAAAAAAACAAATATTATAAAGAGTACAAATGGGCAAAAGCTGAAATAAAACTGCATTGGGCAATTGTAAAGCTAAGTTTTGATGAGAAATGGTCTTCTGCGTGGCGAGTTGGGCAAGCCTACAAATTGCTTTTAGAAAATGAAAAAGAATTTCCAGATTTTATTCTGCAAAAAAAATCTTTAGCACTTCTTCAAATCGTTTTGGCAAGTGTTCCAGAAAAGTATAAATGGGCTTTGGATTTAATAGGGATGGAAGCAAATCTAAAAAATGGAATTCAAAATCTTCAAAAAAGCACTTCTCAAACTCATTTTTTTCAAAAAGAAACACTGCTTTGGCAGTCTTTACTTCAAACGTATTTGGTAGAAGATTTAATTGAAAATTCAACTGAAAGTACGACTTCTTCACAGAAAACAGCTCAAAATTTAATCAAACATTATCCTTCTCAAAAATTGGTTTTACTAGTTTCTAGTTTGGTTATGATGAAAAATGAATCGCATAAAACCGCTCTTTTAGCGTGGCAAAATTATGCTCAAAATAATAAACTCGTTTTTGATAAAAAGGAATATTTTAGTTTAGAGTATCTCTTAGCAGAACTTTATTTTTATTCTGAAAAACCCCAAGAAAGCAAAGTTTCATTATTTAGAATTTTTGAAAAGTATAAAGTCAAACCAAAATAAAAATTTCATAAAAGACACTTATTACAAACTCTTTTTGATAGAATGGTTGGATAATTCGAATGGAATTACGAATCAAAATAGAACAGAAAATATGTATTTCAATGCTATTTTGGGAAAAGGAATTTCGAAAACAGCAGTAGATAAAAATGCAGAAAAGTTTGTAGAAGCTGTAAAGAAATCTAATTATCTACCAAGCAAAAATTTGTATCAAGCCAGAATACTGACAGATGGAGGGAATTATCAAAAAGCATTGAAAGCCTTGAATCAAATTAGTAATTTTGATTTAGAAAAATGGGAAATTGAAAAAAGATTTGAATCTATTTTGGAATATAAATACAGAAAAGCGAGAATCCTAGACAAACTAAATCAAACAAATCAAGCCATTTCTTTTTATAAAGCCGTAATTGAGTATTCTACTTTACATAATCAAAACAAAATTTATTACTTTGCTGCAAATTCTGCACTGCATCTTGGTTTTATTTATCAAAAAACAGATAAAGAATTAGCCAAAACATACTTTGAAAAGGCAATCAGCTTTCAAGGACATCAGTACGAAGAAAGTATTAATCAAAAAGCAAAACTAGCTTTAAAGAAATTATAGAAAAATACACAAACTCAATTATGAAATTATTCCTTTCTTTACTTTTCTCTATTTCACTATTTTTCACTTGTATTTCTTCTGATTTGGTGGCTTCTCGTCCTGCTACAAAAAATATAGTATTTGATTCTATTCTCAACGAAAAAATAGATAAAAACATAACTTTTTTAAGTGACTCTACCCAAAAAAAAGTAGAAATCCTTCCTGAAAAACCTAAAAAAAAGGGATTAGGAATGATTATCGGAGGTGCTTTTTTGACACTTTTAGGAGCTATCCTTGGTATAGGCTTGTTAGTAATTTTTCTATTGGGTTTTTCTATTGGTTCGGGTTTTTATTTTAGAGATATTTATGCAATTGCTGGCGTAATGTTGGGAGGTCTAATTACTTTTGGGGTAGGAATCTATATGATTTCAAGAGGTGTAGAGCGTTGGAGAGCTTACAAAAAATATAAAAAAGCACTTAGAAAAATGAAAAAAGCACAATAAAAAAAGCACTATCTAAAACTTAGATAGTGCTTTTGTGTAATAAAAAACCTTTTTTTAAGAAATAGAACTCTCATCTAACTCTACCAATTTGAATCCAGTTCCGTGAACATTCAAAATTTTGAGATGAGCATCTGCACGAAGGTATTTACGTAATTTTGTTACATAAACGTCCATACTACGAGCATTGAAATAATTATCATCACCCCAAATTTCATTTAGAGCCTTTGAGCGTTCTAAAGTTTGGTTTTTATTTTCACAAAGCATACGTAAAAGCTCTGTTTCTTTAGAAGTCAATTTTGTGTCTTCTCCATCATTACTTTTGAGAAGTTGTGCATCGTAATCAAAAAGAAGCTCGCCAATATTGAATTTACGAAGTGCTGGAGAACTATCGGTTACGATAGTACGACGCAAAATCGCTTGTACACGAAGAAGAAGTTCTTCCATAGAAAACGGCTTTGTCATATAATCATCTGCTCCAATTTGAAGTCCTTCAATACGGTCTTCTTTCATTCCTTTTGCTGTCAGAAAAACGATAGGCGTATGTTTTTCTATTTTTCTGATTTCTTTGGCTGCCGTAAATCCGTCTATGTTTGGCATCATTACGTCCAAGATACAGATGTCAAAAACATTGTCTTCTTTGAAAAATGCGTCTAATGCTTCTTTTCCATCTCTAACAAGCGTAACACCAAATCCTTTGATTTCTAAATACTCACTTAAAATTTGACCTAAGTTGTGGTCGTCTTCGGCTAACAAGATATTATGCATATATGTAATTTTAGGGTTTTAATACTATTGATTTAACATTTAAACGAGCGAAATGTTAAAATCGCTGCATTTTAATTGTTAAAAATTCTTAGAAGTGAGTAGAAATTGTAAATAAATAGAAGTAAGATAACTAATTTTTGACTTTTTATGAAAAAGAAAAGCAACAACTAGAAAAACAAAAAAGAAATGGTATTTTTAGGAAAAGGAAAAGCATGTGTTTGAATTTTAAAGCAAAAAAAATGAAAAATAATTTAGAAGCCTATCAAAATTTACTTATTTCTATCAAAGAAAATATACAAACAGCTCAAATAAAAGTAAGTAAATCACTTAATAGAGCATTGATAGAATTATACTGGACTATTGGAAAAGAGATTGCCCAACAACAAGAAGTTCAAAAATGGGGAAAATCTGTGGTAAAAAATCTGTCAGAAGATTTAAAACACGCTTTTCCAAATCAGAAGGGGTTTTCTGTACAAAACCTTTGGTATATGCGTCAGTTTTATGTGACTTATAAAGATAACTCAATTCTCCAACAGGCTGTTGGAGAAATTCCTTGGTCGCATAATATATTGATAATGAATAAGATAAAAGACGAATCTGAAAGAGAATTTTATCTGAAAGCAAGTTCAGAATTTGGCTGGAGTAGAGCTATTTTGCAAAATCAAATAAAGGCAAACGCCTATAAAACTCTTAAAATAGATTCTAAAACACACAATTTTCAGAAAACATTAGGCGAAAATCTAGCTATTCAAGCAGACGAAATATTAAAAAGTGAGTATAATTTAGAATTTTTGGGTCTGTCTGCTTTAGTAAAAGAAAGAGAGTTAGAAAGTCAAATTTTACAGAAGATAAAAAATTTTATATTAGAATTAGGCTATGGATTTGCTTTTTTAGGAAGTCAATATAAAATTAAACTTGGTGATAATGAGTATTTTATAGACCTTCTTTTTTCTCATCGTGCTTTACAATGTTTGGTAGCGATTGAGCTAAAGATTACAAAGTTTATTCCCGAATATGCTGGAAAAATGAATTTTTATTTAGAAGTATTAGATGATACTGTCAGAATGGAACACGAAAATCCAAGTATTGGTATTATTTTATGTGCTGAAAAAGATAATTTGGAAGTAGAATATTCTCTAAGAAATCAAAATAAACCTATTGGAGTGGCTGAATATGTTTTGTATAAAGAACTACCAGAAGAATTAAGTAAAAAACTACCTTCTAGTAAAGACCTTAAAACTTATCTGAAAAAGAAATAGTATTTTTAGGGAAGGGAAAAATAGCAATTCGACCGACAGTGTTGGTCGAATTGCTTCAAATAGGTCAGACAGTGTTTGACCTATTTAAACTTACTGATAAAGATAAAATTGATTATCTCACTTTGTTGTTTCGTGAAATTTCCTATTCTCACTTCGTAATATAGATAACATACTAAAAGCAATGACTAGAAAAATAAAAAAGAAATAGTATTTTTAGGGAAGTGAAAATAACAAACTACTGATATTAGATAAAAATGGATAAACCTCAAGAAATACTGGATTTAGAGAAAGAACTTGGTTTTGAGCTTACTGAAACTAAGAATGAAAATGATATTCTTGACCATAAAAAAAGTAAAACCTATTTTTTATCTGAAAAAAGGGAAGTTATAGGTTTAAATCTTTATGGTTGTAAACTTTCCAGTATTTCTCCTTTGCGAGACTTAGTGAATTTGAAAAAATTGAAGTTAGAGGGTAACCACATCTCCGATATTTCTTTTTTGGGCAATTTAGTAAGTTTGACGGAATTAGATTTAGGGGGCAATCAACTTTCAGATATTTCGCCTTTGAAGCAATTAGTAAACCTGACTAACTTAAAGCTATGGAATAATCAAGTTTCAGATATTTCTCCTTTGAGTAGCTTAGTGAAGCTAACAGCATTAGATTTATGGAATAATCAAATTTCTAATATTTCTTCTTTGAGTGGCTTAGTGAATTTGACTTATTTGAATTTAGGGAGTAATCAACTTTCAGATATTTCTCCTTTGAGTAACTTAGTGAATTTAACAGCATTAGATTTAACTAGAAATCAACTCTCTGATTTTTCATTACATTTTCTCTATCATTTTCCTAAGCTAAAGTCACTTCAATTATTCGGAAATCCCATTCAAAATATACCAAAAGTAATTTTTGATAAGGGAGTTCTTAAAGATGCTTTTAAATCAGTAAAAGACTATTTAGAAGGAATAGAAAAAGCAAAACAAGTAAAAAATAATGAAGTCAAGGTAATACTGATAGGAAATGGAAGTGTAGGCAAAACACAAGTAGCTAAAAGATTAGCTGCTGAAAGAGGTAAGTTTATATTTGATTATATTACTGAAATATCAGAAGATATTTTTAAAATAAAAAAAAGCAAGAAACAATATTTTGAATTTAATAAAAATCATGACTCTACTCATGCTATTAGTTTACTCAAAAAAAATATAGAATGTGAGTTTTTGGAGGAAGGACTTAATCTTACTATTTGGGATTTTGGAGGACAAGATATTTATCATGCTACTCATCGTCTTTTTATGAAAACTCGTGCTGTTTTTCTTCTTGTTTGGGATATTGAAAATGAAGTAAAAGGCTTTCATGAATTAGAAAACTCAGAAGGAGAAAAAATACCATTTAAAAATGAAGAATTAAATTACTGGCTTTCCTATACATCTTATTTTGGCAAAAATAGTCCTATACTCGTAGTTCAAAATAAAATAGATAAGTTTGATGAGATAAAAGAAATTGCGCCTACTTACGATGAAATTGCTCAAAACGAACTCAAAAAACAGTTTCCTATTACTGAATTTATTCAAGTAAGTGCAGAAAATGGAGAAGGTTTTGAGATTTTAGAGAACTATATTACAGAAATTTTTGAAGACAATGAGGAGCTAAAAAGAGAATTACTTTTGCCTTTACCTGCTCATTGGGTTGCAGTGCGTGATAGAGTAAGACAAGAACAACAAAATCCAAATGGAAAGAAGCGAATATCTTTTCAGAGCTTTGTAGAATGGTGTAAAGAAGAAGATGCAGAAAATGAAGCTGATACTCTAGCTAACTTTTTTCACGATACAGGCGTATTTTATTATCAAGCGAAATACTTTTCAGGCGAAATTATTATCAATCAATCTTGGGCGATAGAAGCTGTATATAAAGTTTTGGACAAACAAAGTCGCTCTTATAAATTACTCAAACAGAAAAAAGGCATTTTAGATTACAAAATCATTAAAAAAGTGTGGAGTGCAAATTCTGACGAAGAAAGAGAATTATTCATAGATTATATGTTGAGTACAGAACTCTGTTTTGAGAATACTGATAATAAAAAAAGGTATACACCTTTATCAGAACGTAGTTTTTTGATTCCTCAGCTTTTACCTTCAAAAAGTAAAGAGGATATCTTAGGATATATAGAATCATTCGAATTAAAACCAAGTAAGCCAAAAAAATATTCTTTTCTTCCGACTTCGGTTATTCAGCGTTTTATGATAAAAGCAAAAGATTTTTCTAGTGTAGAATTGATGTGGCAAACAGGTTTGTTTGTGGAATATAAAGAATCAAAAGTAATTGTAGAAGCTGTTTATGAAAAAAATAATCATCATATTTTGATTTATCACAATTCGGCAGCAAAAAATGATTTAGTAGAAGTCATTTTGGAAGAGTTAGACAAATTAGATGATGAAAATTCATCAAGAAATTTAGATAGAAACAAATTGCATTTAGGCGAAAAATCTTTGCAAAGAGGTTTTGAAAAGCTACAAAAACATAAAAAAGAATCACAACCACTTATCCATACAATTATGTCCGAAAAAATAACACACCTAAAAAAACAAGCCGAAGCAGGAAAGTTTCAAGAAGTATTTGATTACTTAGATTTGTATTTTACAGACGAACCCTATCATCAATACTCTGTTATCAAAACAAATATGCAGCATCAAATAAACATGGGATTTGTGCCTAATCCGATGCAGGTTCAAGGGCTACAACTATTTTTGAATAGTTCTAAAATAAAGGAAATTGTTCCAATTATTGAACAAAATCATAAAACCACACCCCAAAAAACTACTGAAACTATGGAACAACTTATTTTAAAGCAAATCAAAGGTTTAGAAGAAACATATAGCATTCTGATAGACAAAAAGACTTTTTTTGAAAAGGAGTTACGTAAGACTAATGATACATCAGCTCGTTTTTCATTAACTGAAAACTTAAAAGATATTAAAAAAGATATGAATAATCTTTTGGAAGAAATAAATACTCTTTCTCAACAAACTACAAATAGTAATTCTAATTCTTCATCTGTTGCAGGAGATGGAAACATAGTTATTCAAGGTTCGAATAACAATCAAATTAATATAGAAATAAACAACCTCAAGGAAAAAACAAAGCAAGCTGACCAAGAAATTGATGCTAGTTTGAAGGAAGAAAAAAAGACATCTGTCTTCATTTCTTATAACCATAATGAACAAGCATTAGCCAACCAAGTAAGAGATTTTTTAAGAAAAGAAGATATTGATGTTACCATTGACCATGAAGCTATGAAAGCTGGTGAAAATATTAAGTTGTTTATAGAGAAGTGCATTAGAGAAAATGATGTTACACTTTCTCTAGTTTCAGAAAATAGTTTACTTTCTAGTTGGGTTCTTATGGAAACGGTTTTGACATTTGCAGGCGAAAAGATAGCAGATAAAAAATTTATTGCTGTTTATGAAAATGATTTTTTCTTGAAACGTTCATTTGTAAAGGAGGGAATGAAAAAAGTTAGAAAAGAATTAAAGGAAATAAATGATGAAATTGATGATTGCAGAAGAGAAAATATTGGCATAGAGCACCTACAAGATGAACTTACACGTTATAGAAAACTTGAAAATAATTTACCAGAAATAGTAGCACGTTTAAGAAACTCGCTATGTATTGACATAAGTCGAGGTAATTTTGAAGAAGGAATGCAAAAAATTTCTAATGATATAAAATAGTTTTTCTAGTCCTCAACGACGACGCAGTCTCGTTGACGGTCGGAAAAAAAAGCAGCACAAACCGTCGTTGAGACTTCGCCGTCAACGAGGTAGTACATAAAAAAAATGGTTTCAAGCAAAACACTTGAAACCATTTTTTATAACTTTCACTAAGAAATTAAATCCCTTCCACCAATTCACACGAATTATAATCTTCATCAATATCAATATACAATTCTTTTATAGCTGTAAAGAACCACTCATCAAGCATTCTTGCACGCTCATCGTTTAGAGCAGCTTGATAAATTTTTTCATAATCATCGTTTAGATTGGCTTGGTGTGGTTTTGTCTTGTCTATAAAGTACAACAAACGAACAGCTTCTTTTCCATCAGGACTTCTAAACGGTAAAGGCTGACTAACTGATTTTAATTGCATAGTATCCAAAATAAGATACGTATTATAATCAAAATCTTCGGCTACCAGTTTTGCTGATCCTGTTTGTTGGCTCAAAATACGTCCACCATTATTTTTCGAACTTCTATCTGCAGAATGGTCAAAAACAGCTTTTGCAAATGTAAGACTATCCTTTACAATCAAATTACGAAGACTATCCACAAACTTATTGGTATATACCATATCTTCTGCACTCGGTTTTGGACGAATCAGAATATGACGGGTATTAATTATATTTCCACGTCTTTCTAGTAATTGAATCAAGTGAAAACCGTATTCTGACTCTACAGGTTCAGAGATTTCCATTGATTTAAGAGCAAAAGCTGTAGCTTCGTATTCAGGTACAAGTTCGCCACGTTCTCTATATCCCAAATTTCCACCTTGTGCAGCCGAACCCAAATCAGACGAAAATTCTTTTGCTAAGACTGCAAAATCTTCTCCTGACTTTATGCGTGTACGAATGTCTAAAAGTTGCTTTCTTACTCTGTCTTTTTCTTGCTTGCTCACTTTTGCATACACAAGCATTTGAGCTACTTCATACTCTGCTGGCAAAAATGGCAAACTATCTTTAGGAATGGCTTTATAAAACTTACGAACCTGTGAAGGAGTAATTTTTACATCTGTAGTAATTTCAGAACGCATTTTTTGAATAGTCAATTGTTCCTTAATTGGCTCCAAAAGTTCTTCCTTTATATCAGAGAGTGGCTTTCCTAGATATTCTTCTAGTTTTTTCTCATCACCACCAGCACGTTCTATCATCATAGACAAGCGATTTGAGGCTTCATTTTCTACTTGTGCATCCAAAACAATAACTGAATCTATTTCGGCTTTTGCATACATTACCTTATTAAAAAGAAGTTGGCGTAAGATTTCACATTTTGCATTCTCTGGTGGAGCCTTTTCTTGAGATTCTAAATAATTTTGAAACGAAAGCTCTAATTCTGATTTTAGAATGATATGATTATCTACCTTTACGATAATTTTGTCAGCTATTTGCTGTGAAAAACTAGTTGTAGAAATCAAGGAAAATCCTACTAAAAGTAGTAAAAGTAAAAAAACAGGAAACTTAATTTTGAAATGGGTCATATATAAAGTTAGTAAATTAATAGTTAGTATTTGAGGTCTATACAGAGTACGTATAAAAAATTGTCTTTGTAGCAGTCTATAATTTTAATTTAGAGTTTTATTTAAGGACTTTATTTTGTTACGAATATTTTGTAATCTTTATTTTCCTTAGCTCGTTCCATTACTCTGCTTTCAAGCTCTTTTTGCAATTCTACTTTTCTCTTATTTAGAATTACACTGATAATTTGATTTTTGACATACTCCAATGGAGAAGTTTGATCTTGAATTTTGAAGTCATTTATTTTCAAAAAATAATAATATTCTTCATCCTTACTTTCTACAAATTTATTCTTTTGAAGTAATAAATTTTTATCAAACGGAGTATTAGCTACAAGTTCTGAAATAGGCAACCATTTATTATCTTCCAAAAAATAACTAGCCGCAAAACCATAACTATATGATTTCAACTTTTCGGTCTCCTCCGAATTAGGCTCCAAGTCAGAACTCATCCATTTACGAATATCATCTATTTGAGATTGAGGTGTAATGAGTTTTGCCTTTACAAAATAGGCTTTTACTATAGGTTGTTTGAGTTCAAAATTTGCTTTATTTTTTTCGTAATAATCGCTTATTTGTGGTTCGGTAACGAGCGTATCCAAATATTCATTTATATAATTCTGTTTGTAGGCATGTACCAGAAGTTGATATTTATAATCTTCTAGTCTTTCTTGTAATTCTTTTTGGTCAATTCCACTTTTTGATTCTGCTTCTTTGAGCAAAAGTCTTCTTTCTATCCAATTATCAACATATCTTTTGACAATATTGGTACTGTCTTCTTTGCTATAATTGGGAGGCAAGAGTTCAATAATTTCCTCATGATACAAATAATTCTCCCCTACTTGTGCTACTGGAATTCCTGTTGTTTCTTCTTCTATTTTTTCTTCTTGACAAGAAAAATTGATAAATAAAGCAAAAAAGAGAAGCAAAGAAAAAGACCATTTTTTGATAAAAAACCTAATTTTAACTATTTTATAATTCATATTCTTTTTTTGTAATCAACTCAAAACCCTAAGAATCTTCAAATACTCTTAGGGTTTGCGTGCAGAAAGCACAAAATTACGAAAAATAATCTACCTTTCTTATTTAGAATTGAGAAGAAGAGAAATTTGTTCTGCTATCTGGCTCATTTCTTCAAAACTTTGTGCGTGATAGTATTTGCCATTCGTAAAAATACTTATTGATTTTAATGATTCATCATTATAAGGACTTTTGATAGTGATTTTTTCTTGGTCTGGTGTAGTTATAGAAGCCTCTCCACTTTTACCAACACCAATTGAATAAACTTCTACATTTCTTTTACTGGTCAGAAGTAAAGCACGTTTGAAAAGATTATCTGTTTCAGAAGTTGCTCCATCACTAAAAATAATAATTTTTCTGTTTGTAGAACCCACACGCTCAAATTCTTTTATAGAAGTATCAAGAGCTTCTCCAATTACTGTTCCTGTTCCATCTAACAAATCAGTCGTGATTTGTTCTAAAAGTTGATACAAATCTACCTCTGAATCACCTAAAGGAGCATATACCATAGATTCACCAGCAAAAAGCACAATTCCATAACGTGCCGTTGGATGAACGCTCATAAGCTGTTGTGCTGCCGATTTGACGGCTTCCAAACGTGTCGGCATTACATCTTCCACTTTCATAGAAGAAGAAACATCAATTGCCAAAATTACGTCCATATGTTCCTCTAATACAATTGCTTCCTCTACTTGAGTAGAAATAGTATCTACCTTTTCTTCGTCTTGTGCATACGAACTGGGACTAAAAGAAAACAAAAATAGAAACACCAAAAATGAAAAAAGGGATAATTTTTGTATAAGTCTTCGAAAATAAGAATAAATTATTAGATAAGTCATTGAATGTTTTTTGATAGTAGATTAAAAATGGATTAGTAACGTAAATTAAATAAACTGCTATTTTTGAATTATTAATTCATTGATAATCAACAAGTTAAATTCGTAATTAGCTTCGCTGCTTTGGCAGGTCGTAATTTTTAATTCGTAATTGATCCTTAGAAACTCAAAATCAATTTTTTGGTACAAGTAACTAAAAAAAATATTAGGATTTTTTAAATAAAAAATTGACTTAAATCATTACTATTCTAAGTCAAAAATCAGTCCGAAGTACTAATTATAACCTTTAGTTTTTCTTAAATTTCTACTTTAGTACATTTACATTTTTAATAAACCATTCCATGCTTGCTTCCAATCTAACTCAAAACCTCCTATAAATAGTATTGTACCAGCAGTAAGTAAGGCTACAAGAAGTAAAGCCAATGTTCGAGTTGTTTTTTGAGACAAAATAAAAGGTCTTTTTTCAGAATTTTTCATAATTGCTATCAAAACAAAATAAGCTCAATTAATTTTTTTACAAATTACCTAAAAAACTATCAAATCAGAAAAATTTTTATAAACCTATTCTTGATTCAAAAATAGCATCAATTTTTTCAATTCGTAATTAATTAATATGTATTTTTGTTGAAAATAAATAATCTGACAAACAAGAAATGAGTAAACGCCTAATTTTTCTCTGTCTAGGAATTGCTATTGCAGCTATTTTGAGTTGGTTTTTCTCTACCATTGTAGGTTATTTCTTGATTGCTATGGTTTTTAGTGCCGTCCTTCAAACGCCTACTAACTATATTAGTCAGATTCAGATTGCAGGAATGCAGATTCCTCGTGCTGTGGCTGTTTTTCTATCTTTTTCTATTTTTGCTGGAATTATTGCTCTTTTTGTTTTACTTTTCATTCCTTTAGTTTCCGAACAAATAGAATTTATTTCTGTCTTGGATTACAATTCGCTTTTTGAGAATATTATTTCTCCTATTGATTATATAGAAAAATTTCTGATACAGAAAAAATGGGTAAAAGAAGAGAATGGCTTCTTAATGAGCGAATTACAAACGTATTTCTTTTCCTTTTTTAGAGATTTGAAGTTTGGAAATGTTGTTAGTCAGATTCTTAATACTACAAGTACGGTCTTGATAGGAACGATTTCAGTTATGTTTATTTCTTTCTTTTTGTTGTATGAAAAAGGACTTTTTAGAAGAAATGTAATTGCATTAATCCCTAACGCATATTTTGAGGTTTCTATTAGTGCAATTTATAAAATTGAAAAGCTGCTTTCAAATTATCTTTTCGGACTTCTTATTCAGATGTTTTCTATTTTTACATTGGTTTCGATCGGACTGATTGTCTCAGAAGTAAAATACGCTGTTACGATTGCTATTTTTGCAGCCGTTGCAAATCTTATTCCTTATATTGGTCCTATTTTGGGAGCTTCTTTTGGTCTTATTGTTTCGCTTTCTACGCAAATTCAGCAAAGCCAAGATACAGCTTTTTCTATTTTAGCTATTAAAGTAATTATTGTATTTTTGATAGTTCAATTTTCTGATAATCTTCTTCTTCAACCTATTATATTTTCAAGAAGTATAAAAGCACATCCGCTAGAGATATTTAGCGTTGTTTTTATGGGAGCTGCTCTTGCGGGTGCCGTAGGGATGATTTTCGCCATTCCTGTTTATACTATTTTGAGAGTTACGGCTGCTGAGTTTTGGAAAGGCTATAAAGAATATTGAATTTTTAGTAAAGGATAATGAATTTAATTGTGAATTATTAATGGTAGTAAGTGAGCAGAATTGAATATAGGTAATCGTGATTTTGTTCAAGTCTGTACCTTTAGGTCTGACTTTGGCAAAATAAGTCTTTCTAATTGCTTGAATGATTATTTTAATGTGGTCAGACCTACGGTGCAGACCAAATTAAAATAGAAGATAAAGTATAAATAATTCTGCATTGCTACTTAAAATAACGTGAACTCGGGATTATATTGATTGATTATCAACAAGTTATAGTGTATTTTTCATGTATCGGTACTGACCTATCGGTCTGACCTTGATAAAGTTAGGTCAGTCTCGTTAGAGCAGACCGAAAACAATATAATCAGTTTTAAATAAATAAAAAGCCTATCTCTAATCCCGAGTTCACGTTAAAATAAAAATTACACATCTCTAAAAAACAAAAAATACATCTAATAGATTATTCAAAAAATCAGTTATTATTTTGCTGATAATTTAATTGTAAAAAAAATATGGATTCTAATTCTACACAAAACGTTCAAAATCTGGCTTCTCTTTCTGCTTTGGAGATTATACAGATGGCAAAAGAACACGTTTCTTTTGATGATACAGAAATAGCTTTCGCCAATCGTTCGGATTTTGATTTAAAAAAAATGAATTTGCTTTTTTGGACAATGAACAAACCTTTTTTGGTTGATTCAGGAACGCCACTTTTGCAATTTGCCTTCAAAGTTAGACTGCCATTTGTCAAACCAGTTGTCAGGAATACACTTTTTGAGCATTTTTGTGGTGGAGAAACAATTGAAGATAGCGAAAGAACAGTCATACAACTTACCCAAGCAGGAATAGGAACTATTTTAGATTATTCAGTAGAAGGAAAAAAATCTACTGAAGGATTTGAAAAAACCAAAAATGAAATAATCAGAACAATAGAAAGAGCAAAAGGAGACAAGAATATTCCTTTTTGTGTCTTCAAGATTACAGGAATTGGACATTCGAAAATACTAGAAAAAATACAATCTATTCAACCCCTAAATGCAGATGAGCAAGATAGTTGGGAAAAAATACAATTTCGTCTAAATCAAATTTGTGAAAAAGCCTATCAAAATAAAGTGCGTATTTTTGTAGATGGAGAAGAAACGTGGTTTCAAGAAACGATTGATAATCTGACGTATCAGATGATGGAAAAATACAATAAAGAAGAGCCTCTAATTTATAATACCTATCAAATGTACACCGTCGATAGACTTGAAAAGCTAAAGTCAGCCTATCAGAATGCAGTTGAAGGTAATTATTATATCGGTGCAAAGCTCGTTCGTGGTGCCTATATGGAAAAAGAACGCAAACGAGCAGAAGAGCAAAATTATACAGACCCAATCCAACCCGATAAGCTAAGTGCAGATAGAGATTTTGATGCAGCAATGGCATTTTGTGTGGAAAATAGAGAGCGTATTGCACTTTGTGCAGGAACGCATAATGAGCTTAGTTGCTATTCGCTGGTTGTTTTGATGGATATGCACAACATCAAAAAAGATGACCCCAACTTTTACTTTGCACAACTTTACGGAATGAGCGACAATATATCGAATAATTTGGCAGCAGCAGGTTATAATGTTGCAAAATATGTTCCTTACGGAGCAGTAAAAGACGTCATGCCTTATCTTATGCGAAGAGCAGACGAAAATACAGCTATTGCAGGACAGACCAGCAGAGAGTATTTGTTGATACAAAAGGAAATAGAACGTAGAAGAAAAGCAAGAGGAGTTTCTTAATTTTAGATATGGATAAATTTATGGATTTTTTGAGATAATGGCATCTGATACGTAAATTTAATTACAACTTAATTTTATGAAGATGAGCCACAAGAAAAATTATTTATTCTCTTTTTTGCGTTTTGGTTTAAAGTGTATTCTTTTTAGCATTTCCTTTTATTTTTTGATTGTAGTCATTGGAGGTTATCTTTGGATTTCTGATTCAAATGAAGGAAAAAGCCAAACAGAAAATCAAGACGAGGTAGAAATTTATATTACCTCAAATGGTTTTCATACTGATATTGTCATCCCTATTCCTAGTCAGACAAATATCCAAATTCCTTTTTTTGAGAGTTTGAAAAAAGATTCTATCTCAAATTCGTACCTTAAAGAACCAAATCTATACAAGTGGCTTTCTATTGGTTGGGGAGACAAAGGATTTTATAACGAATCCTACAATGGAAATTTTCCTACTGTTTTTTCTTGTTTGAATGCTGCTTTATTACCTTCTCCTACGCTTATGCACTTAGATTTTTATAAAAATGATTTGAGAGAAAATAAAGATTGTAAAAAGATAAAGTTAAAAAGGTCAGAATATGATAATTTATTGCAACACATTATGAGTAGTTTCCGAACTATAAATAAAAATGAGTTTACTCGTTTACCACAAAAAGGGTATTCAACTTCTGATTATTTCTTTGAGGCAAAAGGAAGCTATCATTTATTCTATACTTGTAATAGTTGGACAAACGAAGGATTGAAGAAAGCCAATCAAAAAACAGCTCATTTTGCACCTTTTGCACAAACGATTTTGTATCATTTGAATTAAAATTATGAAAATGTAGCATAAATCAGGATAAATCAATTATTAACCTAACAAAAAGACATAATAATCTATTACCTTAGTAGAATAAATTAACTAAAACGATATTTTCAGAACATTTTATTTGAGTAGAAATTCGCTATTTTTGATTAAATAAAATGAACACAGAAGGGAAAAACTAAATCAATACGTTATGAACCAAATTACAAAAAACAGTACAAATTCTATTTTAAAATATGGAATTACTTTTCTATTTATTCTTATTTCGACTACTTACTTTTCCTCTTTTTCTTTTGGACAAGGAGAAAATCAAATGGTTCGTTTTTCAGGAATTGTGGTAGAGGGTGATAGTTCGTATGGTGTTTCTGGAGTTCATATTTATATTCCTAGAGCGGGACGAGGAAATGTAACCAATGCACTTGGTTATTTTACGATGCCAGCTATGGAGGGAGATACGATTATGGTAAGTGCCGTAGGATATAAGAGTTCTCAAATAGTAATTCCAAAGCGTGGAGAACCTATTTATTCGGTACTGATAGATTTAAAAGAAGATGTTCAGATGCTGAACGAGGTAGTCATATTACCTTACAAAAATGCAATGGAATTTAAAGATATGGTTTTGGCAATGGATACTTCTGACCCACTAGTAGATCAAATGAGAGAAAATTTGAATAACGAAAGGCTCAATCAAATGGCTGCAAATATGCCAATGAATGCAAATTCGAATTATAGATATTTGATGCAACAAAATCTAAATGCAAGAAATAATAGATTCTTTGCACCTTCAATTCCTCTTCTAAATCCGTTTGCGTGGTCTAAGTTCATTGAATCGATCAGAAATAAAGATTATAAAAAACCATTAAGAACCACAACAGGTGGAAGTAGTGGAGGAAACTAAAATGTATAATAGACTCCCTAGTCTGTTGAAATAGTCAAAACTCTTTCTGAAATATCAAATAATATTTTGGAAAGAGTTTTTTTTAGTTTCAATTTCTCAAAAATAGAATCTATAAAATAGTGTTTCAACTCCATTGATTACCTACAAGTCTAGAACCTACTTTTTTTAAGTAAAGTAGACAAAATATTGAAATTAAGTAGGGAACTTTTAAGTCAGCGAAGCTAGAAGACACGTCTTTTCCTAAACATATTGTGTATTTTGGCTTGTAACATCAAATACCAACTAGGAAAAGGCGTTTTTACTCAAAATTTGTCTCTTTTATTTTATAAAAAGAGCTGGTTAATTGATAAGATTTTAACCCAGTTTAATAAGGTGAAAGCTCTATGTATAATTGATTTTTCTTAAATTATTTCTCAAACCAAACCTTCATCATTTTATGAATAAAAAAACGAAAAACAAAATCATAGGAATTGTTATGGTTACTACTGGTATCTTCTCGCTTCTTTTTGGTGTGCTTGTTTTATTAGTTATACAAAACGACAAGTCGGAATCTGTAAAAGCAATGGCAACTGTTATTGATTACAAAACAAGACCTTATTCTGGAAAAAAAGAATATCAATCTATTTTGGAGTATCAAAATCAATATGGAAAAATAGTGCAATTCACAGATCCTATTGCTAATTATGAACCTAGATTTGAAATTAATGAGAAAGTAGAAATTCTTTATGTTCCTGATAGGGAACATTCTGAACAAATAAACACTATTTTTAGTATTTATTTTTTACCTTTTATCCTTATTTTCTTTGGAATTGGTAGCCTTGTTTTTGGAAATCAATTCTATAAAAATAAAATGGAATTTAAAAACAGAGCAAGAGGCGGAAAATACATAGATTAAAACTACTCATCACAAACTTGTTAATCTGCAAAAAAATACTACTACGTTCGAATTACATCAGAAACTCAAGATAAATAAAACACTAAGTCAATGATAACTAATAGATTACAATCATAAGACTTGACCCGTAATTGTTTTAATATCCCAAAGCTGTATCATCTCCACGCAAATAATCAGCAGCACCTACATAATTTCCATTTGGCAAAACTAAAATAGCTTCTGTTTTTCCGATTTGTTCTACTTTTTTGAGTTTGTGTCCCAACATTTCCAGTTCTGTAATTACAGAATCAGCTAAATCTTCATAATAAATCTCATCGGGCAACCATTGATGATGCACCTTTTTTGCATTTACAGCACTTTGAATATCCATTTCAAAAACGATTACATTCAAAATTACTTGAAAAACGGTTGTAATAATAGTCGAACCACCAGGAGTTCCGACGACCATAAAAAGTTCGTTTTTTCCTGTTTTTGGATTTTGTTTTTCTACAATAGTTGGAGTCATTGAAGAAAGCATTCTTTTATTTGCTTCAATTTTATTTGCTTCTGCTCCCACAAGTCCAAACTGATTTGGAAAACCTGCTTTTATACTAAAATCGTCCATTTCGTTATTCAAGAAAAAACCTGCACCCGAAACCATTACTTTTGAGCCATAATTTCCATTCAATGTAGTGGTTAGAGAAATGGCATTTCCTTCTTTATCTGTAATTGAAAAATGAGTAGTTTCCATGCTCTCAATCACATTTACTTTTCCTTCTTTTATACTATCGGAAGGCGTTTTTTTGAAAAGTGAAATCGTAGAATTTCGCTCTATATTGTAAGTCGAATCTAAAAGCATCTTTTGAGGAACATCATAAAAATCTGGATCGCCAAGATACGTTGCTCTATCTGCATACACTCGCCTTTCTAACTCGGTCAAGATATGTAAAGTAATAGCAGAATTATGTCTAAATGGGACTAAGTTTGGCGTAGAACGATTTTGATTGCTATACTTTGTAAATCCTTGCATAAGCTGTGCAACTGCAATTCCACCACTTGAAGGAGGAGGCATAGACAGAATTGTATAAGTCGTTTTTGCATCAGAATTATTCCCTTTATTATTTAAGTAGATGGTTTGTGCAATGGGTTGCCTCCAAACAGGCTTATAATCATCTAAATCTTTTTGAGTAATTATTCCTTTTCCTTTATTGATTTCTTTCAAAAGTAGTTCGGCAGTTTTTCCTTTATAAAATCCATCTTGTTTATTGTTTTTTATTCTTGTGAGCGTTTGGGCTAGCTCTTTTTGAATGATTGTATTTCCCTTTTTCCACTCTTTATTTATTGATTGATTTGAGGAAGGGTTTAATGTATCTGAATATATAAAAACACAATTTTCTGCATCATTCCATTTTCGAAACTCTTCTTGATAATCATTCAATTTATTTGCTTCATTTTCTGTCAAAAGAATTCCATTTTGAGCTAATTTAATGGAAGGTTCGATTAACTCTTGCCAACTCAAATTTTTAGAACCATATTTCTCAAAAAGTTCAACCATTCCAGCTACACTTCCAGGAACTCCAACCGACAAATGTCCTTCCTGACTAAGAGTAGAAAGAGGAATTGAATCTTTATCCAAATACATAGTTGAAGTAGATTGTGCAGGTGCAGTTTCTCTGAAATCCAAAGCATTGGATTGTCCATTTTTCAATCTCAAAATAGCAAAACCTCCACCTCCAATATTACCAGCACGAGGATACGCAACCGCTAAAGCAAATTTGACAGCAATGGCAGCATCAAAAGCATTTCCTCCTTGTTGAAGAATTTCCAAACCAATTTTTGAAGCCAAAGGATGTGCCGTTACAACCATTCCATTTTCGCCTCTAATTCCTTTTTCATTTGTTTGGACAAATGAATAAATGGATTTTAGAGAAGGACGTAATTCTGTTTTGTCTAAGTTTTGATTTGTCTTACAAGAAAAGAACAGAACAAAAAACAATAGAAATACAGAAAATTTAGAAATATAGTTTTGTTTCATTATTGAAATGATTTTTTGGTATAAATAATTGGGTTACATTTTTAAATGTAGCCATTTGATTTATCAAATTCAATTTGTAAATTGTTATCTTTCTAAAAATGGTTTAATTATCCTACTATTTTAAAAGTAAAACAATAAAATTCAATTATGAAAGGAATAGACTTTATACAAGAAAACGGCAAAACTGTAAAAGCAGTAATTGATTTACGGATTCATAAAGCACTTTTTGACGAAATTTTTAATCGCTATCAAGCTGAAAGTTCTTCAAATCCAAATACAACTGTTCATACACATCCAGAAGGACATATTATTGATAATGTTTCGGGTAATCACGATTCTATTGCACAAAAAGCTATCGAAGAAGCAAGAACGTATCTAGGAACGCAGCACGTAATGGGAGGAGTTTCAAGAGATGGTTTGGATTGTTCTGGACTTACTCATTTGGCTTTTAAAAAAGCAGGAATAGAACTTTCAAGAGATTCTCGTTCGCAGGCTGTCAGTGGAGTAGATATTTCTATTGATAATGTGGAAGAAGGAGATTTAGTTTTTTTTGCAACAGGAAGCGATCCCAATCGTATTAGCCACGTCGGAATTATCACCAAAATAGGTAAGAGTAGAGAAGATTTAGAGTTTATCCATGCTTCTACTTCAAGAGGAGTAGTTGAAGAACCCTTATTCCAATACGATTATTGGCAAAAGGCGTATCGTCATGCTAGGCGTGTCATTAGTCCTTTGGCTTAAATAAATTCAGAGTTTTGTGTGTAGGGAATTATAAGTCAGTAAGTTATCGAAGCTAGAACGGCTTGTCTTTTTATGCCTAAAAATTACAAATGAAATTACTTCTCATAAAAGTAAGCAACAATAATTGTATATAAGGCGTTAAAAAAAATAAATTCTTAATCAAAAAGTGATTTATTACAAAAATAAGTCTTCTTTTTGTGGTACACTGTTTCGATTATATTCAAAAATCTATCTATGAAAAAATACATTTCTTTCTCCTTCCTTTTATCAACTTCACTAATTATTTTCTTTGTTTTTACTTCAAAAGTAACTGCTCAAAACCCACAAGATTTGGCTTTAGCAGATGAATATTATCAGCAAGGCGAATATGAAAAGGCCGTTGAGTATTATGAGAAAATAGCCAAAAAAAATCCGTCTGCTTCTTATATTTACAATAATTATCTAGACGTACTTTTGCGTTTGGAAAGACTAAAAGATGCCGAAAAGTACATTGAAAAGTGCTTGAAAGACAGACCTTTAGACCCAAAAATGAATATTGATTATGCCAAACTTCTTTTACAAAAAAGAGAAGATAAGAAAGCAGATAAGCATTTTGAAGATTATATAAACGCTATTAAATCAAATTCGCACTTGGCTCGTGTAGCTGCTCGTGTTTTGGCACACGAAGGCTTTTATGAGTATGCCGAAAAACTCTATTTGCAAGCACAGAAAAATACGCAGGAAAATTATGATATGGATTTGGGACTTTTATATTTAGCAATGGGAAAGCCTCAAAAGATGGTCGAGCAGTTTTTGACTTTACTCAAAAGTCAGCCTAACGATGCTCCTTATGTTCAACATTTATTACAGTCTCGTTTGTCCGAAGATGAAGAATGGGATATGGTAGAACCTATGTTGTATGAGGCAATTCAGAAAAATCCAAATGATGAAGTATATAGTGAAATGCTGGTATGGTATTTTTTGCAGCGAAAGAACTTTATGATGGCTTTTACGCAAGCGAAGGCATTGGATAGAAGAAATAAATCAGAAGGAGTGAAGATTATGGAAATTGGAATGCTGGCTTATAATAATGAAGAATGGAAAAGTGCCACAATGATTTTCGAACATTTGACAGAAAATTATAAAGGAAGACTGATTTATTCACAAGCCAAACATTTTTTGATGGCATCTAAGGAAGAATACATAAAAAATCAGTTTCCAATAGATAAAGAACAAATAAAATCGCTTGTAGGTGATTATCAGCAAACTCTTACAGAAATAGGCTGGAATCCAAATACGGCAAAATCGGCTCGTAATATGGCACTTTTACAGGCTTTTTATCTCAATCAGAAAGATGTAGCTATACATACACTTAACAAAATTACTGAAATTAGAGGTGTTCCTCATCAGCTTTTAAGTCAAGTAAAACTAGATTTGGGTGATATTTATGTGTTAAAAAACGAATCTTGGGAAGCCACTTTATTGTATTCGCAAGTAGAAAAGACAGAGAAAGAAGCTCCTCTAGGCTATTCTGCTAAACTCAAAAATGCTAAACTTTCCTATTACAATGGAGATTTTAAATTGGCAAAAGCACATTTGGATATTTTGAAACTTGCCACTTCAAGAGAAATTGCCAATGACGCAATGGATTTGTCTATCTTGATTCAAGATAATACAGGTTTGGATTCTTCCGAAACAGCAATGAGAGAATATGCAGCCATTGATTTACTTATTTTTCAACAGCAATATGAAGACGCTCTAAAAGAATACACAAAAATGCGTTCTCATTTTGAAGACCATTCTCTGACAGATGAAATTTATTGGAAAGAAGCCACTATTTTACAAAAAATGGGTCGTTTTGATGAGGCAGCCGAGAAGTTAAAAACAGTTTTAAAACTCAATCCTACTGATATTTTTGGAGATGATGCGAATTTTCTGCTAGGAAAAATCTATGAAGAAAATCTAAAAGATCAGCAGAAAGCAGAAGAGTATTACAAAAAGCAATTGGTAGATTATCCTGGTAGTGTGTATGTAGTCGAAGCACGAAAACGCATCAGGAAATTGAGAGGAGAAATTGTAAATTAGTCGTGCGATGATTGCGACTAGGTTATTGACCATTATCAACATCTTTTTATACTTTGAATTGTCTTGAGAATCTCATGAAAATATAATTCACCATTCACCATTAATAATTCACCATTCAAAAAAATGCTTCATCTTCAACTCCCAACTGACCCACGCTGGACAGAATTAGCTCAAGAAAGTATCGAAGACATCTTGACAGACCATGCGTATTGCGAACAAAAAGCAGCTTCTTCTTGCATTTCACTCATTGTAACCTACAATCATTTACCAAAACTTGTTGATACACTTACACCAATAGTTGCCGAAGAATGGACACATTTTGAAATGGTTTTGGAGCAACTTCGAAAACGAAATCTTACTTTTGGAGGAAAACGAAAAGACGAATATGCACTCAAACTACGTAATTTTATGGTAAAAGGAGGAAGTGAAGAAATGCGTCTTTTGGATAATTTATTAGTAAATGCACTGATTGAGGCTCGTAGTTGTGAGCGTTTCAAAATGCTTTCAAATACGATTGAAGATGAGGAATTAAAGAAATTTTATCGTGAACTAATGGTTTCGGAAGCCCGTCATTATACTGTTTTTATTGGGTTAGCTAAAGAATATTTGCCAAAAGAAAAAGTAGATAAACGCTGGCAGCAATTTTTAAATTACGAATCTGAAATTATGAAAAGTTTAAAATTACGTGGAGACAGAATGCACTAAAATAATTATTATTTTCATAAAAAGTAATAATGCAGAACTTCTATATATACTTTTCAGCACACAATTCAAAGAAAATATAGAGAATAAAACCTGATAAAGCAGCGAAGCTAAATACATTTGGGTATGTTGGTGTGGTGTTCTTTGAACAAAAAAATCATAATAAAGAAAAAATAATCTTAATAATTTTTAAACAATTTATGGAAATATCTATTTAATAGTATGTAAATCAATTTTTTTTAAACTTTATTTTTCAAATTAAACTCTATTAGTATGGGATGGTTAGCGTGGATTGTATTCGGACTTATTGCAGGCGTTATTGCAAAACTTATTATGCCAGGAAATGATCCTGGTGGCTTCATTGTTACCATTCTTATAGGTATTGTGGGTGCTGTAGTTGGTGGTTGGTTGGGAACAATGATTTTGGGTGTAGGTGTAGATGGATTCAATCTTCCAAGTATGCTTATTGCCATTGGAGGTTCTTTATTACTCCTTTTTGTTTATCGTATGGTTACCAAAAAGTAAGTAAATGATATTAAATATAACCTTTCAAATCAGTTTGAAGTTGATTTGAAAGGTTTTTTTGTTTATATCATCATGAAAATAGACTTTGAAGGGTATTTGGACAGAATTAGTGAAAAATACAAATAAACATTACAGTTCACTACTATATACCATTTTACCACCTACATAGGTTTGCAAAACAAGTGTATTTTGTAATAGATTGTTTTCTATTTCCATTATATCAGAGTCAATAATTATAAAGTCAGCAAATTTTCCAGCTTCTATACTCCCTTTTTCATTTTCTTCAAAGGCTGAATATGCTGCCCAAATCGTCATGGCTTTTAAAGCTACTTCACGACTGAGTGCATTATCCATTTGAAAACCCTGTTTTGGGTTTCCTAATACATCTTGCCTTGCAACGGCTGCATGAAAAGTAGCAAAGGGATTGACATCTTCTATCGGGAAATCTGTTCCAAAAGCAATCATATTGTTTTGCTGGTAGAGTTCTTTATAGGTATAAGCGTGTTGAAGTCTATTTTTTCCTAGACGGGTTTCTACCCAAGGCATATCTGAAATAGCATGTGTGGGCTGCACAGAAGGAATAATCTTGAATTTCTTGAACTTTACCAAATCATCTGGATGAACTACTTGAGCGTGTTCGATACGCCAGCGTAAATCCTTATTTTTATTTTCCTCTGTTCCCAAAAATTCCCCATACAAATCCAAAAATATACGATTTGCCGCATCTCCAATACAATGCGTATTGACTTGAAAACCTTTATCTGCAAACTTTTTGATTAATTTTCTGTATTCATCCGTACTTCTCCACATTGCACCGTACATCGATAAGTTATCTGAATAACCTTCCAACATGGCAGCTCCGTAAGAGCCTAACGTTCCGTCAGCAAAAAGTTTTAAAGCTCCTGCATGCAAATAGTCTGTTTTGATAATTCCTTTTTCCAAAAAATAGTCTTGATTTTCTTCCGTTGGGTCAATCATCGCATAGACACGTAATTTTAGAGATTCTTCACGGTGCATACTATCCAAAAGCTCAAACATTCTCTTATCCATTAGTGCATCTCCTACTGAAGTTACACCATTACTAAAACAGGCTTTTTCTGCTCCCTGAAAAGCTCTTTTGAAATCTTCATCTGTCAAAGGAGGCATTTTATCAGTAGCCAAATTGAGAGCTGTTTCGTACAAAAGTCCGTTCAATCCTTCTAAACCTTTTTCATTTTTTTCTTCATAAAACCCTAAAGTTCCTCCTTTTGGTATTTCAGAATGTTGATTTATATTCAATACTGATAAAGCTTTTTGATTGACTAAGGCAACATGTTCATCTATTCGCTTCAAAAAAACAGGAATATCAGGGAAGGCTTCATCTAATGCTTCTTTGGTCGGTAAAATGGCAGGATTCCAGTTATTTTGATTCCAACCATAGCCTTTTATCCATTTCTTATTTGGATTTTCTTCTTTATATTTTTGTAAAATCGTAATTACTTCTTCAAACGATTTTGCTTTACTTACATCGGCTTCTTCTAGTTTTTGACCAAGCCAATACAAATGAGCGTGGGCATCAATAAGACCAGGTAGAATATAATTTTTCTCTGCATTGACAATTCTAGCACTTGTATATTTGTTTAAAATTTCAGTGCTATTTCCTATTTCAACAAACTTTCCACCACGAATAGCAAAGGCTTCTTGAACTGAAAAATCAGTGTTGACCGTATAAACTTTTGCATTATGAACAATCAAATCAACAACCTCTTTAGAATCAAAAGATGAAAGTGTACTAGACATAGTTATAAAAAAAAACGAAAAAATAAGAAAAAGTAGGAGAATAAGACAGAACAAATAAAGGTAGTTTTATAAACTTTGTTTTTCTTTGAAAATAGAATAAGAAACAAAACATAATAAAAATACTATTTGCTAGATAATTATCAAAATTAGGTAATTTTAGTGGTTTCTCTTTATTTTATTTGAAATAATAATCAATATGAGTGTCATTTTTAAGTATATGATTTTCAGTTGCAGAGCAACGTAACCTTTGTAGAATATCAAAAAACGAACTCTATTAAAGCTACAGAGTAGCGTAACCTAACTGTTTTGTAATTAAAATAAAGTTACGCTACTCTGTAGCTTCTGAAATTGATTTTTTATTCTATTCTACAAAGGTTTAGCTACTCTGTAGCTAGTAAATGCTTATTTTGATTTTCAGCGATGACACTCATATTGAATAATTAAACCAATAGTTTAGTAAAAGGCGAGCTATTTTCTCTACTTGAACTAAAAAAAATAATTACCTTTGTCATATGGATACTACGCAAAATAATCAAGACCAAAATATACAAAATCAAACTTCGCTGTATCTGGTTCCGACACCTATCGGAAACTTAGCAGATATTACGCTCAGAGCCTTAGAAACTCTCAAAAAAGTAGATTTAATCTTGGCAGAAGATACACGCAAAACAGGTGTTTTGTTGAAACATTATGAAATAAAACAGCCTTTACAGAGTTATCACGCTCATAATGAACATCATACGGTTCAGAAATGGATAGAACAAATGCTGCAAGGACAAACTTTTGCACTTGTTTCTGATGCTGGAACGCCTGCTATTTCTGACCCTGGATTTTTGCTTGTTCGGGAAGCCTTAAAAGCAAATCTAAAACTAGAATGCTTGACTGGTGCAACTGCTTTTGTGCCTGCACTTGTAAAATCAGGTTTGCCAAGTGAGCGTTTTTGTTTTGAAGGATTTTTACCACATAAAAAAGGTAGAAAAACGCATTTGGATAGTTTAGCAGAAGAAAAGCGAACCTTTATTTTATACGAATCTCCTCACCGATTAATAAAAACGCTTACACAATTAAGTGAAGTTTGTGGAAAGGATAGAAATGCGTCTGTTTCTCGTGAACTTACAAAAGTCTATGAAGAAACCAAAAACGGAACTTTAGAAGAAATAATAACTTATTTTTCTACCGAAGGAACAGTAAAAGGAGAATTTGTAATTGTGGTAGAAGGACAGACCAAACCCAATAAGTCAGTTATGATTAAAAAATAATCAGTTTTGAAAACATATATTTGTAATTTTATTAATTGACTAAAAATGAAAAAGTGCATTTTATCATTACTCTTTCTTCTCATCACTCAGTTTATTATTTTTCAATCTTCTGCACAAGAAAAAACGATATTTCCTTTTGCTATAATTGAAGAACTAAACTCACAAGAATTAGGAGAAACAAGAACAGTAAACGTTTATCTTCCACAGGGTTATCACCCAGATTCTGCAACTGTTTATCCAGTAATTTATCTACTTGATGGCTCATTGTACGAAGATTTCCCACATATTGCTGGTCTGACACAGTTTCTTAATATGTATGATGTTTTACCCAAATCTATTGTCATCGGAATTTCGAATTTGGGGAAATCAAGATACAGAGATTTTACGTATCCAAGTACTGATAAACGAGATTTAGAAGATATTCCTACAAGTGGAGGTTCTGAAAAATTCATTTCTTATTTAGAAAGTGAAGTAATGCCTTTGATAGAAAAAAGCTATAAAATATCATCTCACAAAACTATTATTGGACAATCTTTAGGTGGTCTTTTGGCAACGGAAATTTTGTTCAAAAAGCCGTATTTATTTGATGATTATGTAATTGTAAGTCCATCGCTTTGGTGGGACAATCAAAAAATGGTAAAGGATTCAGATACTTTTTTGAAAAATCTATCAAAAAATATCGCTGAAATTAAAGCAGAAAATACAGATTATAAAAAACGAATTTTTGTTTCCTTGGGAAAAGAACATCCAGTTATGCACAAAGTAGCTGATAAATTAGTTGGCTCAATCAAGAAATTAGACGAAACTAAAAATGGAGCGATTATCCTTTTTTATGAGCCAATTTTAGATCAAAATCACGCTACCATTTTACATTTGGCTGTTTATAAAGCCTTTGAAAAGTTTTATAAAAAAGAGGAAGAGAAGGAAAAGTAATGACATAAAAAAAGGAATTTCAAACTAGATTTGAAATTCCTTTTTATAATTGAACCAAAATTCAATTTACATAATATCATCTTCTAATTTTCCTCTAGTAGGCATAATATTTCTGACAGAATCTGCTACTCCCGAACGATTATATTTACTACAATCTGTTTCAATAGAAAGTTCTGAACGATTTACTAATGGTTCTTTCGGCAGTACATAATCAGTAATTGTAGAATCCATATATAAAGAATCCATAAACATTCCATAAGCTGGCATTGCCATTCTTGACCCTTGTCCGTAAGCAAAATTATTGAAGTGAATACTTCTATCATCTCCACCTACCCACGTACCGACAACTAAATTTTTGGTCATTCCCATAAACCAGCCATCAGAATAATTTTGTGTAGTTCCTGTCTTTCCAGCTATCTGAACACCTGCTTTTCTAAATTTATATTTCCAAAGTCCTAGGGCAGTTCCTCCAGATTCTTCCCCTGCTCCCATAAGCATATACATCATAGTTGCTGCATCGTCTTTGGAAAGTGCAGGACGAGTTTTTGGAGAAAAATCACGAAGTACACGACCGTTTTTGTCTTCTATACGAGTAATAAAAATTGGTTCTGTCCAATTTCCTTCATTATTGAAAGTTCCGTATGCTCCTACCATTTCATATACAGAAACTTCACTTGAACCTAAAGCTAATGAAGGAACTGGGTCTAAAGGAGCTTCTATTCCCATTCTACGAGCATATTCGATTACTTTATTTGCACCATTTTTGGAATCTAATTCTCCAATCAGATAAGCGGCAATTGTATTTACAGAACGTGCAAGACCTTGACGAAGTGTCATGGTTTGTCCTGTATAACCGCCACTATTTTTTGCAGTCCATGTTCCACCAGATTCTAAATTAAATGTTTTTGGTACATCAGTAACTTGAAAACAGGGATGAAATTTTTTCTCTGAAATAGCCGTTGCATAAACAATAGGTTTGAAAGTAGAACCAGGTTGTCTTCTGCCTTGCTGTACATGGTCGAATTGGAAATGTTTGTGATTAATTCCTCCTACCCATGCTTTTATTTGTCCTGTGTGTGGATCCATTGCCATCATACCAATGTGCATAAAATGTTTGTAATATCTGATAGAATCTAAAGGAGTCATGACCGAATCTTTTTCAAATCCTTTGCTATTCCAATCAAAAACCTTCATTTTGATAGGCTCATTCATTTGTTTTGCCATATCTTGAGCTATCAAAGTAGAATCTCCGTCGTACTTTATTTTTGTCAGTTTATAACGTTCAGTTTGTCTTGTAGCTTTTTCTAAAAATCCTTCAATTTCTTTTCCATATTCATCTCTCCAAGGATTTTTTCCTTTCCATTGTTTGAAAAAATTACCTTGTAAATCTTTCATGTGTTCTTTTACGGCTCCTTCTGCATGTTGTTGCATTCTTGAATCAATAGTAGTGTAGATTCGAAGTCCGTCTGCAAATAAGTCATATCCATTTTCTTTACACCACTCCATTACTTTATTTCTTACAATAGTTCTAAAGTAAGGTGCTGCTCCGTTGTGATGTGCATCTACTTCACTGTAATTTTCATTTGTAGTTAATGGTTTTTCCTTCAAAGTAACCAATTCTTCTTTCGTTATGTATTCGTACTTATACATTTGATTAAATACTGTGTTTCGACGAAATTTAGAGTGTTCAGGATTGCTGATAGCATTATAATAAGTAGGAGCTTTCAACATACCAATAAGCGTAGCGGCTTCTGGCAAACTTAGGTCAATAGGTTCTTTATCAAAATATGTTTTGGCAGCTACTTTTATTCCAAAAGCATTTCTCCCAAAATCAACTGTATTGAGATACCAGTACAGAATTTCATCTTTGGTATAAGAACGCTCTAGCTTCACAGAAAGCATCCATTCCTTAAATTTGATAATTCCCATACGTAAAATCTTACTATTATCAGGCGTTGTCCAATCTCCAGTGTATTGTTCTGTACGAGTATTAAATAAATTTTTGGCAAGCTGTTGAGAAATTGTACTTCCTCCTCCATCAAGCTCAAAGGAGATTACTCCTTTCAAAACACGCATCAAACTAATAAAATCTATTCCAGAATGCTCTCTAAAACGAATATCTTCTGTTGCTATTAGAGCATTAATAACATTGGGAGAGATTTCAGAAAGAGGAACGGGCGTTCTGTTTTCTCTATAATATTTTCCCATTAATGTTCCGTCTGCTGAATAAATTTCAGAAGCAACATTACTATTTGGGTTTTCAAGTTCTTTCAGGTCTGGCATTCCACCAAAATAACCTCCAAAATCTTCTTGAATTGCCAAAACCCACAGGGTAATAAAAAATAGTCCTACTCCAAAGACTGCCCAAGTGATTTTTATTATTTTTAAGAATAAGGATGTTTTTAGCATATATTTTTACTTTAACCATCAATGGTCTGACAATGAGGTCTGAACTCTTATTGAGGATGTAGAATTTCAATTGAATTATTAACAAACAAAATTGCAAAAAAATAAGGACAATTTCAACTCTGAAACGTCCTTATAAGCAATAATTACAGATTACGACTATAAACTCTCCAAAACATTTAAAAATACTATTTTTTATTTATTTGAAAGGTTAAAAAGTATAAGGATCAATTACGAATTTAAAATTACGACCTGCTAAAGCAGCGAAGCTAATTACGAATGTAAATTATTGATTATCAACAAATTATCAATTTAAAAATAGTAGTTTATTTAATTTACGTTCCTAAAGTACAAGTTAGCGAAGCATATCACGAATAATCTTCAAATGATGCTCGGTATGAATTTCTATAAAGCGAATAGATTCCTTTTTATCAAAAAAACCCAAATAGGGATGTATAAAAAAGCTTTTTGCAGGTAGAGCATCAATTTTCTTTACTTGTTCTTTCGTCTTTTCCAAGAATGATCGAATAGATTCTTCTGTAACTTCTTTGTCATTAACAACAGATTTGGGAACTCTAGCCGTTCCTCTTCTAATTATTCCGACCATCAAAAATAATTTACGCTTTATATTAAATTTTTGTCTGAATTCATCTGGGTTCGATTCTTCTAATTGCCAACTAATTCCACGTAAGACACGCAGTGCATGGTCAATCTGCCAACCTACGTCAGACTTAGAAACAGATGGGTTCGTCTTGTCCATTTGAGGAAGATAAGATTCAAGTTCAGAAAGTTGTTTTTCGAATAGCATAGAAAATAATTGTGAATTATTAGTGATAAATTGTAAGCGTAAGACTCTTTTGAATTGTAAATTATAACTAATGGATGAAAAATCTGTAATTGTAATTTTCTTACCATTAACCATTTATAATTTATCATTCTTATATTTACGTTTTTCGTTTCTTCTTTTTAGCAGCAGGAAACAAAATATTATTCAGAATAAGGCGATAACCTGGTGATTGTGGATGAAGGTTTAGGTCTGTTGGAGCTTCTCCTACATAATGCTGATAATCTTCTGGGTCGTGTCCTCCGTAAAAAGTCCAAGTTCCTTTTCCCATTGTTCCGTGAAGATAACGCACTTCATTTACCGTCTTGAATTCTCCCAAAATTACGACATCAGATTTTACTAACTCCTTTCTAAAAGCAGTTGTTTGTCCCATAAAACCTTTTACTTTCGTAACATGATTTTGAGTAAGCATGGTAGGAATAGGATCCCATTTGGCAGAAAACTGAAAAAGCTCAAAATAATCATTTTTTTCTGTAATTCCTGTTCTCTGACGATAACTATTATCAATATTAGAATATTCATATTCAAAAGGATTCAATACTAATTTGAAATCTTTAAAAGCAAATGTATTATCAAATTTCAATTTCTTATTTGCTCCAGGGTCTGCTGGGTCGCCGTCATAGACTCTATCGCAAATATCAATTCCTTCGGCAGCAAGTGCAATATCGTAGGTATCTGTTGCCGAACACATCGCAAACATAAAGCCACCACCCAAACAATAGCCTTGCATCTTTTTTACAACAGCTAATTTTAATTGTGAAACCTTTTCAAAACCATATTTTTTGGCTACTTCTTCATATTCTCTTTGTTGCTCTTGATACCATTTTTGACCCGAATAATTAGCATAAAACTTTCCATATTGTCCTGTGAAATCTTCGTGATGCAAATGCAACCAGTCGTATTCTGGTAATTTATCTTCCATTACATCTTCATCAAAAACTATATCATATGGAATTTCGGCATAGGTCAAAACAAGCGTAACGGCATCATCCCAAGGCTGCTTTGATTTGGGAGAATAAACGGCAATCTTTGGTGCAACCTCCAGCTTTACAATATCTTGATTAATGTCTGCTTTTGCAATCTGACCACGAATTTGATTTGCTTGTGCTTCCGAAATAATTTCAAAACTTACTCCACGAAGACGCATTTCTTCCTCAAAAACTCGTGAATATTCAAACATAAAACTTCCGCCTCTATAATTAAGAAGCCATTCGACAGTCATCTCTTGTTCCAAAACCGCAAAAGCAATTCCATATGCTTTTAAATGATTTTTCTGTGTTTCGTCCATCGCAATCATTATTTGATTGGCTTTTGTAAGATTGGAAAGAGAGAGGAAAAGTAAAAATAATAGAGATAAAACAAGGTTTTTTTTCATAATTGGTTTTGTTTTGTTGATCTGTACCCTACTATTTTTTATAGGGTAGTATTGGTTAAGGATTAGTAGGATTAATAGGATTAATAGGATTGAAAATACAGATAAATACGAATACTCTTTTATTTATTACCTAAATAACAATAAATTTTATATGAATAATCACATTGAAATTAATTTAATTTGCGTAATTATCTCCAATAAAAAATAGTAGGGTACAGTAGTTTTGTTGATTTCTTAGAAGAAGTTTATGATAAGTTCAGAACAAATTCATACTAAGAATGCAAAAATTATACAGTTTTTTGACCTACAAAGTGATGAAGATACGTAATAAAACGAAAAATCTAATTTCTTACCTGTCCTTCAGTCAGACTTTTAACGATTCTTACTACATTTCATTTTTGTTTGCTGTCTTTTTCTAAAGACATTGTGCATTTTCAGTTGAAATGAAAAAAACTGACTAGGAAAAGGCGTGCCTTTTCCCTACTAATACAGCATTTTTATTTAAATATTTACCGTTTTTTGTCCTATAAAAAAGATGTGGGTAATCGATAGGGTTTCAATCCTATTTTTATTTTTTTACTATAACTAACTGACTTTATTTTTTAAAACGCTTTAAGAAAAAAAGTCTTATTTCTAAATTTAGAAATAAGACTTTGCAACTTTAAGAATACAGATAAAGTCTAATTTATTTCATAGCTAATTGCTGGCTCAACTTTGAAAACAGTTTTTCACAAAGCGAACGGTTCATTAAACGAGTATAAATTTGTGGTGTAATATCACGTAGTCGTTTCGAAGAACCATCTTTGAATTCAATATCTAGCGTTTTTTCGGCTAAATTATAAGCCGCAGAACGAACCATTTGGTAAGAAAAAGGGAAATGTCTCATAATTGTGTGATTTTAAGGTAAAAGATAAAATAATTATTTTTGATGGCTAAATTGAACTATTTTGAATAGCATAATAATATAACCAAAATTTCTGATAATTCATTCCTTTTTAATCTATTTTTTATCAAAAAATAATGAAAATTTCAGTTCCATATTTGAATAAGTAAATTTGCCAAGATTAAAAAAAATCCTAACTTCTATCTTTGTTAGTTGCATATTTTGAATAATTAGCTAAAATTTGCGAACTTGATAGTTTATATTCAAAACTAATTATTATTTATAATCTATGTTAAAGAAAAATTACCTTCTATCCCTTTGTGTAGGGATTTTTGTTTTATCTACTGCTTATCTTCCTACGCAAGTTGTGGCACAAGAGGATACAAAAACAAAAATTAGTATTACCGATATTTATTCAAGTGGTAAATTTTATTCGAAAAACTTACAAGGCGTAAATTGGACTTCCAGTGGTCAGTTTTATACTCGTATGGATGGAAATTCTATTGTTCGTTACGACATCAAAACGAATAAAGCTGTTGAAACTATTTTTGATGGTGATGCCTCTGACCCAAAAATTACTATTGCAGACTATTCTTTTTCAGATAAAGAAGACAAGATTTTGATTCAAACAAATCGTCAGTCTATTTATCGCCGTTCTTATGTTGCTGAATATTATGTAGTTGATGTAAAGGACAAAAGTGTTAAGAAATTATCAGAAAAAGGTCGTTCGGCTTATGCTACATTTTCTCCAGATGGCTCAAAAGTAGCTTTTTTTAGAGATAACAATCTTTTTTATACGGACTTATCAGATATGAAAGAGGTTCAGATTACAGACGACGGACTTTTCAATAAAATAATAAATGGTGCAGGAGATTGGGTCTATGAAGAAGAATTTAGTCTTACAAAAGCCTTTGATTGGTCGCCAGACGGAAAAACTATAGCTTTTGTTCAATTTGATGAGAGCGATGTATTAGAATATAATATGCAATATTGGGCTGATAAATCTCAATTATATCCAATTGATTACAAATTCAAATATCCAAAAGCAGGAGCAGATAATTCTACGCTAAAAGTTTTTGTTTATAATTTGGATTCTAAAGCCAAAAAAGAGATTGACTTAGGTGAAGAAAAAGATATTTATGTTCCACGTTTGCAGTTTACACCTAATCCAGAAATTTTGGCAATTCGTAGAATGAACCGTTTGCAAAACAAACTTGACCTTATTCATGCAAATGTAAAAACAGGAGAAACAAGCATCGTTTATACAGATGAAGATAAAGACGGTTATGTTGATTTTGATTATACACAAGACCTGATTTATTTAGAAGATGGAAAGCATTTTATTGTTTCTAGTGAGCGTACAGGCTACAAACATTTGTATCTTTATACAATGAATGGAAAACAGGTTCGTCAGATTACAAATGGAGATTGGGAGGTAATTGAGCTTTTGGGAGTAGAGGAGAAGGGTTTGAAAGTACCTATGTTGTACTACATTTCTACGCAAGATTCGCCTCTTGAGCGTCATTTGTATATGGTAGATTTGCAGGGCAAAAAGACTCGTAAGATGACAGACAGACATGGAACTAATTCGGTTGATATGAGTAAAGATTTTGCTTTTTATATCTTGACACATCAAAGTACAGAAATACCAGTTAATTATCGTTTGTATCAAACAAAAGGAAATTTACTTTTAAGCAAAATTCAAGATAACGACGGACTTATTCAAGCCTTTAAAGAAAACGATTTGCCTCAAAAAGAGCTTGCTACCTTCAAAAATAGAAATGGTGAAACATTGAATTATCAAATCTTTAAGCCAGCAGATTTTGATGAGAACAAAAAATATCCTGTCTTGATGCATGTTTATGGAGGACCTGGTTCACAACTCGTAACTGATTCTTGGGCAGGTGGCTCAAATGACCTTTGGCACGGAATGCTTACTCAAAAAGGATATATTGTAGTCATTGTAGATAATCGTGGAACACAAGGACGTGGCGAAGCATTTAAAAAAGCAACCTATAAAAATCTTGGAAAATTAGAAGTGGAAGACCAAATAGATGGAGCAAAATATGTTGGTAGTTTGCCTTTTGTGGACAAAGAACGCATTGGTATTTGGGGTTGGAGTTATGGAGGTTATATGTCTTCACTTTTAATGATGCTGGGTGCAGATTATTTTAAGGCTGGAATTGCTGTTGCACCTGTTACGTCGTGGAGGTATTACGATACGATTTATACAGAGCGTTTCTTGCAACGTCCGCAAGATAATGCAAGAGGTTATGATGATTTTTCGCCTATTACTCACGCTGCAAAATTGGAAGGAGAATTTCTTTTAGTTCATGGAACAGGCGATGATAATGTACATGTTCAGAATTCTATTGCCTTACAAAATGCACTTATTAATGCAAATCGTCCTTTCGAAATGTTTTATTATCCAGACAGAAATCACGGTATTTATGGTGGAATGACAAGGATTCATTTATATACTATGATGACAAAATTTATAGAGGATAATTTGTAAAACGTATTGTTTTATTACTAGATTAACAAATCTGATACACTTTGAAATCCTATTGATTAGATTAAATTCTGATTGATAGGATTTTTTTGCATTAGTCTAATCTCTTATTTTATTTACTCTTCTTTTTCTTCATTGAAACCATTTATCAAATCATCTAATTATGAATCTGAAACAGTTTCTTTTTCACTTTTATCATAAATAGAAAGCAAAACCACTAAATCGTCAATAATTTGAACTAAAGTAATAACTCTTGCTCCTCCAGATTTGCCTTGGTTTTTAGAAGAAATAGCCATTCTGATTTTATAGCAGTTTTTTCCTAATGCTTGTCCTTGGGTAGGATTACCAATTATACTTTCTCCCAATACTTGTAAATCTTGAAATAAAGATTTGTGTTTTTTGTATAAACGTTTTACTTCCTTGTTGAATTTTTTTGAAGCTTTTATTTTCATTGTGCTTCCTTGTTTTCCTTTTTCTCTTCCTCTTCCATTTCTTCTCTTAATTCCTTTAAAACTTGTTCGAAGGGAATTAATCTACCATGTTTTACATCTTCTAATCCCTCCTTTATTCCTTCCCAAATTTCCCTTGCAGCAGGACTTAGTTTAGCTTCCTTTTCGGATAAAGACGTTTTTTCGTTTTTTTCGTTTTCTGTTTTTTCTTTAGTTTGCATAGCTTTTTTGTTTAAAGTGTTTTCTTATAAATTTGTTTCTAATTTTCTTCTTCTGAATTAAACTCATCTAATAAATCATCTAGTTCTGAATCTGATACAGTTTCTTTTTCGCTTTTGTCATAAATTGAAAGCAAGACAACTAAATCATCAATAATTTGAACTAAAGTAATAACTCTTGCTCCTCCAGATTTACCTTTATTTTTGGAAGAAATAGCCATTCTGATTTTATAACAGCCTTTTCCTAAAGATTGTCCTTGTGTGGGATTGGTAGCCAAATCTTCAATTAATGATGCCACATCAGCATATAAAGATTTATGCTTTTTGGCTAAACGAGTAGCTTCCTTTTCAAATTTATTACCCGTTTTTACTTGTGCCATTGCTCTTTTTCTTGGAGTTCTTTCAATTCTTTAAGAAACTCACTTGCAGGACGAGTTCTACCATGTTTTACATCTTCCAAACCTTCCTTTATTCCTTCCCAAATTTCTCTTGCAGCAGGACTTAATTTAGCTTCTTTTTCGGCTAAAGAAGATTTTTTATTTTTTGGATTTTCTGTTTCCTTTACTTTTTTGGTTTGCATAATTTTTGATTTTTATAAAGCTATTGTTTCTATAAATAATGTGAACTCGGGATTAGAAATAGCCTTTTTATTTGTTTAAATCTAGATTAGATATGTTTTTCGGTCTGCCCTAACGGGACTGACCTAGCTTTATTAAGGTCAGTCCCGTTAGGGCAGACCGATACATAAAAAACAAATGATAACTAACTGATAATCAGTAAATATAATCCCGAGTTCACGTTAAATACGTTATTCTGGTTTTTTTAGTTTAGAATTGCATTAAAAAAAGCATTTAGAAATTATCCTGTCTTTTATCATAAAGATCATATAAATCACTCGCTAATCAGTTACAAAATCAACTCTCCACCACTCTCAACTTCGCAAAACTCAAAATAAGTGTCTTATCTCCTTCATTATCAAAACCAATAATGGCACGTTTTCCACTTGTTGAAGAATTGATTTTCTTTACTGTCCCAAAACCAAATTTTGGGTGTTCTACTCGTATTCCTTCCACAATATCCTCACTTTTACTAGAAACAAAAGGTTCATTTGTATTTACAGATTTCAAAGGTTTTAATTTGCTGCCTGTTTTGGTAACTTCCTTATCATTTTCTTTCTCTTGTGCTGCACGATGACGCATAAAATTGGTCATGTGATTTGGGTTATTTCTTTGCATAGCACGAGAACGGTTATTAAACAATTCTTGGTCAATCTCAAACAAAAAACGAGAAGGTTCGCACGAATTAAAACTTCCATAACGATACCTTTGCAAAGCATACGAAAGTGTCAGACGTTCTTTTGCACGAGTAACAGCAACATAAAACAAACGACGCTCTTCCTCCAAATCTTGCTGCGAAGTAATCATTCTTGAAGAAGGAAAAAGTTCTTCCTCCATTCCAACCAAATAAACATATTCAAATTCTAGTCCTTTGGCTGCGTGAATGGTCATCATCGTAACAGCATCTTCGTCTTCACTTGCTTGATCAACAGAAGATAAAATGCCAACTTCTTGCAAAAATAACGAAAGCGAAGTATCTGGTTCTTCGGTTGTGGCTTCACTAATTTTATTCTGTACAAATTCTTGTGTTGCATTCAAAAGTTCTTGAATGTTCTCATATCTTGCTCTTCCTTCTAAGGTTTCATCATCAAAAAGTGCTTTTACAATTCCTGAATGTTGAGCTATATATTTTGCTGCTGTAAAGGCATCATTTTCAGAGGCAATAATTCGGAATGCTTCGGCAAGTTCTCCAAATTTTTCTACGCTTGTTCCTGCTCGTCCTTTTCCTAAATAAGCCGATGCGTGACGAGCTACTTTTGAAAGGGGAACATTATTTTCTCTTGAAGCCAAAAATACTTTCAAAACAGTAGTATTGCCAATTCCTCTTTTGGGATTATTGATTGACCTTCTCAATGCTTCTTCGTCTTCTGGATTGACTGCCAAACGGAAATAAGCTAATAAATCTTTTATTTCTTTGCGTTGGTAAAATGAAAGTCCACCAATGATTCTGTATTTTATATTTAACCTTTGAAGTGCTTCTTCCATTGTTCTGGATTGTGCATTGGTACGATATAAAATGGCAAAATCGTTTAATTTTGCATTCTTTTGAGCTCTTGTTTCAAATACATTTCCTGCTATTATTCGTCCTTCTTCTTGGTCTGATGTGGCTCGTATTAGTTCTATTTTTTCTCCTGCTATATTTTCTGTCCAAACATTTTTAGGAATTTGATTTTTATTATTTTTTATAATCTTGTTGGCAGCCTCTACAATCGTTTTGGTAGAACGGTAATTTTGTTCTAATTTAATAATTTCCAAATCTGGATAATCTCTTTCAAAATTTAAGATATTTCGAATATCTGCACCACGAAAGGCATAAATACTTTGTGCATCATCTCCTACCACACAAATATTGAGGTTTACGGCAGCTAATTTTTTGATAATTTTGTATTGAGCAATATTTGTATCTTGAAATTCATCAATCAAAATATACTTAAAACGATGCTGATATTTGTGTAGAATATCTTTATGGTCTCTGAAAAGCATAAAAGTTTGATACAGTAAATCATCAAAATCCATTGCATTGGCTTGAAAACAACGAGCTGCATACGTTTGATAAATCTTTCCAAAATGCGGACGTTTTGCCATAGCATCTTCCGACAAAAATTCTGCATTTTGATTGTATTCCTGAGGAGAAATAAGTGCATTTTTCAAACTGCTAATTCGATTATAAATTCCTGCTGCTGCATAAATTTTGTCATCAACTCCCATTTCTTTGACAATATTTTTTATCAAAGACTTCGAATCATCAACATCATAAATACTAAATCCTTGACGGTAGCCCAATCTATCACCATCAAAACGCAAAATACGAGCAAACATAGAGTGAAACGTTCCCATCCATAAATCTCTGCCTGTACTTCCTACCAAATCCTCAATTCGACCACGCATTTCTTTAGCTGCCTTGTTGGTAAAAGTAAGAGCCAAAATTTGCCAAGGAGAAGTTCCGTTTTCTAATAAATTAGCTATTCTATAGGTAAGGACACGAGTTTTTCCCGAACCTGCACCTGCAATCAATAGACATGCGCCTTCGGTTTTGAGTACGCCTAATTGCTGTTTTTCGTTTAAATCTTTTATGAAATCTATCATTTTCTGTATTTATGTTTAACCGTCTTTGAGGCTTTGCCGTCAACGAGGTTTGTTTGCTTCTATTCTACTAAGCAAAGTTACAGAAAAATTAGCAAGGGAAAAGAATTATGAAAGGAAAGTAGTTTTTGAATTTTCTATAATTTGCAAACGTGCATATTTTATCTGATTATCTTTTTAAATTATTCTCAAAAGAGTAATTCGTATTTATCCTGCAATTATCATAAAATTCATATGAATCACTCGCTAATCAGTTATAATGTACATATTTTATCTACTTGTTTTCTTTGAGTTTTTCTTCCTTTTCAAGAGGTTTTTCAAATTCTATTCTATCATAAATTCTACTAAGTGGAATAGAAAGCGTTTCAGTTTCAGAAATTTCTAATTCAAGATTGTTTTTTAAATCTGAAAGAAAACGAATATCCCAAAGTGAGGTCGGACTTTTCCTAGAGTAAATATCAATTTGTATGTTGTCTTGTTCTATCAAAACATAATGACGAAGAGAAGGAATTTGAGTATAAAAACGAAATTTTTCTCCTTTATCTTTTGCTTCCGTAGATTTTGACAAGACTTCTATAATTACAACAGGATTTGTAAAAGCATCTTTTAGGTGTTCAGACTCTTCTGGTTTTTCACAAAAAACCATTGCATCAGGATAGTAGTATATATTATTACTTTTTATCCATAGTTTTGTGTCATTATTTTTTATTTGGCATTTTTTATCCAGTAAAGCTAAATGAATTCTTGCCGAAACATTCATCGTAATTGTATTATGATTATCCGTTCCTCCTGCCATTGCATACACATGACCGTCATAATATTCATATTTTTGGTCGTTGTCTTGTTCTAACTGTAAATATTCTTTTAGAGTTAGTTTTTCGTTTAATGAATATTTTTCTTGTGGTTGCATGATTTTGTTATTTTTAATAAACGATTACTTTTCAAACTTCACTTTATCATAAATATTTTTCAATGGAATAAGTAACGTTTCAGTATCAGAAAGAATTAATTCAAGTGATTTATTTATTCCTTCAATCGTTTGGATACTCCATAAAGAAGTAGACGATTTTCGATGATAAATTTCCACTTGTACTTTATCTTGTTTTATCAAAACATAATAGCGAAGTGTAGAAACAGTTCTGTACAACTTAAATTTATCTCCTCTATCGTTTGCTTCGGTTGATTTTGATAAAACTTCTATAATAATAACAGGATTAGTCAAAGCATCTGTATGATTTTCAGCAGCCTCTAAATCTCCACAAGCTACCATTAAATCTGGATAAACATAACTATTACTACTGTCTATATATAATTTTGTATCACTATTCATAGCTGTACATTCTTTACCACGCAAAGCTATATTTATATCTGTTGTAATATTTGTATTAATGATATTGTGATTAAATGAACCTCCTGCCATAGCATAGGCATAACCGTCATAATATTCATATTTTTGGTCGTTGTCTTGTTCTAACTGTAAATATTCTTTTAGAGTTAGTTTTTCGTTTAATGGATATTTTTCTTGTGGTTGCATTTTTTTTATTGATTTGGTAAATTCTAAATTTGATTATGATTTATTTCTATCTCTAAAAACGTCATTTATTTCTATCTCTAAATTTGGCAAAACCGATGAGGTAATGGTACTATTTATAGCAAAAATTCCTCTAAACTGATATTCATTTGTATCTACATCTATCACAAATTTTTGAATTGATTGTTCGGTTGGACGGACAATCCAATATTCAGGAACACCATTTTCTGCATAAATTTCAAATTTATCTACTATATCGTATTTTGCATTTTTAGCATTTCCATCTGATATAATTTCAATAATCAAATCTGGCGAACCTTTACACCCTTTATCATCTAATTTTTCTAAATCACAAATTACACACAAGTCAGGTTGCACAACCGTATAAATTTGTTTGTCTGTTTTTCCTATTCTATCTTCTGAAGTTTCATACGGATTTTTGAGCAAACGAACATCAAAAGGTGCTGCATAAACTTCACAATGTTAAATTATTTTGTAGTAAATAATTGCTCATAATTCGACTCAAATTCATTGAAATTTTTTGATGAACACGAGTAGGAGCAGACATAGGCATTATTTTGCCTTTTATAAGTTTGAACAAATTCATCAAATTGCCAACTCAAATAGTCTGCATACGAATACGTTTTTTGAAAGTCTAATTGGTCTAATGAAGTAATCATATTCTTTTTGATTTTACTGTTTATATTTCTTGTAGGTTGCTTTCTCTAAAAATACGTAAAATTATCGAATTTAGATTTTTCCAAACTAAAACAAACGATTATACATTTTTATCCAACGCTCTGGCATTTCTCCTCTATTTGCTTGTTGGTAATCATTATAACTACATGGAATAATGGAAGGACGTTGATACGGATTTTCATCTAACTCATCATCGGAATGAGTATCAAAATTAGGAGCAGGAACTTCTAACCACCATTTATCAGTCAATTTACTTTTATAAAAAACCATCATAAAATCCGTTCTGCCTCCCATTGCAACCAAATATTTGATATAAAAAGGACTTCCAAAATCATATTCAGCTTGACGGTTATAAAATCCTTCTACAAAATACCAAATCATCGTCGAAATAATACTTGCTGTATGTCCATACAAATCCAAATCGGGATTATATTCATAAAATCCTATCGAAGTCATTTGAACATTATTTCCTGCATACCAACAAATACGAGTTGCTTCTTCTGCCGAAAGTCCAAAAGGTTGAGCGAGTTTGTTTCCTGCTGCATCGGCTGCACGAATGGCACTCAAATCAAAACTCAATAAATCGGCTGTTCTTACTAAGGGTTCTATTTCTTCTGGTTTGTCTCTAATTTTTCCAACTCCAATGACATCAAAGTTTAGTTTTTGATATAATTTTATAAAATCCAACGGAATCAAATATTCTTGACTCGCCAAATGTGTAATATTAAATAAATAATTGGGCTGTAATTTTAAGATTTTATCCATAAAACTATCAGCCAAAGAGTTACTGTTGATATCTAAATCAATCTTTGCATCAACACACAAAAGCGAAAGCATTTTATCTAATGGCTTATAGGCTTCGTACTGTGCTAATGTCAAATCATGGCTTCCTCCAATAATAATTGGCAAGACATTTTTTTGTAGTAATCTATAACACACTTCGCTCAAACGCTCTTTATTTTCGCTTTCATTTTCTGTCAATCTCAAATTTCCTAAATCTACGATACTATATTTATGCGCTCGTCCTTTCTGCAAACGATACAATTTTTGACGAACAGCGTCAGCAGCATTGAGCATTGATTTATTTTCAGAACCAATTTTGTCATCTACTCCAATAAGAGCAATTTCGGCATCTTGCCACGAAGTATCAGCCGAAAAATTACCTGTTAAGATTTCAAACCACGTATTTTTATGGTTTTGTCCATCAAAATTGGATAGAGAAGGTTTGTTGAAGAATAATTCTAGGTTCATTTTTTTAATTATCTAAGTAGTCGTACAAAATTAATAATATATATAACTGATTAGCGAGTGATTTTTAAGATAAATAAAATTGCAATTACTAATTATTATTTAATATACTCATTCAATTTTTATTGTATTTATCTTCATTCATCATACAGATCATAAAAATCATTTACCAATAAGTTCAAGTCATTTTTATTTTGTTCAGCTACTTATGGATTGAATTTCAGCTACAGAGTAGCGTAACTCAAAGTTTAGAAGTTGAAAATGACAAGGTTTCGCAACTCTGTTGCTCTAAATTACTTCATTATACGTAAATCTACAAAGGTTACGTTGCTCTGCAACTAAGAATTAGTTACTTGAGTTATTTTCAAAAATAGTTTTGCGAAAAGTTAGGTTCATAAAAAAACATTTCCTACCTTTGCAACTCGTTAAAGAAAGCCATAGGAAAAAGCCTAAGCTACTGCGTCTAGTTAAATGTTGAAATAATGATGTATTATAATATATTCATTAAACAAACAATTTAACTATTGAAATATAGAAAACTTTGATTTAAAAGTACAAACTGAAATAATTACGAAATTATAACTTTAAATCTGTTAATTATAATTAATACGTACCTCTTTTCTGTTCACTACATAAGAAGTCTTTGTTGAGTTAGCTTGCGTTGTGAAATTTAATTTTATTAAAAATAATAATAAAACTAAGTTTCAAATCACAAAACAAACCGTTCAACGCCTCCCACAAAAGCTTCTCACTTAGCACAAACCTCAAAGTCATCTAGGTTTCGTCTTTTGATTTTATCAACACTTGATATACTATCGTATTTGTTTAATTCTCTAAAAAAAATAGACTATAAACTATAAATAAAGTTCTGCATACATACTATTTATGTAGCATGAGTTTATTGTATTTATCTTTTTTACTAGATTAGTTTCGCAATCCGTTTATCTAAATTGATACCTCTGACCGTCTGCTTATTCGTTTTTTTGAGTTGCTTTCTACAATTATTTTATACCATATAATTTATTATATTTTCTTTATGGAAAAGACAACAAAAACAATAGCTGAAAAGAAGACAACGAAAGCAAAAACAACAAAAGCGAAAGTAACTAAACCAACCAAATCAACTAAAGAAAAGGTTGCAAAGGAAAAAGTTGTGAAAGCGAAAACTACAAAAACACCTAAAAAAGTAGAAGAAATACAAGAAGTAGAAACAATAGCAAAAGTAGAAAAAATGATAGAAACGCCAGAAAAAGAAACTCCATCAAAAGAAGTGCAGTCAAAAGAAGACGGAAAGCTCAAATTTGCAGACATGAATTTGTCTGACGAAGTAAAACGTGCCGTTGAAGCAATGGGATTTGAAACTCCTTCACCCATTCAAGAAGCAGCAATTCCTTTTTTATTAGAAGGAAGAGATGTAATCGGACAAGCACAAACAGGAACAGGAAAAACGGCTGCATTTGGTATTCCTCTTATCGAAAGAATTATCAAAGCAAATGCAAATAGTGAGTTTGAAGCAAATTCAAGATTACCAAAAGGAATTATTTTGTGTCCTACTCGTGAACTTGCCGTTCAAGTAGCAGGAGAATTAGAAAAATTAGCCAAATACCGTAAAGATATTTTCGTAACTGCTATTTATGGTGGAGAATCTATTGAAAAACAAATCCGTAACCTAAAAAGAGGTGTTCAAATCGTTGTAGGAACACCAGGGCGTACAATTGACCATATAAAAAGAGGAACATTAAAGTTGGAAGAAATTACAAACGTAATTTTGGATGAGGCTGATGAGATGCTTAATATGGGATTCAAAGAAGATATTGAACTTATTTTAGAAGAAATTACGACAGAACACCAAACTGTTTTGTTCTCGGCTACAATGCCTAAACCAATTCTTCAAATCGCTAAAAAATACCAAAACAATCCAGAAATTGTAAAGGTAATCAGCAAAGAACTTACAAGTGATAATATTGAGCAGTCATTTTTGGCAATCAATCCGAATTACAAAACTGATGTTTTAGTTCGTTTGTTGGCGTATAATGGTTGGGAATCAATGCTTATTTTCTGTAATACAAAACAGAGAACTGACGAAGTAGCCGAAACGCTTATTCAAAAAGGATATACAGCAGAAGCATTACACGGAGATTTGGCACAGCACCAACGTAATTTGGTAATGAATAAATTCCGTACAGGTCGTGTTCAGATTTTGGTTGCGACAGATGTTGCAGCTCGTGGAATTGATGTAGATAGCGTAGAAGCTGTTATTAATTATGATGTGCCTTTAGACCCTGAATATTATGTTCATAGAATTGGTCGTACAGGTCGTGCTGGTAACAAAGGTGTTTCGATTACATTTATTTCTGGTCGTAGAGAAGTATATCGTCTGAATGATATTGAACGTTATTCAAAGTCTAGAATTTCTCAAGGAACAATTCCTACACAAGACGAAGTTTTGGCAAAGAAGCAAATGCGTTTTATGGAAAACTTGAAAGCAACTATCAATAATGAGAAAAAAGCTGAAGAATTAGAAGGTTTTACAGCTCTTATTGAAATGTTGGAAATAGAAGGCATTACTCCAAAACAAGTAGCTGCTGCTGTTTTGAGCCTACAAATTTCAAACAAACCAACTGACCGTCTTTCAGAAGCCGAAATTTTTGATACTAGAGATAGAAGAAGAGATGGACGTGGTGGAAACGATAGAGGAGGAAGAAACGAGCGTAGAGGTGGTGGACGAAATGATAGAGGAAGCCGTAATTCTTCTCGTCGTGATGATAGAGGTGGACGTGAAAGAAATAATGACAGAAACGACCGTAATGATAGAGGAAGCCGTCCTTCTTACAAAGACCGTGGCGACCGTACTGATATGGTTCGTTTACGTATTGATTTGGGTGCAACTGAAAATGTACGTAAAGGTGATATTTTGGGAGCAATTGCAGGAGAAACAGGAATGCGTGGCGATAAAATTGGTTCTATTCGTGTGAATGAAAAAGAATCTTTTGTAGAAGTACCACAATCTGACGTTGATAATATCATCAGAGTAATGAACAAATCTAAAATTAAAGGTAAAAAAGTTGAGTTTGAAAAAGCTTAATTTTTAAAACCTTCATAATATATTAAAAATCCATTTTTCTAAATTAGCTTTTAGGAAAATGGATTTTTTGTTTTGTTGATTTAGCTGTTTTAAGTTGTAGGAAAAAAATATGTCTTTTCCCACTCTACTAGAACTTTCGCAATTCAGAAAACTGACAGAATTTTGTTTTGTAAAAATAGTAGTTGTGTAGGGACAACGCATGCGTTGTCCTTTCTAAAATGCAGAAAACAAAATGAAATTTTGATATACAAGAGACTTGCGAAAGTCCTATCTACCTAAATAATATAATCAATTTTGTATTTTAGTTAGTAAAATCCTATCTTTAAAGAAGAAGAACTCAAAACTACTTGTTCAATCTGATTTCTTAAAAATATTCTTTCTATTAGTATCAAATTAATGAAAAACCTTTTACCTTTTTTATTCTTCTTTCTTTTTATTCTTCAATTTTCAACTTTTTTTCCTAATTCTTCTTTTGCACAAAATGAATACACAAAAGATGGAAAGAAAATAAGTGTTGAAAAATATCTTTCTATGTCTAAAGAAAAAGAAGTACAAGGAGATTATTGAGGGGCAAGCGATTTTATGAATAAAGCAGCCTTAATAAAATGGGAAGCCAAAGAGTTGCGTCCTGCGATTAATTACTTTCAGCATTCATTAATTTTTAATAAAAAAGTAAATAATCAGAGTGGAATGTATGGCATTTATAGCAACCTTGCTATGATTTATGCTGATTTGGCAAAGTATGATTCTTCGCTTTATTTTTTTAAGAAAACCCTAGAAGGAAGACGTAAAAATTCCGAATAATGTTACCATTATTTCATCACTTATCAATATTTCGGTTGTTCTTAATAATTTGAAAAGATACGATGAATCAGCTAAATTTTTGGAAGAAGCATCTAGGTTTAGCGCAAGAAATGAATGATATTGAACAGATGAGAAGTTGTTATGGAATGCTTGCCGAAACCTATGAAAAAGCAGGAAATGGAGAGAAAAAAATCTATTATTTTAATTTGTATAAGACGTTTCATGAACTTGTGCAAAAACAAAAAATTGCAAAGGTTTCAGAAGAGTTAGTATGAAGAAAAACTAAAAGCAGATATACTTAGCACTTGAGAAACAAAAAAGTAGACTTAGAGTTAATAAATAAAAATCTTGAGTTACAACAAAGTAACAAAACTGTTGAAATCAAAAGATAGTTTGAATGAACTGACAGGAAATATACCAAACAAGAATTGGCATTCAGCTCATGGAAGAAAAAACAAATGCCGAACGTGCTGAAACAAGACTACGTATTCAAGAACAAGAAGCAGCTACCAAAACAGCTCTTTTAATCGCTTTTTTTATTTTTATTGTTAGTGGACTTTTGTTTTATTTTTATATCCGAACACAAGAAAAAAATAAAGATTTAGCAGAACAACGTAATCAATTACAAGAACAAGCCATTTTATTAGAAGAACAACAAGAAGAATTAGAAACTCAAAAATCGTTAGTAGAAAATCAGAGAGATAAGTTAAAGGCGAGTAATGGTGTTAAGGATAAATTATTTTCCATTATTTCGCACGACCTTCGCATTCCTTTTACCTCTGTCAATGGATATTTAACACTTATTCGTTATGGTGCATTGGATTTGGAGGAAGTTACGACGCTGGCAGCAGAAGTGAAAATTTCGGTTGACCACCATTTAGAAACGCTCAACAATGTTTTGGAATGGTCAAGAGTACAAATGCAAGGATTGAAACCTATTCCAGAAAAAATTAATCTAAATAAAATTGCTCAAAATCAACAGAAATTCTTCAAATCGCTTGCTGAAAGTAAAGAAATAGAAATTATAAACCGAATAGATAAAAAAGTACAAGCCTTTGCAGACCCCAATCAAATAGATGTGATTTTGAGAAACTTGGTAGGAAATGCACTGAAATTTACTCATAAAAACGGAAAAATTACAGTTTCATCGCACATAAAAAATGATGTGGTAACCATTGCAGTAACGGATACAGGAATTGGAATGAGCAAAGAGAATGTAAATAAACTATTCAAAAAAGAGGATCATTTTACCACACAAGGAACAAATAATGAAGCTGGAACTGGTTTAGGACTTCTTTTGTGTAGAGATTTTGTAGAAGCAAACGGAGGAAAAATAAGCGTAGAAAGTCAAGAGAACAAAGGAACAAGTTTTATATTTGATTTACCTTTAGCTGAACAGTTGCAGGAAGTGGGGGCTGGGATTTAGGAAATGGAGAATGAAAATACAGTTCTTCTTCTTGTTAGTAAAATACTATAAGAAAAATTCGTACTTTTGAGATATAATTAAGTGATTTATCAAAAACTAATCACTAATCACTAAAAGTTAATCACTATCAAGAAATGAAAGTAATTGTAGATAAAAAACTAATTGAGGATATTTCACACCTTTCCCGTTTGGAATTTTCGGAAGAAGACAAAATAGAAATGGCTGATAATCTAAATGAAATTTTGGGTTGGGTAGAACAGCTTAATGAAATTGATACAGAAGATACAAAACCACTTACTCATATTTCAGAAGAAGTAAATGTAATGAGAAATGATGAGATAAAAGATGTTCTTTCTCACCAAAAAGCTCTCAAAAGTGCCCCTAAGAAAGACTCTGATTATTTCAGAACGCCAAAAGTAATTGGGGAATAGGAATTGGGAATTAGGGAATGGAGATTAGGAATTAGGGAAATATAAATACACTAACAACTAAACTATTCTACTTTTTCCATTAGATTAACAAACATATTTATTCCAGTTTGCGTAATTTCATCAGGAAAATCATAATTAGAATGATGTAATTCTGGTGTATTTTTTCCTGAACCTAAGCCAAACATTGCTCCCTCAAAACGCTGCGTAAACTGCCCAAAATCTTCTGACCAGTTGAACGGTTTTTCTTTATTTTGATACGCTAAACCTAACTTTTTAACGGCTTCTTTAATCAATTCTACACTTTTGGGTGTATTGGTAGTGGCTGCAAATTTTTCTGAATAGCTAATCTTGAGTTTTAAATCGTATTTCTTGGATAATTCTTGTGCTTTTTGTTCTGTTTTTTGAGAAAGAAGTTGTAAATCTTCGTCTAAATAACTTCTTAAAGTAGCACAAATTCGTGCCTTTGCTGGAGAAATTCCGAAAGCAATTTCATCTAATGATTTTCTTGACGTTTCTCCCAAAACTGCATCTACAACAGTTACTAATACAAAATCTTTATTTTCTTCTTCTTTTATTACTTTTTCTGATAAAAAGTAGAGAAATTGAGTTAGTTCTGCTAAAGCTAAAGCAGGATTAATTCCATTTTGTGGTTCGGCAGCGTGTGAGGTTTTTCCTTCAAATTCAATAATTATCCCTGTGGAAGCTGCTGCAAAGGTGTTTTCTCTACAAACAATTAGATTTTTTTGATAAGAAGGAATATTATGAAGTGCAAAAAAGTAGTCAATTTTTAGATTCAATTTTTGGAAATTTTCATCTTTTAGCATTTGTAAAGCTCCTTCTCCTGTTTCTTCGGCAGGTTGAAAAAGTAAGATTATTCTTTTATTGTTTTCTTTACTTATTTTATCAAAATTCTCTTTCAAGTATTCTGCAACACCTAACAAAATGGTCATGTGTCCGTCGTGTCCACATTTGTGAGAAACTCCATTATGAATAGATTTGTACTCAAAAATATTCGGTTCTGGAATAGGCAAAGCATCAAGTTCGGCACGAAAAGCAATCGTTTTGTGTTTGATTGCATCAAATTTTTCACTTTCCCAAATGGCTATAATTCCTGTATTTCCTATGTTTTGATGAATGGAACTCGGATTGCATTTTTGAATAAAATCAACTACAAACTCAGCAGTTTTATATTCTTGATTAGAAAGTTCGGCTATTTTATGAAGGCTTTGACGAGTTTTTATCATAAGAATACATTTTATTGAACATAGAGTTACAGAGAACACAGAGAGTGAAATCTGATAAAGCAGCGAGGCTAAATACAGCGTTTAATAAGTTTTGCGATATTTTCTACCGTCGTTGAGGCTTCGCCGTCAATGAGGATTATTTCTCAAAAATCTCAACGACGGCAAAGCCTCGTTGACGGTGGAGTATAAAATATCACTATTTTCATTAAAAAAAACTTATTAAACAGTGTACTAAATACATTTTAAAATACAAATACATTTTGAACCACAGAGATATGAAGAGGAAAACTAAGAGAATGAAAACACAATTATGATTTTTTCATTCCCTAATTCCCAATATCTATTTCCCATGTCCTAACACTTATTTCTTCCATCTCATCTCTAAATACTTGTTTGTAAAACCTAACTTTTCATAGAGTTTCTTGGCAGGATTATCTGGTTCTACGTGTAATGCAATCGAACCTTTTACGTTTTCCATTGCTTCTTTCATTATTTTTTTACCAATTCCTTTTCCTCTTTGTGAGCCATCGACGGCAATATAAACCAAGATATTTTCTGGAATATAATCTTCCATTCCTGTTTCATTAATAACGGTTGCACCAACAATTTTCTCATTTCCATTTTCGTCTTTTTCATCACTTTCTAAGGCATAAAAAATATATCCTCCTTTTCCAGTTTCTTTTGAAAGAGAATACTCCATTGCTTTTCTGATGTCAGCTTTTGGGTCGCCGTACTGTTCTAAATGCTTAAAAAGAAATTCGTTGATGCTTTCAATTAATGAGTTATCAAAAGTAGAAATAGGAGTTAGTTTTTTTATTGAGATAGACATTATATAAAATAATAATTTAGAATTACTAAGAATCAAAAAACATAAAGGTAACTAAATCATAAGTCTTTTTCAAACATAGATTTAGTACACTGTTTAAAAAGTTTTAGGTTGTTTTTGTACATAAAACAGGGTTAAAACCCTGTTCAATTGAAGAAAATAATCCTGAATTATAAATTGGACAGGGTTTTAACCCTGTCGAAGTTTATAGTAAAACTTATTAAACAATGTATTTAGTTTCATTTTTTACTCAAAAGCTCAAAACTCATTTTTGAAATCTGTCTAGTCCTAACATAGCGTTATACAACCTGTTTTTCCTACTAACGATGCCGTTTAATTTTATAAAAATAGCTATTCAAATTTTTCTTAATTTATCAAAAAGGTAATATAGAGAAAACTGAATAGCTATTTTATTTTGTATATTTCTATTTCAAAAAAATAATTCCTTTTAGAAAAAATGAAAAATCCAGTTACTCGTTTCGTAATTTTGTTTGTAGTCATTTATGGAGGTTGGTATGTATTGTACGAACTTTATTTAGCAGAAAATACTTCTATTGATAGGATTTTGATAGAATGGGTAGGAAAAAGTAGTACAGAAGTATTGACTTGGTTTGATTTTGATGCTACTTATCAAGTTTTGCCTCATACGGTTTCTCTGGGTTCTGTAAGCTGTGTTTCTGTGGGAGCTCCTTGCAACGGACTTGCACTTTTTGCATTATTTGCTTCCTTTATTTTGGCTACTCCTGTTTCTATTAAACCAAAACTTTTATTTATTCCTTTGGGAATTGTCGTTATTTTTCTGCTCAATGTCATTCGTATTGCTGCACTTACGTTGAATGTAAAATATTATCCTGGAAGTGTGGACTTTAATCATCATTATTTATTTACTTTTATTGTTTATGGAGTTACTTTTTGGATTTGGATGATTTGGGTAAATAAATTTATGATTCCAAGTTTAAAAAAACAACAAATCTAATTTTTTAAAGGTTATTAAATTGCAAAAAAAAATACTTTCTTTTCTTCGTATCTTCGGTATAATTTTACTTTTCCTTCTATGGTTTTTTTTAGGAATGAACCGTATGCGATTGGCTAGTTTTGTTTCAAACCTTTTTCCGAATCTCCCTTTTATTTCTGTTTTGGATATGGGAATAGTAAGTATTTTATTTATTATCCTAAATGCTATACTTATTTGGTTGGCTTTTAATTCTCGTCTAATTTTGAGAAGAGTACTAATTATACATTTCTCAATCTATATATTCATCGTAATCTTGACATTAACTTATAAGTTTTTCGAAACTCGTTTTTTATTCAATTTATCCGAAAACCTGCTTCGTTTTTTCTTCTCTCCTCTGATTCCCCTTTTCTCTATACTGATATTTTATATTTCAAATAAATTGGAGATTCAAAGTAAATAGCAATTACGAATTAAAAATTACGAATTTAGTTAATTGAATACCAATTAGCCATAATTTTAAAACTAGCAATTTATTTAATTCTTATTCCTAAAAAGTAGTTCTTTATAGAAATTTATTTCAAAATATCAAGTTAATGAAATGGTGTCCTCTCTCTACCTTAAATAACTAGCACAATAAAAAAGAATTAAACCCACAAAGTTATTCGTGGGTATGAAGAAAGTCCGACTTTAGTTCTCTCTATCTAAGTCTCGCTGACGAATTTTTTTACCTATAAAAATACTCAAACCCAAAACTAAAACCAGTAATACAGCAATTCCATTAATTCCATATTTTTCCCAAGTTATTTCGTTTCTACTTCTCAAAGTATTGCTTTCTTCATTTATTCTATCATAAAACGAACCCAAATCAGCACTTGCAATAGAGGCATTTTTTCTGCTTTCTCCTGTTACATTTACTGTAATCTGTGAAGCAAGCGTATCATAATTCCCTTTTTTGGTATTGAAAAATATATAACTAAAATAATCTTTCATTGGATAAATTCCTGGCTCATTTGGAATAATATAATAATTAAAATCTTTCGTTCCATAAACAGCATTATTATTTCGTCGTAACATTTCAGAAATTGTAGGCTCGTAAAAATCAAAATTACCTGTTTTTGGAAGTTTTGGTTTTTCAATAACTGACAAATTTCCTTCTCCCTCAATTCTGAATTGATATTGTACACTTTGTCCCGTTTTGAGGTCTTTATTTTCTATTCTTTCTTTCAAAATATAATTTCCTACAGGCACTTGGTCTTTTAGCGGATGAGGAGGTAATTCCTTTATATCAATAGAAATAGGCTCACTATAATAGGTCTTGATATTCTCCTTCATTTGATTAAAAATACTTTGTGAATTAACGGCGACATCATATTTTACCATCTTGAAAGGAATAGCAGGAATAGATACTTTTTGAGGACTCAAAGAATAAAAAACGGCTTGATATATTTTGTATTGACGATAATCCTTCCCTGCTATCTTTACCATTTCTGGAACAGGTTGAATAATATTAAAATTTTCTTCCAGCGTATTTTTTGGTCTAATTTGCTTTAATATTTCAACTTTTTGTTCTCCTAATTCATAAAAATTAAGTGTGGCACGATTCGAAACAGAGACATAAAATGACATTGTAATTGTAAAACCCTCACCTGTATAAGGATTTTTTTTGTTACTTGTAATAGCAAAAAAAGCATCATCTTTTACCGAAACATATTCAGTATTTTCAGTTTTGCCCCAAAAACTATCAAACGGATTTGTAGTGGTGGATTTGCCTTTTACATCAATACTCGCTCCTGCATGACGCACTTTTTCTCCATTGATATTCATATCAAAAGGACGTAAAAAGTACGTGCCTTGTCGTGAAGCTCGGTAACGTTGTGTAACAGCTTGGGTTTTGGAAACCTGACCATTTACAAAATTTATTGACTGTGAAGTATATATTTCCGCCTTATCCATTCCATTTATTTTAGGAAAATCAGAATAATTCTTCAAGTCTCCATTTTTTATTGTAACTGTAACCTCAAAATCTTCATTTAGACCAATAGTTGTAGCTCCTACTTGGAGAGTTATCTCTTGACAAAGGGCAGTTTGAGGAATAATAATTCCTATAAAAAAACAAAATATAATAAAGTTTAATCTACTGGTAATCAACTGATTCATAATTATTTCATTGAAAGTTTTACGCATAACTAAAATTTTAATCTGTATGTATTGATGGAATCACAACTAGAAATTATCTAAATAATAAATTTTCTAAAACTACTACTTAATTAAGAATTAGATTTGTTTTTTGATTAAAAAAAATGTATTTTGGTACATATTAAATTTTACAGAATAGAATAAGATGTTTGAATACAATTTACTCAATTTTTAACTTGAATTAGTACTGTTACCATAAACCGAAAGCACTTCTTTTTCGTTCTACTGGTAGGTTTTGTATGATTTATCAAGTTAATAAATTTTTTAATAAATTGTAAGCTAAAGCGAGTTTAACGAGCCAAACTTATCACTATTTATTCAATTTCTTATTTAATACTTTATTAAAATAAGATAATAATTTGATAAACAACACACAAATAATAAACACTCACCATTAAATTTTTTTCGCTTATGTTAGAGTATCAAAAAATAATTATTCAAAAGGTCAGTTTTTCTAAATCACTTTTTGAAAAAGAACTACGCAAAACAATAGCACTCCTTACTTCAAATGAAGTATTTGAACTTCGTAATTGGGCAATTTCTCAATTCGGACAAACCTATTCAGATATTTTACAACGCTGTTTTGCTACCTCTAGGGTAATGGCTTAATTTGTTTTTTAGATTATTCCATTTCAATTTTTATACATATACTTAGCCAAGAACTATTTGATACATTTTTAATTTTTTAGACTTGAAGTTTCAAGTTTTAATATAGCATTTTTTTAGTATGTATTACCTACAAAAATTATTTTTATAACTTTTCTACCTCACTTATTTTAATTGGTAGAAAAGTTATTTTTTTGCTAACAGATAGTTAAAATTTTCTATTGCTTTTTCACAAAATTAATATTTCGCTTTAATCCTTCAAATTTAGTGCGTTTTATGGCTGTTCCCAAAAAAAGTTCATCAAAAAGTTCATGTGTAAGTTCTTCCCAATCTTTCTTTTTCATGTGTTGTAACCTATCAGAAGGTAGAAAATCATTTTCATTATGTGGCATTTGAGCTGATTTGCGTTTGTTCCAAGGACAAACATCTTGACAAATATCACAACCAAAAATCCAATCTTCAAATTTTCCGTTCATTTCTACTGGAATTTTATCTTTCAATTCTATGGTAAAATAAGAAATACACTTACTTCCATCAATTTGATAAGGATTTTCTAAAGAAAGTGCATCAGTCGGACAGGCATCTAAACATAAAGTGCAATTTCCACAACGGTCTTTTGTAGGTATATCGTATTCTAATTCAATATCCAGAACTAAAGTCGCCAAGAAAAAAAAACTTCCCGTCTTTGGATTAATAGCATTAGTGTGTTTTCCTTGCCATGTAATTCCACTTTTTTTAGCCCAAACTTTCTCCATAATAGGAGCAGAATCTACAAAAGCACGTCCATTAAAATCTCCAAATTCTTCTTTTAAATGATTTATAAGATGTTTTAATTTCTTTTTGATTACTTTATGATAATCTCTACCGTAGGCATATTTTGATATTTTGTAATTGTCTTCTTGATTTAATAAAATGGGAGGATAATAATTATAGGCAAACGTAAGAACTGATTTTGCATTATCAACCAAAAGACGAGGGTCAAGACGAATGTCAAAGTAGTTTTCAATCCATTGCATTTGTCCATTTTTTCCTTGAGTAAGCCATTTTTCCAAATCTTTGGCTTCCTTTTCCAAAAAAGCAGCTTTACTTATTCCACAATGTAAAAAACCTTCTTTGAAAGCGAGCTGCTTAAAAAGTGCTGTTTTTTGATGTAATAAGATAGAATTCATAAAAAATAAAAGTATAAAGTAGAGTACTAAGAGAATGAACACACAAAAATACTTTGTTTTTTTAATAAAGTAGAGTAAGATTTGAAAATATGGATCAATTACGAATTAAAAATTACGACCTGCTAAAGCAGCGAAGCTAATTACGAATTTAACTTGTTGATTATCAATGAATTAATAATTCAAAAATAGCAGTTTATTTAATTTACGTTACTAAGAGAGAGAAATAGAATTTGTATCTTTTTAAAACTACTTTTTGTAGATAACAAAATGTATCTAATTACTATAATCAAATAGGTGGTTCTTGTGGGTTAGTATCATCCTAAAATAGATTGTTTACTGACAATTTATACAATCTTCAACAGTTGTAGAGTGAGGCGTTCGGTCTAATTTACCCCACATAACCCGTTCCCAAACTCGCTCGTGGAAATAATAAAGTGCAATTTTTGTGATTACTTCAAAGGCTGCAATTTGTGAAGCTGCAAAAGAATGTCCTGTGAAAAAGAAAGCAATCAAGAATGTGTCTATCGTACCCAAAACTCTCCAACTTATTCCTTTTATGAAACTTTTGCCACGAGAAAGAAAACGATTATTACTTTCTTTGATACTATTCCAAGCTCTCTCGTGTAAAAAATAAAGAAATGTTTTTGTAAAAACTTCTCCTAGACCTATTTTAAGTGCATCATCAAACTGACCTGTAACTAACCAAGCTAAAAAAATAGTATCTATAGTAGCAAATACTCTCCAACTTATTCCCTTCAAAATACTTCTGTATAGTGTTTCTTTCACAACTCTGATTTTTATTTGTAATAAATACCTTAAACTTTCACTTAAAATATTTCTAAAATTTAAAATTCTATAACTAAAAAAAATCCTATAAACAATTCTTAAAAGATAATAGTAAAGCTATCGTTTTATCTACTTAACGTGTTCTTTTTCAGAGTGTTTCGTATATACATTGTTTTATTCTTCGTACTCTTTTTTTTTGTAAGATTGTATTTTATAAATTCCCTTAAAATCAGCCAAAAATAATGTTTTTCCAACTAAACCAGTATTTTTTTCGTTAAATTTAATTACTCAAAATTTATTTTATAATCATTTGTACCAAAATTTATACACAATGGATATTTCTGTTTCTTTAGCTATTTTAGTTATTACAATTATTATTAGCGTTTTAGGATTTACTAATTCAGAATTGCAAGCCAAATTATTGCATAATCCTTTTTTGGCTCATACCAATAAACAATACTATCGTTTGCTTTCCTCTGGGTTTATTCATAGTGGCTGGTCGCATTTAGGTTTTAATATGCTTACTTTTTTCTTCTTTGGAGGAGTAGTGGAGAGAGTCTATACAAAAAACTACGGTGATTTTTGGGGTTCTGCTATTTTCTTGGGAGTTTATTTAATTGCCATTATTATTTCCGATTTGCCTTCTTATTTCAAATACAAAGATATGCCTGCGTATAGCTCTTTAGGTGCGTCTGGTGGAGTTTCGGCAATTGTTTTTGCTTCTATTTTATTTCAACCTACTAATGATTTGTTTTTATTATTGATTCCAATTCCTATTCCTGCCTTTGTTTTGGGAACTTTGTATGTAGTTTATTCCTATTATCAGAGTAAAAACTCAAATGATAATATCAATCATTCGGCTCACTTATACGGAGCTGTGGCTGGTTTTGTGATTAGTGCAATACTTATTCCAAGTGCTGTTTCTGAGTTTTTTGTACAGCTTTCTAGTTATCGTTTACCTTTTTAAAAAAACTAAGAAAAATAGTTAATTTAATTTTAAGTTTCATTTAACATAAAAAGCAAAATGTAGTTGTATGATTATATTTTGCTTTTTTTGATTAAATTTGTGCTTTCTATCTCTACTTGTTTTACTATCTTTATTTGAGATATAATTTTTTAAACTCTATTTTTTAATCTCCATTCTCTAATCTCTATGGACAATACTATCCAATCCACAAAACTTCCTTTTTCGATAAAGACGGCATTTTATATTGTTGCTTTCTTAGTTCTTTTTGTTTTTGCAATTATAGAAGCAAGAGGGCTTCTGATTCCTTTTACTTATTCTGTCTTAATCTCTTTTATCCTTTATCCATTTTGTAAATTCTTCGAAAACAAGGGTTTGCCTCGTGTTTTGAGTATCCTTATTTGTTTTTTTATTGTGGTAGCTGGTCTTTTTGGTTTGTTTTATTTCTTCTCAACGCAAGTAGTTAGTATTGTGAGTGAGTTTGAAGATTTTAGAGGTAAATTATTAGAGCTTGTCCATCAGGGAATAGAGAGGTACAACAAAATTGTTCCCAATTCAAAATTAGATGATGAGAGTTTGCTCAACCAATCTAAGAAATGGCTTTCTAACTCTGGGAGTTCTTTTCTTTCAGGTACGCTCAATCAAACTAGTAATTTCTTTTCAGGATTAATACTTGTGCCAATTTACGTTTTTTTACTGCTTTTGTATCGCACAGGAATACGTAAGGTATTGTTGCGTTTTGTACATCATGATTATCGTGTTTCTTTTACGCATCTTTTAAGAGACGTACAACAAGTAGGACAAAAATATATTGGTGGTTTACTAACTATTATTTTTATAATTGGTATTTTAGATAGCGTTGCACTTTGGATTATTGGAGTTGATTCTCCCTTCTTTTTTGGCTTTTTGGCTGCTTGTTTGGCTATTATTCCTTATGTTGGAACAGGAATTGGTGCACTTTTACCTGCTCTTTATGCTCTTATGAATCATAGTCCGACGACAGCTTTGTATGTTTTGATTGCTTTTTGGGCTGTTCAGTTTTTAGAGGGTAATTTTCTTACTCCCAAAATTATTGGTGGCGAAGTAAGTCTGAATCCATTAGCTGCAATTCTTTCCTTGGTAGCTGGAGGATTTGTTTGGGGCTTATCTGGAATGGTTTTGTTTATTCCTCTAGCTGCAATTTTGAAAATTGTTTGTCAGAACTATAAAGAATTAGAACCTATTGCTGGACTAATGGGAGATGAAATAACATCAGGAGATGAAATTGTAAGGGGAAAAAATCATATACCAAAAAGACCTTCTTGGAAGAAATTATTTAAGTAAGATTTGATATAATAAATGAAGAAATATGCTTGAAGTAAAATTTACTTTGAGCATATTCTTTGTCAAAATTTTATTTCACTCTCTATATTATTGAGTTCTTCAATATCTTTATCACCTTCAAATTTTTTGAGATAATTGCCATCTTCTGGTAAGTTATAGGGATCATAACCCAAAAAATAAAATTTTTTTATAGCTAGATTTTTAGCTATTTTTCGTATTGGATAATCTGCACCACTTATAAAATCCTTTTCTTGTTCGGCTACAAATTCTATAAACTCTTTTTCAAAACTACGAACATAGTTTACTATTGTAATATAATCTTTTTTTGTAATTTCACTCATTGGTTTTAGAGTAGGAAAAACAGTTTTTAGATACTTTTCTGAAAAGAAAAGTTCTTGATTTATATTTTTGGATCTTGCTTGTTTCATTCCTTTTCGTGCTTCTTCAATCGTTTCAAAACCACTATTTGTGGCAGCAAAACCTGTCATTATTCCTTTTATTTCTGTTTGACTAAAAAGAAAAGAATTATACTGAATTTTTTCGTCTTTTTGTCTAGCCAAAATTATAGAAATAGTATTTTGATTCTTTTTATTTTTGACAAATTGTTTTTCCATTACTTTTATAGTGTCTTTTACCTCAAATCTTACCGTATTTCCATCTTTGAATTTTTCAATATCCACTGCTACTTCAGAAATAAATAATTTCTCATCTATTTGAACTCTAGTATTTCCATTTGGTTTTTCTATATACCATATTCCTAGAATATCTGTATCACTTTTATCTGTACTTTTTTTGGTAGAAGTACAGGCAGAAAAATGAAGAAATAGAAGAGTAGAAAAGCATAAATAAATAAGATTTTTCATAATGTAGATGATTTTTGAAAAATTAATTGTAAAATAGTCTGTAAAATTAATAAACCATTGAATAACTAAAAGCTCACTTTACATATCAATTATCTAAATTCAATAATTTCATTATTTCTGGGTCTTTATTAAACTGCTCAAAAGCATTTTCTGCACCCATAGCATAAGGATCATAACCTGCCAAATACATAAACTTTTTGGAGTTGCTTTGTATAAGAGATTCTCCAATACTTTGATAATCTGTTTCGCCTGCTTCTTTTAAAGTATTTACATAAGCAACAAGTTCTTGTTCTATACCTTTTATGTTTTTAATTAAAGTTATGTACTCTTCTTTACTCATTTGTGTAGGAGATTTTAAAGAAGTATTATCAAAATCTTCTGAAAACATAGGTACTTGTTGTACTTTTACAAACTTCATGCTCTGAATATCGTTTTGAGCTTCCTTTTCAGTTGTAAATTCTTTTGCAGAAACCAATAGCATTTTCATACCTTCTCTACTGGTGTTTTCAATACTCATTCCTTTATAATTTACTTTTTCATTTTCTATTTTAGAAACTACACCAAAATACATATCTTTTTCTTCTACAAAATCTAATTGAGTTATTTTTATTGTATTTACTATCTTCCAATCAAGATTAGATAGTTGTTCCTTTGTTATTGTTTCCTCAAAAGAAGTAGAGTAAGAAACTATAGAACTAGAGCTAATGAGCATTCTTTTTGGAGAAATACGCTGTTCTACGTACCAGTTTCCCATGATTTCTTTTTCTTTTGTACTTATATTTTTTTTGGTGGAAGTACAAGAAGCGAAGTTTATTAAAAGAAAGATAGAAAAGAAGAGATAAATAAGATTTTTCATAAATGATAAGTTTTGAAGATTTGGTAGTATTAATTGTCTTTCAATATATTAAATTTTTATCTCGTTTTCAAATCATATCATACGATTGATTTTTATTTTCTGAGCTAAAAAATACTCTATAAAAAAACACCTTCTTTGTTTCAAAAAAGGCGTTCTGTGTTGTTTATATTTAGATTATCTCAATCAATCTACATTATCGTGTAGAAAGCGATTTCCTCCCAAAAGCTCATTATCTTCATCTACTTTATAGCGAGAATTAGAGGACTCTGAAGAATGAGGCATTTCTTTCAACTTTACATTTCTACGAAGATAAGCAGGAACATCTCTACGCTCTTGTAATTCATCATCACTCAAATCAGAAAGACTCTTTACAGGAACAACACGTTTTGGTTGCTCTGCTCTTTCTTCTGCAATCTGATTATGAATAGCTGTATTTTTTGAATTAGTAGAATCTGTATTTTGCTGACCATTAATACTTTGAGAATTCTGATTCATAAAACCGTACTCACTTACAGCAGGTGTATTCTTCGGTGCTTGGTTAGTTATTTTTTTTTTGAATCATCTTCATTAAAATAATCATCTTCTAAGCTAAATATTACCTTATCTGTTTTTTTAGGTTCTGTATAAGTAGGCTTGGTTTCTTCAACAGCTTGATTTTGATTTTCTACTCCATTATCCGTTTGAGTAGTATGTGTTTCTTCTCTATCCCCAAAAAAATCTTTTTTCTCATAATCCTTTACTTCAATTCTATTTTTGATTCTTTTATTGCTTGTAAGGTCAAAAACTTTGCGTTCTGCTCTTTCTGGAGGCAAATCTTCTGAATGTTCAAAACCAGTTGCAATAATAGTAACACTTATGCTATCTCCAAGCGTTTCGTCGGTAGCCTGACCGAAGATAATCTCTGCATCATCACCAGCCTGTTCTTGTACGTAATCTGTAACTTCTTCCAGCTCGTCCATTTGAAACTCTTCTTCATTTCCAATAACAATAGAAAGCAATATATATTTTGCTCCAAAAATATTGGTATTATTAAGTAAAGGAGAAGAAATAGCTCCTTCGGCTGCACGTCTAGCTCTATTTTCGCCCTCGGCAGTAGATGAACCCATAACGGCAGCTCCTGCACCTTGAATAACAGTACGAACATCTTCAAAATCGACATTTATTGTACCCGAAACGGTAATGATTTCTGCAATAGATTTTGCACCTTTTAATAGTACATTATCTGCTTGACGGAATGCCTCACGCATAGAAGCCTTTCCATACACATCTCTCAAACGGTCGTTTAGGATTACCAAAACAGTATCACAATGCTCACGAAGTGCATTCACACCTTCTTGGGCTCGTACTCGCTTTGGTCTTCCTTCGAAGCTAAAAGGAGCAGTTACAATTCCGACAGTCAAGACACCCAAACTTTGTGCAATCTCGGCAATTACTGGAGCAGCACCTGTACCTGTACCACCACCCATTCCAGCCGTAATAAAAAGCATTTTGGTGTTCTCACCTAATATTTTCTTTATTTCTTCTTTGCTTTCAAGAGCAGCACTTCTACCTCTTTCTGGGTTTGCACCTGCACCTAAGCCTTGCGTAAGTGTTTTTCCTATCTGTACTTTGTTTGGAACAGGACTCAAATCAAGAGCTTGAATATCAGTATTACAGATATAAAAATCTACTCCCTTTATTCCATGCAAATACATGTGTGCAACAGCGTTGCCACCACCACCACCAACACCAATTACTTTGATGATTGAAGGCTCTGTTCCGAAATTATAATTTGTAACGTCTGACATCATTGAATGATTATTTGTTTCAAGGTTTTGGTCTTGTTTTATATTTTTTTATTCTATCAAAACAATTTCTCTTAAAAAATGTGCATTTACATTAAGATACAATATAGAAACTAATTTTAACAGATTATTTTTTATAGTCTTACTTTTTACAATAGCAACACCAAAAATTTTATTTTAGTTTGTTGTTATTGCTTTAACTACTTCTATACTTATTTTTACTATTCTGTTTTAGCTTTATTTTAACTCAGTTCTGACCATTTTTTTGACTAATAGTTATTCATGTACAAAGAAACAAAAAATAGTTTAATTAAGCTACGATAAGTTAAGCTAAATTATTTCAAATATGCAAAAAAATAAATAAAAAAACTATGAATTTATGTATTTAATTTTAATTACTCAAATTTTATAGGTCTTGTCTAAGTTTATTCAAGTAGGATATATGCCAAAGATTAGTTTTATTTGAGTTATAGAAAAGACCAATGATTATAAATGATTATACTACTAAAAAAAATAAACACACTGACCAATAATCAAACAATGTTTGGTTTATTAATTTTAGAACTAGATTATAGAAGTTTTGTTAAACAAAATCATAATCTATTAACTTTCTCATCCATTTTGTATTACCAAAATTAAGAGATTATGTTATTAAAAGACGATAAACATATAACCATAGAATTTCATACTGAAATCAACTGTATCATTTTAAATGGAAAGGATTTACACCTAGTCAGTTTTGAGAGAAAATGTAAACTGATGTTATTAATTTTGTAGAAAACAATCAAGCAACTGCTGTTATAAATGATTTGGTAGAAATGAAAGGCATTTCTAGAGAAGACCAAGAATGGTTGCAACTGATGCAGCTCCTCGAATGATAGCAGCAGGCGCACGTATTTTGGCTACCATCTTGCCTACTTCTGCTTTTGCTACCATTGCAAGTCGAGAAATAGTGAATAAGACAAGTGAAGAATTCAAAACTTTACATCAAAACTTTGACAAATTAGAAGAAGCTAACAATGGGTAAGTGAAAAACAAGTCAACTAATTACTTTTCAGCGATTTAAGAAGAAAAAAATAGAAAGAGAAAGAAAAGAAGAAGTAAAGAAGAAAAGAACTTTCTTGAGAATCAAAAATCCCTTTTTTTAAGATTTTCTTCAAGTTGTAATAATTGGTTGTAAAAGCTAAAAAAATCCATTTCTCTAAAAATTAAATTAGAAAAATGGATTTTTTGTGTTTTATAGTTAATTCTCAAAATATATTTATCTACTAAACGAAATCTTCTTGGATAACATCCGCATGATCTACTTTCTTTCGGTCAGACATAGCTACAAAACTTCTTTCGTTTTCGCCAATATAAATCTGACGAGGACGACCAATAGGTTGTTTCATTTCTAACATTTCTTTCCATTGAGCAATCCAACCTGGCAGACGTCCCATTGCAAACATTACCGTAAACATATCTGTCGGTAAGTTCATTGCACGGTAGATAATTCCAGAATAAAAATCCACATTTGGATATAATTTTCTGTTGATAAAGAACTGATCTTCTAAAGCAATTTTTTCTAATTTCTTAGCGATGTCTAATAATGGATCTTCAATTCCCATTTTAGAAAGAATATCATCACATGCTTTTTTCAAGATTTTGGCTCTTGGATCAAAGTTTTTATAAACTCGGTGTCCGAATCCCATCAAACGCATTTCACGATTTTTTACTTTTTCCATAAACTCATCAATAGTTGCACCACTGCTATGAATAGCTTCTAACATTTCGATAACTTCTTGATTTGCTCCACCATGTAAAGGACCACTTAACGCATTTGTCGCAGAAGCAACCGAAGCATAAATATTAGCCAAAGAAGAACCTACAATACGAATAGTAGAAGTAGAACAGTTTTGCTCATGATCAGCATGAAGAATCAAAATTTTGTTCAATGCACTTACCATTACAGGGTCAATTTCGTATTCTTGTGTAGGTAAAGCAAACATCATTTTTAAGAAACGTGCACCATAATTAAGGCTATTGTCTGGATAATTAACTGGGTGTCCCATTTCGTTTTTGTAAGACCACGCTGCAATCGTTGGTACTTTTGCAATCAGACGAACAATAGACATATATACTTCTTCTGGAGAACGATTTGATTTCATTGACTCTGGATAAAACGTACTCAAAACCGAAATAAGTGAAGACAAAACAACCATCGGATGCGAAGTAGTTGGGAAGCCATCAAATATTTTACGCATATCTTCGTGGATTAGCGTATGATTGGTAACATCAGATTGGAATTTTGTAAGCGAGGCTTGGTCTGGAAGCTCTCCAAAAATGATAAGATAAGCTACTTCTAAAAAGCTCGCTTTCTCTGCTAGTTCTTCTATATTATAACCACGATAACGCAAAATCCCTTTTTCGCCATCTAAAAATGTGATTGCACTTGTTGTTGAGCCTGTATTTTTGTAACCAGGATCAAGGGTTACTAATCCTGTTGCTGCTCTTAATGTAGCGATATCTATACCTACTTCTCCTTCTGTTCCTTCAACAAGAGGGAATTCATAGTCTTTGCCTTCGTAGGTGAGTTTAATTGTCTTTCCGTTCTGTGACATGCGTAATATAGGGTTTGTTCTGAAAGTTATGTTTTCGAAATAGTTTTGCTTTAAACGAGTTATGACAAGATTTGACTTAGTATATAAAATCAATATGTCAAAATGCCTTTAAAAACAAAAGTAAATGCGTTATTTTGTTGTTCTATGAATAATTCCACAATTTAACCAAAAAAAAGGCACAAAAACAAGTTTAAATAGTCTTTGTAGCTAAGAATTAGATAAAATTAGAAAAAATTAAAAAGTAAAATTAACAAATAGAAGTAGATAAGCAAAAATGAAGTAGTAGAGGATAGAATGTGCTAACTTATTTGTCTTGAAAAAGTTTAATTTTGTGAAATTTATTAAACAAAAAATTAAAATGAACGAAAATAAAATTAGAGTAGTTTTAATTTGTTGAAACTAAATAGAATGAAGAAAAACTATCTATTTCACTTCTATATTTTGGAATTGTAGATAAAAAGTGTTAGGTTTGCACTCTATTTGTAATTTAAACAAAGTTTATCTCATGTACGCAATTGTAGAAATAGCCGGACAACAGTTCAAGGTTGAAAAAGATCGTTTCATTTATACGCACCGTCTTCAAGGAAATGAAGGCGACGAAGTAACTTTTGACAAAGTTCTTTTGGTAGAAGATGGCGGCACTGTTAGTATTGGCGAGCCTCAAATCTCTGGGGTTTCAGTGAGTGGAGAAATCTTAGCTCAAGTAAAAGGCGATAAAGTCATCGTTTTTAAGAAAAAACGTCGTAAAGGCTATAAAAAGAAAAACGGACACCGTCAGCAATTCACTAAAGTCTTGATTAAAGACATTCTAATTTAGTTTTAATTTATTTATTTACATTTTTTTTATTTTGACTAATCCGTTTTTTAGAATAAACGTATAGAAAGAAAAAATAAAATCCAAACTTTAAAACAATACAGATATGGCTCACAAGAAAGGTGTCGGTAGTTCACGAAATGGACGAGATTCGGAAAGTAAACGTTTAGGTGTAAAAATTTGGGGAGGGCAAGTTGCCAAACCAGGTAGCATCATCATTCGTCAGCGTGGAACAAAGTTTCATGTAGGAGAAAATGTAGGAATTGGTAAAGACCATACTATATTTTCACTTATTGATGGCGAAGTACAATTCAAAAAAGGATATAAAAGACGTTCTTTCGTTTCAGTAGTTGCTAGAACAGAAACTGCCGAAGCATAAATATTATTTTTTTGATTGAGTTTTTATTAATTCTCAAAAAAAAATGAAAACCTATATTAGAAATAATGTAGGTTTTTTTTGTGCCTTTAAGATGATGAAATACAAATTCGTCGAACTTATTGGTAAATGATTTGGCTTCGCCGAGCTATCGGTTATATGATCTTTATGATAAATGAAGATAATGAAATGAATTTTTGAATTTCTTTTGTAGGGAAAATGGCTTGCCTTTTCCTGAAGTATCGTATTTTTGTATTTATTTCAAATGTATTATCCTGCAACTATCATAAAAATCATTTGCTAATTCATGTGTATTCAATTCTAAATTACCTATTCTAAACTCATTCTATGAAAAATCTATCCTATTTTATTACATCAATTCTATTGCTATTATTTTTCTCTAATTGTACCAATCAAGATTCTAAAAAGTTAGAAGCAAGTGAAGAAGTAGAAAAGTTATATCAAGATTCATTAAAGAAAATAGAAGATGAAAGAATGGAGTTTATAGAAGATTCTTTAAAACGAATAGAGCTTCAAAAGCAGTTACAAGCAAAACAAGATGCAGACAAAAAAGCCTATTTTGAAAAATTAGAAGATTCGACAATGGTCGAACTGATAAACTATGATTCTAGCTTGGTTTTGGATATTCAATATGCTACTGAAGACAATTTTATGAAACAAAAAGTCTATCCTTGTCCGAAAGCACTTTTAAGAAAAGTAGCCGCAGAAGCACTTTTTGAGGCACATCAAAAATTTAAAGAACAAGGATTTAGAATAAAAATATATGACGGTTATCGTCCTTTATCTGTTCAATGGATTTTATGGAACAAGACTACAAATAAAAACTATGTTGCCAATCCAAGAAAAGGCTCAAATCATAATAAAGGCTGTGCTGTTGATATGACGTTGGTAGATTCAACTGGAAATGAACTAAATATGGGAACGGATTATGATTTTTTTGGTGCAGCAGCACATCATACTTATACCAACTTTCCTCAAGAGGAAAAAGAGCAGATTCTGAAAAATAGAAAGATATTAAAAACGATTATGGAAAGTGTTGGTTTTAAATCTATTTCAAATGAATGGTGGCATTATGACTTTAAAATAAAATATCCTGTTTCGGATACGCCTTTGCCTTGTTACTAATAGGTTTCAATTATACCCAAATCATAAAAATCTTTTTTCCTTTTATCTCTTTCCATTGAGTTTTTAGAGCATTTTTATTCTCTTTTCGGTTATCAAAAATTATTAGATAACCTGTGTCTTTATTTTGCTTTTCCAAGTAATCATAAAGTTGCATAATTCCTCTTTTGTGATAGGCTTCTCCTCTCCATACTTTTAATTCTATAATATACTTGTGATGATAATACGTAACGACTACATCAATTCTTTTTTCGTCTGAAATTTGAACCTCCTTAAACTCATACCCATTTCCATTCAAAATAGGACGTAAAAAAGCCAAGAAAATTAATCGCCATTGATTTTCTAAAAATGATTCTTCTTTTTGACTATACGTTTCTTTCATATAAACTTGAAAACGCTCTAATATAAGTTCAAAATTGAGTTCTTTGTTGGGAAGAATAAATTTGTGTTCTGTCAAATAGGGTTGCATCGTTTGGTTTTCTACATTCGTAATTAAATGGTTAAATATAAGTTGCTTGTAAATAGGATTATGAATTTTCACTTCTCCATTTTGCTTAAAAACACCATACATTGTTCCTTTTTCAATAGTAGAATTATAAGGATCATAAGAAATTTTTTTGCCATTCAAAAGCATGTCAAAAACTAAATTGTATAAATCTTGATTATTCTTCAAGTTTTTCATCAAACTCTCAAAGTTCGTATTCACATCTCTTTGTATCAAAAAAAAGGCTTTTTCAAGGTCTTCCAATGTCCATTTTTGAGAATTTTCTTTTGAATTTTCTCTTTTAAATAAAATATCATTGACCATAATCTGACACAAACGACTTACCAAAAAGGGATAACCAGAAGTATATTCATATAATTTTTCTGCGAGTTGTATGATTTCACTCTCATTCATTCCTACACTTTCAGCTTCGTTATATTCCAAAAGCATCGGTTTTATTTCCTGTGGATTAAACTCCATGGGTACTTTGAAATCTACTGCAATATTCCATGGACTATTATATTGTAGCTCTTCCGAATTTTTAATTTTGTATTTTAATGACTTTATATCGTAAACACCAGCTAAAATAACAGAATGAAAAGTATAATTATTCCTAGAGTAACGATCTAAAAATTTCACTCTCAAAATAGCTAAAAAGGTTAGAAACGGTTTATAGTTACTGCTTGCATCTACTTCATCAATTAGCAAAACCAATTTTCTATCAGAATGAGTAACTAATTTAGTAATCAATTTAGACAAATTACCCATATCTTGTACTTCTGTTTGAACTGCAACCTCATACAAAGTAGTATTTGTAAATTGTATGGCTTCCTCTATACCTTCTTTTACTTTAATAGCAAAATTACTATCTGACAAGTTAGTAACATCATCCATAGCCTGAAAATTAAGAAAAATAGGGAAATATTCTTCACTATTTTTTAATTTATCTGTGATAGCAAACAGTAAAGTCGTTTTTCCATACTGACGAGGACGACTAATGGTAAAATAATCTCCATATTCCAAAAACTCATCTACCTTTTTCATCTTTGCACTAATATCCATCATATAATGCAAATGAGGATAACAGTTTCCTGTTACATTAAAACGCTTTTTTTTGGGCTTAGTAATCAAATTATTCATCTTTCTAGTTTTAGTCAGTTCTATTTTCAACGAAGATACAAAAAAAGCAACTTCATTTTATTGAAGTTGCTTTTCTTATTATTAAATCATAAACGAAGAATACGAATACAAAACACGCTAAAGCGTATTCTACAGGAAATTATATTACTACACAATCTCCTTTTCTGACATCACTCATTACACTTTTGTACTTACCTTGTTTTACTTGTCCATTTTTATAGCGAACCGTAACAACATCATTTCTACCTGGTTCTTGTGAAACTGTTCTTGGAGCAGTTGGAGCAATATTTTGCTGAGTTCCGTGTACTCGTTGATTGTCGCTTGTTGTTTCAACTTCTTCGGCACGATTTACAGCCATTTGTTGTCTTGCCTCTTGTTCTCTACGCATTTGCATGTCTAATTGTCTGCGTTGAGCATTTTGAAGAGCCTGTAATTCTTCTGGATCTGGCTCATGAAGTTTTGCACGAGAAAGGAACGATGTAATTTCTTGATTTATTTCATCCAAAAGCGACCTAAATAATTGAAACGCCTCCATCTTATAGATAACCAATGGGTCTTTTTGTTCGAAACGAGCCATCTGTACTTGCTGTCTCAAATCGTCCATATTTCTTAAATGTTCTTTCCAAAGATTATCAATGATAGAAAGTACCATCGTTTGTTCTAAAGTAGCGACTAAGTTTGTTCCTCTTTTCTCAATTGTCTCTACAATATTGACTGGCATTTGTACCATTCTACGCTGGTCTGTAATTGGAATAATTATTTCCCTTGCGTTTCCTCCACGTTCGGCATGAATATTTTCTAGAGTCGGAACTACCTTTGCAGCAATATCTTTATTTTTCTGACGATACGCATTATAGGCTTCTTCATAAAGGCGTTGAGAAAGTGTTTGGTCATTTAGAGACTGAAATTCAGATTTTGTAATCTCTGTTTGAATTCCCAAAAGAGAAAATACTTCTAAATGGAAAGATTCAAATTCTCCTTTATAAATCTGAACTAATTGGTCTGATACTTTTGCAAAAATAAGCATAATATCTAGCTCCAAACGCTCTCCAAAAAGTGCATTACGACGACGCTTATAAATTACTTCTCTTTGCTGGTTCATTACATCATCGTATTCAAGTAGGTTTTTACGAGAACCAAAATGATTTTCTTCTACTTTACGCTGTGCATTTTCGATAGATTTGGTAATCATAGAATGCTGAATCACTTCGCCATCATCTAATCCTAATCTATCCATAATTTTAGCAATCCTGTCCGAACCAAACATACGCATCAATGGATCTTCCAAAGAAACAAAGAATTGAGAAAGACCAACATCACCCTGACGACCAGCACGACCACGAAGCTGCCTATCGACACGACGAGAATCATGACGCTCTGTTCCGATAATTGCTAACCCACCTGCTTGCTTAGATTCTGGCGAAAGTTTAATATCTGTTCCACGTCCTGCCATGTTTGTTGCAATCGTAACGTTTCCAGAAATACCTGCTTTAGCTACAATTTCAGACTCTTTTTGATGCTGTTTTGCATTCAAAACTTCGTGCGTAATTTTACGCATCTGTAACATTCTACTCAATTTTTCCGAATTATCAACGGTAGTTGTACCTACCAAAACAGGTCTTCCTGCTTGCACAGAAGCCTGAATTTCGTCAGCTACAGCATTGTATTTTTCAGTTACCGAACGGAAAATCTTGTCTTGTCTATCATCTCTCTGAATAGGACGATTAGTAGGAACAATGACAACGTCAAGTTTATAAATATCCCAAAACTCTGTTGCTTCTGTTTCGGCTGTACCTGTCATTCCTGAAAGGCGATAAAACATACGGAAATAATTTTGAAGTGTAACCGTTGCATAAGTCTGGGTCGCATCTTCAATTTCTACGCTTTCTTTTGCTTCTAAAGCTTGATGAAGACCATCAGAATAACGACGACCATCCATTATACGTCCTGTTTTTTCATCTACAATTTTTACTTTACCCTCCATTACTACATAATCTGCATCTTTTTCAAAAAGCGTATAAGCCTTCAAAAGCTGCGTTACGGTATGAATACGTGAAGTTTTGATAGAATAATCGGTAAGCAACTTTTCTTTCGTTTCCAATTTTTGCTTATCTGTCAAGTCTTTATCATTGTCTATGCGTGCAATGCGTGTTGCTACATCTGGAAGAATAAAAAAGCGTGGATCTTCTCCTTCTGTAGTAATAGCTGCCGTTCCTTTTTCTGTAAGCTGAACTTTATTTTGTTTTTTCTCAATAAAGAAATACAAAGGTTCGTCAGCTTCTGGCATACGACGAGCGTTATCTGCCATATATTCGTTTTCTGTTTTGAGAAGTAAAGCCTTCATTCCTGGTTCACTCAAAAACTTAATCAAAGGACGATATTCTGGCAACCCTCTAAAGGCTCTAAAAAGTGGAAGTCCTGCTTCTTTTTCGTTTCCAGCTTTTATTTTCTGTTTTGCTTCTTGTAAGAAGTCTTGAGACAATTTGCGTTGAAGAGCGATTAGTTTTTCGATACGAGGTTTGAAAATATCATACTCTTGCGCCCTGCATCCTGAACAGGACCCGAAATAATAAGAGGTGTACGAGCATCATCAATCAAAACCGAATCTACCTCATCAATCATGGCAAAATAATGTCCACGCTGAACAAGCTCTTCGGTTTCACGAGCCATATTATCACGCAAATAATCAAAACCAAACTCGTTATTGGTACCATAAGTAACATCTGCTGCGTAGGCTTTTCTTCTTGCTTCTGTATTGGGTTGGTGCTTATCGATACAATCAACATTCATTTCATGAAACTCAAAAATAGGAGCAACCCACTCAGAATCTCGTTTGGCAAGATAATCATTTACTGTAATTACATGAACTCCTTTTCCAGACAAGGCACGCAAGAAAGCAGGAAGAGTAGCCACTAAAGTTTTGCCTTCTCCTGTCGCCATTTCAGCAATTTTACCTTCGTAGAGAACTACGCCACCCATAATTTGGACGTCGTAATGAACCATATCCCATTCAATTTCTTGTCCCATGGCTGTCCATTTGTTGTGCCAAATAGCTTTTGCAGCTTCTCCTTCTCCTACAATTTCTACTCCTCCATTATAACGTCCTTCTTGTTGTCTCTTTTGTATAATTCTACGGTCGTGGTCGGTTGCTGTTACTGTAAGTTTTTTGTTTTCTGTAAAACGTCTGGCTGTATCTTTTACGATAGCAAAAACGATAGGCAAAACTTTATCTAATGCTTCATCTAGCTTTACATTTCTATCTTTTTCTAATTTATCTATTTGGACAAATATTTTTTCTTTTGTATTGATGTCCATTTCTGGCTCATCTGCAACTTGTTTTTTTAGTTTAGTTATCTCATTATCTATCACAGAAACGTGTTGATTTATCTCTGCTCTTACCTCACGAGTTTTTTCTCTTAATTGATCATCTGTCAATTGATGAAGGGTTTTGTATTCTTGATTTACTTGTTCTACGTAAGGAATAAGTTTTTTGCGATCACGTTCCGATTTTGTACCGAATACCTTAGCGACCACCTTTGTGATTGAGTTCAACATAATATATATATAGTTCTTTATTGATTGCTTATAAGTAGCTGCCTTATGAGTTCTGAATTTTTGTAGATGCTTTTTTATTTAATTTAAAACTTGTAAGTCAAAAACTAAGCAAAGGAGTAGCTTTGCTTGAATTTTGCTTAAAATTCATTTAAAAAAAATAAAACAGCAGAACGGAAAAAATAAAACCGACAAAATGGCAGAATGTATTTATCTGTATTAACATACAAAGTTACGAATCTGAACGCGATTTTACAATTTTGAGGCGAGTATCAATAGGAATGAATTTTATCTATATCTGTATCTGATTTTCTTTAAAAAAGACAATTCTAAAATTAGTTACATATAATATTCAAATTAGAATTTTTAAACACAAAAAATAGAAATAACTAGTAAAAAAAGGGTTTTTATTGACAATATGAGTGTCATTTTTAAGTATTTGATTTTCAGTTGCAGAGCAACGTAACCTTGGTAGAACGTTACAAACAGCTTTATTAGAGCTACAGAGTAGCGAAACTCTGTGATTTGCGAGAAAATTAAAAACAAGGTTACGCTACTCTGTAGCTTTTAAAATTAATTTTTTATTCCTTTCTACACCCGAAGAGCAGCGAGTCACCGAAGCTAAAGGTTATGCTACTCTGTAGCTAATGAAGAGCTATTTTGAATTGAATTAATGACACTCATATTGTATTGAAAAAACAAAACAAAAAAATGATTCTATGCGTTGAATTTTAATACATGTGAAATTACTTCCTCTAAAAACATTACTATTCTTATGTTCGATAAAACATCAGAACAAGAGCGTTTGAATATTCTGAATAAATACCAAATATTAGATACTCCTACTGATAGTGCATTTGATAGAATTACTAAACTTGCCATTCAGCTATTCAATGTTCCCATTTCTATTATTTCTTTGGTTGATGAAGATAGAATTTGGTTTAAGTCAGTACAAGGACTAGATATAAAAGAAGCTCCTAAAGAAAAAGGACTTTGTGCTACAGCTATTCTTTCGGATGAACTTTATGAAATACAAAATACGACCAAACACCCAGATACTCTTAATCATTCTTTGGTAACTAGCGAAGTTGGTTTACGTTTTTACGCTGCTGTTCCTTTAAAAGTTGAAGGGAAGTACAATTTGGGTACACTCTGTATTATGGATAAAGAGCCTCGTATACTTACTACTAAAGAAAAAGAAATCCTCAAATCTCTAGCTGATTTAGTTATTGACCAACTTAAAATTCATTTATCAACAAAAGAAGCCACACAAACGCAAGAACATACACTCAATATGCTTGATTCTTTGTATGAAAGTAGTAATTATTCAAAAAGTTTTATTGGTAAAGATTTGATAATTATTCGTACTAATCAAGTTACAAAGGATATATGTAAGGCAATGTTTGGACGAGAACCTAAAAAAGGAGATCTATTACTAGATTTTATATTGCCTGTTTACCAAGAAGAATTTAAGAGTTATTATAAAAGAGTATTAGTTGGAGAAACTATTGAGGTAGAAAAAAATGAAAGTGAAAGTTGGTGTAGATTTAGATTACTGCCTGTCTATGATAAGAGTAATAAAATTATTGGTATTGCTCATAACTTAGAAAACATAACCCAACACAAAAATATAAGCTCTAAAGCCAAAAAATTACAACATGACCTAGATATTCTAGCACAAAATTTTCCCGACGGCTCTATTTCTTTAATTGATAAAGATATGATTGTCTTATATACAGGAGGACAAGGCTATAAAACACATAATATTAATCCAACTAATTTTTTTGGAAAACATGTTAGTAAAATGCTTATTCCTCAGCTATATCATAGATTACAAGAAGCTATTCCCAAAATTTGGAGAGGACTTACTGTTTCTTATGAAGTGGATTATAAAGAACAAATATATCTGACAAAAATATCTCCTATAAAAGATGAAGGTGAGCAAATAGAATCCTTTGTTTTGGCTGTAACAGATATTACAGACCAAAAGCGAAAGGAAATCAAGATACAAAAACAGAATGAACGATTAAAAGAAATTGCTTGGCAACAATCCCACGAAGTAAGAAGACCTATTGCTACTATTTTAGGATTAATGAACCTAATAAAAATAGAAAATAATCAAGAAAATAAGCTGCTTTATTTAAGTTATTTGCAACATGAAGTTGAATTTTTTGATAAAATTATTCATAAAATAGTAGCTGTTACAAATGAAGAATACTGATTAAATAAAGTGAAGGAATATTAAATTCTAATTATTTTTGAAAAGATGCGTACTTTTACAAAATAAATAATTATCATACTAAAAATTTTTTCAAAATGAATTTTTACAAATGATTACTTCACAAAAAACAACGCTATTGGTTTATTTTTTATCTGTTTTTTATATTTTATTTCTTTTCCCTCTTTTGCTCAAAACGAAGTAAAAGCAGATTTAATGAGCTATCAGTCAGGTCCAATGGTAGGGTATTCCGAAATGAGTGAAATTGGTCTTTGGGTTCAGACCAAAAAAGCTGCAAAAGTACAAATTGGATATCGTCCTAAATTAGATTTAGTAACAAATACATCTATCTCAGATACAAGTTTTCAGTTTACAGAAGCTATACAGACTACTTCTTTGACAGCTTTTATTGCTAAACCCGTTTTGAAAAACCTTGAACATTCTACAAAATATGAATATAAAGTTTTGATAAATGATAAAGAAATTTCTTTTGATTACGAATTGAAATGTCAAACTCAAGTGCTTTGGCAATACAGAACAGAGCCACCGAAAATAAAATTTGCATTTGGCTCTTGTACTTATGTAAATGAAGCAAACGCTGATAGAGGTGGAAAAGGATATGGAAGTGATTATGAAATCTTTACTTCTATCTATAAAGAAAATGTTGATTTTATGATTTGGGGAGGAGATAATACGTATTTGAGAGACCCAGATTGGGGAAGTCGTTCGGGAATTATGCACCGTTATACACATACTCGTTCGCTTCCAGAAATGCAGCCTCTTTTAGCAACAGTTCATAATTATGCTACTTGGGACGACCATGATTTTGGTCCTAATGACTCTGATTATACCTTTCATAACAAAGATATTACAACAGAAGCATTTAATCTTTTTTGGCAAAGTCAGAATACAAATCATATAGACGGAGGAAATGATATTACAAGTGTTTTTTCGTGGGGTGATGCACAGTTTTTTATGTTGGATAATCGTACTTTCAGACAAGCACAGGACTACAAAGCAGAAAACAAGAATTATTTGGGTGATAAGCAAGTTCAATGGCTTGTAGAATCTTTAGTTTCTAGCAAAGCAGCTTTTAAGTTTGTAGTAATGGGAGCTCAGGTTTTGAATGAAAGCGATATATTTGAGAATTATTCTACTTATCCAGAAGAACGTAAAAGATTGTTAGCAGCTATTGCAGAACAAAATATTGAAGGTGTAATTTTTCTTACAGGCGACCGTCATCATAGCGTAATTACGAAGATGGAACGTAAAGATGATTATCCTTTATATGATTTTACTTCGTCTTCTCTTACAGCGGGTTCGGCTTCTCCTTACAAAGATGAAAATCCGACAGCTATAAAAGAATCATTTATTGCCAAAACACACAATTACGCAATTATTGAAATTGAGGGGAAACGAAAAGAGCGAGTTCTGACAATTACTTATAAAGATAAAGATGGAAAAGATTTGTATTCGCTTACAATCAAAGAAGAGGAATTGAGACGAGAAAAGAAATAATTTAGTAAAAGTCTATGAAACTATAGTAGTTTTATAGACTTTTGTTTTCTGTTTGAAGAAATTTGAAAATTAATTTTTGTGGAAAAATGAATAAAAATATAATTGATAAAAAAAGAAAGTTATTCAAAAATTGTGTTGAAGAAATAGAAATTACTGAAAAAGGTACATACCAAGGGATTATAAAATCAAGAATGCCAAAGTTTACTGAAGAAGTGTATAATGCACGAACAGTTACAAAATCAACATTATATAAAATAGGAAAAACATATATTAAAAAAAGAAAGGAAGACTATTTAGCATTAAAGCCAAATGGAACAGTATTAATAAAAACAGCTCATTATCCCATCTATAAAAAATTAGATTTGTATTTACTCTCTACTATGAGCAGAGTTTTTGATGGAACAAACATAGAAAAAAAAATAGCTAATGTAGTTGCTTATGGAACTTCTTTTCAATGGTTGTTGTCTTTCAAGAATTTATGGTATTTCTCTATTGCAGCAGAGTTCTCATCTCTCAAAGAGTTCAAGAATTTTCTAGGGTTTGATTTTCTGAATAGTAAGCAATTTCTTCTTGTCATACTAAAAGAAGGAAATATTGATTCTTTGTTTATTCAATTATGTTTACAAAACTATCACACAAAAACGCCTTCTATACTGAATTGTATTTATCACGATTCTACTTACATCCAAGAAATTATATCTATGTACAACCAATTGGAACTGGAGATACATATTCCGAAAGGAAAAAATGCACTTAGAAAAGTACACAACAAATTAGTTTTTAAACTAAATGAAAAGGATATTAACGGATTCAGTAATGAGAGAATAGAAATAAAGACTAACTTCTTCAATTTGTTAGAGCAAAAAAAAATGTATTTTAAAGTATTAGATTCTCCTCGCAAAATGTTTGTCCAAGGATTACAACAGCGTCATTGTATTGCGAGTTATGTCGAAGAAATGTTGTCTTATTTATTTGTAACGATACACTATAAAGGAAAGGATTATGACATACAAATCCATAAAGATGACACGAGTATAGTTCAATTTAAAGGAATGTATAATATAGAAGTGCCTCAAGAATTACAAGATGAAATTGAAGGATTGGTTACTAAAATAACACATATAAAAATAGAAGACCCAAAAAATATATTAGAGTATGAAACTCCAAAAAAGTTATATCAAGATGATTTGCCTTTTTAAAAAATAGAATTTAACACAGAAAAACTCTTGATTTGAATTTTATATAATTCTAAATCAAGAGTTTTTTAATGCTTTTATTTTTGTACCTCTATTTAGTTTTTTCTAACTTTTTCTTTTTCGCTTTCCATCTCTGAGTTAGTTGCAATTTCTTCTTGAATTTTGCCTTGTATAAGTTCTTGTAGGTTGAATGGTGCTGGTTGTCTTTCTATACTTTTTTTGATGAGCGTATGTAATTGTTTTTCGTTTTCAAAGTATTCTCGGTGCCATGTCGAAGTGGCTATAAATTTCATGAATTCTGCTTCTTCTTTATGCGACGTTTCTCCGTCTAAAATTAAATATACTGTTTCTTTGAAAACTGGAAGTTTATTTAGGTTGCTCATAATAAATATTGGATAAATGGGTTTTGAAATAATAAATTTAACTAACAGTTGCCTCTCTCAAAAATTGGCAAATAAAAAACCCCAACAGCTAACTTTTAAAAGTTTGCTCTCAAGGCTACAAAATATCATATATAAATCTTAAAATTTCTAAGAAATAGAAACGTATCAAAACTAGTTGCAGAAGCATTTATAGACTGAACAGAAAAAGTAAGCAAATCTTTTATGCCTTCCTCATCTTGTCCATTCTCTAAATGATTTATAGTATCAGTTTGTTCTTTCTGCTGATTTCTTTTAAAATTATAAAATTGAATTTGAAGCGTTTCTATCAAAAATGATTTTAAAACAAAAAAATACAATACAACAAAAGAGGTAACATCAAATTTATTGTTGAATCTACTATCTATTTTATATGTAGTGTAATTTTTCATATGAATTAAAGTCTATTTATATAAATCAATTTTTGAAGGTTTTGTTTGAGTAGAATATTTCTACAAATTATTTTTCGTTCTTAAAACTGTATCAAATTCAATTACTCAACCTATATTGCTTGAAAATAATTCAAAAATAATTCCTTTTTTATAAAAATAATTTAGAATATTTTTTTTGTGGAAAAAGCCAGCTTTTATTTAAGCAGTAAATTAGCGTTTAAGCCATTTTTAAAGGAGAATACAAAATAAATCAAAAAAATATTTTACATAAAAAAACCTTCACTTCAAATAAATGAAATAAAGGTTTTCTTTGCACGTGTTGCCCCGCAAGGACTCGAACCTCAACTCTCGGTACCAAAAACCGGTGTTCTGCCAATTAAACTACAGGGCAATTAAAACTAAAGCACTAACTAACTTTGACAAAAGTAACGAGATACAAAAATATCACAAACTAATTTCTAAAACAACTTTTTATTCAAAAAAAAGATAAAAAAATCAATTAAAAGAAATAAAAATAAAAGTTGCCCCGCAAGGACTCAAACCTCAACTCTCGGTACCAAAAACCGGTGTTCTGCCAATTAAACTACAGGGCAATTAAGAAATCAAATGAGTTAATTGAACTATACAGCAAACTATCTGATGTATATCTCCGTTTCAAATCGGTTACAAAAGTACTATTTTTATTTTAAAATCCAAATGAAAAACTAATTTTTTTATAAAAAACCTAGTTCAATAGAATTTTTCATTTTATAAATACCTTATTTATTTAATCTGAACTCAAAATTAGACAAATTAGTTTACTTTTTGCAAATTATTTCACTACATCACTACGAGAAATTTTGCTCAAATCTAAAGGCATTTCGATATACATTTTCCAACTATTGCCCGATTTGTTTTCTTCCGTTGCGTCTGGATGATGAACAAAATTAGAAGCCGTTGCATCTTTGGAAGGAGGCAAAAACCACGAACGCCCTTCTATTCTGGCTGCATTACTCATTTACATCAAAATTATCAACCACAAACGTATTTGTTTTGTCAGTAGCATTGATATTTCCTTCCTTTGTTCGGGACATCAAAAAAGTAGCTTTACTTATTTTTCCATTTTCTGGATTTAGCCGAGCAATAATAGCGACTTTTGCAGCTCCACTCGCTCTACCAAAACTATTTAGAAACACATTATCAAAAGCTCCATTCTCTACTTCTTTTTTAGTAAAAAAGTTAGAACTAGTACTTCCTCCATCTAGTGTAAAGACTACAAAAGGGTCTCCGTCTGGCGAAAGCGTTATTAAAACGGCACGTTCATCTATACCTGTACTAGAATGTACTTTTCTCCAAATGCGTTCTCCATTCGCTTTCGTTTTTTCTACAAACGGATTTTGATTGTTGCTACTGACCTGCTCAAAACCCACTTTATAAACGTTTCCGTTTTTGTCTGTTGCTTCTGTCGTGGCGATAGAAAGTGGTTTGTCAGTAGGATTATTATTTTCGTCTTCTTTTTTATCACAAGAAGTAAAAAGTAAAATTAACAAGATTAGAAGAGTAAAAATTGAGTATTTAAACATAAATTATAAAATTTAATGAGTTTAGAATTTTTGTGTAATTTAAAAAATATATCCTAAAGTTAGATTTATCTTTCCATTTTTTAAGCAATATTTTTAATAGATTTTGTGCTAATCCAAATTTTGGCAAACTGCAAAGAAGCTCTAATATCATCTAGTTCCAAACTTGGGTGGTCTTCTATAATTTCTTCATAAGTCATTCCACTTCCCAACATATCCAAAATTACCTCCACAGGAAAACGCATTCCTCTAATACAAGGTTTTCCATGACAAATAGCCATATCTATCGTAATACGTGATAATAGATTTTGCATAATTTTTTTGTTTTGCTTTTTGATTCTTAATCAAAGATAACGAAAAAAAATGAATTTTCAATTAAAAATATATAACCTAAAGTTAGATTAATTTCTTTAAAATCTTGTGTGGTTTGGCGATAGGAAATAGCTGTATTTATGTCTTATTTTTCTGTGATAAAACCCTCTATTTAGACGTGCTTCCCATGCCCAGTAGTCTTGCCAGTAGAAAGATTTTGCTGAAATACTTGTCTTCGCAAAACGGAGATATTTTGAAAGTCCTAAATGAATTCCAAAATTTACTGGTTATTATGTTTTCTAGTCCTTTTTTAGAAAATGTTTGATGACCTATCCCGTAAAAAAGGTCGTTTTGATAGATTTAAGATTACTCTACCTGCCAGAAGATGGGTAGTAATTGTATTTTTTGTTTCTGAATTTTCAAAGTAGTTTGTTGAAAATTGTAATAGAATTCCCTTCCTGAAAATATTGTTCCTATCTGACCATAAAAATCCGAATTACTTTTAAAGTTTGTACTATATCCTGATCCAATCAAAAATATTATCTGTTATCCTGTTCTTTAATTAAGATAGAAACGCTTTGCTTTAGTTACTGAAATTCCATAGGGATTGTAAAAAAGACCACTCCAATAGTTTATTTTTAAAGGATCTTATAAAGAGTAAAGTTTTCAATCTGTAAGTATGTCCTGCTTCCGAAAATAATATATTTTCCCTTTGTTGAAGTCTTCCGAAGCCTTTATCTCTTGTGTAATCATAGCCTACAAAGTCAAAAATTAAAATATCATTTTCATCTCTACTGTAATAACAAATTTCCCTTCATATCAGTTGTTGTTCCTTTATAGTTCCTTTAATTTATTATAGTTCCTATCAGGTAGCTTCTCCATATATACTAATAACCTCTCCACTTACAGTAACCTGCCCAAAAACAGAATAAGAAATCAATAAAAGAAAGAGCATAAAAAGTATAGATTTTTTCATAGGTTCTTGAGGTTTTGACTAAAAAATGTAACCTAAAGTCAGATTGATTTCTTTAAAATCTTGTGCTGTTTGGCGATAGGAGATAGCTGTATGAATTTTATTATTAAAATCTTTTTTAATCTCAGCCTCCCACGCCCAGTACTTTTGCCAGTAGAATGATTTAGCTGAAACTGTTCCTATATATTTCATTCTTTTTAATACTCCTAAACTAAGTCCAATATTTTGATAATTATCATTTTCTAGTCCTCTTTTCATAAATTGTTGATGACCAATACCATAAGAAAGATACGCTTTTACAAATTTTAGAGTGCTATTACTTTCTACAAAGTGTGTGATTATTCTATTTTCTGTTTCTGATTTATTAAATGTGGTTTGTTGGAATTTATAGGAAATATTTCTTCTTAAAACTTCAGTCTTTAGCTTTCCATAGTAATCTGAGTTGCCTTTCAAGTTTGTACTATAACCTAAATCAAACTCAACATAATTCCTGACAAGAAGATAATACCTATTTTTGTTAAACGAAATTCCATATGGATTATAAAACACTCCTGACCAATAACTTACCGTTTTTGTATTTACGAAGAAGATACCACAACCTGTAATGATTTGTTCTTCCAAAACTACTTCGTTGCTATTTTGTAGTTCTGAAATGATTAACTCTTTGCTCTCCAAACCAACAAATCTAAATATTAAGATAGTATTTTCACTATCAACAGTAATAACAAAGTTCCCCTCTACATCGGTTGTTGTTCCTTTATCAGTTCCTTTAATTTGTACGGTAGCTCCTGGTAATCCTCCATTTTCATCAACTACCCTCCCACTCACAGTAATCTGCCCAAAAACAGAACAAGAAAAACACAAAAGAAAGAGCATAAAAAGTATAGATTTTTTCATAACCATAAATTAAGATTTATTAATCATTTTATTAGATTACGCAACTTTACCCTCAAAACGCTGCAAAATAAATTTTAAAATGGAATTTTTTTGTTTCTACTTCTCGTTTATTTGATAACTTTGTAAATATAAAACTATTTATCGAACAGACTAAAAAGTTTGTTGTACGTAATACTCTCTCAATGAATCCTGAAAAAGACCTTTTACTCTATAATACGCTCACTCGCAAACGAGAAAAATTCGAACCCATTAATGCACCTTTTGTTGGAATGTATGTCTGTGGTCCTACTGTTTATAACGATGTGCATTTGGGAAACTGTCGTACTTTCACGTTTTTCGATGTCGTTTATAGATATTTGAGTTATTTGGGATACAAAGTGAGATATGTACGAAATATTACTGACGTAGGTCATTTGACAGGAGATAGTGATGAAGGCGATGATAAGATTTCAAAACAAGCTCGTTTGGAACAAATTGAGCCGATGGAAGTCGTTCAGCGTTATACAAATGGTTTTCATGATGTGATGTTGGAGTTGGGAAATATTCCACCGAGTATCGAACCTACTGCAACAGGACATTTATTAGAACAAATTGAAATGGTAAAACAAATTCTTGAAAAATGGATTTGCGTATGAATCGAATGGTTCTGTTTATTTTGATGTAGTAAAGTATAACGAATCCCATAATTACGGAAAACTCTCTGGTAGAAATATCGAAGAGCAACTAGAAGGACAAGGAACACGAAAATTAGACGGACAAGAAGAGAAGAAAAATAACGTGGACTTTGCCATTTGGAAAAATGCAGACCCTTCGCATTTGATGCAATGGGATACAGAATGGGGTAAAGGTTTCCCTGGTTGGCATTTGGAATGTTCGGTAATGAGTACAAAATATTTAGGGAATGAGTTTGATATTCACGGTGGAGGAATGGATTTGCAGTTTCCTCATCACGAATGTGAGATTGCACAAGCCGTAGCCACAACAGGAAAAGAACCTGTAAAATATTGGTTGCATTCGAATATGCTGACAATGAACGGAACAAAGATGTCAAAATCTTTGGGAAATGTAATTATGCCTGAAGAACTTTTTACAGGAAATTCAGAGCTTTTGACAGAATCGTATTCGCCAATGGTTTTTCGCTTTTTTATGTTTCAAACGCATTACCGTAGTACAATGGATATTACAGATGATGCCTTGAAGGCTGCAAAAAAAGGCTATTTTAAGCTAATGAACGGAATTAAGAATGCGAGGAATTTGGAATATCCAGAAGAATCAGAATTAAACTCAACATTGAATATTGATACAAAGCAAGAAGACGATATAAAAAAATCTGTAACTTCTGTCTTTAGAGGAATCAATGATGATTTTAATACAGCCAAATCAATTGCAGCTTTGTTTAATCTTGTCAAAAAAATAAATATGCTTCACGCTGGACAACTTGAATTTGCTCAAATATCTAAAGAATCTTTTGATAAACTGAAAAGTACATTGATTGATTTTACAGAACAAGTTTTGGGAATAAAAGAAGAGTTGCCACAAGGAAAAATTATTTTAGAAGGAATGATAACTACTTTAGTTGAGCTTTACAAAGAAGCAAAAGAAGCTAGAAACTATGAAAAAGTAGATTATTTGAGAAGCAAAGCAAAAGAAATCGGTATTGTCTTCAAAGATATGAAAGATAGGATTGATTGGGCTTATGAGGAATGATAATTCAATTACGGATTACGAATTAAAAATTACGTAAAAAAGTTGGTTCAAGCGTCAACGCTTGAACCAGTTTTTACTATTTCCTAAAACCTTCTAATTGGTGTTTCAAATCTAGTTCTCCTTTTGGCTGTTCTTTTACTTCGCTTTCTGCATCATCGCCTGGATTTCCTTTCGAAATTACAATTCCACCGTCAACTAAATGTAATGAACCTGTTACATAACTCGCTTCATCAGATGCCAAAAACAGATAAAAATTAGCTACTTCTTCTGGCGTTCCACGTCTGCCAAAAACAGAGGCTTTTTTCACCATTTTTTCCATTTGACTAGTCATTGCACCTTTATCAGCATTTGTCATTTGTGTATCTATGGGACCTGGACATACACAGTTTGCACGAATTCCGTATTTTCCTTGTTCGGCAGCAACTCCCTTCATAAAAGCATGAATAAATGCTTTACTTCCTCCATAAGGCGTACACATTCCGATTCCCTGCATTCCTGCTTCCGAACCTGCTGAAACGATATTTCCTTTCGTTTTTTTGAGTTGTGGCAAAGCTGCTTTGGTCATATAAAAGACGCTCTTGATATTGTCGTTTAAGATGCTATCAAAATATTTGTCTTCAAAATCCTGTGTTTCTTTCATATCAGGAATAATTCCTGCATTGTTTATCAAAATGTCTAGTTTTCCAAACTCCGAAACGGCTTTGTCCACACACTGTTTGGCTACGTCTGCATCTCCCAAATCTCCCATAAAAGGAACTGCTTTTGTTGCATATTTTTGGTTTATTTCTTCTACCACTTCCATTATTGGGTCGTCGCCTACACCTGCTACCACTACGTTTGCACCTTCTTTAGCAAATTTTTTGGCTATTGCTTCGCCGATTCCTGTTGCACCACCTGTTACGATAGCTACTTTTCCTTGTAATCTCATACTAAAAATGAATTAAAAAATGTTGAGTTAAAAAAATGAATAAAAAAAGTAGCATTATTTTAATCTTTTAAAAACTAAGATAATGCTACCTATATAAAAAGTATTTTGACTGTTTTGTTTTATTAAATCAGATTAAATAGCAAGTTAAGTTTATAATTTGTTCAACAAAAAATGTGTTTAGCACTTGCTAAGGTTTGATTACAAACCATTAACAACGCATTTCAAGTATAAAAGAATCTTTATTTAAAACGTTGTTAATGGTCAGTAATCTGACCTTAGCAAGCGTTACCTATTACTTTCCCACCAATTCAATTTCCACTCTTCTACCATAAAAATCTTCTCCGTAAGGATTGTTTGTATCTATTCCAAAAGAACCTTCTACAATTCTACTTTCAGCAATTCCTGCCTCTAAAAGTAGTTTCTTGACGGCTTCTGTTCTGTGTTTTGAGAGTTTTTGGTTGAAGGCTGCACTTCCTTTCGAATCTGTAAAACCATAGATACGAACACTTAAATTTTTGTCATCTTGCAAAACTTGAATCAAAGGAGCTATTTTTTCTTTATCCTTTGGGACGATTTCAGAAGAAGCTGTTTTGAAGAAAATTTCTACTTTTTTTACTCCAACTACTTCGCTTGTCGATTAATAACAGGTGTTTTTTCATCTTTTGTCAATAACTGACTGCTCTGTTTCCGTTTTGCCTCTGATTTGCGAAAAGCTCTAATTGTGTTTGAAGAGTATTTAATTGGTGTGTAATTTTTGCTACATCTTCATCTTGGTAGAAT
>CAVXHP010000005.1:0-160562 GCA_963761725.1 uncultured Cytophagales bacterium | reverse complement strand
TAGCATTTTTATTTTCCAATTCTTTTTCCAAACTCGCCATACGTTGTTGTGAATAGGCAAACTGCAATTCCATCAATTTATACATTTCTGCATTAGATTTTTCAGTATTTTGAGTTTCTGCTTTTTTGATAGAATCTAACTGATTTTGAAGTTCTTGCAACTCTTGTTTAGTTTGTTCTTGTGCTTCTTCATCAGATTTCCGTTCTGCTCTTGATTTTCTGGTTTTTTTGTTGTCTTCAATTTCTTGCAAACGGTTTTCCATTTCTTCTATTTTCTCTTTTTCTGCTTGCGTTTCTTGATTTTGAAGAGAAGAAATTTGAGACCCATTTACACTCTGTCCTTCTTGTGGAACAATTACTACTTTGGTAGTACTGCTATCTGCTCCTGATTTTGTAGTAGTTACATTTACATTAATATCCAGTTTTATAGTTTGAGTAGGATTAGGATTTTGATTGTTTTGATATGGATATTGTGAATTTTGATTAGTCTGATTTTCTAATTGACCTGTTTCCACTCTTATTTCAGAGTTTTTTTGATAATCTGGAATTCCATCAACCGTTACAGTTCTCAAAGAATCAGGATTAAGCTCAAAAATACTTTTTGGCTTATTAGAAGCATACAGAGCAGGAGCACGAAAAGCATTGCGTTTAGGCGAAAAAGACCAACTGATACCAAAAGAAGTAAAAATAAACGCATCGTTTTTCAAAAATCCTTTGTTTTGAGTTCCTCGTTTTCCTTGTCCATTATTATAGTTGGCAGGGTTTGCTACATATGTTTCTTCTGCATTATCATAGGAATTACGAAAATTACCACTTACATCATCCAAGTAATCACTTGAAACAGAATAATTTAGCATAGATTGAACATGAAAACTAAGACGGTTCAGTAATCTAAGTTTCAGACCTACACCCACAGGAACAGTAAAGGCATAAGGCGAACCGTTGTTTTGTTCTACTTTATAATCAGAAAGACGAGTTTCGAAATCTCCATCTTGATTTATAATTTGTCCACTTCCACTCGTTTCTGCTGCATCACGAATTGTATTATCTGACCAATAATAATAAGGTGAGTTTGTATTTTGAGAATTAGTATAAAATAAATCTCCATAATTTTCAAAATACGTTCCACCTACGCCAGCCATTAGATAAGGCGATAAAAGAGCATTTTCTCCCAAAAGCCAACCATTATCCGTATAAAAAGTAAAGATATAAGCAGCCGAATAAATTTTGGTCTGAACGTTTAATGAACGTGCCAAAATTCCTGTGCTTCTGTCATTTGCTGTAAACTCTCCATAAGTAAGTTGAAGACGATTAGAAAGCGTTTTGTTAGGCGTATTTTCGATGCTCAGACCAAAAGAAAACTGACTAAAATCGGTAGCAAACATATTGTCAGCTTGCCAAAATTTATCATTCAGGTCGCCCCGATAAGTCATATTTCCAGTTTCTATGCCAACACGCCAATTAAAATTGTTTTGCTGGCTAAAAGTAAAAGGAATAAAAAGGAAAAAAGAGAGAATTAGGAAGTATATATTTTTCATTGTAATTTAGGAAATAGAGAATGGGAATTAGGAATTGGAAAATTACAATACCTTCAAATCCAATACTTATTTTAAATCGGTTAGACTTTCAGTACATACCAACTTAGAATGTAAATTTATAAGAATATTTTAAAAATCATTTTTTTTATTAATTTTCAAATCAAAATGAATTGCACTTTATGCGAAACTGTTTTAAAAAATAAAGCAGACGATTTTTATTTTATTTGTGATATGTGTGGTTCATATCTAAAAGATCAAAAATTTTACTTAGATAATCTTCAAGAAATAGGAATTTATGAAAAACATCAAAACGATGTAAACGATATTCGTTACCAAAATTTTACTTCGCCTATCACAAATTCTGTTTTATCAACTTTTACCTCAAATCATTTGGGTTTGGATTACGGTTGTGGAACAGCTCCTGTAATTTCCAAACTATTGAGAGATAAAGGCTATAGAGTTGAACTCTACGACCCTTATTTTTATCCAAATGAAAATTATCAAAACTACAAATATGATTATATTTTTAGTTGTGAAGTTTTCGAACATTTTTATAATCCAAAACAAGAACTAGAAAAACTTTTATCTATTCTTAAACCAAATGGTTCGTTATTAATAATGACACTCATTTATGATTTTGAGGTAGATTTTAAAGATTGGTATTATAGAAAAGATCCCACTCATGTTTTTATTTACACTAAAAAGACAGTTCAATTTATTGCAGAAAAGTATAATTTAAAGTTTGAAATACAGAATAATAGATTGGTTGTCTTTACCATTGCTAAGGTTTGATTACAAACCATTATCAAGGTAAGACAACAAAATACAGTTTTGTCTATTTTGGAAACGTTGATAATGGTCAGTAATCTGACCTTAGCAAGCGTTGGAATTACTTTTCAAGATCAATCCAAAAGCGAAATTCTGCACTAAAACCAACAAAAGGACGCATATAAATCTGGTCAAATAAAGCATCTCCTCGTGTTGGGTCTTCCAAAAATGTAGCTCCTGCATTGAAACGAATAAAACGAAAAACTCTATATCCCAAACCAATATAAGTAGGACGACTAACAATTGGTCCTGTTATTTTTTCTCCTGCATCGTCTTCAAAATTACTCAAAAAGAAACCCATCGAAATGGAACTTCTACTCCAAAATTCTCTAGCAAAACCCTTTCTTCCAAATGGTAAAGACAAACCAATATAAGGAGAAGAGCCAAAAGAACTGTTATCTGTATTTGTTCCATTTAGATGAACGCCTCCATATCCTACATTTAAAGGTATTTCGGTACGTGTTTTTTCGGTGGGGTAATCGTCCATAAATTTACGGTCTTGTAAGACTAATAAATCTACATTCAAAACCTGTCCTAATTCGCTGGCTAAAAGTTGTTTTAGTTCAGTCATTAGTTTTTCTCTATAATCAGCACGAGCATCGCTATTTTTTTCTCTGGAAAAGATAAATTTTCCTTTTTTGAGATTTGCTTTATTGATTTGGTCAATCTTAGCAACTACTAAATCTGAAAAGCCTTCAAACTGTAATTGACTTCTATTTCTATATAAGGAAAGTCCTTTTCGTGCTATTTCGTCCAAATTTCTGACCAGTTGTGCTGTTCCTCCAATTACTCTAGCTCGTTTTCTTTCTACTGTAAAGGATTGTTCTGAATACGCAAAAAGATTATTGTAAAGGTCTTGACGTAAGTTTTCCCTTTCCATATCCGTAATTCTACGGTAATAATCTATTTGAATATCATATTCCGAAGAACCACGTAACTTGTAATTAACAGGAACTGTAAAGGTGCCAATAGAAGAATAAGGAGGACGCACCCAGTTGGCTACAAATAAAGGTTTTGGCTCTTCTCTGCGATTGCTTTTATCATCCAAAATAGTGATTTCTACCAAAACAGTTTCTGGATTGGCTGCACCACTAATCATCAAATTTTCTTCAGCAGGAAGGTTTTGGCTATTATTAAAAGAGGACTTTTCATACTCAAAAACGGCTGTTGCGTATTGTGCTTTCACTTCCTTTGAAGAGAATAATAAAACAAGAATAAGAACAGATAAGAGAAGTATATTTTTTTGCATTGATAAGGGTTTGAAAAGATGGAAGAAACAATTTTTAAGACTTTTTTTAATTTATCTTAAATCTGAAACTTAAACGATAGCATTCAAAATTAGTTTGATTTTTGCACATAGATTATCGAATTATTTTTTTAATTCTGTTTTCTACCAAAAATTTGTACTCAATTACCCATTATAACTCCTCTAATTTAATGAAAAATTATAACACTCTATTTTTTACATTTCTTATTGCTACATTCTTTGCCTTTACTTTTTCTGTTTCGGCACAGAATGTAAGTGAAAAACAAATTAAGGTAGAAAAGAAAAAAACACTAAACGGCTTTGAAGTTCAGTTTGATGGAATTTCTGATGATGCCGAAAAAGCTCTTGAAATTGCCATTGAAAAGTGGCTTGATACGCAAAAAATCAAATACAAACACAAAAAAGGAAATTATCACGCAGAAGAGGTAGTAGTAAAACAGTTTTCTGACAAAACTTCTGATTTGCATATTTTTATAGACGAGAAAAAAGGTAGAATTACGCTACAAGCTGTCCAAACTCTGGGATATGATATGGCTGTAAGTAGCAAAAATCAGCCTCAAGAAGCTCAAAATATTCGCTCTTGGCTAGAAAATATGGTAAAAGAAGTTCGTCTGGAGCAGATTAATTTGCAAGTAAATGCTTTACAAGAAGAGTTGAAAGATGCTGAAAAAGACATTGAGAAAAACCAAAAAAACGATGAAAATCTAAAAAACAGTATTGAAGACTATAAAAAGAAAATTGCAGATGCTGAAAATGATATTCAGAAAAATGTAGCAGAGCAAAAAGAAAACGAACAAAAACGAGAAGAACTAAAAAAGAAAATTGCTGAATTAGAAAGAATGAAGTAATAATTCTAGTGATTAACGATTAGTTTTTAATGGTTAATGGAATACAAAACGCCTTTACTTTTCTAAGAGTGAAGGCGTTTTTTGTTTCAATAAATCAACTTACCATTTCAAAAAAAAGGCATTTATCCTGCCTTTCATCATAAAAATCATACGAATCACTCGCTAATCAGTTCCAGTATTTCAAAAACATAACAAAGTAAATACTATTATTTTTAAAAGAAAAACCGTATTTTTGTAGTGTCTATCAGCTACTTAACTTTTTTAGTACTAAAATCAACAGATTATCAACACCTATAAATCTGACTATCTCCTTATTTTTGCGTATAATTAGTTATATCTATAAATTATTGACTATTCCTATATTATTATCTACTATGAAAAACATACTCTACTTTATTACTACCCTCTTTTCTATACATTTTAGAAAGCTACTATTTTTGATTGTTTTTAGTGGTGTTTGTTTTTCTTCTTTTGGGCAGACGCTTTATAGTAGGAATCCTAATGCAGGAACTATGTGGCATTTTGCATCTAATGCTTGGACTAGTGTCGGATGTGGTGATGTAGTAACTAGTGTAGCACCACCAACAGCCAGTAATGATGTAGTTATTTGTCCTCTTCCTCATCCTACTATGGTAGTAACTACTTCTGCGGTATGCCGAAACCTAACAGTACAAGCAGGCACTACTTTGGATATATCAGGAACTCTAACAGTAGGTGGAGATATGACCATAGATGGGACGACTAGCATACAAGGAGCATCTGGCAACCTAACTGTAAACCAAGATATAACCGTAAGAAACGGAGGAGTGCTGATAATAGATGGTGCTTTTTCTAGTACATTAAGTTTAATAGGAAACTTAATTATAGAAAATGGAGGAACAGTAAACCTAGTAGGTGGAAACCTTAGTACTATTGATATAAATGGAAACATAAATATACAAAGTGGTGGTATGCTAGATACAGATACTAACGAAATAATCCAACTTGCTGGCAATTGGATAAAGAACGGAACGTTTAATGCTGGTAGTGGTCTTGTAGAATTTAATGGAGCTGCACCTCAAACTATCTCTGGAAATACTACTACTTTTAATAATGTTGATGTGGTTAATAGTGGTACAGTAATAAATCCATCTGCTCCTGTTGTTATTGGTGGAACTATAAATGTAAATACTGGTACAACAGTAAATATATCTAATATTTTTACGGTTGGTGGTGTTGGAGTTATGAACATAAATACTGGTGGAAGAGTAGATTTGAATACATCATTACCTACTCGAAATACTACTATAAACAGTATGAATATAGCGTCAGGAGGTACGTTTTCTCATAATTCAAATCAGGCTACTGCTATATTTAGTGGAAACATAACAAATAACGGAACTTTCACAACAGCATCAACAACTGGAAACTATGGTTTTACTTTTAGAGGAAATATTACCAATACTGGTACTTTTAATTTATTAAACTCTCCTCAAATTATCTTTGATGGTACTACTACTATTTTGAACACTTCTTCATCAGATATGCGTTTTGCACAAAACAATAGTGGTACTATGTCAATTACGGGTAATGTTACTATTAATGCAGCCACTACTAGAGCCATTATAATGCCTATTACTTCTACTCTAGGGGTCTTAATAAATGGAACACTTACAAATAACTCTAACTATCTTACTGTAAGTAGGTTACCTGGAACAGGTACTTTTAGTAATACTGGTACTGTTACGGTTACTTCTGGACAATTATCTGATGTAAGTACTCTTACCAATTCAGCAGGTTCTACTTTTATTTATGATTATGGAGGTAATGGAACTATTAGAGGAGGAACGGGAGCAACGTATGGAAATCTAGCAATAAACGGAGCTGGAATAAAAACACTAGGAGGTCTAAACCTAAATACAAATATACTAGGAGATCTTACTGTTACAGGAGCTACTTTTAATACTACTACAAATAACACGACCCTTACTTTTAATGGAGCAGGAAACCAAAAAATCACAGGCGTTACAGACTTTTATAATCTAATAGTAGATAAATCATCTGGAAACTTAGAACTAGCAGCAGGAGTAAGCACAATAGCAGGAACACTTACTCTTACAGATGGTAATTTAGTATTAAATGGAGATTTAAGTCTTACAAATCTGATTCATACTTCACAGTTATCAGGAGGAGACGCTGATAGTTATATAAATACAAATGGAAATACTTTTACTAGAGAAGGTGTAAATTCAGCAGGTGGAATTGTTCTTTTTCCAATTGGTAGAGGAGGAACTTATAATCCTGTTAGTATAGTAAATGCAGGAGACTTTGTAAATGTATCTACAAGTGTAACACCAGCAACTTTTTTATTTGGAAGACCTTACATAAATCGTAGTTGGGAAGTAAATACAACAGGAATTGTAAATCCAGAAGTTACATTTGGTTGGAGACCATCTAATGAAGCAAACGGTACAATGACCTCACCTACTGTACATCAATTCGCAGGCTCTTGGAATACTGCTAATCCGTTGATACCTACAGTAGTATCTGGTCAGACAGCTACAGCTACCCTTCCTGCTATCAGTGGCACATATGCTGTCTTTGATCCTGTACCTGTTATTTTTTATGCTGTAGTAGATGGAAATTGGGATGCTCCTGCTACTTGGTCTACAGCTCCTTGTACAAGTCCTATACAAACTACGACTCTTATTCCTACAAACTTAAATGATGTGGTTATTTGTGGTGGTATTACGGTTAATATCCCTACTTCTACAAGTGCAGTTTGTAAAGATTTAACTATTGATGGAACGCTAGTTTCAGCAGAGAATAGTGCATTAACCGTAAATGGTTATTTTACAAATAATGGTATATTTTCATCTTCTGGTACTCTTGCATCTACATTCAATTTTACTGGAGATAATACGTATTTAAATCCAGGAACAATTGATTTAGGAAATAATACTATTGTACTCAATGGAAATTCTACCTTTACAAATACAGGTGTGATGACCTTAGCAAATATAGTAGGTACAGCATTAGGAGGAACTGAAAGCCTAGCGAACGAACTTACTTTGAACGTAACAGGTACAGGTCAAATGTTTCCAAATTTAGCACTTACTTTTACATCTACTACTAATACAATAACTTATGGAAATAATGGAGGAAGTCAAACTCTAGCTAATACAAACTATAACAATATTACAATAGGTGGAACTAACGATAAACAAACTGCTACTGGAATTATAAATGTATTGGGAAATTGGACGGAAAATACTACAGGTACAGATACAAGAAATATGTTAGGTACAATTCAATTTGCTGGGAGTACACCTAGTCTTATAATTATCGCTACCAATGGCTCAAAAGATTTAGGAAATGTAGTAATAAATAAAACTGGTGGAGCTACAATGACTCTTTTAGGAGCAGGGACGGATGGAATAGAGGGCAGCAATCTTACTTTACTTGACGGTATTTTAGATAACACAAATGGAAAAACTATCTCTTTCAATGGTTTCAGTAATGGAAGTCTAACAAGCTATATTCGATTGCTTCCGAATGGAACAGTTGTTACAGGTAGAGATATAGTTGTATCTACTCCTATTTTGTTTCCCATCGGAACTACTACGTACAATCCAATCGTACTAACAACCTCTAGTACATTACTTCCTACTATTTCAGTAGGTCTTAGTAGTACAGGAACACCTGTTTTACCTACTAATACTGCAAGTCTAAATTTACAATGGGAAGTACAGAGTAATATCGCAAATACTTCTATATCTAACGTAACTCTAAATTGGGTAGCTTCTAATATAACGGGTACAATGAGCGCAGCAGCAAGACCTTATTTTTATAATAGTGATTTATCAAGTTGGATTCAAAAAACAGGAACACCAACTCCTATTCCTAATCCGACTTCTGTTACAACGCCTGATGCTTCTGTTTTGGCTACTGCAGGTACAGCATATCAGTTTACGGTTGTTGAGCCTATCACTACTTTTTATTCAAGACAATCTGGAAATTGGACGGATAATACAAATACTTGGTCTATTATTGGAGTTGGGGGTGCTGATTGTGGCTGTTCGCCAGCAGGTATAGACGATGCAACGGTTGTTATTGGAACGAATCATAATATAATTGCTCTGAATGCTATTGATATTGGAGTTGATAATGAGATAGAATTGCAAGGAACAGCTACACTTACTTTAAATAATGGAAATACAAATCCTATTGCTATACTTACTACTTCGGCTAGTTCTATTATCAATCTACAAGCTGGAACTCTTAATCTTGCTGGTGCTACTACTATCAATGGTACTTTAAGGTATAATGGAGGAATAGTTCCAAATTCTATTCTGACTTTTGCTAATGGTTCTACCTACGAACACCAAAGAGATGGAGGAGTTATTCCTACAGCTACGTGGAATGTTGGCTCTACTTGTTCAGTTTTTGGCATCATTAATATTCCTCTTACTGGTGGTCTAGGACAAACATTCGGAAACTTTACGTGGTCTTGTGGTTTACAGTCAGTAGATCAAGTAATAGATCAAAACATAGTTGTACAAGGAACTACACGAATATTAAATACTGGAACAGCAAATATTACACTAGCATCTACTGGTGACCGTACTTGGACAACAACCGATTTTATCATTAATCCACTCGCAGGACAAACAGCAATTTTTGCGTTAGCTAATAATTTTATAGGAACATTGTCAATAAGTGGAGATTTTAATAATGGAATTGCTCCAGCAGGAACAGCTAATTGGGGAGATGCTGCTTATACAGGTACGGACAGAATAGAATTTACAGGAATAGCAGCAAGTCAGACGATAAACCTCATTGATTATGTAGGAGCTAGTGATATAGAGTTTGAAGTAAATAAACCTTCTGGTGGTGTCAGATTTATGAGAACAGACTTTGATAGTGGAACAAACTATCCTGAACTCAATATTATTTCAGGAGCATTTGCTTTAAATCAAGTTGCTGCTCAAACCTTAAATATCAAAAATATTACAGGTACAGGTACCCTTTTGATGCAAGCTGCTCATCAGCTCAACATCAGAGGAACAGGAAATACATTTACTGGAACATTAGCTGCTGATGCTAATACAACTATTAATTATAATGGCACAGTAGCGCAAGACATATTTACTCCTACAATAACAAGTAGTTATGGAAATATAAGTTTTAATGGTTCAACTACAAAAACGTTACTAGGTAATATTTCTGTTAGTGGAAACTTTACCAATAACTCAGGAGTAGCCAACTTTGATTCTGATGGACATGCTGTTACCTTCAATGGCAATGTACTTCAAACTATCGCTGGAGCGACTAATTTTGACGACCTTACAATAAATAACGCATCTGCTACTGGTGTTAGTCTTGGAGCTGGTACTGCAGTAGAAGTGTCAAACATGCTTGTACTGACAGATGGAAGGCTTGTACTGAATAATAATAATTTATCGTATTCTGCTGGAGGAACAATAACAGTATCTCCTGGTAGTTGGGTAGAAACAAACCTAACAGGTAGCTCGTTTGTACTTCTTACTGATACAGACCCTTTCATATTTCCTGTGGGAAATAGCACAGGCTATCAACCCATCGAAATAGCAAATACAGTTGCAAATACGAGTGTACGTTTTGGATTACCTTCTAGTACCATAACAGGTGCAGGTTCTTGGTATGTAAATAATGGAAATCAACTATCTGATATTACTTTTATTGCTCCAACAGGAGTTGCTACTGATGCTAGTATTCATAGAAAAGATGGAGTATCTAATTGGGAACTTATTCCTACAACTGAGCTTTCAGGTGATTTTACGGCTAATTACAATTTCGCTGCAAATACAGAAGAATTTGCTGTTTTTTCTTCTCCTTTCATTACTACTTGGAGAACTACTGTAGCAGGTGAAACAATTACAATTCCAACTACTGGAACAGGATATAATTATACAGTTTACTGGGAAAATGAGAGTAATCCATCAATTAATAGTGGTGGACTTCTTACATTTAATGACTTTAGTCCAAACTATGATATAACTTTAGGTTCAGCAGTAGGAAATTACAAAGTACAAATTTCAGGAGCTTTTCCTCAAATTTATTTTAATGATACCGACGATACAAACGATTCGAAGATAATAAGTATTGATCAATGGGGAAGCATACAATGGCAATCTATGGAAAATGCTTTTGAGGGTTGTCAGAACCTTACCTACGCAGCTACCGATGTGCCTATTCTTACTGGTACTAATATGTCAGGAATGTTTAGGGGTTGCACTTCTCTTACAGGTAATGGTACAATTGGCGCAGCAGTTGGAGGTTGGAATGTTAGTGGTATAACTGATTTTTCTGAAATGTTCCAAGGTGCAATTTTATTTAATGAGCCTTTAAATAACTGGAATGTAGGTAATGGAACTTCATTTTCTGGAATGTTTGATGGTGCTGCTGATTTTGATCAAGATTTGAACAATTGGACTTTCGCAACTGTAGGAACGATTGATTTTTCTAGTATGTTTGAAGATGCTACAAGTTTTAATAGAAATATTACTAATTGGAATACATCCAATGTAACTGATATGAGTTCTATGTTTGATGGAGCTACAAATTTTGATCAAAATTTGGCAAACTGGGATATTGGAGGAATTACCACTCCTAACAGTATGGAAAATATGCTTGATGATAGTGGACTTAGCGAATTAAATTATGATAATACGCTAATAGGCTGGAGAGATGACAATTTTGGAATGCAAACTATTCCAACAAACGTAACTCTAGGAGCAGACGGACTTACCTATTGTAATTCTGTAATAGAAAGAGGCGAACTTATAAGTTCATTTGGTTGGACAATCAATAACGACCAAAACTGTATCGAAATAGTAGTAAGTGGAAATGGAAATGAAATTATAAATTTAGACACTACACCAGACTTAAGCGATAACACAGACTTTGGAAACGTAATACAATGTGGAACTGATAGAGTTACCAAAATATTCACTATCGAAAATGCAGGTGGAACGGATTTGATTATCAGCAGCATTACCATTACAGGAACACATGCTAGTGATTTTAACTTGGGAATAACTCCAACAATTTTATTAGGAGGTCAGACCAAATCTTTCAGAATTACTTTCAAACCTTCAGCTATAGGACTTAGAGAAGCTACCGTTACCATAAATAGCAACGACCCAGACGAAAACCCATATACTTTTACTATTCAAGGAATAGGAATTGTAGATAATGAGCCTCCTGTTATTACGCCACAAGATGATTTTGTGAGAAATGCAGATTCAAACAACTGTTTTTATACAAATCGCATTAATCCAATACTTCCTCTTATCAGACAAGGAAGAACAACAGAGAATTGTAGAGTAAGAAATTTTGAGTTTGCTTTAAGTGGAGCTACTACGGGTAATCTTTCTACTTTATTTAATGCTCAATTCAATATTGGAATCACTACTGTGGTTTGGAGAGCTATAGATGAGGCAGGTAACGCTTCTCTTACAGACGAATTTATTGTAACGGTAGCAGATAGCACTTCTCCAAGCATCGAAGCTCCTATGAATATAACTGTAAATAGTGATTTGTATTCTTGTACTATAGATAGTATCAATATTGATTTTGGAAACCCTTTGGTGAGAGATAATTGTGTATTTAGAGTATTTAATAATGCTCCTGCTGTTTTTCCTATTGGACAAACCATTATTACTTGGACAGCCATTGATTCGGCTGGAAATACTTCTACAGCCAGACAAACGGTTACGGTCAATGAACAGCTTTTCGTAATCCCTGCTGATTCGCTTATTTTGGTAGATATTTATAACAAAACAGGAGGAGATAATTGGAATACAAGATGGAATTTGAATAGTCCTGTTTCTACGTGGAGAGGTGTAAGTGTAAAATGTGGAAGAGTAAATGAGCTTAATTTATCCAATAATAATCTGACTGGAGTTTTTCCTTCTTCTTTTTTAGGATTAGCAAACAGAACGAGTTCTGATTTCTCATTAAATATTTCTTCAAACCGTCTTGGATTTGATTCTATTGAAGATTTTGTAGGTCAGCTTTCAAACTTTACGTATTCGCCACAAGCCGATATTTATTCTTCTCGTACCGAAATTATTAGGCAATCTGCTTCCATTACCTTTACTTCTCAAACCGAAGGAAAATTTAATAATTATCAATGGTACAAAGATGAAATAGCAATAAATGGAGCTACCTCGCCTACTTTTACTATCACAAATGCGCTTCCGTCTGATGCAGGTGTTTATACGTGTGAGGTTACTAATACACGAGCTACTGCACTTATTTTGGAAAGAAAACCCATTACACTCATTGTAGAAGGATTTGTAAATCCATCTGATTCACTTCTGTTAGTAGCTATTTTTGAAGGGACAGATGGCGAAAATTGGAATGAGATATGGGATTTGAGACAACCTGTTTTTACGTGGCAAGGAGTTACTTTGAATGGAGGTAAAATTAGAGAGTTAGATTTATCTTCTACTAATATGACTGGAGAATTGCCTGATGTTTTTGATGCCGAATTTTTTTCCGAACTTCGTTATTTGAGTTTGTTTGATAATAATCTGCAAGGTCAAATTCCTTCCTCTTTAGGAACTATTACTTCACTTACTTATTTAGATTTAGATAAAAATAATTTTAGGGGAAGTGTTCCTGTTTCCTTTGGAAATCTTATTAATCTACAAGCACTTTGGCTATCTAGGAATAATCTTACCTCTTTACCAGAAGAGTTTGGAAATATGGTAGGTTTGAAAAATCTTTATCTAAATGGTAATAAATTTAGTAGTCTTCCTCAAAGTATTGGTAATTTGACGGAATTATTGGTATTAAATATAAGTGATAATGAATTGGAGACATTTCCTACTTCTATTACTAACCTTACAAAACTTATTGAACTTTATGCCAACCGAAATTATATTAGTAGTATTCCTATAGGAATGAAAAATATCGTAGGTCTGACTGTTTTCGAAATCAACTCCAATGAGTTGATAGCTCTTCCAAATGACTTTTTGGAGCTAACAAATTTATCAGTCTTTAGAGTAGCAGAAAATAATTTGGAATTTGATGATTTATTACCTTACTCAAATCGCAATTTTTCTGCTTTTGATTATTCGCCTCAAGCTGATATTGGAGAGCAAGAAGACATCTTGAAAACTCTTAATAGTAGTATATCTTTTACTATTCCGACACAAGGAAACGGAAATGAGTACCAATGGTTTAAAGACGAAATGCCAATAACAACTACTCAAAACTTTACAATAAACCGTTTGAGAAATGTAGATGCAGGAGTTTATAGAGCACAGATTACTAACCCACGTTTGCCAGATTTAATACTAAGACGAAGTTCTATTTTATTGCGTTTGGAATGTCAGAATGGTATTATTTTTAAGATTTCTCAACCCAATACGACTACGTTCTGCGAATCACAGCCTTTTGTTTTGAAGTTAGAAGTCGATACAGCCTTTGCTTCTTCTCAAGTAATCCGTTGGAGAAAAGATGGAATTATACTAGCTTTCGCAAACGAAAAGGAATATATAGCAACACAAAAAGGAATTTATACTGCCGAAATAACAACTGAAGCTGGATGTACAGCGGTATCAAATAAAGTTGAAGTAATAGTGCTTCCACAACCAGAAGTAGATATTAAATTGATAAACAAAAAGCAATTTGCAAGTACAATCAGTAGTCAAGAACCTGTAACTTATCAATGGCTCAAGGACGGCAAACCTATCGAAGAGGGTTTTGAAAGCTCTTATACTCCAAGAGAAACAGGAGAATACAGTTTAATTGTCTTGAATCAATTTGGTTGTAGTTCGATTTCTGAGACCATTATATTTACAGCCGATGATGTTACAGGAATAGAAGAACCAAAAGAGCTTCGAAGCCTAGTTATTTTTCCTAATCCAAATGATGGTATTTTCTTTATTGATTTTGGTGCAGTTTTACCCAATGGAGAGCCTAATTTTAGTATAATTGATGCGTTGGGAAGACAAATTAATCTAAAAACAGAACGCATTTCATCATCTCGTCATAGAGCAACAACAAATAATTTAGCAGGAGGAATTTATTACATTCAGATACAGACAAAAGATGGAGTAGCTTTCCGAAAGTTTATACTAGAGGAATAATAATACTATCCGTATCAATTTCTAAAAAACAAAAAACTCCTTTATTATCTAATGAAGGAGTTTTTCTTGCTAGCCAGCCTTATAAGTACTAATTAACGTGAACTCGGGATTGTTACTTAGAGCATTTGTGGTTTTTCCCATTATCAACGTCTATTTTTTAAAAAAAAATAGACGATTGCTAAGGGAGACAGGTGTTTTTTTTCATTCTACCTTAGCAATCGTCTGTTATTGAAGATAACTGACGTTGATAATGGTGAAAAAAACGCAAAATAGCTAAGAATAAGTAGTAGTTTAATCCCGAGTTCACGTTAATTACTTGAAATAATCATTACTCTTCCATCACAAATTTACGGAAAACAACTCCGTCCTTAGTCTCAATTTGGAGGTAATAAATTCCACCTGCTAAGTTGTGTGTTTCTACTTTATAACGAAGAGATGAAATAGGTTTTATAGTTAAATTAACTTTTCTGCCGATGGCATCAATCAATTTAAAAACAGGTTTTCCATTTGGTAAAATTGTGCCAAAATCAATAAAAAAAGCACCCTCATTTGGATTAGGAAAAAGCGATAAATTTTGAAACTCCTTCGACTCTTCTATTCCTGTAACATCGTCGGCTGTAAAGATAATTGTTTGGGAAGTGGAGCTACAACCTGATTCTGTCAAGACTAGCAAGCTATATATTCCTGTTTCGGTTGGTGTATAAGAGCTTTCAAAACCCTCTTCGATAGGTTTGCCGTCTTTTAGCCATTGATACGTTACCGTTTCTGAGCTATTTACATTACTTTCCAAAACTTTAGTATTGACCAAAGAAATATCTACCTCTGGTTGTGCAAGAGTAGTGATTTCTACTTTATTCGAAAGAGCAGTACAGCCATTTGGAGTAATTATTTCGGCTGTATATATTCCTGTTTGTGTTACGGTGTAGTCTCTTTGATTTGCAAAAGCTAGAATAATTCCGTCTCTTCTCCAACGAATTTGAGAAGTTGTAAGAAAATTATCGTTAATAGAGAGCCTCAAACCAAAAGGTTGATTTTCACAAAAAACAGTTTTTTGAGGTTGTTGAATTTCAAAACTTGAAGCTGCCTGACATGCAACATTTAGCTGAACAGAACGACGTTCTAAAGTCAAATCTGGCAAACTCAAATTGGTAATAAAAGCGATATAAACTCCTGCATCTCTACTTTGAACTCTATTAATAATAAAATTTTGAAGACTAGAAACTGGATTTCTATTTCTCTGCCATTGGTACACATTTCCATTTCCTTGCGTTGTGATGGTAAAGCTGACCGATGAATTGACAGAAACTAAAATATCCATTTCTTCATTGATAGGAGCTTGAGGAGAGTAATCAAAAACGGTAAAATTACGATTTGCAAAAGGTAACAAATCATCAAATTCCAACTTATTTTCCCCTACCTTGAATTCTTTCAAATTGATAAGCTCCAACAATTCCATATTAAGCGAAGTCAAATCATTTGTATTCATTTCAAAGACGACTAAAGAAGTTAGATTTTGCATTCCTGTCGGAAGACTGCTAATAAAATTAATATTGGCATAAATCTCCGTTAGTTTATCAAGATTTATAATTGAATTTGGCAAATTCTTTAGTTTATTATTACTTACATTTAGTACCAAAAGGTTACTCAAATTTCCAATTGATTCTGGAAGACTAACAAAATGATTGGCATTGAGATATAAGTTTTGTAGGTTCATTAAATCTCCAATTTCATTAGGTAATGCAGTCAGATTATTTCGTGATAACCAAAGAGCTTGAAGATTTATAAGGTTTCCAAACGAGCTAGGAACATTTCCTTCAAAATTATTCTTGTCCAAATCTAAATACGTTAATTCTATCAATTCTCCCAAAGTAAAAGGAATTTGTCCTTCTAATTGATTGTCAAAGAAACTCAAATAGCGAAGATTTAAAAACAGTTCGGCATCAAAAACATCAGGCAATGTTCCTGTCATATTATTAGAAGACAAATCAAGTTCAGTAACCTTATTTCCCGAAACAGTTATACCTTCCCAAGTAGAAACGGGTTGAAACAAATCCCATTTTACTTTCCAGCTAGTATTTCCTCCTGTTTGCTCAAAAATATTTACTAGAGCAAGCGAATCCGATGGATTTATAAATCCCTCTACAATAAGTGTAATTGGTCTTCTTTCCAAAATAAGTGCAGTAGCTACCGAATTCTGAACAGTACATGTATAAATTCCTGCATCGGAAGGAAGAGCATTTGTGATGGTCAGAGTAGGCGAAGTAGCTCCATTTATTGCTACTTGATCTTTATACCACTGATACCTATTGAATTTTCCTTCGGTTTGAGAAGTGAAGGTAATAGAAGCAGATTGTCTACTAATTTCGGTACGAGCAGAATAAATATCGGCTTGTGGCGAATAATTAAAACTAGCAATCTGACCTACGAAATCTTCAATAGAATCAAACCCAAGACGATTATTTCCAATATTTACTACAAAATCAGAATTCCTTCTATTTGCCAATCCTAAGAAGGAAGAAGGGAAAACTTCTGTTAGATTATTAGTTGATAAATCAATCGAAATAACCTTACCACATTCTATTTCTATACCACTCCATGTAGAAACAGGAGTAGCAAAGTTCCATCTTGTATTCCAATTATCCCCTCCTGTTTGGTTATAAATATCTACCAAAATAAGTGAATCGCTAGGAAGGACAGATAAGTTTGGATTTACTGTAATGATTTGTTCTGCTGTTGAAATGTTTCCACTTGAGTCAGTTGCTGTCCAAGTAATAGTGGTCTGCCCTATAGGATAATTATCAAGTTTATTATTCTCAACTCTAAACAAACAGTTATCAGAAGCGGTAATCTCTCCCAAATCAAAATTAGAAGCATCCAAATTACAGCTATACAAATCTGCTTGCCTCGTAATGTTTGGAGGAGCTATCAAAGTAGGTTTTCTCTTGTCTTGTACAGTAACCAAAAAATTATCTGTATTAGAAGCAACACCATTTTCATCTATGGCATTCCAAACTATTCTGGTTACTCCTATTCCAAATTCAACATTATACAAACTCGTAACAGTTGTATTAGTCGCTCCAGTCAGTACATAATTATAGGATTCTATTCTACAATTATTGATGGCTTCTCCACTTGGAATGTAAGAGTTTTCAGAAGTATTAAATGTTAGGATGTTTGTAAAAAAACAGTTTGTTGAATCTGCATTTCTAACAAAATCTGGCATATTAATTAATCTAGGAGGTTGATTATTAATAAATCCTGTTCCGTCAAAGGAAATATCATAACTCGTAAAATCGGTATCATTGCTAGATATGAATAATGTTGCACTTTGAGCAGTTGTAGAAGAAGGAGTGAATGTTACAGAAAAATTTTTAGTGGTTAGTCTTGGTATTGTAAACGTAGAAAGTCCTGTAGTTGCAAAGTTGCCACTTCCCATAAGAGTAGAATTTGTAATTTGCAAATCTGTGTTTCCTTCATTTCTAATTGTATATACTTTCGTTACTCCTGTTCGGCAAATAGGTATTGTGCCATAACTTGAAGTTGCTCCTGAAGCTATAGAAGCTGTACCTTCATATATTCTAAATTTGGGTTTGATGATATCAGAAATGGCTCTTACCCTAAAACTGTAGTTTCCTTTCTCACAATCACTATTCTGAATTGTAATAGTTGCGGTAGCTAGTTTATAACTTGTAACCAACGAACCATCATAAGTAACGTCAAAAGTTATGAAATCATTTGGACTTACAGTAGTAATAAAACTACCTATAGAGAAGTCTGTTGGATTACTTGAAACGATATCAGAAATATCTAAATCAAAATCTCCTGTATTCTGTATAGTATATGTAATTGTCTTGCTAGCACCAAAAGGCAAAAATTCAAAATCTGTACTATTTTCTATTCTGGGAGTAGTAGAACCAAATACAATATCATTTCCATTTCCCCTTACATTTATTTTTGGATTTGATTCTTGAGAAACATATTTCTCTACAATAGCTCTATCTGTAGTTTTGTCTTGATAACCTACATAAACTACGCCATCAGTATTTAAAGCAATACTAGCAGGATTTGAATTACCTTCCAAGCCAGTAGAAAAATTTTGCCAAAAAAAGCTATCGTATTTCGCAACGACAATATCCATATCTGTTCCATTATTCGAACTAAATGATATATAAGGCACACCATCAACATCTACAAGCAAATTACCAATAGAAACATTGGGAAAAGAAGACAAACCAGAGCTAATGTTTTGCCAACCTTCACTACTTCTTATTACTCCAACAGTACCAGCGTTTATATCTCTAAACGCAACATAAATAGAACCATTATCGATAGTAATACTTTGCTGGTCAGCTTCCACAGGTGGAATACTTGATTCATCATAAAAAGTCCATTCATTATCAAAACTTCTGTATTGCATTACAGAGGTCTGATTATCAATTTTATCTTGGAAAGCAACATACAGTCTTTTTTGTCCAAAAGACTCATCGATAGCAATGCTTATCGAACCCACTTGTCCGTCAGAAAACCCATCTTGGTTGTCTCCTATAGTATTCCATTCTTCATTTGCTTTATCATACTTAATAACTTTGGCTCTACCCAATTCGTTTTCGAAGGCAAGATATACCCTATTTTCTAAATCTAGGGTAAGCTCTAATGAACCTGTACCACCAAAAGTTCCTATTTCTGACCAACTGCCATCAAATTTTGTTATTGCTACTTCATTACTACTATTCTTTTTATAAGCTACATAAAGAGTTCCGTCATTTGCAATTACCAAACTTTGATTGATGGCTACATCAGGCGTAATTCCTGCGTTTCCTACATATTGCCAACTTGTGCCATCGTATTTCATTACGCTAGTAAGTCCACCAACGGCATTATCTTGAAAAGCGATATACAAACTTTTATCTTTTGCTACTTTTAGGTCAGAATATAAAATACTTGAAGGCGAAAAGTTTTCGTTCCCTATCAAATCCCATTCGTAGTCAGGATAAGAAGCCGTACTTCCCTCTCCTTGTATCTCAAAAGTAAAAGGAGTGTTTTCAGTATCATTGCTATAAATTGCTACTATGGCACTTTGAATTCCTTGGTAAGTAGCAGTATAGGTAATTTCGAACTCGCTACTACCACCAGCGGGTAGAGTAAAATTAGGTTGTTTAGTAATTTGGAAATAACTATTTCCAGAAACTACTATATTTCTAGTCAAATTAAGCTCTGAAAAACCTGCATTTTTTAGGGTAAATACTTTCACAACTTCATCGCATTTATCTGTAAGACCGAAATCTACAAAGCTACCACTCGAAATAGGACTACTATTTTCTTCTACTTCTATTTCGGGTGCGCCTCCTCCTTGTATTTTAAAGGTATAGCTAGGAGTAAGAGGATCGTCACTTGTTATGATGACAGTAGCTTCTTGTACTCCTGTCTGATTAGGAGTAAACCTAATATCTAAATAAGTATAATCACAACTACTAATGATATCACCTGCATTGGGAGCGTAATCTACTGTAAATTGTCCATCTCCACCAGCAATAGTAACGTTAATATCATTCAAATCATTTATTCCTAAGTTCGTAATTTTATAATAACCATATCCAGAATTAGTAACTAAACCAAAATCAGTATCATTGTCTATAGAAGTAGTAGTAGCTCCATTTATTATTTCTCTATCATTTCCTGTGAGGTATATTTTTGGTTCTGTACTTTTTGTCTCACTTATAGTAGCTCCTACAACCCAGTTTGAGACAGAATTATTTAACGTAAAATTATTTAATACTCCATCTCTATCATTACCAGAAACATCAATAAGTATCGTTTCTGTGGGGTTACTTCCTTCTGATATTCCTTGATTAAACGTATGATAAACAAGCAACTCAAAAGAACTGGAAAGCGTTGCAACATCAACTTCATTGTTTATGGTAGAATTACGTTCCGAACAACTAAGATTATCGTCCCAAATACGAAGCTCATCTATTACTCCTACAAAAGAACCAGAAGTAAAATTAACTTTTCCTAAAAAAAGAGGATTATCAGATTCTGTATTATTTGATAATTGATAAATATAATCGGATTGTTCTGCTCCGTCTATCCAAAGAGTATAATAATAAGAATCTTCCCCTTCCTCCTCCTCCCCATTTTCGCCGTTATCTTCCTTTACAATGGCTATGTTATGCCATTTATTATCTACAATGACTTTATCGCTAGTCATGCTTTCGTTTTCTGTAAAGAAAGTAAGTTTTCCTGCTTCGGTTGTTTCTATTTTGAATGTTTTTCCTAGTCCTTCTTCATTATCATCCCATTTAGACATGACCACCATTTTATTTAGATTACCTGTCTTTATCCAAAACTCAATCGTAAAAGAGTCTTCAAAGGCATCTTCGTCTTCAAAATAATCATCTAATTCTACAAAATCTCCTGCTTTAAAATTTAGTGCATTTTGCTCTACTCTATTTACTGTTATATCTTCACTTGTAAGTATCAAACCACTTACGATATTACTACTTACTCTACATGTATAAATGCCTATATCAGAAAGGCTTGTGCTTGAAATTAGATAAGTAGAACTAGTTGCTCCAATTATAGGATTTGCAGTAGTGTTCCCTTTATACCATTGATACGTATTATCACTTCCAGTTACCGAAACACGAAGTGTAACATTCTGACCAAGAACTGTATTGTATATATTGGGTATGACTTTGTAATTCTTTTGAGGAAAATATTCAAAATTACTTATTGTATTGGTAGGAAAAAAAGAATCTAAAGAACCAAATTGTAAATAATTATTTTGTATAGATAAGTTTTGCAAACTACTCAAACGTGATAAAGAAGGTAATTCTTCAATCAAATTATCACTAATATTTAAAGTTATCAGAGAAAGCAAATCTTCTATTTCTTCTGGTATAGTTCCCCCTATCTCATTATTAGACAAATTCAAAACCTCTAAAACACCAAATTCTTCAATAGCAGATGGCAATATTCCTGTCAGATTGTTATTTGAAAGATTAATTTCTTTTACACCAAACCCACTTCCACCCAAATCTTCAACAATGATTCCATACCACGTACTTACTGGAGCTGCTGTATTCCAATTTGTTTGGTTAGTCCAGCCTGTTCCATTAGTCGCATTATATAATTCTATAAGTGCATCTCGTTCAGAAGTAGGTACATTTTGAGCTTGAGTTTGATACACACCAAGAATGCTTATCCATAAAAAAGATAGAATAAAGATAGAATAGTTGATATTTTTCATAATAGTAGTTGATAATGTGTTGATTAATTAAAAACCAAATTTACTTTTTTTAAATAAATTAGTACATTAAAGGTACATTTTTTTTTTGCAAAAACATAGGATATACATTGTTAAAATCTGAATAATTTCAAAAAAATAGTATCAAACGAATAGACATTTGACAGAATTACTTTTTGTATAATTTGATTTAAACCAGTAAGAAACTTAACTTTGAAAAGACAATTGACCAGCCATCAGAACTACAACGCACTACAAGCAAAATACAATCAAACACAAAAACCAGCTAACTAATAATGTTTTCGACTTCCCACATAGAAATCAGTAAATCAGCTCTTCAAAACAATTATCATTTTTTAAGGCAATTAGTAGGGCGAGATGTAGTCTTGTCTTCTGTCGTAAAAGGAAATGCCTACGGACACGGATTAGAAAATTTTATTCCTTTATCAGAAAGTTGTGGCATAAAACATTTTTCTGTTTTTTCAGCAGATGAAGCATTTTATGTTCAGCAGCTAAAAAATGAAAGTTCTGAAATTATGATAATGGGAATGATAGGAAATGAAGAATTAGAATGGGCAATCCAAACAGGTGTAGAAGTTTATATTTTTGATTTAGAAAGATTAGAAGCAGGACTAAAATTAGCTCAAAAAATTCAAATCCCTATCAAAATTCATTTAGAAATGGAAACAGGAATGAACCGATTAGGAATAGCAAAAAAAGATATTCCCAAAATGTTCGAACTGCTTTCAAAATATGAAAATTGTTTCTTTCTGGAGGGAATCTGTACACATTACGCAGGTGCTGAAAGTATCGCAAATTACGTCAGAGTAAAATCACAAATCATTAATTATAAAAAAATAATAAAGCGTTTCAAAGATAAAAACAATCCCAATTTTATTCCCAAAAAATACCATACAGCCTGTTCTGCTGCTACTATTGCTTATCCACAAACACAAATGGATATGGTCAGAATTGGTATTTTGCAGTATGGTTTTTTTCCTACTCAAGAAACACTTATTCAATATCTAAAAGATAACAAAACGCATCTTGACCCCCTAAAGAGAGTTTTGTCTTGGAAAAGTAAAATAATGACAATAAAAGAGGTAGAAGCTGGCGAGTTTATAGGCTATGGAACTTCTTTTTTGGCTTCTCAAAAAATGAAAATTGCTATTGTTCCTGTCGGTTATGCACACGGATACAGCCGTAGTTTGAGCAATATGGGAAGGGTTTTGGTTCGTGGAGAGCGTATGGCAGTTGTGGGAGTTGTAAATATGAATTTGATGATCATTGACTTAGAAAAAATGGAAGGCGCAGAAATAGGCGATGAAGTAGTTTTGATAGGAAAACAAGGCAATCAAGAAATAAGTGTAGCTAGTTTTGGAGAGATGAGTAACCAACTCAACTACGAACTTCTCACTCGTTTGCCTGTAAATATTCCTAGAAAAATAGTGGAATAATTATTATTTATGAAATTCTTCTATCCATTCAATAGCTTTCTTCTCATCACCAAAGTTTCGTATAGTTATCTTTCCAGAGGAGATGTTTTTGACTATCTCGTCATTAGCAAAGTTTCCAAAAATAGAACTAGGAAGAACCACAGCAGAATATATTATCGTCAAATTGAGTAAAACCGTCGTAAACTTATGGGCTACCCATTCTTGGTCTTCTTTACTAACAGCACCCATATCTTTGAGATTACTAATCATTGAGTCTGCTTGGTATTGTTCAATCCAAGTTATGATGTTTTCCATTGTTCTTTTCAATACAACAGTTGGAACAAAACCTTTCCATTTGTAATAAATGCACTTGGTATCTTCTTGGTATTTGACTATTACATATTTGTCATCTAATAAAATCATAGGTAGATAAGGGGTTATTTAGTTTAAAGTTTCATTAAATAAAGTATTTTTTTTCAAAAAAGCAAAATGTAAAACTCTAAATGCAACTCTATTGCATAAAGCAACTATCTTTCCTTATCTTTGCAGAATAAAAATAATTCCCTCTTCTACTCTTCTCTTATTCTGTTATGCAAAGTCAATTTTTCAAGATAATTGTAATTCAATTTTTTCTACTTTCATTTTCTATTACAACTGTATTCTCATTCTCTATTCCCCAATCTCCAATCTCTACCCCCCAATCCCCAAACTGCAATTTATCTGTAACAGGTTTTATACTAGACGAAAATACAAATCAGCCTTTAGAGTTTGTCAATGTCTATAATAAAGAAACATTAAAAGGAACAGCAAGTGACGTAAAAGGATATTTTGAATTAAAGGATATTTGTAAAGGAAAACATCATTTTATTTTTAGTCATGTAAGTGGAGAAAATCACAGTGTTTTTTTAGATGTAGAAAAAGACACCATTTTATATGTAGAAATTCATGCATTAAATACAGTTTTGGAAAGTGTCGTGATTAGTGAAAAAGCAAATAATTCTACGCAAAATACACAAACCTTGAATCATCAACATATTTCGGATAATTCGAATCAAAATCTTTCGAATATGCTGGAAGAAATAGCTGGAGTAAGTACGCTCAAAAATGGAAATGGAATTTCAAAACCTGTTGTACATGGATTGTATGGAAATCGTCTGACAATTCTAAACAACGGAATTGCACAAAGCGGACAGCAATGGGGAAATGACCATGCACCCGAAATTGACCCACTGGTTGCCAATAAAATCAGAGTAATAAAAGGAGTTTCTAGCCTTGAATACCAAGGCTCAAATCTAGGAAGTGTAATTTTGGTAGAACCCAATAGAATAGACCGAGAACCTCATGTACATGGAAGTGCAAATTATTTTTTCGAAACAAATGGAAGAGGTAATGGAATAAATCTACAAGTAGAACAATATAATCCGATAGTAGCATGGAAAATAAATGGAACACTCAAAAAAAGTGGAGATAAAAAAGCAGCTAATTATTTTTTGAATAATACTGGAAATCAAGAAGCAAATATTGCTATTCAATTAGAAAAACAGTTTACAGAAAGTTTTTTTACAGATGTTTATTTTAGTTCCTTCAATACAGAATTGGGTGTTTTGCGTGGTTCTCATGTCGGAAATCTGACTGACTTAGAAAACGCCTTTGAAAGAGAAACTCCCTTTTTTACAGAAGAAAATTTTAGCTATAAAATTGATGCTCCAAAGCAAAGCGTAAATCATCATTTATTCAAAATCCATTCAAAGAAATATTTTGAGTCCAAAAACGATAAAGAAAATAATACCGAACAATTCCTTGATTTTACTTTTGCTACTCAAATAAACCTTCGCCGAGAGTTTGATGTTCGTCGTAGTGGACGTTCAGAAATTCCTGCTCTAAACCTCAAGCAATATTCTTATTTTTCAGAAATTAAATATCAAAAAGAATTTCAGAATAATCTGATATTCAAAGTAGGAGTTCAATCCACAATTACAGATAATAATAATGACCCAGAAACAGGAATTTTGCCACTTATTCCAGATTATTTGAGTTATGAAACAGGTGTTTTTACAGTCCTGACTAAAAAGATAAAGCGTTGGTTTTTCGAAACAGGTTTTCGTTATCAAAATACGATTCAAAATGCAGTTACGATTAGTAGAAGTGTGCCTAGAGAAATTATTCGTTATGACAATAATTTTGATAATTTTGGCTCTTCTTTAGGAATAAATTACGAACTAAATCAAAATATACAAATTTCGTATAATATTGGTTTGGCTACTCGCAATCCTGCCATTAACGAACTTTTTAGTAATGGTTTGCACCAAGGAGTAAGTGGAATAGAGGAAGGAAATGCAAATCTAAATACCGAAAAATCTATTAAAAACACACTTTCTATAAATGGAAAAATTAAAGAAAAATTATCCTTCGAAACGCTGATTTATTATCAAAACATTGATGATTATATTTACTTAAATCCAGAAAATGAAATTCGTCTTACCATTCGTGGAGCTTTTCCAGTCTTTAGATATAGGCAAACTGATGCTCAAATTTATGGTTTAGATGTCTCTACTCGGTATCAAATTTCGAATTCTATAGATTTAAAACTAAATTATAGCTATATAAAAGGAGAGGATGTATTGAATAATTTGCCACTCATTAATATGCCTTCCAATAATCTACAAGCAAGTCTCAAATATCAAATTCAGAAACCTATTTCTATTGGAAATAAAGCAAGAAAATCATCCAAAAAATTGACCAATACGCAATTTGAGATTACGAATCGTTATGTTTTCTTTCAAAGCAATATTTTAGCAGAACAAGATTTTGTACTTCCTCCTGCTGCCTATAATTTAGTTGGTTTGAGAGTTTCTACTACTGTTCAAGGACAAAAAACACAGTGGCGTATCTTTGGAAAAGTGGATAATTTGTTTGATGTTACGTATAGAGATTACTTGAATAGACAGCGTTATTTTGCGGATGATTTGGGAATAAATATTGTTTTAGGTGCAAAATTGGAGTTCTGAGAAAAACAGGTAACACAATTTTTTCGTCAGTTTAATAACAATAAAAGGCATTTTTATTGAAAAAAGCAAAACAAAAAATTAGTCAAGATGTTTCAAATAAAAAAATAACTGATAAGTTATATCTTTTCATAAAATGATTACTAAACCTACATTGACTAATACTCACACACCTATAAATTTAAAGAATTATCTAATAGAGGTACAAGAAAAGGCAGACAAAATTTCTGATAAATTTATACTTATATTCTTTGTTCTTGGTTTTCTTTTAGCTCCTATTTATCAGACTTGGCTCTTTAGTTTAATTACAGGAAGTAGTGCTTTAGTTATTTATTCGATTGCTCGTTTTCTTCTCAAAAATAAGTTTGTTGCTCGCATGTTGATTAGTACCGTTTATGCTATCTTTATGTTGCAGTTTATCGGGCAAATGCACGGCATGGCAGAATCTCATTTTTTCTTTTTTGTAAATGCTGCACTTCTTATTATCTATCAAGATTGGCGACTTATGATTCCATATGTTGTCCTTACGGTTAGTCATCATAGTATTCTGGCTATTTTGCAGGTAGCGTATGGAATGGAAAACATTGGTCAATATTTTATTGGATATAGTGGTATTACAATTACAGGAGAAACGGCTATTCACGTAACTACCTTTCAACTCATTTTTCATTTTACTATCGTTTCTATTATGGCAGTTGTATGTGGTTGGTGGGCGATTATTTTTAGAAAAAATAGCATTACCATGATAGAAAATCAACAGGAAGTGCAAGCTCAAAATGAAAGATTGACTGCTTCAGAAGAAGAGTTAAAGCAAAATATAGACGAATTGGAAATGGTACAGGGCAAAATGAGTATGATGAATAATGAGATGACCTATAATATATTGGCTTTAGAAGACAAAAGCAATCTTATAGAAGAAGCAAATAAAAAAACTACCTCAAGTATAAATTATGCAAAACGTATTCAGGATGCTATGCTTCCTAACTTGAAAGAAATAAAGCAAGATTTGCCAAACTCGTTTGTGTTCTTTAAGCCTAGAGATATTGTGAGTGGAGATTTTTATTATTACCATAAAATAGATAATAAAATTATTATCGCAGCCATTGACTGTACAGGTCATGGGGTTCCAGGAGCATTTATGTCTCTAATAGGAAATGATTTGTTAAATGAAATTATAGGTTCTAGAAAAATCCTTACTCCTTCTTACATCCTTACTATTCTCAACCAAAAGATAGACAAAGTTTTGCATCAATCTGATTCTCAAACCGAAAATCGTGCGATACGTGATGGAATGGATGCAGCTATTTGTATGATAGATGTAGAAAATAATCAATTAGAATACGCAGGAGCAAGAAATCCATTAGTTTATGTTCAAAATAATAAGATTCATACTATAAAAGGCGATAGGATTTCGGTAGGAGGAAACCAAGGAAGTACAACAGGAATACGGTTTACTAATCATACGATTTCTATTGATATGCCTACTTCGTTTTATATATATTCTGATGGTTTTCAAGACCAATTTGGAGGAAAGCAAAATCTTAAATACAATACAAAAAGATTTAGACAAACGCTGTTAGATATTTCTTCTCATTCTTTTGATAAACAAGAACAAAAGTTAGAAACTATTCTTGAAGAATGGAAAGGACAAAAACAGAAACAGATTGATGATATTCTGATAATTGGTTTCGAAATTAAGCCTGTTTAATAAAAAATAAGTAAAAAATAATAGTGTTCATTTATCTTTATTTTCAGTCGTATAAATCCTTTTGTCTTACACTACAAAAGAAACAATAGAAATTTTGATAAAAAGTAAGCAAATTATCCCAAAATTAAATTGTAAATTTGGTGTTCTTTATAAAACTTACTTTCACATTGCTTACACCCTGCAAGCGATACATAAAACCTCAAAATGCTCGTCTTAAAATTCGGAGGAACAAGCGTTTCCTCAAAATCAAATCTTGAAAAAATAGCTGCTATTCTTTCTTCCAAAACTGAAAACTTTATTGTTGTTGTTTCTGCTTTTTCAGGAATTACAAATAAATTAGAACAGATTGCTAGCCTTTCTTTAGAAGCAAAACATACTATTTTGTTAGAAGAATTCAGAAATTTTCATTTCGAATTTATTAAAGAATTGGTTAGTGAAGCACATCAAATTGACCTTTTTGTAGAAGTACAACAAAAATGTAATCAGCTAGAATCTATTTGTGAGAGTGTCGGAACTTTAAAAGAATTATCTGACCGAACACGAGCTACTATTTTGAGTTTTGGTGAAGGACTTTCTTCTATTATTGTCCAAAAATATCTATCTATAAACACAAAAAAAACTATCAAAGTTGATTTATTGGATAGCAAAAAGTTGATTTCAGCCAACACAAACGAATCAACAGACTATCTAAATGCAGTTTTGGATTTAGAAAAAACGACTACAAACCTCCTTACTAAAGTAGATAGAAATAAAAACTACATTGCAGCAGGCTTTATAGCTTCTAATCAGAGAGGTGAAACGGTTACTTTAGGTCGTGGAGGTTCTGATTTTTCGGCTTCTATTTATGCAAATGCGATTGATGCAACTCGTTTGGAAATTTGGAGTGATGTCAATGGAATGCAGTCTGCAAATCCTAGAAAAGTACAAAACACGTATTCACTTCAAAAAATGAGCTATGAAGAGGCTTTTGAAATGGCTTATTTTGGTGCAAAGGTATTATATCCTCCCTCTGTTTTGCCATTGATGAACAAAAATATTCCTCTTTATCTCAAAAACACACTTTTTCCAGAACAAGAAGGAACTTTTATAAGTAGTGAAAGTAAAATTACAGATAACAAAATTCAAGGTATTTGTTCGCTGGATGAAATAGCCATTATTACCGTTTCAGGTATCGGACTTGCCAAGCAAAAAGGAAGTGCAAGAAGAGTTTTTCAGATTTTAGAGGAAGCAAATATCAATATTATTTTAATTACTCAAAGCTCGTCAGAACAAAGTATTGGAATAGGAATCAATCAATCTGAACTTCAAAAAGCTGTTTTTTCTCTTAATTCTGCTTTCGAAAAGGAAATTCAAAAGGGAATAATGAACCCAGTAAAAGTAGTAGAAAATCAATGTATTGTGGCATTGGTAGGCGATAGTATGAAAAATGCTATTGGACTTTCAGGGAAAATTTTTGGAGCGATAGGAGAAAATGGAATAAACGTAACAGCAATAGCACAAGGTGCATCAGAGCGAAACATTTCGATTGTCATTGACAAAAAAGATGAAGAAAAGGCATTAAATGTAATTCATGAAAGATTCTTTGCCTCAACTGTCAAAAACGTACATATTTTTATTGCAGGAATTGGAAATGTTGGAACAGAGTTTATAAATATTCTCTTCAATCAAAAAGAACAATTAATAAAAGAATATCAAATTAATCTCAAAATAATAGGTGTAGCAAATAGTAAGAAAATGCTATTTAATTTTAGTGAAACTAATTTTGAAAAAGTAGAAGAATTGACAAAGGAGGAAATAATAAAGTTCAAACAAGGCAATGAAAATAAGAAGGCAAAAGTATATTCGTCGCTAAACGAATATTTTGAAACCATCAAAGAATTGAATCTTAGAAATAGCGTTTTTATTGATAATACAGCATCAGATGTCGTAAGTAAAGGCTATGAATTTTTACTAAAAAATAGTATTTCGGTAGTTACTTGTAATAAAATTGCGTGTAGTAGTGATTATTCTTCTTATCTAAAATTGAATAAATTAGCCAAAGAAAGGAATATTTATTTCAAATATGAAACTTCTGTTGGTGCTGCTCTTCCCATTCTAAAAACCATTTATGACCTCCGAATTAGTGGTGATAAAATCAATACTATAGAAGCTGTAATTTCAGGAAGTTTGAATTTTATTTTTAATAATTATACTGCTCAAAATCAGTTTGCCGATGTCGTCTTACAAGCAAAAAATGAAGGTTATACCGAACCAAATCCATTAATAGACCTTTCTGGATTAGATGTAATGCGAAAAATATTAATCCTTTCAAGAGAATCAGGTCTAAATAAAGAGCTTTCAGATATTACTTTTACAAGTTTTTTACCAGACCAATGTACCAGTTCAGAAACAGTAGAAGAACTTTTTGAAAATCTAAAAAAACACGAAAATCATTTTCAAAACCTTTACCAAAATGCACAAAAAGACGGTAATAAGTTAAAGGTTGTTGCCAAAATGGAGAAGGGTAATTTATCAGTTGCCTTAAAAGAAATTCCCTCAAATAGTCCGTTTTATAATTTGGAGGGAAAAGATAATGTCGTGGCAATAAACACAAATCGGTATGTAAATGAACCTTTGGTAATAAAAGGAGCTGGAGCTGGTGCAGCCGTAACAGCAAGTGGTGTTTTTGCTGATTTGATGTTTATTATGAACGGATAACTATAAAGTTTTACAAGGTTGTTTATAGTTTTTAAACTCCATTTTGGTGTTCTTTTTTTGCTTTGCCTTCAAAAAAAACCAAAATGGATATACTAATGGAAGTACTAATGTAGATGAGAGAAAAAGTTGATTATTTTTGCTTCAACTACAAAACAACAAACCACATTAAAAGAAAAGCATAAAAAAAATAGAGAAGAAATAATCATTCAAATGAATTAATTTCTAATCTAATTTATACAGAAAACATGAAGAGGAGTGAAGAAAAGATAGCTCGCTAAAATTTTGCTAAAATAAGAAGTAGATATAAACCTCTATATAAGTTACTTACAAATACCTTGAAATAGAACTATTATTTCAAATAAATACTACAATGATTTCAAACAAAAATATAATCAAGTTTCATAAGCTTATCTATGAAACTTGATTATTAATCATTGAGAGTGTTATTTTTGTTCTAATGCTTCTGCACCACCAACAATTTCCAAAATTTCTTTTGTAATGTTAGCTTGTCTAGCTCTGTTATAGCTCAATTTCAATTCTTTGAGAAGCTCTCCAGCGTTTTCAGTTGCTTTGTCCATTGCTGTCATCCTTGCACCTTGTTCGGCTGCATTTGACTCTAATATTTTACTATAAAATTGTGTTTTGAGAGATTGAGGAATAAGGTCTGCCAAAATTTCTTTTTTATCTGGCTCAAAGATATAATCTACATTTTTACTAAACTCTTCTTTCTTAGTAAATGTATCTGAAGAAGGAGCTTTTGTACTTGCTTTCTCTTCTGCGTTTGCAGTAGGAGGAGCAATCGGCAAAAATTGTTCTACACGTACAATCTGTGTAGCAACATTTTTAAATTCATTATAAACAATTTCTACTTTATCGTAATTTCCTTTTACAAATTCATCCATTGCATATTCTGCTGCATGACGAACATAATCAAAAGTAATTTCTTTTTGAGAAAATACTTGAGCATAACTATTTTCCGACTTCATAGCACGACGACGAAAATAATCTAATGCACGTTTTCCGATAGGCATAACAGTTACGTTTCCTAAAGAATTTTGACGACTATAATTTTTAGTAACCAAAGTTTGAGCAGCACGAAGAACATAGGTATTAAAAGCTCCACAAAGTCCTTTGTCAGATGTAATGGCTACAATTAATATTTTTTCTTCTGCACGAACTTGGCTATACTCGCTTTCAAAATCATCTCCAACAAGAGAAGCTGTTACATTTTGCAAAATTTGACTCAATTTTTGAGCGTAAGGACGCATTTGCATCATACGATTTTGAGCTCGGCGAAGCTTTGCAGCAGCCACCATTTTCATTGCTTTTGTAATTTGCTGTGTGGATTTTACTGATACAATCCTTCCACGAACTTCTTTTAAATTTGCCATATTGGTTAAAATGTGTTGTTGGTGTCGCTATCGCTAAAACACCAACAACGGCATTATTATTCTAAATTTTCAATTAAAAATTTCAGTTGTTCTCCCCCTCCTTTGGAGGGGTTAGGGGAGGTCGTATTATACTTTTGCAGTAGCTACATAATACGTTTTAGCTACTTCTTTAGCAACTTTTGCAAGTACATCAGTTTGCTCTGGTGTATATTTTCCTTCACGAAGTTCATCTAATGTATTTCTGTGATTTTGCTCTAAAATGCTAAGATAATTATCTTCATAATCTTTCATTTTTTCAACAGGAACATTATCCGTAATACCATTTGTAGTAGCATAAATGATAGCAACTTGTTTCTCTACCTCTACTGGAGAGAACTGTTTTTGCTTCAACATTTCCGTATTTCTACGTCCACGTTCTGATAACTAATTTTGTAGCTGCATCAAGGTCAGAACCAAATTTTGCAAAGGCTTCTAGTTCTCTGAATTGAGCTTGGTCTAATTTCAAAGTACCAGATACTTTTTTCATAGACTTAATCTGTGCCGAACCACCTACACGAGATACCGAAATACCTACGTTAATTGCTGGACGAATACCAGAGTTGAAAAGGTTGGTTTCTAAGAAAATCTGACCATCTGTAATTGAAATTACGTTAGTAGGAATATAAGCTGAAACGTCACCTGCCTGTGTTTCAATAATTGGAAGAGCAGTCAATGAACCACCACCTTTTACGATACCAGCCTCTTTCAAAGAAGCAGGAATATCATTCATTTCTTGTGCAATTGTATCATTATTGATAACCTTTGCAGCACGTTCCAAAAGACGAGAGTGAAGATAAAATACATCTCCTGGATACGCCTCACGTCCTGGAGGACGACGAAGCAAAAGAGAAACTTCACGATAAGCAACAGCTTGTTTTGACAAATCATCATACACTACAAGAGCAGGACGACCTGTATCTCTGAAAAACTCTCCTATCGCAGCACCAGCAAATGGTGCAAAAAACTGCATTGGAGCAGGGTCAGCAGCCGAAGCCGAAACAATAACCGTATAAGCCATAGCTCCGTAACGCTCTAAAGAAGCAACAATACCAGCTACCGTAGATGCTTTTTGACCGATAGCTACATAAATACAAAAAACAGGTTCTCCTTTATCATAAAATTCTTTTTGATTGATAATTGCATCAATTGCCACAGCAGTTTTACCTGTCTGACGGTCGCCAATAATAAGCTCACGCTGACCACGACCAATCGGAATCATTGCATCAATCGCCTTAATACCTGTCTGTAAAGGTTCTGTTACTGGCTCACGGAAAATTACACCTGGAGCTTTACGCTCAAGTGGCATTTCATAAAGTGTTCCAGAGATAGGTCCTTTTCCATCAATAGGATTTCCAAGTGTATCTACTACACGTCCTACCATTCCATCACCTACTTTTAGTGAGGCAATACGACCCGTAGTTCGGACAGAATCGCCTTCTCCTACATTTGTATAATCTCCAAAAAGTACGGCTCCTACATTATCTTCTTCCAAGTTTAAGACCATTCCATTAAGTCCATTATTGAATTCGATAAGCTCACCAGCACGAGCATTTGAGAGTCCGTAGATACGAGCAACACCATCACCTACTTGAAGTACAGTTCCTACTTCTTCGAGTTGAGCGTCTGTTTTTGCATTAGAGAGTTGTTCTCTTAGAATTGCTGAAACTTCATCAGGTCTGACCATTTGTTCGTTATTTTAACAGTTACGATTGAATTTTATTTTATTTTTGAATAGACTGCAAAGGTACAAAATATTTCATAAATGTAGCAGGCAGTTTGCAACTGTCTCTCATATAAAAATACCTTTACTTACAAACAGTTGAAAACTGTTTGCTACTTTATTACTTAGCTAAAGACTGTTCTATTTTTTGAAGGCGGGTTTTGACAGAGTCATCAATCTGCTTTCCTTCAATATTTAAGATAAAACCTCCAATAAGACTTTTATCTATTTTTTCTTTTAGTTCTACGCCTTGCTGTCCAGAAAGCTGACGTACTTTTTCTTTGAAAGAATTGCGTAACTCTTCTGTAAGCTCAAAAGGAGTAATTACTTCTGCCATTTCTATTCCTTTTTGAGTATTGTAGAGCAAATGAAACTGTTTTGCAGTCTCAAATAAATCAGCCTCTCTTCCTTTCTTTACTACAAGCGTAAAAAATTTCTTTGTCAAATCATTACTATTTCCAAAAAGAGCATTCAAGATTGAAAGTTTCTTTCCAGAGTTAATAATTGGACTTTTCAAAAGAACTTCTAATTCTCTACTTCCCTCAACAGTTTCTTTGATATTTACCATATCATTATGCACCTCTTCCAAAGTAGAGTATTCATTGGCTAAATCAAAAACTGATTTGGCATAACGAGAAGCAACACGAATATCTGACATAGTTTTCTGTAATAATTACGAATTAATAATTACGAATTACGAATGTAATTCATTGACAATAAGCAATTTATAACTCATTATCTAATATTTCTTGTAGATACTAATTTACTTTAATATCGTTCAAATAAGTTTCTACAAGTTGTTTTTGAGCCGAATCATTAGATAACTGTTCTTTTACCAATTTCTCAGCAATTTGCAATGAAAGTTTTGCTACTTGATTTTTGACATCAGCCATAGCATTTTGCTTTTGTGCATCAATTTCACGCTTTGCATCTTCCAAGATACGGTTATATTCTTCTGTTGCACGCTCACGAGCATCTTCTTCCATTTTAGAAGCTACTTGGCGAGTATCTTTCATCATTTGCTCACGTTCGATGCGTCCTTCTTGACGAATTTTCTCAATTTCATTTTCCAAATCTGTCTTTGCCATACGAGCAACTTCAGCAGCTTTGAGAGCTTCTTCGATAGAACGCTCACGGTCTGAAAGTGCCTTTGTAATAGAAGGCCAAACAAACTTGCCTAGAATAAGAACAAGTAAGATGAAAATTAGTCCAGTCCAAGCGATAAGACCAACATTAGGCGTAATAAGTGGATTGAGTTCGAAGAAGCATGATTATAAACTATATAAGGTATAAATTAAATTTTATTTTAGTATCTTTTATCGCTTATGAGTACACGAGCGATGGAATGTTTTTGTAACCTGTTAAACAGATTAATTGATGTCTTTTTCTTTCTGAATGCCTAACACTTTAAAGTGTCTGACAAGTTTGATAAATTTCTTTTTCACTTTTTATTATAACTATTTAAAACGAAGTAGCAACAACTAATTTGTTACTACTTCATTTTATATTTCTTACTTCCAGCCACCGATAAGGAATGAAACTACGATAGCAAAAAGAGCTGCACCTTCAATAAGTGCTGCTGCAATAATCATTGCAGTTTGGATTTGACCTAATTTTTCAGGTTGGCGAGCCATTGCTTCCATAGCACGACCACCTACTTGACCGATACCAAGACCAGCACCCAAAACAGCTAAACCAGCACCAAGACCACCGCCGATAGCAGCATAAGCAGAATAATCAGCAACAGCTTGTAATAACATAGCAATAAATGCAAACATAAAATCTAAATTTAAGAGAGTATAAAAGAAAATATATAGTTAATTAATAATTGAAAATTGACAAGTATTAATTGGTTGAAATGAACATATTTATTACAATTAAAATTCTTTAATCATTTGCTTTAAAACCTACCGTCTTAAAACTAAAACATATTCTGAAATTTATCCGAAAAAAAGTAAGAAGTATGAAGTTAGAATTAAGAGGTAATACAAAATACAATTATTAATTACACTTCTTATCTAATCTTTTCCTTCTCAAAACTAACTAACTTTCCAGTAATTGAATTTAACTAATCGTTAATCACTAAAAAGTTAATCACTAATTAATGATGGTCGTCTGCAACAGCCTGACCAATAAAGAGAGCCGTAAGAAGTGTAAAGATATAAGCCTGCAAAAGAGCAACAAATAACTCTAAACACATCATCAAAAATACAAAAGGAACGATAGGTACACCCAAAATATAGTTTTTGAATATAAAGATAATTCCGATAAGAGCTAAAATAATTGTATGACCTGCCGTAATGTTAGCAAAAAGACGAATCATAAGTGCTGCTGGCTTTGTAATAATACCAATAAGCTCAACAGGAATCATAATCAAAAGAAGTGGAATTGGTACTCCTGGCATTGCAAAGACGTGTTTCCAATAATGCTTATTTCCTGAAATATTTGTAATAATAAGTGTAAGAGCTGCCAAAGTCAGTGTAAAAGATATATTTCCAGAAGTATTTGCACCTGTTGGAAGCAATCCTAACATATTATTAAACCAGATAAAGAAAAACAAGGTCAATAGATAAGGAAAGTATTTTTTGTATTTATGCTCACCAATGTTTGGAATAGCCAAATCATCACGAAGAAAAATAATAATAGGCTCAAAGAAAGACTGCATTCCCTTTGGAGCTTGTCCCTCACGTTTTTTGTATGCTCCTGCGATGCTAAAACCAATAACTAAAAGTAAAAGTGCTGCAATCATCATCGAAGCTACATTTTTTGTAATCGATAAATCTAAAGGATGAATATCTTCTAAAATTCGTCCTTCGTTATCTACTACCTTCACGTGTTCGTGGTCTAAAATATAGTTATACTCTCCTTTTGTCAGTACTGGACGCAAGTTATCATCACTAGAGCCTTCAGTTGTGATTATTTCTTTCATTGGAGCATGATGAAATTCGCCAGATGAAAATACATTAAATTGTCCGTTTGTATAAACAATAATTGGAAGAGGAAGAGAAATGTGGTGTTCTGCACCTGCCTCATCTATTGTAGTGTAAAAGTGCCATTCGTGAGCATCCAGAATATGATGATTAATCATTTCTGTGATGTTGAATTTACCATCTTCTTTTACATTTTGTATATCTACATTTATGTTTTCATCTTGTGCAAAAGCAGAGAGAGTAGAAACAGAAAATAAAATACTCAAAAATAGACTCTTTGAATATAGATTGAAGTTGATAGAAGGGAAAATGATATTTTTCACTTGATTCCGTATTAGTGTAATTATATAAATTTACGCTGAAAATTAATTTCTTTTTTAGCTTAAAATCGTACTGCGTTCTGTTTCGAACTATCCTTATGATTTTAATTCTGTTTTAATCCTGAATGTCTGATTCTGAATTACGCTGCAAGTTAGGTAACAATGCACGAATTTCAAATAGTAAATAGCCAAAATATAGAAAAAGCATTATAAAAGCGATACTAATTACGCCTTCTCCATTTAACATCACATAAGCAAGCATTCCAGAAGCACAAACAAGCATTCTTACCATTTTGGAGACCATAATAGCATATCCAAAATTAATAGTTCCCAAAAACCGCAATGTTATTAGTCCTGTAATCCAGTATAAAAGTGTAATTCCAATATAAACTCCCCAGATTTGAGTAACATAATATTGAGTAATCAAAAACTGAAAAGCAACCATACAAAGAAACATCACTAACGCAAACCCTCCAAATTGAAGATGATACGAACGAGCAATTTTTTTCTTATCAGATTCAGATAGCTTATTATCAGTTGAGTTTTCAGACACTTTTTAGACTGTTTGTTAGAAACATAAAATGGTTAAGGCTTATCCTTAATTTGGGTGCAAAAGTACAGACTATAATCTTTAAAAGCAAGAATTATTTTAAAGTATTTTTGGTAGTCTATAACTAATGCTGTAAATAAAAAATGGAACACAGATAACACAGATAACACAGATTGAACGAATAAAACACAGATTTTTAAAATTGCAGCATTACATCTTTAACACTACCGTATTTTTAATTACTATTTATCTCTTCTCACTAACAATATTTACATAAAAAAACAAAACGTTTTTCAAAAATTAGAGTTAAGTATTTTATTAAATCATTTTTACAACTACATTTTTTGATTCTATTTATTTTATGAAAAAAATATTGATTACAGGAGGTTCTGGACTTGTCGGAACTCGCCTTACCGAACTTTTATTAGCAAGTGGAAATTATGAAGTAATGCACCTAAGCCGTTCTGGAAGTCATATACCAGGAGTTACGGTATATGAATGGGACGTAGAAGCTGGTGAAATGGATGAAGAAGCCATACAAAAAGCGGATTGCATTATTCACCTAGCAGGAACAAATATCATGGAAAAAGCATGGATTGATTCTCAAAAGGAGAAAATTGTAGAAAGTCGTACTCTTTCAACTGCTTTTTTGGTAGAAAAACTAACTGTCTTAGACCATCACGTCAAAACGTATATTGGTGCTTCTGCTATTGGTTATTATGGTTTTGAGAAAGACCACACACGTATTTTACATAAAGAAGATGCTCCAGCAGGGATTGATTTTCTATCACAAGTTTGTGTAGAATGGGAAGATGCACATAAAGAAGTGCCAGAAGAAATTCGTAATGTAATTATTCGTATCGGAATTGTTTTGAGTGATAAAGGTGGTGCAATGGTAGAAATTGCCAAACCAATAAAAGCGTGGGCAGGTGCAGCTTTAGGCGATGGAAATCAACTTATTTCGTGGATTCATATCGACGACCTTTGTAGAATATTTATAAAGATGATTGAAGATGAGAAGATGCACGGAATTTATAATGCTGTTGCTCCAAATCCAGTAACAAATGCAGAACTGACACGCATTATTGCCGATGCTTTGGACAAACCTTTATTTTTGCCAAACGTACCCGAACCTGCTATGTTTTTGCTTTTGGGTCAGCAAGCCGAGTCAGTTTTGTATAGTGTAAAGGCAAGTGAAGACAAGATAGTAAAAGCAGGTTTTGAGTTTGATTTTATAGATGCTCAAAAGGCTGTCAGGGATTTGTATTCATAATCAATTACGGATTACGAATTATCAATTACGAAATACTACCTTATTAGGCTTTACGAAAAGCGAAATGATAAATCTTCAAAATCATTTCGCTTTTTTGTGTTTTTTGAGATAGTTGTTTATTTTTAGATTATGAAAAAACGAACTATAAATAAATCTACTCTTGTTTTGGCTTTTTTAGCTGTGGTTTGTTGGTGTTTTTATTTTTGGCAGGAAAAAGAAAATCAAGAGTTTTTGATAAGTACTCAAGGATTAATATCCAATACAACAGATGAAGTTTTGCAATTTAGACAAGAAGAGAACAACAGATTTATACAGAAAGCTGTTTATAGTTTAAAAGATAAGAATCAAGATACTAGTGCCTACAATAAAAATATTCGCAATAAAATAGAACAGAAATTATACAATTCCATTCCAAAATCTCTTCAAGATTATTTTAGTCTTGTGCGTAATTTTGAAATTACATCTATTATACAAAAATACCACGACGCTGAATATGTTCTTGATGAAGAAAGAAGAAACTTAATAAAAAATGCTTCAGATTCTTTATATAAAACCTTAGGAGTAACCAAGTCAAGCATTCGTTCAGTAAATTGGCAACTGAATGATAATAAAATATGGCTAGATTTAATAAAACAACGCCAACAGGTTATAGATTTGACAGATTCTATTTTTGGTTCAAATAAAGAGCAGTTTCCAACTTCTTACGTTTCTAATAATTTTGAAGGTTATAAAATGCTTGTTCCTAACTATCAAAACGAAATGATGTTAATCAAATCATTTATCTTTTTTACAGATACAAAATATGGTACAGATTACTATAAATCTATAAAAAGAAATGAGCTTAGAACCGATATTAATCCTTTTTTGTTAGACTCTGCTTTCCATAAAACCAAAACTTTTCATTCTTTCCAACAAATAGGAGATACTATTTTGTATCCTTCGGAAATTGAAAAAATGGATAAATTTAATGTATGGAAGTCTTCTATCTCTATAAAAGTAATTCCTAAAAAAACAGATTATGCAAACTAAGATTATAAATAGTAGTCTATTGTTAATCATTTTTAGCTCTTTCTACTTCCTATTTCAAAATTATACTTCTCATAAAGAAATAGAAGCTTTAAATGAAGAATATTGCAAAAAATATGTTGCTAATCAGCTTAAAGTTTCGGAGAAATTCAATAATTACTTTAGAGAAAGTTTGATTGGTTATGCAAAACTCAACTCTCAAAATCCTTTCTTAGAATCTATAAATGAAAGTTATGCAAAAGCAGAGAAGAAGCAATACGAAGTAATCAAAATTCTTTCAGTAATTGATTCTATTTATAAAGTTGATACATTAGGAAAAGATTGGAATTCACACAAATTCAAAATTGCAGACGCTTTTGAAAAAGCTAAAGAAAAATATGATACTTTAAAATGGGGAAAACATGTTTCTTATACCACTTTTGATTCTCTCTTTCAAAAAGAAAAACTAGATTACGGTGAATGGACACAAATTATTCAGGTTTCAAATAGATTTAAAGAATATATAAGAAATCATTATTCAAAATTAGGTTTAGATTTTATATACTATGATGTGATAGGAATTCCTTCAAAAAGTATTGCTAAAATTGGAGGTACAATTTCAGTTGATTGGATTGATTATTATTCAAAAACTTCTCTTATTCCAGAAACCTATTCAAGAAAATCTAATTATGAAAATCATCTTACCCTTAGAAGTTATTATAAAGCTGGAATTATGGGTTGTCAAGACCACGAAACGATTTTATTAGAAGAATACCAAATCCCATTCTCCGAAATAGAAAAAAATAAAAAATGGCGAAGTGTATTTTATTTTAGAAATGACAAATTAGAACAAGATTCTGTTGTTTTGGAAAGAGAATTAGAGTTTTGAGCAAAAAATAAGATTATGAAAAAACGAACTGTAAGTAAGCAAAGCTAATTACGAGCAAACTAAACTTTTCGTAATTGACTTATGTCGTCTTTCAGTTCGCAATTTTTAACTTGTAATTAAACTATTAATATTCCGTTATTAAAGTTCCAATCTCATCGCCATGTAAGACTTTCAATAAATTACCTTCTTCATTCATATCGAAAACGATAATTGGCAAATTATTCTCTCTACAAAGTGTAAATGCTGTCATATCCATAATATTCAATCCTTTATTATAGACTTCTTGAAATGAAAGATTTGAATAACGAATAGCATCAGGATTTTTCTCTGGGTCTTCTGAATAGACACCATCTACTCGTGTTCCCTTCAAGACTACATCAGCACCAATTTCGATAGCACGCAAAGAAGCAGCCGAGTCTGTTGTAAAATAAGGACTTCCCAAACCTGCCACAAAAATAACTACACGCCCTTTTTCAAGATGTTGAATAGCACGACGACGTACATAAGGTTCACAAATTTGTTCCATTTTGATACCCGAAAGCAAACGAGTATAAACACCTAATTGCTCAAGTGCAGATTGCAAAGCCATTCCGTTGATAGACGTAGCAAGCATTCCCATATAATCGCCCTGTACTCTATCAATACCTATTTTTGGAGATTGCATTCCTCTAAAAATATTTCCTCCTCCAATTACGATAGCTACCTGCAAACCTTCATCAACGGCTTTTTTGACTTCTAAGGCGTATTGTTCTAATCGTTCGGCATTGATTCCAAATTGCTGATTTCCCATAAGAGCCTCACCACTTAGTTTTAATAAAATACGACGATAGCGATAATTTGAAGCGTTATTTGTATTGTACATAGCTATTTTTTGATATAAATTGGGGAATTAAAAATCTATAAAATTATTAAATATTACTTTATTTAATGTTTTGCAAAGAATTTGTTTTGAGGATTTGAAAAAACACCAAATCAAATTCTATAAAAAAACCGTTTACCTTATAAAAAGTAAACGGTTTATTAATTCTCTTTATCAAAGAAAGAAAAGATAGAAACTAAAGAAGTTTCTTGCTTCATCATCTTATGACTTAAAGTTTGGGAGCCTATTTTTGAAGAAAAATATAATTTCATTTTTGAGTATTATTTTCTAATTGTACATTTGTATTACAAAAATACGATTTTTTTGTTAGAATTCTATATTCAACAAAAGGAAAATTGAAATTATGTATCACAGACCTCTTAAGTCTGCTGAATAATTCCACAAACATAGCCAGTCTGTGATATTTTTTGCTAATAAATTTGTAATTTTGCGTTTCAAGCACACAAAATAATCCTTTTATGAATACTACTTCTTTTGATACTGCCTATTGGCAAAATCGCTACAAAGATTCAGATACGCCTTGGGAAATCGGTTATGCTAGTCCTCCTTTAACGGCTTATTTTGATAAATTGGTAGAAAAAAACGATACTAACAAAACGCTAACTATCCTTATTCCTGGTGGTGGAAGTAGTCATGAAGCTGAATATTTACATAAAAAAGGATTTATAAATGTGTATGTTATTGATTTGGCTGCTGCACCTTTAGAACAGTTTTCAAAACGCTGTCCTACTTTCCCAAAAGAACATTTAATACAAACTGATTTTTTTAAACTAGAAGGAGAAAATTCAAACTATCTAAATTTCTTTGAATTAATTGTTGAACAAACCTTTTTTTGTGCTTTAGATCCACGTTTGAGAATAGATTATGCCAAACAAATGAATCAGCTTTTAAAAGAAGGAGGGAAATTAATCGGACTTTTATTTGATTTTCCAATTAGAGAAGAACAAGATAGTCCGCCCTTCGGAGGAAATGCAAATGAATACAGAGAGATTTTTGAACCCTATTTTGAAATAAAAACGATGAAAAGGTGTTACAATAGCATCAAACCAAGACAAGGAACAGAACTCTTTTTTGAATTTTTTAAAAGGAACTAGGAAATGGGAGTTAGGAAAGAGAGAATAAAAATTTTACTTTTAAATAAGAAGTTCTAACAAAAAAGAAAACACTACGTTTTCAACATAAAACATTGAAAATTTACAATTAAAAAAATAGAATTATGAGTAGTAAAATGGCATTGATTGCATTTATTTTAGTAATGTCTGTGCTTTTTCCAGCAGCAGGTTATTTTATGGATTATATGCGACACCGAAAATATAGAATGTTAGATAAAGATGATATTCGTAATAACATGACCAAAGAGGAAATAATGGAATTAGAAAAGAAATAAATACAAAAACCGTTTTTAGAGCAATTCTAAAAACGGTTTTTACTTTGCATTTACTTCTAAAATCTAACTTCATACTTTATCAAAGCGTTAGCCAGCGAACTAAAGGCAAAAGTTCGTTTTCCCATTGCCAATCGTAAGCACTCAAATAAAGTGTTTCGCCATTTGGATAAGATAATTCTATTTCATAAATATTCGAATTATCAATTTCCATAATAGGCTGAGAAACGTCTTCTACTAGTAGTGGTTCTTTGTGTGAAGTTTCTTCATGATGCACATGAACAGTCTGAAAATCAACTTGTACGCTGTTCCATTCTCTTTTACGAAGCATTCTTTTTAGTTCTTTTTGTTGTTTTGGAAGTTCCCAACCCAATACATAATTTCCTTGCATTTCTATCCATTGATTACCTTTTGCTACGTATTTTTTTGTGTTTCGATATGAAATAAGACAAGAAACAGGAGTTTGTAATCTGTAATTTTGATATAACGAACGCAAACGCAAACGAGCAACAAATGGATTATCAAATGCCTTAAAACCATGCTGATAATTTCGGGTAATAATCTGTTTCCAATTTGCCCACGCAATGCGACTTTTCGGAAAAGTATGTTCGTGAACGCTTCGGCTTTGCATCGTACTTCCGATTGCTCCATGGGTAACCCAAATGGTTTGACCATGCAACTCTCCTTCCCAAAACGCATTTCCTTTTACCATATAAAGCGTTGCCGAATACTGCTCATCATCGCCTAGCGAGTACATTCTGAATGTTCCATTGCATTCATAATCCCATTCTTCTTCCGTGGCAAGCTCGTCCATCCAAAGAGAAACTTCTGACTGAATGGCGTGAAAACCATTTTTACGAAGGTCGTTTTTTACATCTAAAGTAGTTGTAAAACCACGATTTTTGAAATGCTCATGCGCTACAAGTTGAATGTCTATTAAAGAGAGAGTTTTCATTTTAGTTTATATTTAGAGTTTGAAATCAATTACGGATTACGGATTAAAAATTACGGACTTTGAAATGGTAGATTGCTGGTATTCAATGTATTACATTCGTAATCCATAATTTTTAATTCGTAATTGTTTCTTAGTAATGCACCTCGACCAAATATTGAATAGTACATTGATTTTCTTTGTAGATAATAAATTCATTGTTGAGTAAATCAATTCCTCCTTTTGCAAAAAGTGAATCGGCTTCTGAATTTTGTTTTTTGAGATTTTCATAGGTCAGACTAGCACACCAGTTTTCATAGTTTTCTATCTTTAATTGTCTTCCTATATGAATTTCATAAATAGCTAAAAAAGCCTTATTATCATTTCCTGCTGTCCAATGCGAACCTCTAAGGGAAGTATAATTCAATGATTTTCGGCACTTGTCAGCAAAATAAAGTCCGTAACCAAACATTTTTCCAGTAATAAGTGCATTTGTAGGACGCAAAACCAAACCTGTTTTTAAGATAGAAAGCCAGTTTTCATTTCGGCTTCCGTGCCATAGTAATTCTGTTGTTTTGCACTTACTTTCTTTCAAGTTCTTAGTAAAAGTTTGTTCTTGTGCAATGTCTTTTATGGAATAGGCATTTGCGAATTTTCCTACTTCGTCTTGCATCATTTTTTTGATACGCTTGATTTCATTTGCATCTTTTGCTTTTTTCTGATCCAAGATAGTTACTTCAATTCCCAAAGCATCTAAAAGCGTTTTTTTGTCTTGTTTCTTTGTTTTTATTGCGTCTGTTTGTGAGTTATTTTTCTTTTCTTGTTGTAGTCTCAACTCTACTTCGCCACGCATTACATCTAACGTTTCTTGTTCGCTTGTAAGAAGTTTTCTAGCTCTTTCTACAATTTGTTTCGAAACCGTTTTATCGGCTGTATATTCTAAAAGGTAATTCTGAACGCTTTCCATTTTGCGTGGAATAATGCTGTATAATTCTAACAAAAAGGCATTAAAGCTAATCGTATCAAAATTTTCTAATTGCTTTTTAGTTATTTTATTCGTTTTGAAGTCCACTTTTCTAGTTAGATTATTCAAAATCGTTTGTGCTTCTTCTACTTGCAATAGCGTAACATCAGCAGCCGAAACTTCGTAATTATGTGATAGTGAACGCTGTGCATACTGTGTCAGATGGCGAAAAAGTTCACGAACTTGACCGTTTTTGATAGCCGACCAAGAGTGTAAAGAATTTTGATAATTAGAATTTACAGAATCATTTTTTGACGGATTTTTTTCTAATTCTTCTCTAAATAAATGAGTTACATCTTTATATCCTTTCCTTACTTTTTCTCTGTATTTGCTTTCCCATTGATGAATTGAATATTCATTTATGGCTGCCCGCTGTCCTACTCTTCCATACGAAACCGAAAAAATATCATCAGAAAGTTGTTTCATTTCGTAATATTTATTGTTGTTGGCAGCCGTAACCATTACTAATTTTGCTGTTTTGAAAATGGTAATAGCTTGTTGTGAAATCGTTTGCATAATTGAAAGGTAAATTTGTTGTGTAAAAAAATTGATAATCTAATTAGTAAAACTCTGATTACCCTTATTTACAAGAGCTAATATAGGAATTATTTGCTAAATAAAATAGCAATTACTAATTATTTATACTACAAATTTAACTTAGTAGAACGTAAACCATTTGAGGTCTAAAAAAAATAGCAAAAAAAAAGCTACGAACTTTTGGGAGTTGTAGCTAAATTTTTCTTTAGAATTATGAATTACTTTTTATTAAACACAGAGTTACAGAGAACGCAGAGAATGAAATACAAATATAATTTTGAACCACAGAGTTTAGAGAGAAATAAGGAGAATGAAAATACAGTTTTTTAATTGTAATTTGTATTTCCCCATTCCCTCGTCCCTAATCTCCATTCTCCTATTTCATTTTCGCACGTTTTATCAAATAAGGCAACAAAATTTTGTCCATTGACTGACGAATATCTACTTCTACAAAATCAATTTTATATTGTCCACTTTTGAGTTTTAGAGCTTGTTCTTTGGTTTTGGTTTGTCGCTGGTAATATTCTCTTACTTGTGCTGGTTGTAGTTTTATTTTTTCACCAGTTTCTACATCTGTAAAAATATAAGGACGGTCTTCAAAATCAAACTCGGTTTCTGTTTTGGAATCTTTTACATGAAAAAGCAAAACTTCATGATGACGGTGCTTTAAATGTTGAAGAGCTGCAAAAAGTTCGTCAGTATCATTATTAGATACATTATCCAACATATCACTAAAAATAATTACTAGAGAACGTTTGTGTAATCGCTCGGCTATTTCGTGCAAAACCTTTGCTGTCGATGTTGTTTTATTATTTGGTGTAGGTTGATTTAATAATCTCTGGAACTCCAAAAAAATGGTATGAATATGTTTTGAAGTTGCTTTTATAGGTGTTTGAAGTTCTATCTGGTCTGAAAAAGTAGTCGCACCGATAGCATCACGCTGTTTTTGAAGCATATAAGCGATAGAGGCAGCAGCCATAATGGAAAAAGTAATTTTGCCATTTTCGTACTTTCCTTCTCTAGGATAATACATAGAAGGCGAAACATCAATCAAAAGTTGAGCTCTCAAATTGGTTTCTTCTTCGTAGCGTTTTACAAAAAGTTTGTCGGTGCGTGCATAGACTTTCCAGTCAATATGACGAGTACTTTCTCCAGTATTATAAAGACGGTGTTCGGCAAATTCTACCGAAAAACCGTGATAAGGCGATTTATGAAGTCCTGAAATGAATCCTTCGACTACTTGGCGAGCCAAAAATTCTATATTTCCGAACTGTTGAATAGCTTGTATATCTAATTCTTGCATAATTTTTTTATGTGTTTCATCAAAAATACAAACAAGTTGCTAACTTTATCCAATCTTATAGGATAATTAAGTTTTATTTCATAATCGGTTCGGCAAACACCAACGCATTTACGTTTCCAAAACGAAGGGTATCAAAATTTTGTGCTTTCTTACGTAGCTCATCAATAGAAATTTTTATTTCTCCGATAAAGTCATCATCATTATAAAAACGACCTGTTTTCACACCCATTTTTTTATCGTAATCATAAAACTTAATGGTCAGTTCTGCATTTGGTTTTGTATCTGGAATATAAAAAGGTTTTACTTTGTCCCATTTTGGTTTGAAATCATCTTTTATAGATTCAGATTCAAACAAACGGTCTTGTCCCATCCAAATTTCATAATACACATCTGGCTTATGGTCATATGAAAACATATTTATCATATCCCAATTACTTGAATTGGTAGGTGATTCATCAATACTTGTAAAAGTAGGCTTTATCTGCACAGCATATGTATTTTCAGGCTGACGAGTGCTTTCACAACTAAAAGCTAAAAAAGAAAAACACAATAGAAACAGAGTAGAATAAAAATGAGAAAAATGTTGAGCTAATTTCATATAAATAAAAAGTGATTGTAGTGAATAGACTAGAAATTAAAGAAATTGATATTCTATAAAACAAGTTTATAAGTCAATATGAGTGTCATTGATAAAAATCAAAATAGGCATTTTTTAGCTACAGAGTAACATAACCTTTGTAGATTAGAATAGAAAATTAATTTAAAAAGCTACAGAGTAGCGGAACCTTATTTTTAATTCTAATTTCATATAGGTTACAAGGTTTCGCTACTCTGTAGCTCTGATAAAGCTCGTTTTTGATGTTCTACAAAGGTTACGTTGCTCTGCAACTGAAAATCAAGTACTCAAAAATGACACTCATATTGATAAGTAAAACAAAAAACTAACTATTTTTATAAAATAGTCAGCTTAATTTTCACTTGAGAAAAGTCAAAATATTATTCTTTAATAATCTTAACTTCTGTACGACGATTTTGTTGCTTTCCTATCTCGGTATTGTTATCCGCCACAGGTTTTGTATCACCATATCCCTTTGCAGTAATACGTCTGGCTTCTATGCTTTTTTTTATTAAATAATCCCGTACTGCTTCTGCTCTTTCTTGTGATAACCTCAAATTTGTCTCCTTATCTCCTACATTATCTGTATGACCTGCAATTTCTACTTCCATTGTTGTTTTGGCAGTCATAGCTGTTGCAAGTTCATCAATAGCTTTGAAAGAAGTATTTTTAAGATTTGCTTTTCCTGTTTCGAAGAGTACATTATCAAGCGTATAGGCTATTGCTGGCTGAAATTTAATTAATACTTTTAGTTCCTTAAGACGAGCAACATCTGGAATTTCTACTTTTTGATAATCAACCTCTTTACCAAAATTTTTATATTTTATAAGATATTCATTTCCTTTTATCAGTACAAAAAAACATTTTCCTTCCTTATCACTCGTTTTGCTAAATACTTCACCTGTCTTAGTATTGACAAACATTACGGTTTCTCCTGGTCTTATTTTTTGCTTAAAATCTACCACAGTAGTATTTATAAGTACTTTATTATTATCTACTTGAGCAAAGCTTAAGTTACCCAAACCTAAGAATAGGAAGGCTAAAAGAGATAAAAATGAGAGTGTATTTTTCATTATATTTTTTGTCCTGGTCTGTTTTGGTATAAAACCTTTGTATAACTTTGTCATAATTCTCTAAAATTATTGAAAAGGTTGTTTTCTAGTAAAAATTATCTTATCAGATAAGTAACTTATGTGGTTGTATTTATAATATAATTCGAAATTATACCAAAATGATACCAATTTAACTAAAGTGTTCTAAACCTGCTGGTTAGCCGTATTTTATTAAAGAGGTCTAATGAAATAAGCAGTTGAACTCATCTTTATTACGTCAAAATTACATCAAAAATTATAAAAACCACATAAATCTTATTGAAGTATGCTAACTTTGCACAGAAAATAAAAAATTAGTACATTTTCATCTTTTCTCATTCTTTATTCTTTTAATTATACATCTATTTATATTCTTATGGTTCAATTAATTTTCAAATCGTTCTTGTTTGTTACTTCACTATCTCTATTGATGTTATTTATTTCTTGTGATGCACAAAAGAAAGACTGTCCAGAAGGTGCAATTTGTAGTGATGAAATAAAGACAACTCCTACAGGTTTGAAGTATATTCATCATATCAGCTATCCTAAAAATAGAATGCCTGAATACAATGAAGTCTTGACTATGCATTATTTGTTATTAACTGAAAAAGGGGACACCTTAGCGGATACCTATAAACTCAACGAGCCTGTTGGACAACCTCTTTTAGGTGCAGCTTACAAAGGAGCAGTTGAGGAAGGACTCAAAATGATGCATGTAGGAGATAGTGCAACTCTTTTTATAATAACAGATTCTTTAAAAGATGAAAATTTGCCATTTTCTCCTAAAATGAGAGCAGAAATAAAAGAATTGCGTTACATTCTAAAAGTATATAATGTGCAAAGTCAGGCTGCCTTCGATATAGATGAAGCAGCAAGGCTTCAAAAAAGAACAGAAGAACAAGTAAAAATACAGGATAAAAAAATAGTAGAATACATAGAGAAAGATTCTACTTCTAAAGATTCAAAAAGACATCCAACAGGACTTTATTATAATATTCATCAAAATGGAGCAGGAATGCCTGCACAAATAGGCGATAGCGTTTCTTTTACTTTCAAGACAAAACTTATTCCTCAAGGTTTGTTGGTAGATGAATCAAAAGAAGGTGAGTCTGTTGGTTTTGTTTTAGGTGTTACAAATGTTCTTCCTGCTTGGCAAATAGCTTTTAGTCAGCTTGCTAATAAGGGTTCGAAGATTAGTCTTTTTACTCCTTCTCAACTTGCTTTTGGAAACCAAAAACATCAAAATTTACCTGCTTTTTCTATGCTTCGTTTTGATATTGAAGTAGTAGATATTGTTAGGAAAGAGGAAATGAAATAATTTTATTAGCTTTGTTTCATTAATCTTAAATAGTCTCAAATAGTCTCAAAATTCAAAAAATTACTCTCATTGGTGAATTGCCAATAAGATACAAAATACATTACTTTTATGTCCACCATCACTCAAACGCCTTCAAATAAACCAGATATTCTGGCTCGTCGTCTTTCCGAAATGGAAGAATCTCAAACTCTTGCTATGGCTCGTAAAAGCCGAGAACTAAAAGAACAAGGAATTGATATCATAAACATGAATTTGGGAGAACCTGATTTCAAAACGCCTCTTTTTATTCAAGAAGCTGCCAAAAAAGCAGTTGATGATGGTCATTTTTATTATACACCTGTTTCTGGAATTGCACCACTTCGTCAGGCAATTGTTGATAAATTGAAGAGAGAAAATCACTTAGATTATTCTATCGACCAAGTTGTAGTATCAACGGGTGCAAAACAGTCCATTGCAAACGTAATGCTTTCTCTTTTAGATAAAGATGATGAGGTAATTATTATTACTCCGTATTGGGTTTCGTATGTTGGAATTGTACAACTAGCACAAGGAACGCCTGTTTTTGTGGAAGGAAAATTGGAAAATGAGTATAAAGCAACTGCACAAGATGTAAAAGCAGCTATTACTTCAAAGACAAAAGCCATTATTTTCTCTTCGCCTTGTAATCCTACGGGAAGCGTTTTTTCTGAGAAAGAACTAAGAGAAATTGCAGAAGTAATTGCTCCACATTCAAAAATTACAGTCGTTGCAGATGAGATTTACGAGTATATTAATTTTTCAGAACCTCATTTTAGCATTGGAAGAGTAGAATCTTTGAAAGATAGAGTAGTTACAATTAACGGACTTTCGAAGGGTTTTGCCATGACAGGTTGGCGTTTGGGTTATATGGCTGCACCTTTAGCGATTGCGAAGGCGTGTGATAAAATTCAGGGACAAGTTACTTCGGGTACAAATTCTATTACTCAATATGCTGCCGTAACGGCTCTCAATGGAAGTAGAAAAGAAGTAGAAGAAATGAAAATTGCTTACGAAAAAAGAGGAAAACTAATGAAATCTCTTTTGGATAATGTAGAAGGTTTTAAATGTAATACACCACAAGGAGCATTTTATGTTTTTCCTGATATTAGTGATTTTTTTGGTAAAAAGTATAATGAAAAAACCATTCAAAATTCAGAAGACTTTTCTATGTTTTTATTGGAAGAAGCCAATGTAGCTGTGGTTATGGGAGATGCCTTTGGCGCACCTTCTTGTATTCGTCTTTCTTTTGCTACTTCGGAAGATTTAATTAAAAAAGCGATTGAGAGAATTGAAACGGCTGTTAAGAAATTGAGTTAAACCAAAAATGTATAACAGACTTCCAAGTCTGTTGAATTTGAAAGTCAATCAACAGAAAAGCAACTTTAGCAATAGAGTTGCTTTTTTAGTGAAAGAGTAGTTGTATCCTAATTTAAAAATAACGTGAACTCGGGATTGTTACTTAGAGCATTTGTGGTTTTTCCCATTATCAACGTCTATTTTTTGAAAAAATAGACGATTGCTAAGGGAGATAAGTGTTTTTTTTCACTCTACCTTAGCAATCGTCTTTTATTGAAGATAACTGACGTTGATAATGGTAAAAAAAACGCAAATTAGCTAAGAATGAGTAGTAGTTTAATCCCGAGTTCACGTTAAAAATAGAGGATTTAATAAAAAATCAAAATTAAAAATAAAGAAATAATTATAAAATTTTATTCAACTAAGCTAAAAATAAAGTAAAATTTCTTAATTTTGAGCATTATATAACTATTTCATCTATTAAAATTATTTTTTCAAATGAAAAAAAACATACTTATACTCGTTTCTTTATTTCTTTTATTGGTTAGTGCGAAGCTACACGCTCAGACGATTAGCGTGATGCCTATACAACCTCTTTGTAGTAGCGTTGTATCTGGTTCTTATACTCCATCAGGAACTTTTAATGGTGGAAACCAATTTAAAGTGGAATTATCTGATGAAAATGGAAATTTCTTATCTACTCCATTCTTTTCAGAAGTAGTTACTGGTGGAACAATTAGTTTTTCGTTTCCTAATAATGCACCTATTGGAAACAACTATAAAATAAGAGTTGTTTCTTCTAATCCTATTGTCATGAGTAGTGAAAAGGCAGTATATAATACTGCTCCTTCAATAAGACCCATAACAGCTACTCCTTCTATAATACCTTATGGACAAAGTTCAACTATAGAAATTGCTAATAGTCAAATTGGTGTTATTTATGATTTTTTTAGACCTGATGCACCTAATGTATTGTATCCAGGAAATGGCTCTACTTTACAGTTTAGTACAGGATTACTAACAAAAACCACAGATTATTTTGTTGTTGCAAGAGCTTCATCTTTTTGTACAACCTCATTTACTAATCCTACATTTACAACTCCTACAGTAACTGTAACTGTATATAGCACTCAAGTAAATGGAGCAAGATACGCAACTATTCAAGAGGCAATAGATGCAGTTCCTGCTAATACATCACAAACGATTGAAATAGTAGCAAATCGTTTTTACGATGAAGATGTAGTAATAAGTGGAAACAAAACGCTTACATTTACCTCTACCGTAGCAGATTATAAAGATGCTACTATCAAAAGTATTGAGGTTGATAATGGTTCAAGTCTTATTATTGATGGAAATATGAGTGTGGCAGGAATGTTTGCTATGAAAGGTAATGCAAATGTTACGGTAAATGCAGGAAAAGACTTTGCTCTGCTTTCTGATTCTGATAATAATACAGCAATGATTTATAATGCTTCAGCTACTAAGACTATTGTAGGTAATGTAATTACCGAACGTTTTGTACCTGACCCAACTACTATTCCAGGTTTTACAGGAACGTATAGTGGAGCAGGCTATCATATGTTTTCTTCTCCTTTTAAAGATGCAAAAGTTTCTGATTTTGCAGATGATATGACTTTGCTCATACCTCCTTCTTATAATACTTCTGCTGACCCTGCTTACACTACTCCATTTCCAAATTTTTACAGGTACAACGAAACTCGTACTGGCAGTCCTTCTGCTTCTGGTTATTATTCTGCTTTTACTATGGGATATGAGGTTCCCGCTCTTACTGACGATTTGGAAGTAGGAAGAGGATATGAAGTTAATTTGGGTACAGGTATAGTTATAGATTTAAAAGGAGAACTCAATAATGGAGATATAAAAATTTCTCTCTCAAATACAAAAAATGGTTACAACTTAATAGGAAATCCATATCCTTCTCCAATAGATTGGGAAAAGGTTTATAATCTTCCAAACAATGCTTCTAATGTAGAACCAACTATATATATTGATATAAAGACAGGACAGTATGCAGCTACTTATGCTACTTATACTCCTAGTGTCCCAACAAGTGCTAACCTCAATGGAGGCAAAGCAGAGATTGCTCTTATGCAGGGTTTCTTTGTGAAATCTACTGGTACGAATCCAGAACTGACAATGAAAAATGATGTCCGTCCAACTACTTACCAAGATACTCGTTTCTTCAAAACACAGAAAACAGAGGTAGTATCAGAAGGAGTTCTCAAACTAGGTATTTCTTCGGAAGGTAATATGGATGAAACTTCTTTCTGTTTTATGGAAGCTGCCACTTCTGGCTATGACAAGTTGTACGATGCTGAAAAGCTTCATAAAATAAATGGTTATGCACCTACGCTTTATTCGTATAACAAAAATGACAAGACCAGCGAAAATGAATATTATGCGATTAATGTTTTGCCAAGATTTGATGAAGATATGGTTTTGCCTTTAGCCATGAATATTGTAAAAGCAGGAAAACACAAGATTGTAGTTCGTGAAATAAAATATTTCCATTCTTTGAGTAATGTATATCTGTACGATTCTTTGACAGAAACGCTACACGATTTGAAGGCAAATCCAGAATATGAATTTGTAGCTCCAGCAGGCACAGAAGTAAAGCGTTTTGTAATTTTATTTAAGACCAACAAAACATTTACTCAAAAAGACCATATTGTAGCGTATCCAAATCCTACTTCAACTGATTTTTCGTATAGTCTAAAAAACAGTAGAGAAGGAGTACATATAATTCGTGTTTTTGATGCTACAGGAAAACTGATTTTGGAAAGAGAAGAAGACAAACAGGGAGCTTTTTTAGAGGGAACAATAAATTTAGAACAACAACCTCTAGGTTTGTATCTTCTCCAAATTTCAGATTCAAAACAAACTACCAATGTCCGAATTATCAAAGAGTAAAAAATATCCATCAAAACTCATTAATTCTAAACAAATATGTATCAAAAAATAATTCTAACGCTTTTTCTATTTTTTGTATTAGGAATTTCTTTGGCTCAACCTCCTGAACCTCCTCCCTCAAATGCAATAGGAGCACCCATAGACGGAGGTCTTTCGCTTCTTTTAGCAGCAGGAGCAGCCTATGGAGCAAAAAAAGTCTATGACTTCAAAAACAAAGACAATCAAGATGAAGAAGAAATGAAGTAAAGCACTTCACAATTTTTGATTTAAATCCTTATTTTTTACTTTCATGAAGTAAAAAGTAAGGATTTTTTGTTTGCTTTTTTTCTTCAATTCAAAAATGAATTTTTATCTAAACAAGAAACAACTATTTTTAGTTTTTATAGTCAAAATCCTATCATAAGACTATTAAGACACAATTTTATGCACGATATAGAACCTTTTTACGGTTGGGAATTTAATTATGATTCGAATGATGATAAGCGTTCGCCTTTCTATCAAACCGAATATAATACCGACCAATATACCAATACAATTTACGGATATTACATTCATCCCTATTGGGATTACATAGAATCTGAAACGCTTTATGTAAAAATTTTGATGGCAGATTATCATAGAAAATTTGTCATAATAGAATTTATTGGAGAGTGGAATGATGCGTTACATAATGATATAATGTACCTCAAACGAAACGTAATTGACCATTTTACGCAGCAAGGAATTATTCATTTTATTTTAATAGGTGAAAATATACTTAATTTCCACGGTTCGGACGATGAATATTATGAAGAGTGGTTTGAAGATGTAGAAAATGGCTGGATTGTTCTTGTCAATTTTAGAGAATTTGTGCTGAGAGAAATGAACGCTTATAATCTGGATTCTTATCTTATTTGGGGAGGGATTTTGGATGAAATAGATAATTGGAGAACAATAGACCCAAGAAAACTATTTGATTTTGTGAAGAAAGAAGTAGAAAAACGAATTGCTTTATTTTGATAATTACTGTATTTGTTCTTTTACAAATTGTATTTTATAATGGTCTTCATCAAACTTAGCTGAATAGATTTTCAATGCTTTTTGATAATGCTGACTTGCTTCTTGATTTTTATTTTGTTGTTTGGCTAAATCTCCATAGGTAACCTCAATATCTGCAAAATTAGTGTGCTTTTTATCAATTTTATCAAATAAATCTTGATTCATTTTTAAGGAAATAGCGAGGTTATTTTCTGCTTTTTGATATTCCTTTTTCAAAATATACAGTTTTGCCATATTGAGATGTAAAGTAGCCAAAGAAAGATTTGACGTTTTGAAAATAGCTTTATGAATTTCTAAAGATTGATGAAAAAGGCTATCTGCTTGAATGTACTTTTCATCATTCATTTCTAATAAACCTAAACCATTTAATGCAATTCCCGTAGTAAGAGCTTTTGTGTCATTGTGTTTTTCATCTACTTTAATTACCAGTTTATACATTTCTTTTGCAAGAAAATAATTTTCTACTGAATAATTCAAATAAGCGAGTTCATTACCAAAGTGATCTAAACCACTAGATTTTTGTCCTTCCAATGTTGGTATTTTCTCATTGGCTTGTTTAGCATAATTTTTTACTTCTTTGAACTTAGAAAGAATTACCTTTGTGTTTGCTAATTGAACTAATAATTTAAGTGTTTTAGAGCTATTCTCTGATTTTTTTTCACTTATAACAAAGGCTTCTTGATATTGCTTTTCGGCTTCTTTATAATTACTCAAAGTAGAATTTAGGTTTGCATAAACCGACAAACCGACAAGATAATTAGAACTTGTTTTTCCTTCTGTCTTTTTTGTAATTTCAATTCCTTCTTTCAGTAATTTTTCAGCTTCTTCGTATCTATTTAATTGAATATAAGTTCGTGCTAAAAAAATCTTACTTACTCCCACATTTAATATCCCATCTTCTATATTTCCATATAGTTTTATACACTCTAAAAAAATAGATTCAGCTTTGTCATAATTACGAAGTTGTAAATGTGCTAATCCTGTATAAATAAAACTCAGTAGATAGGTATCATTTTTTTTGTCATTTACATAGAAAAATACTTGTTGATACTTCTTTATTGCCTCGTTATAATTATTGAGTTTTGAGTAATTCTTACCCATTTCTAGATAGTTTTTAGCTAAATTTTTTCTAATACTTATATTTAGAGAATCTTGTAACTGAACATTAATGGAAGACTCATAGTAATTATTTGATTCTTCATACAAAGCTCTCCTAGATAACGAATTGCCGATTTCGCTATAAGCAGTAGCAATTTTTTGTGGTTCTATGTTATTTTTAAAATCAGAAGAATCAATTAAAAAAAGAGATTTAGTAAACTGTATATCTGCTTCTTCGAACTGATTTAGATAACTAAAGGCACTACCTAGATAAGCAAAAGAGCTAACATTTTGCTGTTCCCGTTGTCCATCATTAAGGTTATAAATGTAGAGCATTTGATGAGCTATTCTATATTTTTTTAATGCTTCTTCTCCTTTTTCATTTTCTAAATTATCATGACCTAAGCGAGTATAAACAATATAAAGACGATAATATATACCACTCATCCTTTTCAAGTCTAGTTCTTTTAAGAAAGTTGTATCTACTTCTCCATTACCCAAAAATAAATCACTATCGGAAAGTTTAAAGCCTTTTCTACCTTCTAATTCAGCCATTAATGAATAATTAACAGCTTTTTCATAATTTTCATTGTCTAATTCTATTTTAGCTTTCTCGTGATATTTCGCCATATTCAGATTATGCTGTATTCTTTCGTTACTTGTGTTCATAGAGCGAATCAAATCATTATAAGGTTCAAATTCTATAGGAATGTAAAAGAAAAAACATGTTATGACTAGAATAACAAAAGAACGAACTAAAATAGGATTATTATTTTTTGTGAAAATAGAATCATTTCTTTTGACAATCAGTAAAATCAACAGAATTATGAAAAACAGAACATTTGCAATAGGAAGGTAAAATATAATTTCATTTGGAGTAACTATTATCCTAGTCCAAAAGCAAATAAGAGCAATACCAAAGGCAAAACCTCCAAGAATAGAAATAGCTCTGTTTTCAGTTTCTTCTTCATTATTTTGCTTTTTTTTAAATAACCAGTAGCCACCCACAAAATAGGAAAAAGCTAAAAGAGTGTTTGCTGAAAGCAAAATTACCAATGCTGTATATTCACTTACATTGAAAAATTGAAGAATAATAGCAATGATAAATAAGAGAATAACAACTATTTCGTATAATTTCATAGAGAACATTTTTTAACTGTTTGATTAAAGTAGATTTTGGTATGTACGTTGTTAATTATCAAATAGTTTCTTTTATTTCAAAACTGTAGAGTGCAAACCGTCAACGAGGTTCAAATGAAACCGTCGTTGAGGATTTGAAGTCAAAATTTTACTTCTCCGTCTGAATAAGCATAAAAGCACCCCAATAAAATGGTTCTGGATATTCTTGTTTAAGTCTTGTTTGTGCTTTTCTAAAGGCAGAGTTTACATCACTTGTTTTATTATTTTCTGTCAAATTCTGATAAAAATAGGTCATTAATTTTGCCGTTGCCTCATCACTTACTTGCCAAAGGCTCATAATGGTTGATTTTGCACCTGCCAATTGAAAGGCTCTTTGAAGTCCATAAACGCCTTCTCCTGCTTTTATATCTCCTAAACCTGTTTCGCAAGCAGACAAAACTACTAATTCTGTTCCTTCCAAATTTAGTCCTCTAGCTTCGTAGGCTGTTAAGATTCCGTTATTACTTTCTGTTTTTTCTTTTGAATTTTTGTCTTCCAAAGCTGATTCTGCACCCGTAAACATCAAACCTGAACGCAAGAGTGGATTCTGACGAACCAAATTTGCCTGCAAACCAAACGAACGAGCATTTTCTCCAGTAGAAATAGCTTCATCAGCTAAGAAAAAACCATGTGTTGCAATATGCAAAATACGAGGGTTTTGAATAGATTTAATTGTTTTTTCATCTGCCGAATTTCCTAAAATAAGTTCTGTTTTTTGTTTATTTTTTTGTAGTAATTTTTGGATTGCTTCCACTTCTGTTTTTGTTCCTGGAAGTGGAATTATTTTCCCTGTATTTCCGTAGTTGGGAAAACCTACCAAAACAATTTTATTGCTTGCAACTGCATTTGTTTCCTTTTTTTCTTTTGTCAAATCCTTTAAATTATTCAAAAAAACAATATTTTGATGCTCAATTAAATACGAACCATCAGAAAGAAGTAATGTATTGAGATTAATTTGCGTATAAATTCCATCTAAAGAAACATATATTTTTTCTATTTCTTTTACAGCTTCCTTCGCTTTTATTTTTTCTAATTCCTCATAAATCGGTTTCCAATAAACTGCAAAGCTCTCCTCGTCTTCTATCTTTATCTGAATCGTATTTCTATGATACTGAAAATCTCCTTTGTCCATTTCTTCACTATTATCTAGAGCTATTAGTTTGGGGGTTTCAAAATTTGGTGTACCAATTAAAGCCACATATTGAATTTCTGAAAGGTTGTCGTTTACGTATTTTGGGAAAGAAATAATATCTACAAAAGCCGTTTTTTGTGGCAATGCTTTTCGTATGTCTTGATAGGTTTTTAAATCACTTTCTTTGAATAATTCTGGTAAAGATTCAGAAAGATTTTTTTCAATCTGATTGGTTTCTTTCTCTAGTATATTTCTATCAATTCCCTGCTCTTTTAGTTCTTCTGGCGTGTAGGAATATAGTTCGATGAGCTGTTCTCTATTATTTATCCATTTTTGGTAATCATCTTTTAATTTTTGATTATCACTCTTCAAAACGCTTTCTTTTATACGATTTGTAGTATTTAATAAAATTGCTTTTGTAGCCAAATGAGCATTGTGCATTTGCGTAATCAGCGTAGGATATTTATTAGGATATTTCGTTTCTGTATCACTTACAAAATTATAAAAACGCAAAAAAGTAGGACGGATTTTATCCCAATAACGTTCCTTTTCAGTTTCACTCATCGCAGGAAAGTAGTTTTTTATAAAATCGTAATTGTGAGCAATGACATTTTCAAATAAGGCTTTACTTTCTTCGATTTTATCTTGTTTCCAATACAGTAAAGCTAATTGTTCTAGCGTTTCAATGGTTTTGATATGACTTTTTCCTAATTGATTTACTCTAATTTCTAAAGCTGTTTTTAGCTGATTTTCTGATTCTTTTTGATTCTTCTTATCTTCAAAAGTTCTATAAAACTGACCTAAATAATGACTTGCACTTGCATAGGAAAGATTATCACTACCTAGTTTTTTCTCATAAATTCGTTGTGCCTCCAAAAGCAATTCCTCTGTCTTATCATTTTTCCCCATTTCTATATAAAGTGCTGCCAAACCAGTTAGCATGTGTGCCAAATCTGGATGGTTTCTTGTTCCGATACGTTTTTCCTTTAATTTTATACTTTGTAAAAAAAGAGTTTCAGCTTCTCCATAGCGTTTCATTTGTTGATACAAAAGAGCTTGATTAATCAAAAAACGCTGATAGGTATTCGAATTTCCTTTTAAAGTCAAAGCTGCAATTTCCATCGCTTGAGAAAGATAATTTTCAGCTTCTTTGTAGCGTCCTAATTCTTGAAATAAAATCGCTTGGTTATTCAGAACAATGGCGGAAGAAACAGTTTTGTCATTTTTGTTTTTAGTTTGAATAGTTTTTATTTCCTCAAATTGTTTTTCAGATTCGCTATATAGTCCTTTATCTTTCCAAATCATGGCTTGATTATTCAAAGCAGCCGTATAATTATCATTTTCTTTTCCTTGATGAATACCATTTTGTTCACTTATTTCTAATGCTTTTTGAATATAATTTTCTGCCTCTTCGATCTGTTTGGTAGTATAATAAAGCAAACCTAAATTATTGATAAGTTTTGGATATAATGGATGTGAGGTTTTGTTCAATCGTTTAAATTCTTGTTCTGACTTCAAAAAACTCTGTTCGGCACGTTTGTAAGAGCGAGAAGAAAGAGCCATTTCTCCCAAATCATAAAAATCTTTTGCAGCCTGTAAAGGGTCGTTTGAGTTTTGGTCTGTTACTCCAGATTCATCAGAAAGGCGAACCAAAAGACGTTTTGTTTTTTGTCCTTTCTGTTTTTCTTCATACAAATCAGTATTGTCTATAAAAGCAATCGCATAACCAAAAGTAGCTGTATCATACGAAGTTCGAAGTTCTGTAAGTTCTTCATTTACAATGTTTTCAGCTCGTTCTTCTACTTTATCCTCTGCTTCATTGAGTATTTTGTCTTGTAATCTTTGTGCTTTTTCTTCTGCCTTTTTCTTTGCTTTTTCTAGCCAACTTTGTGCATACAAATTAGAAGAAAGTAAAAAAGTAAAAATAAACAGTAAAAATAATGAGTATAAAAGGGATTGCTTTCTCATAATAAAATAATTTTGATAGTAGTAGATTTGGTGTAACTTAATTACGTTTTAATTTATAGAATGTTGTAAATCAGTTTTTTATGCTAAGTTCGAATAAAGTAAAGTAAAGCAAGGTTGGAATAATTTATTTTTAAAATTAGGTTGAGAATTAGATTGAATAGTATTCTTATTTAAAACAATATATCAATTGAAAGTGTTCTGTATTATAGATTTTTAAAAATCTAACTTTTTAATCTTTATTTTTTAAACTTAACTTTAGAATTATGCTAACTCAAAAAATGTTTTCTCATTATTATTAAGCTCTTTTTATTCGCCTTTCGTTCCTTTCTTTCTTTTCATCTTGTGCCAAAAAAACAGTTTCTCAAGGAACTGAAACGTTTGGATGATAAAGTTGCAGTAGATGCTCGTGTAACGAATAAATACACACAAGATGTAGGTGGAACAATGAAATATTTTGCTGTCTTGTATTATTTTGCTTCTCCAGAAGTAGATGATTCAGAAAAGAACACAAACGGAGAAAATCAAAATTTATCTGACGTATTGGAAGATATTGGAGAAGGAATCAAAAACACAGGAAAAGAATTTGGAAGAACAGATAATTTGACTTCAACAAGTGTAGAAGTTACTAAAAATCAGTACGATAATATGAATGTAGGACAAGATGTAGATATTTACTATTCTACCGATAATAAGAAAAATGTTACTATCCGTTAAGAAAAACATAAACTTGTAGCCATTTGATTTATCAAATTAAAAAGTAAAGTCACAAATCAATTTAGTTTGGTTTGTGATTTTTTTATGTGGCAAAAAATAACATTTTTTTCAATGACAATGTTGAAAAGGGTATGAAAATTTAACTTACAACAAATCAACCCAAAAAGAAATGGAACAATTCAAGAATCAAGAAGCCTACTCAACAATTACATCTTACTCACAACAATTTGAAAAATTGTTTGGATTAGCCATACAAATAGATACATCTGATGACAAAAAAGTATCGTTACGAGTAAACAAAAGCAATCTTAGAGGCGAATATGATATTGACACACACGTAGGAAGAATGAATCATTACTTTAAACCTCTAGTAAAAGAAGGAATTGAATTTGATATTGTGGTTTTGTAGAAAATCTAAAAATTAAAAGCTCTTTTTTATTTGATAAAAAGCAATTTCCAATTTTACTGACAAACTATAAGAAGAAAAATTACGTTTAAAAAAGTAATGTTAGATGAAGTAGTACATCATAGACCAAAAAAATATGAAAGACCAAGAAATATATTCAAAATTATTTTTATTAAATTCAGAAAGTTTGAAGCAAGAATTACTCAATTTTATGGACTATTTGCTTACAAAACAGTTTGAAGAAGTACCAGCAAAGAAAATTCCTCAATTTGGTTGTGCAAAGGGAAAATTTAAAATGAGTGAAGATTTTGATGCACCTTTAGACCATTTTGATGACTACATGCCTAATTGATCAAAACAGAGAATTAAAAAAGAATGACTATTTTATTAGATACACATACCTTAATTTGGTTTTTTGAAGGCAATAATAAACTGAGTAGTACAGCAAGAAAAGCTATACAAAATCCTCAAAATACTGTCTTTGTAAGTGTAGTAAGTTTTTGGCAAATTGCTATTAAAATAAGTATAAATAAATTAGAAATGGAGATGACCATGGAAGAACTACAAAAGCTAGTTTGGGAAAATGGACTTCAAATACTTCCTATAAAAATAGAACACACATTTTTGTTGAGAAATTTACCTTATTTTCATAAAGACCCATTTGATAGACTACTTATTACACAAGCTCGTACAGAAAAAATGAACTTAGATAAGTTGTGATGTTATTTTTGATGAATATTTAGAAAACTACCCAATTGTCAGAGTTTGGTAATTGGATTTCCTAAAATTGCCGTTGCTTGGCTTTGCCGAGGAGCTAAAGGCTATGAATTCAAACCAAAATTTTTTTACCTTTGTTGGTGTTTTAGCGTAGCGACACCAACAAAAAAGCTCAAAACTAGCTCCCAAAGCCAAGAAAAAAGCTCACCATTGTATTTTACGAGTGATAACATTGGACTTTTTGCAAAAATTTATGATTATTTATGGGAATAATAAAAAGTATACATATCTACATTTTGGTTTTATTAGTATTTCCATCTTGTGAGTTTACTTATAATAATAGCTCTAAAAACAGAGTTAACTCTAATAATTTAGAGGAAGGTTATTGGGTATATAGTTTTTTGGATGAAGATAGTATCAAACAAAAGCAAGAAGGGTCTTATAGTGACGGTCTGAAAAAAGGTTTGTGGAAATATTATATAAAAGATGAAGTTGTACAACAAACATGGAAAGAATACAATTTAAAAGAATATGATATAAAATTTAATATAACAGAGGAAATGAGAATACGCAAAGCATCTTCTTTCTATCTCATCAATTTTAAAGAAAATCAGAAAGATTATATATCAATTATAATACATAATGATTCAAATATAAACACTATTATGGATTACTTCGAAAAAAATATTTATTAAGAATTGATAAATGATAGTAGTGAGGTAATAAGAAATTACGATTTAAGACAAGTAAAGTTAAATAATGGAGTTACCTTTATTAATGGAGAAATAGAAGTGGTAGGTAACAGTACCAAAAAAAACTATTTACTATTTGTTGTTAAGAATAATAATACAATAATAGACTTGAATTATTTAACCACTAGTGAAAATATTTTATATAAAAGAGAGGTGTTTTCTGATTTTGCACAAAGTTTTTTTATAAATGACAAAAAATTAATTCCTCCACGAAGTCAAGTGAATAGTATAGATACTATACTGTTGGAGCTACCGACAATAGAATAGCTTAACTTACTATGCAATGAATAACCTTTTACCTTTATTTAAGTTTTAGCGTAACGACACCAACAAAAAAGTATCTAAAAACTAGCTCCCAAAGTCAAGAAAAAAGCTCTTCCATCAGCAGGAATAATTCCTGGTCCAGGATAGCCATCTGCACGTCTTGTAAAATAAGAATTATTAGTCAGATTATTTATACTTCCTTCTATTTTTAGCCATTTGTAGGAGTAGCTCATCGACAAATCCATTACCTCGTATGAAGGAATAATCCCACTAACAGCCGTTGCACTTCTGACAACATTGGTAGCATCTGTAAAATGTTCTTTTGTATAAGAATACTGATACGAAAGTTTGAAGTCTTTATAACCAAACTGCAAACCTGTACGCAGCGTAACTGGTGGAACAAGCTCAACTTGTCTTCCTAAAACAGCCGTTTCTTCTGAATTTGTATATCTACTTTTCAGAATTGAAGTGTTTAGGTACAATCCCAAATACGACTTTGGAAGAATAGTTGAAATCCAATTATTACCTAATTGACCAATATTAAATTCTAAAAGCGATTCAATTCCATATATTTTGGCTTGTGCAATATTTCCCCTAAAACGAAATGAATTAAACGTTGGAGCAACTCCTGGACGTTCTACTTGACTAATTCTGTCATTATAATTTAAGTAAAAAAGACTTACATCAAACTGTAGCAGCGTATTAATTTTTCCTCTAAAACCCAAGTCTGCATTAAAACCACTTTCATCTTTTATATCTGGACTAATTATTAAGTTTGGATTCTGAATACGTAAATCACTAAAGGTAACCGAGCGATAGTTTTGAGAAAAATTAGCATAAATTTCTAGTTCATTTTTGTTGTACTTTTCATTATTTTTTCCAAAAATTGGTTTATAACTAATTCCAATTCCACCCAAGATAAAACTTCTTGGTCGTTCTAGATTTTCTTCATTTTTGGTTTCGGTAATAATATTTCCTGCAAAGTCAAAAACTCGTTCTTTATAAAATCCTATAGATTGTGTCTTGATATATTCAGCTCTAATTCCTGGTGTAATACTCCATTTATCAGACAAATTAAATACATTTTCTATAAAAAAAGAAGCATTTTGATTGGGAAACTCATAAGAAGAGTTTTCTAAATTTTCACGAATTTAAGAAGGTAAAATTGGGTTTGGTGGTTGCATCTGCATCGCCTTGACTTTGAGTTGTAAAACCATTGTAATATCTAAAACCTGTAACAAAAGCGTGCGTTTGTTTTTTTAGTTTTTCTACCTAAAAAATTGATAGAATAACGATGCAAAAGACGAGTTTCGTTACCAAAATTCTGGAAATCTCCATCAATCATAGTTCTATTTTGTCCAAAATCAATGACATTTATTTTATCTAAATTTCCGACTGTCCGACGTCCTGCATAAAGTCCGAAAGTACGGCTGTTGAGCTTAGTTTTATCCGAAATTTTATAATCTATATTTACTGCTCCTAAATTCCAATTTACGGCAAACCAATTTCTATCTCTAATAGATTGACGTGGATTTTGCTCAAAGAGAACGTCTGTAAGTCCTCCAGCTTGCTGTGCTAAATACTGCATTCCTGTATATTCTACCGAAATTTTGAGTTTTGAAGTGGGTCTATAAGTAAGTTTTGCAAAACCTGTATGGACATCAAAACCAGAGTTTTCTCTCCAACCATCCCCACGTTTATACTGGTAAAATCCATAATAACTGACTTTTGAATTTCCGTTTTGGTCTGCTTTCCCTATATTTCCACCCACATCTAAAAAACTACTTGTAAAGCCATAAGAACCAGCAGTTTGACGTAAGTTAATAGCAAAATTCTTTTCTTTAGGAGCATCTTTCATTACAAAATTCAGCATTCCACCAAACTGCGTTCCGTACTGCAAAGAAGCTGCACCACGAACAAGTTCAATTCTCTCAACTGCCTCAACAGGTGGTGTATAATAGCTTTCTGGGTAGCCTAAGGCATCGGCAGAAATATCATATCCGTTTTGGCGAGTATTAAAGTTTGCTGTACGGTTTGGCGAGAGTCCTCTTGCTCCAATTCCTAATTGTATTCCTGCTCCATCGCTTTCCCATACATTCAGACCTGCTACTTTTGCATAAATTTGTCTTGAATTATTGGCTGCAAGGTTTGCCGTTGTATTGCTCAAAACAATTACTTCACTCTTTTTTGATTCATAAATTCCCATTCCATCAACAGTATTCAGGCGAGCCATTAAGTTAGAATTAATAGCTTCTGAATTGCCTTCTATTATAATGGCTTTTAGAGAATCTTGTAATTCTTCCAAATTAAAATTGATCGTCAATGTAGCATTATTTTTTATTTCTATTTCCTTCGAAATTGTTTTGAAACCATACAAGTAAGCCACTAAAGTATATGTAGATTGAGTAGAAACAGGTGAAGTAAAAATTCTACCAAAAAATTGCCGTCTGCATCACTTTGAGCATATTTGTTCAATTCTTGAACGACGATAGTTGCACCAAAAAGAGGTTCGTTTTTAGAAAAATTAGAAGAAGCCGAAACGTTTCCTTTTATTCTAATTTGTGTTTCTAGTTTAGGGTTTATCTCAAAATTTGCAGCATTTTGAGCAAAGCAAAAATTACCTATCCAACAAAAACAATAAGTAAAAAGCGTACAAAAAAAAGAACTGAAAAAAGGTTTCATTTATTTAGACTAATTATAGACAATCTGAATTTTTACAAAATTAAGACAGAGAAGGCATAAAAAAAAATGACTTTTGTCATTTTTTAGAATTATTCTAAATAAAGATGAGGAATTAACTAAAATCTAGTTTTGTATAACACGCTGGAAAACAATTGCTTCATTTGAGTTATCATTTTGATAAACAATAATTACTTTACTTCGTCCATTTGTACTACTCATTACAAATCTTTTCGGATTACTTTTTTCCATGTTTTCTATCCAGTTTTGTTTTCTTGTAGTGTCTAAATTATCTAAGATAGAATTTACCCAAACTGAGTCTTGTGCGTTTTTATTTTCTGCATTATACATTCCTATAAGCCATTTTTCAAGTTCATTTTTTTCAACTTTTAAAGCTATTTTGTAGTGCCAATAAGAAGCAGCAGGAATAAAAGTTACTTTATTTCCAAAACCATTAACATTGAAAAGTGAAAATTCTGTATCCAGAATTTCAGAATACATTTTAGTTTGTTGTGATAAAATTTCAATTCGTTTTTTTGTATTTTCTATCTCAAAACTTTCTAAAGTATTCGCTTCATTATTTCTTTTATCAGAAGAATTAGAATTACAATTTACCAAAAACAGTAAGCTAAAAAGTAAAATCGAATGAGTATATTTTTTCATAAAATGTAGAAAATGCTTTAGCTTTGGTAATTTACGAAAGAAGGATAGGGTAATTTATAATGATAACACAAAAAAAATAAAAATCGTTATATTCAGTAAAAAAATCTACCTCACTTTTGGATATTAGAAGTATTGAAGGATTAGAAAGTAATCTTGAATGGGTTATTTCTGAAACAGAAATTTTATCTATCCCTTTAATAAACATTTATGATAGAATTACTTTTGAAAATTAATTTCAAGAAAAAAAGCATTATATTCTAAAAAAATAGAATATAATGCCTTCCTAATTAATCACTCAAATTAATAAGCAATTACTACTTATTTTTTGTCTTTGCGTTCCAAAACTTCATCAATTAAGCCGTATTTCTTTGCATCTGGAGCAATCATCCAATAATCACGGTCGCAATCTCTTTCTACGGTTTCGTAATCTTGTCCTGATTGGTCAGCCAAAATTTGTGTTAATTCTTTCTTAACAATCAAAATTTGTTTTGCTGTAATCTCAATATCAGAAGCCTGTCCTTGAATTCCTCCAAGCGGTTGATGAATCATTACACGAGCATGAGGAAGGGCAGTACGCTTGCCTTTTGTTCCAGCTGTCAATAAAACTGCACCCATAGAAGCAGCCAAACCTGTACAAAGTGTAGCTACATCAGGACGAATATATTGCATCGTGTCATAAATACCCAAACCTGCATAAACAGAACCACCTGGACTATTTAAGTACATCAAAACATCTTTTTCGTGGTCAGCAGACTCTAAAAATAGAAGTTGAGCCGTTACAATATTTGCAACTTGGTCGTCAATAGGAACACCCAAAAAGATAATTCTGTCCATCATAAGACGAGAGAAAACGTCCATTTGAGCAACGTTCAGTTGTCGCTCTTCGATGATGTAAGGGGTAAAATTAGTAATACTTTGGCGAGCATATCCCTCTAAAGTAGTCGTAGGAATACCTTGTGCTTTGTGAGCGTGCTTATAAAATTCAGTGTTATGAAATTTCTTATGGTCAAACATATAAAAATGGTTTTGTATTGTAAAGTTAAATAATTGTCTTCTTTATTGCTTATTTTTACTAAAATAAAGCCGTTGTTTCGCTTACTGACAAATAGACAGTTATAAGAAAGAAAAAGTATTTTTGTTTGAAAACTTATAACTATAAAAAAACAAACACTTTGATAAGCCATGCGTTTATTTTCAAAAAATAGTGTTTCAATAAACCTTAAAATGAATTTTTCTTTGTCCAATTTTTCAAATTTAGTACATTTTTTTAGAACTCATTTTCCTACGCTACATCTAGTGCAGTTTTCGGCTACGCAGTTTCAACTTTGGGATAAGCAATACATAATTTGGGCAAGAATTGAAGTAGAGAAAAACAAACTAAAAATCATTTCTATTCAAGAAAAATCCATTATAATCAATGATTTTGATGCAATAGAAGGACTTGAAATAAGATTATTACAAGACCTCAATTATTTGTCAGTAGAGTTTTATCAAACTACAAAATCGCTTTTAGAAAAAGCAAAACTAGATTTTGTACAGAGAAAAAAGAAAATTGAAAATCAGTTTCGAACAGGTTTTTCTACTAAGCAAAAGGAAGATTTACAACCTATTATTCAACTTTTGGAGGAGGGAGGACATTCTCTTTATTTGCTGCCTGAATGGATTACTATTTTTGAGTTTTGGAAGGTAATTTATCAAAATTCTAAATTCAAAAAAACATTTTTTCAGAGAAATGAAATTATTAAATCACTACATCATTTTTATAACACCTCTCACAAAATAGAAATTCCTACTTCTTATTCTAAGCTAGAAAATTGGATAACTAATTTTTCTAACAAAAATAAAATACAGGAAAATGAACTTTTATTATATGGAATTCTGAATGAATTTTTGGATGGTAATGATAACTTGAAAATAAATTTTATTCCTCTTATTCAACAAAAAATCAATCAAATTGAAAATAAAAGTAAAAAGATTTGGATTAATGATAATTTGATTTTAAAATCTTTAGAACTTAATAATGAAAAATTCAAAAAGAAAACACTTTTCGGAACATTCGAAAACTTTGATGATTTGCTTTTGGCTTTTTCTACTCAAAACGAGACTTCGCAATTTGCTTTTGAGTCTAAAAAATCAATTTCGCAAGTAGGAATTTTCGGACTTTCTAAGAACTCCGAATTACTTGATAAAATAAATAATAAGTTAAATTCTGAGTCAAATTATGATTTAATTATTTTAGATTCTGAAAAGCAAAATCGTATTTCTACAAAAGAAATTTCAATTTTTCAATCTCTATCAAAAAAAGACAAACAGCTTTTAGGTTCTTTTCAAAACAGCTTTAAATCACTTTCAGAAAACGGAGTTTTGATTGCTTTATTTACTCAAAATCATAGTAATTTAGTAGAAAAAAAATCACTTTCTTCACTTCGTAGTTTGTTGCAAGAATGGTTTGAGAGAATTGAAATTTATGAAAATAAAAACAAAAATGAGAGTAGTTTGGCAATTACATTTTACAAGAAAACAGAACTAGAAAATGGAGTTTTTTATTCAGAATTAAAACAAGGCAAACCAATAACTTTTCACAATAATTTCTTGCCTCATACTTGGAAACTGAAACCTGTTTTATCAGAGTATCAAAAATTAATTCCTTCTATCAATCAAAATAGTAAAAAGGGAAGTAAAAATGCTATTTTCAAAACGTATTTTAGAGCTATTCCAACACAGAAAATAGAAAATTTTATTGAATTGAATTCTACTACACCAAATGAAAATAATCTGAAAAGCAAAGTAAAAGAGTTTATTCAAAATCACAATCAACAAATCACACAATCAGAAGAAAAGATAAAGACGAAATTAGAAAGTAAGTTAGAAAAAAAGAAAACAGTTTTGGCTTCTAAGTTGGCAAAAGACACACTTTTTGAAAGCGATATTTTAGAAAAAATAGAAGCAAAAACGCAAAGAGAAATAGAAGAAAAAACGAATAAAATAGAAAGTAAAAAACAATTAGAATTTAAGGAGAAAAATTTAATTGAAACTCAAATTTCTGTTTTTGAAAGCGGTCTGTGGTATTATGAAAAAGATATTTTTGAAAGGTTTGAAAGTCCATATAATTACGATTTAGATACAATTTTTCCAAGCAGAAAGCAAGGAGAAAATATTCTTCTTTTTTGGACAAACACAGAAAACGGAGGCGAAATTTGGGCAACTGATAAACCTGTTCCATCTACTTTTTTGAATAATGTTTTACCGAATTCTTATATTTTTCCTTTTTATGTTTATGAAAATGGAAAAAGAAAAAGTAATTTTTCTAATTTTATGTTGCAAAAATTCAAGCGAGGTTATGCAGCAGCTTTTGAAAAACGGGTTGAAAGAGTAGAGCAGGCTATTCAAACTTTATTTGATTTGTCTGATTTTGAATTTTTGCAAGTTCATCAAGAATTGGCTTTTGAATTAAGAGCTTTGTCAAATATAATAGATAGAGATGAATATAAAATGACAAAAGAGTTGAAGGAAAATTTGCATAATCCAGAACAAAATACCTACATTCAATTTGAACAAATAATAAAGGTATTCAAAACTACAAAACGAACTTTTGAACGTTTAGAAAACAAGGCTGCACGCAACAAAGAAAGTTTTGAAACGCTAAAAAACTATTTTAAAGAGGGAGAAAAAGCAATTAATTTTATAGAAGATTACTGGCAAAAACTAGAAGTTGAAGAGGCTAGTAATTTTGTAGTTCCGACAGAAGAAAATATGACCAATCAGCTTATCTTAGGATATATTTTTGCTGTTTGGCAGCGAGATATTTTCAAATCTAAATATAAAGAAGAGCTAAAAAATGAAATTCCACGCATTCCAATTTATAAAGATTTTCATCATTTTGCTAATAAAGGAGAGTTTTTATTACAAAAATACTTGAAAGAAACTAATGCTAAACTAGAATTTGAGATTGTAGAATTATTTGAAGAACAAAAGCCTAAAACTAAATCTAAAAGCTCAAAAAAATCTTCTAAAATTTGGTTTGAGAAAGAAGGAACAATCTATTACGACAAAACTACTTTTTTACAGCCTATTTCTATTGAATTAGATTTTGATAAAATTAATCAATTTCAAATCAATGAAAAGTCATTTTTTGAACTTACTTTAGCTTATTTGAGAAAAAATAAGATAAAATTAAATGAAGGTAAGATATTTTAGAAACTGTAATTGAATTTTTGAGTAGATAAAATTTTATTCTTTTCTCTACTTTCAAAATACAAAACTGTTTTCCTGTTTTGGTATCTACAATTCTTTTTTCTACCTTTTCTTCTAATGATTGGCTTATAAAAGCATCTTTTTCTGCAATTAGATAACGAATTTTATGAGTAGTAATAAAATCTATCTTTGATTGTTCTACCGAAACAAAAGTAGTATTTTGTTTTTGTGTATTAACAAACTGTCCGAATACAGAATTACTTGAATATCCTTTAACAAGATAATTTTCTTCTTCTATCTCAATATCTAACCAAGAAAGATTAAAAAAATCAGTTGAGTTTTTCATCTCCGCTAAAATAGTAGCCTGATTTATCATATTTGTGTGCGTATATGAACCAGAAGACATTTTGCTTGTTTGCTCAAAACTCTCTCTTTCCAGTAAAAATACACCAATTGTAGGTTCATTAATGGATTTATAATTTAAGTTTTGACTTATTTCTTTCAAAAATTCAACTGAATAACTTGGCGTAGGTGTATTGAGAGCTAATTGCATATTTCGAAACGTTCTGAAAAAAAGCCAACTTGTGGTTAGAAGTATAAGTAAAGAAAATGCAAGCAAAATTTTATTGTAATTTTTTCTTCTCTTCAATTATAAAAATAGCTGTCGTAAAACAACCAAAAGTAAATACTATTTTGCTAAGTGGATAGGCAATTCCATTGTAAAATTGTCGCCAATTAAAATCATCAATCAGAGTTCCAAATAAAGAACCACAAACAAAAAGAAGAAGAAAAAAGTAAATAGTAGTTTTTAATGAAGAAGTCATTTTTTTTCTAAAACCAAAAACTATTATCCCCAAAAATATACTAAAAGGTAAGTAAAGTAGGGGTTGTTGAGTAAAGAAAACACCTATAAATGATATTGTTTTTCTTATATCTATACGTTTAGAAACAGATTCGCCTTGCAAAACAAGTTCTACACAAGGTGCATTTAAGACAGATAATGTTACTATAATTAATGGCACTAAAGCACACAGAAATAAAGTAGGCTTAGGTAAAAAATTAGGTTTTTGTTTTACGAATAAATACAAAGAAGAAAATATAAAAATTGCTGACAAAGCAGCAGGAGCAATAGTTACATAGCTAGACACAAAATAAAGCAAAAAACAAAATGCAATTTGTATCCTTTTCTTCAAAAATAAAATAATACTTGTAAGTAAAACAAGCTCTACAATAGCTACTTTGTGACGCAAAAATGCAACAGCTTCATTTCCGAAAATAAAATGAAAAATAGAATAATCAGGTAATTTATCGTTTAGATTAATCAGAAAATTACTATAGATAGAAGAAGAAAAAAGAAAGGGAATAATTAATAAATAATGATAGAATTTTAACTTTCCGATAAAATGCTCCATCAGAATACAATACGCACAATATATTAATATCAAAAAGAGCGAATGAACACTTATTTTGAAGGAAAAACTAGAAACAGAATGAAAAATAAAACTGTGTAAAGAACCTAACCATAATTCATAATAATGATAGATATTCGAACCATTATATTTACTATTCACTAAATTAGCTGCTGCATTTAGGTTTTCTTGTCCTGTAACAAGCATATAATCAGTTATTCGGGTATAAAATAAGTAAGTAGAATCGTTTCCTCCACCTATCAAATAACTATAATCCAAATTCACAAAGTCAATACTGCGAACTAGCATTACTAAAACAAATACACCAAAAATATAACTTATTCCTTCTATTGATAAATTACTAAAATCAAAGAGAGAAATTCTCTGTTTCTGTATTAAATCTGTATGATTTTTTAAATAAAAGAATAAAAAAATAAGAACAGGAAGAGCAGCTAGACTATATGAAACTCCCTTTGTGATTAACAAGGAGAAAATAATTACATTGATAATTGTACCTATGAGCGTTTTGCTAAAAATATTGATGATGCAATCAATAGAGTTATTTTGCGAAGGAGTTTTTATAGAAATTATCCAAAAAATAATATGTCCAACACAATAATTAAAAACAAAAAATAAAATACTATACAAATAATAGTAAAAAATATCAAAAGTAGGAATCATATTAATTTATATAATAAAAGTATATTTTTTATCTCAAATAGATAAAAGTAGTTATGATAATTTAAAAAATTTACCTGTTAATACCTATTCAAATAATTACGAATATCCATACCCCAGTTGAGTTTTTCACGTAGCGTTTTGAGAAAACTATCGCCATCTAAACGAATCATTTTGCAGGTATAATTACACTTTCTGACAGCTAATTGAATAGTACTATCTACTTTACGAGAACGAGAATCTAAAGAAACTAAAAAGTTTTTGCTACGTCCTTCTATCTCAAAAGCAATTACACTTTCTGTCGGAACAATCAAAGGACGCACATTCAGATTGTGAGGACTTACAGGAGAAATAACAAAATTATTAGATTGAGGAACCACCACAGGACCTCCAACACTCAAAGAATAACCCGTCGAACCTGTCGGAGTGGCTACAATTAGACCATCAGCCCAGTAGGAATTCAAATATTCGCCATCAATATACGTATGAACCACAATCATAGAAGAAGAATCTCGTTTCATAATTGCAAACTCATTGAGAGCCACATTTACCCCTTTGAATAAATCCCTGTCTGACTCTAATTCTAATAAAATACGCTCATCTAATGTATAACGTCCAGCCATAAGACTTTCCAAGGCACTATGAATTTGTTCTTTAGAAGTAGTTGCCAAAAAACCCAAACGTCCTGTATTTATTCCTAAAATAGGAATATTTTGATGTTGTACAATGGTTGCAGCTTCCAGAAAAGTGCCATCTCCACCTACACTAAGCATCAAATCTACGCCTCCAAGCTGATGAGGAGCCGAAAAAGTACCAGCAATAGTAGGACGAAAATTGATAGAATGCAGAAGCCTATCAAAGTCTTTTGAAATGATAATTTCTACTCCATAATTTTCTAATTCTGTAAATATTTGTTTTACAAAGAAAAGTTTATTTTCGGCGATGTCTTTGCTGTGTATAGCTACTTTTTTCAAAATAAAGGAGGAGAATTTTAGTGTTTTAGGACTGTTTTCTGAAAAAGGTTTGAAAACAATTAGACCAACAAATTACCATAAAAAAATGGGTAATTGCCAATTGCAAAATCAGAAATAAAGAAAAAGCCTTTTTTAATTAAAAAAAAACAAAATTAATTCGGTTTTTTGATTTTATCACCCAATTTCAGACCCTCCAAAACTTCAACATTTATTCCATCGGAAAGTCCTAGAGTAAGATAACGTTTTTCAAATATATTTTCACTTGTCTGAACTTCTACGTAAAAAGCATCTGATTTCTTAACTTCTACTTTAGTAGAATCTTGTTTAGTAGTACCTTTATTGTTTGCCTGATTGTCTGTTTTTTGGTTTTGCTCCTTACTGTTATTTTTCTGTTTTTCTTTGTCAGCAGATTGTAACCATGCTTCTTCAATTACCAAAACATTATCTTTTCTTTCCAAAACAATATCAGCATTTGCACTATACCCAGCACGAACAAATTGATTTTCTTTGAGCTCTACATCGGCTTTTATAGGAAATTTGATTGCACCTTCTTCATCTACACCTTTTGGTGCAATAAAATCAAGTTTTGCATCAAATTTTTCGTTGTCTATTGCTCCAATTGTCAAGACCAAATCCATTCCTTTTTTTAGTTTTCCTACTTCGGCTTCATCTACTTTTCCTTCAAAAATCATATTTTTTAAGTCTGCAATTGTCGCAATCGTTGTTCCTTCATTAAAGGTATTACTCTCAATTACATTTGCTCCTTCTTTTACAGGAATATCTAAAATAACTCCACTTGTAGTAGCTTTTATTAGTGTAAGTGTGCTAGAAGAGCGGCTAGAAGTTCCTTCTCTAACAATAATCAAACTCTCAGCGGCTGCACTAACTTGGTTTTTGGCTAAATCAAAGTCATCTTTAGCAAGCATATACTCACGCTCTGCAATTACACCATCGTCAAAAAGTTGTTTTTGTCTATCCATTTCACGCTTACGCATATCCAAAGTCAGTTTTGCTTGTTCTAACGTATTCTGAACAGTAGTAAGGTTTGCCATATTCGGAATTACTTTTATTTTGGCTATAATATCGCCCACTTTTACTTCTTGTCCTGCTTCAAAATATAACTTATCTACAATTCCAGAAACAGCAGGCTTTACAGCAACTTCCTTCAAAGGAACAATTGAACCTGTAGCCACTGTTTTCTTGATAATTGAGTCCATTTTAGGTGAAACTAATTCTACATTTTCTTGTATATCTTCTTCTTGATTGATAAAATAATAAACAACAAAAACACCCATACCTATCAAAATAAGAACAAACAAAGCAATAGAGATTTTTTTCTTCATAATAACAGCAGATAAATTGAAAAATAATAGAATTTTTAAACGGCTAATTTACGCAAAACTAATACGTATATAAGAAAATCAAACTGATAAAAGGCGTTAAAAATAAAACTGCGGATAAACAAATAGAAATTAGCCATCAAATTTCTAAACCTATAATTAGAATACACACAAAACCAAATTGTGTATTCTATCACTTATTTTTGTTGGCACTGTTTTAGCAAATATTCCAATATAAAAGCAGTAACTTACAATTATTTTTTATTCGCATGAAAGCTGTTATGATATGGCAGTTATGAATAGAAACTCTATTTTCAACTTTTTTCAAAACAAAAGGACAATTAATTATACAAATTATTCTATCATTACAATTCTACTAAATTATCACAGTTATGAAATCATTATTTTTTCTTTGGATAACCTTTGGTTTAGTTTGGGGACTTTTTTCAGCTTCTCCTACTTTTGCACAAACAGAAGATGAAGTCATTAATACAGCCAAAACAGCTATTGGAGCGGCTTCTACAAAGGAACTTGTAAAACTTTGCCACGATGCCATCGAAATAGGATTAGGCGACCAAAAAGCTACTTATAGTCAATCGCAAGCAGAATTTGTATTAAAAGATTTTTTTACAAAGAATCCAGCCAAACAGTTTGAATATATTCATAAGGGAGCTTCAAAAGAAGGTTTGAAATATGTAATTGGAAAATATACAGCTACAAATGGCAACACTTTTAGAGTTTATATTTTAGTAAAATCAACTGCTAATGGTTATAGAATTGATACACTTGATTTTAGTAGAGAATAAATCAAGAACAATTACGAATTAAAAATTACGAATATGATTTATCAGTTGTAAATTTTTTATGATTATTTACTTTTTGTTCTAAAAAAAATCAATCTTTGTCAGAATGCCCCCTCTTGCTTTAGGTTTTTGTTAATTGATACAGCAATCCTTTTTTTATCTCATTTCTAATTTTAGAATGATAAAGAAAGGATTTTTTTAGTAATTTTGGAATATATTTACACTTAATGTGTGTTCGTTTCCTCAGAAACGGACTCTCGCTTCCTCAGAAGCGTAATTCATCACGCTTCTGAGGAAGCGTTTTATTCAGTTCTGAGGAACTGAACACACAAAATCTCCAAAATGGCAAAGAAGAAAAAGACAACAAAAATAAATGTTTCTGTAAATATTGAACAAACTGAAACTACTTCTACAAAATTAACTAGAAAGTCAGCTAACAAACCGATAGAAAATCAAAAAAGAGCTTCTCCAATAGGTGGTAAATCAGAGGCTAAAAAGCAAGAACAGATAGACACAAATGCTATTTTTTCTCCTGTTTCCACAAAATTAGCTCTTATCCTGACATGTATTGCAGCGGGTTTGTATTTTGCTTTTTCATTTGTTTCAGAAGGGTTTTATCAGCAAGATGAAGCGGTTCATTATGTTTCGATGAAACGTTTTTGGTTTAACCCAAATCGAATACTTACCAACTGGGAAAAACCTGGTTTCAAACTCGTTTACGCTTTGCCGTCGCTTTTGGGAGTTTATTTTGTTACTTTTTTTAATTGTCTTTTGGCAGCCTTTTCTGGTTTTTTTGCATTTAAATTAGCTCAAAAAATAAATGTCAAAATTCCTGTTTTAGCTCTTATTTTCTTGCTTACTCAACCTTTTTGGATTGGTCTTTCGTTTCGTAATTACTCTGAACTCTTAGCAGCCTTTTTACTTATTTTGGCTGTTTATCTCAATGAAGATAAAAAATATGCTTTTGCTGCCTTAGCTGCCTCTTATATTGTGTTTATCCGTCAAGAATTTTATCCCTTTTTAGCACTTTATTTCTTCTTTTTGCTTTACAAAAAACAATGGATTCCTGCACTTTTAACAGGCGTTTTTCCATTAATTCATAACTTTTGGGGTGCTGCAATTACAGGCGATTTTTTGTATTTATTAAATCAAGTTTTGAAAACGAGTAGTGAGATAGGCGACCAATATCCTAGACAGGGATTTGAACATTATTTCTTGATGTCGGCTACCGTTTATGGAGGAATTATAATTACTCTGATAATTACTTATTTTACTCTAAAAGCATTTCAGAAAAAGATACCACACGTTACAGTAGCAATTTTACCTACACTTTATTTTTTAATGTATTGTGCTTTTAATATTCAATCGGTTCCAATTGGTCCTGCAACGGCTGGTAATTTGCGTTATCTAATTATTGTTGCACCTCTTTTTAGTGTAATGGCTGCTCTGGCAGTAGAGGAATATAGAAATACAAAACAGGGTTGGAAGGTAATCTATACGCTTATTCCACTTTCTATTTTGGTAGGTATTTATATGACTTTTCCAGATAATCAGATTATGCTTTTAGATGATAACTATGCTGAAAGGATGTCAAAAGCAGGACGAGAGTTTCAGCTAGAACGTTATTTTGCACCTCTGATTGCTGTTGTGGGAACAATTATTATTCTTCTTATTGGTCTTTCATTTTCTCAAATCAGAATTGCTTTTGCTGTTTTTGCTGTTTTTATGGCACTCATTACACTCAAACCCAAACCTCTTTCTGAAGAAGATTCGAAGGTAAAGAATATGGCAAAATGGTACGAAAATTTTATAGACCAGTATGGAGAAACGCCTATTTTGGTGCAGCATCAACTTTTTTATTATTACTTAGATGAAACACCAGAAACGTTTGAGATTATGCCAAAATCAATAGACTCAACAACTGTTGCAGAACTTCCAAAAAATGGTCTTATCTTCTGGGATTCTCATTATTCCTATCGTCCAGAACAGAATAAAGCAATGCTCAATTACAAATATTTTTTAGAAAATCCTCAAAAATTTGATAAAGTACAAGAGTTTTGGGCAGGTGATAGAACTTTTGTAGGATTTGTGTTTCGTAAAAAATAGTTTTTTAGAATTACGAATTACGAATTACGAATTTTTTTATTAAAAGACTATCATTAAGGTTCTATATGATTTTGGTTGCAAATCTCAACTTGTATTTTATTCAAGTCTGTACCTTTAGGTCTGACTTAGAATCAATTACGAATTAAAAATTACGAATTTAATTAATTGAATATTAACTAGTTATGACTTTAAAAGTAGCAGTTTATTTAATTCTTATTCCTTAGACGAGAAGAATTTAATGAAATTTTTCATAAAAAAATTAAGTTCATAGAACAATAATGTCAAAAAATAATTCCCACTAATCACTAATCACTAATCACTAATCACTAATCACTAATCACTAATCACTAATCACTAATCTACATTACATCGACAATTTTAGCATAAACATCGTCCCACAAAAATGCTTTCACTTCGCCTGTGTGTAATCTCAAAATAAGCAAATTATATTTATCTGTATGGTCGCCAATTCCCAGACGGTAGCCAGTTGCTTGTGTATGAGGATGAAAACCAAATTTTTGGCAATTGGGAAGCACCGTTCCGAGTGCAACAGAAGTAAAATCAGCAAATTTAGAACTATAAAAAATATTTTCTTTAATTGTATTTATTAATTCTGGATTATTAAATTTCAATGTTTCTTTATCATACATATCCTTCGGATCAGTATTCAACAAGTCCTTTATAGCTAAATCAGAACGTCTTTTTCGCTCTTCTTTAGCATTTAATTCGGCAAAGGCCATAGCTATACGTATTTTATTCATAAGGTTATTTTCACCTTCCAAATCTTCTGCAGTTGCTCCATAAGCTGCTCTCCAACGGATATTGAGACGTAAATAACGACGCACATCTTGAATGGCAAGGAAGCGTCTTTCTAACTCTTCAGGTTCGAAATTCCCCACATTTGCAGCAGTTATGTGGTAAGGTGCGTATTCAGATTCAAGTTGTGCTAGACTTTTAGTAGGACGAATGAGCTTACGAGTAGAATCGCTTGGTGAGATAGTAGAATCCATAATTACAATGGCTTCATTCAAATTATTATTTATACTAGAATCTTCTTCTACATAATTATCCTCTGTAATTACAATTTCTATGTTAGTAGAATCAGTTTGGCTAAAAGAAAAATTGATTACCATAAAAAATAAAAAGAATAATGAAGTAATTGTTTTTTTTATAGAAATATTCATAGGAAATAAAATAAATTTTTATGTATTTGGATAGGTACTTATAGTATTATGAATGCTAAAGAGATTGTATATTATCTAATTTCTGCAAAGATAACTCTATTTTCGTTTCTTTTATTAGCTATCTTGAATGTACAAAATTAAATTCTTATTTTAACAATGTAAAACCAAATTAGTTATTTAAAATGCTACTTTTATTATTTGTCAGACAAATTTGATGCAAATCAGACAAGATTTAGTAATTAAATAATTTAAATTAAAAAAAATCAATTTTTGATATACTTAGTAAAAATTAAGATAGTCTATAAGAAGTAATGCTGTAAATAAAAAATAGAACACAGATAACACAGATTGAACGAATAAAACACAGATTTTTAGAATTGCAGCATTACATCTTTAACACTACCAAAATTAGTTTTGGAATTTGATAAATCAAATTAGCTTCGCTGCTCTTCGGGTTCTACGTTTAAATTACATAGCAGCTTGATTTATCAAGCTGCCTTTTCTAAAACCAATTTTTAACCAGTATAAATAATACAGACATTTTAGTCTCTTCTTAAAAAAGAAGTTGTACTTTTGTAATCTCACTTTACTCCTCTGTTCCATTCCCATTTTATGAATACTGCTTTTGTCTCCTTGCCTCAAAAAACAAATTTTCTTTATAAATTTTCTACACTAAAAATTATTTTATTTTTTAGCTTGTTTTCTTTCTGTTTTCCTGCTTTTTCTCAAAAAACAATTGTTACGGGTAAAGTAACCGATGCAGAAACAGGAGACGGAATTCCTTTTGCCAACGTGTATTTTGATGGTACAACTACGGGTGGTTCAACCGATTTTGATGGATTTTATAGAATAGAAACAGATAAAGCAACTGATTCGCTTGTCGTTTCTTATGTGAGTTATCAAATTAGAAAAAAGTTTGTTGAAAAAGGAAAAACTCAAAATATTGATTATCAACTTGCCTCTTCCGAAGAAACGCTAAGAGCCATTGTAGTTACTTCTGGAAAACGAGAAAATCCTGCTTGGGAATATCTAAAAGGATTACTAGACCATAAATCTGAAAATGATAAACGTCGCCTATCTGCCTATGAATATGATTCGTATTCCAAAGTAGAACTTGATGTGGATAATATTTCGGATAAATTCAAAGAAAAAAAATTAGTCAAACAGATTATTAGTGTTGTTGATAGTGTTGAAAGTTTGGCAGGAGAAGATGGAAAACCAATATTACCTTTATTTATTTCTGAGTCTATTTCAAAATATTATTATAGAAATAATCCTACAAAGGTAAAAGAGGAAATCCAAAAAACACGTATAAAAGGGGTTGGGGTAGAAGATGGAAGTATAGTCTCTCAGCTTGTAGGTTCGTCTTTTCAAGATTATAATTTTTACCAAAGTTGGATTCAGATTGCTGGAAAAGATTTTGTTTCACCTGTTTCAGAAAGTTGGCGATTATTTTATGATTATGAATTACAAGAACGTACAGAAATTGATGATATTTGGTGTTATCGCATTGATTTTCAACCCAAAAGAAAAGAAGATTTAGCTTTTACAGGTACAATGTGGATTACAGATGATTCTACTTTTGCACTCAAACGAATTGATGTAACTGTTCCAAAAGCTGCTAATCTTAATTTTATTGAAAAAATAAAAATTCAACAAGATTTAAAACGTATTGAAGATGGAAAAGAAACAGCTTGGATTCCTGTCAAAACTCGTATTTTGGTGGATGTAGGACAAATAAACGATCAATGGGCGGGAATGCTTTTGAAGTCATATAGTTCGGCAGAAAACATTATTATTAATCAACCAAAAGACCTCAAATTTTATAAAGATGCCATCGTAGTTGATGAAGAGGTAAATAATTCTACGGATAAATTTTGGAAAGAAAATAGACACGATTCGCTTACAGCAAGCGAACAGACCGTTTATGCCATGATTGATACGATCAGTAATTTGCCAATGGTAAAAAGTTATATCGAAATTGCTGATTTGCTTATTAATGGCTATAAAGATATTGGCAAAGTAGATATAGGAACGCTTTTGACTTTTTACTCAAATAATAATGTTGAAGGGAATCGTCTAATGCTCAATGTAAGAACAAATGCAGATTTTAGTAAAAAAATTCAATTTTCTACAGGTGTAGGATATGGATTTGGAGACGAAAAATGGAAGTACAGAGGCAAAATAAGATACATTGCCAATCGTAATCCTTGGACAGTAATTAGTATATCACATCAATACGACCTTCAACAAATCGCTTTGTTTAATGAGGATTTTCGCTCTAGTGATAATGTTCTTTTTGCTGCTTTTAGTCGTTGGGGAAATTTGGATAGAAATCGTCCTTTTTACCATAGGCAGACAAGTATTGATTTTCAAACAGATATTGCAAAGGGAATTACCTCAACTATTACTTACCGAAATCAGAATTATGACCCTTTATACAATTTTGAATTTTTCGATCCCAAAAATCCAGAAATTCGTTATAGAGATTTTACAGTTTCAGAGATAATGGCAGAAGTAAGGATAGGTTTCAAAGAACGCTTCATAAATGCTGATCTTACTCGTGCTAATTTGGGAAGTAATTTCCCTGTTTTTAAGTTTCGATATATTAGAGGACTAAGAAATTTTTTGGGGGGAGATTTAGAATATCATAAGTTTTCTACTCGTATGGAACATTCTTTTCGTTTAGGAATTTTCGGACGTACAGATTACTTTATTAGTGCTGGCTTTACACCCTCTACGCTTCCTTATGCACTCTTAGAGTCGCATTTAGGCAACGAAACTCCTTTTTACAATCAACTTTCATTCAATCTAATGAACTATTTTGAGTTTGTGAGTGATAGATATGCTTCTATAAATCTAATTCACGATTTTAATGGATTTTTATTAAATAGAATTCCACTAATGAGAAGACTTAAATGGAGAAGTTTTGTAGAGGGAAATATGCTAATTGGAAATGTAAGTCAGAAAAATATTGATTTAATTCCTGATTTAGATTCAAATGGCATTCCTGTTCCTAAGTTTGGAAGTTTGGGAGCAACTCCTTATGCCGAGGTAAGTTATGGAGTGAGTAATATTTTTAGATTTGTGAGAGTACAAGCTGTTCATCGTCTTACGTATTTAGATAAAGATGATGTCAGTAAATGGGGAATACGTATTTCGGCTCAATTCAGATTGTAAAATGAATTCATCTTCATCGTATTTCCTTTCTACACCCGAAGGTCAGCGAGTCAACGAAGCTAAAGGTTATGCTACTCTGTGGCGAATAAACGACTATTTTTAAGTTGTATTTATTCCCCATTCACAACTCACCATTTACAATTACCCATTTCTTTTCATTACAAATGCTTTTCTATTTTCATATGGGGAATTCCAATTTCTGTAAATTCTTTTCCTTGTTTTTGATAATTCATACTTGCATAAAAACCTAAAGCGGTCTGTCTAGCATTTGCTTCAATGATTGTAAAGCCTTTTGATTGAGCAAAATTTTCAGCAAATTCTATCAATTCTTTGCCTATTCCTCGTCCTTGCCAATCTTCTGCTATTACTACTTGTCGCATTTTTAGACGGGTAGACGATAAGGGTACAAATATAGCTGCTCCCACTACGGTGTGTGTTTCATCATAGACGCCAATGTGATAACTATCGTTTTCTAGTTCTAATTCTTCGGTAGAAAAACGCATTCCCAAAGGTTGTCGTAAAACTAACTCTCTTAAATGAACAGTATCCCAATACTCCTTTGAATTGTGTTTGATAACTCTAAATTCTAACATAAAAATAAGGTAAATGAGGTGAAAAGTAAAATCAAAAAAAATAAATTTATAAGAAATAAAGTCAGTCTGATAGAGCAGACCGACCTAAAGGAAAGATTATTTTGAAAAAAAATAACTTTACAGAAAACCTAAGTTTGTGTTTTTTTGACTAAAAAACTAATTATAAAACTAAATTTTCTCAAAATAGTTAGTATCTTTTTAGAGTAATTTAGTAGTTTTGGTATTTAATTCATTAAAATTACGATGAAACAAAAATCGGAATAATCAAAAAACATTCAAACTAGTAGAAATTATGCAAGAGGAAATTAATATGTATCTTGATGATGCAAAAGAACAAATGGACAAAGCTGTCAAACACACACTTTCAGAATTTAGTAAGATACGTGCAGGAAGACCAACCGCTTCTATGTTTGATGGGGTAATGGTAGATTATTATGGAGCCCAAACACCCCTTGCACAGGTAGCAAATATTTCTATTCCCGATGCAAAAACAGTATTGATTAAGCCTTGGGAAAAAAGCATGGTAGCCGAAATTACTCGTGCTATTCGTGACAGTAACTTGGGTTTTAATCCAATGGGAGAAGCCGATGCGGTACGAATAAATGTACCTTCTCTTTCAGGAGAGCGTCGTCAAGAGCTTGTAAAACGTGCAAAAAACGAAGCAGAAGAGGGAAAAATAGGAATTCGTAATGCCCGTAAAAATACTAATAATTCTCTGCGTGCCATTGATGGAGCACCTGAAGATATGATAAAAGGAGCAGAAAATAGAGTTCAGGCACTTACAGATGATTATACCAAAAAAATTGATGAGCTTTTGGAAGCGAAAGAAAAAGACATCACAACCGTCTAAACAGATTTAGAAATTAGGTTTTAAAAACAAATACGAAATTCTGAAAATTCTAATTTCATTCCTCTCTCAACTCTTGTATTGTAAAGTCTTTTCTAATTTTGGTTAGGAAAGACTTTTTTGGATTTAATTAATGACACTCATATTGACTAATGACACCTATTTTTTAATTAACAAATTATCATTAATCCGTAATCCGTAATTAATTTCTACCTCTCTCTAAAGTAACTTTAGACCATTTACAAATACCTCCAATAGGTGCATTGTATTTATAGACAGCTACTTTTGCATTATCTACTTGTGGTAGTTCTTCTAGTATTCCATTCAAAATATTTCCAGCCAAATGTTCTAATAATTTGACGGATTTGCTCATTTCTGCTTCTACAATTTTGTACAAATGTCCGTAATCTACGGTATCTTCTACATTATCGGTCTTGGCAGCTTTTTCTAAATCTGCCTCTACTTCTACATCAACTCGGTAGCGATTGCCGATAAATCGTTCTTCTTTGTGTACGCCATGTTTGGCAAAAAATTCTAGTTCTTCTAAAGCTATTTTTCCCATTTAAATCTGTTATTTTTAAATATTTTTGAATAAAAAAAGTGTAGCTACAAAGAACTACACTTTATTGTTTTCTAACAAAATGTTGAAAGAAGAAGTTCTTATTTTACTACAAAACGTTTTGTAATCATTCCTTTATCCGTCTTAAAACGAATAAAATAAAGCCCTTTTGTTAGATTATTTACTTGTATGGTTTCATCTGCTGATAAGACTCCATTTTCAATTGTTTTTCCAATGACATTAACGATAGAATAATTTTCTAATTGGATTTCTTTTGTTTCTATTTTGATAAAATCAGAAGCTGGATTAGGAAATAGTTTTATATTTTCTGCATAGCTATTTTCTTCTTCCGAAGATAAAACTCTATCGGCTGTCAAGATTGGATAAATGGCATGTGCTACCGAAATGCCTCTTCCTCCTTCTGATTCTGATTTTGAATAAGGCTGCCAAGTATCATTTGCTAATTGTTCCCATGCTGTATTTCCTTTTTCAGTAGTGGCTGTAGTGGTAAGAACAGAAAATTCAAATTTAGCAAAATCATTATAGGAGTGGTAATCAAAACCAACACTTATATAAAAGTCTTTTGGCACTTCGATAGCTTTATCAAAAGAAACTCTAAGAAAACCATGTTTGCTTACTGAGCCTGTAACTTTATCGAGAGGCACATAGACAGAATCTAAGACTAAGTCTGGGGATTGGTCATCAGAACTAACAGACATGACATAAATACGAACAAATTTACCTTTCTGTTTTCCTTGTATATCAATTCCTCCCAAATAGATTTCTGCTCCTTGTAGAAATTTGTCTTCATAATTAGAGAAATACTCAGCCTTAGCTTTATCTTTTTTGGAGTTATGTCCTGCTATAAAACCATCATTATTTCTTGATGCTCTCTTTGTTCCTTCTGTATTAATTAGTTTAGAATACTTTTCTATTACTTTGATATAATTTGATTTTGTGAGTGTATCTATACCAGAAACGTTACTTGTTATGAGTGAAACATCATAATCTCCTTCTTTACTATACTTTGTTGTAAAAGTAGAATTAGTAGATTCTGTAACTGTTGCACCTTCCAAATTCCATTCATAGTTCTCTGGGTCGGCTTCCGAAATGTCTCTAAACTCTATCTCTTCATTTGGAAAAGCTAAAGTCAAATCAGCTATAAAATCTGTTTTAGGTTTAGTGTGAAAAACAGGACGTATTGCAAATGAGGTAGAAATTCCCAGCCACCTTCAGAAACTGGCGTAAAAAGAGGTTGCCACTTTCCACTTGTTGTCTGTTCCCACGCCGTATTATCTTCTATGGTATAGTTACATCCCCTTTTCACAAAGAGACTATTAGTATTAGAATTGACACCAATATAGAACTTATTAGGAACTGTTGTTAATTGATTAAGTAAAAAATCTTCTTTTTTGAGTTGTAGGTCTTGAAATTCAGAAGCTGTAAATCGCAAAGATTTCAGAACTGTTTTGGGAGCATTATTAATTCCATCTGGTTTCAAAATAGATATAACAACATCAGAAGTAGTATCTCCATTTACTTTAAAATAATAAGAGTCAATATTTACACCTTTTAGAAGAGAAGAATTAGATTCTGTTTGAAAATACTCGGCTTTAGACAAACGCTCTCTTCCATCATTCAAATCTATAATGGGTTCTTGTGATAGTTCAGGTTCTATTTTATATATGGTACTTTCGCTTGAACATCCTCTAGAATCAATTACCTTAGTTTTGACCCAATGAGTTTTAGATAGGTTTGTATTAAATTCCATCTTAGGTCTTCTACTACGTTCTGTTTTATTCCAACCCAAAATCTCCCAATTCGCATTTTGAGAAGGAGGAGAATTATCTGGAGTAGTCGTAGTGTACCATATAGTTGTATAATTCGCAATTCCACCTCTTATGAATCCTTCAAATTGAGTATTCCAGCCTTTACAGTAAGTCGAAGGTATTTCTATTATATAAGCTTGTAATTCTTTTACCTTGAACTTGAATTTGGCTACTGTAAGAGTTCCGTTTTCATCAAATACTTCAAGAACATAAGATGCCTCAGGTATTGCAAGCATTCCTATATAAAGTGAATACCAATTACTTCCTAATTTTTTATTTAATGTAAAACTGCCTAATTTACAACGTTGCCAACCATATAAATTTGCTGTTAATATACCTGCTCTGTATCTTTCCTCAAATACAAAATTAAAACTTCCATTTTCATTATTAATATAATAGCTACTACTCAGATTTTGAGTTAGTACAGCATGGTTGTTACCAGCTTCATCTATTCCTACTGGAATAGGGTAATCTTCATTACAGCCATCACGTAAAATTAGATGAGGAGATTCTATTTTGGCAGCACAAGTATGAGTTTCGTTCCATACAGTAAGCTGATAAACTCCTGCATCATTGTCTGATAATGAAGATTTAGAAAAATCTTTATTCTGTACTCAAAACTTGAGGGTTTGTAATTTCTTGCCTAGAGCTTTTGTTTTTATCTTACGCCACTCGTATGTATAATTTCCATTTGGATTTTCCAAAATAGGAGAAAAAACAACATTATCTCCGATTTTTAGCATACAGCCATCAGACTCAATAGCAATAACAACAGGAGCTTTATCAATTGTAATGGGAACTTCTACGCTACTACTTTTAGAGCCACCAAGTGAGGCAACAGCATAAATTTTATTTGTTCCTAAGCCAAAAGTAATTATAGAATCTAAAGGAAATACTTCTCCATTTTGAGAAACTGTGAAAGGTTGAGAATTAGTCATATTGTTATCCATATACCATTCTATGCTAGCATTTGGCGTTGAAGAAATAGCTGAAATAAGCATACTTTCTCCTTGACAATAGGTAGAATAATTTGCAACAGGTGGGTTTATTTGTCCAAAAACAAGTAATGGAAAAAAAGTGATTAGAAAAGTAATACAAGTTTTAAACAAATTTTTATTTATTATCAGTAATCGTAACTTCATAGTTTGAAAATTAAGTGTAATAGTTTTGATACTACAAAGATACAGTTTTACTTTTCGAATAGAAAAAACATACACGTGCTATTTTGTCTGTTAAGTAAGCTATAAAGTATAAGTTATTATCGAAATAAAAAAGCAAAAAAGCATTTGGATTTGTTTCTTTACTCAAACTACTCTAAATTAGTTTTACTAACACTTATTTTTGATAAATTATTTCGCTATTTTGTGTTATCAAATTGTTTTTAGCTCAATTATTATTATTTTCATGAATAACTACAACTATATCTACTTTAATCGTTTTTTGTCCAACTGTCCATTGTGTATGTTTTTGGCTTTTTTTGTTTGTCTATTTTTTTTATTGACTAATTTATATAGTCAAAATTTAGTTCCATTTCATCAGAGTAGCGAAAGTGGAGAAACTGAAAAATATGGCTATAAAGACAAAGAAACAGGAATGATTTTGATTCCTGCTCATTACTCGCAAGCCTTAGATTTTGAAGAAGTAAAAGATACTCAAAATCAAACAATTACGATAGCAAGAGTAAAAAGAAACGGACGTTGGGGCTATATTACGCAAGATGATAACCCATTTATTCCAATTATTTATCAAGAATTAGGTGCATTCAAAGAAGGTAGAGCTGTTGCTCGTCTGGAGGGAAGAACGGGTTTTATTGATATGCAAAATGTGTTGATTGTTCCTTTTGAGTATTCCTATACCTATCCTTTTAAGAATGGAATGGCTAGAGTTCAGAAAAATAATCGGGTTGGTTTTGTAGATATAGATGGAAATTTGGTTATTGATTTGATATATGAAGATGCCTATAATTTTTCAGAAGGATTAGCCTATGCTAGAAAAGACGGTAAATATGGCTTTATTGACAAAACAGGAAAAGAAATAATTCCTTTTATTTATGAAAATGCAAAGGATTTTGAGAAAGGAACGGCTTTAGTTCAGAAAAACAATCTTTGGGGAAAAATAGATAAAAATGGAAATGAAGTTGTAAAAATAATTTATAAAGATATTCCTTTTTTTTATGAAGGCATAGCAGAAGTCAGAACTGAAGAAAATGATACAAATAAATGGGGATATATCAATGAAAAAGGTGAAACGGTAGTTGATTTTATCTACGACGAAGCAAAATATTTCTCAGAAGGATTGGCTGCAGTAAGGAAGGATAAAGATTGGTTTTTTATTGATGCTACTGGAAAACAAATTTTCAAATCATCTTATCTAATCTACGAACCGTTTGTTGATGGACTTTCTAAAGTATATCAAGACGAACTTTTTGGATTAATAGATAAAGAGGGAAAGCTCATCGTTCCTATTGTGTATCAAAAAATAGATAACTTTGAAAATGGAATTGCACACGTACAAAAAAATAATAATTGGGGAGTTATAAATAATACAGGTGAGCTTATTGTTCCCTTAGAATATGACGAAATTCACTATATCACACAAGATTTGGCGTGGATAAGAAAGTTAAATAAGTATGGTTTTATGGGAAAAAATGGAAAAATAATTACTCCAACTCAATACGATGAAGTAGATATTTTCTATAAAGATAATTTGATTTTGGTAAAGAAAAATAAATACTGGGGTGTAATCAGCCCTACTGGAAAAGTAATAAAAGAACCTACCTATGACAAAATAGAAAAGCTAAGTAATGATTATCTAAAGGTACATAAAGATGGAAAAGTAGGATTAATGAATTCGAAAGGGAAAATTACTGTCCCTGTTACATACAATGAAATAGGTGATTTTTTTAGAGGAAAAGCAGTGGCTCGTATCAATGGAAATTTTGGCGTAATAAAAAGAGAAGGAAAAGTACTTACTAGGTTCAAGTGGGATTATATTTATCCTTATTCTGATGGTTTTGCACTTGCCAAATATCAAGACGGAACGTACACTTACCTCAATGAAAAAGGAAAAAAAATAAGAAAAAAATATGAAGATGCTCAGCCTTTTGCCTCTGGAATTGCAGCCGTAAAAGAGAATGGAAAGTGGGGTTTTATTGATAATGAAGGCAAATGGCTCATAAAACCGACTTATAAAATGGTAGAGTCTTTCCAAAACGGATTAGCGTTAGCACAACAATCTACACAAGTAAATGAAAAAGAAAATCCAAAATATGGATATTTATCAGCAGATGGAAACTGGCTTATTCCGCCAAAATTTGAAGAAGCCTATTCTTTTTCAGAAGGTTTTGCAGCCGCTAAAAAAGAAGGAAAATGGGGATATATTTCTATTAGTGGGAGTACATTTATAGAATTTAATTATGATGATGCTTTACCTTTCTTAGACGAACAAGGCTGGGTAAAATCTGGCAATGACTGGCAATCCATTGATAAGTTTGGAAATCGTTATCTGCAAGTTGCTTCTGCATCAGATATTTTTATTGATATAGATGAAATACCATTTATGTGGACAGAAGACGAAATAAGTAAAAAAATGGGATTGCACCTTGATAATGAAAATATAATGCCTTTTGCTTACGACAAAATAAGTTCGACGGTAGGAAGAAACCGAATTTTCTTAGAAAGAAACAACACTTGGAATTATTTAAATAGCAAAAACGAAATTATTGAATATAATTTTGATGATGTAGATTATATGTTAATGGCAAATAATGCTATTATGAAGCGAGTAAAAAAAGAGGGAAAATATGGCTTTTTTAATACCAAAACTGAAACTCTTGTCATTCCGATAGAATACGATAATGCAGAATCTTTCTTTTATATTTATCCTCAAAGCTCTAGTTTTGGGGAAGATGTTGAGCCGCTTGCAGGTTATGCAAAGGTAGAACGCAACGGAAAATGGGGAATTATTGATATGAAAGACGAGATGCTTGTTCCTATTATTTATGATCAAATTGATAATTTTTCAGAAGGTTTCGCAAAAGTTACACTAAATGGCAAAAATGGTTATGTTAGTACAGATGCAAAAATTACAGTACCTATTGAGTTCGAACAGGCTGGGAATTTTAAGAATGGAAAAGCAGAAGTCAAGAAAAACGGAAAATGGGGAATGATTAATCACAAAGGAGAAGAAATAATTCCTATACAATACGAGCAGATTCGCTTTACAAACAACGAAAATATTATTATTATTGCCGAAAAACAAAAGGAAGAACTGCACTATGGTTTTATAGATTTGAGAACAAAAGGAGAGCAAAAAATAAATCTAAATCGTTATTCATCTGTAAGTTCTGTCTTTATTAGTGGACTTTTAGAAGTAGCTGCCAACGGAAAAAAAGGATTTATAAATCAAGATGGAGAAGAAGTAATTAGTACCCAATACGATGATGTAGGTACAACAGAAGAAGAACCAATAGCTGTCAGGAAAGATAACAAATGGGGCTATGTCAATAAAGCAGGAAAAATTATAATTCCTTTTATTTATGATTTTGCTAAAAGTTTTGGAACAACTGGACAAGCTCTTGTAGAAAAAGATGGCAAACAGTATTACATCAACAAAACAGGAAGACAAGAAGCTCAAAAGAATGAACTAGACTTTTTTGATGAAAGTGAAGCAGATTGGTAAAGTTAGTTACCAGTTACTAATTTTTTAGAAATACTTTTCACATACTTCACATAAAGTAGTGTCATACATAATAATATGATTCTCATTGTCGAAAATCAAACTAGTTATTTATTAGCTATAGAGTAGCATAACTTTATTTTTAAATGACCAATTAAAAGGTTTCGCTACGCTGTAGCTCTATCAAGAGATGTTTTTGTTTCTATTCTACCAAGGTAACGCTACCCTGTAGCTAATAAATACCTATTTTGACTTTTTCCAATAACACTTATATTGCAGTTAAAAACTCAATTTTTCTTGTAAAAAGAATTAAAAACATACAAAAGTACGCTAAGGCATAGACTAACAATTACTGTTATAAAAGATTGCCAAACTGATAAATATAAAACTGACAATACTACAAATGAAATAAGTGTTACTGCTAATCCATATTGAGCTGTAAAAATTATTAAATTCTCTTTCTCTGATGGTATTATAGTAGGCTTACCTCTTTTTATTCTTGTTTTATCTATAAGTAAAATAACTAAAAAAGGTAAGATACTAAATGCTAAAAACAAAAGAGAAATATATATCATTTCCTGTATTTTTAGAAACAGAAGCATTGAGAGAATATAAGAAATATTTAATGAGGTAATTATTGCAAAAATTTTATTTACTTTATTAATAATATGTTAGATATTTAATGATAGAAAATTGCCAAACTATAAAAATATAATTTGGTAGTATTATTTAATAGTTTTAGAATTTGATACACTAATTGTTATTCTCTTAAATAACTAGCAAGTTTTTGTTTGAATGCTTCTTTATTGAATGGTTTTGCTATGTAGTCATTCATTCCTGCTGCAATACATTTTTCAGCTTCTCCCTTTAGTGCAGAGGCTGTCATGGCAATAATTGTAATGTCTTTCGAAATGGTTTCTCGTATTATTTTTGTAGCTTGATAGCCGTCCATTTCTGGCATATGTACATCCATTAAGACTAAATTAAACGTTTCTTTTTGCAATTTCTCAACAGCTTCTCTTCCATTAAAAGCTACTTCAATTTCATAGTTCCAGTTTTTGAGCATTGTTACTACCAAAAGCTGATTTATCTCGTTATCTTCTGCTAACAAAATCTTGTTTGTAACTACTTTTGGTGCTGCAATACCTGTACTATCAAGGCTCTCCTTTTGATGAATTTGTTCAGAATTAATTGCATCACGCAGAAAATCAGGAATTTGATTGGTTCTATCTCTTATAATTGCTGGCTTACTTACCGATGAATATTTTTTATAACGAAGTTGGAATGCAAATGTAGAACCTTGTCCTACTTTACTTTTTGCAAAAATTTCTCCTCCCTGAAGTTCTACTAATTGTTTACAGATGGCAAGTCCCAAGCCTGTTCCTCCATATTTGCGTGTTGTGTCGCTGCTTGCTTGCGTAAACATAGTAAAAATATCATCTATTTTTTCTTCTGAAATTCCTATTCCTGTATCACTTACATAAAAATGAAGAGTTACAAAATTTTTGTCTTCATCTACTAGATTAGCACCTATTATTATTTCCCCTTTGTGTGTAAACTTTACTGCATTTCCCAAAAGATTAAGCAAGACTTGACGCAGACGCACTTCATCACCTACAAAAACAGCAGGAATATCTTGGCTTATCTTGCTTCTCAAACTTACCTTTTTTGTATCTGCTTTTACTTTTATACTGCTTATCATTCCTTCTACCATCGGATAAAAATCAATAGCACTTTCCTCAAAAGAGATTTTTCCAGATTCAATTTTTGATAAATCCAAAATATCATTGATGATAACCAATAAATGGTCAGCAGAAGATTTAATGGCATTTACATACTTTAACTGAACATTATTAAGAGAAGTATCTAACAGAAGCTCTGACATTCCATAAACGCCATTCATAGGCGTTCGGATTTCGTGGCTCATATTTGCCAAAAATTGTTCTTTTGCTTTTGCTGATTGTTCGGCTTGTTCCTTTGCCAAAACTAAGGCTAAGTTTTGCTGTTCGATTTGAGCCAGCATATCGTCAAAACTTTCTGTAAGCGTTCCTATTTCATCTCTTCTATCTCCTCTACTAATCCGAGTAGAATAGACTTTTTCTTGTGCAATCTGTTTGGTTTGTGCTGTAAGCTCCAGAATTGGTTTCGAAACTAAGCGTTGAAGACGAATAGCAATAAAATAGGTAAGCAAAGAAACCGTCAATAAAATAAGTCCTGTAATGAGTGCATAGCGTTGCAAACGGTCATAAAAACGATTGAGATTAGACAACAGATAAACCGTAGGATATTTTGGAGGACGATTATCTATTGAAAGTCCCGTCGTATTGTCTTCATTAAAGTTTGCCAAATCAGCTTCTCTACGATGATAAATATAAAGTTCGTTTTCAAGAAGATGAAATCCTTCTCCTTTGTCTGTTTTGGGGTCTTGATAAGGAGCATTTATTTTCATTCCCAAACGTTCGTATTTGGCAAAGGGTCTGCCTAATGTATCATACACCTGTGCTGCCAGAATATTAGGATCAGAAGCAAACAAATCTTTTAATTGACTTTCTGTACTTTCGGGTTGAGAATAATTGACAGCTATATAATTATCCCTAGAAATAATAGTTGCTCTATCTCTAAGTCCTGTTATTAATTCATATTTATAATCACTCAAATCATAGATAATAAATGCCGTAAAAGCAGTTATTAGAGCAATAATAGTCGCTATCATAATCAAGCCAACTACCTTTGTCTTTATAGAAACGTGATTGAGAAATTTGAACATAGGGAGCGATTACGAATTAAAAATTACGGATTACGGATTATGAATTACGAAAACAAGTTGAGTACAATAGTTTTGCCTTAAAACGAAATTAAAACAAAATTAGATTTAATGTTCTATTAATTTAGACAAAACCTAATTTTGTTTCAATTGAAATAGCTTGACTTGAGAACTGTAACCATTTGATTTATTAAATTAATTCTCAACAGCATTCAATTCCTTAGAATAATAATAAAGTGTACTACAATTTTCTTTTCTCAATACTTTTTTGGCAGTAGTCATTAGTTCTTCTTTCGTAACTTTTGCCATATCATCAGCAATTGTATTTACCATATCTACATCTCCCAAAATGGCGTAATAAGCAATATTCATAGCCCGATTAAGCACTTCGATTTCCGAAAAAATATGTGATGCTTCTGCTTGATTTTTTACTTTTGTAAGCTCTTCATCAGAAATTCCATTTTCCAAAAACTCATCGATAACTATTTGGATAGCCTCTTCTCCTTGTTCGGGAGTATAGGCAGGATTGAGTTTTCCAGCAATTACCAACAAGCCCTCATCTACCGAACCCATAATATAAGCACCAAGAGAATTGAACATCTCTTTTTCCTTTACTAATTTTTGATACAAACGAGCTGATTTATCTCTACCCAAAACATCACTCACTAAGTCAGTGGAGTAATAATCGGTAGCCTTTCGGCTTCCCATTCTGTAGGCTTTATAAATAGCATTCAAAGGAACTTTTGCTTCTACTTTTTTATGTCTGGCTTCCGTTTGTGCAGGTTCATTTTCAAGGTTTCTGATAGGTCTGTTTCCCTTTGGAATATCTTCAAACCATTTTTTCGCCATTTTTTCTATTTCTTCTTTTTCTACATTCCCAGCTACTACCAAAACGGCATTATCAGGTCTATAATGTTTGAAGAAAAATGCTTTTACTTCTTCTAAAGTCGCATCTTCAATATGCTTGATTTCTTTGCCAATAGTTGCCCAATTATACGAATGTTTTTGATACACTAAAGGACGTAAATGCAACCAAATATCTCCATAAGGTTGATTCAAATAACGCTGCTTAAATTCTTCAATCACTACTTTTCTTTGTACTTCTAGTGAATTATCATTAATAGAAAGCGACAACATTCTGTCAGCTTCTAACCAAAGAGCCGTTTCTACATTTGGTGCAGGAACAACCGTATAATAATTAGTTACGTCAGGCGAAGTATAGGCATTATTCGAACCCCCAACTTGCTGCACAATGGTATCAAAACTAGGAATATTAGCAGAACCGCTAAACATTAAATGCTCAAATAAATGTGCAAAACCAGTACGATTAGGCGATTCGTCTCTTGAACCGACATCATACATAATATTTACTGTAGCAATCGAAACTGTTTTATCTTGGTGAACATAAACACGTAAACCATTATCAAGTGTAAAGTGTGAAAAGTCTATCATAATTTGGGGGAATGAGGAATTGGGATTCAGGATATGGGAATGAGGAACAAGGAAATTGCAATTCCCAAATCTTAGTTCCCATCTCCTAATTCCTGTATTTAATTTTCGTGTTTCAAGAATTTATTGTAATCTCTTTCTAATTCGTCTGTCATAAAGTTTCTGAGTTCTATGTTTTCGTTGATTTCTTTCAAAATTTCTATCAAAGAATTGATTTTTCCTTCATTGGTAAACATTTTATTTACAATAATAATAGGCGAACCTTTTACCAAACAAGCACCAGAACGAAAATTACCTTTTTCATAACGTACTTTATAACCTCCCAGCTCAAAGATGTTTTCTAATTTGTCTAATGTTTCTTTTGTGTAACGCATAAAATTGTAAAGATATAACAGACTTCCCAGTCTGTTGAAAATGCATGTTGTATTTTATAAACAGACTCTCGTTATTATCAAAATCATCAAAAGTCTATTATACAGTTCAAAATACAAAAAAATCTTGTTCAAAAACAAACCTTGAAGTTATCCTTTATTGAATCTGATAACTTTACTTTGTAAAAATAGTTAATAGTACATTAAAATTTAATAAAACAATCAATAAAAACTCATTTCTCACTCTAAAGAGTGAGCTACATTCTGACCACTTTATGAAAAATATTTTTTCAACTTCATTTTTATTTCATTCACTTCTTATAATCACTTTCATGTTTTCTTCTTGTGCCTCCAAAAAATACGAAAACATATCCTATTTAGATAAAGCTGTTTCAGAAAAGACAGCTAAAGAGCCTCTTCCAACGCTCAATATTTTTTCTCCAAAAAATCTCAAAAAAGCTAGTAAGAAATTTGATACAAAAGAACAAAAATTACCTGTTTTGATTTTTGTACATGGTGGAAATTGGAATAGCGGCGATAAAGAAACCTATAATTTTTTCGGTAAAAGATTTGCCAAAAAAGGAGTTGTAACCGTTGTGGTGGGTTACACACTTAGCCCAAAGGCGAATTATGACGATATGGCAAAGCAAATTGCAGCAGCTATAAACTGGACAAAAAATAATATTGCGAAGTACAATGGAAACCCTGATAAACTATTTTTGACGGGACACTCAGCAGGAGGACATTTAATAGCACTTTCTACCATGAATCCAAAGTATGACGTAAAAGACAATACTGTTTCAGGCATTATTTTGAATGATGCAGCAGGTTTGGATATGTATAATTTCTTGCAAGAAGAGCCACCAACGAGCAACAGTAACTACGATACAACGTGGACAAAAAATCCAGAAACGTGGAAAAAAGCATCGCCAATTTATTACATTGATGAAAAAACGCCACCAATTATGCTTTATTTGGGTAAGAAAACCTACCAATCAATAACCGTTTCGAATGAGCGTTTTTTGGATTCTTTGCATAAAGTTCAGCCGAATGTAGAACCAATTATGCTAAATAAATCCCATATTCCGATGATGATTCAATATTTTTTTGGTTGGAGTAATTGATATGATGAAATAATTAAATTTATAAAGGAGAATTAGAATGAATTAGCGAGTGATTTATATGATTTTAAGATGAAATGCAGGATAATACAACTACAAATTACTTTTATATAATTGATGTTTGTATTATCCTGTAATTATCATAGTAATCATACAAATCACTCGCTAATCATTTACAGTAGTCTTATTTCAAAATAATCTCCACCAATTTATCATACTCATTCTCAATAGAAAGTTTCTTCGCACCAGACAAATCTACCTTTTCAGATTCATAACTTGGAATGGCTTTTTGTATAATTTCTGAAAATTTTTGTGGGTGTGCTGTTTCTAAAAACAAACCAATTTCATCATCTTTCAAACTTTCATGCAAAGCCAATTTTCCAACTGCGCCATGTGGGTCTAAGAGATAATTATTTTTCTCAAAACAGTCTGCAATTTCTTTAATAGTAGCATCATCATCAACAGTAAAAGCAGAAATATCTTTTTTTGTGGCTTCTAAATCTTTGTTGTATAAATATTCAATTCGTTCAAAATTACTTGGATTTCCTACGTCCATTGCATTCGAATAGGTCAAAACAGATGATTTTTGCTGATATTTTCCTGTTTTGAGATAATTATAAAAAGTGTCATTTGCATTGTGTGCAGCTATAAAACGCTCTATCGGCAAACCTATTTTTTTGGCTATAAGTCCTGCTGAAATATTTCCCAAATTTCCAGAAGGAACAGAAACTACTAGCTTTTTAGAATTATTTTTACCTAAATTATCTTGTTTTTTTAATTGTTTGTATGCCAAAAAGTAATACAACATTTGAGGTAAAAGACGAGCGACATTGATAGAATTTGCACTACTTAGTGTTACTTTTTCTCTCAATTCTGTATCATTGAAGGCTTGTTTTACCATCTTTTGGCAATCATCAAAAGTTCCTTCTACTTCAATAGCTTGAATATTTTTGCCTAAAGTTGTCATTTGAAATTCTTGATACGGACTTACTTTTCCTTTTGGAAACAAAATCTTTACATCAATTCCTTTTACATCAAAAAAACCGTTAGCTACTGCACTTCCTGTATCGCCAGAAGTGGCAACTAAAATAATTACATTATTATTTTTATCTTCATTTTTATAAAAATGCGACAAACATCTTGACATAAATCTCGCTCCAACATCTTTAAAAGCCTGCGTTGCACCATGATAAAGTTCTAAAGAAAAAATATTATCTTCTACCTTTACAACTGGAATAGGAAAATTTAATGTTTCCTTTATCACTTGTTTTAATTGATTATCATTCAAAGATTCTTTTACAAATGGCTTCAAAACTTCAAAAGCGATTTGATTATCTTCTAAATTTTCAATATTCTCAAAAAAAGAAGTGGGTAAAGTAGGAATGGTTTCAGGAAAATAAAGACCACTATTTTTTGTAAGTCCATTGATGACAGCTTCTTTAAAAGAAACTTTTTCTTCATTGTTTGTTCCGTTTTTTCTTGTACTAAGGTAATTCACTAGATTTGCTTTTTAAAGATGATATACTTTTTGACAAATTTACTATGAAAAATTGTTTTTTGATGTGTAATTTTAAATTTTCTATCTACAATAATGAACAAACAAATAAAAAGATATAAAGAATTTGCTGATAAAATTGAAGCAAAATACAACCAAAAAGCAGAGAATTATCTTTGGTTACAAGGCGATGTTTTTACAGTTCCGAAGGAATTACATAACAGAAAAAAGAAGATAGTTTTCAGTTTTAAAGTTAGCCGACCTGCTTATCATTCTTATCACTACACTAACTACATTTATTTGCCTGTAAATGACAAAATAATAAAGACTTTACAATAAAGAAAACGTTGATGTCTAAGATTCTGCCGATCAAAAGCAGTTATTATTTAATGGATAAAAGTAATTCTTATGGATTAAGTATTATTGACTTAATTGAGAAACATAAAATTGAAGTCGTAGAAGAAATTTTTCATCCTAAAGATTCAGAGTATGATAATACGGTTAACATAAAATGTACTTCTAAATTTTTGGATATTCAAGAGCTTGTGAGTTTATACAAATTTGTAGTTGATTTATCAGATATATTATCATACTCTTAAATAAATCTACTTCTCATAAATCCCAATATAAAGTTCTCCATTTTTATTCATTGAAGCACGATACATTCCAGCCGTATTAAATTCCATTACTACATTTCCATTTTTATCGATGGCAATAACTCCACCATCGCCACCGAGTGCAGGAAGTTTGTTTTGAATGACTTCTTTTGCAGCTTCTGCAAGTGTTAGATTTTTGTATTCCATCATCGCAGAAATATCATAAGCAACTATATTTCTAATAAAAAACTCTCCCCAGCCTGTTGAAGAAACGGCACAAGTCGCATTATTTGCATACGTTCCTGCTCCTATTATTGGTGCATCGCCTACACGACCGTACTTTTTATTGGTCATTCCTCCTGTCGAAGTTCCTGCTGCTAGATTTCCATTTTTATCCAAAGCTGCACAACCAACTGTTCCAAATTTTGAATCTTTGATAGTTGGGTCGTAGAAATTTGCTTTGTCTTTCTTCTCATTTCCATCTTTTTTGGTAGCATCTGTATCGTGGTCTAACTCAACAGCATCTTTGTCTTTTGCTTTTAGTCTTTGAAGGCCATCAAATCTATCTTGTGTAAAAAAATAATCAGGAGAGACGAGTTCTAATCCTCTTTCTTTAGCAAAAATTTCTGCTCCTTTTCCTGCCATCATAACGTGAGGCGAATTTTCCATTACCTGACGAGCCAGCGAAATGGGATTTTTGACTGTCGTAACTCCTGCAACTGCTCCTGCTGCTTTATCTGCTCCATTCATAATTGAAGCGTCTAATTCATTTTTTTCATCTGCCGTAAAAACTGCTCCTTTTCCTGCATTGAAAAGTGGTGAATCTTCCATAATTCGTATCGTTGCTTCAACGGCATCAAGACTACTTCCTCCTTCTGCCAAAATTTTATGACCTATTTTGATTGCTTCTTCTAATTTAGCTTTATATTCAGCTTCTTTTTCAGGAGTCATATTTTCTCTCAAAATTGTTCCTGCTCCTCCATGAATTACGATTCCAAAGTTATCAGCTATTTTTTCATCTTGATTATTTGCACTTGAGGTGGTAGATGAATCTTTTGAGTTTGTCATTTTTTGTTCGTCGTTTTTGGTAGAATTGGTGGTACAAGAAAACAGAAAAGAAACTAGAACGAGTTGAAGAGTAAAAAGTGAAAATAATTTCATGGCTTTATTAGGAATCAAAAGTTAAGGGAATAGTTAATTTTGCGATAAATTAGTAATTTTATTTCAAATTTGTATTAAAAACTTCAATAAAAAAAACATAAATGATAGAATTAAAGCCATTTACGACAAGTGATTTTGAAATATTTAAAAGTTGGATTACAGACGAAGAACAAATGGTTCAGTTTGGAGGAGAAATGTTTGTTTTTCCTATTACAGATGAGCAGTTAGAAAATTACATAAACAATAAAAAAGTAAAGCCTCTAAAGGTAATTTGGACAGCAACAGGCGAAACAATAGGACATTGCGAACTCAATTTTCAAGAAGGAAACAAACGACTTTCACGTATTTTGATTGGAGAAGAAAAATGGAGAGGACAAAAAATAGGAGAACAAATTGTCCTTCAAATGGTCGAATTATTCTTTGAAGATAAAGCAACAAAAAAGGTAGATTTGAATGTTTTTGATTGGAACAAAGGAGCTATCAAATGCTATGAAAATGTAGGCTTTGAAATCAAACATGACAAAACTACCCTTATGAAAGTAGGTAATAAAATGTGGACAAGACTCAATATGGAATTAGAGCGAAAATAAAATCAATAGTTTACTTCAATTTTACAGCCGTTCCATACGCAAAAATTTCAGAAGCTCCCTGCGAAATCATAGAGCTTTCAAAACGAATATTTACGATGGCATCAGCTCCTAATTGTTCGGCATCTTTTATGGCACGTTCTAAGGCTTGTTCTCTTGATTGAGCTTGCAGTTTGGTATATTCTTGAATTTCTCCTCCTATAAAGTTCTTGAAAGCTGCAACAAAATCTCGTCCTGCATTTCTGGCTCTTACGGTGCTTCCTCGTACAAGTCCTAAAACTTCTATAATCTCTTCTCCTGCAATAGTTTCTGTGTTTACAACTAACATAGTTTTGTGGTTTTATTATGTTTATTTTTGCTAAGTCCTAAAATGTTTATAACTCATTAATTACATTCGTAATTTTTAATTCGTAATTATTCATTACATTCCAAGACTAATTTTGTGAGTAAATTTTGTCATTCCTGTTTGTCCGTTGGTTTGTCCTTTTTGGATTTCTATTGGGGATAGCGTTTGTTTGACAATATTGGCAATAGGAAGTGTATAAAATGGATGTTTGGCAGCATCAAAGGCATCACTAAAAAGCTCTAAGAGTTGGTCTATTCCTCCCTTCAAAAACATGGGGTTACAATGTTCGATAGCTTCTACAAGGTCTTCACAATCTTTACCTTCACACCAAACATGAAATACGGCTGAATTTTTGGTTTGTTTGATGAGTTGATATTCTAATTCTTTAGATTTATTTTCTAACTCATTGAAATAGGTACCTAAAATACAACTAATTATATCCTTCTCTTTTTTGTTGAAAGATAATTTATCCATTGTTTCTTTGAGTTTTTCTAATTCCAAATAAAGATTATATTTTGTAATAGGAGTTTTTACGGGCTTGTTAAATACATAAATTGGGTATTCTAATTCTTGCATAATAAGTAGTAGTAAAAAAGTAAGTAGAATAAAAAAAGTAAGTCATTTGTTGTAAAAATAGGGTATAAAAAAGTATCTTTAGAACAAATTTTTATCTGGATAGATTAGTTTGATTTATAAATAAAACTATTTTTGTTTTAGAGTATAGTTGTAAAAAAGGCTTTGAAGGAAGATAACTTAAACAAAAATAAAGAGGGTAATAGGGTTTTTGCAAACCTATATTGGGCTAAGATACAAAAAAAATAGCTTATTTCTGTTTTACTGAACTTGTTTCTTATAATTGTCATACGAATTATTGATTGCATTGTAGAGCATTTCTCCAACAAGTTTTGCACCTCTTGCATTAAAGTGTGTATAATCATCTTGTGCTAGAGAAGGCTTGTTGTTTACCCATGAGTTCATTGAATTCTGTCCTCCCATTGCATCACGCAAATCCCAAAATGCACAACCTACTTTCATAGCTGCATTTTTTTGAGCTTGACGAATCACTTCTACACTTGGATAAGACTCAAAGCGAGTTCCTACTTTTCTTGACCTATCCGAAACACTTACTACCAAAACACAAGCATCTGGATGAAGAGACTTTAAATAATTATACTGTCAATAAAACATTCTTTCATAATACGAAAGACTAAAATCTCCTTCTCCACTAAGATTGACACCAAACTGTACAACAATAAGTTTTACTTGAAGAGCTTCAACTTGCTCTTTCATAAAATCACGGCTCATACGAGGAATCTCAAAACCAGAACTTCCACGAATAGAAACATTATCCAAAGCAATACCCGTATTACAATCAAAGGCAACTCCCAAAATTTCGGGATTTCCTTTACTTCCTAAATGAATCTGTATTTTATCAAAATTAGCCTTTAAAGGAACTTTATGAATCGCCAAATTATTGTTTTTTGGAAGGTCTAATTTATTAATCACTTCATCTCCGTTTAGATTAAGTTGAAAAGCCAAAGGAGCAGAAGGAGAACGATAAAGAAATTTTACATTTTCGATAGTCGTTGCTTTTTTATGTCCTAATTTGGGGTCTGTAAAACGAACCCAAGCGTGTTTCATTTCTGTGTGTAGCGAATCATCGTGAACAGTTGGGTTGGTAAAACGGTCGTATTCTGTCAAAATTCCTAATTTATTATGTCTTGCTTTTTTCTTTTGGTCTATGTAAGCATATTTTGTCCAATTAGGAGAATAACTTGTAAAAAGCGTAGCACGAACATTTCCACGTACATAAACAGGAACAAGACCCACTCCACAACCTCCAAAACGATGCTGAAAACGTTCTCTCAAATACGAACTAATACGGTCGCCTTCAATTTGCGAATCTCCATAATGAAGAATACGAATTAGATTAGGTTTTTTTGAAAGCGATTGAAGAGCAGCAAAAAAAGAATTAAGTGCATCAGGATTTTGAGGTGGGAATTCTATTGACTGGCGAGCAGCCACAACAGGCTCATAACGCTCTTCTTGTAAAACAGTATCTTCTTGTCTATTAGCTAATTGTAATGAATCTTGCCTAGCAAGTTCTAATGAATCAGCAGCTAAATTTTCAGCATCTTCTACCTTACTTTGAATATCTGCAATAAAATCAAGCTCTTTTTGTGTAGTATCAGGAAGTGGACTTAAATTATCAAGCGTAAAAACATTGAGTGTAAAACTATCACTGATAGGAATTTCGACAGGCGAAAGCACCATTATTACAAGTGAGATGCAAGTAATATAAAAAAGAAGCGTAAGAGGGCGAAAAGGTTCTACTGATTTTTCTTTCATTGATTTTTCTTATTAGTCTGGTTTTTACAAAAAAATGAGAATTTTATCCTAATTTCAATCTTTTCATTTTATCTATTACTTCCAAATCAAAACCTAATTTACTTTCCAAATTATCAAATTCATCTTTAGGAACAAATGTACAGGTTTTATTCTCCAAAAAATAGAGTTGATCACACGTATCTCTCAACGTAGAAAAAATATGCGATGAAATGAGAATAATTTTATCCAATTTTTTAAGTTCTTTAATGATTTGAATGATAATCAAATTACTTTCTATATCTACACCATTAAACGGTTCATCAAGAATGAAATAGTCGTTTTGTTGTAACAAGATAGCAAAAATAGCAAGTTTTTTCTTCATTCCTGTCGAATAGGTAGTCGCATAATTATTCAACGGCAAGTCAAAAATGTTCTTACTTTCTGCTTCTTGATTTTTTATTTTTCTAGCATACAAAAGTAATTCAACATACTCTTTTCCTGTCATTTTAGGCATAAAATAAGGTTCTGCCAAGAGCAATCCCAAATGATTTTTGAGGGGACTTTTATCAGAACTAATTTTACCTTCATATTCTTCTAATCCTGCAATAGATCTAAATAAAGTGGTTTTTCCTGCTCCATTTTTTCCTACTATTCCATATACATTTCCCTTTTCTAAGGTAAGATTAATGTTTTCTAAAACCGTATGATTGCCGTAGCTTTTTGATAAATTTTGAATTTCTATCATTTCAAATAGAGCTTTAATTTTTTGATAGATAAATAATAAAAGTAAGCCAAAACAAAGATAAGAGAAGGAGGAAAATAAAGACAACAAGCTATTATAAATCCTTTTACAAGATTAATCTTGTTTGGGTAAGAAGCATATTTTGCCAAAACTACCACAAGAAGAAAAATTAGACCAAGCAAATAACAGACAACAAGACCATAAAAATCGTTTGGAGAAGCGATAAGTAGAGCTACTAAAATAGGAAGAATCAGAATCGTACTATGAAACAAAGCAAGTAGAATCTTTTGATGAATAAACCGTTTGGCAGAATATTTATAATTCCATAGATAGTATTCAGGTTCTGGAAGGCTATAAAAATTGGTACTTATCAAAAATGTAGAAATCAAAATCGCAACACCAATATTTACATTATTTATCCAAATAGAAGCAGCAATTCCTAAATAAACAATAAGCCAAATCAGAAACGTTTTTCTAAAACCCAAATTAAACTCAAAAGGAGCTTTAAAAGGTGTTGGAATGTAGAAATTCAAACCTGATATTTTGAGCGAAAAAAAGCAGAAACAGCTATGATAAAAGGTAAAAGACCACTCAATAAAAATTCCTTTTCATAGAGTAAAAATAAAATAAAGGGAATAGAAACTGCTATATTTTCTACACTTCTAATAATTTTATAATTGGAAAAATGAATTTCCAGAAACTCATTCCTATTTAGAGAAGATAAAGGTTGAACTACAAGTAGAGCCATAAAAACGTACACAAACGGGGCATATATAATTTTCTCAAATACTTGTACAGAAAAAAGCAGAAATAAAATAACACTACCCAAATAACCCAACCAAATAGGCAAACCAAAATCAGTTATGTTTCGGTTGATTATTTTGTACTGTAAATGAAAATAATAGTTCATAATTTATATATTCAAACCTATAAGGTTTTTAAAAACCTTATAGGTTTTATTTTAATTATATTTTCATTTCAGGCACATTATCAGGAACAGTCAATTTTCCTTCTGTCGCTTTTATTATTTCTTCCACACTTACACCTGGTGCACGTTCTAGAAGAAAAAAACCATCTTCTGTAACATCTAAAACTGCTAGATTAGTAACAACTTTTTTGACACAACCTAAGTCCTGTAATCGGTAAATCACACCTTTTTAAGAGTTTTGATTCTCCTTTTTTGTTGGTGTGCATCATCGCAACAATAATATTTTGAGCCGAAGCCACCAAATCCATTGCTCCTCCCATTCCTTTTACCATTACTTTTGGGATTTTCCAGTTGGCAATATCTCCATTTTCAGCAACTTCCATTGCTCCCAAAACGGTAAGATTGACATGTCCACCACGAATCATAGCAAAGCTCATGGCAGAATCAAAAATGGCAGAACCAGGAAGAGTTGTAATTGTCTCTTTTCCTGCATTGATAAGGTCTGCATCAACATTTTCTTCGCTGGGATAAGGTCCCATTCCTAAAAGTCCGTTTTCAGATTGAAGAACAACATCAATTCCTTCTGGCACATAATTAGAAACTAAAGTAGGAATTCCGATTCCTAGATTGACATAATAACCGTCTTTGAGTTCTTGTGCAATACGTTTTGCTATTCCAAATTTATCTAACATAATTTTTTTTGTGTTTATTATTTGGTCGCTCGTGAGGACACGAGCAACGGCTGTATCTCTTATAAATAAAGTAATAAGCGATTAAGATAATATTTTTGATTAGGACTTGTCAAAAACTAAATTGACTTATCCGTTGCTCGTGTCCTCACGAGCGACAGTAAAAAAACTATGAATTAACCGTTCGTTTTTCAATACGTTTTTCGTAATCTTTGCCTTCAAAAATTCGTTGAACAAAAATCCCTGGAATATGAATAAAATTAGGGTCTAATTCTCCATTTTCTACTAATTCTTCTACTTCCACAACAGTTATTTTTCCAGCCATTGCCATCATTGGATTAAAATTTCTGGCAGTTCCTTTGAAAATTAGATTTCCACTTTTATCGCCTTTCCACGCTTTTACAAAAGCAAAATCTGCATGAAGAGCTTCTTCCAAAACGTACATCTTACCGTTGTATTCTCGTGTTTCTTTTCCTTCGGCTACTTCTGTTCCGAATCCTGCTGGCGTAAAAAATGCTGGTATTCCTGCTCCACCTGCTCGGCAGCGTTCGGCAAGTGAACCTTGTGGAATTAAATCTACTTCTAATTCGCCTGATAAAAGTTGTCTTTCAAATTCTGCATTTTCTCCTACATAGGAAGAAATCATTTTCTTGACTTGGCGTTGCTGTAGCATCAAGCCGATGCCAAAATCATCTACACCTGCATTATTAGAGATGCAAGTCAGACCTTTTACACCTTTTTTGACAAGGGCAGTAATAGAATTTTCAGGAATTCCACAAAGACCAAAACCACCTAACATAAGGGTCATGTTGTCTTCTATTCCTTCAAGTGCAGCGTCTGCATTGGGATATACTTTATTCATTTTTGATATGTTTTTTTGTGTTCTTTTTAGTAATTAGGTAAAAGGATTATATTTTACTCAAAGGTTGAAAAATAAGAGGAGTTTTCAAAATAGCAATTGTACAAAGAAAATTAAATTTATCTTAATATAGGAAATAAAAGTAACAAGAAGACAAAAATAAGGTTTAGAACTCATTCATTAATCATTAACAACTAATCACTTATCACTAAAGAAGCTATGCCTTTCGATTTTCAATCTATGCGTTCTCGTCCTCGTCGTAATCGTCAATCTGCTGCTCTTGCGTGCTATGGTAGAGGAAACTTCACTTTCTATTGCTGATTTTATCTTTCCCATTTTTGTAATTGCAGGAACAAACAAAAAAGAGCCGATTGCCTCAATGCCTAATATTTTTCGGTATTCTTTAGACAAACTTTTAGAAGAAATTGAAGAGTGTTATGATTTAGGAATACGTGCTTTTGCACCTTTTCCAAGTCTGACCGATGAGCATAAAGATTCAATGGCAACTTCAAGTTATAATATTGAAAACCTATATCTCAAAACAATAACAGCAATTAAAGAAAAATTTCCAGATGTTTTTGTGATGACAGATGTAGCAATGGATCCTTATAGTAGCGACGGACACGATGGAATTTATAGGGACGGAAAAATAATAAATGATGAAACACTAGAGATTTTGGGTAAAATGGCAGTTGCTCAAGCTCGTGCAGGTGCTGATTATATTGCACCGTCGGATATGATGGACGGAAGAGTAGGTTATTTGAGGTACGCTTTAGATGAAGAAGGTTTCCAAGATGTGGGAATAATTGCTTACACAGCCAAATACGCAAGTGCTTTTTATGGTCCATTTAGAGATGCTCTGGATTCTGCACCTCGTTTTGGAGATAAAAAAACCTATCAAATGAACCCTGCTAATGTTCGAGAAGCACTTTTAGAAGCAAAGTTGGATATTGAAGAAGGAGCTGATATGATAATGGTAAAGCCTGCTCTTTCGTATCTTGATGTAATTAGTAGAGTAAATCAAAACTCACATGTTCCGATTGTAGCCTACAATGTAAGTGGTGAATACGCTATGATAAAAGCAGGAGCAGAAAAAGGTTGGATAGATGGCGAAAAAGTAATGTTAGAAGTGCTTTTGAGTATAAAAAGAGCTGGTGCAAAGGTAATTTTGTCGTATTTTGCCAAAGAAGTTGCACAAATTTTGTCTAAAAAGTAGTATTCCTGTAGCTCATTCTTTAGAATGAGAAAGCATTTTTTTTGTATAAAAACTATGAAAAGAACAAAAGAACAGCTCGTTTCTTACGAAGAACAAAAACAATTATTGACAGAGTTTTGTCAGGGAAATGAAAAAGCCTTTTCAAAACTCTATCAGTATTATTATGGATTTGTAGAAAATTACGTTTGTAAAAATAAGGGAACAAAAGAAGACGCTCAAGATATTTTTCAAGAAACATTAATTGTTTTTTTAGAAAAGCTCAAAAAAGATGATTTTTATCTTACAGCTTCTTTGAAAACCTATATTATTGCGATTAGTAAAAATATGTGGCTTAATGTTTTGCGAAAAAACAAAAAAACTACTGTTTATTCGTTTACTTACACTGAAAATACTGATGAAAACGAAAATGGGTTTACAATTAATTCTTTAGAAAAAAATAGCTTCGTTTTATCACAAGCATTTGATACAGAGTTAGATAACGAAAAACCAATGATAGATAAACTTGGAGATTATTTTTCTCGCCTTACTTCACATTGTCAAAATCTACTTTCCACTATTATAGAAGAAGAAAAAACAACAGAGCAAATTCAGAAAGAATTTGGTTATACCACTCGCCATAATCTCCGCAATCAAAAACACAAATGTGTAAATCAACTCAAAAAGGTAAAGGCTTTAGCAGAATCAAAGTCATAATTTGTAAATAAAAAACGCCTATACGTAATCCTAAGATAAAAGTTTTGAAATAAAGTATTTTTTTTTAGAAAAATGGATTGTTTTGCTTAGTTTTTGTTATCTGTATGATTTAAAAGCTATCTTGCTTAAACATAATAAAGCTACTTCGTTCTAGTTGCATTTTTAGCACAATGAATTCTACAAATTCCCTTTTTTACTTACCTGTTCTAGTTTCTTTTATTCGTAATTTTTTTACGACATTTTTTTTTACGTTTTTAGTTTTTACACTTTTGGTTCTTTTGTCTTTTGTAATTTCTACAAAGGTGCAGGCACAAGCCATTCCGACAGCCGAACATTATACGATTTATGATTATCATGCTCATCCTCAAAACTGGTCTGTGGTTCAGGATGATTTGGGTAGAATTTATGTTGCTAATACAAAAGGAGTTTTGGAGTATAATGGAAGTAGTTGGAAGCTAATAGAACTCCCCAATTTAGCAAGTGTAACCGCTCTGACAAAAGGAGAAGATGGAAAAATTTATGTTGGTGCAACTTCAGAAATAGGTTATTTAGATTCAGATTCGGTCGGAAATAAAGTATATGTTTCTTTGTTGGATAAGATGAACCAGACCGATAAAAAATTCTCTACTATCTGGAAGACTTTTTCTACTCAAAATGGAATTGTTTTTCAGTCTTTTGAAAAAATATTCTGGTACAAAAACGAAAAATTCAAAACAATTACTCCTAATTCCGCCTTTCATTTGGCTTTTCAGATTAAGGAAGAAGATAGTAAGAATGACAAACTATTTGTCAGAGAATGGGGCAAAGGTCTGCATAGTCTTACCTCCAAAGGCTTGGAGTTTGTCTCAGGAAGTGAAATTTTTGCAGATGAGAAAATTTATTCTATTGTTACTCAAAAGCCAAACACGTATTTTGTAATTACCGAGCAAAAAGGAATTTATACCTACAATCAAAATACAGGTTTTTTACCTTTTATTACTTCTTCAGATTCTTTATTAAAAGCTAGTCAAGTGTATTGTGGAATTCGATTGGCAGATGGAAATTTTGCTATCGGAACACGCCTTGCTGGTATTTTGGTATTTGATGCCAATTTTCAACTTCTATATAAAATATCTTCAAAAAACGGTTTGAAAGATGATAGAGTAGCTTATCTCTATGAAGACTCAAACAAACAACTTTGGGCAGCTCTTAGTAATGGAATTGCTTATATAGATGTAGCTTCTTCCTTTCGTTATTTTGATAGAGATACAGATATAAACAGAAATATTTTGAGCATTTCGCCTCCCTATAAAGAGAGTTTGTATATAGGTACAGTACAAGGAATTTTTAAATCAAATTCAGATAAATCTAAAAAAATAAGGGAGTTTAATCTTTTACCCTATTCCGAACGAGAAACTTGGAAATTAGGCGTCTATAAAGATGTTCTTTTGGGAGCTCAAAATCCAGGTATTGCATGGATAGAAAAAGAGGGATTGAAGAGCTTTTGGCTGCTAGCAATCCATTTATTCAGGATTTTGTATTAGTTAAAAATGATACGTCTCATTTGATTGCAGCCTCTGTTGAAGGACTTTTACTTCTCAAATGGCAAAATAATCACTGGGTTTTTGTGGACAAAATAAAAGGCTTTTCAGGAGCGGCTACCAAAATTATTCAAGATGATAACAATGACTTTTGGGTAAGTGATTATAATAGAGGTGTTTTTAGGTTTCAGTTGAGTTCTGATTTTCTGACTACTACACATTCCGAATTTTTTGGTCAATTAAATGGACTTCCCAAAAATCAAGGAAATCACGTTTTTGAGTTTAATGGAAAAGCAATTTTCGGGACATTAGAAGGAATTTATAGTTTTAGTGAAAATACATTTACACCTCATCCAATCTTTAAAAAGTTGATAGAAAAAAATGCTATTACTATTTTTGAAAAAGATAAAAAAGAAAATCTATGGATTGTAACTCAAAATGAACAAAGTAAATTTAGTAATTCTCAAACTCTGCTTATTCAACTCAAAAAAATAGATTCTAATTCAAGCTCTGATTCAGACCCTGATTATGAACGTTATGATGCTCCTTTTTACAAAATAAAACAAATCGTTCAGGCTGTTCGTCCCATAGATGAAAACTTGGTTTTGATTGGAACAAATGAAGGTTTAATTTCCTACAATCCTCTCAATACAATTGCAGACAAACAACCTTTCAGAACCTTTATAACACAGATAGAGCATAGCGGAACAAAGGATTCATTACTTTTTGCAACTGATTTTATTGATAATCAGAAAAATAATTTGTCTGATGATGCGAAAGTAGAATTACCGTACAGACTAAATTCTCTTCGTTTTAGTTTTGGAAGTTCATTTTTTGAGCAGCGTAGTGAAGTCTATTACCAAACCAAATTAGAACCTTTGAATAGTAATTGGTCTGCTTGGACAACTGAAACACAAGACAAATTTACAAATCTTCCCGAAGGAGATTATATATTTCATCTCAAAGCAAAAAACTTATACGGAGTAGAAAGTGAGGAAGTAATCTTCAAATTTACTATCAATACGCCTTGGTTCAAACATCCTTTACTTTATCTTTGTGCGGTTCTTATTCTTGGATTTTTGGTTCAGTATGGAATAAAGATTTATACGAAGCGACTAAAATCTGAAAAGAATTTATTAGAAAACACAGTTAGAGAACGTACCGAAGATATGCGTCAGGCTTATTTTAATACTCGTGTTTTGAGTAAATTGGGGCAAGAAATCACCTCTACTCGTTCGATTGATGAGATTACAGATATGATTTATCAGCATGTCAGCAAACTTATGGATGCTTCTGTTTTTGCGATTGGTATTCATAATGAGGAAGATGAAACATTAGAGTTTCCTGTGGCAATAGAAAAAGGCGAAAAATTACCTTTTCATTCTGAAAATTTAGATGACACAGGACGTTTTGCGGTATGGTGTTTCTTGAATGAACAAGACCTTTTTGTTAATGATAGTGAGATAGATTACGAACTCTATATGTCACATCGTCCAAAAACAACCGTCGGAAAAGCTGCTCCATCACTTATTTATCTTCCTTTAAAGGTAAAGAAAAAGGTAATTGGTGTAATTACAGTACAAAGTTTTGAGAAAAATGCCTATAATGATTATCACCTTAATTTACTTCGTAGCCTTGCTGTTTATACAGGAATTGCTATTGAAAACGCAAATTCGTATCATCAAATTAATGAGCAGAAAGATATTATTGAAGATAAAAACAAACAACTTATCTCTAGTATTAATTATGCAAAACGCATTCAGAATGCAATTCTTCCTCCACTAGAAACAATTCAAGAAGAGTTTGAGGATAGTTTTATTTTGTTTTTACCTCGTGATATTGTAAGTGGCGATTTTTATTATTTCAATAAAATAAATGGAAAATCTATCATTAGTGCTATTGATTGTACGGGTCATGGGGTACCAGGTGCATTTATGTCTATGATAGGTTATGAGCTTCTGAACGAAATTGTTTTGGCAAAACATATTACAGACCCTGCCAAAATATTAGACGCTTTACATGAAGGAATATCAAAAGGACTTAGACAAGAACAGACCTTTACACAAGATGGAATGGACATGACGCTTTGTGTTTGGAACGAGGAAACGAATATTTTGGAAGTATCTTCTGCCAGAAATCAAATGTATTTATTTAATTCAGAAGACAAAGAGCGTAAACTTGAACTAGAAGCCGATAGACAATCTATAGGTGGTAAAATGGAAGAAGGCTTTGTGTTTAAATCACATCAAATTCAGCTTCAAAAAAATGACTCTATTTATCTACTTACCGATGGGTATCAAGACCAGTTTGGAGGAGAAAAAGATAGGAAATATTTACGTCGTCGTTTGATAGATTTCTTGCAAAATCATCAGCATCTTTCTATGAATCAGCAACGAAGAGCCTTACAAAGAGAACTTACAGACTGGAAAGGTGAGAAAGAACAAGTAGATGATATTTTGATTATTGGTTTGCGATTTTAGTAAAAATAGTTTTAGCAGATAAAGCCTTTTCATTAATTTGAAGAGGCTTTTTTGATGAATTCTTGTTCAAGATAAAAGCAGGAATAATTCTAAGACAGAGTTGGTAATGAAGAGATGTTTGTGAATAAATTAAGAAACTAAAATTACATTTTTATTTTCTTAAAGTAAGTTATAGCATTAAACCTTCTATCTCTAATTTCATTACTTTTACAGCAGCTATTTTGTAGTAATATTCTAAGAAAAGAAAAGCTACTTAACTCTCTTTTATTCAAAAAATAAAAAATAGTAATAGCATAAAAAACCAATAAATACACAAATAATCAAAAAATGAAATTAGACAACTATTTACGTCGAATAGATTATCGGCAAATTCCCCAAAACAATCTACAAACGCTCAATCAGTTACACAAAAAACACGTTTTTGCTATTCCTTTTGAAGATTTAGATATATATTTAAAAAAACCTTTGAAGATTAATACAAAATCTCTGTATCAAAAAATAATTGTAGAAAAAAGAGGCGGTTTTTGTTACGAACTCAATTTTTTATTTTACAATTTTCTTAAAGAAGTCGGTTTTGATTGTCAGATTGTTTCATCAAGACTTTACGACAGACAAGAAAATTTGGGTTTACCCTTTGATCATTTATCTATTATTGTGGAGATAGAAAAAGATTTTTTCTTGCTAGATGTGGGATATGGAAATTTATTTTTCGAACCCATCAAAATTCCTGTAGATAGCAATGAAAGTTATATCCAAAAAGATAGAGATATGATTTATAAAATAGAAAAAATAGATGATACAAACTATATTCTATCTGAATCTAAAAATGGAAAGAAATTCAGGAAAATATATGCTTTTGATACTACTCCACGAGAAATAACTGAATATTACGAGCAAATTGATTTGAAACAATATTCAGAAAATTCTTATTTTGTTAAAAACAGAATTTGTACCCTTCCTACACAAACAGGCAGAATAACATTATTCAATAATAAATTCATCAAAACAACACAAGAAAAGAGACAGGAATATACCATTCAAGATGATAATGAATTTTATCAAATTTTGAAAGATGAGTTTGAAATTAATCTTTTGAAAGAGAATGTTTGCTAGCAAAACATGATCACATGACCCTTGATATGAAAATAAACATCCTAACATTTTTTAAGAATCTTAGGGTGTTTTCTTATCAGAAATAGAAATACTTAGTTTTATAACTGCTCTTTTACCCACTCAAAATAAGCTTCATTTACTGACACTTTCCAAAAAGCAATACAAGCGACGTCATAAGAGTGATGCTTTTCTAAAAAATGAGTAACTTCTTTTGCTCTTTCGGGTAATGTTTTGGCAATCAAAACCTGCTCATTATCCTTTTCAATATTTCCTTGCCAGAAATAACAACTTTTTGTAGGCATTGAATTCGTGCAGGCTACTAACTTTTTTTCTAAAAGCAGCTTGGATAAGTGTAAAGTTTCAACTTCATCTTTACAAGGAATATAAAAAAATAAAAGTTTGGGCAAAACGTGATTAGTAATTAGTGTTTTCCTATATAGATTATTTTAAGTAACTGTAATATACACTATTTCATTCCCAATCTCTATCTCCAACCTCTACAAATACTATCTCTTCAATTTAGAATCATATTCCAATTGTTCAATCTTATCTTTTTCCTCTTTGTTTTCATAATCACTTCCCTCAACAGGTAGAGGAGGAAAAGCATTCAATTGTCGCCATAACTCATACCAAATCGGAACTTCATTCAGCATTGCCCAACCATAAACACCACTTCCTACACGCAAAGCAGCAGGCCAACTTTCCTCATCCTGAATATCAGGTACAACCAAAATACGGTATTTATTTTTTGTATTAATATAATCAATAACAGCTATTTTCCCACCAAAAGTACCTACCGTTGCAGATTCCCAACCCGAAAAAACAAGTGAAGGCCACCCATCAAATTGCAAACGAACATGCGTACCACGTTGAAGTAAAGGAACATCATTTGCACCTACATAAAGTTCAACAGCAAGTTGCGGATTCTCAGGCATAACCGTAACCAGTGCTTGTCCTTCCTTTACAATTTCTCCAATTCCTGTAAGCAAAGATTTTACTACATAACCAGATTGAGGCGCACGAATAATATAATTTGCCTTTCTTACCTCTACATTAGTAAGCTCATTTTCAAGTTTAGTAAGTTTTTGTTCGTTTTCGTTTACATAAGCAAGTGTAGAGCTTTTATCAGAAATAGCTTTTGCAATCTTACTCATATATTCTGCTCGTTTTGAAGAAACCTGCAACACCGTATTCAAGTATTCATTTCTTGTAGTAGCAAGTTTATTTTGAGCTGAATTAAGTTTTGCAGTTGATTCTTTTGCCTTTAATTCTTTGTTTTCTAAATCTGTTTTGGAAGTCAGTCCCTTTAAGAAAAGTTGTTGTTCACGCTCATACTGAAGCACAGCATTTTGATATTGTGTTTCAATGGCTACCAAGTCGGCACTATCTATTGTGATTTTGTATCTTAATTGCTCAACCTTATTTCTTGCTTGATTTACTTCTAGTTCCATTGCTGCTCTATCTGCTGCAATCTGTTGGTCTAAAGCAACTGCTTTATCTCCTAGAGAACCAATTGCATCTCCTTGAGCATCTATTTGACTTGCCATTCTGTCTGTTAGATTTGGATCAAAATAGTAATCTTTTATCTCAGAAATTCGTGCAATTGTATCACCTGCATTAACAAACTGACCTTCTTGTATATACCATGCCTCTATTCGTCCACCTACAACAGGATACACTTTTTGAGGTCTATCTTCTGGACGAAGAGCAGTAAGTTGTCCAAAACCTGCAATATTTTGTTGCCAAGGAAGAAACAGAAATGCAATTCCTGCTAAAAATAAACCCAATGACCAATAGGCAACTATTTTTCCATAACGAGGTGTTTGCAGAAGTTCGAAGACATAAAAATCTTCAAATAATCTATCACCTTCTGGCATTCTTTCTTTTGAAATTCCTAACATAGTTTTGAGTAATGCAATTTCTTAATAATCAGTTGTCAAATATAAGCAATTATTTTTTTTAAAGTAGTACGATTGTAATACTATTAAAGATAATTAGTTTACTTTCAAATTGTTCAACACATTTTTATCAATAAAACATAAAATTATACCAAAAAACTAAAACTCTAGTGAAAACAGATAAAATAATAAGTTGCTCTTTTGATATAAAATAAAACATATAACTTAATAGTAGGATTTTTACCAAATAAAATTTTGAATTATCAATTTTTTAACTTAAATTGTTATAATAACTCATTGTTTTTGCAAAACAAACACCATAATTACATTTTTAGATTACACTAACCTCAAAAACTTAAATCAGACCTATATGAACTTTACTCCCAAAAATACAAAGAATGAAAAAGGAACAACTACAAAGGCATATCCTTCTGTAACAGAGTATATGACCAAAAACTTAATCACTTTTAGACCAGAGCAAGCTGTTTCTGAAGTAATTGATATTTTTTTAGAAAAGAAAATTTCAGGTGCTCCTGTTCTTGATGCAAATCAAAAGCTAGTAGGAATAATTTCTGAAAAAGACTGTTTACGTGTAATGATTGGTTCGGCATATCACAATCAACCTATTAGTATGGGAAAAGTAGCCGATTTTATGACAAAGAATGTACAAACAGTTTCAGAAGATAAAGACGTTTTGGATATTGCACAGGCTTTTTTGAATACGCCTATCCGTCGTTTTCCTGTTCTGGATAAAGCAGGTAAAGTTATAGGACAAGTTAGTCGTAGAGATATTTTGAGAGCTGCCAATGTAATTGAATCTACTACTTGGTAATATCTAAAAATGTAGAATTACATTTTAGATATAAAAAATAGCTAAAAGAGAAATAGTTGAACCTAATTAAATATAATGAGTAAATGATTGGCGAGTGATCTTTATGATTACTATGATAATTACGGGATAATTCAAAATTATATAACAAAACAATACATTGTATTTGAAATTGTATTCCTCTTCATTTTATCATAAAGATCACATAAATCATTTACCAATAAGTTACAGTATTTTTAGTTATACTTAATTGTGCTTTTCTATGTAATACCAAATTCATAAACCTATTTCTTATTTTTATAGAAATAGGTTTTTTGTTTAGAAAAATACAAAACCATTATATTAAATAATTACACACTTATTTTATTTTTCCTAACTTTGTGAATTATACCAAAACAAGGCAACCAAAATAGTAGAAAGTAAAAAAATGGGAAGAAGAAAAAATAAAAACAAAATAATAGAAAACGTAATCATTCTTGATGCAGGTGCAGAAGGAAAATGTATTGCCAGACCCATAGAAGCTGACGGAAGAGTCGTTTTTGTAACAGGCGTAGTACCAAAAGACGTAGTCGACCTACGAATTACCAAACAACGAAAAAGTTATTGGGAAGGAACAGTCGTAAAATTTCATTCTTATTCTGATGAACGAGTAGAACCTTTTTGTGAGCATTTTGGAGTGTGTGGAGGTTGTAAATGGCAACATTTGAGCTATGAAAGACAACTTTTTTATAAACAAAAACAAGTAAAAGATAATTTAGAAAGACTCGCTAAAATAGAATTACCAGAAATAAAACCTATTCTAGCATCAGAAAATACAAGATTTTATAGAAATAAATTAGAGTTTACCTTTTCTTCTCGTCGCTGGCTCACAAAAGAACAAATAGATACAGGTCAAGATTTTGATAATCGTGCTTTGGGTTTTCATATTCCAGGTCGTTATGATAAATTAGTTGATTTGAATGAGTGTTATCTTCAAGCCGAACCTTCAAATACAATTCGTTTGGCTGTCAATAAATATGCAAAGCAGCACGATTTGTCGTATTATAATGTAATGGCTTTTGAAGGACTTTTGAGAAATTTGATGATTCGAAATTCTCAAACGACAAAAGATTTAATGGTTATGTTGCAGGTTACAGAATTTAATGAAGAGGTAGAAAAATTAATGCAATTCATAAATACTTCATTTCCAGAAATTACGTCTTTACAATATGTTGTAAACACAAAACGAAATGATACTTTTCAAGATTTGGATATTATTTGTTTTGATGGAAAGGATTATATTACCGAAACAATGGAAGGTTTAGAATTTAGAGTTCAAGCCAAATCATTCTATCAAACTAATTCTATTCAAGCCTACAATTTATACAAAATTACTAGAGATTTTGCACAGCTTACAGGAAATGAAGTTGTTTATGACCTTTATACAGGAACAGGAACAATCGCAAATTTTGTAGCCAAACAAGCCAAACAAGTAATTGGAGTAGAATATATTGAGCCAGCTATTGAAGATGCAAAAATCAATTCGAAACTAAACGGAATTGAAAACACTCTTTTTTATGCAGGCGATATGAAAGATATTTTAAATGAAGAGTTTTTAGAAAAACATGCTCGTCCAGATGTAATTATTACTGACCCACCACGAACAGGAATGCACCCAGACGTAATTGCTATGCTTTTGAGAATATCTGCAAAACGCATTGTTTATGTAAGTTGTAATCCAGCTACGCAAGCACGAGATTTGCAGCTTTTAGATGAGAAATACGCGTAAAAGCAATTCAGCCTGTCAATATGTTTCCACAAACGCATCATGTGGAAAATGTGGTTTTATTGGAATTGAAGTAAATTTTTTATGAATTTTGTAGGGATAAGACTTGACTTATCCTTTTTAGTACAAAACTAATTTTAGGAATTATGGCAAGAGATAAAAAAAAGAAAAGAATTTCAACAGATGGAAGTAGTAGTGGAGGAATGGTATTTTCCACCAATCCAGATTTTGAGTTTCAAGAACAAGAAGAAACCCAAACACTTCCAATCGCAGAACAGAAGCTAAAAGTAAGCCTAGACCGTAAAAGACGAAAAGGCAAAACGGTTGTTTTGATAGAAAACTTTGAAGGAAAAAAAGAAGATTTGGAAGAATTAGCCAAACAACTCAAAAATCATTGTGGCGTGGGTGGTTCTGCAAAAGATGGAGAAATAATAATTCAAGGCGATATGTTAGACAAAATTAAATCTTTTCTTAAAGAGAAAGGATTTAAAGGAATGTAAATTGAACAAAAAAACCTATAAGGATTTCAGAACTGACAAGTCAGCAAAGCTAATCCTTATAGGTTTTAAAATGCGATTTCAAAAAGACGTTGATAATGGTTGGTAATCCAACCTTAGCAAGCGTTAATTACAATTATTTACTTATATATCAAACTTAATTCCTTGAGCCAAAGGAAGTTCTGTTCCATAATTGATTGTATTTGTCTGACGACGCATATATACTTTCCAAGCATCAGAACCTGATTCACGTCCTCCACCAGTATCTTTTTCGCCACCGAAAGCACCACCGATTTCTGCACCAGAAGTACCAATATTTACATTTGCAATTCCACAATCAGAACCCCAATGTGCCAAAAATCCTTCTGCATCTAACATATTTTTAGTAAAAATAGAAGAAGATAAGCCTTGACGAACATCGTTTTGCATAGCGATTGCGTTTTCTACTTCGCCAGAATATTTCAATAAATATAAAATTGGTGCAAATGTTTCTTCTTGTACCATTTTGTATTCGTTTTTCGCTTCTACGATGGCAGGAGTTACATACGTTCCAGAAGAATACTTTTCGCCTTCCAAAACCTTACCACCACAGATAAGTTTTCCACCTTCTGCTTGTACTTCTTTCAATGCTTTTTCAAAACCTTTAACGGCATCTTTGTCAATAAGTGGACCTACTAAAGTTCCTTGTTCTAATGGATTTCCGATAGGAAGTTTTGCATAAGCATTTACTAAACGCTCTTTGATTGTATCATAAACAGAATCATGCAAAATCAAACGACGAGTAGATGTACAACGCTGTCCACACGTTCCAACTGAACCAAAAATGATAGCACGAATTGCCATTTCCAAATCAGCTTCTGGAGTAACAATAATTGCATTGTTTCCACCTAATTCCAATAAAGAACGACCCAAACGCTGACCAACTGCTGCACCAACTGATTTACCCATACGAGTAGAACCTGTTGCCGAAACCAAAGGCAAACGCTCATCTTCTGCCATCGCTTTTCCGATTGTTGCATCGCCAATAATTACAGAAAAAATTCCTTCTGGAACGTCATTATTTTTCAAAACATCTGTAATAATATGCTGACAAGCCAAAGCTGTAAAAGGAGTTTTTTCCGATGGTTTCCAAACTGAAGCATCGCCACAAGTAGCAGCCAACATTGAATTCCAAGCCCAAACAGCTACTGGAAAATTAAATGCTGAAATAATTCCGACTACACCAAGTGGATGATATTGGTCATACATACGGTGTTTTGGACGCTCAGAGTGCATCGTAAATCCATGTAATTGGCGAGAAAGTCCGACAGCAAAATCACAAATATCAATCATTTCCTGAACTTCGCCCAAGCCTTCTTGATAGATTTTACCCATTTCATAACTTACCAGTTTTCCCAAATTATCTTTGTGCTTGCGAAGAGCTTCTCCTATTTGACGAACAACTTCGCCACGAGCAGGAGCAGGAAGTGTACGCCATTTTTTAAACCCTTCTTGTGCCGTTTTTACTACATTATCGTAATCTTCCTTTGTTGCCATATCAACGGTAGCAATCAGTTTTCCATCGGCAGGAGAATAGATTTTTTTAGTTTCTCTTTTGCCTCCTTTATCTGCCCATTTTGAACCTGTTGAATAACAAGGATTGTGTTCTTTTATTCCTAATTCATTTAATACGTCTTGAATAGCAGACGTTTCAGTCATTGTTGCCATATCTTTTATTTATTTGTTTTGATTAATTTAGTTAATTTTGATTTATTACAAAGGATCAATTACGAATTAAAAATTACGAATTACGAATTTAACTTATTGATTACCAATGAATTAATAGTTCAAAAATAGCAGTTTATTTAATTTACATTACAAAGAAACAAAAACCATTTTTGATTTAGAAATTTAAAGCATTTATTTGCAATATGTGTGGATTCAAAAACAATTTTGAGACTAAAGGAATACATTTTTCAATGAATAGAAATCTTCTCTTTTAACGTGCTTTCCAAAAACTGATGAATTTGAAAAGTTTGTTGTACACCTAATTTTTGTCCCATTTGTGCAGCAATATAAATACCTAAAGCAAGCAAAACTATAAAAGGCAATACCCATAAAATAGGTGCAGCCATGTCAAGATTTAATTGCGAAAGACCAGCAAGAGTAACAAAAAGTGCAGCTATACCCAAAAAACTATACCCAAAAATAAAAAAAGTCCAAACTGAAGGACTTGGTCCATAAAGTCCTCGCATTAAGGTAGTTCCATCCTCTTTGCCATCAAAAGTAAGCCAAAGTTGAGGTGACCAAAAATGACGCTCCAGAGGATTAATTTTGAGAAGTACGTGATTATCAGGAATAACAGAGCCTATACAACTATTTTCAGAATCAATGAGCTTTTGCTCAAAAAGTTGCATTAAAGAATCTGCACTACGACTAATTTGCTGCTGAAAACGAGGACGTATTCGAATACTTGTCATAAGAGTAAATCTAATAATAGTTTGGAATTTGAAAGTAGCACACAATATATATTTTGAGAGTACAAAAAGCAAACTCTATAAAAAATCATCTTTTCAATTATTTCGACTATAATTTCATATTTTTCTTTGATATACTGGTCAAAAATTGGTTTTAGAAAACAACATGAGTGTCACTGGTAAAAATCAAAAAATGCGTTTATTAGCTACAGAGTAGCTTTACCTTGGTAGAACAAGAATAAAAATGGATTTAAAAAGCTACAGCGTAGCGAAACTTCATTTTTAATTGCCACTTGCAAAGTTTCGCTACGCTGTAGCTCTATTAAAATACTTTTTTGATATTCTACCAAGGTTGCGTTGCTCTGCAACTAAAAGTTAATACCTAAAAATGACTCTTATATTGAGAAAAGGTAGCTTGATAAACTAAGTTGCTACGTAATTTAAATGTAGAAATTTGATTTATCAAATTCCAAAACCAATTTTTATTAAGTATATAGGAAAAGTGCAAAATAATCAAACTGAATTTTGTTTACGCTTCTTTGTAATTGTATCTTTGTAGAACAAAAACTAGAAAAAAATATATCTATGCTTATTGCTCAAAACATAGTCAAAAAGTACGGTTCATTAGAAGTCTTGAAGGGAATTGATTTATCGATTGCCAAAAAAGAAATTGTAGCTATTACGGGTTCTTCTGGTGCTGGTAAATCTACATTACTTCATATTTTGGGAACATTAGATGCTCCCGATGGAGGTAAAATTGTAATTAATGGGGTAGAAGTTCAAAATCTAAAATCGAATCAATTAGCTACTTTTCGAAACGAGCAAATTGGTTTTATTTTTCAATTTCATAATCTATTACCTGAATTTTCGGCATTAGAAAATGTCTGTATGCCTGCTTTTATTGGTAAAAAATCAGTAAAAGAAGCCGAAAAAAGAGCCTCTGAACTCTTAGAGCGTTTTGGGATTTTGGATAGAAAAGACCATAAACCCTCCGAACTCTCTGGTGGAGAACAGCAGCGTGTAGCTGTTGCAAGAGCATTAATAAACTCACCTGCTTTAGTTTTTGCTGATGAGCCAAGTGGAAATCTGGATAGTAAAAACGCAGATGAATTGCACAACTTGTTTTTTACCTTAAGAGAAGAATTCGAACAAACCTTTGTAATCGTTACACATAATCCAGAACTGGCAAAAATGGCAGACAGAGAAATCGTTTTGCAAAAAGGATTAGTTGTTGCATAATTTAATTACGGATTACGAATTAAAAATTACGAATGGCAAGTTAGTAGCCAGGTATGAGTTTTTGTATATAAACCAATTTTTCATTAATTTGTAATCGTAGATAATTAGCAAATATGTATTTTTTAGTTCAGGATTTGATACAACTCAATTTTAACTCATAGATTAGTCTTACAGAATTCATAATTTAGGCTTCGTAATTAGCTTTACTGCTTTAGCAGGTAGTAATTTTTAATTATCTATGCTGATTATTTCATAATTCGTAATTCGTAATTTTTAATTCGTAATTAAATTAGAATGATAAGCAACTCAAGAAGAGAAGAACCAAGCATTTCCATAACAGAATTCGAACGATTAGTAGAAGAAGGTCAATCTTTTTTCTTTGAAATTGATACGTATGAATTTTTATTAAATCACTATCGCCAAGAAGGAAATATCGAAAGATTATTTTCAGTTTGTGATATTGCACGCTGCCAACATCCTTTTTCGGTTAATTTTATTGTAGAAGAAGCAAGAGCACATCTTATGAATAATGATTTTGATAAGGCTCAAGATACCATTGAGGAAGCCGAAGCATTACAGCCTTCTGAAATAGAGGTGCAGATTACAAAAGCATGGATTTTTCAAGAGTGTTTTAAGTTCAATGAAGCTGCCGAAATTTATTGTAAAGTATTGCCTTTTACAGACGAAAAAGAAAAAGATGAGGTTTTGTACCAAATAGGAAGCTGTTATCAAGCTCAAAATAAGCTCAAAAAAGCTATCAAATATTATAAAGAAACATTACTTCAAAATAAAGGACACAAAGAGGCATTATATGAATTAGCTTTTTGTTATGATGAGCTAGGAGACCTTCAAGGAAGCATTGTTTTCTACAAACAATTTATTGATAATGACCCTTATTCTGCCGAAGCGTGGTACAATTTGGCTCTTATTCAGACTCGTTTGTCTTTGTACAGAGATGCCATTGTGTCATATGATTATGCTTCTCTTATTGAAGATGGTTTTTCTTCTGCCTTTTTTAATAAAGGAAATTGTCATATGAATTTGGGACAATATAAAGAGGCTTTGGATTGTTTTATTCAAACTTCAAAATTAGAGCGTCCGACAGCCGAACTTTATACGCATATTGGAGCAGCTTACCAGAAATTGGACAAATTTGCCGAAGCTCTCAATTTTTATAGAAAGGCATTGAGTTTTGACCAAGACTATGAAATGGCTGCTTTTGGAATAGCCGAATGTATGGAAGAACAAGAAAAATGGAAAGAAGCTGTACATTTTTATCAAAAATCACTTCGGAATAATAAAAACTTAGGAGATGCATGGTTTGGAAAAGCTCGCTGTGAATATCAATTAGGAAACATGGTTTCATGTATGGAAGCCTACGATAACGCATCAAGAATGTTGAGCGAAAATGCAAATGTTTGGCTTTCGTGGTCTCATGTTTATTATAAAGAAGAATGGTTTGATAAGGCAATCGCTATTGCAGAAGAAGCACTAGAAATTATTCCAGACTCTGCCGAATTATTGTATCGTTATGTAGCGTATTTGATGGGAGCAGGAAAATATAAAGCTGCTATCATGGCACTTGAAAATGCTGTTTTGATAGCTCCAGAAGATAAAAATTATATTTTAGAATTTTTTACAGATTTGAATACCCAAAAAGCAATTTATCAAATTATTGAGCAATTAGAAAATTAATGCAGTTTCAAAATGTAGCTCACTTTTTAGAGTAAGAAAGCATTTTACGTACTAAAGACTCTGGTCTTTGCAAAAAAAAGAAAAGGATTTGATACATCAAATCCTTTTCTTTTTCGAAAAACTAAAAATCATTGTCAAATCCTAGTAAAATATGTATTTTTGTAATTATAAAAAGAAACGTAAAATTTTATCATTTTAGCCATTTTATTTATGAAATTCGGAGTTATTGTTTTTCCAGGTTCAAATTGCGACCACGATATATATTCTGTTCTTAAAGATACTTTCAAACAAGAAACGGTCAAACTTTGGCACAAAAGTACAGATTTAGAAGGCTGTGATTTCATTATTGTACCAGGTGGTTTTTCGTATGGAGATTATTTGCGTTCGGGTGCAATTGCTCGTTTTTCACCCATTATGAGTGAGGTAATAAAGCATGCTGAAAGTGGAGGATATGTTTTAGGTATTTGTAATGGTTTTCAGATTCTGACCGAAGCACATTTATTAGATGGAGCATTGCTACGAAATGATAATCAAAAATTTAACTGTAAGAATGTATTTTTACAAGCGACTTCTCAAAACAGTTTGATTACTCAAAATACAGATAAAGCAAAAGCCTACAAAATTCCGATTGCTCATGCAGAAGGTCGTTATTACGCCTCTGATAAAGATTTGAATAATCTAATTATGAACGACCAAATTTTATTTCGTTATTGTGATGCTGATGCTAGAGTTACAGATGAAAGCTGTCCGAATGGTTCGGCGATGAATATTGCAGCAATTTGTAATAAAGGAAAGAAATGTTTTTGGTATGATGCCACATCCAGAACGTGCTGCTGATGAAATTTTGGGAAATACAGACGGAAGAGTAATCTTTGAGTCTATTTTGCAGCTCGTAAATCAAGAATAATTTTATTCTGAATAATAAAACGAAATGATCAAAAAATTACCTCAAGTCTATACAGAAATCATAATAAATTCTTCCAAAGAAAAAGTTTGGAAAACGCTCTTAGATTTTCAAAATTATCCTTCTTGGAATACTTTTATCAAAAAAATAGAAGGAAATTCTGATTTAGGTGGAAAAATAAAAGCTAAAATGATTCCTCCAATTGGGTTTCCTGTAGAATTTGATGGGATAATATCTAGGAATATTCCAAACAGAACATTAGCTTGGACAGGTTATATAATGACTGATTGGATTTTCAAACCTACTCATATTTTTGAAATTGAAGAAAAATCTGCTCATAAAATTCTCTTTATTCATAGAGAAGAGTATGAAGGTTTTGCTATTCCATTTATAAAATTTATGTTACCTACTCTAATAGGAAAAGGATTTGAAGTAATGAACAAAGATTTGAAGAGATTTTTAGAAAAGCAATAAAAGGGTCATCCATTCACAATTTACAACTCACAATTCACAATTCAAATACTATGTTTGTAGATAATTTTGAAAATCAAAGTAAAGAAGAAAATTCAGAAATAAAATCTTTAAAAAAAGAATGGCTCAAAACAGCTACTAAATTCTTAAAGGGAAAACCCTATCAAGATTTGGAATGGGAATTTTCGGAAGGAATTTCTGTTGAGCCTTATTATACGAAAGACGATACAAAAGACATAGATAATAATTCTGATTTCTCTTACCTACAAATTCTTCAAAATAATCAGCTAGCTTTAAATGAGCCTGTTTCTAAACCTCGTTTTTGGTATAATCAACCTTTTGTAAAACTACATTCATTAGAAAAAGAGGAATTAGAAAAATCAAACAAAGAAATACGTCAGGTTTTGATGAGTGGTGCAGAAGGAGTGATACTAGATTTGAGTGATTTGAAAAACTTTTCTTTAGATGATTTTAATAAAAAAGAATTTGAATATTTACTTTTTGAGGTGGTCTTGCCTTACTGTGCAATTAGTTTTAAGTTAGAATCGAATAAGGAAGAGCAATTACAAAATTTTTTAGAAAAATATATTGATTATGTAGATCAGAGAGGTTTTGAAAGAAATCTTTTGACTGGAGGAATTTTATATACAAATAAAAAGGATAACAATATTTATTCAAATAACTTTTTAGAATCAACTTTACATCTCCAAACCTCTTTTCGTCCAGTTTCTATCTATCTAAGAAATACAAATGATGAAACTCAAAGTATTGCTGATATTCTTTTTGAGGTAAAAAATCTGGTTGATAAGTCAAACAAAGATATTCTACAAAATATTCAATTTGTAGTAGAGGCAACAGATAGTTTTTTTGTTACAATTGCTAAAATGCGTGCTTTGAATTGGCTTTTGCTTCAAATGTATGAGTTGTATGAAGTAGATACAAAACCGTATATTCACTCAATGACTTCACAAGGTACTGACAAGAATAGTTTGGAGGATGAAAATTGGAATTTGATTAGGAATACAACACAAGCTTTTTCTTGTATTTTGGGTGGCACAAGTGCTTTAAGTGTAGTTTCTCATCAAAAATCAGAAGTAAAAAAGAATGTAGTTTGGGCAAATCGTATTGCTCGTAATGTATTGACTATGCTACGTGAGGAATCTTTTATAGATGCAACGGCTGACCCAATTTCAGGTTCTTATTATTGTCAGCAAATGAGTGATAAAATTATTACTTCTGCTTGGGAAAAATTTCAGAAGATGATAAACTAAATGTAATACGTTATTTACTTTATATATATGAATAGCAGATTGCTTGATATTAAAATGATTATGTAAAATTTGTATTTTTCTTAGATACTATTTGTATTCTATAACTATTTTATTTTAAAATAAAATTAAGAATTCAAATTTTTACAAAACAAAAAGGGCTTCATAGCGTTCCCTACTAGACTTACTTTGTAGTTACTTACATTTTTTTTGTTTCAACCATTTTTTTAAACCGTTGAATTTTGAGAGTTAGAATAATATTTGATTTACGGAATAGAGGAGCAGTTTTGCCTTTCTATCACCAGCACCTTTTTTCAGGATTTATAAAAGACTTACTTACAGATACTTCTTTTGGAGTAGATGATAATTTATTTTATAATTTTTCTGGACTTAAAGGTCAAACCCGAGTGAGCCGAAAAGGCTTACATTACTGTTCCCGAAAGGTTACCCTAGTTTTGTCTGCACTTCGTACCGAAGTAATAGACGAACTTTTGGAGAGTCTTTTTAGTAGAGAACATATACAGATTGGAGAGTTAGAATTGTCTCCTGAAGCAGTAGAACAAGAACTTATGCCAGAGCAACGAGAAATGACAAAATATATTTGTATTTCTCCTTTAGTGGTCTCTAGTCCTCGTTTTCATAGAGATACGAAAGAATTTATTGTACCAAGTATGGACAAATTTTCTGACCTTCTTTATGATTCTACACTTACTCGTATGGAGGAATCTGGACATTATACAGATGCTGAAATGGCAGAGTTTTATAAATTTCAGCTCGTTCCTGACCGTCGTTATTTGGAAAAAATACAGCAAGAAGAAAAGAAATTTGCTCGTATTTATCCATTGGAGGGACAGGGAAGTGAGGTAGAAGTAAGAGGTTATACTTTTCCTTTTGTATTGTATGCTCATCCACAAGTTCAGAATTTTATTTGTAATTGTGGTCTGGGAGAATATTCTGATTATGGTTTTGGAATGTTAGATTTTGCACACAGCGATCCTACACAACGTACACAGCCGTATGGAAAATATGGTACAGTAGAGGAAAGTAGAAAATAATAATTCAGAAGTTTTAGTTTTCTAAAAAAGTTTTTTCTTTTACCTTTTCTATGAAAAAATTGTACAAAAAAACCACCTTTGAAATTTCATTTTTTGATTTTTGAAGGTGGGTTTCATTGTTTAACTAATTTCATAAAATATTCTAATACATTGTATTTGGATTTGCTGAATGTTGAGGTATTTTTTGAATAGAATCCCAATGTTCGCATATTTTACCATTTTTATCGAATCTAAAAAAGTCCATTGTAATATATTCATTTTGTATATCTTTTTCCTTCCAAATTTGATGCGTATGCAAAGCAACTAAATCCCCTTCTGCAATACATCTCACAAATTCAATTGACTTATCAGGATATTCTCTCTGCATTTTTTCAAAATAATCAATGAAACCCTGAGTTCCATCAGCCACGTCGGGATTATGTTGAATATATTCTTTTCCAATATAAGTTTCTATTGCTTTTTTTGGATTTCCTTCATAAGCTGTTTTGTAGAATGCAATCGCATTTTCTTTATTTTTTTTTAAGTTCATTTTATCAAGATTTTTCTAGTTGAATGCTGTATTATTTGTACTTTTAATCCTACAAATGATTTACCAATCAGATACAAGTATTTCAATTTTCAATAAAATCAAAACACTAATAGAAAATTTTTGTAATTTTGCATATTTGAATTTCACTTCATCTTAAAAAGTTAAGAATAAATTAGAATTAATTTATGGAAAATCACAAAAAAGCAGTTTTAGTGTTAGAAGACGGAACAAAATACGAAGGCATTGCCATTGGAAAAATAGGTACAACGGGTGGTGAAATCTGTTTTAATACAGGAATGACAGGTTATCAAGAAATTTATACCGACCCTTCTTATTTTGGACAAATTGTAGTCAATACAAGTTCTCATATCGGGAATTACGGAACAATAGATATAGAAAATGAATCCTCAAATGTGAAGATAAATGGTCTTGTAGTTCGTAATTTTTCAGATTTACATTCTCGTTCTACGGCTGATAGCTCGCTTCAAAATTACTTAGAACAAGCCAATATCACAGGAATTGCAGAAATTGATACTCGTGCTTTGGTGCGTCATATTCGTAATAAAGGTGCAATGAATGCAATTATTTCGTCTGAAAACTTGACAGATGAAGAATTACAAAAACGTCTTTCGGAGGTTCCAGATATGAATGGATTAGAACTTTCTTCTTTTGTTTCTACAAAAGAAACCTATACCATTGGAGATGAAAATTCAGAAATAAAAGTTGCTGTTTTGGATTTGGGAATAAAGACAAGTATTTTGAAAAACTTAGCTCAAAGAGGTGTTTTTTGTAAAGTCTTTCCTGCCAAAACTTCGGTAGAAGAACTTTTAGAATTTAATCCAACAGGCTTTTTCCTTTCCAACGGACCAGGCGACCCCGCTGCCATGGATTACGCAATCAACACTGTAAAAGAACTTTTAGAACTAGACAAACCAATTTTTGGAATCTGTCTGGGACATCAAATTTTGGCTCTTGCTGGTGGACTTTCTACCTATAAAATGTTCAACGGACACAGAGGACTCAATCACCCAGTCAAAAATTTAGAATTGGGAACATGTGAAATTACTTCTCAAAATCACGGTTTTGGCGTGGACAGAGAATTATTAAGCACACAAAACGAAATTGTAGAAACACACAAAAACTTAAACGATAAAAGTGTTGCAGGAATTCGTTTTAAAAACAAAAAAGCCTTTTCAGTGCAGTATCACCCAGAATCTTCTCCAGGTCCTCATGATTCTCGTTATCTTTTTGACCAGTTTGTTGAGATGATGAAAAAGGAGAAAGTAATGGCATAAATTTATTTGTAGGCAAATGATTTGCTTTTTGCCATAAGAAAAATTTACATATAAAAAAGAAAAGAAATTTGAAGTAAAACTATGTTTAAGCACTACAAATTTTTATCTTTGTAGTCTTACAAAAAATAAAAATTTACCATTTAATACATACGATATGAAGTTTATTGTTTCGTCGGCTGCACTGCTCAAACAACTCAATTCGCTAAAAGGACTTGTTCCTAGCAATCCTGTTATTCCAATTTTAGAAAATTTTTTATTTGAGATTAGTGATGGTATTTTGCGTGTAACGGCTTCTGATTTACAAAACGCAATGACTTTGGAAACGGCTGTCGAGACAGATGAAAAAGCAAATGTAGCTGTTCCTGCTCGTATGCTTTTGGATACGCTTCGCAATTTGCCAGAGCAACCCATTACTTTTACGATTGATACCGAATCTCATGGAATTGAGATTTTGTCAGACAATGGTCGTTATACCTTAGCTGGAGAAGATGCTGGAGATTTTCCTCGTCCTGCCGAACCAAAAAATACGACAAACTTAATGTTCTCGTCTGATGTCATTTCAAGTGCCATTGCGTATGCTCTTTTTGCTGTAAGTTCGGACGAAATGAAGCCTGCCATGAATGGCATTTATGTTAATTTATCCGACGGAAAGACAAGTTTTGTAGCCACAGATTCTCATCGTTTGGTGCGTTATAGCTATGAAGGAACAGAAGGAAACAGTAATTCTTCGATTATTATTCCAGGAAAAGCATTTGAGCAGCTAAAAAATGCCTTGCCTTCTTCTCCTCAAGAGATTCAGTTAGAATTTAATGATACAAATGTATTTTTTAGTTTTGCTAATATCAAAATGGTAAGTCGTTTGATAGATGAGCGTTTTCCAGATTATGAAAATGTAATTCCGACAAGTAACGACAAAAATTTAAATATTGACCGCTTGCAGCTCTTGAGTTCTTTGAAGCGTATTTCTATTTATGCTAACAAAACTTCTCAACAAATTCGCTTTAAATTAGAAAATAATAATTTGCTGGTTTCGGCAGAAGATGTTGATTTTTCGAATGAAGCAAAAGAAAACTTACCTTGTGATTATGATGGTGATGCTATAGAAATTGGTTTTAATGGCAAATTTTTAATAGAAATGCTATCTAATCTAAACTGTGAAACCGTTCATTTTGAGTTTTCAGAGCCAAATCGTGCAGCTTTGATGTATCCAAATGAGGGAACAGGAGATGAAAATGTTTTGATGCTTGTGATGCCTGTTATGCTTAATAATTATTATTAGGAAACAATTACGAATTAAAAATTACGAATTTAATTCATTGATTATCAAATGAATTAAAAATAGTACTTTATTTAATTCTCATTCTTAATAGTTGCTTATTGTCGTTGATGAGGACACTAACAACGGCAAGTAGTATAATCAAATAGTATTTATCAAAAATCCTTTATAAATTATGTTTGTAAAGGATTTTTGTTTTTCTTAAATATATTATTTTCTTTCATTTTATGCTTTCTATTATTTCTTTTTCTCCTGTCATTCTATTTGCTTATAAAAGAGCGAATCACACCAAAAAAGTTTTGGAAGCTTTATCGGTTTGTCAAAATTCAGAATCTACTCCTTTGATTATTTATTCAGATGGAAAAAAACTAAATGCTACTTCAAAAGAAAAAGGAGAAATTGAACAAACAAGACAAGTTTTGAGAGATTTTAAAGAAGAGAAAGAAAATAATTTTTTGAGTATAGAGATTTATGAATCTGAATCAAATAAAGGATTAGCCAAATCGGTAAAAGATGGAATTAATAGGCAATTTGAAAATTATGAGAGAATAATTGTTTTAGAAGATGATATTGTTCCACAAAAAGGGTTTCTAAACTACATGAACGAAGCACTAAATAAATATGAAAATGAAGATAAAATTTGGGGAATTTCTTCTTATGCTTATCCATTAGAAAATGAAGATAATGTAGAACAAGAAACATTTTTTTTACCAATAAACTCATCATGGGGCTGGGCTACGTGGAAACGAGCTTGGAAAAATATAGATTTTGATATAGAAAGTATTTTCCGAAAATTCGAATTACAATCCATTACACCAGAAGAGTACAATTTTGGCAATTATTATTATTATCAAATCTTAGACGCTCAAAAAAATAAAAAAATAGATTCTTGGGCAGTTTTTTTGATGGCAACTATGTTTTTAGAAAATAAATGGTTTTTGTTTCCGAAATACTCACTTTCGCAAAATATTGGTTTTGATGCAACTGGAACGCATTGTAGCGAAGAAGATTTATTTTTTAATAGTCCTGTAATTGATTTTATAGAACTAAAAACAATTCCATTGACAATAGAAAATGAAGGTAGAAAAGAGGTAGAAAAAACATTAAAAAAACAATTTGGAAAGCCTACAATTTTTAAAAGAATTCAAAATAAATTAGACCCAAAATCTCCTTATTTCATTATAAAACGAATAAAAAACATTCTCAATAAGAAATAAATAGTTTCCCTTAGGAATAAGAATTAAATAAACTGCTACTTTTAAAACCATAACTAATTGATATTCAAGTAATTAAATTCGTAATTCGTAATTTTTAATTCGTAATTGATCCTTATACAAACAAAACCCACGAATAAATTCGTGGGCTACATTATTAAGTTATCAAATTACAATTACCTAAAAATTCAGACCAGGAAAATAAGCTGCTTCTCCTAATTCTTCCTCAATTCTGAGAAGTTGATTATACTTTGCCATACGGTCAGAGCGAGAAGCCGAACCTGTTTTGATTTGTCCAGTATTGAGTGCAACTGCCAAATCTGCAATGGTTGTATCTTCTGTTTCGCCACTTCTATGAGACATAACCGTTTTATATTCATTTCTGTGAGCAAGATTTACGGTATTTATTGTTTCGGTAAGCGTTCCAATTTGATTTACTTTTATCAAAACTGAGTTAGCTACTTGTTTTTCAATTCCCTCTTGTACTCGTTTTACATTAGTTACAAACAAATCATCTCCTACTAATTGAACCCTATCACCAACCAATTGCGTAAGTTTTTCCCAACCACTCCAATCGTCCTCGTCCATTCCATCCTCAATCGATAAAATAGGATATTGCTTGCACCAGTCTGCCCAATACTCTGCCATTTGGTCAGAGGTAAGTTTGTCGCCTGTTGATTTATGAAAATGATATACTTTCTCTTTTGCATCATAAAATTCTGAACTTGCAGCATCAAGTGCAATAAAAACATCTTGTCCAACTTTATAACCTGCTGCGTCAATTGCTTGCAAAACCACTTCGATGGCTTCTACATTAGAGCGAAGATTTGGTGCAAAACCACCTTCATCACCTACATTGGTAGAAAGTCCTTTTTTCTTTAATACTTTTTTTAGGTGATGAAAAATTTCAGTTCCTATTCTCAAAGAATCTGAAAACGTTCTTGCACCAACTGGCATAACCATAAATTCTTGAAAGTCAATTGCATTATCAGCATGCGAACCACCATTCAAAATATTCATCATGGGTAAAGGAAGTGTATTTGCATTTACACCACCAATATACCTATACAAGGGAAGATTAGCTTCTTTTGCAGCAGCTTTCGAAAGAGCAAGCGAAATACCGAGCATTGCATTTGCACCTAATTTTGATTTATTTGGTGTTCCATCTATTTCAAGCATTAGTTTGTCGACGATATTTTGGTCAAAAACTGAAAAACCAATAAGTTCAGGTGCAATAATTTCATTTACATGTTTTACGGCTTGCAAAACTCCTTTTCCTAGATAAGCAGTTTGATCATCGTCTCTAAGCTCAACAGCTTCATGCTTTCCTGTTGATGCACCAGAGGGAACGGCAGCACGTCCCATGTTTCCTTTTGAAGTGTGCAAATCTACTTCAATAGTAGGATTTCCTCTTGAATCTAAAATCTGACGTGCGTGAATGTGCTGAATTTGAGCCATAGATTACTGTGTTTTTGGTGTGAAGGTAAGTTTTATGAAGCCTATATGAAGCCTAATACTACAAAGGTAGTTTGTTAATTGAAAAATGACAACTTTAAAACTAAATCTATATGTATCTTTCGGCAACCTTACTACTTATTTTGAAAAGCTAAGGATTTATTATCAAAAACAACGTATCTGAATTTAAATAAATTCTTTAATGATTGTTTTTCTAACTAAATTTTTACTTACATTGAAGTTAAAAACTATTTGCTTCTAGTTAAGGTTGAATAAACTACAAAAACTCACAGACAATCTTAGCTAATCAGTTTGGCTAAATTAATTTGAATTTATGCGTAAAAAAATTAACGAACGACTCCAAAAAACTTCTCACAAAATTCGTAATCATAGAAGAGTAGAAGGTTTTGAGGCTTTTTTGGAAAATATATATTTTAGAAAAAATCCAGAATTTAACTTGTACTTGATTTTAGGAATATTTTTTTCCAAGATACAAAAAGATGCTGTTCCAGACCGTGCAAGTGGAATTGCTTTTAATCTTACGCTTGCTATTTTTCCCTTTGTGATTTTCTTGTTTACAGTTATTCCTTATCTGCAAATTCCAGATTTGGAAGAACGCATTTTTACTGAACTCAACGCCATTGTACCCAATGGAATTTATGCTTTTATAGACACTACTATTTATGATATTGTCAGCAAACAGCGTGGAGGACTTTTATCCTTTGGTTTTGTAGCTGCTCTTTTTGCTGCGACAAGTGGTACGATTGGTTTTATGGATGCTTTTAGTCGTTCGCAACGAGTTATTGACAAGCGAAATTTTATTAAAAAAAGAATTACAGCTCTTAGTCTAACTCTTATTTTTACTGTTCTTTTATTGCTTACAATCATCCTGATTATTGTAGGAGAATATTTGCTTAATTATCTGATTTTTGAAAATCTGATGAATCAGAATGGACTTTATTATAGCATTCAAGTTTTGAGGTATGTTGTTGGTTTCTTGATTATTTTGCTTACGCTTTCTATGTTGTATCGTTTTGCACCTGCTCTCAAAATCCCTTGGCGAACCTATGGTGTAGGAGCTATTTTGGCTTCTCTTTTTTGTGTTTTGGTTTCGGTAGCTTTTTCGTCTTATATAAGTTATTTCAATACTTATAATAGGTTATATGGTTCTATTGGTACTTTTATAGGGTTTATGTTTTGGCTTTTTGCTATTTCTCTAGTTATTCTTTTTGGTTTTGAAATAAATGTGAGTATAGAAAAAGCACGAAAAATAGCTGTTCGAAGACACAAAATTTCGATACAAAATGTAATTGAAGATTTAGAAGAAGAGGAGGAGCAAGAAGAAAAGGAAAAAGAAGCAGAAGAAAAAATAATCAATGAACCCCAAAAAGAAGAATCAGAAGAGCAAATGGAGAAAGAAGTTGAGAAAGAAATACAAAAACAGAAAACAGAAAACAGAAATAAACCGAAATAATCTATACTCTAATTCCTATTAAACTAATATCATCTACCTGTATGCTTTCCTCCTGATGTTCTCTTAAAATTTTTAATAGATTTAATTTTTGTTTTTTGATTATGTTTGGAGCATTTTTTTCTAACGCTTTTCTAAGCTGTAGAGAACCAATTTTTTTACGTTCTGGATTAGGTTGGTCTGCAAAGCCATCTGTTGTCAAATAAATTAGAGAACCTTTTTCCAAAACTATTTCATTATCAGTAAACGGAACAGGATTTTTTCTTGTACGTCCACCAATTGAACGTCTATCTCCTTTTATAGTTTTTAATTTTGGTATTTGATTTGTTTTTTCTATAAAATACAAAGGTCGTTTGGCACCAGAAAAAGTAATTTTGAATGAGTTGTCTTCATTTTCTTCCATACAAAAAAGAGCAACGTCCATTCCATCATCATTTGAAGTTTGGTCTTGTTTCAAGACGGCACGAGTATTTCTATCTAAGAGTTCCAGAATTTGAGCAGGCTGTTTTATTTGTTGTGTTTGCACAATCTCATCTAAAAGAGTTTTGCCAATAACAGACATAAAACCACCAGGAACTCCGTGTCCTGTACAATCAATTACGGCTGCGTAAGTTCGTTTTTGAATAATTCCTTCCACTTCTGTTTCTATTTTGGTAACCCAATAAAAATCTCCCGAAACCATAGAAAGAGGTTTGAAGATTACGAAATGAGAATCAAAGAGCGAATCCATTAGTTCCCTTTCTGGAAGCATCGCCTGCTGGATAGTAAGTGCATAACGAATAGAATCAGTAATATTTCTATTATTGGTTTCAATGGTTTTATAAGCTCGTGCATTGTCCAAAGCAATAGAGGTGTAAGCTGCTAAAGAACGCAAAATAGTAAGATTTGTGACAGAATAAACATTTCTTTCAAAACTCTGAACGGTCAGAATACCGATAGCATGCTGCTCTACACTGAGAGGAAAATAAGCTGCTGATTTGGGTGTTTTGCCAAGTTCCATTTCTATTCCATCGCTAGAATAATTTTTATTTTCTTTCTCAAAATCTTGAATAATAATTTCCTTCTGGCTCTCATAACACAAAATTGAAAGACGTTTTTTGTCGCTCAATGCTTTTGTATGGAAATGGAAAATACGTTTTGCCTTCTACAAAAAATGGAAACTCCAGACGCTGTGAATCTTCATTAAAGACACCAATTCCAAACCTATCGACAGGCATAAGTTCGCTTACATTCTGATAAACTGTTTCTATCATTTGTCGCATATCCAAAGTAGAAGTAATTTTTTGTCCTACTTCACTCAAAATATTTACATTATCATAGGCTACCTTAATTTCTTTTGATTGTTTTTCTAAAAGAGAATTCTGATTTGCTAGTTGTTTGGTTTGACTCTCTAGCTCCCATGTTTTCTCTGCAAGTTCATTGGTTCGTTCTTCCACTTGATACTCCAAACGTCGTTTTTGTTCCTGAATTTGATAAGTTCTAGTTTTGTAACCTCCTATTGTAATGGCTAAAAAAAGAAAAACAGCAAGTGTAACAAACCACCACGTTCTCCAAAAAGGAGGTGTTATGTTTATTTTCATCTCAATTCCTGCATCATTCCAAATTCCATCACTATTTGAACCTTTGACTTTTAGAATATAACTTCCCGAAGCAAGATTTGTATAAGTAACAAAATTACGATTAGTAGAATGCCATTCTTTATCAAACCCTTCTAAATAATAGGAATACTTTGTTTTGTGTGGAGCAATAAAATCTAATACTGAAAATTCAATTGAAAAAACATTTGCATCATAAGGCAAGGTAATTTCTTTAGTATAAGGAATCGCTTTTTCTAAATAAGAATTTTCAGTAGAAGGGGAAATGACTTTATTAAAAAGTGAAAATTGTGTAAAAGCAATTTTTGGAACATTCGTATTATAACTCAGACTATCTGGATTGAAACGATTGAAGCCATTTATTCCACCAAAATAAATAAATCCTTGTTTTTCTTCACCTGTTTTTTTGTCGATAATTATTTCCTGAAAAGCCGAGCCAGAAATAAATTCGTTGCTCTGCAATCCATCAGATGTATCATACGAACGAATCGTTTTGGAATACGGGTCAAGCTCTGCTATACCCTGACTAGTACTTACCCAAATACGGTTCTGCAAATCACAAACTACGGCATGAATTACATTATTGGGTAATCCGTCTTCTTCAGTAAAGATAGTAAAAGTACCTTTTTTGACATCAAATTTATTCAGTCCATTAGCCGTTCCTATCCAAATATTTCCATCATCATCCTCTGTTATAGATAAGATTTCATCATTACTAATACTATTCGGATTTTCAATTTGGTGCATGTAACGAACAAATTTCTCACTATCTGGATTGTTTTCGTATAGATTTAGTCCGTCTTCTGTTCCTATCCAAAGATTTCCAATTTTATCCTCAAATATTACTCTAACATAATTGTTACTCAAACTAAAATCATTATAAGGTTCATTTTTGAAAAGTTTAGTTCCTCCAGAAGACAAAAGTTTCATAAGTCCCTGTTGATACAAACCTAGCCAATAATTATTTTTTGAATCTTGATAAATTTCTTTTACTGATATTTTTTCTGGATTAGATAAATTGGGATTATAAACTGGAATTTTTTCAAACGTTTGTTTTCGGTCATTAAAAAGTTCTAAACCTTCTGCTGTGCCTATCCAAATTTCATTTTGTTTATCCTCATAAATGACAGAAATTTTATCATTAGCAATTGTAGTTTTGTCTTTATCTCTATGTTGATAGATTTTGAAAATCCGTTCTTTTTCATTTTCAGGTGTTAGAATGGCAATTCCGCCACTTGCTGTTCCTATCCAAAGATTGTCTGTTTGGGATTTGAAAATACTTGTAATTCTACTATCGGGAAGACTTTTTGGTTTGTCTGTCTCTTCTCTAAAATGAGCAAATTTATTTTTAAGAGGATTAAATTTATTGATACCTTCGGCAAGTGTTCCTATCCAAATACTATTTTGATTGTCCTTAAAAATACTTGTAATATGATCATTGCTAAGTGAATAACGTAATGAAGGATTTGATTGAAGTTCTTTTATTTGATGGGTAGAAGAATTGATTATCAAGACGCCATTTTCTTGTGTTCCAACAAAAAAATCATTTCCAAAATTCTCAAAAGTAGTAATTACCTTTCCTGCAAAAATACTTTTTGTAGTCTGTTTTGCTGTTCTGTCTGTTTGTATATTTTTTTCTTGTGTCTCCAGAACTGTAAAAATTTCGGTGTCTAAGTCCAAAATATTTATTCCTCCATCACGAGTAGCAATCCACAATTTATTAGATAATTCATTATTTTTAGAGTTTTCCTTTACAGGAATTTCCAGACCTACAATTTGCTCACTACTTGGAGCACTTGAGCTACTTCCATAAATACTCGGTCTGAAATGAACAAATTTGTTTTCGTTTTCATCAAAACGGTCAAGACCTCCTTCTGCTGTTGCTACCCAAAGACGTTTTTGGCTATCTTCTATAATATCAGTAATATGATTATTAGCTAAGGAGTTCTGATTTCGCTCATCATTTCTGTAATGGTCAAAAGTCTTGGTTTGTGGATTAAAAAGATTTAGACCACCAAGAGAAGTACCTACCCAGAGTCTATCTTTAGAATCTTTAAGAATCGAAGTAATAGCTCCAGCACTCAAACTAAGCGGATTTTGTGGATTATTTGCAAATAACTCAAACTGTTCTGTAATCGTATTAAGTCTTGAGAGTCCTCCGTTTTGTGTTCCTATCCAGATAAAATTATCTTCTGTTTGTAGTAGAAATGTAATATGATTATCAGGAATTGAGTTTTGATTTTGCTCTTCTTTTTGCTCTGTCTTATAGGTTTTAAAACTACTTGCATCATATCTATTGAGTCCATTTTCTGTACCTATCCAAATAAAATCCAAATTATCTTGAATCATACACGTAACTGTATTTTGAGATAATCCATCTTGAGAAGTAAATTTATCAAAACGCCAATCTAATACAGTTTCTTGTGCATAGAGATTTGAAGCCGTATTTTGAAAAATAAGGAAGATAAATAAAACAAAACAAAAGTTTAGACGAAAAAGAAACGACAAATTATTTTTGCTAAAAAATTTAAATGGTTGAAATGATTGAGACATAAATTTTAGTATCTGCTACAAAGACATTCTTTCATTTTTAAGTATAGGTTTTGTTCCTAATAGGAAAGATAAAAAAAAACTATCAGAATACAATGATAAAATAGACAAACTAGTTTGGATATTCTACTATCTTCTAACAAAAAACCTATTAAATCTCAAAAAGAGAGATTTAATAGGTCTAAATGATAGTAAAAGAAAGATAAGATTAAGCGTTCTGATTTTTGTACCAATACGAATCTGTATTCACAGTAGCATTTAGCTCATGTAATAAGAAGTACAAACCAAAGTAAGTCCTGTTTAAGTAAAGCGAATGCTGCGAACCTCGTGCTTGTTTTGAGTTACGAAGTTCTGGCATTTTGGAAAGACGTTCGCCAAACTCATTCAAATCTTGAAAGTATTTTTTATCTCCAAAATAAAATGTATCACTATGAAAAGGACGCATAGAAAGAGACAGTAATTCTCTAAAAACACCTTTAAAAAACTCTCTCTGTTGTGGCGTATCTTCTGGCATCAAAAATCCTAATCCTTCAAAGGCAGTTTCCAACTGCTCATCGTCTTGCAGCATCTTTTTTTCCATTATACTAAAATGCTTTAGATAATATTCTTCTGGAATTACTTTTACAGCACCAAAATCAATAAAACCAACTCTTCCATCTTGTTTCATTATAAAATTACCAGGGTGAGGGTCTGCATGTACTTCTTTCAAGACGTGCATTTGATAATCATAAAAATCCCAAAGCGTTTGAGCAGCCTTATTTTTTACTTCTTGTGTCGGATTAGTAGCCAAAAATTCTTTTAAGTGCATACCTTCTAAAAAGTCCATTGTCAAAATCCTTTCCGATGAATATTCAGGATAATATTCTGGAAAAATAGCATTCGGAACAGCTTCTTTTGTAAGTCTAGCCAATTTTTGAGAACGCTCTAATTCTAATGTATAATTCGTTTCAGACTTTAGCATATCGCCTACTTCTCCCATATAAGTTTCCAAATCACGCTCACTAAGTCCCAAAATCTGCATCGCAAAAGGCTTTACCATTCTCAAATCTGAATCTATACTTTCAGCTACTCCAGGATATTGAATCTTTACGGCAAATGTTTTGTCTCCAATTTTGGCTTTATGAACCTGTCCGATAGAAGCTGCATTAATAGCATCTTTACCAAACTCCTCAAAAATATCGTTCGGACTTTTACCCAGATACTGCTTAAACGTTTTGACAACCAAAGGAAAAGACAAGGGAGGAGCAGTATATTGAGCCATTTTAAATTTTTCACTATATGCACTCGGTAGCATTCCTTCGCTCATAGACATCATTTGTGCTACCTTCAAAGCACTTCCTTTTAGTTCGCTCAATGTATCATAGACATCACTTGCATTTGCATCGTCTAATTCTTGACGGCTAATACTTGGATTTATCGTTTTTTTAGCATAATGTTTTACATAGTTTGCTCCTAATTTTACACCTGTTTTGGCAAATTTTGCAGCTCGTTGTACTTTACTTGTAGGTATATTATCTTGTGATTTGCGTTCCATAAGGGTTTTATATATAATAAGTTATTTTGTCTAATTCTATGTAGTAATATATTTACTATCAGTTCACTAACGTTTGATTAAAAGCAATAGTTTTGTTATTTTTTATAAAACTCATTAAAACTAAAAATAGCTAATCAGTCTTCCAACTAGTAGCTATTTTGTGATTTCTAATTAAAGTACTTATGTTCTAAACAGAATAAAATTTATGTAGTCTGTTGAGCAATTTGTACCGCCTGTGCTTGTTCCCAATTTTCAAAATCCTGAATATCATCGCTCAATGAGCCAATTGTCCAAGAAATTAGAGCAAAATCATCCATCATTCCAACAAAAGGAATAAAATCAGGAATCAAATCTAGAGGAGAAACTAAATAAATAATAGTTGCCGTAGCTTTTACAAGCGAACCCCAAGGAAAATCTTTATATTCCTTTTTGTAGAGTGCACGAATTAAGCGTAGCAAAGTTTTGAATTTATCTTTTACCTCCTGACTCATTGGTCTATCATTTTCTCTATTGCTAAAATGACTATAAGCCTTGTTTAATAAAGAAAACATTTTGTTTCTACTCGCAATTACAGTTACTGCTTTTTTTGCAGCTTGTTTGTAGAACTTAGATTTTTCTACTTGCTCTTCTGCTTCAATTTGAGAAGTAGGAATAACTATTTGCTTTTTTTGTTGTACGAAGTCCTCTTCTGTAAAATCTGTTGGACTCTCTTTTTTATTTCTTGACATATTTAATATAGTATTGAGTTGAAAAAAAATTAAAACTAAGTTTAAAAAATGTATAAATAGTATTATGTGCTATTCAAATAACTCAAAATTAGGATAAAGAGTTTTCAACAAAATCATTTAAAACGTCTGTATATATTTTGTGTGTACCTTTATAGGGAATTAGTTTTGGAGTGAAACCTAATTTTTCTAAGTTCATCAAATTTGTTTTTAATCCTTCTTCATTGATAAATTCATCTTGATTGCCATAAAAAAGAGTAGTTTTGTCTTTCATTTTTTGATAAAAGATAGAATTTATATCATGTGCTATCATTCCTCCCCAAACTAAAAAATTAGAAATCTCATAATTGGTATGAGCAATCCAACGACTTGCCGTAGCTGCTCCTTGTGAAAAACCCAAGACAATTATCTTTTTAGTAGCAACTTCGATAAGTTCACTTTTTATGAGAGTTTCTAAATAGTTAAGATTATTTTCAATATCTAATTCTCTATCGTGTTTGGTCATCCAATTGGCACCTACTCTTCCTGTAAAACCCTCTAAATAGGCAGTTGAAAGTCCTTGAGGAGAAATAACATAATGTTTGTTTGTATCTAGTTTATCAAAGTTTTTGATAAAATATTCAGCTAGCTGTCCGTAACCATGAAAAATTATCCAAACGTATTCTGTTTCTTCAGATAGAGTTCCGAGCGTACAATATCTAGCTTGATGTGTAAAAGGAATTGTTTTTTTTGTCATAGAAATTGAAATAAACGCACATTAAAGTGTACGATACAAAAAAAGAGCAAAAGATTTGCTCTTTTGCTCTATAGAATTTTAATTAATTGATTCAATTAAAGTACTATTTCTTCTAGTACGAGATTTCTTATATAGTAGTGAGTTTTGAGTTTCTAGTTTATTTCTAACGGCGGAAACCTAAAACAGCAGCTCCACAATAACTATTTGAATCTTTAAAAGTAAAACTCAAATAATAAATACCAGTAGAGGCACACTTGAAAGTCAGACCATCGTAATATTTGTTGTTCAGGTAGCTAGTCGCCAATTGAGAACGGCGAGAATCATAAAGAGTAGCAATAAGACCATTAGGACCTCCATCTTTACCAGCCATACGAATCATATAATCAGTACCTTTACTAAATACACATGTGTATTCTATTTTTTTACGGCTTCCACCTTTACCATCAATACGATAGCTTTTTACGAAGGTGTAACCTGGAGCGAGCTTTTTGAGTGCAAGGTTATTGTAGAGGTCTGTATTACATTGTGCTTGAGCGTCAGTGGCTGCAAATGCGACAAAGAAAAAAGCACAGAAAAGAATTAATAAATGTTTCATACGTTTTGCTTATTTGGACAAAAACTTGTTCAATTAGGAATTAGGAAATAGTATAATCAATGTAACAATTAGGTTAATAATGAGTGATGTTGCAAATACTTTTCCAAAAGTAAAAAGATAGATAAAAATAAAGAAACGTTTCGCTCAACCTAATAAATTGTACTCAAATTGTACCAAAGGTTTTATTTCATTTTAGAAGATTTATAAAGGCAATACTATCATAAACTGTAGTCTATTTTTGCTTTGCCTCCAAATAATCAATAACTGTTCATTGATTATCATTTTTGATATATACGCTTCTTCTCTATGATGTAATCAAAAAACCGTCCAATCTTATATTTTCCACTAATTTGTTGTTAAAAGTAGCGTTTTGAGGCATTGAAAGCACTTTTTGATTACATTTTTATACCAAAGATTTATAGTATAATTTAATTACTGATAATTTTGTTACGAATAGAGGCTACCAAACTATTAATAGATTGCACATCAGAATCAGAAATATTAACAACGGTCTCTTTGGTATCTGTAATTACAATTTCTCCATTTACCACTTCCATTTTTGGCTGCCCATCCTTTTCTACAATCTCTACATTTTCATATACCTTTTTTAGTTCTTCCAAATCAGCTATGAAACCACTAAAGTTTGGCTTGTTTTTATAAACATTGAGTACTAAAAGAATTCTATTGAGTACCAATTTTTGTTCTCCAATCTTTTCTCTAAGATCATCATTATTACTTTCCTTAAAAACTAAAGAAGTAATATAATTTGCTTCTAACCACCCTCCTGTAAGAATAAGAATACTCAAATACTCACGTTTTTGCTTACGAAGTTCTGTATTGATTTTCTCAAAGTTTTGAGTAGTAAGTTGTAAAAGCGAATCCAAATCTTTATTTGATTGTGTTAATTTTTTGATAGTCGTATAATTGAAAAATTGACCAATATTAAGTCCGTCAGCTAGTTTTTTTACAGAGTTTAAGTAGTTTAAGGCATCTTGGTTTTTCTCATAAATATTAGCATAACCCAAATCTGTACTATAAACACCTAAGTTTAATGCTTTTTTGTAATTATTAGTATAATTATCAACCAAATCAGGATTACTCAAATCATCTTTGTGATAGTCTGTTCCTAAATCTTTTATGAGAATAGAAACTTCTAAAGGAGAAGGAATAGACTGAATAATATCGTTCATAACACCAGGTGCTAAAATATCTTCCTCAACCCCTGAATCAGCAGTTTCTGCATTTGCTTCTGTAGTACCTGTGGTTTCTTCTTTTGTCTTGGTATCACAAGAAGAAAAGGTAAAAAGGCTAAAAATAAGCACAAAAGCGACGAGTTGTAATTTTTTCATAGATATAGAATTAGCAAAGGTAGGATAAAATAAATGTATCATATAGGATAATATTGACGTAATTGAAATGATTTTTGAATCTTTGGTTTCAACAAATTAACTAAATTAATTGCTAAATTGAAGGGATGAATTAAATAATAAACTAAATAATAAACTAAATTAGTAAATCTATTAGAAAAGTCAAACAATAAGTTTGAATTGTTTTGAGCTTGTTTGGAATTATTTTTTCTTTTTCTTCCTAAAACTAATATTACCAATAAAATCAATCAATTTTTTTAGCACTTCAAAGTAAAGAGTAAAGAGTAAAAAGATAGTCATTGCCCACATGACACACACATTGAACCACATGGTATCAAAGTAATGACCAAAGAAATGCTTTTCGGGTGCAAAGAAATGAGTACGATAATCTAATGGACCAGAAATGTTATTTGGATTACGAACTGCAAAAATAGGATCAGTTTGCTGTACCAAAAATCCATTTCCTTCTACAAATCTATCCTTTATCATATCATTTTTTACTTGTGCTTCCAGATACTCATTGGTATATTTGTTTTTCAAATCTACCACCGAAAGTTTATTCGAAGGGTCTTGTTCCATTGCATTGATGATACTGTCTTTTTTCTCACCAGCCATTACAAATTTTGGAGTAAGAACTTTTGAGCGTATCATTTCTAAGACTGCCTTTAATCTATCAGCCATTTCCCTATCAAATTCTATAATCTGGAGTGTTTTCTCCAAATCAATATTCAATAATTTTTGCTCTTCGGAAGAGAGTTCTAAATCTTCTGACTGAATCTTCAAACGGTCTAATATTTCATCTACTTTCTCACTTTTCCATTCGTGTTTGAGGAGTGCAATATCACTTTGAAGTAAAGACATAGCCGAATCAGCCGCTTCATTTTTGGCACTTTCAACATAATTAGCCGAACGGTCTAAGATTTCTTGCATCTTTGGAATCCAGAAATTAGCCTTATGTTGGTACTGACTAATCTCAAATTCAACATCAAAAATCTGCTTTTCAAACGGATTATCTTTAAACTGTTCGACAGTCAGAGCTTCGTATGCCCAACGAGAAGCCATTAAGTCAGCAACAAGTGGAATACGTCCTTTCTCTACTATAGAATTATTGAGCTGATCAAATCTAAAAATTGCACCACTCAAAATCATTTGAGGAATCAAAAGAAGTGGAATCAAGATATAAACGGTAACGGCAGAATTAAAGGAAGCCGAAATATTAAGTCCTAAAGCATTCGCAAAACAAGAAATAGTAAATAAGACCAGCCAATATTGCCAGTACATATCCTGAATTTCTAAAATAGTATTACCAATGAGAGCAAAAGTAAGTGTCTGAATAGCAGAAAGCGTAAATAAAATACCTATTTTAGAAGTCAGATAACTCATTCTGCTCAAATTCAAGAATGACTCTCGCCTTTGGATTTTTCTATCCCGAATAATTTCTTCTGCACTGACTGTCAGTCCCATGAAAAGAGCTACAATAATAGCAATCAGCATGTAAGCAGGCACATTATCGTTATATCTAAATACATATTCTTCGGCATCTTTTGCATTCTTGAAACGCACAATCACAGAGAGTAAAAGTGCAAGTAATGGAGCCTCCAAAAGATTAATTAACATATACTGCTTATCCCTAATCTTAGAGAGAAAATCTCTAGTTATGAAAATAGAAGCCTGTTTTATCTTCGAAGGAATACTCAGCGAGTTTGGCGGTGGCTCATTTACTGTTTCTACTGGCGTAACGGAATGCGTTTGTTTGTAAAGGTCATTCCATTCAGCAGGTGCAATTTTTCTTACTCCTGTATATTCTCCATATTCATTTACTACTCGTGCTTCAATAATATTAAATAAAAGCTCTGGAGTAACTGTTCCACAGGTCTGGCACTGTCCATTATCGTTCCCTACTTGATTTGTTGCACGCTTAAAATAGGCAATTGCCTCCACAGGATTACCGTAATAAATAGGATAACCACCTGTATCAAGCAAAATCATCTTATCAAACATCTTATAAATATCCGATGAAGGCTGATGAATAACTACAAAAATAAGTTTTCCTTTAAGAGAAAGTTCTTTTAAAAGGTCAATTACATTCTCTGAATCTCGGGAAGAAAGACCCGAAGTCGGCTCATCTACAAACATAACGGCAGGCTCACGAATAAGCTCTAAGGCAATATTGAGACGCTTACGCTGACCACCACTAATCATTTTGTTCAGGACACTACCTACCGTAATATCCTTAATTCTGTCCAACCCTAAACTTGCCAAAACCTCCATTACACGAGCATCTAACTGCTCTTCATTGAGATTTTTAAAACACAGCTTGGCATTGTAATACAAGTTTTGATATACGCTAAGTTCTTCAATGAGTAAGTCATCTTGAGAAACATAGCCAATTACACCTTCCACTTTATCCGATTCTGTATGAAGGTTGAAGCCATTTATTCTTACCTCTCCTTTATAAGGAGTTTTCTAAGCCAGCCAAAACATTCAGAAGTGTAGTTTTGCCTGCTCCACTTGCTCCCATAATACTGAGGAGTTTTCCTGGACCTTCGGCAATATTTACGCTTCGAAGTCCGATAGTTCCGTCTGGAAAACGAAAATCTAGATTAACGACATTAAACGAAATAGGATTTTGCTGTGCTGTATCATTATAACGAGTAACTAAATCACTATAATAAAGAGGTGCACCTTTGGGAGTTTTGAAAACACTACCATTTGAGAAAAGAACGATTGTTCCTTTCTTGACAAGCTGACCGTTTAAGAAAATCTCATCATTTCCATTGTATTTTGTAAAATAGAGTTCAACACTCTTGATACGAATAAAAACAATCTCGCCATCTAAAAGACCTGAATCAATAAATTTCTTTCTACTCTCTACGGCAGGAGCTTCTTCATCAAAAACCAAAAGATTAGGAGAATCAAACATTTGAGCTGAATCTGTCGCCATGACAAAGTCTTGCATCAAATCATATTCTTCTTTTGGTATCTTAAAAATCTTTGAGGCCGTATCTACAATCTCTAATCTATGGCTACTAAAATTTCTATCAACAGCCAGCATTTCCAAAATTTTGAAAGTAACAATGACTTTCTGCTTTTGTGCAAGTGTTTTGTTAATTTCTCTACATACCTTTAAGGTACGCATTGTATCTTTAATCTTAATGTTACTATCGTCCCCACCTCCATCGGCAGCTTTTTTGGCTTTTCGTGCTGCTCTTCGTATAGCTCTTTCTTTTTCTTTTTCTAATTGCTCTATTTCTTCAGGTGTTTTGCCTTTTTTGTCTATTACTATATCCTCAGGATTTTCTTCTGTTGCTTCTTCCCCTTTTTTATCTTCTACTTCTACTCCAAATTCTGCATATTGATCATAAAGAGCAACATATTCACCGAGCCTTTTTCTATCCAATTCTTGTTCGAAGAATCGAATAACAAAATTACGCTCAGCTTCAGATACGCCACCGTCTTGTTTAGAAACAACTGCAAATAATTGGGTTAAGGCTTTTAGTATTTCTTCACTCATATTCTTTAGAATCAATTACGGATTACGAATTAAAAATTACGACCTGTTAAAGCAGCGAAGCTAATTAAAATTTAATAAGTAATTACTAGTGATAGGTAATTTCAAAATTACATTTTTATCTGATTTCTAATACTTATTTTTCCTTTGGTAGTACTGTGTTATAATTAAGAGTTGTAGTAAAAACTTCATTAAAAAACAAATTTACTCAAAAGGCATAAAAGGGCAAACTTCGAATAGAGAAAACTAAGCGAAATTACCCTATAAAAATAATTGACAATTAATAATTAAATGATTGATAATCAATAATTTATAGTATTGCAAATTGCATAAATTATTTTTGTGTAAAAACGATTACATAAAATGAATCATTGTTTTATACAAAAAAAACGTAGTTAAGATAACTTTGACAAATTATTTTAACTAATAAGTCTTGAAATCAAAAGGAATATCTACAAGGTCAGAAAACTCTTCTCCTGCTTCTTCCATATCTTCATCATCTTCGTGAAAATACCAAATTACAGAGGCACCTTCAATTTCTTCTAATTTAGAAAGAATATCTAAGATAAGTTTTGATGATGCTGTGTTGAAATATTCCAACTTAAACATAAACTTAGTATCTGGATTTACTTGATTTTCGTATTCGTCCAACCAATCTAAAATAGGTTGATAAAATTCGGCTGCATCTTCAGGAAGAGAACGACCCGATATTTCGAATACCTGGCGGTCTTTATCTAAGATTACTTTTGGAGTGTCTTCTGTCGGTTCTAAGTTGATTACGTCCATATTCTTTATAGAGTATTTTTAGTATGTAATTGCTAAAATGAGTTGTAAGTTGAATTGATATATTATCTACTGAATTGTCAAATTAAATTGACTTTTTTTGAGAAGTCTTGCAATATACTTCTTATTTTTTGATTAATTAATCATCTCCTTCTGCATTTGGATTTCTATCAATTGTCATGCGAAGAGAGAAAAATGAAAGTTCATCGTTAATTTTTTCAAGGTCAAAACGTATCTTGTTACCTGATTTTCTTGACATATCAATAAAACCTAGTCCTGCTCCTCCCTTTATGGGGTCTATTCGTCCTGTTTTAATGATTCGTTTGTATTCTTCCTTTAATGCTATTTTATCCATAAGATTAATTTCATTAAGACGGCTTTCAAGTTTTGGTATATCTGCAGTAAAAAGAGGATTACCAGAAAGAACAAAATAATGGTCATCTGTTTTGGCTAGAGAAAAAATAGCATTATTTTTCCCATAAATATCTTCTTGATAGCTTTCTGAATGACGTACAATATTTTGAATACATTCCATCATTACATTAAACACCTTTGTTTTGACTTTACGCTGTTCGCCAAAGGAATCCATATTACGTTCTGCCATCGCCAAAACGGACTTTGTTATTTCTTGATTGAACTCGCCTTCATATACTAATAGCAAGCTCTGTTTGAGCATAACTTTATGTAAGTCATAGATATATTTCATAGTTAGGAGCTTAAATGTCTTGAGATTTTCTTTAAAATATTTTGAGTTATATACTCTACTATCCGAACTGATAAACTCTCTACTAGTTCTGTTTGGCAAAAGTACATAGAAAACAGTGTTCTAAGCAAAGGTTTTATCCAAATAAAAAGCCTTTTTGGCGAAAATCAACATTATTTATACAAAATATCTTTTTTCTTAAACCTAATTGTATAAAAAAAGAAAGTGTATAAACAATATCATTGTTATTTTCTGTCTATATCTTTAAATATGGCTTTAAGTTAGTATAAATTATTAGAAGAACAAAGAGAGAATTAAAATAAATTAAAAATTATCTTCATTTGTCCAAATAAAAATATTAAAACTTAATACCTATCATCAAAATATCATCAATTTGCTTACTAGCTCCCATCCATTCTTCAAAACGGTTTTCGAAGGTAGTATGCATCTCTTCCATATTTTGTTCTCTGTTTTCTACTAAAATTTCTCGTACTTGTTTTGATGAAAACTTTTTATCTTCATCTCCTCCAAACTGGTCGGGCAGACCATCAGAGAAAATATAAATTGAATCTCCTTCCGAAATTTTTTGAGTATGATTACTAAAATCATCGCTGGCACTATAAATAGCACCTCCACCAATAGGTTTTCTATCACCCTTTATTTGTATCAAATTACCTTCTTTTGGTAAAATATACAAAGGACGATGTGCTCCAGCAAATTCTACCTTTTTTTGTTTTCTATTAATTCTACAAAGAGCAATGTCCATTCCGTCTTTAGTATTTCCTTCTGTATCTTGCCTCAAAGTCTGTGCAACTCCTTTATTTAGCCTATCTAATATTTGAGCAGGAGAAAGAACAACCTGACTAGAACTCAGAATTTCATTCAGAATAAAATATCCAATCAATGAAATTAAAGCTCCTGGAACTCCATGTCCTGTACAATCAACGGCAGCAATATAAATATCATCCCCCTTTTGTACATACCAAGGAAAATCTCCACTAACAATATCTCTAGGTTTATAAAAAATGAATGAATCTGGAAAAATACTTTGCAGATGACGACTTTCTGGCAAAATTGCACTTTGAATACGTCTTGCATAATTAATACTTTCAGAAATCTTTCTATTTGTTTCTCTTACCTCAAATTCAGTTCGTTTACGTTCTGTAATATCATGAGAAACTATTAAAATAGATTCTAAATAGGATTGGTCGTTGTATTCTGGAATAGCTGTTGTTTGCATAACACGCTCTCCAGCAACGGAATCAATTTCTAGTTCTCTAAGTACTTTATTTCCTGTACGATTTACTTTATCAGTGATTTCTTCAATTCGTTTGACAATGGCAATTGGCAACTGCGAACCTCTCATCATCTTATTTGTCAGTGTAGAAGCCTCCAAACCTGTAAGATTTTTGATGGTTGGATTGACATAGAAAATCTTTCCTTCGGGATTGATACGCATAATAAGGTCAGGCGAATTTTCAGAAAGTGCTTGCATCTGTCCACGCATACGGGATTCTTGTTCGGCACGTCTTCGCTCTGTAATATCCCTAGAATTAATTACAATTCCACGAATAGCTGGGTCACTCAAACGGTTTGTTCCTGTTGCCTCTAACCAAACAGCATCTCCATTTTTCTTACGATACTCATATTGGATAGTAATATTTTCATCTGGATGTTCTAGAAGGTTTTCAAATAGTTGTCTAAATGTTTCTTTACTTGCTTGCTGAACATTATCAACATCATTTGTACCAATTAGTTCTGACTGCTCATAACCTAAAATAGATTCAATAGACGGACTTATATAACGAACTTTTCCATTTTTTTCATAAATCGTAATTACTTCTGATGCGTTTTCTAGCAAAACCTGCATACGTTTTTGAGTACGATTTACTTCTAATATTTGTTCTTCCAATCGTGCATTGGATTTGCGAAGTTCTTCTTGTGTAGATTCCATTTCCTCTGCATTTTGTCGCAAAACTTCTTGTTGTAGTTGAAGCTCTTCGCTCATCTGCTGGGATTCTTGAAGAAGAGAAATAGTACGGTCATTGATTTTTATATTAAAGATAGTTCTGGCAATGATAATACTAATCTCACGAACAAAATTCACTTCTGTATTCGTAAAACGTGCAAGTCCTGCAAATTCCATTACTCCATAAACTTTCTCATCGGTAATAAGAGGAACAACAAGTAAGGCTTTCGGCTTTTGTTCTCCCAGAAGACCTGAACTAATTGTCATGTAATCGTCTGGAATTTCGGTACGCAATATAATATCTTGCTCAATGGCTGCTTGTCCCACCAACCCTTCTGCAAAGCGAAATGATTTTTTGAGATATTTTCGTTTGTGATACGCATAGGTTGCACTTACTTCAATACTACTTTCTTGTGTAATTTCATCTTCTTCTACAATATAAAAACTACCCTGAACAGCGTTTATTTTTTCTGTAATAAAAGCAATAATCTTTTCTGAAAGCAGTTCAATAGTTTGATATTCACGCAAAATCTGTCCTACTTCTGCCACACCTGAGACAATCCAATTACGCTGTTTGTCTTTGCTGTCTGCATCTTGAATGCTGTCTCGCATTGTAATGAGTGCATTTCCGAACGTATCATTATTTCCCATTGGTCTAAAGGAGGCTTTATAATTCCCTTTTCCAATTTGATAGGCAAAGTCAGCGGTTCGTTTTAGAGCCTGTACTAGATTATTAACAGCTTCGGTCATCTGACCAATTTCGTCGTTAGTTTCCTTCTTTATTTCTCTAGGTAATTCTCCTTTCGCTACAATTCCTAAAACTACCTGTAGGCGTTCGATAGGACGGGTAAGGACAGTAGAAAATCCAAAAGCAAGACCACCAGCAACTATAATAATAACTGCTCCAGTTAGGATAAAAGCAATTACAAGTCCATTCAAATCACTTTCTACGGCACTTTTATCTACTTGTGTAACAATTCCCCAACCTACAGGTTCAATGTAATTCCAAGCTGAAAGCGTTTCTATTCCTTTATAATCTATTGAAAATCCGTATCCTGTAGTTTTTTCTTTTAATGCTCTTTCTAATCCTTCTGCTTTTCCATCTCCTGTAATTTTTGGAGTATTGGCTCGCTGTGATTTTAAATCATTTAGGAAAGTAATTGTAGTAGCACTTTTTTGCCTTCCCAAAACTATTTCACCTGTTTCTCCTAATCCTGTTGTGTCAGCAACTACATCATAGACAACTTGCATATCAAGCTCTGCAATGACATAGCCTATAATAAGATAATTCTGTTCTGGGTCATAAATAGGTGCAATGGCTTCCATACGGCTTGGTGTACCTGAAAGTTCTTTTGCTATTCGTGGTTCATTAAAATAAATTCCATCACCTGCATGAGTTAATAAAACTTGATAACGGTCATAAATTCTACCAAAAATAAGATAATCGGCTGCTGAATTAGTTTTATAAATTATTCTACCATCTTTATTTACAAGAACCAAATTCGGATAATTATACGTTTTCTGAAAAGGCAATAATGAGGCATCTAATGCCAAACGGAGCTTATTTTTTAAGGTATCTGTGTATTCACTCTCATCAATTGTATTTACTTGACGAAGCGATTGAAGAACGGAAGAATACTCTTGAAGCAGACCCACATGGGAAGTAATTTGAGAAAAAACACCTTGAATTTCTTTACTTTTCAGCGTATTAATTACTTTTAAGTTTTGCCAATAACGCTGCTCAACAGCTTCTTTACCACGATTGTAAGAAACCAAACTAAGTACCAATGCAGCCATAAGCACTACTACTAAGAGTAGTGTCGTGATTTTGTTACGAATGCTGAATCGATTGAGCATAGAGTTTAATTAATATTTTGATTTACTTTTTATTTATTCTTAAAAGTAACTAATAATTTTAAATTTTTATAGATGTTTGGCTATCAAATCAGCAACTTTATCTATATAATCTTTTTGTGAATCTGTAAAATCTTTGAAAGAAGCTAACTCAATTACTCCTTTTACTGGATTTTTCTTTATTTCCTTGTCTGTATCATCTTGCTGAATCGGAACAGCCAAAAGAACAGAAGGCTGACTTTCTCCTAGACCAGACAGAACATTGAGATACCCTTCTGGAATGTTTTTGATATATGTTTTTTGTCCTACTTTGGCTACTTGCCCTGCAATTCCTTCTCCAAATTCATAAAATAAAGTTTGACTCTCAGGCAATGCAAAGGCGTAGGCAGCTACAAGTTCTATTCTTCTCAAATCAGTATCTGAATGTGCTATATAAAAAGCTCCTGAAACAGCTTCCAATTCGTTGCAAATGTGTTTTAGGATATTATTTGACGCCTGTTTTTTATTTGAGTTTGTGAGAAGTTTTGATAAGATTTCTCTCTGACTATTCCAGTCTAAACTTCTCATTTTTATTTCAGATTCATCTATTTCCTCTGTTACGTATCTATCCACATAAATAATATCCCCTTGTGCTTGTTTTCTTTGCCATTGTACGTAAAAAGCAACCATCAAAATAAGCCCTAAGAGTAATTCCGAAAGGATAAAACCCATTAGAAAATTACTATTTTCATTCAAAATACCTGCATCTGATAGCGTTTCACTTAATCGGAGTAATAAGAAGCCAGACACAAAAATGCCGATAGCATATATTCCTATTGCTAGACCAAACCAAGTACTGTTTTGAAAGAATTTTTTCATTTAGTCTTATTTTTTCGCACCTTAAAAGGTACGTTGTAGTTGTTATTATTGATATATTTTATTTAGTTGTAATAAGAAATCTATCATTTCATCTACTTTTAATTCATAGTCAATATCTACAATATTTTTTGCAGCCAATGGCATTGCATTAATCATACTTTCTTCAATATCCTGAATTATTGTAAGACCTTTTCAATACTTTATTTTCTGCATTCCTATAGCTCCATCTTTGTTTGCTCCTGAAAGTAAAATACCAATTAGTTTATCACGATATACATAAGCTGCCGACTCAAAAGTAATATCTATAGCTGGACGAGAATTATTTATTAAATCTTCAGTATTTAGAGAGATTGAATTACCCAGTTCGATTGCCATATGATAATTGGCTGGTGCAAGACAAACAATTCCTTTTTTTATACTTTCTTTGTCCGTCGGCTCGATAATATCTTTCTGACTTTTTATAGAAAGAGCTTCTACAAAGCCATGACGAACATGTTTGAGTCTATGCAAACATAAAAATATAGGCAATGGAAATTCACGAGGAATAGCGGAAAGAATTTGGACTATAGGTTGAAAACTTCCTGCTGAACCTCCAATAACAACTGCTTTATATTTATTTGAAAGATGTATGTCTTTTACCATTTAGCTCAAAATTAGCTTAATTAGGAACAATTACGAATTACGAATTAAAAATTACGATTATAATTTTTTTACAAGAAAATAGATAGTTTTATATAATCTATCATAAGATTATACTTTATAAGTAATAAATTAATCTTTTATTTTTTTATAAATTTTTTCTTCATTATTGACTACAATAAATTTGTGAGCAATATCACACCAAATCAAAGATTCCTTTGAGCCAATAACTAAATAACCATATTTAAACAAACTTTCGTGTAAACGGTGCAAAACTTGATTTTGAAGCGTTTGATTGAAATAAATCATTACGTTTCTACACAAAACCAAATCAAATTTTGAAAAAACGCCTCCTTGTACCAAATCGTGTTTGCGATACGATACATTTTCCAAAAGAGATTTATTAATTACAGCTTCTGAGCCTACTTCTGTGTAGTATTTCTCTAGTGAATATTTTCCTTGATAACGCAAATAATTCTTACGATTTACTTCCATGTGTTTTAGTGGATAACGTCCTTCCTTTGCTTTTGCGATAATAGAGCGGTCAATATCTGTCGCTACAATTTTTGCTTTATCCAAAATACCCATTTCATCTAAGACAATAGACATCGAAATTATTTCTTCTCCAGATGAACATCCCGCATGCCAAATACTTATTTTGTTGTGATTGAGCATAATGTTGGGAATGATATGCTCACGCAAAACACGCCAAAAAGTGGGGTCACGAAACATTTCGGTAACATTTACAGTCAGTTCGGAAACAAATTCTTCAAAGAAATCCTCTTTTGTATTTAGGATATGAATAAGTTCATCAACAGTCTGAAGTTTATATAAATCAAGCATACGCTTAATACGTCTTCGAAAAGAAGACATAGCATAATCTTTAAAACTATAATCAAATTTTTCTTTAATGAAAGTGGTCAGTTTGCGTAGCTCGGCTATCTCTATTTCGCCCATTGTAGAAGACATAAGGGAATTTTTAAGTTATTTGCTGGTTTATAAAATCTAATCTCAGTTTGTTTTTTTATATTTTTTAAGCAAAGTACATGCTTCTTTCAAACTTTACAAGTCTAAGTTAGTATTTTTTATTGATTTTTTTAATAAAATGGTTTTTATTTTTTAGAAAGCTAAGTTTTAAAGGCTTCTCCTATTTTTGCTTGTTCCAATAATTTTTCCAGTATGTTTTCAGTATTTATCTATACTTTCTCTAACTAATTTCAGGCAATTTTCCTCCACAATGAGGACAATAACAAAGGTGTGTAGAATGATTTGTTAGTTCTTCATTTTCTCCATTTCGTTCTCTAAGTTCTTGTAAAAGTTGTTTTTCTGCTTGTTCTGTCTTTTCCTGTTCTATTCTTTTGCGTTCTTGAACTTTTTCCAAAAAACCTGCACTCAAAATACTGGTAGGCAATGCCACTACACCAATTCCGATAAGAGCCGTTAGTCCATTTAATATTTTTCCTAACATAGTAACAGGTACAACATCACCATAACCAACCGTAGTTAGTGTAACGACAGCCCACCAAAGTGTAGCAATAATATTTGGAAAACCCTCTGGATTGGTTTCGTGTTCGACATAATACATAAGTGTAGAGGAAACGAGAAGTAAAATTAGTGCAAAAAAGACAGTAGTTACAAGTTCCTCTCCTCGTTCTTTAAGGACATCATACACCAAATTTAAGGCACGAGAATAACGATTGAGTTTGAAAACACGCAATAAACGAAGTAATCGCATCATCCTCAAAAGTCGCAAATCTTCTACTCCCAAAAAAGGCAAATAAAATGGCAAAATGGCCACTAAATCAATAATTGCAATAAATGAAGTTGCATATTTTATATAGGCTTTCGCTGCTGATAAATGAGGGAATTTGAGAGGAGCAGTCCAGAGCCGAAGTAGATATTCTATTGTAAAAATAATAACTGAAAAAATTTCAAATGCATGGAAATACGTTCCATATTTTTCTTGTGCTGCTGGATAAGATTCCCATATTGTAGAAATTACACTTAAAAGAACTAGCACAATGATAAAGTAATCAAAATAGATACTTTTTTTATCATGTTTTTCGCCACGCTCTATAATAGTATAAATTTGTATTCGAAGAATAGAATAGTTCATAAGAAATAATTACGGATTAAAAATTACGACCTGCTCAAGCAAGCAGCGAAGCTAATTACGAATGTAAATTGCTGGCTATTAAAAAATAACAAATTATTTATTTTAATAATCCCAAAATAAGTTTTTACTGATAAATTATTGACCTAATTTACATCTATTGGTTTTACAAAAAGAATTGAATCAGAGACTGAAATAATTTCATAAACTATTTTTTGAGCTTCTAGCTCAATATGTAGTGTACTTTTATTGTCTTCGATACGGTATACTTCCCATTTACCTTCTTTTGTAATATAGCCATCTGTTGGTGCGATGGCTTGTTTTTTGAGTGTTCCATCTTCTTCAAACTTCCATCCTTCACGACCACGAGCAGGAGGGAAATCGTAGCTTTCTGGTCGGTAGGCTTCTACGCCATTTTTATCGTCTTCAAAAGAGCGAATCCAAGTGATACCGATTGCTTCTTTCATAATTTCTTCGGTTTGGCAAGCCGTAAACAATACCAATAAAACAGCAAATATTGAAATTGTAAATAATACGCTTAATTTTGTGATGAATTTCATATTAAATAGGTCTTGGAAAATAATAATTGAAGAATTACGAATTACGAATTACGAATATATTTTTTTAGATAACAAGAGTTTTGAAACAATTAAAGAGAAAAGCAATTTCTATCACTAATCACTAATCACTAATCACTAATCACTAATCACTAATCACTATCATAAAGCCTGCTCATATTCTTGTACCTACTTTTTTTTCATTTAGAGATGCACTAACGCAAACTTATACGCTGCCTTACGTCAAGATTATGAAAAAATATTTGCCAAAAGGTAGCAAAATTTATTTAATGACGCTAGAACAGCCTCATTTTAAGATGAGCGAAGAACAAAAAAAACAAATAAAGACAGAACTCAAGAATAATTTTGATATTCATTTATTGGATTTTCCTTATTATCCCTTCGGAACTCATGCAATGCTTAATTGGACACGAATAATCAGTACTTTGGTAAAAACTGTTTTTACAAAAAAAATAAAATTTATACATCCGTTTTGTGTAACTGCTGGTGCTGGTGGACTTATTTTATCCAAAATTACAGGAAAAAAGCTAATTATTGATAGCTTCGAACCTCACGCAGAAACAATGTTAGAAAGTAATACTTGGACAAAAAATAGCCGTGCTTTTCAAATTCTTTGGAATTTAGAGAAAATGGAAGCTCGTCATGCTTCTGCTTTTATTCCGTGTGTAAACGAAATGAAAAATTATGCTAAAAACCGTTATGGAATTGATGTTTCAGACCGTTGTTTGGAATCAAAACCTGCTTGCGTGAACTTAGATTTATTTGATTTTGATAAACGAAAAGACCCACAGCTTTTAGAGAAATTAAGTTTAAAAGATAAAATAGTAAGTGTCTATGCAGGGAAATTTGGGGGTTCTTACTTAGAGAAAGAAATATTTGATTTTTGGAAAGTCTGTCATAATTTTTGGGGAGATAAATTTAGAGTTTTGATACTGACTTCACATAAAGAAGAGGAAATAAATTTGTATTGCAAAGTGAGTAATTTAGATAGAAATATAGTAACTACACAGTTTGTTTTTCACGAACATATTCCTGCTTATATTGGACTAGGAGATTTTGGAGTTACGCCTTTCAAACCTGCTGCTTCGAAGCGTTATGGAACACCTATCAAAACAGGGGAATATTGGTCAATGGGTTTGCCAGTTGTCATTACGCCAAACATTTCGGACGATTCGGACACGATAGAAAAGTATAAAATAGGTTCGATTATGAGTGAGTTTACAGAAAAAGAATATTTACGAATTGCAGAAGAAATAAACGAGCTTTTGATACATAAAGAAGAAACAGGATTGCATCAAAAAATAAGAGAAATTGCAGAAAAATATCGTAGTTTTGATATTGCTCATCGTGTCTATGATGATTTGTATGGAGAAAATGGACGAGCTTGGAAGTTTTGAGAATACTTTTGAACCACAGAGGTTGAAGAGATTGAGGAGGAGTGAAAATACTCTTTTTGATATAGAATATCATTTTGATTCTTATGCAGTTACATTTTTCAAAATCTTGATAACAAAACCATTCTACATTAAATTTCGTTTAGAATAACTTAGTAAATAACTACTATAGAAAAATTGAACCAAAAAATTAAATCAAAAACCAGTTTTACATAAATGGAAAATACCACCACAGCAAAAGAACAAATAAAAGATACCTTTATTCAGTATATCAGACAACACGGAAAAGCTCCTGCTACGCCTTATAATTTGATGGCAGAATTAGGAGAAGATGAAAAGTATTTTTATGATAATTATTCTAGTTTTGCTACTATAGAACAAGAAATTTGGGGAGAATATCTAACTGAAACAGTTCAGCGTTTGCGTTCCGAATCTGTTTATAATGAATATATGGTTCGTGAAAAATTACTTGCTTTTTACTTTACATTAATAGAAGTGTTAAAGGAAAATAGAAGTTTTGTAACTAATGAACTGAGTGCAAGAAATGGAGGATTTAGAAGAAAAGTATTAGCCGACTTCAAAAATGGATTTTATGAATATATAAATGTTCTTTTGGAAGAAGGCATGGACACAGGTGAAGTAGAACAGCGTATGTTTATCAGCAAAAAATACGATAAATTACTTTGGGCAGAAACTGAATTTTTAATTCGCTTTTGGGTAAGAGATGACAGCAAAAACTTTGAACGAACAGATGCAGCCGTAGAAAAAACAGTCAATTTCGCAATGGATTTAATCGGAAGAAATATAGCCGATTCGGCTTTTGATTTTGTGAAGTTTTTGTTTCAACGTAAATAAGGAACTATGAATACTTTTAACCACAGAGTTTAAAGAGTTAAAGGAGAACTACGAATACGTTTTTTTGTAGGGAACTTTTAAGTCAGCGAAGCTAAAACGGTTTACCTTTTAATTTTATACATTCTTTTGAATTTGATATAATTGCATAAAAAAGGAATTTGAGTAAAATCAAATTCCTTTTTTTTTGAATTGTGTTCTTCTGTAAAAATGCTTTGTTGTGAAAAAAAAACGTTGTCAGAATTATTTATCTTTCAAAAATCTGTGTCAAAACTTTATGCTCATTTTTTCTAAGTTGATGTTATGCCCAGTTTTTAGTCTTTTGTGTCATTTCGTAACTGCTCTATTTGTTCAGTAGTTAGACTCGTTAGTTCTGAAATAAATTCGTTGTCAAGTCCTTTTTTAATTGCAATTTTAGCAATCGTTCTTTTTTCCTCTTGTTTAGCCGTATAAGTTACACTATTTTCAATACGTCTGTTTTCTTGAAAACGGTCATACATTTTCTTTTCTTCTTCGCTCAGACTTTCGTACTGTAATTTTTCTTTTGCCTTGTCCAAACCCTTTGCCTTAAAATCGTCTTTAACCTCGCTATTTTTGAGGAAATAAAACCATTCATCAAGTGTATCCTTAGCCACGTCATTAAAGTTATTTACTTTTAAAATGTAATATATTTGAAGTGGCGTAGGTTGCAAAATATCATTTTTGTGTAATCCTACAAACCCTCCTTTGTGCTGGTACACATAATCTTTGCCTTGTTCTGAATCAGAATAAACAATATTGATAGAATAGATTTTTTTGATAGTTCCGTAAGGTTCGCCTTCTTTTATATATTCAGTTACTAATTTAGAAACTCCATACAACATACGATGGAAATAATCTACTTCCGAATCATTTTGCACTTCTACCAGCATCAACTCATTTTTATCTGATTTTACTAAAATATCAACACGGTTGTATTTGTCATATTCATCTTGTTTATTTCCTTCACTCTCCAAAATACTTTCAATAGTTACATCAAAACGCAATAATTCAGATAAAAACCCCTCCAAAATACCAAAGTTGGCTTTATGGCGAAGTAGTTTTTTCATTGCCCAGTCAAAACGAATTAGTTTTTTGCCCATATTAGTTTTTTGTTTTTTTGTAAAGATACAAAAAAAACAAAAAAGCAAGTCTTTGTTTTTGGACTTGCTTTGAGAAGATTTATTTATCTGATAGGAAAAAAGACTACTTGAATAAAAAACACAAAAACCACGGCTACAAGCCGAATACATATAAATCACTCGTTAAAAACGAGCGATAGCCTGTGGTT